>CAZALK010000003.1:0-305878 GCA_964486045.1 uncultured archaeon
CTCACTATTAAGCGGGAGTGGTGATAGTCAAGCAGCAGCCGCTCCAGCAGCCGCAGCTGCCTCAATACCCGCAGCACCCGCACCACCAGCAGCTGCCTCAATACCCGCAGCACCCGCACCACCAGCAGCTGCCTCAATACCCGCACCACCAACAACTGCTGGACCGCCAAAAGCACCTTCAAATGGCCCTCCTAAACCACCCACAAGTCCTCCAAAAGCACCTTCAAGTGGCCCTCCTAAACCACCCACAGGTCCTCCAAAAGCAGGTAATTTACCAGCAGCACCGAAATTACCACCTTCTGGATCGCCACAGGCCCCACCTAGTTCAGGACCGCCACATGCTAAAAGGCCAGTTGGACCTCCTGGAGGTGGACCTCCAGCTCCGGCAGACGCAGCACCTCAAGCTGGAGGAGGTTTAAGCTCTCTTAGAGATGAAATGCTCGATGAGCTTAACCGTTTGAAAAAAATCATGCGAGGAGAATAACCAGTCCACCGATCTGGCAAAGACTAGCAACCTGTTATAATAAATATCAATTTATCCTGTTTTAATTTTTAAAAATGTCATATTTTTCCCCTTTAGGAATTTTAGAAATCTCAATAGACTATAAAGTTATAAACTTGATTAATTTAGTATACCCCCCCAAATGGAAAAATTGTAGTAAAAACAGATTTAAAAGATGATTTTGTGTTGATTTCTGTGACCGATGATGGGATTGGGTTTACGGAGGATCAGAAAGAGAGGGTTTTTGTCCGTTTTGGAAAAATCGAGCGTTATGGTCAAGGGATTGATTTAGGGATTGATGGGACTGGTCTTGGTCTGTATATTTCAAAAAAAATTGTAGAGTCTTATGGTGGTAAAATCTGGTTAGAATCAGATGGTTCTAACAAAGGAAGCACATTCTACTTTACTATCCCTATTGCTTGATAATATTTTACACTTTTAGTGGATCTCTTTTTCGATAAAATTTGGCGTAAATTAATTCTTCTACAAGAGTAATATAATCAAGTATGACGTTATAGCACTTGTTAAAATCTATGTCTAATTTGTTACTTCCAACTTTATAATGAACAATAGTTTAAAATATATCTATTTTAATTCCCGATTAAATAATATTATATTAAGGAGTATTAAAGAAACTTAAATATTGAATAAACATTTTCAGGCAAAAAGAATGGGAAATCTTACTGTAGTTATAGATATCGGTCAATTCTCTACTAAAATCGGGTTTGCGGGAGAAGATTCTCCAGCTCAAGTATTTTTAACGATGGTCGGGAAACCAAAATATCAAAGTATAAGTATTGATTATTCAAATTCTAAGAAAAGAGAAGACGAACTTTATGTTGGTGATGAAATCCAATCTATAGGACTTTATAAAATTTTTCATCCAATAGAAAAGGGGATCATAATTGATTGGAAACATTTTGAAAATATTGTTAATTATATCTTTTATAATTTAAGAGTTGACCCTTCTTTAGTTAATGTCCTTTTAGCCGTCCACCCGTTATTTCCACGTAAGGATTTAGAAAAGATTTTTGAACTATTTTTAGAAAGACTTCAATGTATGAATTTTTATCCGGTTTTAGATTCGATGCTTACTTTATATTCAGGTGGTTTTCAAACAGGCTTGATTGTAGAAATTGGTGACAGTAATACACGGATTGTACCGATATATGAAGGTTATAAATTAAATCATGCAGTAAGAATTCTGGAAATAGGTGGTAAAGTATTGACTAAATATATGGAAAAAATCTTAGAATCTATAGGGTGGTCAGTTGATTCTTCTATTCGAAGAGAGTTAGTTAGAGCTCTAAAGGAAAAGGCTTGTTTTGTTTCTTTAGATTATAAAGAAGATCTAAAAAGGAGTGAACAATACAACAAAGAATATTCATTACCAGATGGATCAACAATCTCACTAAATAATGAAAGATATACTGTTCCAGAGCTCTTATTTAACCCTTCTACTGAATTGGAGGAAGTCTCGCTGCCTGTAGCTATTATAGATGTAGTAGAAGCTTGTGATTTAGATATTCGCCCGGAATTATTAAATAATATATTTTTAAGCGGAGGATCTTCCATGTTTCCTAATTTAAAATCAAGAATGTATCAAGAATTAGAACTTGAACTAGCTAGAAGGAAGAAAAAAAGTCAAAGTGTAAGAATTATAGCCCCACAAGAGCGAACCTTTTCTGTATGGATAGGTGGTTCAATATTAGCAAAGATTCCAGAATTTTCAGAGAACTGGATATCTCGAGCAAAATATTTTAAAGATGGAATCCCCCCTAACTTGTTATAGCCTACAATACCCTCAATATTACAGTGATATTACACTTAATTAAATAATTATCAGAAGTATAAAATCACATCAGAACCTTATTATAAAGTGATATTCAAGAATGGAAGAAAGGGAACAGGAAAAATATTATAATCCAATTTATTCGGTCTTGTTTAACAAAATTAAAGATATCAAAACTCCAATTAAAAATGAAATATTAAAAGCTCTCCTTGATGGACAATGGCATTCTGAGCGTGAACTCATTAGAGTATCAAAAAAACAGCATGGATTTGTTGGAGCAGTTACATTAGGAACAATGGTTAATTCATTAAACCACTCGATTAAAAATAATTATTTACAAAAGAAAGTCGTAAATGAAAAGCTGTATTACAAGATTACCGACAATTTTGTTGGATTAACAAGAGCTGCATATAGGTTTAATGCAAAAAGATTCTTTTAGCAAAAGGATATTCAAACTTTTGAATTTATCCCTCCTGAAGATTTAATGGTTTTTAAAATGCAGTAGGGAGATATTATTCAAAGTTATATCGAATTATTTTTTTATGCAAGTATCTTTTGAAATTTTAAAGTCTCTACAATTAGAGCAAAACCCTTTTCCCTTTTCAAAATCATTCCAACAATTAGGACATAAGTAGTAATTATAACTCTTATCGTTTTTTCGAAGGGAAATCTTAAAAATATTGAAGTTACAAACTAAACAAATAGAATTCAACAATAAAAGTCTTCCTTTCTTGGGCAAGGATAAATATTTCTTACAATTATCATCTGAACAAACTAAAAATCTTTTGTTTTTTAAATTTATGAACTTCATTGGATAATTTAGACAATTAGGACATCTAGATGATGTTTGAGGTATTTTTTGAGGTGTTTTGTTTTTTATTTTTAAATTGTTTGCTTTGGAGATAATATCATGCTTGTTTGCCAAAAACTTATCAAATAATTTCAAAAACTCTATTCTTATTTCATACACCACATTATGCATTTTCTCTCTTTTTTCTTTAATATCTTCAAGTTTTTCTTCGATCATTTTAGTAAAATCTGGTTTAAGAAATGGTAACCATATTTTTATCAAGATCTCGACTAGAAATTTACCTAAATCTGTTATAAAATATTGATATTTAACTCTATTTATTACTTGCCTCTTTTGTAGTATATATATTATTTGAGGTCGTGTGGATTTTGTCCCAAGATGATTTTTTTCCATTAATTTAAGTAAAGATGTGTCTGTGTACCTGGGGGGGGGTTTGGTTTCTTTTTGGTTGAGAGTTATTTCTTCTACAGCTATTTTCTTACTTGAAATTTGTATTTCTTCTTCATATTTGGGTTTAAGGAAAGGAGCAATTTCAAG
Organism: uncultured archaeon; assembly: GCA_964486045.1. Taxonomy (GTDB): domain Archaea; phylum Asgardarchaeota; class Lokiarchaeia; order Sigyniarchaeales; family SOKP01; genus Loki-b32. The sequence continues at coordinate 3,643 of CAZALK010000003.1, forward strand.
AAATCCTTTAGAAATTAAAGAAACTCGCTGAGATCTAAAAGGTTCATCCTTAATGGATAAATTTAGAATTTGTGTTGATTCAATTGCGTCTTCGCCAAATAATGCAAGATAATGTCGGGTAAGTAAGTTATATACTTTTTTCTGTAAATTATTTTCTAATTTTGTGCTATTTACTTCTAGGCTTTCTAGAGGAGTAATTGGCGGATGATCACCAGCATCTTTCTTTCCTCTAGTCGGTCTCATTCTCCTATTTTGTACTAATGTTAAGCTATATTTTCCTAATTGAGAATGTGAAGTGAACTTATCCAAAATTCCTTTATGATTAAAATATGGTTTATATACATCACTATCTGTCCTAGGATAAGAGATTATTTTATTTAGGTATAATTCATTCATAGTTTTCAAGGCAGTGTTCGCGGGGATTTTTAAATTTCTCGTGAGAAGGATTAAAGCTTTTGATGTATTTAAAGGAGTCGGTGGAGATCTTTTTTTAGAATTCTTAGCAATATCGACAACTATTCCAATTTTTTCATTTTGAATTTTTTTAAAAATTTGTCGTACTTGGGATTCTGCATCTTTTTTAAAAGGATTTGAGAGATGATGTGCTTTAAAAGTCCCTTTATCATGAACTAAGACCGCATCTATTAAAAAATATACCTCAGGTATAAAATTTTCGATATTTTGTTCTTTTAAATAGATTAAATAAAGAAGACTTGTCTGAACTCTACCGATCGAAGTAAATTTAACTCCAAAATTATTGAGTAATGGACGAAGAGTATTGCTAACCTCTCTAGTGGCAGAAAAACCAATTACTGCATCAATTATTGCTCTAGCCTCTCCTGATTCCCCCCAACTGAACTTTGGGACTATTAAATTGCTAAATTTATTAAGAATCTCATTCGGTTGAAGTGAACTAAGCCACAGTTGTGAAACCTTTATATTTGGTTTTATTTGCTTAACATAAGGGAGAGCATCGAACAATCCTATATTACATCCTTCAATATCCGCATCAGTTGCAATTATACATTGATCACAGATTTTAGCAAATACTTCAATTGTTTTTATATACGGAAATGCATATTTGATGGGCATTTTTTTTATTGAAATTGGATCTAAAATTATATCTCGAGGTATAGGATTTTTCCAATTTTTATATTTCTCAGTATTTCTATATTCAAGAATATGGCCCCTAAGAGGGACTATATATATGTCTTTACTATTTATATAATATACGTTTACCTTAGTTTTATTTATTTTAGAATATGAACCTAATGCACTTGCAATAGCCATTGCTGCTTTATTTTTCTCTGCAATTATTAAAGTGGGCATTAATATTTTAGAAGAACAAATCTTTTTACTAATATATTATTTATTATTTAGCAATTGGAAGTAAAAAGTTTGGGGAAACTTTAACTAATTTTGGGACTAATAGCTTTCAATATAATATTTTAATAAAACATAAAATAATGTTTGTTGGCAGATTTCCTAAGGTAATAGAAGAAGGGTGTATCTTACAAGGACTAAACGATATAGCTTCGACACTAACTATCTTTAATAATTTATAGAGTTTAATGACGTGTTAGTAGAGCTATGATAAATAAGTTTTAATGATTTTAGCATAAATTTGCTTAGCGTCTTCTTGAACTAAGAATAGTGCTAAAAATCTGATAGGAAGATCTAAATACTTGACACATCTATTAACAATTAAAAAAAAAATAATTAATACTTCTGTTAACAATTAGAAAAATTCTTTAAATCAACTAATCAATGAAGTCTTTTTTTTTAAATTGTTTAAAGGATTTAAAATAATATGAGAGATCCGAAAAGAATTAAAAGGGTATGTCTTTTGTTAGCGGAGGTCTGGAGCCATTTTCCTCAACAAAGATTGGGACAATTTTTATTAAATTTTGTTTATGGAAGTTATGGAAAGGATCATCATATTTATAACAAAGAAGATGACGAAGTGGAGCAAATATTGAAGTTATTTATGGAAAAATTTAACGAATTTAAAGAACTACCTAGACAAGAAGAATTTGAACAAGAAAAGCTATTTTTTAAAAGAGTCGCTAAAGAACTTCGAGATTCATTAAAAAGCGAGGAGAACAATGAAAAGTGAATTAAGAATTTGCCAAAGTAAAGTTAAAATATATGAAAGGGATGGATAGAATTGAATAAGAACAAACAGAAAATTAATTCTCTCAAACTGAAACAGAAACTCCAAGTACTCATCGAACAATTTCTCCTATTCATAATATTTAATACTAAAAGAATTAATGAAAGAGCATTCGAAAAAAGAAATTAAATATTTTTAATATAATAGTGGAGAATTAATAGTGAATCTTAATGGACAATAATTCAGGTAGATTATTGAATGGTGTAATAAAAAGATTGAACGGAATTAGAAAATGAAAAGACCAAATAATTCAAATTTAATTGAAGAAAATGAACAGCATAAGAAAAAGGCTATATAGCTTATCATACGCCACCAGGAAGTGCGCAACTCGTGCCGCTTAAACCTATATTTAACTACTATCATTTAACTACTATCTATTATGCTTAAACCTATATTTAACTACTATCTATTTAACTACTATCTAGTAGTATTGTGCTTAAACCTATATTTAACTACTATCTAGTCTACTATATTTAACTACTATCTAGTCTACTATATTTAACTACTATCTAGTCTAGCTAAATAAATTATGATTCATCCATTTTTTAGCTCTAGGTTTCCAAATTAAATTTTGCAAGGGATTATATTTTTTAATAAACCTATGATAGGTAGTACTTCCATAAACCGATCTAAGGAGATAATCTCCGCTTACCAAATCAGTTAATATCAAATATTTGTCCACATCTATATAGTCATTTTTTATTCTCATACAGTGAATTTAAGCCAGTACTTTGATTAAATTTTATTCCTAAATTTTTATATCAACCATGCAATTTTTGCATTGAATTGCATTACCATCTATAAATTCTTGAATTAAATTAGCAGAGATTGAATTATAACAATAGGGACACAAATTTGACAGGATAGAGACTCGAATATCATAAAATTCACCTTCAGCATCAATAGTTTTATCATAGATAAGCTTTTTTCTAACACGACTTCCTATTTCTGCCAAAAACGCAGTTATTTGTCGCTCATCATTTCCAGATACTTCAATTTCAACTTTTTTACTCGTACCGTCTAACAATACATATACAATAAGCTGATTTTTCTTTATTTTTGTTATACCATAAAACCAGGCCTCTCCAAATTTATCTTCTTCAGAGAACGTTTTAAAGATTAGTTTAATATCAAATTGTCCAAGTATAGTTATTAGGGAAGAAAAAATTGAGAATGACTTATCTTGGTTTTTAAGGGGAAATATTTTTTTATCGTGATGAGTAAGCTTTCGATGAAGACTTTTAACTCGTGCTAGATTAGCATCACCTTCAGTAAAAAATATTGGACAAGAAATTGATATCATTTTAGGTTCCATTGTTACGGCATGCGGTTTGTCTCTCACATCAAAAAAACTCACTGTTGCATTTACAGGACTCTCCATACAATTAATAGGTTCTAAATATAATGAAATAGCTTTTTTCTCATTAGCTCCTAATTTTGAAATAAGAATGCTATCCCCTGATCGTGAATAGTTAGGCTCATGCAATATCCATTTTAACGCATCTGGGATGCTAAATGTAATTTTTAAATTAGTTAATGAGAAATTGGTTTTATTATTTAATCCAATTTTAAATCTAATCTGCCCTCCAATGAAATCAAACTCCCTAATTATGGATAAAAATGATCCTTTTTGCACTTCCTCTATAATTTGGGGTTCCTCAAAGTCTACTGTATCTAATTCATCAACTTTAACTCTTGATATAATACCAATTAACTTATCCATTTTAATCTGAAGATCATGTAGAAACTTTCTACTATATACAATTCTAGTTTTTAATTTCTCACCCAAAGGTTTAAAGAATGCAATTTCATTAGTTTTTTCTTTCGCTTCGGAATATATTAAGATGATTTCATTAACTTTCTTGATTGCTCCTTTTAAATCTTTTTTCTGTAATGAACGGGCTTTTTTTAAATCGTTATCTGTATTAAATATTATTATCTCAATTTCTAATTGATTGATCCTTAATTCTATATTTTATATTGCTCGAAGGAGTTTATCAACGGGGAAATTTAGTTTATTAACTTTATTCAATTCTATAGCGGCTTGAAAATTTGAAATTGATAATCTCCATTCCTTTTGAGATATTTGTAAATCTGATTTCTCGTAAGCCTTCAAAGCAGTTTTATTGTGAACATCGGCCCTTACTTTATATGCATTAAACATACTTTCTTTCAGGATTTTTAGATTTTCTTTAATCTTATCTTTTTCGGCTGCTTTCTTTAATGCTTTCTCAAAATAGTTTATTGACTTTTCCCAGTTTTCTATTGCTGGTTGATAAGACTTTTTGGAATAGTTTTTATTTCCTCTTTCTGCGAATTCTTTCGACTTTCTTAAAAGAACCTGAAATTCATTCAATAATAATTCTTCTTCTTCTTGTTTAACTAAAGTGTGATAATTAATTTTTAGTGAAAAAAGAAAATTTATAAGGAAAATTGATAATATGGTTAAAAAAGTCCAAAAAATACTAATTAATTTAAAAAAGCTAAATAGGCTAAAAAATGTCCCTATGATTAGAATTATTGAAATGAAAAAAAATGCTTGATACCGGTCAAAAAAATCTCTTAATTTTATAGATCTCGTTCTTGGTATTATGTATTTTGGAGCCCCATATAGATTATTATCCGAGGATGTCACTACCATAAAAAATGATATAATTGATCCTAATGCTACCCAAATTCCGAATATGATATGTGCAGAGAGCCAACCATTATAATATGATCCTGCTCCTATAATGCCTAGATATATACTCATTCCAAGCCAAAATGGATAGAATAAATATATCGACTTTATCACTCTTATAAAACGCTCAGGATTTTTGGTTCCAAGAAAATATGTTATAATAGACCATGCATAACAACCAAAGAAAAACGATGAAAATGTATTTGTGTAAATAAGATAATTATCTGTTAGCTGTACCCAATCCCAAACCCAACTGAAAAGCGTTTCCTCAATTCTCTTTTTAGTTATTGCAACAACTGTTTATCTAAAAGAATGGCCCTTACATATATTTCAAGTGGTTGCTACTATTCTAGTTATGATGACACTTTACTCAGCACCAGCATATTTCATATATCTTAAAGTGTCTCAAAAGGTTTATCGGAGAATATTTAGAAAAGATTTACAAGAATTAGAAATGTTAACTAAAAATGACATCAAATTAAAATAATTTTATTCTTTTTTTTTTATCAAAATAAGAAAAAATAAGGTCAACTACTTATCATTCAGCAAAACAAAAAATCATAGATATGAAATTATCTAATTAATTTGTAATCAAAAAAATTTTTCTTATAAATTATCATAATAATTTTTAATTTCTCTTCTCTTCTTTTTCAAACAACTCAACTATTTTCATCTTTGAAGGTGTTAAAAAATCACAATTAAAAAAAAAAAAAATAATCTTGTCATCGAGAAACAAGACCGAGATGCTATTTTTTACAATTTTACTAAAAGTCTTTGTCCAAAATGCCGCAAACCAATTGATGCGCAAATTTTTGTTAAGAAAAAAAAAGTAATCATGCGTAAAAGATGTAAAGACCATGGATGGTTTGAAGCATTATTATCTACAGACTTTGAAACATATCGGTCTTGGGAACGATTCAATAAGCCCGGTACTATGCCACTAGAATTTCAGACTAAAGTTAAGGAAGGATGTCCAACAGACTGTGGTTTATGTCCGGCTCATCAACAACATACCTGTTTAGGGATTTTAGAGATTACTAATGCTTGTAATTTTGAATGTCCTGTTTGTTTTGCTAGTTCTGTAAATGGGCCTAAACAGAAACATCTGGATCTAACTACTGTAAAAAGTATGGTAGACACATTAATTAAATCAGAAGGGATTGTTGATTTGATTCAAATAAGTGGAGGAGAACCTACTTTACACCCCAAGATAATCAATATTCTCGAATACATCAAAAATACTGGCAAAATAAAAAGAATTATGCTTAACACTAATGGTCGAAAGTTCAGTAAAAATCTAGAGTTTTGCAAAAAACTCCAAGTGGCTGGATTAAAGCATGTTTATCTACAATTTGATGGATTCAGTCAGGAATCGCTGAAGAAAATTAGAGGAAATTCAGATTTGATTCCTGAAAAGGTAAAAGCAATAGAAAATTTAACGCAAGTAGGAGTTAAAGTTACTCTAGCAATGACAATTATCAAAGATGTCAATGACCATGAAATTGGAAAAGTAATCAATTTTATGCATGAAACACCAGGAGTATTGGGACTGGCTCTTCAACCCGTTTTTGCCGAAGGGAGGTTAATGCCGTTTTATGATCCAATGGACCACCTAACAATGCCAGATATTCTAGAAAGAATAGAGGATCAAACAAACCACCTCTATCTTAAAGATGACTTTTTTCCAATTCCCTGTCCTTATCCTCATTGTTCAGGAGCTACTTTCTCATACAGAGATCCAGAAACAAAGGAACTGACAACACTCAAACGTTTAGTAGAAATTGAAGATTATCTTGATTATTTCAAAGATACAATAGTTCCCGATCCAGAGTCAACTATCAAAGATGCATTAGAAAAGGTTTTTTCATTTTCTACTTCACCTGGTTCAAAGAAACTTGTTGAAGGTTATTGTCAAGCTTGTGGGATTGATTTGAACATTGAGGCAATCGTCGATTCTCTTCGAAAGTATGCGGATCATGTAAGGATGATCACTATAAAACCGTTCATGAGTGTTTGGGATGTAGATATTAAACGTCTTATGAAATGTTGTGTCCATGAAGTGCTCCCAGATGGTAAAATCATGCCATTCTGTTCTTACAATATTCTCTATCGCGATAAATATCATGAAACATATTTTAGGTGAATAAAATGGTAAAAACTAACTTAATTCCTAATGAAAAGGATTTTATTGTTTCTTGTTGTAATTTCTATGAGAATTCTTTAATTCACGCATTATTTGGGACTAGTTTCCATCCTGGTGGACTAAAATTAACAAAAGAACTATGCGAAAAGCTAAATTTATCCCCAAAAGATAAAGTTCTCGATCTTGCCTCAGGTTTAGGTACCACAGCAATATTTTTAGCAGAAGAATTTGGAGTATCCATCACAGGAATTGATGTAAGTGAGATAAATGTCAAAAAATCAAATTTATTAGCTCAAGATAAGGGATTGGGGGAACGAGTTAAATTTGTAGTGGCAAATGCTGAAAAACTGCCATTTGAAGATCAATCTTTTGATGTAATCATTTCTGAATGTTCACTTTGTTTATTTCAAAATAAAGAATTAGCGATTCTAGAAATGAACCGATTATTAAAATTCGGAGGTAGATTAGGAATAACAGATGTAGCAATTGAAAAAAAATTACCGATTGATATTGAAAAAATGATCTTTAAAGTTACCTGTATTTCAGATGCTTTATCAATGAATGGGTATCGTCAAGTATTAGAAAAAGGGGGATTTATAATACATTTTTTGGAAAATCGCAAAACTTATGTTAATAAGATGATAGATGATATCAAAAAAAAGATTTTTTTCGCAGAAATCGCTAAAGGACTTAATAAAAAAGATTTACAAGGTTTGGACTTGCGACAAGCAAAAGACTGGTTAAAACGAGCGAAAAAACTCATAAATGAAGGATATGGGACATATTGCCTAATTATTGGTTTTAAACCCTATTAATTATTTTAAAATAGAATCGTCCTTATAATTCATTTTCTCTTAATACATAATATCTAGAAACAATGAGCTTACTTATAAAGCCCAGAGAGGGATTTTAACTGCAAATTTTTTCGTTGCCAAACCTATTCCTATATGTGCTAAAGCAGGCATATAATAGATTATATGGTTAAATAAAGCATTTGAAACTCGAAAAGAATTCATCCAAAAATATAAAGATAAAAACTGTATTATCATTGGAGGACACTTTGCTGGGAATCCTGCAGGTATTCTTAAACAGATTGAAAATAAAATCATATTTACTCCTTATTGATAGAAAGAGAAAAATGAAAAAATTTATTGAAACTCTTTCTTTCAATGCTTATCTTTTGGGACATAAGAAGGGAAGACGGAAAATCTATGCGGATGGACGCAAAAGACGACTAATACCACACCAAACTGAAGTAAACAAATATTTACGCAAAATTGGACTCCAAAAAGCACGCAATATTTTGCGTGAATGTCTTGATGAACAACTAAAAAAAGCTTTAGTCCTAAATCTTATTTCTAAAAAGGTAAATGTTTTAATTGACTTTACAGAGCATCCATATTATGGGAAACGAGAAGATAAAATGATAAAAGGGACAAATCGGCAGAAGGGAACACTAAAAATGCGTCATTACTTAGGATTTTCGATTTTATCACGAGAAACCCATCTATATACTGGATTAGAGCAAGTGGCAACTGGTCAATCTAAGATTCCCATAATTATTAAATTTCTCGATCACCTACTTGATTTGGGATTTGAACTGAAATATGTATTAATGGATAGGGAATTCTATAGAGCAGAGTTATTGGATGAGATTAAAGGTATGGGTGGTGATGTCCTAATTCCTGCGAAGCAATACAAAAAGGTCAAACAATTTATAGCCGAATATTTAGAGGGAAAGAAGAATCGGGTCATAAAATATACGTTTTCTAGTGCTTTAGAGGCAAAATGTCGATTTTTTGCATATGTTTACCTAATAATAAAGGCAAAACGGGGTTTTTCTCTTCAAGGGGTCAAAAGAGATGATTAAGGAGTGTGTCGCATTCAGAGATAATTTTAGTGAAGAATATAGACGAGTTAATGAAATAGACCTTGATGGATTTATATATGATGAAATATTCAAATGTGCTGATAAAATAATTAAAATGATGGTTAAAAACGCTTATGATTCTAAATTCCTCAATTAAATTCAATACTTTTTTTTGAATAAAAATTCAGAAAATTAACTCTCAATTATAGATGTGATATTCATTAATACATTAAGGATCCCAGATTTTTAGAAAGTATAGAAGTAAGTTAACTTGGTAATGTAAATTCAAAAGTAGTCCCCTTATTGAATCCCTCTGAGCTTGCTCGAATTTCCCCATTATGAGCAATAACGATACCTTTGGTGATATAAAGCCCTAATCCAGTCCCACTATCTTTAATGTTAAGATTTTCATTGAGAATTGGTTGTCTAATCCTTTCAAATTTTATAAATAATCGGAGTAATTCATCTTTTGCCAATCCTATCCCATTATCTTTTACTTCAAAGATATACTTATCTTCTTCTAGTTTACATGAAATTTCTATCCATCCATAATCTGGTGTAAATTTAATAGCATTTGAGATTAAATTTGTAAAAACTGTAAAGATACGAGTTGGATCAACATTCAACATTATTTCATGACTAATATTTAATATTATTTCAAGATTTTTTTCATTAATCAAATAACTTAGTTCATCTAAACAATCATTTATTATCTTAGTAATATTTACTTGCTCTTTTTGGAGTTTCAATTTATTCTCATCAATCTTCATTACATCTAAAAGTTGATCCATTAAAACCTCGAGTCTGGTAACATTTCTCTGGACAGTTTTTAAATCATCTATAATCTCAGGAGATAATCGGTTCCTATGTTTCATTAAAATGTAATCAGTATATCCTGAAATTGAAATCAAGGGGGTTTTTAACTCGTGAGCAGCCATAGTTATAAAATCATTCTTAATCTCGTCCAATTTCATTAATTCAACATTTTGCTCCCTAAGTTTCTTTTCAGATTCCAATAAATCTTGCTGTAATTTGAATTTCTCAGTAATATCAGTAAATGTTCCTTCAACTTCTGCTATCTCTCCCTCAGAGTTATAAATAACGTGTGAATTCAGATCTATAGTTATCATGTTCCCATTCAACTTTTTAACTTGAGCAATAAAATTTCTGACAAAACCCTTTTCTTCTAGTTCATTGTAGTATCTTCTATTTATCTCTTCGCTAACAAAAAACTGACTAGAATCAGTACCAACTATACTCTCATCAAGTTCAAGGCCCAAAATTATGTTACATGCCTGATTATGCATTAATAATGCACCTTTGTAGATTCCCCTATAAAATGCCACATCCAAGTTATTAACCATATTTCTGAAATTTAATTCTGATTCTTTTAATTTTTGTTCGGCTCTCTTATTTTCGGTTATGTCTTGACCTGAACTCAAGGAACCGATAACCATTCCTTCTGAGTTTTTTATTACTCGATTATACCACGCTATAATTCTTATTTCACCATTTTTTGTTATAATTGGTGCTTCAGTATTTTCAAGGAATTCAATTTCACCATTTATAAACCGGTTATAATTTTTTTTAACAAGTTCTCTATTAATTTCAGGGATATATTTATCAATAAAATTTATTCCAATGATTTCAGACTCATCTTCTTCCAAAATTTCACATCCTTTTCGATTGATAAGTTGTACTGTCTGATCTGCATTTAAAACTAATAAAATTACGCCTGCTATATCTAGATAATTCTGAACTTTTTCTCTTTCTTCTTTTAACTTCTGCTCTGCTTTATTGCTTTCTGTGATATCTCGTATTATTGTTATTATTTGTTCAACTTTCCCTTCATGAAAGATCGGAATTTTCCGAGTCTCAGTGATTACTTCAAGTTCTGGCAGCAAGATGTTTTCCATTGTAATGAGGGGCATTCCAGTATCAAAAATTTGCTTATATTCATCAAAGATTTTAGAATCTAAGAATGGAAACGCTTCAGAAATCTTTCTTCCAAAAATCTCAGTATCTAGATTTAGTTCATCTAGCCAATTTTTAAATGCTTGGTTTACTAAAATTATTTTTAAATCCTTATTCACTACATGTAGAGGATCACCTAGAGAATTAATTGTAGTTCGATACTGTCGTTCAGAATCTATGAGATCTTTCGTTCTTTCTTGAACTTTTTTTTCTAGACCTTTATTTAATATTTTTAATTCTTCTTGGGAATTTCTTAGATCTTTTTCGGCAATTTTCTGGGCTGTAACATCCTGTATTATTACCTGAAAAACCGTTTCTCTGCCAATCTTAACAAGACTATCATCTATATGTATCCAAATAGCACGGTTGTCAGAAGATCTCAAGATTTGAACCTCCATCGGTTCTGCTACTTTTCCATCAAGAACTGCTGCATACCTTTCTTTAAATAATGGTAATAATTTCTCAGGTTTTATATATACATCAATAAAATTTTTATTTATTAAATTTTCAGCACTTAAACCAAATATTTTCTCAGTAACTGGGTTAACATCAACTATTATTCCTTTTTTATTTACTAAAATGATTGAATAAGGGGAGGATTCAAATAAATGACGGTACTTCCGTTCTGAAGAGTATTTTTCAGAAATGTTCCGAGCTAAACCACTAAATCCAATTTTTTTTCCATCGGAATCATATCTTAAATAGACAGAGGATTCGCAAGTTACGTGTTCTCCACTGCTTTTCTGAAATTGGAATTGAAAATCAGACTTAGATTGTTCAGTTTCAAACACTTCACGATAAGCGTCTCTATTTTTTTTTCGGTTTGCTTCATCAAGTAAGCTTTGATAATTTACTCCTAATAATTCATCTCTAGAAAACCCAATAAGATCAGAAAAAGCCTCGTTAATAAACGTAAAAGTTCCAAATAAATCAACCTCGAAATATGACTCTTTAATATTTTCGAGAATACCTCTGTATTTTTCTTCAGACTCTTTTAATTTTTGCTCAGAATACATCCTATTCGAAATATCTTCATATGTCACAAGGATTCCTACTACATTCCCCTCCATATCATGTAAAGGTATTCTATTAATCCCATACCAATTCTGTTTTCCACTGGGTGTTATTAATAGTTCAGTGACATTGTACTCTAACTTGTTATTCTTCATTACATTACGTTCGCAATCTTTGATGTAATCTAATTTATCTCTAACCCATTTTAAATTATCATCTGTCTTCCCTATAATTGAATGAGGATTAACCAAGCCATTAATGGTCGCAAAATTAGTATTACATCCTAAATAAATCAAATTTGTGTCTTTCCAATAAATTAACTGAGGAATATTGTTAATTACAACTTCTAACATCTCTCGAGTTTTTTGGACAGCAGTAATGTTGTTCTTAGATTGAAGTAATTTCCAAAATTTAATTTCAGGTAAAGTATCTGCTAATTGAGTGTATCTAATTTGGCTTCTTTTAATTTCGTTTTCCATATTTTTTAACCTAGTAATATCTCTACAAACGAGAAATACTTTATTGATATTATCATTATCAACAAATCTTTTTCCTTTAATTTCATACCACTTAAAAAGGTTATTATACCCATTTATCCTGAATACATCCTTTCCATATCCAACTTTAAAGACTTTTTCCACAAATTTTATTCCTAGTCTGGAATCATCAGGATGTAGAAAATCGACCAGCTTCTTTTCAAAATCTAATTCTTTAATATTAAAGTATTCGCATTTAATATTTTCATTACAAATGAAAATAAGATCATCGATATTTTCAGAAATAAGTTGATTAATCCTATTGATATTCTTAGTTAGGCTTGCCATTATGATGATTACCTCATAATAAGGTGTAAAATAATTCTATCTTTAAGTAAAATAAGAAGAATTAAAAATAAATTTATTCCTATAAAAGTTAGAATTTTAAAATTTTTACTTTAACTAATAAACTGATTAATTTATCCAAAAGTCCCTGCCCATCCTCGCACATTTTTCCTCATAACTTCTTGTTTTAATATAATCTCCTCTTTTTGTTTTTCAGTTTTATTAGTTAGATTAATTAGTTCAGGTACAAAGTTATATTTTACACAAAATTCTTTACTTTTTTTTGAAATTAAATCTTTGGGTATTTTTAATGGGTTATTAGAAAAATCTTTAAATTTAGATTCCCAATCCTCTAAAAATTGATAAATTTTATTACGTGATTGAAATATTGGAAGCACTCCTAAACTATTTGGTGTGGTTACTGCAATGTTTGCTCTTTTTAAACTAAATCTATTACCGTTAAATGTTATAGCAATTCCGTTTTCATCACTTAATCGCTGAAGCATGTCAATGTCCGTAATTGAATCACCTATGGCAACCATTTGTGAAACAGATACACCAGTTCTTTTTGATATATCTTCTACCGCGAATTCTTTTCTTTTTCCTCCTCTTACCTTTACTTCATTCATAACTTTGATATAATCTGATTCATTTCTCTCCCAGAAAAAGTTATTCAATTCATCGAGAACGCTAACAATATTTTTATTATTTCTTATGTATTTTTGAAAAATTTGTTTTAGCAATATTTCAATGTCTTGATCAATATTAAGAAGCTCCTTTTTCATATTTCTAATATCTAATTTTGTACAGTAAACATGATCTCTTTTGATATCTAGCGCAGCTGTTACATTGTAAGCGAAATGTGTATAACTTGTAGAAATAACAAAAATCTCCCAATTTTTTTGCAATATTCTCATCAATTCTTTGGTACCTGGCAATAAACCTAAATTTCCTTTAGCTAAACTAATTAGGTCTTCATCTGTATAAGTTGCTACATATAAAGGGGCCATAAGTCGAAGAGTATCTCCGGGTTGATATTCAGGAATCTTAAGTTGCTCCTTTACTCCTGGAACGTCAATAAGATAATCGTCGTAAATAGATATCATTTGAAAGAAATCTCCCATTTTAAATTTTTGCAAATTCAATTTGGATCTTTTGCTCAGTAACTTACCAATCTCAGCAGCAAAATCTATGGTGCTTATAGGTCCTTCCAAATCCCAACAACAAATTAATTTCTTAGGCACTGTATTCCCCATAATTTAAATTGGAATTGATAACATTAACAATAATTAATATAAAAAACTTAAAAAACCAAGTTATTAAGAGCTTATTACTCAATATCTCAAACCGATATATAGTACAAGAATTGTAGAACCATATTAGTATTTAAGTTTAAAAATTTCTTGAATTGTTTTTTCTTTTCTTTCTTTTTCTATTTTATTTCGCCAATCTGGCTCTATTAAATCAAAAGCCTCTTGAGCAAGGTTCTTTATATTTTCATCAGAGGATTCAAGAAACAATCCGATATATTCTAACGCCCTTTTATCTTGAATTCCTTTTAAGGCCTTTAATATGAGAATAATTCTAAATTTATCGCTTTCAGATTTATCTAATTCTTCAATGAGCTTTTCTACAATTCTTAAAGTTGCTCGACCATCTCTAATTCTTCCAAGGGCTTCAATTATTCGATTTATTACTATATAATCCTTTTCAGATCTCAGAGCACTGCACAGTAAATTTACTGCTCTACCTTCTTCCATGAGCCCAAGTTTTCTTGCTGCTTCAGCTCTTTTTTGCCAATCTTCATCATGGAATAGTAGTTTTATTAAAGCATTATATTTGACGTTCTTTTCATGCCAATTCATTGTTCAAGTTAAGCTTAATTTCAACATTATTATAATTTGATTATTATAAAATATAAAAATATAAAGCTTAAGAAATAAAATTAAAGAAAATATTGTTTATTTCACTTCATAAGAGAATCCATATGGTCTATTCGTTTCTGCAAAAGTTTTCGAGTACCTACGTCTTTCCTATGAAAAAGTTTTCCTTTCACACAACCTATACCCGTTTCAGCGATTTTTTCGGCGTCTTCGAGAGAATCAGATACTCCTAGTATAGCTATTGATCTTGAAGTTGTTGTATATATGTTATTACCTTCCCGATAAACTGATGCGTAATAATATTTTGCACCAATTTCTTCTAGTTTCTTCTTGTCTATTTTTATGGTCTCATCTCTATTTGGGTTCGCAGGATAACCTTCAGGAGCAAGATATTTGCATACTGTTGCTTTTCTCTCAAAATTATAATTATTTGATAAGTTCTTATTAATAATTGCCCAACATATATCAACAAAATTTCCATTTAGGAGAGGTAACACATTCATCGCCTCTGGATCACCCAATCGAGAATTATATTCGATCAATTTTATACCATCTGCAGTTTTCATGAACTGTCCATATAAAAATCCTTTATACTCTACTCCCGTATCTGCTTTAATTGCAGTCACTGTTTTTTTCATATCTGCAAGTGCTTCATCTACATCTTTTTGAGTAAAAAAGGGGATAAGATGATCTTCCATGCTATATGAACCCATTCCACCCGTATTTGGACCTTTATCATCTTCATATGCTCTTTTGTGATCTTGAACCAAAGGAGAACCGATTATAGTTTTTCCATCAACAAATGTCTGTAAAGTAAACTCTTCTCCCTCACATCTTTCCTCTAATAAGAATCTATTTTTGCTATCTACTAATTCTTGGCAATATTTTAAAATATCATTTTTAGTAAAAAGGTGATCCCCATAAACTTTGACTCCTTTTCCACCAGTAAGCCCTTCTGGTTTAACAACGATAAACTCTTCCCTAATATCCTTTATATAATTCTCAACACCATCCATAGTGTCAAACATTTTACTTTTCACATTTGATTGGATTTTATATTTTTCTAGGAGGTCTCTCATGAATATTTTTGATCCTTCTATCTGAGCTGCTTCTATTTTTGGACCAACACATGGGATATCTCCTCTTTCCAGAGCGTTAACAATGCCAAATGCTAAAGGAGCTTCAGGTCCAATAACAGCAAAATCTATTTTATTCTTTTTTGAAAAATCAAGGATTTCTTGAAAATCCATCTCGGAGTGAATTTTAATACCTTTACTTAAATCCTCTAATCCAGCATTGTTGAAGCTCATATATGCAAACAAATCTGCTCCTCCTTTAACAAGAGTCTCACCAATAACATGTTCTCTTGCACCATGTCCAACAATCAAAACTCGATATAACTTCATAATGAATAAAAGTATTTTTATATTTATTAGAAAAAAAGTATTTTATAGTATTATTAATTTACTTCATTCAATTAATAGCCCTACAATAATCACTTTCCTTTATTATAGTTGAATTAGGAAACTTTCAGTTATTTGATTTACAATTAGATTGTATCAATAAAATTTCATTTTTAAATAAATTATATTTAATAATATTTTTCTGATAAAAGTATCAATTCAATTCTAAGTAGGAAGAACTCTTGCTAGTTTTCGAGTTTTTCACCACAACTAGCACAAAATTTTGCATCTAAGGGTAGTTCATGAGCACAATTTGGGCAGATTTTAGTTTTCTTCTCTTCTTTAAGTTTCTCTTCAAGATTTGATCTACAAATTGGGCAGAATTTGGCATCACTTTCTATACCTTCCCCGCAAAACGGGCAATTAAGTTTTGAAATCGGTTTTTCGATTACTTGATTAGGCTGCTCATGCTGTAAAACTGGTCTTGGGGGAACTTGAACATTTCCAACTCTAACTTCAACAGGTAATGTAAGAAGAATAATTTTCTTTGATGCGAGAGTGGCTGTTAACGTAAAAATGCCCTCAGCCTTAGGAATGATCGCAAAAAGCCGGCTTTTCTTATTTCCATTCCCAATTCCCCCATACCATTCAGATTTTATCCTTAGCCGGACTTCAGGAGGTCCAGTAAGCACTACTCTAACTTGAGGAAGATAATGACCTTGAAAGTTTTGAACCACCAAAAAAAATTCTTTCTTTCTATTTAAAACGCTGTACACTGCCTCAGCGTCATTTTTTAAACCAAATTTAATTTGTGTACTCATTATCTTAAATTCTCTTTAAGGTTTATAGAATTTTATAATAATTTCAATATTTATATTTATATATATTCAATAGTATAAAATTAGAATATATTAACACTATTTTTTAGTTCTCCTCATTTAAAGTGATCTCAATGCTGGTTTGGTAAACAAATAAAAAATCGTGGTGACTTTCAAAATTAAGAAAATAATTATAGTATTTCTAATTTTATAACATAAGCTAAGCAATTAAATGCATTAGTATAAAAATGGTTGAAGTCTGTATTGAATTTAATAACGTTTCTAAGAGCTATAAAGACGTTCTTGCTTTAGACAACATTTCTTTTACTATACAAAAGGGTGAAATTTTTGGGTATATTGGTCCAAACGGAGCTGGTAAGACGACTACAATTAAAATTATAGTAGGATTGATTAAGGATTTTAATGGAGATGTCTTTGTAAACCGAAACAATGTAATTACAAGTAAAAAAAAAGTACAAAATTTGATAGGATATCATCCACAAGAAGCAGGATTTCAGGAATGGCGTACTGTTGATCATGCTTTTAAAACCTTCGGTCGTCTTTCTGGACTTAGATCAGAACAGCTTGAATATCGTATTCATGAAATTTTAGAATTAGTCGGTCTAACAGATGTTCGAAGTAAGAAAATAGTTCACTTATCAGGAGGTATGTTTCAAAAACTAAGACTAGGACAGGCTCTCCTACACGAACCAGAAATATTAATCTTAGATGAGCCTTTAGCAGGATTGGATCCATCAAGTAGGTTTCAATTTAAAAAAGTTATTAAAAAACTTGCTAAGAGTGGGATAACAATTTTATTCTCATCACATATTTTAAATGATGTTGAGGATATAGCAAACAGAATAGGGATTTTACATGAAGGGAAAATTAGAAAACTTGGAACCCCAGAAGATCTACAGAGCAGCTTCCAAGTTGGGAATATGATTGAAATAATTGTTGCTAAGAATACCCCTCTCTGTGAAGATATAGAAAGTTTATATAAAGTCGACTATGTAGAAAACCCTAAAGCAAACAAACAGTTAATTCACTTGAAATCTAATGTTGACATCGATTTAACCGTTTCCCAAATTATGAATTTATTAATAGAACAAAAATGTAGAATCCGTAGTTTTAATCTTGTAAAACCAAGTTTGGAACAAGTCTACTTAAAGTATGTTGGAAGTGAAACTGAGTGAGTTTAAGATTACTTTTTATCGATGAATTACGGGGTTATGCAAAGTCAAAGGTAATGATTGTATTATGGATTGGCTTACCTCTATTATCTTTTTTGATTCAATTTATTAATCCAGGTGAACTTGAAGGTATGCCAATATCATTTCTAGTTTCTCTTATTGTTTCAAGTATAGGAGGAACTCTTTCTGCGATAATGCTAAGCACATCAATTGTAAGTGAAAAAAATCGTCATGTTTATGAGTTATTCCTAATTAGACCAGTTAAACGTAGCAGTTTGATTTTAGCAAAATTTCTGGCAGTTTATTTATGTCTCGTTGTTGCTGTTGGAATTTCTCTTTCTGTTGGCTTGATAATTGATGGATTCGCTAACAAATTGTCAGAAAGTCTCTTGAATGTTACATTTGAGTATTTAATTATGAGTTTTTCCTCAATGGCGATTACATGTTCTATTGGAATTTTATTTGGTGTAGTAGTTTCCTCTGTACCAATAGCGGCAATTTTGTCTGTATATTTAGGTAGTCAACTGTCATCATTGATTATTTTACCTATTTTCTTCTTGGAAGGTTTAGATCCCGTCATTCTATCTTTAGCTCTTGGAATACCTATATCAATTATCGTAATTGGAATTGATATATCATTATTTAACCGTCAACAATTCTAGGAAATAAATAGGGTTGCTTATCACTCATTAATTTGTTCTTTATTGTTCTTAGAGAAACTGTGAAATGCATGTACAATTCTTTGAAGCACTGTTATAGTACTACCAATTGCTAAGATAATCATTGTCCACCAAATAGCGGTTGGAACCCAAATTTGTAGGATAGCTCCAATAAATAAAATCGGAACTCTATCAGTTCTTTCTATCAAACCGACTCCATATAAACTAGAGAATCCTAATGCTTCTATTTTTGCTCGAGTATAAGAAGTTAAAAATGCTCCAATCAGCACAATAAGACCTATTTCAAGAGTTGTATATCTACCATAAATAACTCCAATGAGAATAAAGAAATCTCCAATTCTGTCTAAAGTCGAGTCATAAAATGCTCCCAATTTCGTAGGACCTTGAAGTCGAGCAACCACACCATCTAACTGATCGAAGAATTCAGTAATAAATAAGAAAATTATAACAATAAAAAGAAATTGAAAAAATAACCCAAAAAATACTACTAAAGCAGAAAGTAAACCAAATATAGTAAAATAGTTAGCTGGAATTTTCTTTAATTTCTTACCTAAAGGGAGTAGAAGTTTAGCTGAGAATTTTTTTACTTGTAATAACATTAAAAGATATTCCTCTTTATAATAGAGATGTATTAATTAATGATTAAATTAATTTATTGCTGTTATCAAAAAAAATTATTGATGAACATCCAGTTTTTATTATGAGATAAAATATTTAACCTAATTTCTTGTCTATGCGAAAATAATGCACAAATCTCAAAAAGAATAAGTTTAAAAAGTTAAATTTTCTTTACAATTGTAATAATCTTGAATATACTCCGAGATTATTGTTTTAATGGTGAGGTATTACAATTTTTAAAATGCTTGTTCAATGATTTTTTACGTGTTAACTCATAGGAAGTTAAAAATTTATAATCTGAGAGGGTTGGAGCAAAAAATAGCACTCACGTTTGGATGGGCAGAGGATTTGAATATAAAATGTTAGAATGTCTCCACAATAGTTTAAAAGAGCAAAGCAAAAAGATAACATCTTGGTATAACTCTAAAGTGAGAGCTTTAGAAGAAAAAAATATCGCTCTTCCTCTTTTTTCTTCTTTTGATATGAGAGATAGTGGATATAAAGCTTCGATTGTTGATTCCAATGTGTTTCCTGCCGGTTTTAACAATCTTGACTTAGAATCACAACTACATGCCTCTACAAGATTTTTTAATTATTTATCTTCCATTTCTTCGGAAAAGGATGTCTTAATTATTTCAGAAAATCATACAAGAAACACTTATTACTTCGATAACATTCACGTGTTATCTCGCATCTTAAACAAAGCAGGATTCAATACATATTTTGGTTATATTGAAGGAGAAAATAATTCTCGTCCTACTTTAGTTTTAAATAAATACGAAGAACCATTAAAAGTTGAAAAAATTTTTAGAGATAATGGAAGAATTTTTACAGACTCATTCCATGATGGAATTATAATATTAAATAACGATCTTTCAGTTAATCGCCCAGAAATTTTAGATAACGTTCGTCAACATGTTTTACCTTCAATTTCTTTAGGTTGGTATAACAGGAAGAAGAGTACTCATTTTCAGTTGTTCAGCGAGTTAATTGATGAATTAGCCTCATTAATGTCATTTGATCCCTGGCTATTGAAGACTTTCTTTACATTTGTTGATGATATTAATTTTAAAGATAAAGATTCTCTTGATGATGTGGCTAAAGCTGTCAATTTGGTTATAGACGAAATATCTCTCAAATATGAAGAATTTGACATTCGTGAAGATCCGTTTGTTTTTGTTAAAGATAATTCAGGTACTTATGGTTTAGGAATAATTTGTGTTTCTTCTGGAGAAGAAATAAAGAATCTCAATTCTAAAAAACGAAAAAAGATGATTTATGGAAAAGAAAGATCTCGAATCGATAGCGTTTTGATCCAAGAAGGGATTTATTCTAACTATCTTATGCATAATAACTCTGCTGAACCAGTATTATACAATGTGGGTGGAGAAGTTGTGGGAGGATTTATGCGAGTTAACAAGTTACAAGATAGAAATACAAATCTTAATACCAGAGGAATGAGTTTTCAAAAATTAATTGAAAACAATCAAACTCTACCCATTATCCTGAAAAATAATGAGTTTTCTTTATACTCACTGCTCACCAAAATAGCAGATTTAGCAATATCATATGAATATAAACAAACTTTATTAGACTAGTGAATATTGTGAAATGGCTATTTGTGATAGATCCGATAGAAACTTTAAACTATGAAACCGATTCTACATATGCAATAATGAAAGAAGCTTATCGTCAAAAAATTAATGTATTTTGTTGCCGTACACAAGATATTTTTTACAAAGAGGGAATTAGATGCTACTCAAGATCTTTTTCTCTTGAGGCTGAGAATTTTAAAGTCGGGTCTGAAATAGACTCACACTTGGATACTTTTGATATTGTTTTCATGAGAAAAGATCCTCCTTATGATATGACGTTCCATTACTGTACCCAACTACTTTCTTTAACAAACTCTTTAGTTGTTAATTCTCCTCAAGCATTAAGAGATTTTAATGAAAAATTAATTATTCTTCCTTTTCTAGATTTTATCCCGGAAACTCTTGTAACTTCAAATGAATCTAAAATTTGGTCATTCTTGAACGAATTTCCAAATGGATTTATCCTTAAATCATTAGCCTCCTACCAAGGGCGTTCTGTTGCCTGGATCACTAAAAACGATAAGAACTCTGAAAAAGTTTTAAAAACCTATACAAAAAACTTCTCAACTCCGGTAATGATTCAAGAATATTTACCCGACGTGAGTATTGGAGATAAACGCATCTTAGTATTAGGTGGTAAGATAATCGGAGCTGTTTTACGTGAGCCAAAAGATAATAACTATTTAGCGAATTTAGGCCAAGGTGGAATTGCTAGGAAAACTACCTTAACGGAGCGTGAAAATGAAATGGTTGAAGGAATTTCAAATTTCCTTATTAAGAATGGGTTACATTTTATTGGGTTAGATGTAATTGGGGATTACATAACTGAAATCAATATTACATGTCCAACTGGAGTTGTACACATTAACAAACTTAATAATATCGTTTTAGAAGAAGAAATTATAGATTACTTTCGAAATTTAGTAGAGACTTTTAATCCTATATAAAATTTTAAAAAGAAAGAAAAAAATGATATACAATTTGAAAAGAATCTATATTCTATAAATAGGATAAAATTTTTCTTCAATATATTTCAGAAAATAGTCTGAATTCAAGTCTTCTCCAGTAACTCTTTTTATTAAATCGTTAGCTCTATAAATACCACCATGCTGATGAATATTTTCTCTCAGATAGTTCAATAAATTAGAAAAATTCCCTTTGCTGTAATCATCAGGTAAATTTGGCATCTCCTCCAGTGCTTTTGCATATATTTGAGCACCATATAGATTTCCAAGAAAATACGTAGGGAAATACCCAAACAGTCCCCCAGAGAAATGAACATCTTGCAAAACACCTAGTGCATCATTTGGAGGAACAATTCCTAATAATTCTTCAAATTTAGTATTCCATACTTCTGGTAATTCATTTACATTAATATTCCCTTCAATGAGAGCCTTTTCTATTTCAAATCTTAAAATAATATGCAGACCATAAGTTACTTCATCCGCATTTACCCTGATGAAAGAAGGTTGAACAATATTGATAGCTCTATGAAAATCTTCCATAGGATAATCTTTTAAATTATCCGGGAAGTATTGTTGAAAAGTTGGATACCAATACATCCAAAATTCTTTACTGCGACCAACAATATTTTCCCACATTCTTGATTGTGATTCATGGATTCCCATTGATGCACCAGATCCTAAAATTGTGTCATGCAACTCCTCTTTAATGCCCATCTCATAAATGGCATGACCATACTCGTGAATTGTACTTGTAATACAATCTGGAAAGGGTTCCGTTGTTCTCGTGGTAATTCTAACATCCTTTGCCGCGAGAGAAGTCGTAAATGGATGTGTTACTTTATCTTGTCGCCCAGAGCTAAAATCAAACTTCAATTTTTTAATAATTTTCCCGCTTAATTCAAATTGTTTATCCTCATCATAATGCTTCTTAAAAATTGAATCATCAGGTTTATCTGAAGAAGAATTTAGTTTCTTAACAAAATCAATTAATTTTGGTTTAATTGGGTCGAAGATATTGGCAATCCAATCATATGTCGCTCCTGGTTCATATAAATCTATTAATGTAGAGTATATATCAGGATGAGTCCCAAGTTTTTCTGCTTTTTCCTTCTGTAATTCAACAATTTTTTCTAATATTTTTTCAAAAATTGAAAAATCACTTTTTGCTCTAGCCTCTTGCCAATTCTTCGCAGCTAATACACTAGTTTCAGCAATTTCAACAACTAATGATACGGGTAATTTTGTTTCTAGGTTATATTCTCTTGTAATTTCGCGTAACATCGCACTTTCAATTTCGTTAAGATTAAGTTTTCCAGCTTCTTTTATTAACTTTCCTACTTTTTCGGATGTTATTCTTTGATGAATTAACTTACTTATTAATGAGACTTGTTTTGACCTACCCTCAACAGATTCATAATTCATCATATTAACTTCCTGATCCCAATTCAAAAGAGATGAAATATAACTTAACCTTAATATTTCAGCAAAATATTCTCTAAGTTCATTCATTACATTCATTCTAGGTACCATTTCTAAAGATTAATATACAATTAAGAAAAATAGTTAACAATTTACAAATTAATTTTAGTATTAGGTTTTTAAATATTCAATACCTTTAAAAGAACTATATTTTGAACTTTTGTTGAACTAATTAATACCAGGGATTAACTAAATTACACAATCTGTTCTTGTTTTACAAAAAAATCGGCAGCTAACTTAACATCCTCAATAGTTAACGCTCTTCGTAAAGATTGTGCTAAATCTGTAACTAATTGTTCACATAACTTTAAACTGAGCGAACTCCCCTTTTCTGTGATAATTTTTTGTAATTCCTTTGAAAAATCTACAGTTACAGGCTGTTTTATCTCTTTACTTAATTTTTCGTGAGGGGGGAATAATTCCATAGGCATTCTTACATCTGATCTTGTTGATATTTCTTCCCGACTTTTTGAAGGGATATATTGTTTTTTAAATTTAGCGGAACTTTCAGAAGGTTTTAAAAGTTTTAGACCAACAGGCTTACCCTCTAATTTTTGAAATGATGTCATTCCACTAGACAATCTTGTGGGTGGAGGTGGCAATTCTTCCTCAGCTTCCTCATTATTAAAGAATTTAAGCGAACGAGTTCCAGTGGGTAGTGGTTTAACTTTAACTTTCCTTTTAAATTTTAATCGTTTTGGGATTTCAAAATCTTTACCCTTCTCACTTTCTTTTCTTTTATCTCTCAAATCTCTCAAAACTGCTGTCAAATCAAGTATTTTTTGTTCGAAAAGTTTAAGATGTTCAAAATCTTGATATGTCGTACAGACATTAACTAAATCTCTATATTTTGCTAAAGCTTGAACAATATTCCCTAATTTAACTAATTTTTCTGCTTCTTTTACAGCCTCTTCAAAATTAGATGGTAATTTTTCCTTCATTCCTAAAATTTCTTTGATATATCCTTGAAGTTGTTTTTTTGCATCAGGAGAATTTAAGGAAATTTCTTTAAAATCATAGATATTTAATTCATTTTTAATTCTTTTGATGTCCTCGTCTTCTACTAAATCACGTTTATTTCCAATTATTAATAATTTCGCATATTTGCTCTCAAGTTTCTGCATATTCATAAAATGATTCAATATTTTCAAGTTGTAGTTTGCTAAATTAAATAAAAGGATTATAAGATCAGATCCCCTTAAAAATTTCGGCCAAAGACTCGAGAAATTATCTTTTAATCGAAAATACCAGAGCTCAAAACTTAGATCTTCAATCTGAATAGTACTTGACTTTGCAAAGTCCATAATGATCTTTTCCTGCTCACTTCTTAATAAATTGTATAGTGTAGTTTTTCCCACATGAGTTGGACCGATAATAGAGATTTTGGAATGTAAAGCGCTCTGAATTTCGTCAAGAAAGCTTGAAAACTCATCCTTCAACGCACTTGATTCTTGAATTTTGGTGGGATCAGTAAATAATTCTTGAAATCTTGCTACTGTATCATCTAATATTTTTTCTATGTATTGAATTGAATCACTTAAGTCAGTTACAAATAGAAAATATAAATCATCTATCCCTTTATGAAAAATTTGGAAAGAAGAATGTTTGCGGTTAATGATTTTGCCAGGAAGGGGCAGTTCCATATATTTATCTAAGGTATCTTTAATATTTCTTAATTCAGTATTCCCATAAGCAATAGCGTAATCTTTAACATAAATATGTTCCTTATGATAAAAAATATGAATTTGACGTAGCATACAGATTTCCGATAAAGGTTGTTTCCTTAATAAAAAAAAAAGAAATACTAATTAATAATTCTTTAGAATTCCCCTACTAAAAAATTTAAATGCTCAAATATAGTTTTACAAAAACAAAAACAAATATTAGATTTTAATGACTCTTTTTGCATAGGATATATTAAATAATTTGGAAAATAAGAAAATCACAAACATGCCCCTAGAACCAAAGCATTACTTAAAATTTCTGGATAATGATGCGGAGGCAAAAGATCGATCAGAACTACTTGGTTTACTCGATGTAAGAATAAGAGCATTATGTTTTGATGAATGTGAGCGTGATAGAATCGTTTGTACATTAACTCCTTTATGCTCGAAGAGATTCTTACTTAGATTGAGAATTAAAAATAATTTGACGATCCAAGATTTACCTCAATTTTGTTACAGTGTTCATAAGGGCGTAATTGAGAGGCATTTTAGGAATAAAACAATTATTTATCGACCATATGATGCTTACTTGTATCTAATTGATTTTTTGGATGTATTTTTTCATGGAGATTATCGAAAATTAAATAAGTTTATTTCATTAAAAAATTGGGGAGATGCAATAGAGATTTTTGATGATAGAATTAACAATCGAAATGAAAATTTTAGCTATCTATTAACAAAAAATTATGTCTTATTTAAATTTGAAGATAAGATTCATTTAATTTTTTTAAATAAAGGTTATGTTCTTTGTAATGCTAATCGTGAAAATATTGTAAGCCTTGAAATGATATATGGTTTATGTAAGCTTTATGCTGATATTTATTTTCCTGAAGTTAAATTAAAGATATTCGGTTCTAATCGTGTAGAAATAATTGTAAAAATCCCTTATGATATTCTTGCAAAAGTAAAAAGCGACGCTACTGAAGTTAATGACTCTAAAGCTGACGATTATTTTTGGAATACGCTTTGGGAAGATCTAAATGCATTAACTCAATATTGCAATGAGATTCATCTGCAAATGGATAAAAACCAAAACTTAGAAATTGCTTTATCCATCTCAATTTTGACCAGTAATTATTTATTAGATGAGAAAAGAGCATTACTTAGGTTTAGGGATTTAAAGTTAATATTAAATTTCATAACGCGTATTTATACTGATTATTATATAATATGGGTGTAAAAAATTAGAGAAAAGTGATAAGAAAATGGAAGAAAATGAAAAAGACCTTATAGAAATCAATTCAATAAGAGAATTTGTGATGGCTAGTAGAATTGATGATGCAGTTAAACTAATTGCTCTCTATCTTGGCGATTCTACGGAAGAAAATTATATAGATAGATTAGAAAATATTATTGAACTGTTATTATCGCTCCACGGAGGAAGAGTTGTGCTAAGATTTTTAATTGAAAATCTTGTAATTGACATTTCTTCTCTGTTGGAAAATCTTTCTAAAAAAGATTCCGTATTGAGATATACTTTCTTGCTATTATTAAAAACAATTTGTGAAAACGAGTGTGATCTATTTCTGCCTTACAGTGAAGATTTATTAAATTCCGATGAACCAAATGTACGAGAGGCTGACTTACAACTTTTGATATATATGGCAGGAGGAGATAATATAATCAATGATGAATCATTAATTAGGGGTATAACCTTAAAACTTACAGATGAAAAAGATTTTGTTGTAGAGAAGGCTATCCAAACTTTAAAAGCAATAGGAGAAAAATCCCCCTCAATAGTAACAAAAGTTTTAACGGATTTCGTCAAAGAAAATTCACAAGTTCCTGAAAATGAAGAATTGAGAAATTCGGTTGATAGTATAATTAAGTCATTTGTTACAATTGAAAAGATTGAAGAAATCGTTGAAGCTACTGAAGAAAAAAAGGATGATGATCTAAAGAAAGAAGTGTCTGAAATCACTGATAAAGAATTAGAATTGAAAAAGAAAGACTTAGAATTGAAAAAGAAAAAACTGGAGCTAGCGAAAAAAGAAAAGATATTAGGGGAAAAATCAATAAAGGAAAAAGGAAAAGTATTAAAATTAAAAGAGGAGCTTCTTGTTGAGGAAACAAAACTTTCCGAAGAGGAAATATTAGTTGATAAGGCACCAATGAAAAAAATACCAAAGAAGCTAAAGAAAGAAGTTTCTGAGATTAGAGGTAAAGAAATAGAATTGAAAAAGAAAGGATTGGAACTTGAAAAGAAAAAATTGGAATTAGAAGAAGAAGGAAAGAAATTAGAGGAAAAATCAATACAGGAAAAAGAAAAAGTATTAAAATTAAAAGAGGAGCTTCTTGTTGAGGAGACAAAACTATCCGGAGAAGAAATATTAGTTGATATAGTTCCAATGAAAAAAGTGCCTAAGGAGTTAAAGAAGGAAGTCTCGGAGATTAAGGCTAAAGAAAAAGAATTACAGAAAAAAGATTTAGAAATTAAAAAGAAAAAGCTAGAGTTGGAGGAAAAAGAAAAAGAGTTGGAAGAAAGGGAAATTATTGAAAAAGAAAAGACTTTAAAAATTAAAGAAGAATTTATTGAAAAGGAAAAAGCATTATCTCAAGTGGAATTAGAGTTAAAGCAGAAGGTCATTAAACAGAAAGAACAAAAGATCCTAGAAGAAGAAGCAGAAAGAGTTGATAACCAATTGAAGAAACTGTCAAAAAAAGAGAAAAATGATGAAAATTCTTAATTTAATCCTCCTTACTTTCTTCTTCCAAATCGAAATCTATACTTGATTGTGGTTTACTCTCTGCTATAGGTGTGATGTGCAACCTTCTTACTAACTTTCTGATATCCTCAAGTTTTATACTATCTGGAGGTAAGCTCATTTGGATTTTTTTGGCTCGTTGATATGCTAATTCTATGTATTGTAAATCTTCAAAAAATTCAATAATTTGAATTTTGTAGTTAGTATCTTCTAGCTCTGCTTCATACTCCATCAATTTCTCCTTAAGCAAAAGATCAATTTTATCTGTTCTCTCAGACCATTTTACACTTTTAACGAGATTTTTAAAAGAATTCATAACATTGTACATTTCTGATTTCGAATAATTATCGATGTTTTTTAAAACATAGAAAATATATAATTCTGCTTTATCCCATCTTCTATATTTCAAGCTGATTTCCACAAGCGCTAATAAAGCTTGTTCATAAAGAAATTTACTCTCTATATTGGGAATTATCTTCTCAAATATCCAATCTAACAAATTAGGCTGGTTGAATTTATCGATAACATCAATTAAGAATTTTTCCACAGCAAAGTACAGTTTAGCATTTTCTGTTTTCGTTGAACTGAGAAAGGAAACCAAAGCGTATTTGACTCTTCCCATTGCATCCTCTAAATTTATTGGTGTTTCCGTAAATTTATAGAACGCTGATTCTAAGATGGGCATTAGTTTATCTTTAGCCTCAAAATCATAAGCAAAATATTTACCCCACGAAGGGCTAATTTCAGCCGGTTTTTTACTCTTAACACCTTTTTTTGCAATTGTAGCTTTTTTTGTTCTAGGTTTTTTAGTTTTTAATTTTTCAGAAAGCTCTTTTATTTGGTTATCGTTTAAAAATTCCAAAATTATTTTATCTTTTTCTTGAGGGACAACCATTCTAAAAAACACATCTGAATCTTCTTCGAATAATAACTCTCTTAGATTTCGAGGGAAAGTAATTCCTGTTTTCGTTTTTTTTACAATATCCTCAAAAAAAGGAGCATCCTTAGATTTCTCATCTTCATCCATAATAATTAAAAAGATTATGGATTTTATATTTGTTTCTCATAGTAATTCAAAGTAATTACTTTCACCCAAGAATTTTATACGTTCCAAGTTAAGTTTTTTCAGCCTGTAATATTCACAAGCTCTACACCACGGTGTTGAAAATTCTGATCTATAAAACAAAGTATAGCGTGACCTTCATGAGTATATACAATAGGTACTGGATAGGATTCAGCATTCTGAATAAAACTCTTTTTTACAAATAATGGAAGAACTTTCTTACAAACTCTACACTCAACTTGGATTCTTTTAACTAAATCTAAATCTGCAAAATTTTTTATTATTTCTTCAATTATTTCCTTAAAACTATTAAAAATGTTAGAATTGAAGTTACTATAAGATAAAATAACATCAATGTCATAAGTTTCATGAAATTTAAAACTTACATATTCCAGTAGAGCTTCTAATAATTGGAATTGTATTTTTATACTAGCTCCAGCAGTATAAATTAAACTATTTTTCCTAATATGAACTATTTTCATATTTCCCTTATCTTTATGGAAAAAAATATCACTAACAGGGTTTTCTTTGACAATATTTAAGTCTAAATCAAATCTCCTAAAAGATTTTTCTGGTTTCCATTCGAATAAAGTAAACTCATCGTTACTAATATTTATAAATTCGAGAAATTCACCGATATTTCTAAAGACTGGCATTCAATTAATTCTTTCTTAATTTAAGTATTTAATGATACTAAAGATATTTATATCTTTCAATTACTTTAAAATCCATAATATAAAAATGTCTGTAAACAGATTGGGATTATTAAAATAGAGGCTGATTTGAATTATGATTTATTTACAAGAAATTTTGAATCTGACACCTGCTACTCCAGAAACCCTAAATTCTTTTATAAAATTAAGCCAAAATTTATTAGTACCTGTATGTAAACGCTTAGGAACGCGACTTGTAGTTGCGTGGTTTAGTCATTATGAATGGTTCTTTCAGGTAACTCACGTTTTTGAATTTGCTGATATGAAGCCGCTAAAAGAATTTCGAATTAAAGCTAGCCAAGATGAACAATGGGGTGAATATAACGCAGAGTTAGATGGTTTTGCTCCAGAACGTCGCACTCGATTACTCGAACCAATAGGTGCAATTTCACCAGATGTACTTAATAAAGCAATCGAAGAAAGCCAGAAAACACCTCTTAAAGTTTATAGTTTAGCAACTCTAGGAGTAACTCCGAATAAAATGACCGAATTTGTTGAATTTGTGGAAACTTTGTCAAAAAATGCCCCGATTATCGCAAGTTGGCGACCAATTGCTGGTAATCCAAATGAAGTAAATGATTTATGGAAAGGAGATATTGGACCAAAAGATTCCCAACCTGTTGTTGAGGGGATGAAAGAATGGTTCCGAAAACTTCGAGAATTGGCACCAAAAGAGCGTTTAGTACAAATTTACCCTCTCCCATATTCTGAATTAAAATAGTCTTTACCTCAATATCCTTTTCATTTTAAAAATGATTTATTGAATAATCTGAAATCTATAGAAACTTTAAAAATCACCTTTCTTTGAATCAGATATAATCTCAACTTTTTAGTATGACGGTTATATAAAAATATAGGTAGATTTGAATAATGATATATTTAGAGCAAACTCTTAATATTACACCAGCGAGTCCAGATATTCGGGATGATTATATTAAGGTTGCCGAAGAATTACTAGTCCCAGCATGCAAACGTCTTGGAGCACGTTTAGTAGCTGCTTGGAATGCGAATTCTGAATGGTTTATGCAGACAACTCAAATATTTGAGTTTAATGATATAGAAAACTTGAAGAAATTTCGGATTAACGCTAGTCAAGATAAAGAATGGGGTGAATATTTGGCTCAATTAGAGGTTTTTGCCCCGGAACGCCGTACTCGACTACTAGAACCTATAGGTGCGGTCCCACCAGAAGTACTGCATAAAGCAATAGAAGAGAGCCAGAAAACACCACTCAAAGCTTATAGTATGGCGATTCTTGAGGTAAATCCCGGGAAAATGCCGGATATGATTGCTGGAATATCAACAGGATATAAAGCAATGCCGATTATTGCAAGCTGGCGACCAATTGCTGGAAGTCCAAATCAAATTATGGATTTATGGAAGGGAGATATATTGTTTAATGCTAACAATATGGCATATCGTCCTTTTAGCAAAGAACAACAATGGGTTCGAGATCTTCGAGAAAATGCACCTAAAGAAAGAATCATGGCTTTATATACATTACCCTATTCTCCCCTGAAGTAAATTTTTTCAAAATTCCTAAAAGTTCTTTTTTTTATTTTCCACTTCATTTTAAAGCATAAGTTTATGAAAAAACTTTTGGTTTATGTTTAAGATATCGAATAAAGAGAGGTTAAGGATTAGTTGAACAAAAAAACACTCGAAAGGGAAATGGAATTGCATCAAGAAACTAAAATAGTTGAAGAGTATAAGAATCTTGAATTCACGGTTATTCTAGTACGCCCTGAACATGCTGCAAATATAGGATCAATAACTCGAGTCATGACAAATTTTGAATTTAAAAACCTTGTGATCTTTAATCCTATTGAACAAAAGGCAAATATATTCAGTCATCACACCCATGGATTTGCCATGCATGGAAAAGATATTCTGATGAAGGCACAAATCATAGAAGTAGGGGAACAAGAAAATCATCTTGGTGAATTAAAATCCACCCTTAACCAGTTTGATTTGGTACTTGCAACAACTGCAAAGGGAAAGAGATATACTAATATTAAAAGATTAGCAATCTTTCCTGAAGATTTAACAATTCCAAGCTCCCTAAAACCTTTGAAAATTGCAATTTTATTTGGAAGAGAGTCTCGAGGACTAACAAATGATGAAATTAGTCTTGCTGATATACTTTTAAGGATACCCACCGGGGAAAATTATCCAACATTAAATTTATCTCATGCATGTGGAATTATATTATATGAAATCTTTAAAAAGATTAATAGATTGACAGTGGGAAGAGGATCAAAACCAGTATTACTTGCAAAAAGAGAAGATCGTCAAACACTTTATAATCTTGTTAATAATGTTTTAGAAAAGTTGAAAATTAGAGCTCATAGGAGAGAAAATGTATATTTTGCCTTTCGAAATATTATTGAACGTTCTTTTATGTCGAGAAAAGAACTGAGTCTAATTTCCGGAGTATTTTCCAAAATATATAGATTTATTGATGGATTACACCTCTTTGAGGAGGAAAGAAAGTCGTAAAAACAAATTCTATGAAAATAATTGAAAAGAAGAGAATTAGTTCTTACTTTTCCATTTTGGTATTTCTTCTCCAACAAGAACAGCAGCAATAAAACAAAAACAAGCAAAAAGACCCAAAAATATAAAACTCAAATTAAAACATTTGATATCATTACTTTCAAAACAATAACTACTAATATTTAAATATGTAATAAGGAAAACAATAAATAGTATATAAGAGGCAGCCATTATATATAACTTTACTTTCTTTATCGGTCTTTTCTTCTTTTTCGTTTTTTTAGCAAGGATTAAGCGCAATTCACATTTCGGACATAAAACACCACTTTCTTCTATTTCTGTTCCACAAATCTCGCAATAGGGCATAATTTTATAACTTGTAAATGTTTATATTAGTTTTTAGCAATTATTACTCGCTATAGCTTGTTTCACGTTATCTAACGATTTTGGGCTTGCTTGAATAATACTTATCATTTTGACTTCAATAATTCAAAATATATTATTAAAATTTAAAGGATTTGGATTAAATAGATTATGGTTAATCCTTGGTTTTGGGATATAACCAAGCAAGTATATAAAAATTTATATAAGTAATTTTTTCTGCAATTTTATATATTCATTATAGTCCAGAAATTCTTTTTCTACATACTCAAAAACTATTTTATATAATTGCCTTAAAAGTTCTTCAGGAAAAGCTTTTTGTTCAAAAATAACCTCATAAACTAACTCTTCAGTAAGGATTTGAGCATTTATAGATTGGTGGCTGAGTAAAAAACTCATCATCGCTTTATCCACTTTAGTTTTGATAAGCTTTTTTATGACATTCAGACTGATATCTCTCTTAGGATCGATGAAATAGGGAAAATTCATGTCATCAAGGATTTTGATGTAGTTTAAGGAGTCTGTAATCTTTTCCACGCAATATTCTAGTGAACTTACGGGAAGATTAAATTTTTGACAATATTCTTTCTTGGTTTCATGAGCGGGGAAGCTAAAGGGGTGCCTAGAAATTATATAATACGCCCCTATAAAGAATTTGAACAAATTATGAGGTATCTTTCTGTTGTTTCTTAAATATTTATATACAAGCGAAACCGTGTCAAGTAGAAAATTCTCGTTAATCTCAAATTGCTTTAAAAAATCTTGACCATCTTTTAATAAATCAATGGTAATACGTTCTTTGGTGTTTGTTACTTCATATTCAGGAGTATAAAGTTCTAACATTTCACACACACTATTTTGCTTTGTTTTTAAAGGGAAGTAATATCGATATATTTTTAGGATAATATTCATATGTTATTTTTCATATATAAATGTGATGCAGATTTGATGTAATTTAGATCCATAAATAATTCAATTTTGTTTCGAAATATATGTAAATATTATGCAAAAACGCAACATTTAAATATCTGTTTTAGCATTTATCTCTTAATTTTTGTCGAATATAATTTAAAATCTTAAAACTTAAAGAAATGACATCTGACACAGAGATAATCAATCAAGAAATAGACTTAGAATCTAAAAGAATAACTGTTAGTATTGATGAAGTAACAGATAAAATAATAGAAAATTTAATTGGTGTGAAAGGTAGATCAAAATCTTCTGTAATTTATCAAATAATTCGAGATTGGATTGATGACAATTCTGAACTTATTCTAAATAACTGGGGTATAAATTTTGCTACAATAAGAAGACAAGTTATAAGTAAGTATAAAGAAGTTCCAGTTAAAAAAGAGCTTTCTGATTCTGAAATGAATGTTTTGAATCGACTTACAGAATTATTTAAAACAGTAAAAAGTATTAGTACGAAAGAATTGGCTGAGGAAGTGGATGTCGATACAAAAACACTTAGAAATTTAATATTTAATAACCGTGTGAAATTAGAAGCAGCTGGACTTAAACTTGCTTATGAAGATGGCAAATTCTTTCCGACTTAAAATTAAAAATATAATGAATTAAGAAGTGAAAAATAAAAATGAGTTCAAGACGATTAGAAATGTATGAAAACATTGATGTTTCCCTGCTTGTTATCCCCTTTTCAAAGGTATTTAAGCCCTATAAAGCAAACTTTATCTATTCTGGAAATGAAAATATTCCCTTTAAAGAAAGAGAAACAGAATTTAAAATGATATTTAGACAAGAATTTTCAGATGTTTTAAGATAGAAAACAGATCACTTTTAACATTACTACTTTACTTCAATCTGGTTTTATATTTTGATAGAAATTATATTTTGATAAAGAAATAGTTCAAAATTTTACCATATTTCCTTATATTATAACAATAGTATTTAATGACATAATTGAGAATAAATATTTAATCTATAATAATTGTCATTAACTGTGAATATTTGGTATTAAATAAACATGCTAAAAGATACTGTAAACGGAGAGCCAAGAGCTTTTTCAGAATTGATTTTTAATATTTCAAGTGCCATAATTCCTTATTCCAAGATGATTCAATCATCGAATGTATCAGATATCTATTCGGGTGAAGAAAGAATTCCATTCCATAAGAGAACTCCAGAATATATATCGATTTTAAGAAAGGAATTTGCAGTTATTTCTTAATAATACCCAAATATTGAAGAATTCTTTAGAATTTAGGATAAAATTCAAAATCTCTTTTTCCTTCCATCTGTAGCTGAAGTTCAAATTTATAAGTTGTTTAAAGCAACTTTAAATCAAAAAATCAAGGTTTCACCTTTAATCCTATCTTTTACTGAAACATCCTCAAAAATCTTTTAATTTATTGAGAATTAGATTTCAATATACAACCGAAATTAAGAGATTTACAGAAATGAAAGGAAATTTTGAGATTCGTAAATTAATTGAACAAGATCGTGAAGTATACAAAAAGTTGATGCGATATGCTTTTGAAACAACCATGAATAGTTATGAAGATTTAAGATGGCCTTCAGAGAAAATACCTATCGATTGGCATTATGGCGCGTTTGATAAGGAGCAATTAGTAGCGGGAGTAGGTATTATTCCATTTGAAATTCGAATGCGTTCTCAAGAGTTTAACATGTATGGAGTTGGAGGAGTTGCTTCAAAACCTGAATATCGTAATCTTGGTATCATAAGAGAATTAATGGTAAAAATTTTTAAAGATTTATATGAAAATAATATCCCGTTATCTGTTTTATATCCATTTAAGCATTTATTTTATGAGATGTTAGGATACAAACTTGTTGATGAACATTTTTCCTACGAATTTAATATATCGGATATTATATACAGAGAAACAGAGTATCACATGAAAGAAGTCGAAAGGATAAATGATGATATTATAAGTGTTTATGATCGCGCTATTTTAAATTTTGATTATATTGCTAAAAGACCTGAGATTCAATATTGGAGAGGCTTATATAAAAACAACTACAAATTCATTTGCTACAACGGAGATCAACCTGTAGGTTATGTAATAATAATCTTTACCAAAAGAGATGCTGTGTGGTTAGAAAAAAAAGATGCCATGTGGTTAGAACATCCAGAGAAAACAATATTAATCCAAGAGGCGTTCTGGCTTGATCAAACGGCTAAGCAAACAATCTTTAATTTTCTGTGGAGTCATCGAGATCAACGAAAATATATAGTTGGAACTTTTTCTGCGCATGAAAATATAATAGATCTTTTAAAAACTCCCCGAATAAAAACTAGGTATATAGTAGATAATTCTCAACTGAGAATAATAGATTTAAAAGCGGTTTTAGAGAATCTGAAGTATCCATTTGATAATTTTTATATAATATTTCATACAAAGGATGACTTTTGTCCCTGGAATGAAGGATTCTTCACCCTAACGTCAAAAGAAGAACAAATCAATGTAGAGTATCATAAATCTTCGGAAAACTCAGCAGATATCGAATTAGATATTAGTTATTTAGCACAATTGCTAGCAGGTTTTAGAACAGTCAATGATCTTTTAGAATTCGGTTTTGTTTCTGTAAATCCTGAAAAACTTGAGCTATTACAAGCTTTATTTCCATTGACAAATAATTATTTTCATGACTTTTTCTAAACTCACTTTATTCCTGTTTCAAGATTTTATTCTTAATTTATTTAGAATTATCCCATAATTCATTGGAAAATGCGGAAAAGCCAATATTTTTTATTTAAAAACCTTTGGTTTTCTTTATTATTATATAATACAACTTCATTAGATGTTTATAAGAATAATTTGATAACTTTAGTTCTCACTCGATGTGAAAATCAATATGGTAATGGATGATAAGATTACAACTTTTCTTGAAATTATCGATGAATTTGAAGATGAATTTTATCCGGATATCTCAGCTGCAGTAATTTCTTTCTCAAATGTAGGTATTAAGAAAGAAGAACAATATATTTATTATGGGTATGAACAAATTCCTTTTAATAAAAGACATCCTACATACCAGAAGATTTTCATTTATGAATTCTTACATAGTTAAACTACTTCTCTTACAAAATTAAGAACTCAAGAAAAAAACTGTCTCTTTTTATATATCAATTAAGATAGTTCGTAATCTATATTATTTTAAAATGGCAACTATGAATTCAAGAACTATTGAAAAACAGGTTGAAGATTTTTTAGATAATTCATTTAACGCAGAGGATCACTTCGTTAATAATGAAAATCAAAAAAAAAAGTTTGTTTTACTCTCAAGACTCGTTGCAGATTTATTTAAATGTGAAAATTCAGCAGTTTGTTTCCATAACATTTCAAATTTAATAGTTCTAATCTTAAACATCTACAATGAAAAATTTCCAGTAGATATATATTCTAATGGGAGAACGGGTTCGAAAAAAAAAAGCGACAATGACTTTAAACGTATAATCAGAGAGAATTTGGTATAAGAGTTGGATAAACAATTTATTTTATCAGAAAACATCAATAAATTTGTCGGGTGTTCTCTCTTAAATAATAATAATATTATATTAAAAATAAAAAGAAATAAGTAAGGGGTTCAAATTGAGCTTAAAAGTAGATTTTAAAAAAATTGTGAATATTGACCATGATATTGAAGAGGTTGACGTTTTTCAAGGTATATCTCAGTTAATCATCCCTTTCTCGGTTGTCTTTAATATCAATCACTCTCCAGAAATATATACTGGAGAGGAACTAATTCCGTTCAGGGAAAAAAATATAAAATTCAGGAAAATATTAATTGACGAGTTTATTAATGGTTAAAACAGATTTGTAGAAAAAAAGAATAAAATTTGTAATTCTCTTCTTTTAGCTTATTAGGTAGAGAAAATTAAGTTAATTTTCCTTTAAGATGAGCTCTTTTATCCAATGAGGAAGCAAAAATCCACTATAGAAAGCAAGACCACTTAGAATTAGTATTATTCTATTTATTATTAATATCACATCAATAATAGATCCAAAAAGTAAAGGTTTTAACCCATCTAAAGCTGCACCAATAAAAAAAAGTACTACTGCAAGCAAAATAAATTTTCCTTTTAATCTGATTTCCGTATTGTCAGATCTCATTGATACACGCGCAAAATTAACCCCTGTTATAAGAAATACTAATAACACCGATATTAAATAACCCAATGCGAATGATTTATATTCAGCGTCTACAGAATTAAACATTACGCCAATAATTGAGACATCATTAAAGATAAAATAAAAAAAGACAATATAATATATTAATCCGGTGATGGTTGCTATTAATAAAAAAATTTTTTGTTTTTTTTTGTATAAAAAATCGGTATATGCTGTCAACCATAAAAATAGAGCTACTGGAACAAATAGATTACCTAATGTAAAATAAAGTTCCTCACCAAATCCTGCTCCTGTAAAGAGAGCTGCGAGAAATGAAAATGCAGAAGACCACCATATTTCACATAACAATACCCACGTAAACCCAACAAAAAGAAGTTCTCTTCTTTTATTTACAAAATACTTTGAAACAATTCGTAAACCAATTATTGTAGAGATTACAACAGTAGCTAAGCTTAAAGAACCGGTTAATATTTCAAGAGGTGTTAAAACCATGTTTTTTCAATATGAATTTTTTGATTAAATAAATTAATTTTAATTCTTTATTAATTTATCTCTCATTCAATTATTAAAAAAAAATTCGAGATAAAACCTTCAGTTTACTCTTAAGTATAATTTACTTTTCTTTATTAATCTTAAAGTGACTTTGGCATAAGAAATATATTTAAACACATCGGACAAGAATTATATTTTAACAGCCAAGAATCTATACATGTAGAATGATATTGACTGTCACAGAATGAGCATTTTATTGTATTATATTTACTTGAACTGATGTATTCATGACAAATTGTACATTGAATCTTTAGTTTTGAAGATTTCTCGTTTTTCTTCAACTTAATGCCACAAAAACAACAGTAATTTAATTGAGACACATTCAATCCTTGAATTCCTCTCCCACAATTAGGGCAAAAATTAAATTTTGTTAAGGGCAATTTTTAAGCTTCTCATTTTTATTCTTTTAATTAACACTTATTAAAAAACCTAAATGAATTTTTTCGAGTCCAATTTTTAATTAAAAAATAGGAAAGAAAGGGAATTTATCTTCGTTCCTTTTTTCTACTCATTTTTCTTGGAGGATATAGAAATACGCAAAAACAATCAAGAATGCAACAAACATCCCAAAAACCCACCAACCAACAACAGGTCCAGATTCAATTAACCACCATGCCAATCCCACAATAGCAGATACTAACCATATCAAATCAGTTTGAACAAGAAGTTTAGATTTCTCCCAATCCTTGCTTCTGTATGCAAGGAAGGAACCACAACCTAAAGCAAGAGATGCTGCACCTATTAATCTTAAAAGACCGTAATCTGCCATAGTAACTCCCACTAAATTACAATATATCTCAGGAATAAACAAAAAGAAAATACCTAAGATTAATCCTAGTATAAAATGTACAATAAATACAATTTCAAGTCCTTTTAGAAGATCTTTCCCCATTAGTTTTCTCACTTTTAGTTTTAATTTTTTCTAGATAGATTATAATTATACCCTCTGAATTTTTATAGAATTCGTTTTTCATTATAAAAATTCTTCCTAAAGTAGGATAAAATTCTGAAAAAGGTTATTTGTAATTATTGATAAATCTTTTTAATGGATCAATATATTCAACTTCGTAAGAAGAGATATTGTTGTGACCTGCTCCTTTTATTAATACAAGTTTCTTCTCGACATCTAAAGGAACATTTTCAAAAATTAATTTTCCTTGACTGTAAGGAATAATCGAATCAAATGTGCCATGAATAACTAATACTGGTTTTTTAAATTTTCTTATTCTTGTATCGTTTGAATATTCACTCAAAAATTCGGGTGTTATCTCTGAACCAGAAACACCAAACAATCCAGACATCAAATCGTATATACTTGCAAATCCACTTTCAAAAATTACCCCACGTAAACTATCCGGATTGTGTGAGCCAATTTCGGATGCACAAATGCTTCCCAGTGAACGTCCAAGAATAAATATTGAATCATTGAAATTATTCTTGATCAGCCATTTATAAAATTCATTATAGATTGGAAGGGCATCCGTAATTAAGCTAGTATAGTAAGGTTCTCCGCTACTAAATCCATATCCGCGAAAATCAATAACCGCTAAATTAATCCCACATTGAAAGAAGAAATCTTTAAAATATTGATAATCCGCTGCAATTTCTCCATTTCCATGGAATAATAGAATTGTTGGATAATTTAGATTATTTAAATAAAAAAATCCTCCAATAAGGATATTTTTTTCAATCTGGAGCTTTAGGGTTTTAATGTTTGGATCTGTCTCATTAGGTACTGGAATTTTCCGCGGATAAAAGACTATATTCGAAACTGCTGGATTATCAATTAATAATTTTCTCACCATATATAATACCCTTTTGTTCAAACTTAAATATCTTTCTTTAATGACTTAGTTATTATGTTTTTTTTTGGAAAATAGTAAAATTTTAAATTAAAAGAAATAAAAGATAAACTTACCTTTAAATCCAACTTTAAAGAGAGTAAGGTGTAAATCACTATGGGAATAATAATGATAACTGTTTGGGTTTCTCCCCATGACGCTATTGAGATGGCGAAATTGTATATGAAACAACCTAGAGAAATACCTTTTGTCACTAAATGGCGTGCTTTCAATACACCAGGCGGATTACACGGTCATAAACAATACCACTTAATTTATACAGAAAGGGGAAAAGTAGAAGAAGCCGGTTTGGAGCTTGCTAAATATTTTTTGCCGTTTACGACTAAGATCGAAAGTTTTCGTTGGCAATCTGAAAGTTTAACAGGGGTAACTGAGACATTTAAATTAATTGGGGAGAATTGGTAGTAATCTATTTATAAACTTCATTTTTTTTTATTATTTGTATCCACGCTTCTTATAGTACAATACTGAAACAGCTATCGTTCCGAGAAGTATCAAAATAAAGGGAGTAAATGAGAAGTTGATACTTGGTTGAAAATTATTACTTGTCCAAACTGGATAGCCTGCTGAAATCCAGGCGTTTATAGCACCTAGCATGTTAAAGACTTTTGTAAAATTATGATTACCAGCGAGATTTTGACTAGCAACTGCACCCCTAGCCCCTGACCTACAATATACAATTATCTCAGTATCATTATATGGCATCAATTCACCAATTCTTGAATCGATTTGATTGAGAGGGATCAAGGTTGCGTTATGTAAATGACTTTCATCATATTCGTTTTGTTCTCTAACATCAAGTATAAGCAAATTAGGGTATTGGGTATGGTTGTTTATCATGGCATAAGCTGTTTGTACATCAATATCTGTATATGTTGCAGCCTTAACAGAATTTATAGGAATAAACATTAGAAAGGGTATTAACATCCCTAAAAAGAATATTGCAACTTCAGTTTTAGTCTTAAAAATCTTTGATTTTTTATTTAACTTCAATTTTAATGCTCCCTACTATAATTGAGTTTTAGGGTCATCTATTTTAGGAAATAACGATATAGAATTTTAACTCTTTTCTTAATTTTTATAAACTTCTTATCAATAATTTTTATATAAATAAAGAATTTAAATTGCTTTATTGTGCTTTTCCTTGATCTGCTACAGCTTTAATTGCTTCTTCAACTTTTTCAGAGTCCGCAAGGTAATAGTGATTAATTGGTTTTAACTGATCATCTAACTCATAGATTAAAGGTATTCCAGTTGGGATATTTAATTTAATTATTTCTTCTTCAGGGACGTTATCAAGATATTTAACGAGAGCACGTAAACTATTCCCATGTGCAGAAACTAAAATTTTTTTTCCTGACTTTATTGTCGGTGCAATTACTTCATGCCAATATGGTAAAACTCTTTCAACTGTATCTTTCAAACACTCAGAAAGAGGGATTTCATCTGCTGTTAATCCTTTATATCTAATATCATTCCCCGGGTATCTTGGATCACTTGTTTTAAGTACAGGAGGAGGTACGTCATAACTTCTTCGCCATATAAGCACTTGTTCCTCACCCATCTCTGCTGCTAATTTTGCTTTATATAAACCTTGCAAAGCACCATAATGCCTTTCGTTCAATCTCCATGCACGATGTACAGGTATCCACATTAAATCCATCTTATCTAACACAATCCATAGTGTTCTTATTCCTCTTTTTAGAACCGAAGTAAATGCTATATCGAAGGAATATCCTTCTTTTTTAAATTGTTGAGCTGCTTCTTTCGCCTCTTGAATACCTTTTTCTGAAAGATCTACATCAGTCCAACCGGTGAATCTGTTTTCCTTATTCCAAATACTTTCCCCATGTCTTAAAAGAACAAGTTTATACATTTTATATCAATTTTGTATTATAGTTATCGCATTATTTGAATATCTTAAAACTTAATATTTATCTCTTTACTTTTTATATAATTAAAAAAGAAGATAAAACAAAATTCTAAGATGGTTTGAGATGAAAGAAGGAGGAATATTAAAGGGAGCAGATCGTAGAGAAAAAAATTGGAATAGAATCAAATTTGGTGAACCCTTTAAAAAAGCGCTTGATCGCTTTAGGGAGGAGGTTCTTAAAAGAGAGGACTTTGATCCGACAGCACTTTTGCAGTTTGGGCTTTTTATGAGTAAAGCTGTTATAAATATTTTATTAGAAAATGAATCAAGATTTGGTGTGAAGGGTCAACAGGCAGTTAATGATGCTTTAATTAAAACAGGATATGATATTGGAAAACAAATTATGGATGGTGTAGAGATTCCTTCGGATGTATCCCCAATTGAGCTAATAAGTTATTTCGCAACTATTGTTAATACCCAAATTTGGGCTTCAATTGAAGAGCCAACAATAGATAATGAAGAAAAATGTTCGTTCAATATTTTATGGTGCCCACTTCAAGATGTCTATAAAGCTTTTGATTGTCGAGTTCAACGATATTTAGTACAAGGATGTATCAATGCATTTCGGGATTTGAATCCCATAAAGATTGATCATCAAGTAGAATTTACACAAACCATACCATCTGGAGCAGATTTCTGTCGATTTATCATTGGATGCAAAAATCCAGGTGATAATGATAAGTGGGAGATTTATTCGCGAATTTTAGAAGAAGAAGCACTTAAGAGAATGGAAGATTGGAAGAAATAGTATTAATAAAACACGCAATAGTAGGAGGAAAATTAAGATTTAACAAAGGAGTTATTATTCCATTTTAAAATCTTCAATAAGTTTTATGTTTTTATTAAGATCGATTGTAATTGCAAGAAATTTTGGTTCTTCCTCTTCCTCTTCTTTTGGGTCAAGCATCACAAAGTAAAATCGATTTTCTTCCAATTCATACCCTACTTCCAACTCACCGCAATTGTCTGGCAAAACCTTCTTTAAGTCTTCCGTTGCATTTTCTTTAAGAATATCATAAATAGAATCTTCAACTTTATTTTGTTTAGCTCTTATTTCCTTGATGTTAGTAAAATCGAATTGTCCAAGAGATTCCTGGACTTTAAGATTTAATTCGTTCCAGTCATGAAATAAATCTTTTATATTAAGTTTTGATCCCATATTATATGATTTCATTTGAATAAAATAAAACTTCTTATTACTATGGAAATAAATAAGAATTGAAAAATTGGTATTAAAATCTAAAATTAACTAAAAAAAGTGGTTATAAAGTGGAACTCGAACTCCCTGAACCTTTATTTAAAGGAAAGAAAAGTCTTGAAGAATGTATTAATAAACGTGAGAGTGTTAGAAAATATCGAGATCAAGAAATTGAGATTGAAAAAATTTCCCAGATTCTATGGGCGGCTCAGGGGAAAAAAGGTCAAAAAAGGACGGTACCCTCAGCTGGAGCAACATACCCCTTAGAGATTTATGTCGTACTAAAGAAAAAAGGATATTATCATTATGATATCGAGAATCATAGGTTAAAGTTAATTACTGAAGAAGACATTATCCTCAGGTTAGTAGAAGAGTCTTGGAATCAAAATTTCATAGAAGACGCATATTTAAATATATTAATCTGTGCTGATTATTCGAGGACTACTATAAGGTATGGTGAAAGAGGGATGAGATATGTGTATATGGAAGTAGGGCACTGTGCTCAGAATATTCATCTAGAAGCTATTGCTTTAGGTTTAGTTTCGGTTCCGATTGGTGCGTTTCAAGATCAACATGTAAAAAAAGTGATGAATCTCCCTACTAATATTAATCCACTTTACATAATTCCAATAGGTTATCCCCGATAAGTTCATTACTGAAATTTTTCTATGAAAACTTAATATGAACGCTGCAATTCGTATTCCTCATTTTTAAGAGTAAGTAACATGGCTTTTGGGATGAATCCATTGTGTTGTACATGTCCCATATATTTCATTCCTATTCTTTCTGCTACTTTCCAGCCACGTGTATTATCTGGGTGTATATATGCAAATGCATCTATAAATTCTAATCAATTACAGTAAAAATTACCTTTGACCAACTATTTGACACATCAAATCTAGCTGGATCGGTCACTTGTGAAGTATTATTGTAGATATCAGTTGCTTTATATTAAAAAAAGAAATTCTACGACATATTTCATTTAATTACAAACCTCTTTGTATTGATATTTTACTAATAAACTAAGTGGAGAGAAGAAAAAATTCTGCAAAGCAAGGTGAATTTATAAAAATGTCATATTGTTATAAATTATTTTATGAAAAATAAGTAGAATAACTAAATTATACTAGATAATATAAACCAATTTGATAAATAGGAACAAACCCTTGTTATCCATAGATTCAAATTCTTATTATAGAGAAATTAAAATTAAAAGAGATAAGAAATATGGTAGAAAAAACTGTTGACTATACAGGTTTCAGATGTCCTATTCCCGTCTTAAAAACCAAAAAAGAATTAAAAAATTTAACTTCCGGACAAATTATCGAGGTA
Source organism: uncultured archaeon (assembly GCA_964486045.1). Taxonomy (GTDB): domain Archaea; phylum Asgardarchaeota; class Lokiarchaeia; order Sigyniarchaeales; family SOKP01; genus Loki-b32. Next base: position 48,025 of record CAZALK010000003.1, read on the forward strand.
ATTTCAGATGATATCGGTTCTAAGAAAGATATTCCCGCAATGTTGAAGAAGACCGGGGATGAATTAATTGAAATAAGGGAAGAAGATAAGAGTTTAATTTTTAAAATTAAAAAAACATAAACGATGAGAATATTATGGTTATGAAAAAAATGAATTATATTGTAAAGGATCACTCATTCGAGAAATTCGCAATGATGGCGATTCTTGGAAGCTCTGCGGATGCTATGGATATAGAAATGCATTTTTTCTGTACATTTTGGGGACTGAAACTCTTAAAAAAGAATTTCAAGCCAAAAGCAAGGGGTATGCCTTTTCCTATGAAAGGTATGGGCGCGAAGATGTTTAAAAAAAGATTAAAAAAAGGTGGAATAGATAGTCTATTGGATTTAATTAAGGACGCTGTAGAAAATGGGAGTATGAAACTTTATCCTTGCACAACTACGATGGATTTAATGAAAATTAAAAGAGAAGACTTATTTGACTTTGTAGAAGAACCAATTGGAGCTGCTGGTTTCTTAGAAATTTGTGATGATGCTGATGCAGTTATCTCATTGTAAACCAATCTTATTCTTAAATCAACTTTTTATATTCAAAACGGGAAATTTAGTCAAAGTCTAGTCCTTTGTGAGAAATTCCGGGCAACAACTAAAGAGCTTTACAATAATCGACTGATCTCAGCAAATAATACTTATATTGCCGATGTTTAAAGAATAACTAGAGAATTAAATCATTGTAATAAAGGAGATACCAGATACAAATGACTTAATGAATTTCTGATTGATTAAATTATTACATCTACGAGCGAAAAAGTAATGAGCTTAACTTCGAAAGTTGAGAGAAAACCAGAAATTATTGCCTATATTTTATTACTCTTAACTGTAGTTATCTGGGGAGGAACTTGGCCATTAGGAAGATGGTTAGTTTCTGAGGAAGTCGGGGGAATGACAATCCCACCACTAATGATTGCAGTGATTCGCTATTTTTTAGCATTAATTTGTTTTTTTCTCATTCTAAAATTTAAAGAAGGAACTTTGAACTGGAGTTTTGTAAAAGAAAATTGGAGGATTTTGACCTTGATGGGGTTTTTGTCAGTAGCAGTTTATCAAGCAGGCTATCTTATCGGTGAAATCTTTACAGCAGCGAGTGATGCAAGTATTATGATCGCAACAAACGCCATTTGGGTTGTAATTCTTTCGAGTAAATTCTTAAAAACAGAATTTTTTACATGGAGAAAAGTTACTGGAACACTATTAGCATTCATAGCTGTCATCATCGTTGTGGGGTTCTCTCCTAATGTAGATGTCCCAAATCGAATTTTTGGAGATATTTTAATACTTGCTGCAGCATTTTCCTACGCTGTATATTCAGTAATTTCACGATATTTTTTGAATAGAGCCAAAAACAAGGCTGAATCTTATCAACCAAGTTCTTTATGGATAATTACCTGGGTATCCTTTTTTGGTTTTATAATAACTACACCTATAGCATTACTAGTAAGTCCGGAATATCTTAATCCATTAGAGTATTTAAGCATTCCACCTCGAGTGTGGATTGGAGTAGCATATCTGGCATTTTTTTCTACAGTAGGGGCATACACCTTCTATTTGGAAGGGATAAAGCGTTTAAATGCTAGTAGAGCCGCAATTTTCCTAACTTTAGTCCCATTATTTGGAGTGGTTTTCTCTACCATATTCTTAGGGGAAAAATTCGATGTTTTCATTTATCCTCTCGCGTTAATACTTGTAGTTTTAGGGATAAGTATTGTAAATCGAGATTCTTGACATATTAGATTCAATAATCTTCTATCAATAGTTAAAAAGAAACAACTTCAAATAAAAAAAAACAATTATTTAGTTATGACAGAAGTAATTTTAGAAATGGGGAATTGTGAAGAATGTCGGTCCGAGATAAACCTCGCTGAAGCGTGGAGAGTTGACGAGAAATACTATTGTCAAAGTTGTTTTGAGAATTTGGGATTTTAATTAATTTGCCTTAAATCTTAAGTTTTTTATATCCCTTTTGCAACTTGAAAATTTCATAAGATTTCATTCAAATTTGTTTTGGTATTTCAGTTTTGGTATTATTCATAGACAATAACAACAGAAAAATATTTTATAATTAATTTTATTCTCTTTATTTCAATTTTTAGGTTAATCTAATTTTAGAATTAGCTTAATTATATATTAGCTCAATAGTTTGTTAATTATACTCGTTAGGATATTCCTCATTCTATTTATCTTCATATAAACTTTAAATTAATTTGTAGCTAAGTTGTATATATTAGAAAAAGTTTTCAATATTATCATAATACTATCATCTTAAAAAGCAGAATGTAATAGTAATTTTTATGGAATATATTTCAGATTCTTTTGAAAAAGCTAAGAAGTCGGAAAGTGTAGAAATAATCAACGATTTTCTAATAAAATTAGGGAAAAATCCTAAACCAGATTACTTAGAATTTATAAAATATTTTATTAATGAAACAGAAGAAGATATACATGAGAAGATAAAGTTAAATTTAGTATATGCTTTGGGGGAAATTGGTAGCTTAACAAAGATCACTGATAATTACTTACAAAAATTAATAAATATTTATTATACATCTGATCGGTGGGTTAGAAATGAAATAATTCAGGCGATTAAAAAAATCTCCAAGAAATCAAAACTAAATGAAAGTATCATTGGCCTACTAGGAATTGCATTAAATGATGATTATCTTCCCATAAAATTGAGCGCTTTGGAGGTTTTAAGAAATTTTAAGATCTTCCCTAATTCTATTTTAAGGAATTTTTTTCAAGTCTTAAACTCAAAGGAATCAGAAATCTTAGATTTATGCAGAAGATTACTGAAAAGTGTTTCATTAGAAACTCAAAGTATATTTGAATCGCTAAATTCTTCTGACAATTATAAGATTCTTAAAACTCGAGCAATTAGATCTCTACTATTAATAAACTTTGAGTCAATATTCAATTTGGAATCGTTTAGAGAGAAAATTTTCAATTCTGGGTGGGATAATAGCTTTAAAGAGAACTATTTAACACAAATAGACACATTTCAGAGAATCCTCCTAAAAACTCTGTGAATTATATCATAATTATCATTGATAATTTTCAAGTGTATCTTCTAATTTTTCATTTGATACTATGATTTCATTAAAAATCTTAATCAGATATTTTATCACTTCTCGTGGATTACCCCTTGCTTCTCTAAAAATATATTTTAAAACATTCTCATTTAAAGGGAAGAAAGAATTTGAGAAAAATTTAGGATATTCATGGTAATTAACATTCGCAAAAAATATTTCTAAATTTTCTTTATAAAATTGAAACAAATCTTCTTCTATGAAATCTGACATGACTAGCGGTTTTTTCAGCATAATAAGTAGTTTCCTATTCTTTTCCCCAATCTTCTTTTTTAATTCTTCAATAGCTTCAATGGATTTGAAAGTGATAATTATTTTTAAACCTCTTATTTTGTGTAACTCAAGGATTTTATCTAGAATTTTCTCTGCAGAGTATTTTTCTGGAACTTGCTTAATTCCAAACCATCTAGGATCAAAGACCTCCTCAATATCTTCAGTTAGTTCAACACTCTCATACATTGGCTTTTGAATTGGAAGAACTTTTTCAAAATCATCTAAAAATAACAAACTTTTCTTGTGTGAATTCTCAATAAATACTCTTAACATTGTGAATGCGTGACTTCTTTTTCTAAGATCATGTTTTATATTCAATCTAGAAAGGTCTTTAACATCCATCAACTCACCAATAAGCCATTGTTCCGCTTTAAATTTCTTGTAAGGCTCTAATTGATGAGCTGTAATTGCTGTAATCACATCTTTTAAGGCATCTTTATCCTCATATCTCCGGGACCATTTTTTAAATGCAGATTCCTTCGTTTTCTCTAAATTTGATATTTGAAAAAACCCAAATTTTCGCTCTTGTGGCCCCCATTTATTACATAATTGTTTTGTCATATTTCTTAATGGTTCCATCCTGTCCTCTGAATCAATCTTATCATACGATACGGCCATACTTTCGATGAATTCTGAGTAAGTTCTAAAATAAAATTTCTTATAAACAGTTTCTAAAGAAATATAAACCGTATTGTAATCATATAATATGTTCTTTAGTGCCCAATATAAGTGTGTTTTTCCTTGACCCACTTCCCCTATTATCGGTAAAATAAAGTTTTCATTCCCTTTAACGATAGTAACAATATTCCGTAAAAAATCTTTCCTTGATTGAACTAATCCAATATCTTCCCTAATTTCCCCTGTACTTACGAACTTTTTAAACGGGGATCCAATAAATTTCAGTGTATTAATTAATTTCTGTTCTTTGTTTTCAAGTAGAAGCATATTTATGATTATGGTGTGTTTATTGATTCAATTCTTCAGTTCCTAATATAATAATGAATAAAACATTCTTATCATCAACGTTGACAAAAAATTCATAACTAACTTTAACTTCATCATCAGTATCTCTACCAACGATTATACAATCATAAAAAACTGGGTTACCCTTCTCATTAATCACAACGCGATCAGACATTATAATTCCCTTTTCGATTAATGAAACTGGATTTTTCAAGATCTCGTCTTTAAAAAAATCTAAATGATCAATTTCTCCTCTATTATTATTAAGATATAATCCTGCCGTGTGACATAAACTGATTGAAAAGGGAAATGGAAATTGCTCTTTATTGTACTGCTCCATTATGGATTCTGATATTAGAACAGCGTATTCCAAAGGAGTTTCCTCAAGATTTTTCCATGAGAAGTCAGATTTTTTAGAAAAAGCAGTTAATTTGCTATCCCTATCTTTGAACCCTACAATTAAACCTTGAGATATTGATATTTCTTCAGAATTTGATATTGATAGATTATCGGAAAAGATAATTTTATCTTGACACTTAGAGATGATTGAACCCGTAAAATCTCCATTGTTTATTCTATTTTTTAACGCGTCGTATAATACAAAATCAGTCGATTCATCCATTTTAAATATTTTATCTTTACTTTTTTATGACTTTTTTAATGAGCTTTTCCATGTAATATCATTAATCTTATATATAAATATTATATATAAAAATATTTGAGATTTGTGAGTTTATTCGGTTAAAATTGAAATTTTTAATTCCTTAAATGTTGAATCGATTTTGAAGTCCTTAATTAAGTGAAACGATTCAATTAAATTTTTTGTTCCTGGAAAAGCTTACACAGATCAAATATCTGATATCGGATTTCCTACGGTAAAGTAGTGTACATTCTACGCTTTGCTGAAGTGTCATATATAATGCCTCACTACAAGAGTGTCGCGAATAGCGAACAACCTGCTCAATGGATTATTGGAGTAGTTGATTATAATCAGATTGTCTCACCCTTTAATGGATATATCGAACTTAAAAATTATTTTGATAAAACAATTGGGAAGAGAGATATCAAGGATATAAAAGATGTATTAACAGGTGAAAGCATCTTCTCTGAAATGGTCTTCGTTGATAGTTCCCCAACTGCCTTAATGGAGTCATAATTTTGAATATTATGAAATACAAGTTTATCTTTCCGGCTATTGGAGCTGCGGTAGTATTATTAGGGTTATTTTTCCCCTCAGGAACTTTAATCTTATTTCCATCAATATATAATAGATCTTCGGCCATCTCTAATTGATCGAAAACATTTGTTTGTAAAAACTTCCAATCACTCGCAGGAATGGAAAATCTTTTTTTTACTTTTTTTCAAAGATATCTTCGAAATCTCCTAAAGATTCATTATTTTTTATCAATCGTATCACATCTGACCATCAAGATCCATATATAGACTCCCACGCTTCCAAGATATCAGGCTCAATAGGAAGATGATTCAATGAAAGACTTGAAAGGTTTGAAAAATTCTTAAAAGATTGGGGGAAGTTTAGTTATCAAATTATTATCTAAATTTAGAGAATAAAGTGCGTTTAAATTTCCAAATAGCTTTGGTAGTGATTTTATCTTATTGTTAGAAAGTTTTAGAGATTTAAGTGCAGTCAATTTACAAATTGAATCAGGAAGGGATGTTAAATTATTATGATCTAAATGAAGTCCTTCAAGTTTAGTGAGATTTCCTATTGATGATGGGAGAGCATTCAATTCATTAAAGCTTAATGATAAATACTCCCAGATTAAAAAAAAAATGTTTAGAATTGAAAAAGAAACTACTCAGGTGTGGGTAACCCTGCAAGTGCTGTTGCTTCTGGGAATGTAGCCCAAACTCTAATTTCGTATTCATATCCCTCGATTTCTATATATTCATACAGTTGGGTACTAAATTGAGTATATGCTGCTTCAAATTGTCCTTCTTTTACTCTATAGATTGACATAACAGTTATTCCGTTCGGTCCAGTAGAAACCGGTTGGGCTATCAATTCTCCTAAAGATTCATCCGGGGGATATTTAGGGAGCACTTCGAGGTATTTTTTGATAACATCATTCTGTTTGTGACTAGGGTAACTAGATGTTGCGATAATAAATGGCATTATTTTTCTCCTTTCTTTTTGTTTACTTCTTTTTGAGAAGTGTCGGAATTTAAAACCATTTAATGATATATAAATCTTTATATTTTTGTAGTTGAAGTCAAAACCATATTATATTTGAATTTTCTGGGAAAAAGGAAACTTTAGGATGCTTTAAACTTTATTGAGTAAATCTTCTACTGACAACAGAACTCGACGCTGATGAGGTTTTCGGATACTGATTTCTCGACAAAGTTTGGTAGTAAGTGCTTTAATTTTATTAGAACGTTTCCGATAATCATCATCAGAAAGTTCAATATAGTGTAAACAATCATAAAAGCAATAATCGACACATGCAGGAGTTCCTCCGCATAAATCACATTTTATCGCTTTTTGTTTCTTTAAATATTCCATAGCTCCAAACGGACAAGCAACTACACATTGATGACACCCTGTACATTTTTCTCTATCTACTTTAACAAGGTTTTCTCCTTTAGATGTTTCAGTTTTATAAATTGCCTCAGCTGAGCACGCTTTCATACACATCGGATCTTCACATTGCACACAAACCACGGGTCTAGACCACCCCCCCAAACCATCAGTCACAACCTTAATACGAGATTGTGAGGGGATAAACACTCCTTCTTTAGCATTAGAGCATGCTAGTTCACATAAGTGACATCCAGTACAATTGTCTGATTGAATTGCTAAAACTTTTTTACTCATAATTAAACCTTTTTCATCCTCCTGGTATAAAAGGAGTCATTAATAGTTTATCACCATCCTTCAATGCAGTTTGAAATTGATCTTCTAGTGAAAGTATGTTACGTCTTCGTCTTGAACTGAATATATCTTTTTCATTTATCCCATCGATTTGAGCAAGTTCACTTCTTATGTCGTCGATCATTAATTTTAACCGTGATAAAGTCACAGACTTCCCATCTAACTCTACTTGTATGCTCATATTGGTTTTCAAAACTTTTTCCCTTAAGTTACTAATCGTATCTGAGATTTCACTGATTTCACTTGATATCTTTTCAAAATCTACAAAATTGGTTTCTTTCGCATTTTGCTCCTTAAAACTTTTTATAAAAAATAAAAATAAAAAAAAATTAATTAAATGTTTGGACAAATAAAGAAAAATCCATGATTGAATCTGCTGTGCTGTCCCCTCTAAAAACAATTGCAATAGAATGATTTCCTGAAGTCATTGTAGTGTTGTAATGTTGTAGAGACACAGACATTCGTAAACTTCCTGGTGTAACTGTATTATCTCTCCTTACAAAAATAATTGAAGAATACCAGATAATGCCATTTACCTTAAGTCTAACCTCGACATAACTACTTGGAGTCGAACTGTGGTCAAAATTAATTTCACCAATTAATAAAAAATGTACTGATTGTCCTGAACTAACATCGAAATCAATTTTAATAGTAGGTAGAGTATTCCATGCATTACCGGACAGAACATAGTATACACTGCTAGCAGTATCGTACCATTTATTTTCAGGAGGAGTATCAGGCATTGTTGGAGGAATTAAAATAAAATTATCATATATAACAAAAGATCCTACTCCAAGTCCTATGATTAAAGCTATAGTTGCTAAAATACTACTACTTTTTCCCATAAACATCAACTTTTTTTGATAGAATAAATCCTCGTAATTAGATAGATATCAAAATTATATAAAAGCTTCTAGGCACCCCTTTTAATAAAGTTCTCGTACGGAATTGACGCATCTAGAAAAATATTTAACTTTTAACGTATTTATGATAGCTTATGGCTAAAAAGAAAAAAGAAGCTCCTTTAACCGGAATTACGGTATCTAGAGAAGAAGATTTTTCCGGTTGGTATACAGAACTAATAAATAAGGCGGAGAAAACTTCAAATCTACCATCAAATGATTGATAAACGAGTGATTCTGAAATTAATTCATTGAGAATATTTCGACGAGGATACCGAAGTTTATTTCGAATGTCTTCTCCATAAAGTATTGAAGTAAACATCCGGTAGTTATTCCTTTATTTCCGAATAATTAAATTTCTATGACTCAACATTTTATTTTTGCATTCTAGAGTCCCAACCGAGGATAATGTTCCTCCCAAATTTATTCTTTAATATTTTAAGTGATGAAGGGATGTCGACTATTCTGTTTTTTTTAACCTGCATCATTTCCAAATTTTGTAACTTTTCAATTGTTGGTGGGATTGTTGTCAATTTATTATTTCTTATCCAAAAATCCTTAATTGATTTTAATTTGTCTATATTATCAGGAAGTGATGTTATCTGATTATTTGATGTATGTAACCATAAGAGTGATTCTAACGAAAGGATTGGGAGTGGAAATTCAGTAAACTGATTATACTCTAAAGATAATTCTTTCAAACAATGTAAGAAACCTAAATTTCGGGGTAAATCACTGAGGTTGTTATGATCTAAATTTATATATTCTAGTGATAAAATTTCTGATAATACTTCAGGGATTGAGAGTAGATTATTATGTGAAAGATCTAATCTTTTCAAATGATCTAATGATGTTAATTTTGCTAGCGGGTTTGTCGCACTCCAGTGATTTTCCCAAGATGTGAAGATACAAAAGAAGATTACTCATAATATTGTTTCCGAGCAATTACCAAGTGATTATTATCTAAATGATGTTATTGCTGATAGTACTGATGCTTTAATAAATGAAGGAATAGGAGATGCCATTGAGTGGGCTCAAGTTAGTTCGTTACCGAACAATCAAAGGAATTCAATAAATGAAGGTTTAATAAAGAAAACTTCTAAATGGGCTAAGGTTGCAAAAGTTGTAGGATTTTCCGGCCTGGCAGTTGCGGGGTTAGGGGTTACTGGGGGATTGGCTTCCGTATTTGGATTTTTGGGAGGGATTTCAGGCATTTTTGCTACAACTATTATGGGAACGACTGCCATGGTAAGAAATATTAATTCCTTCATAACTCCAGATTTATCATTTAGGAAATCTGTAAGAAAAACTAAAGCAATCTCCTTTATTTTGAAAAAAGGTTCAAAAGATAATATGATCGGGATTTACAGAGATAGAAGTGAAGTTCTTATTCATATTGCTAATAGACAAGAAAAATATATCAACCCCACTAATATAGATGATAAGATCAATAGCGGAGAATATAATGCTATTCAGCCTTATGAAAGTCGCCTTACTATAATGACTCATTCCCATCATGAACTAATGAAAATCCATAATAAAAAATCTAGACAGTATAAAAATCGAGGTCTCTTTGGTGTTGTCTATTTAATTATTGACTGGGAAACCGGAAAACTAAAGGTTGGAAGGACTGAGACTTCATTAGGTACCAGAAAGTCGCAATATATCTCAGCAGCAATAAAACAGCTTAACAAAAAAGATCCTATAACAGAAAGAATAAGGGAGTTAATAGCGATTAGAGGGAAGAAACTTGTGAGAAAAACCCTTGAGTGGATTCCAATTGAAGTAGTTTTAAGAACGGGAAGTTCTGATGGACATATCGCTCATGACCGAAAGCTTATTGAAAATTTAGAGCAATTATGGCAAAACAAATTAGACACTTCAGATCCTCGATATGGATATGACCAGACTTCTGGAGCTGCTGGTCCTCATGCCAGAAAAGCGAGTTACCCTCCCACTGCTGTTGAGATCACGTTACCGAGAGTATTTATTAATCCTCACGAACTTCAAATACTTTTGGAGAAAGTATGTGATTTTAATCAAATGCTTACTGTTCTCTCTATTAAGAAAAATTATCTCGGAATTAATTCTAGAGATATCTATGAAAATATTAAATATCATTGGCCGTTCTTAGCAAGAGGATTAGACACCTTCACTCCCCAAAATAAGCTCCCAGTTTTATTAAAGAATGCAAGATATTATTTCATAGCTCAAATAGTTAGTAATTATGTTGAAAATGGCTATGATGTTCTATCCGAAATTGCATTAACATTTCAATCTAAAGAGAATCCTTCTGGTGTATCTAGGGAGACAATATCACGAGCTATTAAGCAAGAATTTGGGACTAATTCTTGGGCGGGTTTTCTCTCATTACATGGAACAAAGTTAACACCACAATCTATAAAGCATCTTGACATCAGAGAATTTATAAATGTTGGCGGTAAGTCATTAGAAGATCACATAAAATTCACTTTATCTACTTTCATTATTAAAGGGCTAAGTGAAGCAGAAATTGTAGTTGAATTAAGAACACATAATTTTCATATCAGTTCTCTACCAGGTTTACAAAGGTATATCTACAAATTCTGGGGAAATTTGGCAAATGCAAGGAAAGTGTTGGTGGCTCCAATCTTGGCTTTAAGTTTTAAACTGGGCCATGATTCGACTCAGATAAGACGGGAGATGCCATTCTTTCAGAGAAGGGGTCCAGGGCTTAGCGCAGGAGATGTAGTACGAGCTTATTGCAAGCAGTGGTTTACCATAAATCCCACTCAAGCTAGGAGTATTCTGAGACTCAGATCTTTAAGTGAATTTTTGAATCAAAATCTAAATGATCAGTAATTTACACCACCTTTAAAGTTTAAATACTTTAGTTTTTTTATTTATCAAGAAGATCGTAATATTTAATATGTTTTATTATAGCAAAATAAAATAAGGTAATCTAGATGGGAAAAAGTACTCCTTATATTATGGAAGGCGATGGGGAAGCAGATATTGAATATGACATAATTCAATTATTAGGATTAGACTGGTATAGCTATCTCAATGATGAGACAATTTTAAATAGACAGTTCTTAGAGTTAAATATGGAGAAAGTTTTAAATGAAGTGAAAGACCCGTCGGAAGATCCAGGTTATTTTCTAATTATTGGATATTTTATTCTGAAGACAGGAGCAGCTGTTTCTAATGCGCTCAAAAATAAGGTTGCTGAGTCTACTAAGTGGGAATATGAAGAGACCATTTATCCTAGTAAAGAAATGGAAGAGGAGAGAAAAGTTATTCTTAAAGATTTACGGGATAAAATCCTAGACCATAGACCTGGTAGGATTACACGTTTAATTGAAGATGGTGGAGGTTATGCTCCCAAAATACTTTTTCAGGAAAAAGAATTAGTATCATTAATTGAAAAAACTTATTCACTTGAACAAATAAAAGACTTTTTTGCTAGAAAATTATCTACCAATATTTCAAAAGAAGATGTATTAGCGAATATAAAATGGTATTTTCGCATTAATTCTTATGACCTTTCTGAGGAAATCTTTAAACAAGCACAAAGAAAAATACTTAAGAAAGAATTTATAGAATTTATAGGTAAAGGTGTAAGAATTTTAGATGAGATGAACCAAAAACTTATCTCTCTTGGAAAACCCGATGAAGTTACAAGTAATGAGTTAGAAGAACTGGTAAAAGAATCCTTATCTGTTAAATCTTGGGAGGATGCTATAAAGAAACATGGGATTCCTTCAGAAGGATGGATGGATACGTATATCGAACAAGTATGTGGTATTGACACTGAAAAGTTTTCTGAAGAAGAAGAATTTGTCACTCGAGAAATGGTTGAGGTTCATTTTAGTGAGTTAGTTGAAATGGTTACTAGGTGGGGCAGTCCTAAAGGATATTATAAACTTGGATTGCTTATTCTCGAAACAAGTGCTAGAATAACAGAAAACCTTCGAAAGGTTATTATTGAATTCACTAATGGTCTACAAGGTTTTGAGGAGAAATCGATACAAACGTTTCAAGATAAGATTCGAAGGTACAAATCCTAAGGAAATTCTTCTTTTCAAGGCAAAGAAATTTATACCTAAATTTTTGATTATTTAATAATAACTAAGCTAGTAACTATTCGTTTGGATACGGAATTCTTGTTAAAATGCGACCATTATCTCATTACCAAAAAGTTTCTGAGCTAACGAAATCGGATTTACTAGATAGAGCAAGCCAATTCATTTTTTCCACGGGATTGAATGACGGTGCGTCTAAACTATGTAAAGCAAATATGAAATACGGTCTTGCTCAAATTCAACTTATACAAGAAAAATATGGATTTGAGCCAAAAGCAACATTTATTAGTTCACCTGATGAAACAATATCGAGGAATAAATTTAGATGGAGTTCTGGATTGGGATATGGTGGTCGCCTAAATTGGGGAGACGGAAACGAAAAAATTGTCTTTTTAAATGTTAAGCCTAATTGTTGTGGTTTACTTGTAGGAGGGTTAGAAGAAGTCCCAGATCCCTACGACTTGATTAAAAAAATAGATAAGATAAAATCCATTGAGCTTTATCATAATGATGTTCTAATAGATTGGGATTATGGAGTATCTAACCATTTCATTAATTGTTTTGAGACTAAAAATTTATCCGAAGTAGACCTTCCTCCTTACATTTTTATAATTCATGGTTCTGCTCCCGAATTTAGAGAAGCCAATAAGCATGGGATTGGCCTTTATATAGATAAATCAAAACTGCTAAAAGAACTCGCAATAGAAGAAAATACTAAATTTGGAAAACAATACATATTGATAGATTCTGATGCAAAAAACTTTCTCAAATTCCATGAAAAGGCTTTAGAGTTCTCAAATTCAAAAAGAAAAATAATAGCAAGCAAACTTTTTGATTATGGATACAAACCAATATGTAATCAGCCGCATCAATTTCTTAAAGATTATAATAATATGTACTTAGGTAGTAATTGCACAGATACTAATTGTAGTATCATAAAATCTGATATTTTTCCCATAACATTAAGAGCAGATATATCTGCTTATCTATTTAGAGGGAAGAAAAATTTTTCAACATTAACTTTAAAAAATGAGGATTTTCTAAAAAGGGCTGAAAATTTTGAAGTTTTAGATATTTTGACTAATGCCTGTATTCTCCCGCATGGAGGTGGTTATGAACTTACAGATATCGATGATGTATTAGATATTTTGGAGTATAAATATCAAAGGTATTTTGTAACTTCGCTGAAAGCAAATACAAATAGGCTTAAAATAATTAGAAATGTGGGGGAGCTCCAATTTGAATATAGGGGAAGAGATATTGTTTTAAAAACACTCCAATTAAATCTAGGGGATATTATTTCTCGGTTGACCCCGTTATTCTCGCTAAAATTATAAATTATCTTATTTTTGCCCCAGACTCTATATCTTTATCTGGTACTAAAACTGAAACAATTTCTCCCTCTTCAGCTGCTAAAAGCATTCCTTCACTTGTAATTCCTCTTAGTTTCCGCGGTTCTAAGTTAGCTAAAATGACAATTTTCTTTCCAACTAACTCGTCTATTTTGTATAATTCAGCTAAACCAGCAACTAAAGTACGTTTTTCATCCCCAAAACTTACTGTAAGTTTATACAATTTATCCGCTTTTGGTACTTTTTCAACTTTGTCAATTAAAGCAATCCTTATATCTAATTTTTGAAAATCATCATATGAAATCAATTCTTTCTCTCCTTTTTTTGGCTCTTCTCCCTTTAATTTTTTGTATTTATTTTTTATTTCCTCAATATCTAATTTTTGAAAAAGAGGTTCTGGTTTTTTAATATATCCCCCTGATTTGACAGAATTCTCATTAATGCTGTCCCATTTTAACTCTGATAATTTTGCAGAATTTATATAAGATAGTATCTTCTCAGATGTTTCAGGAATGAAAGGACTTAACAATATTGCTAAAGCATATACTGCTTGAACGCATATATTAAATACATGCCCTACGGCATCTCTATTTTTTTTAATTAAATGCCAAGGGGCTTTGTCATTTAAATATATATTCCCTTCCTTTCCAAAATTCACTATTTCTCTAATGGCTTTTCTTAACTTAAAAGTACGCAAACTTTTCCCAACTTTAATCCCAATTTCATCTATTTTTTTAATGAATTTTATATCCGTGTCATCATAATCTATTTTTTTAGGAATTTTGCTGTTAAATTGCTTTTCGATAAAGGTTAAAGTCCGATGTATAAAATTTCCGATATTATCGTTAAGAGTTTTTATATTATTTTCAAATTCAGACCACAGAAAAGAAGTATCACTTGTTTCAGGACGATTAAATATCAAATTAAATCTCCAATAATCAAGAGCAGCTAGTTCCAGTGCATCATCAATCCATATCCCAATTCCTCTTGATTTAGAAAATTTCTCATTCTCATACATCAAAAATTCGGTTGATGAGACATTATAGGGGATAACAAACTGTTCTCCTTTCTTTTTATCAGCATTATAGCTTAAAATAAGACTTGGGAGAATAATCCAGTGAAAAATAATATTATCTTTAGCCACAAAGAATACTGTTTTCGTCTCTTGATCTTTCCAGAAGTATCCGAATTTCTCAGGTTTTCCGATTAACTTATCTGCCCATTCTTTCACAGCAGTTATATATCCTAATACAGCTTCAAACCAAACATAAATCGTTTTGTTTTCAGCTCCTTTGAAGGGTGCAGGAATGCCCCATTCTAAATCTCGTGTAATGGCGCGTTCAGGTAAGCCCTCTGCAATGCTATTTAAACACATTTGTCGAGCGTTGTCAGGCATAATTTCATTCTCTTCAATTAATTGTTTCAATTGATCCTGTAATTTAGGTAAATCTAAATACCAATGCTTCGTTTTTTTAATTATCGGAGTATTTCCACAAATTGCACATCTAGGTTTTATCAATTCTAATGGTGTTAATAACTTTTGGCACTTATCACATTGATCTCCTCTAGCTCCATCATCTTTGCAGTTAGGACAAGTCCCTTCTACAAATCTATCTGGCAAGAACAAGCCATCATCTTCACAATAAAGAGATTCTATTTCTTTTTCAGTTATATAACCGTTCTTCTGTATGTCTAAATACATTTTCTGCACAAATTCAATATGAGTAGGATTATGAGTTATTGTGTAATTATCAAAAGAAATTTGCCATTTTTCATGCAAATCTTTAATAATATTATGATATTTTGTGGCTAATTCTTCTGCTTGAACATTCAGTTTTTTTGCTTCCACAGAAATGGGGGTTCCATGAGAATCTGAACCAGATACAAACACTACTTCCTCTCCATTCATTCTCAAAAATCTTGCAAATATATCAGCAGATAGAGTACTTCCGATTAAATTACCCAGATGAGGTGTGGCATTCACGTACGGCCATGCAGAAGTAACTACCCATTTTCCTTTAGGATTATCCTTTAAATTAATCACCTATTCACACTTGTTTAGATATAAAACGAATATTAGCTTAAATATTTTAAACTAAACAAGTTGATATTTTTATTTTTATTTTAGGAACAACTTTTTAATCAGAAGCTATTTTGGCACCACAATTTCTACAAGCGCTAATTTCTTTAATCATTTTACCTAAACAGGGTTTATGATAATAAGAACCACATTTTTCACATTGAAAAACTTGATAATCCCCTAAAAAAATGCTATGGCAATAAAAACATGACGCATCGATTTGATTAACATTTTCTGGAGGAATTAATGTAAGTTTGGTTTCTAATCCTTCATCTTCTTCTATTATTGTTATCCCAACCTTGTCTTCATCTCTATCCTGAACAAACTTTAGAGCAGCTCTTGGTAATTCTAATAAAAAAAAGCAAAATGGACACCTAAATACAGTTTCTTTATATTCTGTTTTTTTCGCCCACATTGCGGCACACGATAAATGCATTGCCCTATCGCATGATGGACAATACCTACCCTCGCTGTAAAAGTCTGAGCCAGTAAGAAGAGCTTTAACAGAATGACAAATGTTACATTTATCTTTTCCTCTACCCTTTCCGCTCATCATTAACCTCATTTCTAACAAATTAGGCCGTCTTAATGGTAATGCGATTTCACTCACCAATGGAGCAATTTCTTCCTTTTTTTCAGGAGAAAAATAATCGATAGTTTCCCTTACCTCTTTTTTTGAAGCAAAAGCTTTTCCTGCATTAACTATTTCTTTAGTATTATTAAAAAAACCAAATTCTCCTCTAGTTTTTTGGGTAATTCTTTTTATTGTATTTTCTTCAAATCCTTCAATTCCTCCCAACTGGCAAGCGTCAATGTAAACACCCAAGCCCTTTGCAATATTTACCATTTTATCTAATCGATCTTTATCAAATACTAACTTACTATCAGTTATAATGAGAATTCGTGGAATTTTTCCACCTATTTTCCGCATTTCTTCAACTAAGATTTGTAGAGCAAATGCGATTCCTTCATGCAATATTCCCCTTCCAGAAATTTGAATAGTCTTTAAAGAATTTATTAATTTCTCCTCCTCGTAGGCGAAACCAACTAGTTTATGTGAAGTCTCCCCAAAAGAAATTACCGAAATTCTGTCCTTCATATCGATTGTTAATTTTGATTTGATGAAGTTTTTCGCTGTTTGAAGCCCTGCAGCTAACCGACTTGGTTTAAAATCCTTTCTGAGCATTGACCTCGAAGTATCAAGTAAAATTACTGTATCTTCAATTTTTATCTCTGGCACGGTTTCTCCAAAATTCTCTTATTATCAGAAATTAATAAAATAATAATAGTAAAATCTTATAAATTTCTATATTCTATAAATCAAGGTGAAAATATGAATAAAGATGTTATATTAACAGATATTACTTTAAAAAATTATAAGCAAATAATGTATATACTTTCACTGAGTTAATAAAATCTCGAATTTCTATATATTCATTTGTTGTATGAGCAGTTCTGGCACTTCCAGGGCCAAAGAGAATTGTAGGAGGACAATAACCTTCATTTCTTAAATAGTGAGCATCCGCAGAAGGGGGATAAAGAAAATAAAACGGTTTCTTCTTGTAGATGTCAGCTACAAGCTGATGTAAAAAATTTAAATCTGTAGAATTTTCCCAACCTTCCCAATACGAACCTTCTGAAGCGTTGATAATCTCCAAATAGACAAAAATGTCTTCAGGATTTCCTGTAGGTTCATCTCTAATATCAAAACCTACTTCTTTTTTGATAAGCTCACTTAAGCCATTTATGATATCATTTTCTTTTTGTCCCGGTGACAATCTAAAATCGATTGTAGCTTCACACCTATCTGGAACAACATTATCTTTAATTCCCCCTTTAATCAAAGTTAAAACTTTTGTGGATTTTATTGCATCAAGAAGGGTTTTAAGCAATGGTTGTTCATTTAGAATTCTATTAAAGACATCTTCATTAACAAATGCGTCGCTAACTAATTTTTTCAACTGTTCCTTCTCAATTGGTGGTTTTACATACTGTATATATTTATCAAGTTCACCTAATTTTTCTATTATTTTACTCATCATAGATATTGCATTTTTCCCTAGAGTAGGTAATGCTGCATGAGCGGAAATACCATTAGTGACTACTTTCACTAACATACGACCTCTTTCACCTAAAATTATTGCTTTTGGTAAAGGACTGAGACCCGTAGGTTCCCCAATTATACAAAAATCTACAGAAATGTCCTTTAATTTATTATCCAAGCACCATTTGGTACCAAGTTTTCCATTAGTTTCTTCATCTGAAACGGCATTTAGGAACAGAGTTCCAGATAACGTTATTCCTAATTTTTTTAAGATCTTTAACGTTATAACCATTGCAGCTAGCCCTCCCTTCATATCAGTAGTACCTCTCCCAAAAATCCGTTTCCTTTTAATTGTTGCAGAAAGAGGGGGCATTTTCCATTCCTCTTCGGAACCGGGGGGAACAACATCCATATGCCCATTAAATAATAGATTTTTACCTTTAGAATCTTCATTCAATGTAGCTATTAAATTAGCCCGATTATCACCAAAAGGAAAAATTTCACAATTGATACCTACCTCGTTTAAATATTGTTCAATCATCATCGCTACATTTTTCTCGTTGCCCGGTGGATTGTAAGAATTTGTTTGAATCAAATCCCTTAGAAATTCGATATATTCCTCAGTATTATCTTCAATTTCTTGAATTATCAATTCTTCTTCCAACATCTTTCCCTTTATTTTATTTATATTTATTTATCAATTACGACAGGATTAAAGAAATGGCTTACTGTAGTGGTGTCTGTTGCATGCTAGGTTTGAAAAATTTAATCACGGAAGAGAAAATAGCTTCATAATAGGTAGATATAATTAAACTTATCTTAAAGAATTTTCCCTAACTTTCTTCAAATCTCTCCTTTTATTAAAATAAGTTCACTACTCTTCCTTTTCTTTTTTTTTTCCTTCCTGTATTAATGCCAAAAATCTTTTTTTAAAGCATGAAACAGAAACCACCAAAGATTTTTTTTAATTATAGAATATGTTATAAAAAAAAAAGAAGTTATATCTTATATTGAAATTTAAAGTCAAAAAAGAAAGAATTGAGGAACAAATGTAGAAAGTAAGTGTTAAAAACTATAATATTATAAATTATTATGGAGGAGTAGAACTTGAAAAGTACTAAAAAGTTGGGACAACCAATTTCATCTAAAACAGGAGAACCATTAAAGCCGTTTATAAAACCGAGGGATACATTACTACGAGGGATCATAATTATTAACTTTGGATTTTTTATGTGGTTGATAGCATATATAGGGGGAAATAATTTTACTGACCCGTTAATTTTTTCATTTATTATAGGGTGTGTATTGATTTCTCGTGCAAAACTTGGCAATAAACATGTGCTGGCTCACCAAATAATCATATTAATAAGCGATATCTTTACATTTATTATGGGATTTGTTTTATCAATATACTTTTGGTCAGCACCTAATCATCTATTGTTCATGATAATGGGTATTATAATCATTATAGTACTTACCTTGGTCTCCATTATTCATTGTTTATATTGGCTCGTGAAGTTGGAGAAATACAAGGTTAAAAATGAAGTCTTTAGAAGAGATCGTAACTCTATTATTTATGAATAAAATATTACTAAATCAGCGGTCGATGCTATTTTTCTCAAGATATTTGCGGAAGTGAAGAAAAATCAGCAAACAGAGGAATGTTTGAACAACCATGTAGAAGAAAATGGGGGCTTCGCGAGGAAAATGGCACAGAATATATATATGGTGGTTTTAGAGGTAATTTTAGAGAACAATATTCTTATTAAATAATTATTTTAAATTTTATACAAGTATAAGATATAAATAATTTATTGTAGTGTTAAGTATTTCTTTTTGAAATTTGATACTTGTAAAAAATAATTAGAAATAATTAGAGTGAATGAAAATCGTTTAAGCATAATAATAATAATAGAAAATAAAAGTTATAAAACAAGTTATATTTTTTCTCCAATTTAATCTTGTATTGTTAGATAAGTGCACCTTAAACTATTATAAACCGTGCCATTTATCATTATATGACTGTAATCAAAAGGTAAATTGTGAAAGAGAATGAACCTGAAGAGAGTTAAGATTAAGAACAAAATAATGTCAATTTCTACTAGTATATCTTCTTTTTTTATTCCAATTTTTCAGTACGTTCCCTGTTTATCTATATGGAGAGGCATAATGAGTGTTCCATTAATAACTTACTTAACCTTCTTCTTTCAAAATCCCAAAATTCTATCTACTGACTATTTTTTTTTATTTGGAAATCATGGCATTTATTTTATTATCTTTGGTTTCTGGTTTTTTATAATCTCATTAATATTTCAATTAACTCATAGAAATCAGTTAATTCGAACCGGACCATATAAGTATATAAGGCACCCTCAATATCTTGCTTTCATTCTTATGACCTTTGGAATGACATTAATAGTGTTTCAGACAACCCCAGTTGTCGAATTTAATCCCTTTCATCTTGAAGGTTATACCATTATCTTCTATACTTGGATCGGTGAAGTGTTAGCGTACATAATCTTAGGAAAGATTGAAGATTTTGCATTGAAAGCTAAATATGGTGATGAATTTATTGAGTATAAAAATACAGTATTTTTTTTGTTCCCAACCATAAATTTAAAGAAAAATGACCCCAAACATAGAATTGAGAAAGAATAAACCAGGTAGCAATTTCAATTACTTTTATATCTTAAAATCATTACTCATAATTTCTTCATTAATTTTATTATTTATCATTTTAGTTCAACTTATTAATTTAAGTTTATATGAACAACTACCAGCCTTTAGAAAAATAGATAACCTCGAATCAATTACCATTTCTATTCTAATAACCGCAATCTTTTTAATCTCTGCTCTGACATTACTTACGTTAAAAGAATTTAGAAGCTATATAATAAGGAGAAAATATATTCAAAACAGTAATTCTTATTTATCTCTTACTAATATCTTTGAAAATGAAAATCGTTTAAGCATAATAAATCAAATCCTGGAGAATCCAGGGATTCATCATAACGAATTGCTACGAAATTGCAATTTACAAAAAGGTCAATTACGATGGCATTTAGATGTATTGCTAAAATATCATATTATAAAAAAAAAAAAATATGGGCAATTTATTATATATTTTCCGATTACAACCTCGTTTGATGCTAATGAATATTTAGGGAATCTTATTACAAAATCAAAAACTACTTTGGAGATCTTAAATATTATTAAAGAAAATCCAGGAATTAATTCTTCTGAAATAGCCCGAATTCTAAGCCTTTCTCGTAATACTATAAAATATCATATTGATAAATTATCAAAAGAGAAACTGGTTATATTAACCAAAAAAGGTCGTGAAATAGAGTTACATCCTATTTAACTTAGTTTGTTAATTAAATTTAGAGTGTTAAAAATTAAAATTAAAAATTTTATTTGGATATTGCCATTAATTGGCGGACTTCTAACGCTCATAGCAATTTTTACCCCAGCAGCTTATAATTTTGAGAGTAGTGGGCACTTAATTTTTTGGATGTGGGGTTGGTATGATAGATTAGGCATATGGGATTATTGTATGGTAAAGGGATTAATTTCTGATCCGTTGATCCTTAATATTGGAACTATTTGTACTGTATTAATAATAGTTGTTGCATCCATCTTCGTCGTTAACAGCATTTCAGCGGCTTTGATATTTAGGAAAGGTAATAGGTTTACCAAAATTGTATTATGGGTATGGTTTTTAAGTGGAATTTTATTTATTATAGCACCAATCTTTTGGATGGCAATGGTACAAATTTTTCCACCATTTTCACCAATTCCTGTTGGTAGTGACCCTCCTCTTAATTTTTGGAGGATATTTTTTCCAGGCTGGGCAATTATAGCCCCAATTTTAACTGGTGCTTTATCTTGTGGCACTATTATTTTGTCACGGGTGGAGTAAATCCAATTACAAATGAAAAAATGGATGATACTACTATTTCAAGAAGCGATATTGTTGGTGTCCCTGATTTATCCACGAAAGCAATCACAGGATCAAATACCAAGTTTATACAGAAAAGTAAAAAAAGCTTTTATATGATTGTTGTATTCATATTATCTACTAAATGAGGGTGAAATTAATTGAGAAAAAAATATAGATTAAATCTATTAATAATTGTATTAATTCTATCGTTTCTTTTTAGTTTCAACAATATTACTCAAAATTACACCAATCTTAGAGATCCTAACGAAGTTGCTAGTGCTGGAGCGCTCAACACTCTTATCGTTGGAACCATGTATGGTCCAGTTGACCTTGATCCAATAGTGGCTTGGGATAGTGCGTCATTTGCTGTAATTGATCAAGTAGTTGAGGGTTTATTCGCATATGATTTAGGTGATCCTGATATGGCATTAATACCGCGACTTGCCAGCGCTTTTGGTACATGGAATAGTGGGGCTACTGAATATACTGTACCCCTCAGAACGGGTGTTACATTTCATGATGGAACAAACTTTAATGCTGCTGCTGTTGTTGCTCACTGGGATAGAATTGCCTGGGCTTTAAACAGTACTGGCACTAACACAGTTGGTATAACTCAGGTAGCTGAGTTATATAAATTTCCAGATGGTACACCTATTGTGAATAATGTCACTGACAATGGTGACAATACCGTAACTTTTTACATAAATGATCCCTTTGTACCATTTGTATCTCTCTTATGCTTCAGTGCTTCATATATTCAGTCACCTACATATACAGCTACTTTGACAGATTATATTGATACATCTATTGAGATCATCGTCGGAACGGGACCTTTTGTTTATGATTCATACGAAGCTGGTGTCGAAGTACTATTTCACGCTTTTGATGATTATTGGAAAGGAAAAGCGAACATTAGTGAATTAGTTTTTAAAGAAATTGTTGATCCAATAGCCAGAAACAATGCATTACTGGCGGGAGATATTCATTTTTTATCATCCCCTTTATCAACTATGATAGACGCTTTCAAGGCTCATCCTAACATAACTGTGTTAGATGCCGGAAAAAAAAACGCAATTACACAATATCTTGGGATGAATAACAATAATATAAATAAGACCTTCAGAGAGGCAATTTCATATGCAATCAATTATTCATATATAATCGATGAACTTAGAGAAGGTAATGCTGTCAGAATGAGATCTCCTATTCCAGAAGGAATTATGTTTTCTAACACCACATTTGACGTACCGATTTTAAACCTGACACATGCAAGATTGGTAATGCAATCTATGGGATTTGGAGTAGGTTTTAACTTATTTGCCGATACTGAATGGATAAATCAGAAAGCCACTGCTCCATTTGCAACATTTAATTATACTTATAATATTGGAAATACGTTGAGAGAAGATTTATTGATTCTACTACAAGATAATCTCGGAAAAATTGGAATCAACGTAACCGAAGCTGGTATGACATGGGGAGATTTTATTTACTCGCTCTATGAAATCGGTGGTCGACATAGAGATCATTTAGAACTTTATTTCATTGGATGGGGTCCTGATTATAATGATCCAAGCAACTTCATCAATCCATTGTTTACAAATAGATCTGTAGCTTCTAATGGAGTAGATTATAATGGTTACCTTGCAGCAATAGAGGATGGTAGAGATCCATTTGACCAGAATGACAATGTTCAGCTCTTAATGGAAGCGGCTAATATCGAAACCGATCCAGTAGCAAGAGAAGCCATGTATGACAGAATTCAAGAACTTTTGATTGAGCGAGATTTTCCATGGGCTTTAGGTTATGTTTCAAAAATATATCATGCTCATCATGTCAATTTAACTGGATTTCAACAAAATGCTTATAATAAGTTAGATTTCTATTCTTGTCAATGGGACTATTATAATCCCGCTATTATACCAATAGTTGATTCCCTCTCTATTACTACTCCTGATAGCTCCAGTTCATGGGAAGCAGGTACTATTCATTCTATTGCATGGACATCAACAGGTAGTATCACAAATGTGCAAATTGAACTCTATATTTCAGGAATTCTTAACTTAGTTCTCACTTCGGGTACCCCGAACGATGGTGAGATATCATGGACAATTCCATCTGAACTCACGAATTCTACGTTTTATCAGATAAAAATCACTGATTTGTCTAATTCTTCCACATATGGTTATAGTGATTATTTTGCGATATACGATCCCGCTATTACTGAAGAACCTATTCCAGGATATAGTCTCTACTTCCTATTTATGATACTAAGTATAGTCTCAGTGGTTCTGATAAAAAAGCAGTATAAACATTTAAAAAAATAAAAACTTTTTTTTTTACTTTCGTTACAACATTTCATTGATTAACTCTGATCTTTTCATCCGCTTCTGTTATCAACTCCATCAAGTTTAACTTAAAGCATAAATCTGCTTATAAAGAATTATTAGAGCTATTAAGGATTCATTTAATAATTGGAAACTCTTTCATTAAAAATTTTTTTGAATTATTTTAATATTTCATAATCTCGTATAAAATTAATCTAATCTTTAATATCTAGCAAAATGTAGAATTATATCTTTATTATGATAAATAAATTTAATTGAATAAAGAATTAATGTTTTAGAACGGTTAGATTAAAAAAAAATAGAAAATGGATCATAAATTTTAAGAAAAAACTCCTTGAAAAAAGTTACTAGATCCTCGAAAAGTAACATCTTTTTTCTGCTTAATTTTTACTATAGGAATTATAACCAGATTAATTAAACCTCCCTCATGAGAGGCATTTCGAGCATTTACAAGTGAAGATTTAGACTGGTCTTCTAACTCCCTAAAAGCAGGTGCACAGAAAGGTTATATGAAAAAGATTGCCGAAGCATTCTATAGGGAACAAATCTTAAGCGTTTTTGAAGAAGCAAAGGGGAATCATCAAGAATTGCAAAAGGTTAGGGAAAATATTGTTAAAGCCGTTCAATGGAATTTACTTAAGAAATTATCATTAAGTAGAACTTCTATAAAATTAGGTAGTCCTATAATTCATACTCTTGGGAATTCAGTCGATGAGCAAAACTCCATATTTAATGGTTTATTTGATAATCTAAAACAGCTTGTAGGTAATAAGAAGATATTTGCCGAAGATCAAGACCAAATTGATGGAGGAGCGTTATTTTCGATTTCAGTACTTCAGTGTCTTTTGGATGCTATAGCTTCGTTTGCAATTAAGTCTGATGGTATTGTTAATAAGCTTTTCCGTTTCAATACAGCCCTACAGTCTATTCAGGGTACTGAGTTTGAGAACGTTCTAACTCTTGAGATATTACCAAGAACAATTCTCTCATATTATGATGCAAAATATGATAAAATGATTGATAAAAACGGGAAAGAAGTTGATCACCGCGAATTGTGGAAAATTCATACTCAGACTTCAAGGGAATTAAAAAGTAAACTTTTTGGACCGGCAAGCTATTTTTCCAAAAATGATTATGGTTTATTCGATGTTTTTGGTAGGCAGTATCTAATTCGGGGTGACCAATTAATAATTGTTGGAAATATTGCCAAACATTCTAAAGAAGATAGAAGTTTTACATTTGAGCAATCTATGATAGGTTTAGATGCATTCAGAAATGTCTATGACACATTATTGGAGGTAGCAGACGATCCTAACAAGTTTAACCCTGATAAGACCACAATTAGAATTAATTTTAACAGTCCTATGTTTAATCGCGAACTAAATAATATTGAAGCTTTTATCGATGTTGTTTTAACTGACTTGATGAAAAGAGGTAGTATTGGTCAACAAACTGTAGGGGTATCTGGTCAATATGATACAAAATGGGCCAAATTGTCAAAATCTGATGTAATTAAGTATTATACAATTAACGCATTAAATGAATTGTTACAGAATGTAGAAGGCTACATTGGTACTACTCCTGTAGAGAGTAATCTTCTTAAACATTCATTTAGAAAGATGCTTCTGAAAGTGGATTCTAATTTCATAGAGACCTTAAAAAACGATTTATTTAAAAAATACAGAATAAATAAAGGAGATATTATAGATTTAGATAATTTTATTCGCAATAAAGTTGCTGGGAATGTTGAACATTACTATGGTGCTTATTTAGGGAATGATGGAAGTGTTAAATACGGTTTAGTACTTGGTGCAGTTATAGAGACATATTTACCTGGAGCTTCTAATGAACAAGTTTCAATTTATAATATAAAAGATTCCCGATTTGATTCAAGTAATTTGGAATCTAATAAAGATTATGATAAAGAGACAGGAAATTTGTTGGGTCCATACACATTTGCTTTCAAAATCAAGGATAACAAGATTACTTATCGGTTATATAAAGTAAGATCAAATCTTAAGTTAGAAGGCGGTTGGCAGATTGGGATCCCAGATTTAGAGACAGGAGAGATTATTAGTGTTATAATTACTGATGGAAATGGACGCAAGCTATATGGCAGAATAAAATACGAAGGCTATAGTATAACAGAGAGAGTCGGTGGGGTTCATTGGTGGCGTTCAAGTAGTATGAAGTCTATAAAAGAGAATAATTATATTAGGAATCTTAAAGGAACAGGCGTAGGAGATTATAGTGGTATACGAGTCATAAACGCCATGTTCACTAGATATGGGGATATGAACCAAATAATGTGGGTGACTACAGATTTGATAAACCCATACCTAGATTTTGACTTTTCGCACGATTTTTACACTATACTCTACAAGAATTTTCCTATACCTTCCAGACGACCGAAATCTGGAATTATTAATATGCTTCCATTCTTACGGCAATTTCCGATCACTGCGGATATTTTAGCGAAAGAATCGAGTATGCGAGATTTAGTACTAACGCATATTTTCGATATAGCCCAAAAAATTATTGATCATAGTGGACTCTCAGAATATTTACCAGTATATGATAATATACTCAAAGTCTTAAACGCGTATGAAGACAAATCTGGTGTTATACATTTGGGACCAGGTTATAAAGAATTGAGCCATTTATTTAAAACAGTTATTGGTAGTAGTGCTTATAGCTTCAGTTTCAATAATTTTAGGGATGACATCGAAGATATTAATCACTTGACTTACAATAAAGACCAATCCTTCAAGGATTGGTTAAAAATAGCTTTGGATCTTTATCAAAACTATCAATTACCCTCTAGGGGGAATTCTGATCCCGTCCTAAAGGCATTAGATGAAAAAATTAGGGCAGAAATTTTCGATTCAATAGGCAATAATAAATTCGTTAAAGGAGGTGTGCCAAGAACATTCTCTGATGGAGATGATTTCTTACAAGGATACGACGGGCATGAAGATAAAGTGTTAATAGAAGAGATCATTTCTACAACTACCAATCTTTATGGAGGCTTTACTTTATCAAAACTTCTTACAGGTTCAATCTTCGTTCAGAATGGAAGAGTACAATTTGCATTACTAACTTGGGATTCTTTATTTAAAGCACATAAAAACGCAGGATTAGTTAATGAGCATCTTAATGTTAAATTCCCCAGTTCCACTTCTTATACCACTGCTCAAAGTCAGGTTGTTGATGAAATGATACTTCGACCTAGTATTGAAGTTACTATTAAATACGGTGTAAACGAGGAAGTAGAATTTATTCAAATCCCTCATATTCCTACTGATTACTGGGATCCAAACATCAAAAGTCAAAATGAAGTTAGTATCGAAAGTTTAGATTTAACCAAATACTCTAATGGGTTATCTAATCTATTATTAAAATATTGGGGAAAGAAGCAGCGTTCTCAAATTGTTTATAGAACTCAGAGGGCTTATGGAAACCGATTAGTTTATAATGTCTTATTTGAAAAATACAAAGAACAAATTGAAAATAATATCGCTGATGATGAGACACAATTTATTTATCTAAATGTAATAGGTCAGTTATTATATCAATATATTTATTACGGACATGGTCCAGCTTTAACGAATTATAGAAAAATGTTCCAAAAGTTTTTGGTAGATGGGGGAAAGGAAACACTTGAATTATTAGGATTAATACCTTTGCCGACGATTAATGGAATCAATTTTAAAGAAATTATATTAAGCGACCTTGATTTACGTAAATGGTATGATGATGGTATAGTTGATATAATGCATAATTCTTTAACACCTATTGGAGTTGTGAGTGTTAAAGAATACAGTGCGAAGGAAATAATTAGAAATCTAAATGAGCCAATTTCGAGTTTTGGAAACTCTTTAAAAAATTTAGCTCTTAGATTTGGAAAACCATCTAAAGGTTCTAAGAAAATATATATCATCCCCCAAGGCATCACTTCTGGTGGATTGGGACAGTATTATGAAATCCCCAATCAGTTCATAGCAGCAGCAAATAAAATAGTTAAATTGAATAATAAGGATTTCTATTCTTGGGAAATTGATGGGACAAATAACGGTGATAACTTAGTTGGCTTTAATAAGCATTATAAAGATGTTGTAAGAGCCTTTCTTGAAGGGTATAAAACATTATTTATTTTTGCTGCTATCGAATCTGGTGGTGAGGTCACTCAAATTGAGGGTATAGGCTCTCTCAATATATTATCTGGTGCTCTATTACCTTCTGAATATGCCGATGATTATACAAATCAATTAATAGATGGTTATTTCAATTCAGATAATCATTATCATTCATTGGAAGGCATAACATTCTACGATAGTGAGTTTTATAGCAAAGAAAATAAGTATAATATCATAAATATCATGAATTCATTTAGAGCATATAATTCGTATACCGTTCCCTTTTCTAAATTTAATAAATATCAAGAAGCTTGGAACTTAATCAATTCCATGTTTTCTTTTTAATTTTTTTTGTTTTTTATTGTAATTTGATGACAATTTTTCTTAGATAAAAAAGTTTATTTGTTTAAATTTTAACGAGTGTATACATTTAAATTAATAAATCATCATTTATTTCATTAGACGTGTTTAAAAGTCGAAAGCATTATGAAAGAGTTTAAAATAAATGAATTTTTATCATTGAGATTAGAGGATAATAAGGCCAATATTTATGTTGACAATGAATTATTTAGGCAATGTAAGTTCTTATTGATTAATATTCCGATTAAGGATGTAGATACATTTGATGAAATTGGGTCTATTGATGAAATTGAGATGAGATCTGATCGTTCATTAGAATTCAGGGAGCCTGCTAAGATAAATATTCCTCTTGAGACTGAGTTTTGGGCTCATTGCTCAAATTTACAAGTTTGGTATGAGAATAATTATGACACATGCCTTTTACATAGTAATTTAGCCTTTCCACTCCTAAAAAGATTAGAAAAAGTTGGGGATCCGCTTGCAAAAAGAAGATTTAAGGAAGAGATAGCCAAAAGATTTGAGGGAGGGTATTTTCCTACGATCTATTTTCTATTAGAGGAAGGGTATGACGAATATCTTTCGAGGGAAGAATTATTTTTAAGTTTATTAGGACAAGATGAAGAAGCAGAAGAAAAGACAAGAATTATTCTAGAACTGGAAAGATTGATAAACGATAAGTTTCATATCGAGGATTTTCTTAATGGCGAATTTAATGGGATTAAAATAGTGAATCATAGAGTCATAGGATTATCAATTGCGCATACAAATATAGAAATGCTTCCAGAATCTATAGGCAATTTCAAGTATCTAAAAAAGATCTTTATAGATTATACTAAACTAAAAAAGCTTCCAGGGGCATTTAAAAATCTTAAATCTCTTGAATTTCTCGACATATCTAATAATGAACTAAATGAAATTCCCGAATCTATTTGTGCGTTAAACACGCTTAAAAAACTTATCATGTGTAATAATAAGATAATAACAATACCAGAATCTATTAAAAATTTGAAGTCTCTTGAACTTTTAAATCTAGGAGGGAACAGAATCAAGGTTCTACCTGACTCTATTATGGAAATTCAATCACTTAAGGATATCTTTTTAGAAGATAATGAATTAATCTCACTTCCAGAATCTATAAGAACTATGAATTCTTTGAAATCTTTGAATGTAAGAGGAAATGAACTCTTGAAATTAGATAAGGGCTGAACTTTTAATATTAGAGTAAATTGCAATTAAATTAGCACGATTATCTCCAAAAGGAAAAAGTTCACAGTTAATATTTGCATCCTTTAAATATTGTTCAATCTTCAATGCAACATTTTTTTCATTGCCAGGGGGATTGTAAGATTCAGTTTGAATCAGATCTCTAAAAAATTCAATATATTCCTCAGTATTATTTTCAATTTCTTGGATTATTAATTCTTCATTCAACGCTTTACCTCAAGATTTATTGTTCTTATTTTAATTTTAAAGAAAATTCGATTGCTATAAATATTTTGTTATATGGCAATCTAACTGATAGATTTAAAAATTTAGGAAATTTTAATACTTTTAAATGATTTTATAATCAAAAATTAGGTTTCACGGTTATTTTCTTGATTCGACAAAAAAAAGAGATTAAAAGAATAGTCATTGTCGTAATTTTTATTACATTTATTTTAATAACCAATTTCCACTTTCTTAATCATTCCAATCTAATAGATGAAAATAATGACGAAAATCAAGGATTAGAGATTTTTCCTAAAACTTCTGATCTTAATATAACAGATTTTATTCTTGGTAGTGGAGACGACCAAGATGTTAGAATATATGTAAATAACGAATCTAGCAATTTAAACGATAACGAAGATTTTTTCGATATTCCCTCAATTCCTACAGACGATATGTTTCTCACTTATGGTGATTTTAATTTCACATTTCAAAATAATTACACAACAGATTACATTCTTGAGGATGACACTGCTTTAGATGCAGCAGATTTCATATCCTTTGATTTTGATGAGGATCCATCCAATTCAGATTATATTCCGGGAGTTGGAACATCAGTTATTGGAGGATCGTTCAGCGATTTAGTTGACAGTTCAAATTCAACCAACCTGTGGTTACAATCAAATGCCACAAATAATATATTAAATTTTACAATAAAAGCAAATTATACAGATGAAACTTATACAAACATAGGGGTGATCAATGGTAATGTAGAGTTCGATAGAACTGATATATTAGCTCTAATTCTCTCATTACTTTTTGACCTTACTCTTGATGCTAATTTGACAATAAGAATAAAGGATTATACACAACCAACTTGGGTTAATTTGACTGATCCAATTCTGGTTAATAGTAGTATAGGTATACAGGAGATTAACCGTAAGATTATTAATGAAAATTTGAATTTCATTGATTTATCAGATGTTTGTTATTTACAATTCTTTTTTGAGAGAAGTGACCTTGCTTCATTTGATGGCCGATTCTACAACTTAGAATTAGAATCAACCTACGCATTTGATCTACCTATAACTAATAATAGCTATGTCGCTTTAGAATTTGACTTAAAGGGGGAAAATTCGACTGTAAATGGATTTAATGTTTGGATAAGGACCTTAAATTTGACTCAGGCGGCAATAACACAACTAAATATTACACTGTATAGAGCAGATGGTACTTTAGTTCGATCAGGTGGGACAGGTGGGAGTTTACGAGGTACTCAGTTAAACCCAGATTACAATGAACCGATAGATCCAATATTATTATTAAATTATACTAAAGACAACATTTCCTATTTTGAGTTTA
The DNA here is from genome assembly GCA_964486045.1 of uncultured archaeon. Lineage (GTDB taxonomy): Archaea > Asgardarchaeota > Lokiarchaeia > Sigyniarchaeales > SOKP01 > Loki-b32. The sequence continues at coordinate 79,318 of CAZALK010000003.1, forward strand.
ATACTTCTAACACTCAAAATCTAAACCTTTCAAATTACTTTGTTGTGATAAAATCAAATAACTCAAATGAAGTGTACAGTCTAGTAACTTTGCCCTATATTGATTATACCGCAGATGGGATAACTGAACACCAATTAATAACTACAATCAATGATGGAATTAGTTGGTCATTAGCTAAAAAACAAGTAGATACTACCATTTCAACATACCCTTCAGGTCAATTAGATGCTAGTCCTTTTAGGTTGAACGTCACTAGAGGATATATGCCATCAGATTTTATATACAATGCTACCAATACACTAAAAATTCAAGATATTCCAATAGAAAATTTAGAAATTAGCTCCTATCCATATAATGAAAGTTCTTATTTAACTTGGGGATTAGGGAGATGGACTAATACCTTTATTGAACCAATTGAAGATACTCTCGCAAATGAATTTGAAGTTTACTTACAATGGAATAAAACTGTTATTGAGGGTTTTAAATTCAATGTTACTTATTCTATAAAAGCTTATTGGATTGTAGGCGCTCAAGCATTTTATAATGCAACTTATAATGAAAATCCTGAATGGAATTTAGAGTTCGATTTTGATAAAAATAATTCAAAATTCAATAATTGGGATTTTTTTGAATTTTGGTTTGTTTATCCTAACTTCATGAATGCTCATAATTTGACAAATCCAAATGGAGAAGAGTTTCTTTGGTTATTAGAACAAGAATCAATTTTAACAGAGAATCCAACTATGTTTAAACTTGTAATTAATGAATCTTATTCCAGTCTTAATGGTTCATACACACTTAATTTAACGAGTTACAATTTCATTCAACAGATTCACAGTTATATTAACTATAATGGAATTTTATCAGAAACAGTTGGTTTCATGTATGGAGATAACATATCGATTAGCCTTGATATCCAAGACCAGAATCTTGACGCCCCTATAAGTGGTGATGCAAACGTTACCCTTTTTTACCCAAATGGAACTAAATATCCTGGAGCGATATTGTTTGATTCAACAGGAGATGTTGATGGATCAGTATTATCTTACGATTTCAATAACAACACGATTCTAGATTTGACAGATGCGGTTACAGTTTTTGGGGAATATAAATTAGGAATCCTTTGGTTAAATGGTTCCGCCTTAGGATGCAAAAAGATAACTTTATATATTGATTCATACGATCTCGATTTATATAATTTAACCTATTCTTCGAACCTAGGGACTAATGTTCTTATTGGAGAAATAAATAATAAGGTATTTCAAAATTACACAATGTTAATTGCATCAATTAACGATACAACAGGTATCCCAAATCCAAATTTTTATGCTATAAATAATTCAAATATCAATCAAGAATATTCTTATAATTTTGAAGGATGGGATCTACCCATTTTGCTTGAATCATTTCTGCAAAGTGAAAATATCTTAAACCCGAATGAAATTATCAACTTTAAGACAACAATTCAAAATGCACACGAAACGTTCAATTTAACTATTAAAATCCTTACACAAATAGTATCTTATCTCAATGAAGATTGGATTATAGCTGAAAATTCTTCAAACTCAATTACATTAAATTCCTCCGGTTCCCCAAATGATAGTTATGAATTTGACTTTAATCTTACAATTCCAAATTTAAATATAGCTACACAAACTTGGATGGGTGTAAATGCACCTATCAGATTAGGGGGTGCAAAAACAATAGTTACTTTATATATCGAGGATAACGTTGCAGGGATATATAAAAGTCCTGAATTCTCACTTTTAAGTAATAAAACAAGTGATAATTTTGAGGGTTATATTCTTGGTTTGACAATTTCTGAAAAGATCACAAGTCGAAGCATTTTATATGAATTTGACAGAGACGAATGTATTTACTTTCCAGATAATTCATCATTTTTAGTTAATATCATTGATGAAAATTATGTTAGCAGTTATAGACAATTCAATGACGAATTTTCTATAAAACTTAATAGTATATTTACAAATATCACTATTGAACCAAACTCTCCCATCAAAGGTCAATCAATAAATTTTAGTTCAACTTTAACTACTGAATTTGGAGTAGTGTTATCAAATAAAAATGTCACTTGTGAGTATTTTGACTCGAGTTCATGGGTAGAAATTGCTACAGGTATAACTGATTCCAACGGTCACGTTACCTTTAATATTGACACTATGGTTATCGATTTTGAGGATGATTTGCAATTACAATTATCTTGGGATGGGGATATCATAAATGGAGTTTCAAAGAATGCTTTCATAAATATTTTGCATGAAACAAACGGCATTTCAATTTTAGTTAGCCAGATTGATGTTTTAATATACAGAAACAGACTAACAACAATAAAATACATTCTAAGTAATATAGGAGACTCTGACTTAAGACTTTTTAACATTACAGTGGATATTGAAAATAATTTACAATATACAACCGTAGAAATAAATTATGTTGAATTAAATTGGTTCTCTTCTGGAGATAACACAGATATAATAATTGAAATTTCAATATCAGAAGTCAGCCAACTTCAAGTTAATTTTACAATTACAGCCCAAAATGTTATTACAGGAGAAATATTCACTTTCTTCAAGGAATCTTCTTATGCCGTTTTTGATCCTCCAATAACAGATTATGTAATTGAGTTTTTCATGTTTACTATAATTGTCATTTTCGGTATTATTTGGCTTGCAGCAATAATCTATACTCGTCGAGTAAGGAAAAGAATTGAAGAACCGGTTGAAGTTCCGTTGAGAAAACCGAGAAAGGGCAAATATATAATGGTATCCGATCTTAAAAAACCAACTCCAGAGAAAAAGGTTCCCAAGAAAAAAGTAGAACAAAAAGAAGTCAAACCAAAAAAGACGACAGACTTAGATTCCTTGTTAGAAGAAAGAGGCTTAGCTGAAAAACAAAAAAAGAAAAATTCTAAAAAGTAAACTTACTAACAATCCTTTTACTTATTTTTAAAAAAAAGGATTTATAAAATTATAAATTTGATATTGAAATTAAGTTTCTCTTTAATAATGCAAGAGAACTTCTTCCGTCCGAACCAGCCAAAGCTATTAATGTATTCTTTTCGGAACCAACCAAAACAGCAAATCCATTTTCAAGTTCAATCGTGGTTGTTTTTAAACCGCCTTTACCCGTATCTTTACCAAGTGCATTTGAATCCTTGATTATGGCAACACAGGCCTTTGCAATTTTACTATGATCCATATCTGTAATAGTTTGACCAATTAAAACCTTCCCTTCCGAATCAGTTGCTATTAAACCTTCACATTCAGGAACTATATCCATTAATTCTGCTAACTTCTTCTCAAGAACTTTTTTATCTACCATAATAGAGTATCCCATAAAATAATTTCAATAGTTTGGAATTCTGAAATTGGTTAAGAAATTATCTTAAATAAGTATTAGTTAAAATATATCGTTTAAGCAATTTAAATTTATCAAATAATATAAAAAAAGAGTAAGTGAAAAAAGTAAAAACCATCATAGTAAAATATTTTAGCCTAAGGGAACTTTTTTAATTGTAGTTTGATTGTAAATTTATTTAGTAATATAAATTTTTAAAAACCCTTAATCTATTATTATAATATAAAAAATTTAGAGTTTTCTTAAAGGTGTAATTTATCATTATAAATCGTCAAGAAGTTAAAAATATAATCCGTCGTTTCGAAGAGAGGGAGGGAATTCGCGGCGTCATTATTTGCGATTCCAGTGGGTTGCCAATTGATTCGAATATGAAAATAGATATTAGTGAAGAAGTAGCTGCTTACGTGACATCACTTATCGGGAAAGGAAGACAAGTAGTTGAAGCCTTAGATGAAGGAATTTTGAAATTTATAAGATTAGAGACTGCGGTTGCCGGTGAGTCACGTGAAGTAATGGTGGCTTTGGAAGAAAACCTAATTTTAATAATTATGAAGTAGAAAAACAAGTTTTCCTTCTTTTTAATATTTAAATTCTTCAAAATAGAGAAATACTGTAATAATATCATCCACACCTCTTTATTATTTCGTATTTTATCATCTTTTGATTAATACTTTTTTAAGATGAAAATCTCTATTTAGAGAAAATATTTTTTATGTGGATTTTGTTTCCTCTCTTCTCCCACAGAGGTAACATCACCAGAGTAGGAATGACCTGAAAATATAAGAAAATTATCTGTGATTTCAGGATTATACATTATTTTATTTTTAATGGATGAAAATAACTGATTTGGGTTTCCCCCCCCGAAATCCGATCTTCCTATGCCACGACAGAAAATTAAATCACCAGTAAAGATTATCCCATCTATTTCTTGACCGTTAAATTCTTTTGGATCTTTTGAATAATAACAGAGGGAATCGAGAGAGTGACCAGGGGTTTCTAAGACATGTAAGGTATATTCCCCCACGTTAATAGTATCACCCTCTATCAACCCTCGATTATCCCTACCTGCAGAATATCTTCCCCATTTATATCTCGATTTATGAAACATTATAGGAATGTCAAAGTAGTTTGAAATTACACCAACATTTCCGGTGTGGTCTTCGTGTCCATGAGTCACAAGAACCGCAATTGGTCTAACATCCAATTCATCAACTGCATTAATTATTTTCTCTGCCTCAGCACCGGGATCAACAATTACAACTTCTTTAGTGTTTGGTGACCCGAAGATGTATGTATTAACAATGTAAGATCCAACAACTAATCTTTTTAAAATCACACTAAATCTACTTCTTTCTAAAATTAGAACTTAAAATATTGGTTAACCTATAATTTTTTATATTTCTTCAATTGATATCTGTTCTATGGAATTACTCTTATCAGCAAAAAATTGACAGAACCAGCTCCACTTCAAACAAAATAATTTCTAAACATATTCATTTGCCTTTCTTCTCCTACTGAGGTGCTACCCATATGGCCTGCAAAAATTAGGAAGTTATCGGTTATTTCAGGATTAAGCATAATTTTATTTTTAATGGATGAAAATAGAAGGTTTGGGTCACCTCCTCCGAAATCCGACCTTCCAATGCTTCTTCGAAAGATTAAATCACCTGTGAAAATAACTCCATCAATTTGAATCTCATTATACTCTTTAACATCTTTTGTAAAGAAACACAACGAACCAGGAGAATGTCCTGGAGTTTCTAAGACATTTAGTATAATTTCACCTATGAGAATGGAATCTCCCTCATTTAGCCACCTTTCTGCTTGTTTTTGATGATATAACCCCGAATCGTATTCCTTTTTATTAAACATTAGAGGAATATCAAAATATCGTATAATTTTTCCAACACCTCCTGTATGATCGAAGTGTCCATGACTTAACAGGATACTAATTGGTTTTACATCTAGTTCTTCTATAGATTGAATAATCCTACTTGAATCTCCACCGGGATCGATAATGACAGCTTCTTTAGACTCAGATGACCCGAATATATATGAGTTCGTGCCAAGTGGTCCAACAATTAGCTTTTTTAAAATCAAATTAAATTCCACTTCTTTAAGGATTGAATATAAAATAAAAAGGGACTAATTTTTTACTAAATTGTTTATTTCTTTCAGTTTATTGTAAATGTCCAAACCCTTCTCAGTTAACTTAATGTATTTAACCTTATTACTGTTTTCAATCTCTATTAGACCTTTTCTTATAAGATCTTCTTTAACACGAAAGAATGAGTTATAGTAGGAAAACTTATTTAACTCATTATAGAATGCATGCTTATCTAATTTATTGCCATTTTTCGTAAGCACAAAAAAAGTATCTTTGAACCCTTTCTTTTTAAGCAAACTAATTAAATCTTCAAATATCATTTTAAAGCTCCTATACCTAAATAAATGGGAAGAAAAATTTTAACTAAATTGTAACTGAGAATTAAAAAGGATTAAAAAACCTTGTGATTTAATGCTATTATGTTTTATTAGCTGTAACTTTAGTTTAAGTTCTCAATTAAATTAAAAATATAACTCAAATTTTTTCTTTATGTATTAGTTGAAGATAATTTTAGAATCAAGAAGATCCCCAATTCCAAATGTTTTAAAGTAGAATAGAAAGCAAAAAATTTTTAAAAAACCTTGTGATTTACATAATAATCTGTTTAGGAGGCAGTAACTTTTAATTTACTTTTTATGGAATTTGTTTTTAATTTTACTTCCCTCAAATGCAAGTATCATGAATATCTAAACTATGTTCAGTCTGAGATTCAATTATCACTAGGAAAACTAGATGGATTTTCATTCTTTGTATTGTATTCTAAACAATGTTCAATTGTTAATAGATGTTTCCGATTTATTGGAATTTCAGGTCATTTAGTGTTGTTTAGTAGAATGGGATCCAAGTGGGAAAGATTTATATAGTAATATTTCCATTTAATTAATAATGAAAAAAGAAATAATAAATGAACAAATCAATAGAGATGGTCAAGAAAACTTACGTATTAGTTCAGTTCTACTAACAAATATTTTTAGTGAAGACCAAAAATAATGTTTCTTACATTAAATCCTTCTCATATAATAGAGAAAATGCTAGAAACCTTCATTGAGGGGAAACCCGGAAATTCTAGACATTATAAAATTTGATCTTTTTCCTTTTTTATCAATTTTTTTTAATTTTAGCGATAATTTCTTAATATCTAGTCTGTTTTAATTATTATATCTATGACTATTGATTCCGTTGACATAGTTATTTTAGGTCATTTTGCCAAGGATATTATAGAAGTAGATGGTGTAAGTAGTACTAGTATAGGTGGTGCAGTATATTACGGCGGAATTACTGGGAGTCATATGGGTCTTAAAATCGCAATTATTACAAGACTTAGAAAAGAAGATTTCGAATTTTTATCAATTTTCAAAACAAATGGTGTTAAATATTACGCTTTTCCTTCTGAGGAAACATCCGGCTTAAAAAACATTTATTCCTCAAATAACATGGAATTTAGAAGCTATGAGCCCCTCGGTTTTGCGGGGTTGTTTAAACAAGAAGAAATTATCAGTATAAATTCAAAATTTTTTGTAATTGGTCCAATTACAGCTGGAGAAGTAGATTTAGAATTACTAGAATATCTAAAAACAAGATACTCTGAAAATTTGTGTTTAGATATACAGGGTTTTATTAGATTTAGAGATAATAAAAAAGTTTTTTATTCTCCCCTAACCCTTAAAGAGAAGAAGGTGATCATATCAAACATCAACGTATTAAAAGTTGATCAAACTGAAGCTGAAGTACTAACTGATCAGAAGAATATTGAGAATGCCGCCAAAAATTTACTTAAATTAGGCCCAAAAGAGATTCTTATTACTCATGAGGACGGAATTTCTATCTTTGGAAATAATTTTTCATATAGCTTTTCATGGAAAAACAAAAGCTCAATGGGAAGAACCGGTAGGGGTGATACTGCATTTATTAGTTATATAGGATCTCGCATTACAAAAAATCCTAGACAATCATTGAAATTTGCAGCAGCACTCACATCTCTTAAACTAGAAACTCCTGGGCCATTTAGTTTGCCACTTTATCAGGTAGAAACATTAATTAAAAAAGAATATTCTGATTAGATCATGAAAATAGGAGGAATCCTTGATATATCAACAAAGGATATCCCACATAAATCAGCTATGGTTTTATTTACTGTAGGGTGTAACTTTAAGTGTGAATTTTGCCACAATAAGTACCTTTTACAACCAAGTGTTGGGAGAGAATATAATATCAAGGAATTGATTAACAAAATAAGTTCCAATTTACTGGTAAGCGGAGTAAGTATTACTGGAGGAGAACCAACACTACAAAAAGAATTACCGGAATTATGTATAGAAATTAAAAAAATTGGCAAATATTTAAGCATCGATACAAATGGGTCAAATCCCTCTGTCATAAAAGCTATTTCTCCTTCTATTAATAGGGTTGCATTAGATTTAAAGGGAACATTTGAGCTAAAAAGTTTAGAAAAAATTACTGGTGTAAAGGTAGATATAAGTAAAATTAGAGAAACTTTAGAGTTCCTTAAATCTCAAAAAGATATAGAGTTTGAAATACGTACTACTTATGTAGAAAGCCTATTATCTTCAATTGATATTGAAAACATTATTAACACTCTCAGAGAATCAGAATTTTCAGGTAATTTTGTTCTTCAACAATACCAATTTTTTAATGGGGTAGGGGAAAAATTTAAACAAATTTTCTCCAAACCCGAGCATGATACGCTAGTGAATATCTTGAGACCTTATAGAGATTTAGAAGCAGAACTTCCATTTAAAATATTCCTAAGGGATGAAATAGTTGGATATTGTGCTATTAATGAAATGGACAATTAAGATCTAATTATTATTTGTTGGTATTGATTTCATTTCTATTTTTGATTTCATTGCATAGAAAACTACAAAACCACATAATACAATAATTACTTGGATAAGAATGACTAAGAAACTAAAAGTAAACAATAATGCGATACAGATAATTGAACCTAATAGTGCAACAATTAGTACCCATCTAATATTTGGCTTTAATTTAAATTTAGTTTAGGTTTTTTCTTAGCTTCTGTCACTTCAAGGTCGCTCCTTGTTATAAATTATCTTGCATTAACTTATATAAAAAGATATATTTTATGATTAGTAAATCAACTTAAAATAAGGTTATAGAATTTCAAAAAATTTCAATTAAAAATAATTTAACTCTAAAGGTGATAATTGTAGATCCAAAAAATATTTTTGATGATCAGGAATTTCTATTAGAAACCCCCGTGAAAGATTTAATTTATAATTCAAGCAATTTTAAGATAATACGAATCTCTCTAAAAAAAGGATTAGCAATCCCCTCACATCAGGGTTCGCATATTGTTGTTTTCTTCGTCTTGAAAGGAAAGGGACTTTTTACGTCTGGTTCCGGGGAGGTAGAATTAAGTGAGAATGATTATATTTCAATAAGTGAAAATGAACCAAGGGGGATCAGAAGTTTGGAAGATTTAGTTGTCTTAGCTATTCGTGATTAAATAATTGATTTTAAGTTAAGCTTTTTACTTCAATTTTTCAGGTCGTGCTATACAAGGTTGATGGATATGTTTGTGCTTTTTAACTTGTTGTAATCTTAATTTTCTTCTGTTTTTAGCTTCTTCAAACCTTCGTTTATCATCTTCAGTTATTAAAATAAGTTTCGGGACAAGTGTTGGTTTATCATTTTTATCTAAAGCTACAAAAGTTAAGTAGGCAGAACCAACATGAGTGTGAGTGCCTGTTCTTAAGCATTCTGCCTCTATCCTTACACCAATCTCCATAGAAGTATTTGAAATATAGTTTAATGAGGCTTTTGCAAAGACCAAGTTTCCGACATAAACAGGCGAGATGAAATCCATTCTGTCCAAACTAGCTGTCACTATATTACTGTGTGTGTGCCTTGCTGCTACTATGGCACCCGCTTGGTCGACTAATTTTAAAATATATCCTCCGTGAACATTTCCAGCAACGTTAGAATGTTCAGGCATCATTACTTGAGCAATTTCAACTTTTGAATCCGCAACTTTTTTACTTTCCATTTTAAATTCCCCAATATATATAGTTAAAAAGAAAAAACTAACCTAAAATAAAAAAGGAATAATAGTGCTTAAATAGATTATTAAAATGATTGATGCAACAATGAGTACAGCAGTCATCACCAGGCTTTGCTTCCTTACCTTTCTCGGGAATTTTTTTTGACAATTCGCACAGTTAACAGCAGGAGCATTATTTCTCTTGGAAAATCCATGTATTATGTGATCTTGGCATAAAGGTTTTCCACATATAGCACAATTAGAAACAGCATCCTTCTCACATTCAGCGCAAGTTTCCACAGTCATTGTCATTATCTACTTATTTCAGATTAAATCTAAGTCATAAATATTCATTTATGATTATAAACACTTGGTTAATAAGGAATAATAATTTTGTTTTTATAATACTCCGACTGTGTGTATATTATAGTGAAGAGAAGAGAGAAATTAGCTGATGGTATCAAAAAATTAAGGAACAGAATTGAAAAAAAGCGATTATTTAAGTATATAGGAATTATGTTCTTATCTTTGAGCATAATTTTAACGGTAATTTCTGTTTCTCTCGCCTTAGTTTTAAGAGATCAACAACTTACTTATTTCAATGATGAAAATATTGATGTGGAGTCGATTTCATTAGAGATGCGAGATGGAATTGTTATTAAAGGACTTATATATATAGACAAGAATTTAAAAGAAAATGTTACAAATTCAATTCCCACTATCTTGCTTCTACATGGTATCAACGGAAGAAAAGAACATAAAACAGGAATAATATATCAATATGTTAAATTGGGTTATGCTGTAATTTCAGTAGAACAAAGAGGTCATGGAGAATCTGGTAGCCCTAGCGGATTTCTTTCTAAAGAGCCTGATGATATGATTGAATTGATTGATTATATTGGAGCAAATTATCAGTATGCAAATACAACTCATATGGGGTTGCTAGGCTATTCATATGGTGGTGGAATTGGTGCGATCTTGCAAGCTTTAGAAGATAGAATTCATGCTGTAGTTCTTTATCATCCATTAGCCGATCTTGGAAGCTTAACTACTAGAATTCCACTTCGATATCTGATTGGATCAACCATAGCTGTTCCGAACATCGATAACATTCAAGATGGTTATGAACTCGCGAACGAAAACAATACCCAAAATCTGTTGTTGTTACAAGGTTTAGCAGATAATGTAATAACTCCAGCAGACACTGAGAATTTTTATGAAAAAATAAATCCTGCTAACAGAACTGATATCGTCTTAAAAGAGAGGCCAAATCTAAATCATGAAGGAAATGAGAAAGACATTACATCTTTGAAAATGGCTATTGTGTGGTTTGAGCATTTTTATGAAAAACAAACGATTAATATTACTAACTTAGAAAATGAAATTAATTCCATTAGTTTATTTGATTACGCTTTTCCTAGCAATATGATTTCAGAAGATTTAGTTATCATCTCAGCTATCATTTTATTCATGGGATTGAGTTCATTGGTAGTTAAATTTAGAATTTTGCCATATTGGGACAAACTTCCTATGAAAAAGGACGTCGACAATTCTCGAGAGGGCAAAGAAAGATATAAAAAAATGATAATCTATCGCACTACAGGTTATATGGGTGCATTATTAATCACGGGAATAATTTTTTTCTTATTTAATCAATCTTTCCTTTATGGATATTTCATATTTTTCCCTTTAATCTCAATACCTATTATGCTTTTTATACCCAGTGAATTGCATTCCAACTGGAAGGAAGAATGGAGAAATTGGATAAAAAATGATTTAATCTCCTTTTTATATTCGCTTTCAATAGTTATTGTCCCTACTGTATACTTTTTACTATTGTATAATCTAGTGGCTGGATTAACAATGAGTTTTACAATTCCAATTTTTAATATTTCTTCTTTACCCTATTTAGTTCTTGGATTAGGTTCTGGAATTATGGACTACTTATACTTACGAGAAATGAAGGGTCGTCATGCTATGATTCTTATGATAATTCGACCTATTACTATTTTGATATTTTTAGGCTTTGTCCCACTTCCTCCCTTCCCTATTTTAGGAGGTATTATTTCTCACGTATTATTTATATTATTAACTGGAATTATTTTATATTATATTAGAAGCCTTGTCAAGCTTTTAGCTAAATTTTATAAAAACAGTTCTTCTCTTTATTTATTAGTCATGCTACCCTTTGTAATCTTTTATATGCGAGTCTTTTTTAGAATTATATAACACAAGTATCAAAAAACTTATTTAATCTATTTTTAAAATTAGTATTTAGATGTTGATGGTAATATTTGATTTTAGATAATAGCCTTAAAAGAACCTCGAGATTGAAAAATAATCTCTTGTCTAGTAAATATGAATTATGCATCGAACGTTCGAAATTTTTCACCAAAATTTACAAAAAATTCCCTAATGATCCCGAAATCTTAAAGAGAGCTAAGGCTATAGCTCATACTTTAAATTACATGACCATTTTTATTAGAGAAGATGAACTACTTGTTGGTAATGAAACCAGTAAAAATTTAGGAGAGAAAATCAACCTCGACTTATACTCCTATGACGGAACTCTAGACAAACGCACTAACATTAAAAAATACGGAAGGCGAAAATTACAACCATTTTATATGGAAGAAAATGAAATTGACGATCTCCTAGGATTAATCCCTTTCTGGAAAGGAAAAGCTCTTTATAGTGATATAATCTCTAAAAGAATTTTAGATGAGAAATTAGTAACAGGAGTAAGTAGAATTGCCCTTGCAACCCCAAATATAGCTATTACAAATGGAACTAATGAAGGTCATATTTGCGCGGGATATGAAAAACTGCTAAAATTGGGATATAGAGGCATCCTTAAAGAAGCAGAGTCTCATCAATCAAAGTTAGAATCAGAGGATTTTGATTATCAAGAGAAGTATGATTTCTATGAAGCTGTCAAAATTACCTATACTGCTGCTATTCAATTTTCAAGGAGATTCTCAGAGTTTGCATACAAAAAAGCATCTAATATAATAAATGATCAGAGAAGGAAGCAACTCGAGATTATTGGAGAGATGATGGAAAAATTTACTAAAGATACTCCAAGTTCTTTCTACGAGGCAATCCAATTAATTCTGTTCACCCAGAACATAATCAATATAATTTATCAACGAAGTGTTGTGGCTTTAGGAAGGTTAGATCAAATTTTGTGGTCATATTACAAGGAAGATTTAGAAAAAAATGTGATCACAAGAGATTTTGCATTAGAACTGATTGAAGAATTAAATTTAAAGCTAACATGGAATGTAACATTGTTGCCAACAGAATATACTACAGTAGCAAATGCGCTTGGACAAAATACCCAAACAATAACAATTTCGGGTTTAGACAAGAAAGGAAATGACGCTACAAATGAGATTTCTTATTTATTTCTTGAAGCTTATAAGAACCTTAAAGCCCTTACTACAGATCTCTCTATAAGAATTCACAATAGAACTCCAACCAAATTTATAAAAGAAGCATTAAAAGTATTTCGATCTACTTCAGGAATTGCTTTTTACAATGACGAGATAATTATCCCTGCAATGAAAAAAGCGGGATACATGATGGAAGATGCTATTAACTATGCTATAATTGGATGTGTAGAACCTACGAGCCAGGGTAATACTTTTGCTGCTACAGCTAGAATGTACATGAACCTACCGGGCGTTTTAGAGCTTACATTAAACAATGGATTTTGTAACTTAACACAACAAATAGGTGGTCTTGAAACAGGAGACCCTAGTAACTTCTTAACATATGATGATTTCTACTCAGCTTTTATCAAACAGTTACAGCATAATATTGAGAAATGTGTTAAAGTCGCAGAGATCGGAGATAAAGAGACAGTTAAGTTTTTCTCCCAACCGTTTGTTTCTGCCATCATTGATGGGTGCATGGAAAAAGGTAAAGATTATACTGCGGGGGGAGCACGATATAATTTCTCCTCAATTACTGCATTTGGATTTGCAACATTGGTAGATTCAATGTTTAATATTAAAAAGATAGTCTATGAAGAGAAAGTCATGACTTTTCCCGACTTTATTCAAATTTTGAATTCTAATTTCAAAGGGCAAGAAGAACTAAGACAAAAATTAATACATAAATATTGTAAATGGGGAAATGATGAAGAAGAAATAGATCGACTTGCAAATGAATTGTGGGATTTATTCTGCTCTGAGGTAGTAAAACATAAATGTTTAAGAAATGGTAGATATAATCCGGGAGCATATTCTATGGGAATACACGTTATAGAGGGAATGTTTACAAAAGCTTCTGCTGACGGGAGAAAAGCTAATCAACCGTTATCAAATAGCCTTTCTCCTGTAAATAATATGGAAAATAATGGCCTTACTGCCGTTTTAAATTCTATATCAAAGTTGAATTATGAACTGGCTATAAATGGGGTTGCAGTTAATGTGAGATTACATGGACAAAATTTTTCAAGAGAAGAACATATTGATAAATTCTGCCATTTGCTCAAATCCTACTTTAAATCAGGAGGGGTTCAACTTCAACCGACAGCAGTATCATCTGAAATTCTTAGAGATGCTCAAAGCCATCCTGAGAAATATACAGATTTAATTGTAAAGGTTGGAGGATATAATGCAACTTTCGTGGATCTTGGAACCCCGATCCAAAACGATATTATTAACAGACTAGAACATAACCTTTAAATTTTCAAAAGAGTTTAAATCAAAAAAATTGAATTTATATTTAGCAAGATTAGCTAAATAAAATCTTCAAAATTTGCCAAACTGTTATTTTTGTAAGGATAAAATGGATGATATACCCTATAGATGTACTTTCTGCGGTATGGTCTTCTGTGGTACCCATCGATTACCTGAAAATCATGAGTGTCCTTTTGATTTAAAGGGAAAATCTGTGATAATGGATTCATCACAACAATCTCAGGTGTTTTACCAGGATGCTTTAGATTTTATGGATAAAGATTTATCGATAGCAAAGATTTACGAGTTTGTAACAACTAATCAGATGAATAATATGGAAGCAACAGAACTTTTAGCTCATTTTTTAGACAATAGTGAGGAGGTCGATGTTAGAATAAATGGTATTATGGCTTTCAAAGTTTTAGAGTTAAAAAATAAAGAAGTTTTCAATATTCTCGAGAGCTGTATCCTATCGGATGAAAATCCAGAAGTAAAAAATGCAGCGTTAGAAGTTATTAAAGATCTTTTTCCAAGGAAGAGTAAAGACATTTTAAATTGGATTAAAAAACATAAATAAAAGTCTAAGCTACAAAAAAATAATCTAGATTTAATGGAAAGAATATAAAACATTCACTCTTTTTATAACTTAAAACCATATAGTGAATTATTATGGATATAACTTACGATTTAATGTCTATAACATCTCTAACAGCAGCAAATACTACTGGAAAGGGTCGTGGTAATGCAGGAGGGATAGCATTGCGAAATTTCTGCATTGCCATTGATAGTACTATGTATGTTAAGACCGCAGAAATAATGCGTCAGAATTTAGAGAAAAATTTTGATATGCCAGTTAAATACTTAGTAATTACTCACTATCACGGAGATCATATATTTGGGATTAAACCGTTTAAGGATGTTTGCGTCCTTAGTAGTGAATTAACTTCAAAAATCATGCTAAATAATGAAACAAAATCTCGATATCAAGTTTTCATAAAGGATTTGGCAAAAGAAGGACCGATAGGTGAGGATATCGAATATATTGTTCCTAATCTTCTATTTACAGATAAATTATTAATCCAAGATGATGATCTGCATATAGAGATTTACCATACAGGAGGCCATACAGCGGGTTCCAGTTTTATTTCCTTCCCTCATGAGAAGGTTATTTTTGCAGGAGATTTGATATTTGAGAATACTTTTCCTTATGCAGGTGATCCTACGTGCGACCCTGAACTTCTAATTGATGCTTTAAAGAAAATGCAGGAGATTAATGCACAGATATATGTCCCAGGTCATGGACCTATTATGAAAGGAGCTAGTTCATTAGATCGACACATTAAATTTTATAATGAATTTAGAAACATAATTAAAGATGCGATAAGAGATAAAACAACTGCCGCAAAAGTTTCTGTTCCGGACGTTTTTGGAGAACCTGATGCAGGCCGTAAAAATATGACTGTAACTCATTGGTTAAACTTCTATAAAAACAAATAAGGAAAAGAAGAAAATTATTTATTCATTAATATTATTTATTTTTTCCCTAATTTCTTCCATTTTTTCCATATTATCATAATCAATATGTCTAATGTTAGTGAAAAAATAGGGGAATATCGTTATTAAAATTCCAATGAGAGCGCATAGCAGATATAGAAATGATATTCCTATAATCTCACTTAATGTGCCTGCCAAAATAGCTCCTAAAGGCGAACCAATCATCATTAATGTACTTAATATAGAAGAAACTCTCCCCATTTTATCATGAGGAACTGTAATTTGAACAACCGTCATTACAATTATGTTTATTACCGGCATAATGAACCCCATTATAAATGCTCCGATACCTATCAGAGGATAAAAACCAATTGGAGCAAGGGCATATATTAAATAACCAATATTTACTACAATCATTCCGATAAACAAAATTCTCATTTTATTTTTCCATCGTTTCTTAAAAAAAGGGATCAATGCGCCTAAAATCATTCCTCCCTGCATAATCATTTGGATGATTGCTAACGCAAAGTTATCGCCACCGTGTATATACTTTATAAAAAATGTGGCTAGAACCATTAAAGGTTGCGTCAACATGGTTAATAACATCGCGATCAGCATAATTGTTAGAAGTCCAGGAACATTTTTCATTACTTTAATACCTTCCTTAAAATCTTTGACAAAGGATTTTCTTTCAACATGATCCTTGCTAATTTGAAGCGGAGGTAATTTTAGAGTTAAAAGAGGAACAAGCGCAATAAAGAAAGTAATTACATCTATCCAGAGAATATATTTTATTTCAACAAAAAATAATAAAGTTGCCCCCACTCCTGGTCCTATAAATTGTATGATACCTATAAATAAGTATCTTATACCATTGACTTTCCCTAGCTTATCTTGTGGAACCATAGATGGTAAAATTGCCATCACTGTTGGTTGATGAAAGGCTTGACATATACTTCGAAACCCAAGGAATATAAATACAAGCCAAACTTCTGCTGAATCTAAGATGAAAAATATTGTTAAAATAATCGTTAAACACGCTTGCAATGAATCTACAACTAAAATTATCATCTTCCGATTGAGCCTGTCTGAAATAACACCAGCAAAAGGGGTTATGATAAGTAAAGGAATCAGGTTAATCAAACTTGCCAAGGATAACATTAATGGACTTTTTGTTACGTCAGTAATCCACACAAATATTACAAAATAGACAATTAATGATCCTAATAACGAAAATAATTGCCCAAACCAAAATTCCATATAATTTCTTAGGCTTTTCTGATTAACTGTTTCTTGCAATTAAGTCTATCTCACAAATTTTTCGCTTTAATTTTCAAATATTTCATTAAATTTTAAAATTATTATCAAAAATGGTTCGGGAATTTCCAAATAAAACCATATTATTATAAAAAGAGATATAAATGCTTAAAGTGAATCTACTATTTCTATTATTGTTTTTAAGAAATCTCTGGGCACTATATATTTATTCTTATTTATAGATGTTATTTATTTTTTCTACTATAACTTCAAAATTATCAAAATCCACATGGCGTATTTTTGTAAAACGCCAAATTGAACATATAATTAATAATCCAATGACCCCGCTAAATAGAAAAACAATTCGAATCCCAATTAAATCGGCAAGAGGTCCTGAAATAATAGTTCCTAATGGGAACATCGCCATTGATAATGATTGGATTACGGAGGAGACTCTTCCCATCTTATCTGGAGGAACAGTAGTTTGTATTATCGTCATATAAATTGTATTTACAACTGGCAAAATAAATCCTACTATTCCTGTTCCTACCCATATTATTGAAAAGACCCTCGTCGGGGTAAAAGCTAAAACCGAGAACATTCCCATCAAAACCAACAAACCCGAAAAATAGATGGTTACCTTATGTTCCCATTTCTTCTTTAATGTAGTCACAACTCCTCCTAAAATCATCCCCACATTAAGGCACACCATGATAAGGGCCAAATCAAAAGCCGTCCCCAAATGAGTTTGGCTAACATAGAAAGGTAATAAAACATTAATAGGGGAAACTAAAAAATTAAGAAATATGTCCAAAATCAGAAGAATTACCAATCCAGGGATCAGTTTGATTACTGTAATCCCCTCCTTGAAATCTCTCTTAAATGATGTGGGTTCCTTTTTTTCACTTATTTCAGCTAAGTTTCTTATACTAGGTATTTTAATTAGTAATAAAGGAACAATAGCAATACAAAATGTAAATACATCAAGCCATAGAATTACTTCGAGGGGAAAAAATATATAAAGTGTCGCTCCTATTACAGGTCCTATAAGTTGTATTAAACTTGTAAATAAGGAACTTACCCCATTTATTCTACTTAGTTTATCTTTAGGAACCATTGTGGGAACAATAGCACTTATGGCAGGCATATGAAATGCTTGACATACTCCCCTCAAACTGTTTATCAAAATAACTACTATAGGATTTGCAATACCAAAATAAAATAAAAAAATAATCCAAACCGTTACTAACGCTTGAAAAGAGTCTACGATTGCTATAAGTTTTTTACGATTCCATCTGTCTATTAGCACTCCTGCAATTGGAGTAATTAAAACAATTGGTAAAAAATATAAGAAGGTACCGAGTGAAAGGAAGAAAATACTACCTGTAATCACTGTAATCCACCATGTAATAGCGAATTGAACTACTAGCGAACCCATGAGTGAAACTAATTGCCCCGACCAAAAAAAGAGATAACTCCTAAATGTATTATTATTTGCTAATTCTTCCATATTATATCCCCTAATTATCTAAAAAATAGATTTTTAAAAAAATTTTAGATTGTTAAGCTTTCTATTTTTTCATTGATTTTTTCCATTTCACTTTTACTATCAAGGTCTACTTTCCTAATTCCTGTAAAACTCCAAAAAGCTATAGTAATAACTACTCCCGCTAATCCACCGAAGACAAACAAAGCTTGAATTCCTACTAAAAGTGCTAGGGGCCCAGAAATTAAAGAACCAATTGGTGATATCGCGGAAGAAAATGCACTATCTATTGAAGAAACCCTTCCTAATTTATCTGCAGGCACTGTAGTTTGAACAAATGTTTGATATAGTGTGTTTATTATTGGTAAATTAAACCCAAGGATTATACCGCCTATTCCCATAATAATAAATGAACCTGAAGGAGCCAGGGCAAAAATTATATACCCTCCCAAAGCCACTAGTATACTCACAAAAATTATCCGAATTTGTTTGTTCCATTTTTTCTTTATCATTGTGAATATAGCTCCGGCGATCATTCCTCCTGTAAAAGTCATCTCAACAAACGCTAGATGTCCTACTCCTCCTCCATGATTAATAATAAATAAAGGCATGAGAGTGGTAGCCGGTGTTAATATAAAATTAAGAAACATCGATAATACTGCCATAATAATTAAACCGGGAACCATTTTTATCGTTTTAATACCTAATTTAAATTCTTTTAAAAAAGAAATCTTTTTAGCATCATCTTCAGAATGATTCAACTGTTTTACTGAGGGAATTGAAATCGCTAATAAAGGTACCAATGCGATAAAAAATGTGATTATATCTACCCAAAGTATTAGATACATGGATAAAAACACTAGTAACAGAGCCCCAACAAATGGCGCTAGGAGTTGAACTACACCTGTAAATAAAAAGTTGATTCCATTAATTTTGGTTAACTTATCTTTAGGAACCATTGTAGGAATGATTGAATTTACCACGGGTACATGGAATGCTTGAAATATACTCCGTATACCGATAAAAACCAATACAACCCCTATGTTTCCCAAACCAAATTGAAACATAATTATTAGTAAAAATGTCGTAAATGCCTGTGATGAGTCTGCAACTAAAATCAATGTCTTCCTATTCACTTTATCTGCAATAACGCCGGCAATAGGCATAAACAATGTCATCATCAGTATAGATACAAATGTTGAGATTGCAAGTAAAATTTCGCTGTCGTAGACATCTGCAATCCACCAAGTTATCGCAAAAAATACAACCATAGAGCCAAGTAATGAAAATAATTGTCCTGACCAAAAAAATAAATAATTCCTAAAGGTCGTTTGATCTGCTAATTCCTCCATCAAATATCCCCTATAATATTCACGTTTTTTCTATACATTTTTTATCCTCCATTTTCCTTCCTCATAAATTACAGCATCATCTGCTATGATTTTTGAACCAGGTACTTTCATATCCTTAAGTATATCCCAATGAACTGCAGATTTATTTGTTCCCCCACATTCTTCAAAACCATTACCTAGAGCAAGGTGTATTGTACCACCAATTTTTTCATCAAATAACATGTTTTTGGTAAACTTTGTAATCCCAAAATTCGTACCAATAGCAAATTCTCCAAGTTTATTAGCATTTTCTATCTTTAATAGTTCTTTTAGAAGAGATTCACCTTTTTCTGCTTTTAAGATAGATACTTCACCTTCTTTAAATTCTAAATATATGTCTTCAATTTCTCTCCCGTAATATATCCCAGGATACGTAAATCTTATATGACCATTTGCAGAATCCTCAATAGGGCTCGTAAAAATCTCTCCAACAGGTAAATTACTCTCACCACAAGCATTTTCCCATTTTCTCCCCTTTACATTAAATGTTAGATCTGTGTCCTCTCCAATTACCTGGATTTTTTCAATATTATCTAAGTAATCAGTAATCATTTCTTGCTCTTTTTTCATTTTTCGCCATTCTTCAACTGGATTCTCTTTATGTAAAAATAAGCTTTTAAATACAAAATCCGAATATGAGAAAAGATCCATGTTGGCCTCCTGAGCATTCGCTTGACTAGGATAAGGAACAATAACCCACTTCATCTCCCCGCTAGCAGCCCGATGATCAAAAATCTCCATTAATTCTACTCGTTCCGGTGCTGAAGTTAATTTTACCATCTTTTCAGGCTCAATACCACTATATTTACGTGTATTGTAGTCTGCTCGAATTTGAATTAGACGATCAAATTTCTTTAACATTGTTTTTTCACCATCATCTACGAATGATAACTGCTCATCAGATGCGTGTTTTAAGAAAAGTTCTCGCATCCCTTCTAATGTTGGAAGTGCCATAAGATGAGCACCAGCTCTAACTATCTCAACATTTAATGCTAGAAATAACTCTCTTGCCAAACTGGGCCCTATAAGAGCCACTTGATGCCCTTTCTCTATCTCAAGTGAATACTTAATTACAATCTTTGCAAGCTTTTCATAATTATTATTGTACATATTTCCACCAATCACTTTTGTATTTTTTTTTTTCCTTTTTTATTCTTATAGGGTGTCTATTACTTCATTTAGTTTTGAAATTACTTCTTCAGGAGTACTTGTGAAATTAAACACTCCTGCATCTAAATCCAAATCACCATCAATCCCTTCAGCTGCTAATTCATAAATTATATTTTCGGCTTCTTCCTTAGAAATTTCAAGCGCTTGAGATAGTTTTTCAATGGGGAGTGTTTTTTGAAGCTTTATTAATCCTTGGATTCGTTTTTTAATCCTCTCTTTTTGAGCCCCATTCTGAGATTTTTCAACCTTAACTTTCTTAGATTGCTTCTTAAATTTACGGTCTAATTCCCTGCCTAATTCTTCTATCCCCGAATTTTCTACTGCATGTTCTATTTTTGCCCCCATCTTTTCCATTTTTCGTCCCCATTGCTCTATTTTTGCGATGTCACCGATATTATTTTTGACAAATTTCATCGATTTTCGAACTAGCTCTGAAACTGAAGCTCCTAAACCATCAGCCCAATCTCTCCATTCTTCACTCATCTCAGGGTCAACCGAGATATTAATTCTTTTTACTGCTTTTTCCACTTTTTTTCTAACTTTTTTGTCAAATTTTGCTTCATGCCCTTCAATTTTCTTTTTAAGACGTTGTAGCTTCTTATTTGCCTTTGTGACATGCTCTCTTGCATCATCTCCATGATGCTCTAACTCTCCTTTAATTTCTCCCAGTTCTTTAAGTAAATCATTTCTTTCTTCAATCAGATCTTCCAAATCGTCCTTTAAGTCTTCTTTAATATCATCAGCTTCTTCATTTAAATCCTCTATTACATCCTGTAAATTATCATGGATATCCTCTAATTCATGCTTAAGTTCATCACGAAGGCTATCTATTTTCCATTTTACCTTCCCACCATCATCTTTATTTTCTTCTTTTTCTTTCCTCTCTTCATCTTTCGACATACTCATTCCTCCTTTTACATATCCTCTTTATTTATTTTTCTTGGTAATTTTAAATCTACAGCAGAAATTTGAACAGCCCCATGAGTTAAAATAGATTTTTCGTCTATTTCTATCTTATCTACATAATAAACTGTTCCCATTACCTCCGTACCTCTACCAATTTTTACGATTCGACCTTTAACATCTTCTTCAACTAGGGTTCTTATAAGAATGATATTATTATTAGCATTAACGCTTCCATGCACTTTACCAGGATGTTTAAAAACATTTCTACCTCTTAAGGCTCGTCCTCGACCTATGAACACGCTATTTCCAGTGACGTCTCCATAAATTGTTGTAGATCCCGTAATATCAATAGTGTTTCTTGATAAGAGATCACCTTTAACGATAAATGAACCTGAAGATCTAATTCCTTGAAGAGCTTCTACATTGTTTCCTGCTCTTAAGGAACCTGAACTTGAAAATGCACCTTTAACAAAAATTCCCCCTTCTACTCTAGATGAACCAGACGATGTTGCAATCCCATCACCATGAATAGCTCCCATAAGTCTAAATGACCCTGACGATCTAAGATCTCCATGAACCGTTAGATCTCCTGATCCCCGAAAAGAACCAGATGATTGAAAATTTTTACACTCAAAATTTCCATCAATTCTGGCCGAACCCGATACGTGCAAATCGTCATCAATTTTTCCTGCTGAAAGTCTTCCTGACCCAGAAATTCTCATACTTATTATACCTCTTCTTGTTATAACTTCTCGATTTAATTATTATTTTTGTTATTATTATCATTATTCTTTGTAAGAATTTTAAAAAAAATATTTGATAAATTTAATCTAGTACCTATACATTAATTTTGAATAGGTATTGGCTTTTACTCGCTCCAAATCTTCATAACTTTTTGATTTTTTCATGATGTTTTACCTCCAATTTTTTTGGTTAATTTTTTTTAGGTTTTTTTTTTTTGAATAATTATTTGATAATTTTTATGACTGTGAACGTGAATACACTTTTAAAAAAAAAGAGTGTGTAATTATTGAATTCTATTGACGTAATACATATTTTTGATAATTATTAATTCCTTCTCATCTAATCTTTTTCTATTCATTTTTTTAACCTCTTATTTTTTTTTTCAGTGTGTTTTTTTATTTTTTTGTTGTGTACTGATCTATAATTAGTGTGTATCATATATAAATGTTTTGATTTGAAAAATGATGTGAAATGCGTTTTGATGGGCGATATTGATTTCTAATACAATTTTAATGAATTTTAGTGTCTGAGAAAAAGGTGTGGAAAAAGTTTGTGTATTGAATATTAAAAAATAGTTGAGTTTTTTAAAAAGAAGAAAACGGGGCTTGAGAGCACATTTTTTGCGGTGTGTATAGTTGTATAAAAATATTAACTTCTAGTTAATTAAGAAATATCACAAAAGAGCAAATTTATTTAATATTTGAAAATATCTTTAGAAAATAGGGAAGGGAAATTAATTAGAGGATAATTTGGGCTATCATTGGATTTCGCCCTCTATTAAACTCTATAGAGTTTAATCTCTCCCTGATTATTTTATTTCAGCTCAGATTTCTTTTCCCTTCTCTTCTTGGAATAAAATACGGATTTTCCCACTATAATACCAGCCTATGCGATTTTTGTATCAATTTGGTTTGTAGATAAAAGAGGATTTTAGCCCTCTTCTCTCCCTATTCATTTTTTGTCTGTAATCTGATAAATAATTTTCTAATGGAAAGTTTACACAAAGTCTTAGACTTGTTTTAGACTGAATAGTGAAATTTATCCTAATCCATTTTGTCTTGATTTTACGAGGTAGATTAAAAATAGCAAAATTAAGAGGCAGTAAATCAGAAGTAGCATTAAGTTAAGAGTCTTATTATTTTAAAATTTTTGTTACAAATATTCTCATGGGAATTTTTGCGAATTTTGAAACGCTTTTGCTTTCTGTAACAATTTTTTAGCGTTATCATATGTTAAACGTCTGAATGCTTTATGAAATGTCAACCAGACGTAATCTTCATGCTCATAACTTATTTTAACATCTTTAGTGTTAGCTTTGATAAGGTAACAATTTACGTACTTATGAATCCTCTGACCTTTAAAAGTAAAGGAATATTCGTATTTTTCTTTGAATCCTTTTATAATTATCGCTTCAGTAATACTCGTCTCTTCTTCTAATTCCCTTAAAATTGTTTGCTCATCAGATTCATTTTCTTCTATATGACCTTTTACAAATTCCCAATGACCTAAGCCATATTTAAGTAGTAAATATTCATTTTCATTATATACGATTGCTGCAACTGAAAATTCTTCTTTTAAATTCATCTTTACCCAAAATTATTCAGTGATTACAATAGATCATTTTTTAAATCCTTATATTTTGAAATAGTTTTCTAAATTAAAATAATATAAGCAATTATTCACATTCAGTATAACTTTTTGATTAAAAATTGATAAAGCATATCAAAGATAAGGAATCTTTACATAATCGATTTATGGAAGATATTTATTTATTTGCATATCATATTGGGGACCTTGATGATTTCTACTTTTCAGATTGTACATGGTTTGGGTTAGAAGAAAACGAGCAATTAAAAGAAGTGATCTTATTATATACAGGTTTAAAAGTTCCTACACTCCTAGTATTTGGATCACCCGAGAAAATACCTTCTTTAATCGAAGGGATAATTGAAAAGCTTCCTGATCAGTTCTATTGTCATTATCAAGAGGATTTTCATAAATATTTCGAGTCAGATTATCAAATGACGTTTTTGGGAGGCCACCTGAAGATGAAATTTGAAGGAGAATTTGCTAAACTCTCTATTATTGATACAAATGGAACTTTCCAGCTTAACGAAGATAATGAGCCAAATCTTCTTTCATTATATCAAGCTGCCTATCCTGATGGTTATTTTATACCATACATGTTAAAAACAGGTAAATATTATGGAGTAGAAGCTGAAAAAAAAATAGTATCTATTGCAGGAGTTCATGTTTTCTCTTCATTATATAACATAGCTGTTTTGGGAAACATCACTACACATCCTAATTTTCGAGGAAGAGGTTTAGCAAAAAAATGCATTGTACGATTGTTGGAATCGTTTAATGGAGTAATAGATCATATTGGGTTAAATGTTAAGAAAGATAACCTGATTGCCCTTAAATTATATGAGAAATTAGGTTTTAAGGTTCATTCTACTTACAAAGAGGCACATTTTGAAAGAATTTCATGAAAGTATATACAAAATTTTTCTTTCATTTTTCAATTTAGTTTAAATTCTTGATTTTTTCTTAAAAAATATCTTTTAAAATCTTAAAGAGCTCCTATAATAGGATGTTTATAGATTTAAAAGGTCCAGACAAATCAATAATAAACAACATAAACAAATGAGAGATAAATAATTAAAGGATTATGAGAATATTTTTTAATAACAATTAATACTATTAAAAGTGATTCTAAGTGCCCATAACACCAATGCACTATCCTGTTGCTTGGGGGCTATCGAAACTCGACAAAAGGCTGAATTTACCAGGATTAATTGTTGGGTCTTTCATACCCGATATTGAAGTTCCTATTTTATTGTTTTTCTTTTCTGGAACGCTTCCTGATCATTTTGTTCTGCATAGTTTAATCGGTGCATTTACAATAGGAACTTTCATCTCGATATTTGTAACGGTTTACTTGTATCCACTTCTAACTTCTCTGCTCTTTCATCTCGATAAAGCAAAAATAAAAGGAGTATGTAGATTTTCACCGAGTTTAGCATTATCATGTATGCTTGGGAATTTATTCCACATTTTTTTAGACATCCCAATGCATCCATTCAATCCTGTTTTATGGCCATTTGTTGATCCTTATAGCATTGTAGGTATATTAATTCTAGTTTTTGCAGTAGAGGGAGATATAGCTAGGGGATTTTTATATGCGAGGATTTTAGTGAATATTCTGATGATTACATTCATGGGAATACTACTTGCTATCATCATTGTTAAAAACAGGAAAAATCTATGGGAGCAAATTTTAGTAGGTAAAATCCTTTCGAAACCTTTGAAGGAGAATAATAGTACCAAAATCAGAAGTTTGGAAAATTGAAAGGTTACTATAATTTTAAAAAATTTAACAGGATGGTAAAAAATAAGATTATCGTGTTATCTTCTAAAATTTTAAAAAAAAATATAGGATTAAGAGAAAGAAAAAGGAAAATTATTGTACGAAAGTTGCTGCATTTTTCAATGCTTCTTCTGCGTCCTTTATAACTGTTGTAATGATGTCCGATACACTCTCGATTTTATTTATTACTCCGATACTTTGACCCAATAAAACTCCTCCGTTTTCCATATCGCCTTGATAAGCAGCAAAAGCTGCTCTTGCATCTTTTCTTAATTCTTCGGCAAGGTCTTCCTTTGAAATTGCGGTACGGTGGTCTCCTAATGCATTTTCCTCAGCTATTTTTTCTTCTTTACTTTTAACTAAGCCTTTTTCAAGAGCATATTTATTCTTCCAATACCTAATCGTTCCTAAGCTTCCCGTCCTTATAATAGTATCTTGAGCTTTAGCTGGTGGTACAACACCTTTATAATTTTCATGAAATTCACTGTCTTTAGATGCTATAAATCTTGAACCCATCGCAACTCCCCCAGCACCTAAAGCTAATGCTGCAGCCATACCTGCTCCGGTGCCATATCCTCCGCACGCGATTTTCGGGACATCTGGATGTTTTTGCTGTACTTGCTGTAATAGAACTAACCCACCAACTTTTTCATAAGATTGGTGACCCCCACCTTCAAAACCGGTTACAACAAGGCCGTCGCAACCTGCAGCCACGCATTTGTTCGCCAACCAGAGCGCAGGGGCAACATGGAAGTGTTTTATATTCGAATTTTCCCTTAGTTTCTGAAAATCCTTGTTTAGAGGCATTCTTGATGCAGAACCCGCACTTGTAAGCGCATATAAACATTGTTCTCGCAATTTTGGGTTTCCCATAATATGTTTTGAGGTTTCAGAAATTAAATTATCGCAATTAACAGTATTTCTTGAAGTTCTAATATTAAACCCAAAAATCCCACTGGTATGCTCGACTACGTAATCAAGATTTTTTTTCATCGCTACTATCGCATCTGGTTCCCTGCCATCCATTGATTGGTTTGCATGAGAGATCATTCCAAGTCCACCCTCTTCTGAGACCGCAATAGCTAGTTCAGTGGTTCTAAAAGGGCCCATTGCGGCGTTTGCAATTGGATGCTTAATTCCAAACATTTCAGTAATATTTGTTTTTAATGTTATAATAAATCACCTTCTATTCTAATTAAATTGTAACCTAAATAAAATTAATTATTTCTAATTTTAATTTCCCTCTGAAAAAACTGTACTATACTGAAATTTTTTAATGACTTTATTTCTTTGAGACTTTATTTATATCTTCATTAGTTATCTCTGGCCAACAAAACATTTCTTGTTCTGAGACAGTAGCAATCTTGATTGCTAACTCTGCATCAAAAAGACCACGATCAATAATTTCTCCCCAGAGTTCCAACACACCATTAGCCTCCATTGGGATGAGATAACTTTCTTTTCTATTTCTTACAAATATATACAGTTCATCACTTGAATAAAGATCGCCTGTTTGAAAACATACTCGAATTACATTCTTCCACTCAAAATGATCTTTCCAAGATTCCCCTCCAGGAGGTTGGACGTCTCTATATACATAAGTATCATTAAATGTGACAGTATACCAATCTGATAAACTACTCATTTGTATCAATATAGTTAGTTTTATTTTGTAGAAATCATATCTTTTGGAATTTTAACTGCGATAACTTCTCCTTGAACACATAGTATGCCTTTAGTAAATAATTTTACTTCTACTATTACTTTTCTCTCCTTAATTTCTTTTACACTCCCAATTAACTCCAGTTCTTGATTAATTGGGGTTAGTTTTATGTAATCGACATGAACAGAGGTGATTACATATCGTAATTCAGGTTGTGTGCCCATTTTCCGTCCTTCTGATTTGTAAGCAGCAGCAGTTCCGGTTCCATGACAATCAATTAAAGATGCTAGTAATCCGCCATACACATACCCCGGAAAAGCAGTGTGGTATGGTTTTGGTGTAAATCTGGCAATACTCGTATTTTCATCATCACTCCAATAACTTTTAATTCTCAATCCATTATCATTCAATCTTCCACATCCATAACAGTAACTCAGTTGATCTGAATAATAATCTTGAAAGGCTTTTATTTTCACCACAAATCTCCTAATAAAATAAGTTTGATGGTTATTTTATTAATTTGAATTTTACATCAAGAAATCTACCCATATTAAAAAATCTTACTTTTTATAGTAGTCAAGAACTTTAAGAGCAAATCTGCTTAATACTGTTGCTGGTCCGCCCCCCATTTCAATTGCTACTTCTAATGCTTCAATTATTTGGTTATCAGATGCCCCAGAATTTAATGCTTCATTAATATGCCATTCCATAAAAGATTCACAATTGATAATTACAGAGATACCGATAGCAATAAGCTCTTTATACATTTTGTCTAAATAATTATCTTTGTAGGTGTTCCTCTCTAATTCAAGAAAACTTTGATATACTTTTGACTTTTTATTTAATAAAAACTCATGAGCTTCTTTCCTACCAGAAAGGATTCTCTCAATTTTCTCTTTATCTTTTTGGTCCATGATAATTAAAATAATTCAAAATTCTTATAGAAATCTGTTTTCGATAATCAAAATGGTATAATATTCAAATTTGAACTTAGTATTTTCAATAATATTTTTTACCGATATTGATAATAATTCTATTGATATACTTTTGGTGGTACACAATAATATTAAGAAAAAACTGGTTTTTCGTATCAATCGCAATAAGAAATCGAAAAAAAAAAATGTAACCGATTTAGATCGGGGTGAAATAGTAAAAAAATTAAACGGTCGAACTCTTATGGTTTATTTTGTACTTCTAAATAAAAAATTCATTGGTGTGCGCGAGTTACAGCGGCATTTAGAACTTTCTAGCCCAAGTGTTGCAAAGTACCATCTTGAGAAATTAGAAAATTTAAATCTAGTTGAGAATAGAAATGGCGTATATCATCTTAGAAGAAAGGCGGATTTGCCATTATTAACTTCATGGGTTTTGATAGGAAAACAGCTTATCCCAAGGGTTATTTTTGCGGCCTTGTTTTTTACTTTTCTTTTTATTGGTTATTTATTCTTTGTTTATACCTATTGGAATAAAGATAGCTTATTTGTTATATTGTTTGGAATAGCAATCATGATTTTTGTATGGATGGACGTGATCTTACAATTCAAACATAAACCGATATAGTGTAAAACATAACCTTCATTAATATCTCAGCGTAATTTCTGTAAAATCATCCACTGTTCTAAACTGTAGTATAATAAATTCTGGTGATATAATGTAATATGTAAATGAAATTGAATTAAGAGAAAAAAAATGAATAGAAGCAGAAAAGGCAGTATCTTCTTATTATTGATATGTATTCAATTTTTTTTGATGGGTTTTAGCGTTATGGGAACCAGTTCCTATAATGGAAATGAGCAGGAAATTCCTCAAGGACAAAAAATTAAAAGTGACACCATGTCACATTCATCTCCTTACTATTTTCCTACTAATAAATCATCCCCATTGATGACAGACGTATCAGAGGGGTTAGATTCTGATAAAAATCCCAAACTTGCTAATTATTATTACAATAATGATTATGTCTTAACACTCAATTTAGATAAGTCAGTTCTTACAATTGGTGAAACTCTTACATTAAATTTAGGTTTAACTTGTAATCTATCTGCGTCACCAGGAAAAGTAATATCAGTAGAAATCTATGAAGGATTTTACCGCAATTATTATTACTACTATCCTAATTATTATGAGTCTGGAACTCCAATATATACAGAAGATCTTACAACTAATGCAGACGGTCAAGCTTCAATGACGTTCTCATCCACTACATCTGAAGGGATGTATACGGTTTACGCCTATACAGAGGATAGTCGAATTTATAAAGATTTTACAATTGGTGAAGCTGGTATATTCTACAAAGGACCAAGATTTTATAAACCCAACCAACATTACAGCGCTGCTGTTCATGTTGTTAATCTCACTGACTTTTCAGGTATGCCCTTAGCGTTTTTTAATTATTCAATTTCTTATTATCTATATTCTTCTTCGAGTTGGAATATTTTAGCAGCAGACCAAGTACAGACAGATGATACGGGGTATGCGGTTTTAAATACTGACATCCCTTTGGATGCGGATAATTATAATGTCCTTAGATTAACCATATCCACTCTTGATGGTAAAGCAGAATATCAAGCCTTTTTATATGAGAGTTGGGATTATTACTATTATTGTATGTGGGGAGGTCAGCAAAAAACTATTCAGGAAAAATTTCAGTATGTAGTAACAGCAGATAAAACCATTTACAATCCTGGTGATATTGTTTTACTAAGAGCATTAGTAATGCAATACTCATTTATGAACGAAACAAAAGTTG
The DNA here is from genome assembly GCA_964486045.1 of uncultured archaeon. GTDB lineage: Archaea > Asgardarchaeota > Lokiarchaeia > Sigyniarchaeales > SOKP01 > Loki-b32. The sequence goes on from CAZALK010000003.1 coordinate 109,745, forward strand.
CGTTGCAATATACCCCAATTTCCTTAATAATCTATAATCCGGATGAATTTGCTGTATTTTGGACAGATATTGCTACTGATGAGTATGGAATATTGTCTTTTAATTTTCCGTTAGATGAAGATTGTGAGCTTGGAAATTATGGATTCGAATTTAGTTATTCAGGTGAAACATATAGGTACAATATAAAGGTTGATTATTACGTTAAACCAGTTTTCAGAGTGGAAATAGATACAAATGAGAAGGATTTTTATTCTGCTAATGAAAAATTATTTGAAGGTTTTGTTTTTGCATCTTATTACTTTGGTCAACCGGTAGTAGGGGCATCTGTAGTACTCACAATTCAAAACCATTGGGGGGAGATTAAAAAAGTAATAGAGGGATACACGAATGGTGAAGGCAGATTTTATTTTTCAACAAATTTACAACTTATCCCAGATCTAGATTATTCTTTTAACGTACAAGCTGAAGTAACAGATATTTACGGAAGGAGTGCATCCAGTGAAAAAACCTACACCCGTATAAAAGAATTATATGCTTATGGGTACTTAACTGATTGGGCACCTCATCCTGATGATACTTTAGAATACTATTTCTACGCATTTCAGTACGTTATGTCTGATTGGTATTGGATGTATAATCCTTTAGCAAATATATCAGTCAAAATTGAAATCTTAGGAATCGCAAACTATCCCTTCCCTTTAGTGTTCAATTTTAGACACTTGATTGCAACATATTCTAAAACAACTAACATATTTGGATCAGGGAAACTGGAATTTAACTTGCCATTAGCTATTATTAAGATTTACAATCTTTTTGAAATTAGGCTAACAATTAGTTTAGAGGATGGACGAACTTCAACCTCCTCATATTATTATAGATATAAGAAATACAGTTTGGATATTAATATTATAAATTCTACTTTAAATCCAGGTAATATCCTTGAATTTGAAGTCACTTTTAAAGATGTTCTGACTGGTTATTCTAGCACAGGTGAAGGTAAAATCTATATTTATGACGCTAATCATCAATTGATAGGTCAAGTTAGTGATTTTATCTCTGGGAGTAAAACTTATAATTTTTTAATACCAGATTCGTCTCCTGAAGGGAGGTATTATATTTATTCTTATGTTTATTCCCGCCCTAATCAATATTATGGTGGATTTAATTATCATTCCGCACATGAATCCTTTATTGTGGGAAGTCTTCAATCTATATCAATTGTTTCCAATTTTAGTAATTCTGGAACTTATTATGATAAAATTATTGTTCAGATTGGTGACGTTATAGAGATTAATGGTACATCAAACGTAACAGCCAATATTCAGCATTACATGGAAATCTATAAGCGCGGATTACTTTTTTCGTTTCCGTTAGAAGTTATTAGCAATAATTTCTCGCATATTTTGTCAGTTCTTCCAGAATACGCTCCTGATTTTACGATAATTATATATACAATCTCTGATTCAGGAAAGCTTTATGAAACTATCCTAACGGTTCATGTTGAGTATGCTTATAGCTTAAATCTGTCAACAGATAAAGAAATTTATGAACCTGGAGATCTAGTAACTCTTACGATAACACCATCGGAAAATACTACTTCAGTTGTTGCACTTTCATTTATTGACAGTGCTGTACTTGATGTAGAACCCGAAGATGACTCTGAATTAGCATATTTTACAAAACGTCCCTATTCAGCATATATTAGCTCAGGAAGCTCATGGGGATTTGGATTCAGTGCTGAAAGTTATTGGTGGTTTGGTTATGGAAGGCCTTCAGGAGGAATTCGTTATTTGGAAGTCAACGATCAAGTATTCTTTTTAGATAGCTACTATGCAGGATCATTAGAATCACGGACTGACTTCAAATCTGATAGTTTTTCGTTCGATGAATTAGTCTCTAATTTTGAAACAGAGATTAGAAAGAATATATCGGAGTCAGCAAATTGGATGCCTAATTTAATAATATCAAAACCCACAGAAATTACCTTTAAACTACCCGATAATATCGGAGAATGGACTATTAGAGCTGTGTGTAATAATATTTTTAAGGACTCAAATGCCATTATTCTATGGGGAGATGTGGTAACTAAACAAATTAAAACCTTTTTGCCATTTTTTGTTGAATTCGAGATACCTGAACCAGTTTTTCAAGATGATATCCTAAGCGTAAAAGGTTATATCTACAATTATATTGGAACCGATGTTTATGCTACAGTTGCGATTAGTGCCCCTGAGCTTATTATATTAAATAAAGACGTTCAAGAATTATATATCCCTGATGGATTTGTTTCTGAAATAGAGTTTTCTGTATATTGTATAAAACCTTACTCCCAGAATATCACTCTTTTAGTTGTTACAGAATCTGGGGGAGTAAAGTATTCAGATGCAAAGCAGTTGACTACTTATATCAAACCCAATGGTATAGAAATCATTAATAGAACAATTGGTTTTTTAAATGCAACTGATGGGTCACTCCTCCTAAATTATACAATTGATCCATTAGCAATATATCATAGAGAGACATTAGCTTTATATACAGACCTGATGGACATTTCTATTGATAGTTGGCAATCTCTTATCGGGTACCCCTATGGATGTATAGAGCAGACAATATCTAAGACAATGCCAACTGCTTTAATATTTAATTATTTAAATCAAACTGGGCAACTCACTAATAATTTAGAGCAAGAAATGACTCTAATGATATTAGAAGGGCTCAGTCGAATTTATAACTTTCAGCATAATGATGGTGGTTGGGGCTGGTGGCGAGATGATGCGTCTAAAATTATTATGACCTCTATTGTCATATCCGCATTAAACCAAATTGAAAAAGTTGGATTTCAAATTAATCAATATATCTTGAATAAAGGAATTGATTATTTAATTGCCCATCAACAACCGAATGGTGCCTGGGATTTTCAGGAATATTCTTCAAATACCTTGGAAGCTACGGCTTTTATTCTAAAAGCACTCATAAGTTCCAATAACATAACCACCGAAATGAACACAGCTATTAATAACGCAATTGGAAAATATACAAATTTATGGAATGCTGGAGATATGCAGAGTTCTTATGGAGCATCTCTTTTTTACATCGCAACTAAAGCTAATATTTATGAAAATATCACTCTAAATAATGTTTTAATCCAATTTATTAAAGATAATTTTGTAGCTGAGGACAATACAATATTTTGGGAAAGCGATATAAATAATATATGGTATTGGAGAAAATTAGGGAATAAAGTAGAAATTACATCATATGCCACATGGGCTCTTGCAATGGATGATTATATTAGCAATTACGCTCTTATCCAAAAAGCTGTAAGGTTTTTGTTAGATCAACGTAATCGCTGGGGATGGGGATCAACAGCTGATACTTCAGCTGCGATTGCAGCATTAACCGCAATTAATGGGGTTATGATTGGAGGTGGATTTATTGATTTCAACGGAACTATTTCGGTAGTAGTTAATAATTACACACCACCTCAACATTTTTTAAATTTTACAGAATCTAATAATTATCCTGACGAAATTCTGTTATACCTTGATAATCTTGAAACTGAAATAATTAATACAATAAATATCACACTTGAGGGTTTTGGTAATATTTGCTATATTTTTGAAAGCACACAAATATTACGATCAGATCCAAAAATAGAGATTCCGGAGATTATTGAAGTTTCTCAGAATGAACAATTCTATTTTTATTTAGAATTCTCTGAAATTGATGAAAGAATGCCACTCGTAGATACTACAATATCATTACTTAATATCCCTCAAAATTTCTACGATTCAGAAGCAAATTATACGATTTTTAACCCACTCATTCTTAATGGGAGTAAAGTGTATTTTCCTTTAATAGCACCAGACATAGAAGGTGATTATTTCTTAGAAGGAGTTTCAATATTAGGTTATATTCAATACAATGATACTTCAACTAATTCTTCACGATTACAACCTTTTCAGAGAACAGTAGGACCTACAATTATACGTGTTGGAGCAAAATCGCAATCCTTATTTCCAATGATCAATTCAATTAATGCTTCAGGATCAGGACAACAGATTTTATCTCTAATAAAAGAAATTTCTAAACAGAAATATCTAATTTCAGGAGAATTAATAAATATAACGATAAAAATAACTAATAATGGAGATGTGCGCCAATTTTATGTTGTAGATGATGAACAGCCTACAGGCACAGTTTTCATACCTGATTCTGTTGAAATTTCAGGCAATTATTCTGACTCAGAAGTTACTCATGAAATATATTCATCTGGAATTCATTTCTTTTTCCCTATTTTAACCAAAGGAGCTACTGAAATTACATATCAAATTCAGGTAAATAATATTAAAAATGCATATTCTGGTCAATGCAACCTTTGGGGCATGTATGATGATACGTATATCTCTGCAAAATCTATCGTATTGGAAAATATTCCAAGAAAATATTTTACAAGCAATTTGGTTTATCAAGATTTATTACTACCATCAATTTTAAATGCTAGTGTACTGCAAAGTTTTAAAACTCCGAATATTGAGCTAAGAGTTAATGTCCAAGCAATGGATAATAACATTATACACAAAATTCGGGTCATCTTTTCACAAGATTCTGGTTGGAGGGCTCAAACTCTTTATTCAATGAGAGATCAAGATGATTTTTCAATTAACATTACTGATCTTAAAAACATTAATTCTATTGTAACACTGTTTATAGAAGTCTCTGATATTTATGGTAACACAGCCACTTTGATTTTACTACCAATAAGGATAACCATTTATGAGCTCATTCCATATCTAATAGTTGGTGCAATTGTGGGCTTTTCCCTCGGAATCGCAAGTATATCTTCAGTTCTTTATAAAAAATTTGAAAAAAAGAAGCAAAGAAAAAAAAATAACCTACTTGAGAAACCAGAAGAAAAATTTTCATTTGAATCTTCTAAAAATGAGAATTTTTGAAATCCATTCACAGTTCTTCATTTTGAACTAATCCTAAATCTTATAAGGACATGAGCATCATAGTTATTTTTGGTGGTATTAAGACCAGAATCTAAATATAGTCTAAGAGTCCATTAAGAGTTCCTATTCTTAAACTATATATTAAATCCTTGGAATATTAATATTATAAAAAAACAAAAAAAACAAAAAAGTGAAAAAAAAAATGACCCAAGCTTATGAAGAAGTAATGGAAATGAAAAGTCTTGAAGTTGAAGAGATTGAACAACCTGAAGTTCAAGAATCAATAGAAAGTGAAGTTGATGAACTCCTTGGAGATTTAAATCCAAGATATTTTGAGGAAGGTTTTTCAATGAATGAAGCAAAAGACAGAATCGAATCAGCTAAAGCTTATTCGGATTTTAGCTTCAATACATATGGATTTTAAATAATTTTTTCTCTCCTTTTTAATTTTATATAACAATTTTAAATAATAAATGTATTATCCAATTTACCCCCTATGAGGATATCAAGTTTTGTAAATATTCGTCTAAAAAAAAAGATTAAATCAAATCAAAAATATCCTTATTTTGAGTCTATGGACATTAAGAATCCTTAAAATTTTTGAGATAGTTTAAATTAAGTTTATTGTATTTCGACTTTTTTTAGAATTTTTATTAAAAAAAGATCGACAAAAAATTAATTTTAATAGTTCTGCAGACTTATTCAACTCACTAAAAGGTGATTTATAAATTGATTGAAACAAATATAACTAAAATGTTTGGGATAAAACACCCAATCTTCAGTGCTCCAATGGGACCTTTTTACACTCGTGACTTGGCTTTAGCGGTATGTGAAGCAGGTGGTTTGGGTGTGTTGTCTAATGTTAACATAGTAGGGACAGATCCTGTAAAAGAACACATAGCTAGCATAGAATACATGATTGAACACACTGATAAACCATTCGGGCTTAATTTTCTTACTTCTCGGAATAATCGAGGAGTCAAAGAAATGGTAACGGATGTACCTAAAATGGTTATGAACAATCCAAAGATGAGAGAACAGTGTGTGTACTGGTTAACTTCAGCTGGTTCTTCAAAAATTTTACCTTCTTCTAAAAATTGGCAAGAATTAAAGGAAAAATCGGAAGCAAAACACTTTCATGTAGCCCCCGCTTTATGGTTAGCACAAAAATGTGTGGATGCCCAAGTAGATGGAATTGTAGCCACGGGTACTGAAGGAGGAGGCCATCAATCTTATGAAAAAGTCTCTACCATGGTTTTATTACAACAACTTAATGAAGCTTTTCCAGATTTACCCAAGATAGCATGCGGAGGTTTTGCTACTGGAGAAGGTTTAGCTGCCGCCTTATCACTTGGAGCAGGAGCTATAGCTATGGGATCGCGATTTATTGCTTCAAAACAATCGGAATTCCATGAAGCCTACAAAGGGTTAATCCCTCAAGGTAAACCACAAGATACAGGGCTTTTCACTGGATCATTCGGTCCTATTCGCCTATTCAAAAACAAGTATGCTTTAAGCCACCCCGCACCTCAAACTAAAGAAGATATGATAGCCTATGAAAAATCGTTAACACCTGAGGTATTAGCACGTGATGCAGGCGCTTATGATAGAGTTTATAATGGGGATGTTGAAAATGGAGCAGTTCTGCTAGGCCAATCAATCGGTATTATTAATAGTATTGACGATGTGAGAGACATTATTGATCGGGTAGTGAAAGGGGCAGTTGCTTCAATAAAACGTAACCAATCTAGGCTAAATTAGGGAAAAAGGCATTTATTTCTTGATTTTTTTTTTTTTTTCTTTATGAAGATCAAAAAGTAAATCCTTTTAATTTTAAAATTTCTTGTTTTAAATCGGTAGGAATGACCGCTTTTTTTTTTTCCTGATAATTATACCATACTATATGAGCCCCCCCTTTAGCGGCTATTCGATTTAATTTTTTACTCATTATAGAATGGTGTATTATTATTTTAGATTCCTCAACACCTTCAATTTTTGCACCAACATAAATAATGTCTGGGTATGTTAATGGTGCTTTATAGATGCAATCTTGATACGATAAAATAGGCGCGATAAGGGCTGTTGTAGGTTCTTTATAAACATTTAATAATTCAAATAATGCTATCCGTGAACTTTCGAAATATCTATAATATACTGTATTATTAACATGCCCCCTGGCATCCATATCTCCCCATCGGACGGGCATCTCCAATATTATAGGGAAATCTTTTAAAATTTCGGTCATATCTTAGTCTCATATCAATTAATTATCAAAATAAATAGAAATTATGCTTTAAAAATTAGGAATAAATAAAAAAATTTTATAAAATTGTTTTTAACCTATTGATAACATCTTCAGCTTCTTTCATTATACGATCTAATAACTCTTTAGCGGTAGGAATATCCTTAACTAAACCTACACCTTGACCGCATGAGACAATACCTACGTCCAAATCGCCTTCTTTGTACATTTTTCTTGCGTTTTCACCCGAAGCTACTTTTATTATTTCTTGGAGTGGTGCTTTTTGAGATTCTAATTCAAGGATTTTTTCAGCAGCTTTATTCTTCCAGAATCTATGAGAGTTCCGAATACTTCTCATAGCGATTGTCGTGTCCGTTTCCGTTGCTTGAACAAAAGCTTGTTTTAGGTTATCATGCAAAGGACATTCCTTAGTCGCCATCATTCGAGTTCCCATTATCACTCCTTCAGCACCAAGTGCAAGAACTGCAGCAATACCCCGACCATCGGTAATTCCCCCCCCAGCGATTACTGGAACATCTATAGCATCTACAACACTAGGTGTCATCACAAGAGTACCAATGTCTAGAGTTCCTGTTGCTCCACCATTTTCATATCCAACTACTGTAATAATATCAGCACCCAAAGAAGCACCTGTTTTAGCATATCTGACACCTGCGCACTTATGAATCCAAGTAGCGCCACCGTCCTTAAATTTAGGGACCAAATCTGCGGGCGCTTTATGACCACTTGTTTCGATTATTTTCACACCTTCATCAAGAGTCGCGCCAACATATAGTTCCAATTTCTCTTGTGGCATCATGGCAGGAAAAAGGTTTATGTTTACAGCAAAAGGTTTATCAGTTAGTGATTGTGTTTTTTTAATTGCTTCCCGTAACTCATCAGGTGTTTGGTAATTTGCACTTGCCAATACTGCGCAAGCACCAGCATTACTTACCGCAGCAACAAATTCAGGATTGGAGATATTAGCCATCGTCCCAGAAATTATAGGATATTTACAACCTAACATTTCAGTTACTTTCGTTTTAATCATGAGTTTTCCCTTTAAAATTAGTTAATTATAGATTAATATTTCACCATTCGATTTATATTTCATTAAAAAAAATATATAATCATTACAAATATTAAAAAATTCAAGATTCTATAAATGGAGGTTAACGTTAAAGATGGATTACAAATTAATAATTTTTGATGTTTCTGGTCAGATAGCAACTATTACTCTCAACAGACCAGAGCGTCTTAATGCTTGGACTTATGAGATGAGCATTGAGATATGGGATGCGTTAATGAAAGTAGAAAATGATCCTAATTTAAGAGTGACAATAATCACTGGTGCTGGGAGAGGATTTTGTGCTGGAGCAGATTTATCGAGTGGTGGTACAACATTTGATGGATCTAATCGCCCTCGTGAGGAAGATGAAAGAAGGAGACGCGAGGGAAGCCTAATTAGGCGATATTTCTCATTAAAAAAGCCTGTCATTGTGGCAATAAACGGACCTGTTGTTGGAGTAGGAGTAACATTCATATTACCATTCGATATTCGAATCGCCGCTGAGAGTGCTCGTATAGGAATAGTATTTAATCGACGGGGTGTCATTCCAGAGATTGCCTGTCCCTGGATTTTACCTAGAATCATTGGAATTAGTAAAGCTGCTGAGTTAATGTATACTGGTAGAATTGTAAATGCTAAAGAAGCTCTGGAATTTGGACTAGTAAGTCGAGTAGTACCTGACGATAAACTTATGGATACTGCACGAGAGATTGCTGAAGAAATATTGTTAAGTGCTCCTGTAAGTGTTGCTCTAACAAAGAGCATGTTATATCAATTCCTTACTGAAACCGATATTGATAAAGCAGAAAGGATAAATCATCAGTATTTTGGGTGGACTGGTACACAACCTGATGCACGCGAAGGAGTAGTCTCTTTCCTTCAAAAAAGAAAACCTGAATGGAAATTGAAAGTACCTGGAGATTTACCAGATTTTTTCCCGTTAGAATGAATTTATTCTGGAAAAAAAAAAAATTCTTTTTTTTGGCTGACTATTCTCTTGATTTATTATAATAATTGTAAAAATATAGATTGAAAACAATTAGTATGATTAAAATTACATTATAACACCAGATAACAATTATGGATATTATCGGTGCAGGAATAAAAATCAAAACAATAATATTTAGGATTGAAATCATTAATTGCCAGGTAATTATAAACCCAAAAATAATTTTTATATGTTCCCATTTCTTTTTCTTAATTGATAATAAGGCGAAAGATGAAATAATTAAGAAAGTTCCTCCGAATACCCAAGAATGATAAGGATCGTAAAATGGCCATTGAATAAGATATAAATATGCATATGGGATTACCAGATATAGGAAAGCGATTATAAAACCTACAATAGCGTTTATTACTAATAAGATTTTCATACTTTTTGTTATTTCTACCATTTGTTTTTCATCTCATTTTGTTTTATTCGTCTTAATTAGAATTATTTTACAAATTTATAGTGTTGCAGGTAAAATGTAAGAATCTAGCAAATATAAGGCAAAATTGAATTGCAAATTCATACCAGTGAAAACAACTACTAAATTCTCTTCAGGAAACACATTGATCTGCTGTTCACCATATCCCAATGCTCGGAAACTATCATAATCTGGTGTAATCCACCATTGATACCCATACTCGGTATTTGGACCGATAATAATCTTTGAAGTAGTTGACAATTTAACCCAATTTCGTGATATTATCTGCTTTCCTTCCCAATTACCCTCCTTAAGGAATATTTGCCCAATTTTGGCCATATCTCGAGCGGTTATAAACAGTCCATCACCGCCTGCAGCTACACCTTGTGGATCCACGAGCCAATTCGCATCCAAAATAGACAATGGTCCAAATAAGTATTTATTAGCAAAATCAATAGTAGACATATTAGTTGCTCTTTCCAAAATTGCTGTTAGTAAATGGGATGCACCGGTATTATAATTAAAAACGAGACCCGGAGCTGAACTCATTTGTCTATTAAGAACAAATTCGACGTGATCTTCACTTGCTTTCCATGTATTATATGGATTTCGATTATCTTCGTACGGGTAATATTCAGGCCAAAATAAACCCGTTGTCATGGTTAATAAATGTTCAATTGTCATTGATTCCTTCTGAGCATTAATATTTGTAATGTTTTTATCAGGAAAGTAATCGAGGACTAATTCATTTATACTTTCAATATATCCCTTATCAATAGCAATTCCGATTAAGGTAGATGTAACACTTTTAGAAACGGAATATACTCTAAAGTTATAATCTTTATGAAAAAACTGCTCATACCATTCAGTCACAATAAAGCCATTTCTTATTACGAGTATACTATAAACATAATAATTCTGATTTTCAACATCATTCAACATATCTCTCAACACATCTGAATCCATTTGAACAAGTTCAGGTATTATCGTATTCCAATATTCTGCCGAATTAATTCTTGCTAAAAGAACCCATCCAGGAAGAACCCCCCCGGTTCCAAGAATTATGATTATAATTGGGATCCCTATTTGTTTAAACCTGTTCTTATCATCTCTTGACATTTTCGGTAAGATTGATTCTTTTGAGAAAGATTTTTGATGCAATTTTATTTTGTAGGTGAGTGAAATTTTGTATTAGCATATAATAATTTTATTTACAAATATTTGACAATTCAAAATAAGCGAAAAAACAGTTGTAGATTATGATTCATCAAACCAAAACAGACATAAAATTGCATGAAAAAACTTTATTAGTTTTATATACTATTGATTTTAGGATTAACTTCAAGACAAGGTAGATTAAAATTCCCGCTCAAAGAACTTCAAGAAAGTTGTCATTACTTTTATTAATCTTAGTTATATTAGTAGGGGTTGTTATCTATCAAATTGTAAATGTTTTTATTTTTTATAACACGAGTGAATTTGGCACTCATAGGGGCTATACTATAAATTATAGTCAAGGTTCTGGGAGATTGCGCGTAGATTTTATACTAAGCCATGACAAAGAGGATGATTTTTATGGAGACATACTCTTACGAGCGACTTCCACTGGAGATGTAGAAGAAATTGGAGTAACTTATTTTACTTGCGACGTTTTTGTGGATGAGCTATATAGATTTACTAGAACAGGAATTATTATTGATCCATTAACAACTTATCAAAGTACGTTTTATGTTCTTGGTATCGGTAAGGGCACTCTTACTACATGTGAGGGTAGAGTTGATGTATCCTTTAATGTTAATAATATTATTCAAAATGAGACAATTAATTTTGAAATAGCAATTATAATGCCTGTTGATCTTGCGCAAAGATTTTTTGAGCATAATTTGACAGGAGTTGGGATTGAAGTTGCTCTTATCATCGCCCTGGTAGCTATTTTCGCTTTAATATCAATGACAATTAAAAGGTTAAGATACGAAGTTGTGTACCCAGAAAAGGAGAAGAAAAGAGATGAGAAATTCTGGAAATACATTCGGGAAAAAGCAGAAGAACAAAAACAGGCATGAAAAAAGTAGCTAGAATTAGTATAACAGAATTTAACTATATCATAAGACTTTAACGGGGGGTTTTTTCGACAACATAACTCCCCCTTAGCAAGGTCATAAAGATATATATTATTCGATATCTATAAGTTCATAACGTTCATTATGAATTTCGAGAAGATGTATTGTTACTTAGATATATAATACTATTGGTAGATTAACAGCGATATGAAAAGACACTATTAGTAATAACAGAATTTATACTAAAATAGAAGTTGGTTTAATTGACGCATTGAAATATTCCCTCATAGAGTAATGAACAATAATACAGAAGCAATGGATTCCTTCGAGTGTTCATTAATATCTCCTCTATTTTTCTACTTTTTAATAATTTATACTTGAAAATAATAATAGAATAAAAAAAATATTAAAAATTAACCTTAAGATACAATTATCAAACTTTCTTCAGAAGTATAGATAGTTATACTATCAACAATTAAAAGCCATTTAAATCTGATGATGATATCAGTTGTGTAACTATTAACAAATCCGCTTAAGATTATTCCTTCACCAGAATATAGAGTAGTGTTAATTAAGGTAAAATTAATTCCTGAGTAAAGACCATAGTTGAAAGTGGCATTTTCCAGAGGGTAAAGATTTGGGGAAACTGAAATGTTAAAATTTCCTCCTCCTTCTCTGTAAAGCGATAGATTTACTTGTACACTGAGTCCCGGAGCTAAAAGTGTTTCATTAAAATTCTCGAGTTCTATTCTAAAGCTTGCAAGATCGTCAGGTAAAATCATCGAATTTTCCAAATTAAAATTGTAAATAATAGGTACTATGTTGACAACTACAGTTATGTTGTTTGAAGTTGAATTTCCAAAGATGCTTGATGCATTTATGTAAAATTCGTAGTTACCAGATCCTAACTGTGAGATTGAATAAGTAGTTTGCGAATTAGACAAATCTGGAATGAATAGGCTATTATTTCTATAGATTGAATATGTTTCTGCTTTATAAGATTCAGTCCAACTCAATACAAAATTCCCGTCAATGTCCGGATTATCAGCATTAGTTGTTAATATAAATGGCCTAGAAACGCCTATGATTTCTGTGTTTGAAGTTCTATTTCCAATATCATTTGAAGCTTCTATGTAATAAGCGTAGTCTCCTGTTCCCAACTCTGAGATTAAATAAGTAGTTTGTGAGCTAGGCAAATCTTGAATTAATAGGCTATTATTTCTATAGATTGAATATGTATCTGCTCTCAGAGATGTAGTCCAATTCAATACGAAGTTCCCGTCAATGTCCGGGTTATCTGCATCAGTTGTCAATATAAACGTCCCAGGTCCAATGTTACCTACATTATTATACGCTTCAATAGCCTCTGATCCATATCCTACATTCCTAGTGAAAGCTTCTACAAATCCTGCTAATTTTAACTGTTGTAAACCTCCAGCTGTACTATATGTTGGGATATAATAGTAAACTGAACCTCCAAGAGGATATAAAAGAGTATTACCGTTTCTGGCTCCAGAAATTAAAGAAATTTCTTGTGTTGCTTCAGTTTCATATGTATCCCTTGCTGTTTTAGGGCCAATCAAGTTTTCAGTTGAGTTCCTAGTATGATAAAAAATAGCTTCCCCAAAATTCGTACCATGCCTTATAACATACATTCCGGCTAGAGTCCTTGCTTCTGCTCCTCTATACTCCACTAAATCTAATCCCACATACTCTATCCCGTCTCCAAGGTTCGTCTCGATATAGAAGAGATCTCCATTTTCTGGTCTTTCATGAAAATCGTCTCCTCTCTTCCATGTCGTTAAATCTTGGACGTGATACTTGTAATTTGCTTCTAACTGTAATTCGAACAAGCTTTCAGGATATCTTAACTGGCTTTTTAACCAATCTGGAGCAACTTTCCAATCGTAAACTTTCGTGTAATATTCCCAAAGAGGATATGTCGGATCTGAGCTTGCATCAATTCCTTCTAAACTGGGATTTTCATAAAATTCTATATTGCCCGTTTTCACATCAATTAAACTAATTCCTAAAAATCGTAATATGGGAGAATTTGCATATGATCCAATATTTATTGTTGTGAAAATTGAAACTGCATAATACACCTTTTGTTCTTCAGTGTCAAAAACTAAATAGGGATCATAATCTATACTTAATTGAGGTAAAAGTATGTTTCTTACACGGTTTTTCACATTTCTATTAATTAAAAATTCTTTTCCACCTGCTTCAAAGACATAACCCCATAATCCTAAATTTACTGTATACCAGAATGCATCTAAACCTGCTAGTGTCCCGTCTGGATCACCCTCATAAACAAACTTATTGTTAGGAATTCCGCCACTCCATTGAGTCCCGAGGAGGATAGAATTATCATAAGCGCCTAAACCTCCACTAGATTCTTGTTGTTCTATAAATTTCGGACTCTCAGATTCACCGAAAAATATTGGATAATCTTCTGGGATATTGAAAGTTGTGCTTACGTTGACTAGTTGTCCGGTAAATGTATCTAATGCTAAGAATCCCTCAACATGATCATATAACTCAGTATTTGTTTTTACTGGATCTCCCGAAAATTGGGACATTCTAATAGTTTTCGGAGCTACCCAATATTCTGATCCATTTATATAAACTATATCTGAATCTGCTAAACCTTCAAATGTCGTACCTATTTTTGCTGCTAAACTTTGCACTGCAAAATCTTGATCAAATTGTCGAATACGTGAGATCATTTGGGTATCATTTTCAGGATTAGATGATAGTGCAAAATTTTCAATGGAACGTTCTTCAAACATACTTAATCCTGCAGTTGCTCGTGTCCACTCTATTTCCCTTTGGATTTTTTTTGTCCATTGATATTCAGAATAAACTGATTCATTACTTATTGTTATCGCTGGACCTAAGCTAAAAAACGCTGGTAATAATATAACGATAATAATTGCAGTTGCTAGTATCCCCATCTTTATACTTCTGGGATTTATTATCATCCCTTTAGTAGGATTTCGTGACAATGTTATGCGTCCGTAAATATATACTGAAATACCTAATACTGTGAGAATAAAAAATGCTAAAATTAGAGACCACATTTGCATTACTTGAATCCCATCTAAAGCAAAGGAAGGTAATGTAAAGAAAATCAAACCAAAAATTAAGCCACTCATTATCAATGCGTTTGTAGCTATATTAAAATCATTTCTTTTCAAATAATAGTTACTTGCGATGTTGAGTATCAATCTGAAAATAAAAACTCCGAAAATAAAGTAGATCAAAGGCAAATACAATCTCGTATAGACGAAAATAAATTCAATATTCATGTTATTGGTGTTTAAAAGCACATCAAGGGCATCGGTAAATATAGTAAGTGGTGATAATGATATTTCTCCATTTTCAAATAAATACAAAACCCATGAGAACTGACCATCAAAATCAAGTACCATACCTATAAAATAAAACATTATAAATCCGGCTGTCCACCAGAAAATTAAAGATTTTATCCGAGAAGGTTTACCAAATCTTAACCGAGTACCGATTATCGTTAATAGATTACGATTGGGTGGTAAGCTCATTATTATGCAGCCAATAATTGCCCCAGTTAAAGCTGTCTTATTAAGAAGGAAATTAATTGACCAGAAATTTAGAAAGTAAAAATCATAATAATTCAACCCACCAGCCTTATTCGCGTAGAGTTGCGCATTTAAATAAATTGGTCCGAACCATGCAGGCCAGAACCAGAAGAACGATAAAATTACGATGATAATCACTATAGCAGGAATAATATATTTGAGATATTTTTTCACACGTGGTTTCTTTTTAAACCAATTAGATTCTAGAAACTTCCTTCTATGAGGTTTATATGGAATTTCATCATTATCGAGCTCTCCTCGTTCTAAGAGCTTAACTTTCTGTTGTATTTCATATTTTCTATTTGCTTCTTGGCAATCTTCGCAATAATGATTAAATTTCTCATGTTTTTCACAGGATTTTTTTACCATAACTGTCCATCTTTTTATTTTGATATAAAAATTAAAGACTTACTTAATTAATAAGAAAGATAATAGAATAAAAATTTGATTAGTAGATTTAAGAAGTATTAATTTCATTCCTCTCAAAACCCCATTTTCTTAAGATTTTTTCAGCATTTGATATAATATTATCGATAAATTCGTTAATTGTAGTTTCTTCAGTTACATGCCCGACACTCATGGAACCAATAGGGCTGTCACGCAGCTCAAGATGGAAAATTTTCTTGTGAAATTTTTCATCAAATATATCTTGATGTAATACTTGATTTTTCCAAGATTCTGAAGCCGGACTTTCCTTTGTTGCCATGATAGAACTCCCAAAGCATACAGCATCAGCCCCCATTGCTAAAGCTGCAAGAAATCCCCGTGCATCGCCAATGCCCCCCGCTGCTATTAATGGAATTTTAATTAGCTTTCTAGCCATTGTCATATTAATTAGTGTAGTATTTTGAGTTGGATTTTTAAATCCCGTACCCTCTAAGCCTACAATGGTTACCGCATCAGCACCTACTCTCTCTGCTGAAATGGCATGTCTTACTGTAGCGCTTTTATGGAACCATACACAACCAGCATTATGTACTCTTTCCCCTATCCTCGCAGCTTTATAAGCTGAGGTAGTAATAACCTTAACTCCTGCATCTAAAGCGATATCTACAAAGTCAAAATACGATTCTTCAGATTGAGATCGTCCACTCCTCTGCCTAACTTGAGGAGGCCATACTGTAAAATTCACACCGTAAGGCTTATTTGTCAATTGTTTCATCTTATCAATTTCTTCTTGAAATTCTTCGGGTGTCTTAAAATTCAATGCTGTGATGATCCCTAATCCTCCGGCGTTAGAAAATGCTGCAGCAAATTCAGCCTTCCCTATTATTGCAAACGCGCCCATTATAATTGGATATTCAGTATTCATCATTTTCGTTATTTTGGTAGTCCAAATCATTTTTATCACGTTTTAAGATTTATTTTTTTAATTACTAATTCTTGTGGTTTAGTTTTTTTATCCATTTTTCATGGTAAATTTTACTATTGTCCTGAAATTGAATCAACATTTTTAAAAATACTCTTAAGTTTTGCTAAATCATTCTCAGGAAGTGATGGTTTTAAAATAGACTCAAGATTAGCTTTCATATGATCAAGATTTCCTGTACCAGATAAAATAACATGGGTTCCAGGTTCGTAACGACAGAACCTATACGCTGCATCAACTAAATTTACCGCTCCTCCTTCTTTTATAAGAAATCCGAGGGGATCAGATCTGTCAATCTCATTGGGATTTAATTGCTTTTTTTCAATTAATTCATCGATGCACTCTTTAAGTCTTTTTGGTCTGCTAAGAGCAAGTCGGACAGCAAACATTATCAAAATACCGATATTTTTTTCAATAGTTTTTGCTAGAATATGATTTCGAGCAGATTGGTTCAAAATATTAAAACCTACCATCATTACGTCCCATATATCGTCTTGTAACGCTCTTTCTAGCATAGAATGGTTGGGATCGGGGTTGAAACGTTCAGTAATCCCTATATAACGAATTTTACCTTCGTCTCGTAGATCAAGAAGTGTTGGTACAATTTCTGAATAAAGATAATCATAGTCTTGTAAAATTACCCCATGAAGATGATAAATATCAATATAGTCAGTACTAAGGTTATTAAGGCTTCTCTCAAGGCTTTTTAATACATCTTTTGGTTTAATTGTGCCCCAAGTTGATTTTTTAGTTGATATTATTAAGTTTTCGCGATCAAATCCTTTGATTGCTTGACCAACAATATTTTCAGTTCTATAGACTTCTGCGGTATCAATGAAATTTATTCCAGATTTTAAAGCATGCTTAACTATCGCAATAGATTGTTCTTCAGTATTTCCTGTGGTTTGACCGATGCGACTAGGACCTCCGCAACCTATCCCCATCACACTTACATGTAAACCTGTCCTACCAAGTGTAGTATATTCCATATTATCTGTTGCAAATTTCTTTTTATTTATGGAAATTGAAGCATCTATTTTATAGTTTAACGTTAAAGTAAATTAATTAACTATACTTAATTTTAGTTTTTAATGAATAATCACATATTAAAATGATTTAAATGGAAGGACAAGTACAATTTGAAGATTTAAATTTAGAATATGGTTACACATGTATGCCCGATAGATTACATTACTTTTCTAAAGAAGAAAACGATTTTCGGATGGAAGTTCGCAAATGGTGTAAAGATAACATTGAACCTGTTGCCACTAAGATAGATCGAGAGCGGAATAAAGATTTAGCTGTAGATACGGTTAGAAAAATGAAGCCTTATTTAAATATTTTAATTCCCGAAGAACTAGGAGGTTTGGGTAAGGGAGTTCTATACCGTGCAATATTTGGTGAAGAATTAACTGCTTTTAATTATGCTATAGCAACAATTTTTGGTGCATCCTCATGCTTATTTGCGGCACCTATTATTGAATATGGAACACCTGAACAAAAGGAGAAGTATTTATCAGGGATTGCTGATGGCACAAAAATCGGTGCAATTGGTATTACTGAACCTACTGGGGGTTCTGATGCCATTGGGGGGATGAATTTACGAGCTAAACGAGACGGGGATTATTACGTCTTAAATGGGGAAAAATGTTTTATTACTAATGGGAGTTATGCGGATTATATCACCTTATACGCAGTAACTAACGATCAAGTGAAAAGGCGTCTAGGGATATCTGCGTTTATATTCGAAACAGATACTCCTGGGTTTGAAGTTGTGAAAGATTATGTCTATATGGGACGAAGAGGAATGCCAAATTCTCATCTTCGGTTTGAAAATTGTAAAATTCCCGCTGAAAATTTGATCTATAAAGAAAATGAAGGTGTTGAAGTTTTGATGTTTGGGCTAGATGGGGAGAGAGTTTTTACTGCATCTCAATATTTAGGATTAGCACGGAGTGCTTTTGAAGTAGCGTATAAATACGCTCATAAACGCGAGCAGTTTGGAAAAACGATCTACTCATTTGAAGGAATTTCTTTTAAACTAAGTGAGATGTTTATGGATTTAGAGTTAAATAGAATTGCGATTGCTCAAATTGCTCGAATGCTTGATGCGGGGCATTATTGTCGACCGACTGTTGCAGCTGTAAAGGCAAAAATATCTGATGCAGCAGTTAATATAACAAAGGAAGCTGTCCAAGTCGTAGGGGGAATAGGGTATTCTGAAGAATATCCGGTTGAACGATATTATCGAGATGCGAAAATAGGGCAAATAAGTGCAGGTTCAGCAGAAATAATGAGATTCTTGATTTCAAGAGAAATGGTTAGAATGTGGGGTAAATAATTATGGGTCGATTAGAGATAAGCCCATCTAGTTGGGGGGATTACGTTGGAAAGGAGCTCGGAACATCTGATTGGTATGAAGTGACTCAAGATGAAATAAATGAATATGGAAAGGTTGTAGGTGATATGCAGTGGATACATGTTGATCCGGAACGCGCTAAAAAAGAGTCTCCCTATGGGAATACGGTTGCTCACGGCAATTGGGTACTCTCCATTGCCTATTCTAAATTATTTTCACAGTTATACGTACCGATTAATACAAAAATGACGATAAACTATGGTTGGAATAAAATTCGCTTTCCAGCACCAACACCAGTCGGTAAACGTATTAGGTTAATAGGTAGAGTTAATCATGTCAAAGAAGTGGGAAGCGATGCTTATGATGTTGAGTTTGACTATAAAATCTATGTTGAAGGTGAGTCAAAACCTTGTTTTGCAGCTTTAAAACTTTCAAGATTTTACCCTCTAAAAAAATAAATATAAAGAAATTGTAAATAAATAAATTTTTTATTCTTTCACTTTCCAATAAATTCTGGTTCCTTTTTATCAATAAGAGCAAATACTCCTCTTTTATAATCCTCAGTTTCAGCTGATTTAACCTGCATTTGGCGCTCGTTTTCAAGATGTTCTTTCAAAGGGGTGCTCAGCGCGTCGAAGAATAGTTTTTTGGTTCTGGAGTAAGCCAATGTTGGCCCATTGGCAAGGCGTTGCGCCCATTGCAAAGTCACTTCATTAAGTTTTTCTGGAGGAGCGATTTCATTAACCAACCCAAGTTTAGCTAATTGCTCTGCGGAATATGTGTCTCCAAAAAACGACATTTCTGTAGCTTGTTGCCAAGTTAGTTGACGACTTAATAAAATTGTCCCTGCAAATCCTGGTATTAATCCAAGTTTCGCGAATGATTGTCTAAACCGAGCTTTTTCTGAGGCAATTATGAAATCACATGATAATGCTAGATTCATACCAGCTCCAACAGCCCATCCATTCACGGAAGCAATAACAGGTTTGGGATAGAGACGTAATATTAAAGCAATTTTATAAAGATTTTTTAATAAATCATCCATTACTTTACCTGATGTACCATCCTCTATACTTAATTTAAACAATTTTATATCTCCACCAGCAGAAAATGCACGACCTGAGCCAGTGATTATTACGCATCTTACGTCATTATTTTTCTCAAGTGATTCTAACGAATCTAGCAACTCTGTTGCTGTCTGTTTATTTAAAGGATTGAGATTTTCAGAATCCATTAGTTTTATCGTAGCTATTTTATTTTCGATTTTTAGATTTATTTTATTACCCATATCTATATCTTCTCCATTTTTGAATAATTCATCTACTTTTCGAGTTTATTTAAATTATTATTAATTGCTTAAAAATCTTAATTAAACGAAGGTTTTGACTGTTTTCCATATTATAAGTAAGTTGTTTTTTAAAAAACTCACTCAATCTGATCTGTATAATCTGTTTGCGGTAAAAGAATTTTTAAATTAAATTAGGGTGTTATCATGAAAGTTTATTAATTCGATTCACCCCTTTTAAACCATAAAACTAGATATCATTTATAAAAAAAAAATAGCGTGTACACGTTGAGAAGAAAAAAAATTTCAATGATAATATTAGTCGTAGGAATTGTCTTTTTAGTTCTTGCTCCAATTTTAGGTTTTACAACTGAAAAGACAACTGTTTTAGAGAAGAGACCAAAAACGATAGGAGAAGACAGTAGTGCGGGATTAAAAGAATCATATGCCTTTGGATTTTCATTAACAAGTGGCCAAAAAGCACGCATAGAATTTTCTGTTTATTATGCTAACGTTACAGCCACACTCAAAATTTTAGGGAAAGGATATTATGATCAACAATTGGCCTTAAATAGCTCTCCAGGTGGTATAACAGGTTTAGATTTTATTTATTCACAGTTTGTATGGGGTCAGTCACCTTCATCGAACACTGGATCAACAAATTCGAGAACAGTTATGTATAATGGTTATTGGTATATTGAGTTTGCTGGAGATACTAACGGAGATTACCTTATTTCGATACCAGGCTCTTATGTAGTTGTTGTTTACGGAGATAATGATGGACCTCCTGCTAATATCAACGTACTATTCAACATTGCAATTAAAATAGATGGTCCGGGAGAAATGTTAGAAAAAATATTCTACTATATTGGTACGGGTGTGATACTTGTTGCCGTATTATTCATTTCTTTCGGATATTACAAAAAATTTAAAGGAGGTCGATGATGGTGGGTGAAGAAAAAGGTTTTTTTGATAGATTACCATTAATGGATAAAAATAAAGCCACAAAATTCATAATATACGGTTTAATTGCAGCAGTATTATTTGGATTAATAATGATGATAAGTCGTTCTATTGCTCAAAACGCATCTACGTGGGAAAATTTAGAAAACCAAAGGAATGAGATCAATTACTGGAATGGTGAGTATGGATTCAATGATTATATCAAAAGACAAGAAGAAATTGACGAAATCAGATATTGGATGGAATGGCAAGATGTTATTTTTATGAATATCGCAAGAGTCGGAGTAAATATTTCATTAATCTTCATCCTTATCGGGTTTCTTAGTTTTGCTGTGAATGATAAAATCGATGAAAAAACAAGGCAGATATCTTTAATCATTGCAGGACTAGTTCTTTTTGTAATAATGTTTACAACATTTTTCTCTGCTATTGCTATAACTGTTGCGTAGTTTTAAACATATTTTTTTTTTTTTATTAAAGTCATTCGTGATTTAATTATCCTTACTTTTTGATATTTTATGCAAGCTGGGAGAATGACATTTTCTGATGGCCCTGATTCAATACTGATCCAACCACAAAGATTTCTTGAGTTAATTATAGAGTCCCGAAAAAATGGTGGGATTTTTATGTCAATTTTATAGCGAGTCTCCACTAATCTAAATTAATCCTTTTTATTCATAGTTTAATCAATCCTAAAATTGTCTTTAAATACATATAAATATTTATACAACTAATTAAATAAATTTGAGACGAAAATTAAATTAAGAATCTTTTTAAAACATAAAAAGGATCGTGGTTATCCTTATTGGAAAAAATTACGAGTATGTGTGGTTAATTCCATTAATAAGTGGAATTTTAGCGATAATAGCATTTGTGACTCCTGTAGCTTTTTTTAATAGGATGGGAATAAGTTGGTACTGGTGGATGTGGAATCTTTCGGTAATGGGTGTAAGTGGTTTGGGTTCCGAAAGTATATTTATATCTGAAATAGATTTTATGATTCCTTCTTTAATTATTTCATGTATAATGATTCTCAGTATAATTACCCTACTTTCATTAGCTATTAAAGCTAGAACAAGAAATTTAGACATGAAAAATTTTGAATCTGTCTCTATAATAATTGGTACTTTACTAATTGGCTTTACTATTTATTACTTATTAGCAATGGATATTGCTTTTTATGATGGAATGGTATTAGGAGGAACATTATTTCCTCCGGGTTTTCATTTTTGGGATGTATTCGGCCCGAGTTTTGGTGTAATTGGTCCATTCTTTAGCTCAGTCTTAACATTTATAGGGGCTGGTGTGTTTCGTTATTATTCAAAAAGAAAAGAGGAGTTAATACCATCAAAAATGGGAATTTTTAAGAAAAAAGGACCTACCATAAAATCAATGGGAGGATTAAATTTTTGCCCTGAATGTGGAAAAAAAATAATTTCTGTGACTCAACGTTTTTGTATGAATTGCGGATTTGAACTTCAAAATATCTAATTTTATTTAAGCCATTTATTTATCTAAATAAGTTGTCCATTCTGGTTTCAGTATAAAATATTGATCAATTGCGTCTTTCATAGTTTGACGGCATATTTCGATTTCTTTAAGGGTTGGTGGATCAATTCTTTTTACTTTTTCCGCGACTTTTAAATCCCAACCAGTGTTTTCTTTCACTTGGTCGATTGTAATATTTTGATGTAGGGCGTCCAGATAGGCTTCTTTTGATACAGGATCAAACCTCATTATACAGAAGGGCGTAACAATAACCTCTGGACCAGTATCAGAAGGGTAACCCGCTTTAATTCTACTATCAAATCCCTCTAAATAACCGGGATCAGTAATAAAATCTAGTTTTTCTGGTAATCTACGCTTTGTATGGTCATCTATAAGCCATACTAGTCTTTTTGCCATAGCTGCGATTTCAGTAGCACCGCCACCTCCCGGTAAACGATAAATGGGTTTCTCGTAGGGGCCAACCACAGTAGTATTACAATTCCCATACCTATCAACCATGGAAGTGCTTAATAATGCTATGGTTATTTCACCTCTTTGTAGTATAGATAATGCCTCGATGGAATCTCCAACAAATAACGAATTCGGTACTAAGACTGGATCACTAATCGAATAGGGCATCTTAATTGGTTGAGGAAGTTCGTCTTGAAATTGCCCTACTTCTAACACAGCGAAAAGATCAGGGCAATGGAGTAACTTAGCCATGTGGACCGCAAGAAAAGGCCAGTGAAAAGCATTAAATACAATATCATCATTCTTGATTTGTCTACATCCTGAAACTAACATCATTTCAAATCCAGTATATTCTGTACAAAACTCTTTATCTTTAGAAGCCATAGTTTACTGCCCCCTGAATAATTGGTTTAGCTTTTAGAAACTTAACTTTATCCCTCCCTAAAACTTTCAGATATTCTTGTCGATCGTTGACTCCGGTTACCCACTTTTCAAGCCAATTTTCCCAGTCTTCAATTGTTTTCGTTTCTTTCGCATAATTAAATCGATACTCTAAATCTGTGTAGTAATGACCTTGCATACTACTCGGATGTGCTCCCCATGGTTCATGTACTACAGCATCAACTTTATGAGCCCCAACTATTGTGCGTTCGGGAGATTCCATAATTACGCTTTTATCCACGATTTCTTCTGTTGCAACAATAATTTTCTTACACGCGTTAATTCCGTATTTAGTGTCTCCTATTAATCCCCACATTTGGGCATTTCCTTCTCTATCTGCCCGTTGTACCTGAATTATACCAACATCAGGATTAATCGCAGGAACGACACAAATATTTTCACCGGTAAAAGGGCATTCCACTCTTGCAGCCTTTAATCCTACTTCTTTTGGATGATCATAAATACCCGTTCCGACTACTGAACGAATAGGTACAAACGGGATTCCCATATAACCAGCAAAAAAGGACATGTTGATCATAAAAAGAGATTGTTCATTGTAAATTATCTTTTGGGGTATTCCCTGTTCCATTGATCGCCTTAGATTATATGCAGGTTGAGGACCGGTACCATTCCAACAATGTGAGGTGACTATATGATTTGTGATTCCTGCACCTATTATCTGGTCAAACATTATTCCACCCCCACATTTAGTCACTTTAAGATTTCGTTTATTCTGTCTGATTATTTCATGGGCAGCAGAAAACGTCATGCCGTTACCGAATCCGCCGAAAAATACAAATTCTTCATCATGCACAAATTTATTGATTGCCTCTTTCATAGACATTATCTTATCTGAGATTTTTTTCACCTTTATAATGAAGTTAAAGCTATTAGATAATGAGATATTATATACTAAACTTTTAGACCATTTATAAATTTATACATAACCCTTGTTAGTGATAAACTCGTCTAATTTCACAAGTAGATAGAGTTCTAGTTAAAAAAAGTACTAAAATATTTTAGATAGTTTGAAATCATTTCCTATCTGGAGCGCTAATTAAGTTCAATTTGATAAATAAGTTTAAAAACATTTCATCATACTCTTTCTACACAATAGTCAAAATAAATCAAGGATTGATTATGCCAACTGAAAGAACTCTAAGTGATTACTTTGATACTACCGGTCGTGATGATATTTTAACTGGTGGAATTAAGATGATCTCCATCCAGACTCCACTCGGTGAATTTAAAGTCTGGACCAAAAAGATTGGAAATAATCCTACAATCAAAGTACTTCTCTTACATGGAGGCCCTGGTGGAACTCATGAATATTTTGAGTGTTTTGATAGCTTTTTTCCAGCAGAGGGGATTGAATACTATTACTATGACCAGTTGGGATCTTATTATAGTGACCAACCTACAGAACCCGACTTATGGGAGATATCCAGATTTGTCGAGGAAGTAGAGCAGGTTAGAAAAGCTCTAAAATTAGATATATCAAACTTCTACTTATTGGGTCATTCGTGGGGTGGTATATTAGGAGTTGAGTATGCACTGAAATATCAGGATAATCTCAAGGGTTTAATTATCTCCAATATGATGATGAGCGCCCCTGCTTACGGGAAATATGCTGATGAAGTCCTAGGACCTAAGCTTAAACCTAAAGTATTAGCTTAAATCAAGGAGTTGGAAGCTAAAGGAGATTTTGATAATCCTCGTTACATGGAGTTATTGTTGCCTAATTATTACGCTGAACATATTATTCGTATACAAGTTGACCAGTGGCCAGAACCCGTTAATCTATTTTTCAAACACCTAAATGAGGATGTCTACAAGCTAATGTGGGGACCAAGTGAATTAAGTGCTCGTGGAACATTAAAAAATTGGGATAGAACCGTTAATTTATCAAAAATAAAAGTTCCTACGTTAGTAATCGGAGCTACTCATGATACGATGGATCCCGAACATATGAAATGGATATCTACCCAAGTACAACAGGGACAATTTCTACTATGCCCAAATGGTAGTCATTGTGCCTTTTATGATGATCAGAAGATATACTTTGATGGGTTAATAAAATTCATCAAAGACGTAAATCAAGGAACATTTACTACCAAGTAATTTTCATTGTCTTTTAACTTTATTTTATAAATTTTCAAATCTAAATTTTTCTAATTCAATATTTTCTAACTAATTAATAAATTTAAAAGAAAAAGTTAAAGTTCAAAAAAATCATAATATAAATAGAAAAAACCATGAATTATGTAGTTGGAAATTTAGTAGAACCTGTATTTAGACCTCCTTCTGAGTGGGACGCCTTATTGATTGCTATAACGAATGGTTGCACTCGTCAATGTACATTCTGCTCGATGTATAGTTCCAAAACATTCTCTATTCGTAAAGATATAGTAGAAATTAAAAATGATATTAAAAGAGCCGGTGCTTTTTATGGAAATCGAGTACGTAAAATATTTTTCGAAGATGGGAACGCTTTTGTTGTTAAACCTGATGTTCTTACAGAACTAACCGAATATTGTTATAAAATTCACCCAAATCTCGAAAAAGTTAGCTCATATTCTCATGCCAAAGATATCATAAAAAAATCTGATGAAGATTTAAAAAAACTAGCAGATAGCGGTTTTACGATGGTTTATGTAGGTGTTGAAAGCGGGGATAACGAAGTGTTAAAAGAGTGCAAAAAAGGGAATACGCAAGATGAACTTACTCTTGCTGCTCAAAAATGTTATAGAGCAGGAATTTCTTGGTCGGGTATTTTTCTGTTAGGACTCGCTGGCAATGATCCTGAAAAAAGTCGAAAACATGCGGTTGAATCTGCTAAATTGATTAATAGAATGGCTCCACCAGATCCAATTACTTGGTATATATCACCCCTAACATTAGGTATTACTCCCGGAACTGAGTTGTGGGCGCAAAAATCAACTGGAGAATTCAAACCATGTACCCCTACAGAAATATTGGAGGAATTATACACGCTGATAGAATTCACGTCTGAGGACTTGCAGAATTGTATCTTTAATTCAAATCACGCGTCAAATTATGTTAGCTTAAAAGGAGAATTAGCTAAAGATAAAGAGCTTTTCCTAAAGGTTGTTGAAGCTGGCATAAAATATCCGAACCTACGTCGACCGGACTTCCGTCGTGGATTATAAACATTCATATGTGAGTGGAAAAAAAAGTAGAATTGCAATCAAATCTATTTCACATCTCGAACCATTAACCACATTGGTAAATTCACGGGATCTGGAATTACTACTTTATTAGCAACATGAAATCCAAACTTTTCATAGAGTGAAACATTCTTTTCATTTTGAGTCTCCAAATATATAGGTTTTTTTTCTGTTTCGGATTTTTCTATAATTGCTCTTAAAAATTTTCCCCCAAAACCTTTTCCTTGAAATTCTCTTGAAACAGCCATTATAAATAGAAATATATGTGGACCTAAATCAAGATCTTTCTTCGCTTCCTCTATTGTATTAAAACTTTTTTCCATTACCTTTCTTAAACTCGCTAACTTCATACCAAGAAAAAAACCACCACTTCGAAAAACTCTCCATCCTGTCATTTCACCTTTATCATGAGGTACAATTGCCATTACACCTTCAAAATTATCAGATGATGAGTAAACATTACCATATTTTACACAAAATCTAAGCATAATCTTAAACTGGGCACGTCTCTTTTCTTCTTCTTTCATAAATTTTTCAAACATTACATCATCAGAATATGCATTCAAGAATACATCATTTACTGCTCTATTGATATCTTTTTTTTGTAATTTATGAAACTCTCCAATTAAAGACATAATTACTAATTAGATTTTTTATAATAAAAATCTTAATAATAACAAGTTAAACAAGATTATTATGACAGTCAATTTTTTAGATTTAGTACATATTGAAATAACTGTTCCAAATGCAGAAGAAGCATATCAAATTCTCCACAATGTGTTTGGAGCCGAGAAAGTTCAAGAAGAATTTGCGGGATTTTTAGATGGTGAGTATAATAAAGTTATCCATGTTGGACTCGGGGATATAGTTCTACAGTTCATTGAACCCTTAGCTGAGGGGAGTTCTTGGCATACTCAGCTTAAAACTAAAGGATCTGGTGTTCATAATCTAACTTTTGGAGTAGAAAATGCTGAAAAAACTGCAACCGAAATAGAAAATTTGGGAGGTATTAAACCTCTTTTTACATTCAATTTAGAATGGGGAAATATGATTCCCCCAGAAATTTTGAATGATACCAGTGGAAAAGTGTTTATGATGGATTCGATGGAGCATTTTGGCTTTCACCTTGAATTTGGAACCAGTCCATTTAAAGAAGAGACTAGAAAGATGATGCCTCAAACTCGCTATGCCACAGGTCGAGACGAATTAATCGGCAATGTATCACCCATGATGCATATCGAATTGGTCACCCCTGATATAGAGAAAACCTATGAGTTACTGCACAAGGTTTTTGGTTCTGAAAAAGTAGAAATTGAGTTTGCTAATTTCTTAGAAAGTCCTATTTCGCGTGTTATGCATGTAAATCTGAGCAATGTAGTATTACAATATATCCAACCAATGATTAAAATTGAAAATGAATTTGGCAGTTGGCATAACCTATTAGAGAAAAATGGGGCATATGTACACAATATAACATTTATTGTTGATGATCTCGATGAGGTGGTTGAAAAATTCAAAAATGAGGGGATTGAACCGCTTTTCACATTTCCTCTTCAATGGGAGAAGCTCAATGAGAATATGAAATCGAAGATAAAACCAGTTCACATGATGAAAACAATGGAAAAGTTAGGCTTCTTCCTCGAGATGGGTGAAATCCCAACAGAGGAAGAACGGAAGGCTTTTTCAGATTTGTTATTTATTGATCTAAACCAAAAATAATATAAACAAATAGAAGTGATATTATAAAATGATGTTTCAGTTTTTTAATGAAGATTGGCTCTTGTCATTAGATACTTTTGAAGAAATAATGTGGTTTTTGGTATTCTATTTGATATTCTTGTTGTTAATGGCGATTTTCTTGAAGATTGCTTTAGGTTTCTTTAGTAAAGCTAGACATACCAAATTTGGTCAAGTATTTGTTACATCTTTTCTTATAACCATAGCTTTTGCTTTGATATTTCTATTTTTAGGCGGTTGGCTTGCGTTTATAATCGCAGTATTATTGATGTGGTTAATTATAAGTGTTAGTCACAATATTGGATTCCTTGCTGCAATTGTAGTGACGGTACTGGCCTTTTTAATTTATGTACTCATCGCTATTGTTATTGGATTGATAATAGGAACGACTTTAATCGTATTACCATTCTAAATCTTTTTTTTTCTTAAGTTATTATTTATTTTGTATTAATTATTTTTTAATCAAATTAAAGCTGATTTATATTATGGATAACAAACCAAATATAATAATTTTTAATGTTGATCAGTGGCGTGGGGATGTATTAGGACATCTGGGAAATCCCGCAGCAAAAACCCCGAATCTTGATCAAATTGTTAAAAATGACGCTGTTTCATTTAGCAGTGCTTTTTGTCAGAATCCCGTGTGTACACCTTCCAGATGCTCTTTCATGACTGGTTGGTATCCTCACGTCAGGGGCCATCGAACTATGCATCATATGCTTCATTTAGAAAGAGGTGAACCAAATTTACTTAGAATTCTTAAGGATAATAGTTATATGGTCTGGTGGGGCGGGAGAAATGATTTAATTTCAGTAAAAGACGATTTAAAAGAACATTGTGATATTTTATTTTGGCCTACAAAAGAAGATCGTAATCGCTGGGGTTATGAGTGGATGCCGAATCTACATCGATCAGATAAATGGCGAGGAAAGCCTGGAAGTGATAATTATTATAGTTTTTTTGCAGGAAAATTAGATACTCAAGAAAAGGATATTTATTTTGACTTCGATTGGGCTATAATTTTAGGAGCAATAGATTTTATCAAGAATTATGATGGACAAAAACCCTTTTGCATGTATATTGCGCTTGCTAATCCACATCCCCCATATGGTATTGAAGAACCATGGTATAGCATGATTGATCGTAATAAAGTTCCACCTCGTAAAGAAACCCCAAAAAATTGGTTTGGAAAACCTTCGCTCTTAAAGGGAATGTATGAACGTCAGAATCTTCAGAAAATGACTGAAAATCAATGGACTGAGTTACGAGCAACATATTATGGAATGTGCGCTCGTCTTGATCATCAATTTGGATTAATTGTTGAGGAACTAAGAAAAAAGAATTATTATGATGATAGTGCAATCTTTCTATTCTCTGATCATGGTGATTTTACAGGAGACTTTGGTTTGGTAGAAAAAACTCAGAATACATTTGAAGATTGCCTTACCAATGTACCTTTTATAATTAAACCTCCGAGTAATATCGATGTTAAACCTCGGGTTTGTGATGCACTGGTTGAATTAGTTGACTTTTCTGAAACAGTTTTTGCTTTAACAAATATAACTCCTAATTATTCACGGTTTGGTAGAAATTTAATACCATTACTTCAGGGGAAAACTGAAGAAAATAGAGATGCGGTTTTTTGTGAGGGGGGGAGACTTTATGGTGAGAAACATGCAATGGAACTGGAAGACCCTTCAAATTTAAGGCCCACTGGTCTCTATTGGCCTCGAGTGGGGCTTCAAACAACTGATGATGGACCCTATCATAGTAAAGCAGTCATGTGTAGGACAAAAAATTATAAATATGTAAACCGTCTTTATGAGAAAGATGAATTATATGATCTAATTAATGATCCAGCAGAATTAATTAACATCATTGATGATTTAAAGTATAAGGACACGCTAATTATGTTGAAAGAAAGAATGCTTACATGGTATGTAGAAACGTGTGATGTAGTTCCATTTAAGACTGATAGAAGATTTTAATAAAAAAAAAATAACAAATAAATGGGATAAATTATAAAGGGTTATCTTTTATAAACTCAATCATAATTTCGGCTAATTCTGGGCCTTTGTCTTCTTGCACAAAATGGGATGCGTCTTTAACTGTCGTATGTTTTTGTCCTCGAGCTCCTGGAACATATTGCTGCATAAATAAATCCCCACCTCGAGTTACTGGGTCACTATCTGCAAAAGCAGTAAGAAACGGTTTTTCCCATTTCCCAAATTCTTCAAAAGCCTTTTTATTGGCTTCATGTTCAGGATCATCGACACTGATTGGTACTAAAGAAGGCATTATTCGAGCACCAGCTTTATACGTGTCATCAGGAAATGGAGCATCATACGCGGCTAAAACATCATCAGATAATTTAGTAGTTGTTGCTCCTTGAAGTATAAACTTGATATCAAAATTAGGGGATTCTCTTGAAAATTTTCGCCAATTCAAAAAAGCTTCAGACATGGGTTGTTCACCCGTAGGTAATCCTCCATTAGAGAGCATAATTCGACTAAATCTATCCTGCTTTTCAATCGCAATCCTTAAGCCAATTAAAGAGCCCCAATCTTGACAAAACAATGTTATTTTTTGAAGATCAAGTCGTACTACTAATTCTGACATCCATTTTACATGTTTAGCATAAGTATGATCTTCTTTCTCTGTTGGTTTATCAGAACGCCCAAATCCTACTAAATCTGGAGCGATAATCCTGAAGTCTGCTTTTACAAGAATAGGAATCATGTGCCTATATAAAAAACTCCATGAGGGTTCTCCATGCATCAGTAAAATAACTTCAGCGTCTTTTGGCCCCTCATCTATATAATGAATTCTAATACCATCAATCTCTAAATAATGAGGTTCATATGGAAATTCGAGAATATTTTCAAACCTCTCATCTGGAGTACGTAATAAATCCACGATTTTTACCTCTACTTATATTTAATACTTATTTCACTGTAATATTTAAATTAAAATTAGATTATACTACACCCTCAAAAAAATTTCCGATTTAAGAAAAAAAATTGACGAAAAATTCAATTCTCTTCTATACTGGTTCAGCATCTATCAATATTGCAGCTAAAAGTGCAGGAGTAGATCCTTTATTAATCCATGCATGATTCGTTCCCCGTTGAATTACAACATCGAATGGTTTTAACTCTACCTCCTCTTCATCCAAAATGAGCGAAACTTCCCCTTCAAGTAAAATTATATAGTCCACGGTTTTAGTTTTATGCATACGAGGATCTCTTGTCGTATCTGGACGACAGTGAGTAGCGTCCATTGCTGCGAAACTAGCAGCTGTTTCTTTTTCTATCTCCTCAGCTGATTTTGAGGGATCTTCAGGAAGTACCTGAAAGTAAGCCAATTTGGAACCATTTGGAGGAGGTTCAAGTCTTACTTTTCGCTTAGCAGCATCATTTTCATCCTTATTATCTGCAGGAGATCTATCTGTAACCCACATTTGAAATGATGGAGGTCCGCTATAAGCAACTATTGATTTTCCTTCCTCATTATGACCTGTTACATATCTTTTTGAATTTCTCTCTATCAATTGTTTTACCTCATTCAAAAAATTTATAAATATTTTATATATATTTCTGTTCTGTTAATAATTAAAGTCATGTTTTCCTACAGTTATTTCTTGAGTAAATGTTTCATTTTGTCTTTTTCTACGTATCTCGATTAAATTTAATACATCATACCCTCTTTTTTTTAAAAATGAGATACTTATGTCATTATTAGGATGAACCCAGTTATACAACGTTTCACCCCCTACCTCTTTTACTAAGAATTCTCCTTTTTCATATAAAGCAGTACCGATGCCTTTTCTCCTCAACTCTGGAACTACATAAAGAGATTCAGACCAAATAACATTTTCTTCTACACGACAAACATGATATCCAATAAGATTCTGTTCTTTATCTTCAGCTACAAATATTGGAAATTTTTTTTGCTGATAATGGGTTAATTCCTCTTGAGCACTTTTTAAATCAAGATCTTTCTCAATTCCTTTTAATTTGCCTAGTTTTACTCTGAATCTCCCTATCAATCTAACGAGTTCGTCTTTATCACTTGCATTATGATTTCTTATTATCATAAAAATCCATCTATTATATAAATTAAGCCAATAGGATGAAGAAACATAACTTTAAAATATAGTTTGTTAAGTCAAAAATTTTGGAGTAGGAATAGAAAAATTGAAAAACTCAGAAACTAAAATGAATCAATTAATAAGAATATCTTTCTTAGGTTAATTAATCAGTAATGTGAGGTTGTTAAAGAATAATAGACTCTGGCCTAAATGAACTTAGAAAAAGAAAAACCAGACGAATTATACTCTGGACATGCGGAATAACGGCTACGGCAGCTCTAATAACCATGTTTGCAATTCTTGGTTTAGCTGATTTACAAAATGGTAGTGGAAATTGATCCTGTATCAATAGTTTTTCCATACTAGAAATTTATAGAGATTTAAGTAAACAATTGAACAATGTGATATCAATAATTAAGTATGTAAATCTAATTTAAAACCGAATTGAATGAATCTTGCAAAAAAATGATAGTTGTAAGAAGACACACCTTGCAAAGGTTTCGGTTATACCATTCCCAAATTATAATCAGAAATTAAAAAATAATAAACTCTAAATATACATTATGCCAATAGTAAAGCTCAAAGTAAATGAAAAGGAAGTTCCACTAAAGGATTTTATGGAGGGTATGCTAACTAATATAATCCTCGGTTATTTAAAATCAACGAAAGGTGTACCCGAAGACATAGAAAATATAAAAATAGATATAAAAATATAATTTTTTTTCACTTCTTATAAAAATAAAAAAAAAGAAGTAAGATTTTATAGTTCTTGGATTGCCCTTTCTTTTGCCATCTTTTCTTCCTCAGTTAGCTCAACTTCTCCTCTTTTTACAAAGAACATTATGATAAACGCTAAGATAAAGAAAAATGCTCCATTTAGTAATAAAGTTGGATCAGTCATCAAATCTGTAAGACCCCCAACGATCATGGGACCTAAAATAGCGGCTAAGAAGCTAAAAAAATAATATAGCCCTGTATAAGTTCCAATTTTTCTTTCTGTTGGTGCTAATTCCCATACAATAACTATTGAGTTTACATTGATTAAAGCCCATCCAATACCTAGGAACGCTAAAGGGATCGCTATTAAAAAAAGACTTACTTTCATTATGCCCATTACAAATCCTATAATAAGCATCACAATCCAAATCAGGATACCTATCTTTATAGCTTTCCTTCTACCAATTTTGGTTGATAGTATAGACAATGGATAAATGAAAATTAATAATGGTAGCGTTACAAAGAATGGTAAAAAACCAGCAAGACCTTCACTGTATCCTAAAACATTAACACCGTATATTGAGATTAGAGCTACAATTCCTTGATATCCAATAAACCAACAGAAAATTGCCAATAGTATAAATAGTGTACTCCTGTCTTCCTCTTGTAAGATATCCTTAATGCTTTCAATTAAACCAGGGGGTTTTTTTTCTCCCTTTACTTTTTTCCCTTCTTTTTCTTCGACTTCCAGGATTGATTGGTAACTATAAGCATCTTTTTCCTTTATTTTCCAGAATAAAACAGCCAATGCAAGAACCATAATTACTGAAACAATTATAAACGTAGTCTGTCTACCAATATTTACATCTGAAAAAGCATCTACGACGTAACTTAAACCATATCCAATAGCAACCCCAAGACCACCCATTAAGTTAATTAATCCATTTCCTTTACTTCGATTAATGGGTTTTACAAAATCAGGCATTATTGAAACCGCTTGAGCTCTGTATATTCCCATGCTTATTCCAAAAAATAGCATCCAAATAAATAACCAGAGTAAAGAAGTTTCTGTAGGAATTAATGCAAAGAATAGCGCCCCTAAGGGGATACCTATCATTAAATACGGCATCCTCCTTCCATATTTTGTACGAGTATTATCTGAAATCGACCCCATAATGGGTTGGAGAAAGACACCAATTATATTATCGAGTGCCATAAGTAAACCCACCATAAATAATGAAGGTAAATAATTTTCCAATAATAAAGGCACTTGCGCATTATAGAGTGCCCAAGCAATTTCCGATGAGAAAAAAGCTAGCCCAATTAATAAAGTTTGTTTTACATTTAATTTCGGAGTAGTTTCTGACATTTTTTTTAATAGATTTTTTATAATTAATTGATTATATATTTAATCTTGATATATTTAAAAGATCCTCTCAAAGAATTCTTATCTTAAACGGTTTCACAAAAAATTTAACCATTTTGATAATCTGATTGAATTCCAAAAATCCTTTAAATATGACTTCTGATATTTTTTAAGGATGAAGTTAGAACCAGAATGTGTAGGATGCATTTTTAACCAAATATTAAAAGCATTAAAATTACTTCGACCTAATATTTCTCGTGAAGAAATCATTTCTGCTCAGAAAAAATTAATGGAATTACTTCAAAATTTTGATATAGATGCCAATATATCTCCTATATTGGGAAATGTAGCATATAGTATTATTTCAGAAGTTTTAGATGAGGAAGATCCATATAAAATTCTTAAAGAGGAGTACAATCAACTTGTTTTAGAAAATTATGAAGAAATTAAGAAATTAATTGAGGATGCTGTAGATCCTTTATTTCAAGCTATCATAGTTTCAGCAATTGGGAATACTATTGATTTTGCAAGCCAACACGAGATTGATTTAATCGCGGATATAAAAAATTACGATCAAGAAAATTTGGTCATCAACGATTATTCTGCCTTTAAAAAATCCTTAAGAAATGCAGAATCTCTATTAATTATTGGAGATAATGCAGGAGAAATTGTTTTTGACAAACTCCTAATTGTAATTATTAAGAATTTTTATCCTAATTTAGATATTATTTATTCTGTAAGGGAAAGTCCAATTATAAACGATGCAACAATGGTAGATGCTAAATTTGTTGGATTAACAGATTTAGCTAATGTAATTGAATCAAGTGCAACCCCCGGAGTTGATATATACTCATCTCCGGATGAATTTAAGAAATATTTTTTTCAAAAAGGAACTGTAATTTTATCAAAAGGTCAAGGAAACTTTGAGAGTCTTTATGATATTGAGTTATCCAGTAAAGAAATCTACTATTTGATGAAAGTCAAGTGTAATCTTATGGAAAGAATATTTGGGGCTAAAATTGGTGATTTAATTTTCAAAAAGAAAATCAAGGGTAATTAAATTTAGCTTTAATCTAATTTATTAAATTTACACTGATCTTAGTTTGATTTTGTCCTTAACTTCTTGATAGCTTCAGTAAAAAATCCAAAATCCTCTATCTCGGTTTTTTCCTTCGAATCTTTTACTGTTTTAAAATATTCTTTGATTTGCTTTGATAAAATAGTTTTAAATGGTTCAAATTGACTAATCTCAAAACTATCATTACTAATTTCAGTTCTGTAAAGTGAAAAAAACATATCTAGAGACTTTTCAGCTTCCCCTCGGATATCATGCTTAAGAAACTCCTTGTCAAGAATGGCAACGAAAATTAAACCGTATTTATAAACGATTATCATTTCTACATCAAGGCCTTTAACGTTAATCTCTTCGATTTCCCCTAAATTGTTACCAAACAAACGTAGTGCTCCAACAAAGGAGGATAACAAAACAGGATCGATTTTTGAATCTAAAATGAGATCAAGTAAATATTCACCAGATTCTTTGCAAATAACGATACCTTTTAGCAGTTTATGTTCCTCAGAAATGATAATAATATTCCCTATTATTCTATCTTATATACCTTATAAAATTAAAATAAATCTAGTCTAATAAATGCTCTCAGATTATTAATTTTTCAAAATAGATGTAATATCTAAGAGCAAGACTAAATAATTAAAGTTTGCTAAAGAGATTAAAAAAGAGATAATAACGATTATTTCTCTAATGTTTCTTGTATCTTTCTTACAATTTCTTTGAATGCTTTTGTAGATTTGTTTTCAGGATATTTCAATACAAAGGGTAATCCCAGATCCCCTTGTTGGCTTACTTCAATCTCGAAGGGTATTTTTCCAAGTATTGGAATGTTGAAATCTTTAGAAGCCTTATCTGCACCTCCAGGTGGATACAAATCAATATATTTATCACAATGAGGGCATTTAAATCCTGATTGATTTTCAATTATTCCAAGAATCTTTCTTTTCATTATTATTGCCATTTTGATTGTTTTTCTTGAATCCATAAGTGCCACTTGTTGAGGAGTCGTCACAATAATTACATTTTCATCCGGAATTAATTGTAATATATCTAGAGTTTCATCAGAAGTTCCTGGGGGCAAATCAAATATTAAATAATCAAGTTCACCCCATTCAGCATCTCCCAAGAATTGCCTTACAACACTCATTTTCATTGGTCCTCTCCAAATCACAGGGTCATCTGGTGTCGATGTTAAAAACGCCATACTCATTGCTTTAATATTTAGAGGTCCTATTATTGGATGGAATTTTTTAGCTTCTGCATCAACAACCGGTTTAAGCTCAGGATCAATACCTAACATTTTTATGACATTTGGTCCTGTTATATCAACATCTAAAATACCGACTCTTAATCCAATACTGGCCAAAGTCATTGCTAGATTTACTGCTACTGTTGTTTTTCCAACACCACCTTTACCAGAAATGATGACAATTTTATGCTTAATTTTAGCCATGTTCTTTTGGATATTCTGTTCTCTTTCACCCATCATCATTTCTTTTAAATTTATGTCTGGAATTTCTTCTTCTGTCATGTTCAGGAATCACTTCTACTTTATATTATGAAACTTAAGACTGGATTTATTTCTATCTATAATTTTTTATGAAATTTTCCTTAGTTTTACTTATATTTCAATTCTTATTATGAATGTATTTATATCGTATAAACTAAAGAAATTAATAAATTTCGATATATTATTCATTACTGAAAAGAGAAGAAAAAATTAAATTTCAAGGTGATTGTGGATTCCAATAAGCAACTTCATGGAATTATACAAATTCCTACCAAAAACAAATTGTAAGAAATGTGGAAAACCAACGTGTATGGCGTTTTCTCTCGATTTATTACAAGGAAAAGTAAAAATTGACGATTGTACACCCCTTTTAGAGCCTAAATATAAGAAGAATTATGATGCTTTGAAAGAACTGCTAGGATCTGAAGAGGGTAAAGAAAAAGAATTAAGAATAGATGTTGATGATGATTTATGCGATGGATGTGGGATTTGTGTTACTGTATGCCCTGTTAATGCTAGATATTGTCCACCATCCTTAAGTGGGAAAGCTCCTGACTTCCCTCCAGATAATCATCAATTATTTCAAGTAAAAAATGGAAAATGTGAATTGTTAAACCTCAAGTATTGTCGTAGATTAGAAGGAGAAGGACAAGCAAGAGAATGTCGGGTTTGTGAATCATATTGTCCTCGAGATGCTGTTAAAATTGATTATATCTAATTCTCCTTAAAAATGGTTAAATTATGGTTGGAAAACGAGTCAAATGTTCAGGTTGTTCACTTTTATGTGATGATATAATTATAAGAAGTGACGGTTTGTATATAGATGAGGTTTTTGGTGCTTGCCTTAAGGGTAAAGAAAGATTTGATCAGATAACAAGTAAAAACCGTGTTCTATCCCCATTTATACGTAAGAATGATGATTTAGTAAAAACTTCATTAAATGATGCATTAAATCATGCTACAGAAATTTTAAAGAGCTCAGCAAAACCACTTTTATACGGATTTTCAACGGTAAGTTGTCAAGCTCAATTAGAAGGAATTAAATTAGCGAAAGCCATTAATGGGTTTATCGATTCGAATTCTACAATATGTCAAGGCAAAGTACTCAATGCTTCGATACAAACAGGTATGACTCTAACCACAATCTCAGAAATAATTAATAAAACTGATCTATTGATATTCTGGGGTGCTAATGTTGCAGAATCAATACCCCGATTATTAAATAAAGCTCTTTTTTCTCGAGGTAAATTTCGAATGACTGGACGTGAGATTAAAACAGTCATTATTATAGATCCTATTAAAACTGCATCATTTGGAGTAATGGGAGTTCGTGATATTGCTTTACAAATTGAGCCAGGAAAAGATATAGATTTAATTCGTGTTCTAAAGGAAAAATGTTGCTCTCCTAATAGTACTCCTTCAAAGGGTGTTGCTGGTATAGATAGTGATGATTTAAGAAGGTTATTGATTCAACTAACAAATACAGAAAATGGTGTAATTTTTATTGGTCAGGGAATTGTTAATTCAACATCAAATCCTAAGGTGATCCAAGAACTACTTGAATTAGTGCAGATATTAAACGCTAAACAACAAAAAGGTCGCATGTCAGTTATTATGTTAGGAGGTCACTATAACATGGCAGGATTTGACCAAGTTGCTCTTTCACTAGTCGGAAAAAACCATAATATATTATTTTCTAATAATCAACTAGTTGAAACGTCAGACACGATTATATCAAAAATCGATAATGAGGATTTTGATTGTTCTGTAATTGTTGGAACTGATCCAATATCACACTTGCCATGGAAATTGAGTAAGAAATTAATGTCAAAACCCTTAATTCTTATTGACAATAAAAAGTCCGCAACTTTTAAAGTAGCAGATATTATTATTCCTTCAGCGATTACAGGAATTGAATGTGAAGGTTTGGCGTATAGGTTAGATCATGTGCCGATAGAACTAGATAAAATTGTAAATCCTCCGAATAATGTAATCTCTGACGAAAAAATTCTTTCTATGTTAATTAAAGGTTTAAAAACAATCTAATGAGGTTAGGAAGATGGAAATGATAGTCAATACCGTAAGGATGGTGGATTACGATCAATTAAGAGAACACTCATTTGGGGATGATAATTCTTTAAAAGAAAATCTGGCATTCGGTAAGTTAAATCCAGAAGATTACAAAAAACTCAATTTAACACCAAGTTTGAATTTAAAATTATTGAATACGCATGGACAAGTAATTATTAAAGTAAAACAAGAAGAGGATATTCCTTTAGGTACAATACTAATGCCTGTTTCAATTTGGGCAAATCAAATCACAGGGATAATTAATAAGCAATTAATATTTAAAAATTTAAAAGTCAATGCCGAAGCAACCAAAGATAATGTTTTAGATCTAAAAGGTTTATTAAATATCATTAAAAAATAAACAGTTGTCATTACTATGGATTCTAATAAACTTATTATAAAGAATGGTCTTGTCTACGACCCTAATAACAACATCGAGGGAGAAAAAAAAGACATTTTGGTAGAATCGGGCAAGATTATAGAAAAGTTTTCTAATAATAATAATATTAAAGAAATAGATGCAAATGGGAAAACAGTCATTCCCTCGGCCTTAGATATTCATACTCATATAGCTTCTCAGCAAGTAAATTGGGTAAGGCTGTTAGGGACGAACAATAGTAAATTTAAAGAAGCTTGGCAGGGACTCAGACTAGAGAAGGTAGCTAAAGATTATTTATCAATGGGTTACACTTTTATCCTCGAAGCTAATGTGTTTCCTTCCTTAGCAAAGCAGACTATTTTTAACTTTCAACAATTACCTGTTTTAGATAAAGGGATGTTATTAAATATCAGTAATCTATGGCCTTTAGAACTCGAGTTCCAAAGAGGAAAAATTAATAATATGGCAGTTTTTCTTTCTGATCTCCTATCTAAAACCTACGGTTTCGGTTTTAAAGTATATAATCCTTTTGAATGTGAGGCTTGGAATTTAAAAGATTTAAGAGAAGATTTATCAAAACAAGGTAGACTGTATAACTTCTCTGCTTTGGATGTGTATGAAAATATTGTTAAATGTGTGGAATCCCTTGAGTTACCTCATTCCGCTCATGTTCATATTGAAGCCTATGAAAATAAAATTGGAAAAGACAATCTTTTCACGGTTTTAGAAAGGATTAAGTCATTAAATTTGAAACCTAATAAAGAAACTAGTTCAGTTAATAAAAGATCCCAAATAATTCATGTTGCTCATGCAAATTCATATTCCACTGATGGGAATAATGAGAAATTAATTAATTTTCTAAATGAAAATCATAACATTAGTGCAGATTTAGCATTCGTTGGCTTTAATCTCATAAATCCAATTATCACATCAGATCGAAGACTGATTAATTCTATGTTAACAATGGATCCTATTGATAACCCGCACAAATTAATAAATTCTGCAATCGAATTTGAAGGAGATTCATTTGTATCAATGAGATTTCTACATAAAAGCGATTATAAAGCTTGCATTTTATGGGCTAACGCTCTTGATTTAGCTCTGAATGTTAAAGATAAATCTCAAGTGAGTTTATCACTCAATTTCCCTAATTACGCAAATATAACAGATATTCCTGAAATTGTTACTTGGTTAATAAGTAGAGAAGCTCGAGAAAACTATATGAATGGAATGAATGACCAATTTCTTAAGCATAATTCTTTAGTTAGTAATGAGGAGGAGCTTAGTTTTTCTGAGCTCATAAGCCTAACGAGATCTACTCCTGCGAAATTATTAGGTCTGGCGAGCATTAAGGGAACTTTTAAGCCAGGTGCAGACGCTGATATTAACATATTAGGTATAAATACTGAAGATGCTAACTTATCTAAGGAATATGAAAAGCTAAAAACTTCACTACTGAATATTGAATATGTCATAAAATCGGGGAAAATTGTAAAGAAAGAAAACAAATTTGACCTCAATTCTAATGGATTGATTTTTTGGTCTCAAGGGAAAGTTAAATCTGAAGAAAAAAACCAGATAATGTCAAAAAAGAAAGAATTCTACACTAAGTATTCATCAATCTTTTATGATTCTTATCAGGTTTCTGTAAATAAGAATATTTTAAGGAAAATAGATTGAGCTAAAGTATCCTATAAATTTAATTTTTGTTCTTCATTTTTTTTTATCAAATTATTAATATTGAATAAATGTTAAAATGACAAGATTACCTTTAGATGGAATCACTGTCGTAGACTTCTCAACAATAATAGCTGCTCCATTAATCGGAACATTACTATCCGATTTTGGAGCCGAAGTAATCAAAGTAGAAAAACCGAAAGTTGGTGATGTGACTAGAGGAGGCGGGGATTTTTCTGGGAGAAGGAGCCCTTTATGGCTTACAATTAACAGGAATAAAAAGACTATCACTCTAGATCTTCATACAAATGAAGGTCAAGATATTGCTAGAAAACTTTGCGCTAAAACAGATGTAGTTATTTTTAATTTTCGACCTGGAGTTATAGAAAATTGGAATCTAGGACCTGACGATTTACATAAAATTAATCCAGACTTAATAATAGGACTAATTTCTGGTTATGGTCAAACTGGACCTTATAAGGATAAAGGAGGCTATGATAGAACGGTAAGCGCATTTTCAGGGGTGACATATACTTCTGGATACCCAGAACATCCACCTGTACGTTCTGGATTCCCATTAATTGATTATTTAACGGGATATCTTGGAGCGTTTGCAGTAATGATGGCATTATATAATAGAGACGTCAATAAGAATGGAGGAGAGGTGATAGATTTAACTCTCACAGAATCTGCATTTAGAACATCGGGAGCTGCTATTTCAATGTATTCAAAATTTGGATCTATTTATGAAAGAGCTGGGAATCGAATTAGATTTGTAGTCCCTGCAGAGAATTTTGAAACAAAAGATGGAAGAATCGTAGCAATTAATGCAAATTCTATAAAACTTTGGGAAAGGTTAGCTGAAGCTATGAAAAGGAAAGACATGTTAACTGATAGTAGGTTTAACTCTTATTCAAATCGATTTAAGAATCAAGATGAACTTTATGATATAATCGGGGATTGGGTAAAAAATTATATGGCTGTAGAAATTATGCAATTGCTAGAAAAAGCGGAAGTTCCATGTGAAAAAGTAAATAGTATTGCAGATTTAGCTGAAGATCCTCACATGCTTCAAAGAGAAGCCATTATAGAGTTTGAAGATTACGAATATGGAAAAATTTTAGTACCGGGAATAGTCCCTAAATTAAAGAATTTTCCCGGACGCATTAAATTCTTAGGAGGTAAGTTAGGAGAGCACAATCAAGAAATATTTCAAAATCTTCTTGGATTATCTTCAGAAGAAATTAAAGAATTGGAGGAAAAGGAAGTAATATAACATTTATATTTCAGTTTATTTGAAGAGAAAAAATATTATCAGGGGGTCTCAGGAATCAAAACAATAA
This sequence comes from uncultured archaeon, assembly GCA_964486045.1. Taxonomy (GTDB): domain Archaea; phylum Asgardarchaeota; class Lokiarchaeia; order Sigyniarchaeales; family SOKP01; genus Loki-b32. The sequence continues at coordinate 152,625 of CAZALK010000003.1, forward strand.
AGTTACTACCTCGTGAATAATCATCCTTCACCTTATTCTCAACCCAAATTTTACCATTATAATTATCTATGATGTTTTTCACGAGTGTTAGCCCAAATCCTAAACCTTTCGAGTCTTTTTCTTTTATGGATCCTTTTTGAAATATCAGATCTTTCTTATCTTGTGTTATCCCAATACCGTTATCTATGAATTGAAATTTAATAAATTTAATCTTATTTTTAATCATTTTGGTGACTTTAATAAGAATCTCTATGTTGTTGTTGTTATTATAAGTTATAGCATTATTTAATAAATTGTCAAAAACGTCATTTAGAAGTTCGTCAGCTTGAATGTGAATTCTCTCTGCGAAAGAATCTACTTTTATGTTTATATTTTTCTCATGAAAACTGTTGTGAATAAATTCTATTGCCTCGCTTAATTTTTTCATGGCTTCCATTGATTTTAATGAGATCTTGGATTGGTCTAAAGAAAAAGCTTTTCCAACATTAGCAACTAATTTTGTTCCTCTAATAAATTGTTTTTCGATAATATCATATAGAGCTTCAATATCTTTTTCTCTTCCAGATTCACCCAAATATTTCTTACTAAGATCAACTGAGAGCTTTATGTTTGAAAAGATGTTATTTATGTCATGGTAGAATAGATTCTTGTATAACTCAGCTCGATTAAAAGCATTTTTATATTTTTCTTCAGATTCTTTTAACTTTTGTTCTGCTTCCTTTTTCTCTGTTATATCATGAGTAAATCCGCAAAAACCAACTTTATCACCACTCGAATTATATTTCAAATACGCTATTCCTTCGAATGTCCGAATTTTTCCATCATTTCTTATGACTTGGCTTTCAAAGGTTTCTTTTAGAAGGTTTTTTTCATACATATTAGTGAAGATTTCCACAATCTCTTGTCTCGTGTTCTTCTCCAAAACTAGATTTGAATTCGTTCCTAATAGCTTGTCTCTTGAAATTCCTAAGTAACGGCAAGTATAATCATTTACATAAGTATAATTTCCTTCAAGATCTATTTCGTAATACCCATCTTCAATGTTTTCAATAATCTCTCTATATCTCTCATCAGATTCCTTAAGTTTTTGTTCTGCTTCCTTTTCTTTGATTAGGTCTCTAATAACTGCTACTATTTTAGTTTGATTTTCATAATCCACTGCACGACCCTTTGCTGAAACAGGAATATAATATCCCTTTTTGTGCCGAATTAGAAAATTCTCGGTAATTATCTCTCTTGTTTTTAGTCCATATTTAATTGATTCTACAATTCTTGACAAATCATCTTGGTGTATAAAATCCATAACCTTTTTTCCCTTGAGTTTCTCAGGAGAATAACCTAATAAATCATAAACTTGAGGATTAACAAATGTAATATTGAAATCTAAATCGAATTCTACTATTATATCTAGAATGCTATTAATAAGATTGAAATGTTTCTTTTCAAGCGTTATTGAATCATTTTTAAACTTATTCATAATAGAGATTTCCGTTTGAATACATCTTGGGCAATAATTTTAAAGCAAATGACTTTCTGCTTTTTACAGAACCCCGATAATATGTACAACCACAATTTAGTCAAAAAACATGGTGTACATAGTGATAAAGAAGTTTTATGAATATATTTGTATGTGATATACTCATTTTTGTTCTTATAGTTCGAACAAGAGAGGAAAAAGTGAAAGGGAAACAAATGGGATGAATTATTTTAAAGTGAATTATAATTTCAAAGGATATTTCCGGTATTTCTCTATTGCTGCTCGGAAAGCTAGGATATTTTCCCAGGGAACGTTCAGAATGTTATGACTGGGACCTGCGAAATATCCTCCGCCTACAGCAGCGGCTTTTATACATCTCCTTACTTCTTCTTCGACTTCTTTAGGAGTCCCGAAACTTAATATTCTGGTAGCATCCATTCCCCCCCATAAGCTTACTTGATCTCCTAAAGTCTCTTTTAAATGTGCTATATCTACCCCTGCTGCAGGTTCTAATGACTGAATGCCATCCAATCCTGCATCAACCATGTCAGGGAGTAATTTATCGATATATCCACATGAATGCTGAATTACAAACATCCCATTTTTATGACATTCTTGATATATTTTTTTATAATAGGGTAACATAAAGGTCTGGAAATTCTCAAGAGAGAACATAGATCTCCCTTTATAGCCTAAGTCATCATAATAAAACACGATATCTATTCCTGCTTCTGCATAACGTTTAACAAATTCCAAATTTACCTTAGTATATTCACTCATTACTTCATGGATAAATTGGGGATTTTTCCTCATATTATATACGACTCTCCCTACAGTCATACCCTCAAAAAGAGCTTCATTCATAGCAATCATTAGACGAGTTATTGGATAAAAATAAGGTGAGAGGCTTTTGACAAATTCTTCCCAAATTTTTGGTGAATAATTCACTTCATCATTTATGTGTTCCGAGGGCTTTCCATATTCATCCCAATATGAATGTACGATCTCTGGTGTATGAAAAACACCATCAACATACCATGCATATGTTAAACCTGTCTTAACTTGTTCCACTCGCTGAAATACCCGACCTGACGTTGGAAGAATATAACTATTAGGATATTCAGATGGTCCTTCAGTCACCTTTGTTTTCATTCTATGACGCCATGGATCAGCTGTGTGACAATCGACATTCCAGAATCGTAGTTCTGTAATATCCCCCGCCCAACGATAATCTTCTCTTGAAAATTTATTTTCTATATACGTTTTACATTCCTGATATTCGTCAGTTTCGAGGAAATGTTGATAAGCAGTACCAGTTCTTTCGAAACCAAGATAATGGATTGGAACCATATCTGGTTCATCGCCAGACAAAGTTCTAATAACCCTCTCTCGTTTGGATAATACCATAATACCCAATTAATCTTGATTATTTAAAAAAAATTTTAAAACAATTAAAGTAGATATAATTATTATCTAAAGAAATGAACTTAGAATATAATTAATCTTTTATTTGGTAAGAGGAAAATGTCATGGATTTTGAAGAATTAACCGACCTAATAGTAGAATTGGAAGTGGATGATATTGGCGATGCTGTTAAGGTTGCACTTGATGAAGATGGAAAAGATCCTTTCGAAATCTTAGCAGCTTTAAGCAAGGGGATGGATGAGGTAAGTCGTCGTTACGAGGAATTTGATTATTTTTTAGGGGAATTAGTTCTAGCAGGAGATACCATGAAAGCTGGGCTTGAAGTACTAAAGCCAGCTTTGGCTGTTTCAGATAGTACGGTAGAGAAGTTAAAAGTCGTAATAGGAACTGTTAAAGGTGATCAGCATGATTTAGGGAAGAATATACTAGGGACACTACTTTTGAGTGCAAACTTTGAAGTATACGATCTAGGAAGAGATGTAGGTGCTGAAGAAATCGTGGAAAAAGTTAAAGAAACGGGAGCCTCGGTAGTAGCACTAAGTACTCTTTTATCTATGACTGTTGACCAAATTGGAGTTGTACATAAAGCTTTACAAGATGCGGGATTAAGAGATAAAGTAAAGTTGATTGTGGGAGGAGCACCATTAAATATGGAACTCGCAAAAAAATTTGGTGCTGATGGTTATGCTGATGATGCGATTTATGGAGTTGCGGAAATTAAAAAACTAGTCGAAAATTAATCATATCTAATTTTATCTTCTAATAACTCTAAGCTACAATCCAAAACTAGAAAAATACGCTGTATAATATCCCAACACGGATATAACACTTATCGAAATAATCCAGGATCTTTTATACTGTTTATAATACTCATCCTCTATCTGTTTTTCTTTTGATTCATCTGCAAGTGCTTGTTGTTTTTGGATCTTCAATGATCCTGGATCGGATAATACATAATAGAGACTTGCGTCATATTTGGCTCTATCTCTAATTAAAGCCATTTTACCCCATGTATCCAACAATTTTGAATCTTTAAGTTTGATCATTATGTACAAAATTTCACAAATTGCGATACCGAATATGAGATAATCGAAAAATCCATAACTGAAATTTGTTGTTGGAATTATTAAAATCCCTGGCAAGGAATAGAAAGCCCCACAGAGAATAGCCCCAATAACAAAAACCATATAGAAAGGATTTTTTTTAATAAAAGTTAAAATAATTCCAATCGTCAATATCAGCAGAAAAATGTGAGCAAGAAACGCTAAAATTAAACTATTTAGAATTATCAGCACCATAAAACTCATGACAAAACAGTTGAATAAACCAAAGAAAATATCAAAATACTCAATAATCTCTCTTTTATTTGAAGTGTTATTATCATTCATTTCCATTGTTTTTGTTAGGTTTTAGATTAAATTCGATTATTTAATTAATATGGGATAATTAATGATTAAATAAAAATTGGGATATATTAGGGAAAAAAAATTATGTAAAAAGCTTATGTTAAAGAGTTATTTATTACATTCTTGGTCAGAAAATTCTCTAATAATTTAACCCTTTAAAGTAGTTAACGGTAGTAAAAAGATTCTTACCACCTTTTCTTAGAAACTTCATCGCATCCTCTATTCCTTCAATAGACAAATCATACATGGGGATAATACTAGAAATTATTTTACGCGTCCAAGGGCTCCATTCGGGTCTAATTAACTCGGGGTTTAGCCACACAATCCCATCCTTGAAATGGTGAGCTAGCTCTTTAATATAATAGATACCAGGCATCTCATTCTTGTGATAGTAATATATCGAACCATACTTTTCTGTAAGTTCCCAACTAGCCATAGCAGCGTCTCCAACGATCACTACGCGATATTTTTTGTCATATTTTTTTAAAAAATCATCAAATTCAATTGCTTCATCAGGATTTCTTCGACCACTAAAGTATAGAGTCTCATAAATGCAATTATGAAAGTAATAATATTTGAAGTCCTTCCAGTGTGACATGTTATTAGCTGCGGAGAAAAGAAGATTGACGAATTTGGCATATGGAGTCATACTACCACCTACGTCCATAAGAAGTAAGATTTTAACATCATTTTTGCGTCGTTTATCAAACACTATTTCGATATCTCCACCATTCTTTGCGGTCTTATCAATAGTATCATCAATATTCAATTCATCTTGCTTTCCAATTTCTTCAAGTTTTTTGAGTCTTTTAAGAGCTACTTTAATCTGTCTTGTATCGAGAACTATATCTTTTCTATAGTCTTTAAAGATTCTTTTTTCAGCAATTTGAACGGCAGTTCGCATTCCTGCTGATCCCCCAATTCTCATACCCATTTCATTTTGTCCAGAATTACCAAATGGTGAAGTACCTCGAGTACCAACCCAATGGTCCCCGAAATTGTGTTCTTCATCCTGTTGCTGCATTAATTCTTCGAGTCTTTTTTGCATTTCTTCAAGACTAAAAAACTGACTCCTCATTTCTGATGGTTGTCCGCCTAACTCATTTGCGTTGAGATTACTCTTTAGCCATTTTAGGATTTCTTCCCTAATCATATCTGGTGTGTCAGTTAAAACTCCTTTTCGTAGCTCAGCATCGTATTTTTCCAAAAGTTCTTCCAAAAATTTTTGTATATCCTCCACATTCAAATACTGCTGGTATTCTTTTAGTAGGATTTGTACTCCTTCTATTAATTCAGGAAAAGCTAGGGGTTTTTCAAGCCAATCCCAAATGTCTTGTTTAAAATCTTCTGGGAATTGGATCATCGCGTTTTTGAAGAAGTTCGCAAATGAAATATCATAGATATCAAAGTGATGCTCGTTCTTGCAGAGGATGGATCTTGAAGTGTAATAAAAATCTAAAAAATTCTTAATAAGCCCTTTATTAAGAGCTTCTAATAAAGTCAAATACTCTGTAATACTTACCGGCAATCTTTCTTTCAGATAGTAGAAAAATTCGACAAACATTTCTATAAATAATCTAATTTATTATTTCTTAATATTATATAAATTTGTAACTATTATAGGTTTTTGTCAAGTTAGGGGTAATAATAAAACCTACATTGATTCCAAAAGCAAACTGCCTTAGAAAACAATTAATATCACACTTATTTACTCCTAATTTATTTTTTTTAATTTGTATACTCACAGATAATAGCACTCGGTTTATTTAAGACTTTTGTAAGAATGAGGAGCCCTTTTTTTCTCCCTTTCCCATGAAATGACTTCTGAATGCTCTTTAAATCAACAGAGATCCCTCGAGCTTTCAAATCCACATGACTAATGTTTAACCTTCTTAGAGTTTTATTAATTAAACTGTAATCCAAGGTAATATAAGTAAGAACATGATAACATTTTAAAATGGGAATGTTGATAAATGAATCGCTTGTAAGATAGGCAATTTTTTTATGTATTTGAGATAGTTCATATAGTTCTGCGATATCACTTATTAAATGTGCTTTAATAAAAGCAGGATCGGGTTCATAGATAAAATCCTTAGGTTCGCAAACAGGAACAATATATCTTTTTGATTTTTGAACCCAAGTAATTTTTTCAGGTAATTTAGTTGCTAAAATTGCGTTCGTATCTGAATAGGTTTTAAATTTACCAAACCACAAGACAACTTCTTTTACTTCTCCCTTATAGGATATAACTTCAATATCACAATCATATTTAATTCGAGAAAGATCGACCCTCGGGGCTATTTTTACACATATATTTTGGGAAAAAAATTTTAATTTTTCAACAAATGATAGAGGAGGTTCATACTCTTCAATTTTAACGGTTCTAATCCCCTTACTTCTTCTACTTGGATCAAAAAAGATACAATCAACATCTCCCAATTTCTTCTGAAAATCAATATCATCTAACAATTTTATTATATCACCGAGAAAAAAATCCACATTTTGGTCGACGTTATAAACATGTATATTATGTTTTAACATTTCCATGGTGTTTGGATTTTTTTCTACTGATAACACGTTCCAACGCAGTGCCATGGCAATAGTATCTCCTCCGATACCGGCTCCTACGTCTAATGATTTTTGAATCTTACCTAATTTCTGTCTCATCTTCCAAGTTCGATATTGCGCAACGTGTATTGAAGAAGCTTGAGACAATCCATCCCTACTAAATTTCATTTGATGTGCTCTAGGGAACTTCTTTTTCCCTTTAACCTGTAAATGAACTTCTTCAAGAAGTTTCTCGATTTCTATTTTACCGAAACCTTTTTTTTCTAAGAAAATCCAACGCTTTTTGACATCTCGGATTTGAGAGAGCGTATCAATTAAAGATCCCATGCACAACAATTGTTTATTATTATTTTAGAAATATATTAAACACATAACTGTAACCTTATTATAGCTAATTTCTAATTAATAATAAAGATATAATATGATTTTTATTGAATGTCTAAAATTTAACAATTAAATGCTTAATTTGAGTTCTGAATATTTTTATTTTTTTCAAAAAACTATCTTATACGCATTTTTATTCAAGGGATTTATAGAAATCCTCATCAATTTCGTCGTCTAAAATTGTTCTTCTATTTTTTCGACGGAAGTATAAACCAAGCAGAATCCCTACCGTTAAACCAATAATTATGGCTTCAATCATAAAAACGCTTAAATAAAATAGAATGGACATGATTGACAATCCTTGAGATATTGTGAATGATACCCACTCAAACATGGTCATTGAAATAGCGGCTAACAGCGCCCCAATGAAACCAATTACTAATCCAAGTTTAATTTCAAATTGGTGTTTTTTTCTATTAGATAACCCGAAATATACTCCAATTATAACACCAATGATCATCTGAAAATCACCAAAAAAGATTAAACCTGATGGAAAAATCAGATAGGTTATAAATGCAATTAAATCAACGATAACAATACCTGAAAAAATATTCTTCTCTTTAGCTTTACCATAAAAATTAACAATATTTAGCATTTTTAACACATTGTTTGATTTGAGTTTAAAGCTCAAAAATTCTTTAAATTATGCTATTCCAATGGATAGTACAATAAATTTATTTCTGTTTTACTGTCAAAAACATGAACTCTTTCTTGTGGAAAAGAAAAATAAAAAGTATCTCCCATTCTACACTCAAAAAAACCCGGTACCGAAACTATACCATTCATTCCATCCTGAAATTCAAAAGTTATCATTGTTTCAGCTCCAAGAAACTCTACAACTGAAATTTCAGCCTTAAATGAATCTTGATGCTCATCAGGAATAATTTCAATGTGTTCTGGTCTAATTCCTAAGATAATATTCTCTGAATTAGCCATACCTAGTTTTTGAACCATTTTCTCAGTAATTCGATATTTTTGTTGTCCAAACGTAATTTGTTTTCCATTAGATTTATTAAATGTAGCATCAAAAAAATTCATGGAAGGTGAACCAATAAAACTTGCTACAAATTTATTAGCAGGTTTATTGTAGACCTCACTTGGAGTCCCTATTTGCTGAAATCTTCCATCAAATAGAATAGCTATACGATCAGCCATTGACATTGCTTCTACTTGATCATGAGTTACATAAACTTGAGTTATTTTTAGACTGTTTTGAAGTTTAATAAGTTCCCCCCGCATTTGAATACGGAGTTTTGCATCTAGATTACTTAAGGGTTCGTCAAAAAGAAAAACTGTAGGATTTCGCACTATACATCTACCAAGTGCCACCCGCTGTCGTTGACCTCCACTTAATTCTTTAGGTTTACGATCCAATAATTCTGAAATTCCAAGGATTTCAGCTGCTTCTTTTACCCTTCTATTTATGATAGATTTTTTAGTTTTAGCTAATTTTAGTGAGAAACTCATATTTTGTCTTACATTCATATGAGGATATAAAGCATAACTTTGAAATACCATAGCTACTCTTCGCTCTTTAGGGGGCAAATAAGTTACGTCAATGTCATCGTATAAGACCCTACCATCTGTAACATATTCTAAGCCTGCAATGATATTTAAACAAGTGGATTTTCCACATCCAGATGGACCTACAAGAACCATGAATTCCTTATCTTTGATTTCCAAGTCAATATTTTTTAATACATGAACATCCGACCCGAATGTTTTGTTTACTTTTTCTAATTTAATATTAACCAATTCAATAATCTCCTATAATCTATTTAACCTTTAACAGCCCCTCTTGTTAGACCACTTATTATTTTTTTTTGAAAAATTAAGACAAGAATTACCAAAGGAATTGTAGAAATGGTAGTGGCAGCCATGAGGGCAATATCAGTATCCCAGTTTGCTGTTAAACTCAACGGACTTTGGACAAACCGCAATATTGCTCGAGGAACTGTGTGATTTATGTCATTTACTAACCATATTTGTGCAAAAAGGAGTTCATTCCAAGAAGCAATGAACACTAAAATTGCAACAGTGAAAATTCCAGGGATAGTTAATGGCAGAATAATTTTACGAAAGATTTGAAAATTTGAAGCTCCATCAACTTTGGCAGCCTTCCATAGATCCTCAGGTATCTCTCTGAAGAAAGCCTGTAATACAAAAACTGCTAAAGGTAAATTAAGAGCAGAATAAGGAAATACAAGACCAAATATATTATCACGAAGATCAAAAAGATCTGATGACGCAGAACGCATGAAGATAAAGAAGCTTATGCAAATTATGAGAATAATGCTTATAGAGGCAATTAAATGTTTCTTTTTATATTTATTAGTTTGTAAATAGAGTCCTATGGCTAGTCCAACGAAGACCATTCCTAGTACTAAAATTATATTACTCGTTATAACTCTATTTTCCAAAAGAAAATCTGAAGTTGTTGCTGTTTGGATGAAAAATGGGATGATTATTATTAAAGGAGGGAGACTTGTCATAGTGAATATAAAGCCGTTAATCCAAAATTTGCCAGAAAAATCAAATTTCGCTAAGGCGTAGGCAATTAAGGAGCCTATAATCAATACAACCACGACTGTTAACCCAGAAAGGATGAAACCGTTAAGAAGTGCTCGACCAAAACTCACTCCGGTAAATTCTGAAGTTTCAAACACAACTTGGAAAGCTCCAACTGAAGTTAAATCCGAATTTAACCATCCATATAGAACTATACCAAAAAGACATATGAAAAACACCAAACCTATGATTAGCACTAATCGTAGTATAAGATGAACCAAGACTAAATTTGATTGCGAATGCTCCTCTGAATTAATTTCAGATTCCGTAAAGGAGGTTAAATCTGAATCAAGTTTATTTACACTATCGTTGTATGATAGTTCTTTTGGGACAAATTTCTTTTCTTTAAGTTTAGTCCGCTTTATTCTTCGTTTCTTGATCTTTTTAATTCCACCTTTTAAGAATTTTGTAACGATAAAAAAAAGTGATACGATAAAAAGAAAAAGAGTAATTGCTACTATGAGATTTCTATACTCAAATGTTGTTTGTGGAATGAATGGATCATTAAATGAACGTATTACAATCCAGATAAAGGGAGCTGCGCAAAAAAGACACATGAAAATTACTGAAACTGCGAATAATCCTTTTTTAAGGATTAATTTAATGCGTATTAGTTTTATTTTTGATTCTGAAAACTCCTTCAACCTAACTTTTGAATCAGGAATAGAATCCAAATCCTGATCATATTCAATTTCGATACTGTTAGAGGATAATTCTGTAAACTCTTCTTTTTTTTTTATAAAAGGTTTAAGTTTTCGTTTCCTCGTAGTTTCTTTTTCCCTATTTGAAAATTTTAAGATAAGTAAAGCAAATCCTATAATAAAGAGAAATAGCATTATGGCTACAACCGAAGCTAGGCCATAGTCTTGAGCACTTAACCAAAAATTAACGGCATGCCAAGTCATAGATCTCACTTCTTTATCACGAAATACTATAATAGCATCATAAACCCTTAGAGCGTCCATCATTCTAAAAACAAGAGCGACTCCCACTCCAGGTTTTATCAAAGGCCAAGTTATGTATCTAAATTTCTGCCAACTATTTGCACCTGCAATATCCGCTGCTTTATCTAAATCCTCTGGAACAATCTGTAACACAGCTAGTATTAATAATGTGAGAAATGGGGTTGTTTTCCACACATCAATAGCAATAGCTGTGAACATTGTACCTGTAATGTCAATTTCTGTAATGAAAGGCTCATAAGGAACTAAAGTAGGTAATTTAAATAAAACTTCAGCATCAGGGCCAAAAAATGCAACTGGTCGAAGAGAAAGTAATTCTAAAAAATTGTTTAACAATCCAAATTGATCGATTGGTGCAAATATTTCATAACGAAATATAGTTGCTGAGGCAATAGTTGGAAGTGCCCAAGGAATCAGTATTGTTGCCCGAGCTAATCCACGACCTCGAAATTTTTTATTTAAAAGTTTAGCAAACATTAATCCTAAAGTAAACTCAATAATTAATGACACACTCGCAAAAAAGAGAGTTTGATAAGTATATTGCCAAAAATCGCGTGTTCTAACACCCCCATGAAATAGAACCCAATAAAAATTGTCTATAGTGAATCTATCTCCAAAATAACCCGTAACGCCTGTACTATTCCTAAAGCTAACAATTATTCCGATTATAATTGGAAACAATATTATTAAAATAAAAATGAATATGGCTGGTGTAATTAAAGAAATAAGGAATGTTTTGTTACTGGGAGGTTTTTCTCTTACTCCTAATGACATTTCGAATGTTGTATCTTCAAGCAAAGGAGTACTCAAATTTTGACCTCTCCAATTATAGTTAATAACTTCATAAAAATTAAAAAAAAAAAATTAGTTTAATTAAATTTCTTATAGTTTATTATTTATTTCTTCTCCTCATATAAACAGCAATAATTGCTATCATTGACACAGCAGCTAAACCTATAATGGTTAATTCAAATCCAGGAATAGGTGCTCCAGGTAAACCTGATAGTAATTCTGTTACATCTGTGTCCATTTGTGCAAGAGCATCTGCAACTTCTTTGTTACAACTCAATAAATCGCTAAAATAGTCAGCAATAATGGTTGAAGCTTCCGAGTATTTTGGATGAACTGGTCTTGCGAGAGTTCTATCTAACTGAGCTGACCAATCTCCTATCCATGAAAAGCCTGGAGGTGGAGAAGTGTAAACAGATTTCAGAGCTGGAAAGTTAGAAATATTTGTAAGTTCAAATTCTTGAGCTAGTGTATCACCAAGGAATCTTATTAGATTTAATGCTTCAGGCTTATTACTACTATATTCTGATATTGCTAAAACAGCACCACCTACTGCAGAAGATTTCTCATCTACTGCTCCAGTAAAAGTTGGAAGAGCAGCAACTCCAAAATCCATACCATTGTCTACTGATAATCCATAAGCAAAAGTCCATTGCCGCATGAAAATAGAATTATTCCCTAGCCACCTTCCTACAGAGGATCCTTCATCATCAACTATTCCAGTACGTGGAATTATGAAGTCAGTGCCTTGAACGCCTGTATATTGAGGTGGGACCAGTGCTTTAATGAAATCCATTGCCTCTGCAACATCAGGAGTATCAATATTCACGGCTCCTGTACTAGTAACTAAATCTGTGACTCCATTACTCCCCGCCCATTCAAAGAAATTAACAACACCACCCTCATATGCATCCAGTTGACCAACATATCCAACTAAATCTGCGTTAACGAGATTGCCACTGACGTTATTTAGAATATAATTTGCGGTCGCATTTAATTCTGCCCATGTATCAAAATCTGCTGGTGTAAAACCTTCGGACGTAATTAAATCATTTCTATAGAATAAAATACCTAAATTCATAAAATATGGATAAGCCCATATCTTACCCTTGTAAGTACCTGAGTCTACCATACCAGATACATAATCATCCATTTCATTAGCATCTAAAAGCGGGGTGAGATCTACGATCCATCCATTTTCTGCAAATTGAGCTGGCCAAATAGTATCCAAACCAATGACATCGAATTCAGTATCTTGTGCCTCCATAAGTGCAACTGTATATGCTAGCTGGTCATTAGATCTAGTTCCTGAGGCTACTACATCTACACTAGTAACTCCAGTACCTAATGTATCATTTAAAAAATCAGCAATAACACCATCAACTCCTGGCTTTTGCTGGTCAGAAACGATGATTTTTAAAGTTACTTGAGCTGGAACGGGTTTAGTGTTTGCTTTAATCGGCATTACAGCAACTGATGCTGTAAGAAGAAATAAAAATGCTACCAGTAAAATAAATGCCTTAGAATTAATATTTTTCTTCATATTTTTTAGATCACTTTTTTTCGTTTTTTGGATAAATTTTCACCTTTCGCTAATAATGTAAAATATTGTCGAAAAGTAAACAAAATATATGATATTTTTGTATTTAAATATTTGCCACAAATGTTAAAAGTGCTCTAATAAAATAATTAAATATTTGCATCATAAATTAATGACATAAGTTATAAAATAAAATTCTATGAAAAATCTAATGTAGTTGGGTTAATTAATGGAAAATAATAGCACACCTATTTTAAAAGCATACCAAGCTTTAGTTGGGAAAGATCAAATAAGCCTTTTACTTAAAAAAGCAAAAAAATTTGAAAATAATAGAATTCTCCATGTGAATGCCACTAAGTTCGGAGGAGGTGTAGCTGAAATTCTAACTAATATGATACCTCTAATGCGAGAGCTGAAGTTAAATGCAGAATGGAAAATTTTCACTGCACCGGACAGTTTTTTTGAGATATCAAAGAAAATGCATAACGCCTTACAAGGGAATATGGAAATTCACTTTTCAAATGAAGAAATTTCAGATTTTCTTTCGCAAGCAGAATCTACATACAATCAAATCCAGCCTAAGGGAGATTTTATAATCATACATGATCCACAACCATGCCCTGTGATAAAGTGGGAAGAGAAGAGAAAAGGAAAATGGATTTGGAGATGTCATATAGACACTAAGAATCCCAATCCTCAAGCTTGGAATTTAATTTCAAAATATCTTCCTCTGTATGATGCCCTTGTTTTTACAAAAAGGGAGTATGTACAAGATGGGACTCAAAACTTAATATTTCCGATTACCCCCTCAATAGATCCATTTTCTGAGAAAAATAGGGATCTTGGAGATGAATTTGCAAAAGAAATCATTGAAAAATTTGTTCCCTTAGATAAACCTCTTATTACTCAAGTATCTAGGTTTGATCCTTGGAAGGATCCCTTAGGAGTAATTGATGTATATAGGATAGTTAAAGAAACAATCCCGGTTAGATTAGTTTTAATTGGGAGTTTAGCTCACGATGATCCAGAGGGAGAGGAATGGTTAGAAAAAGTAAAAAATCATGCGAATGGTGATCCTGATATATTTATTTTCACTAATTTAGATGGTGTAGCGGATTTAGAAGTGAATGCATTTCAGCGAATATCTGATATAATCATGCAAAAATCAATTAAAGAAGGTTTTGGGATGACAGTCACAGAAGCACTTTGGAAAAAAACTCCAGTTATCGGTGGTAATGTTGGAGGGATAAAATTACAAATTGAGGACGGAATAAGTGGATATTTAGTTAATTCGGTGGAAGAGGCGGCTGAGAAGGTATTATATTTATTAAAAAATCCAAAAATTTCAAGAGAGATGGGAAAAAAAGGTCATGAAAAAGTAAAAAGTGAGTTTCTCTTAATTAAACATGTGGAAAATTACTTAGATTTATTTTCAGTTTTATCAAAATAAAGTGACAAATATAAGAGAAGTTAAAAAAAAGAAGCAATTTTTTTTATAAACTGGTACCATCAACTTCGATGCTACCAGTTCTTATCGTCAAGTTTAAAGTATAGGTACTTGTTGCTGTTGCATAATCAAGAGAAAAGAATGGATTGAAATTTGTAGCAGAAAAACCACCTCCACTACTAGTGCGTATATAACTCCCTGTTGACCAGTTCCCAAAAAAACTGGCACCAACACTTGCTTGATTATCTTTATAGATAACAGCAATACTCCCTGTAGATGTTGATAAAGATCCTGACACATTAACACCCATATCAACATTTTGATAAATTTCTGTATCAATGCTCCCTGTTGATGTCTCGAAATTCCAAACACTATTTTGAGAGTATGTCATGTTATAACTCCTCAAAATTATGTTTCCAGTTGAAACTTTCCCCGATATATTGTTTCCTATTATACAATTAGTAAAATTAAATATCAATGATCCTTCTGATGTAGTTGCTGATAGACCTTGGGTTAGATTAGTATTCTTAGCAAACATTGCTATAGTTCCTGTTCTTGCAATCATTCTTACGTTACCATTGAAGGTTACATTTTTATCTGCTAGTATTGATACTGAACCAGTTGATGTCTTTAGGATAATATTATTAATTACAATGTAATTTGGGATATTCAAGCTAACTGACCCTGTGCCACTTAGTGTATCAATGTCATAAATAACATCCGTTCTAAGTGTTACTTCAATTATTATGTTTTGAGAAAGGAGAAAAAGAGAACTCGTTGGCTTTTTCTCAAGTTCAAATGTTACTACAGGAACGCTATTAATTAGAGGAGAACTATTATATGGTATTCGTTTGAAAAAATCATTAAATGATTTACCCTCAATAAAACCACCGCTAATTTTAACATATAAATCTAATTTCACATAATAATCGGTTGGCGTTGTATTGTAATTTACTATTATACTTCCTACATCACTGTTAAAGCTAACTTTTTCTACAGGTGTAGGAGCACTGGATTCAAAATAATAGGTATCTGAATATTCAAATTCACCCCAAGTTGTAGCCACCACCATCCCAAAATTCACTCCTCCAGTCATGATAAGAGCAGAAATTATAAAAAGAATTACTTTTAGGTTTTTTCTCATTTTTACCTTTTTTATTAAGACAAACCAAGTCATATCTGCAACTAAAATAAGAACGAAAGTAGATATTGCAGTTGAAATAAAACCAAAGAACCAACCTCCTTCCACTGAATAACTAAAATTCATTCTTAAAACATTGTAAGTTATTAAAAAAGCAAAATAAAACATAAAAATGGTTATTAATATCAATCTTTTCAAAATTTTTCTATTATATCTTACAAAATCCCTAAGAAAACTTCCCCGTTCCATTAACTTCACCATTTTTGCTAATTTTGCAGATTTTTACAAATTTATATAAAAACCTCGATTAACTAATAATTTATTATTCTAGTGTTTATAAAAATTATTCTTGAAAATTATAGATTATTGCATTAATATATTAGAAGTTTATATTGCTAAAGAAAAATAAAAAGGTATGTTCTATACTATTGCTGAGGATTTGATATTTTATCAATTATTATCCTTTCATAGAAAATATACCAATTTCGAAATAAAACTTCATAATTATTTTCATGCTAAAACAGGGGGAATCTATCCAGAATTCATTATTATTCTAAAACAATTTATTTTCTTTTTTGTAAAGAATAAACACTACTTCGCTTCTAAGCTTCATTTAGATTCAATGAGGAGAGGAATGAAAAGTAAAAAATTAATTATTATCAGAACTGAAAATGTATTAATTAATTTGCTATTTAGCTTATTCCCTGATTTATACATCCACGATATTATATTGGAAGCAAATGACACCTCAAACCATAGAGAAATCTCAATACATTTTTTAACATTTAAAGAAAGGGGAATAGCAATCGGAAGAGGAG
This sequence comes from uncultured archaeon, assembly GCA_964486045.1. Lineage (GTDB taxonomy): Archaea > Asgardarchaeota > Lokiarchaeia > Sigyniarchaeales > SOKP01 > Loki-b32. Next base: position 169,150 of record CAZALK010000003.1, read on the forward strand.
GTGAGTATATTAAATGTGTAAATGAGTTATTTAAACACTTTATTAGGTTTAGCATTAAAGAAGAACCAATGGAAATAAAATGTAAAAATTTATGTGAATAAATCTAGAAACCAGTAGGAAAGATTTATCGATATTCATTAATACAATGCTAAAATAACATCCTTAAGCTGATCAACAGTGGTATAATGATTTTTACCACCTGTTCTTAAATAGTCCATGGCATTTTCAATACCTTTGATACTGAGATGAAAGGTTGGAATAATCTTCGAGATTTTTAATTTAGTCCACGACATCCATTCAGGCCGGACTGGTTCAGGATTTATCCAAATAATATTTTTTTTAAAATGACTGGCAATTTCACTAATATAATAGATTCCTGACTTCTTGTTGCTTGCATCATCATATATAGCTCCATGTGGATTTACTAACTCACTTCGATACATAGTTTGATCTCCCACAATTATAACTCTATAAGAATCATCATATTTTTTAAGGAAATCATCGAAGTCAATCGCTCGATCTGTATTTCTTTTAGCATCATGATATAAATAATTATAAATACAATTGTGAAAGTAAAAATACTTGAAAACTTTCCAATGAGATATATTGTTCGCTGCTGAGAATAATAGATTTACTTGATAAATATATGGGTCCATCGTTCCACCAACGTCCATTAAAAGTAATAGCTTTACATTGTTTTTTTTCCTTTTACTGAAAAATAGCTCAATATCCCCACCATTTCTACCAGTTTCGTCAATAGTCTTCTTAAGATCTAATTCATCCTTTTTGCCAATTTCATCTAACCTCTTAAGTCTTTTCAACGCAATCTTTATTTGTCGTGTATCCATAACTAAATCTTTCCTGTAATCTTGGAACATTCTTTTTTGGGCAATTTTTACTGCACTTTGCATTCCACCTTCACCTGCTATTCTAATACCCATTAAATTTTGACCCATATTACCAAAGTTTGATTGACCAAGTGTACCTATCCATTGATCTCCAAAATTATGTTCCTCATCTTGCTCTTGAAGTAATTTTCTGAATTGTTCCTCTAATTCTTCTAAACTCATATTTGGAAACAATTTTTCAAAAACCGCGGGTAGTTGGAGAATTTTAATGTTTTTATTCAACCACTCCCAAATCTCTTGTTGGATCTCTTCAGGAAATTTAATTCCTGCATCCTTGAAAAAATTCGCGAAAGCGATGTCATAAATATCGAAATGGTGCTCATTGTGGCAGAGGATAGACCTTGATACATAATAAAATTCGACCATGTTCTTTATAAGCCCCTTATTGAGAGCCTCCAGCAAAGTTAGGTATTCAGTAATACTTACGGGTAAAATTTCACGAAGGTAATAAAAATAATCCAAGAACATAGAAAATGAAAGTTAGGGTGGGAATTTTAGTTTTTCTATTTTACTTACATAATTAAAATTTAATATATTCTTTTCTACTTTTTTCTTTTTGAGCATGAATAAAACACCGTTTTAATGAACAACTCATAAAACGCAATATGTAGTAGAAACGTAGGTAATATTTAAAATTTACATAGGTCTTTAATAAAGGTTAAAATTTAATTCAGAAATTTTATCGTGAATCTTATTCCTTAATTCTCTTGACATATCATTAATAAAATCCTCCGGAGTTTCCTCTAAATATTCAGTTAATACTTTTTCAATTGTAGGAGAAATTTTTTGTATTACTATCTCAAGAATTTCATGTTTCCTTAAGTATTTGTTTTGAAATGTTTGTATATAGGTTTTATTCAACTTCTTTAACCATCCTTTTCCTTTATTTTCTAATATTCTAAGAACCTTTCTGGAATTTGAATCATTAAAATTGTGAAACTCAAATTCGTACTTAGCTAAAATTTCTTTAAAGTATTGAATTATTTCTTCCTTTTCTTTTAGATTTAAATCTACTTTGGAATTAAGGAAAACAATTACCATATAAGTATCAAACAGAAAATATAACTGGACTTTAATATTAGATCCATGAATTTCAAGATTCGATAAGTTTTGTATGTTCGTTTGTCCTGCAAATGTTTTAAATGAACTAAAATACATTGAAATTAAATCGATTTCTAATAAATTCTTATTCTTTTCGGACAAATATGATTTTATTGGATTATATTTTCCTTCAGGCTTATTTCCATACTCAAGAACCATTAATGTGTTTCCAAATTGATCAGCTAGCACAATCCCGATAATTGGTGGTATTTTGTTAAAATCAAATGAGAATTTTGCAATTTCATCTAATTTTCTATTAATGATAGTTCCGTTATTATGGATTGTATTATAAGATTTCATAACATCATTATTTGAAGTAATTTTTTTTGTATAAACCAAAAATTTAATTTGCATTTCAATTAATCTCTCAATCATAATAAACATTAAGGAGGGTGTCGGTTTTAACAAAATGTGGTTCTTTCCTTCTAAATTGGCCCGACAAAAATCATTTAACAGATAAGATTATGGAAAGCTGCATATTCTCTATTTATATTATTTGGATATCAAAAAGAAAATCGGTTGACTTAACGAAAAGTATAACCATTAAATCTTTACGTATTTATCCCTAATTCGTCAAGAATAAAGGCAAATATAAAGGCGATATCTTTGAGATAATCATAGCGTCCGGAGGAAAAACCATGTCCAGTTCCCATATCCATCTTTAGAAGTAATCTATTTTGATCAGTCTTTAAGGCTCTCAGTTTAGCTATCCATTTCGTGGGTTCCCAAAATTGTACTCTTGGATCATTCAACCCAGATGTAATTAAGATCGCGGGATAATCTTTAGCTTCAATGTTATCATAAGGTGAATAAGATCTCATATAATCAAAATACACTTTCTCGTTCGGATTGCCCCATTCATCGTATTCAATAACAGTTAATGGGATCGAGGGGTCTAGCATCGTGTTAATTACATCAACAAAAGGGACTTGAGAGACAACTGTTTTAAAAAACGTTGTTTTCATGTTTGTCACTGCCCCCATTAGTAATCCTCCTGCGCTCCCTCCCATAATCGTTAAATAGTTGGGAGAAGTGAAATTCTCTTGGATGAGGTGTTCAGCACATGTAATAAAATCAGTAAAAGTATTTTTCTTATTTAGTAGCTTTCCATTTTCGTACCATGGTCTACCCATTTCACCTCCTCCACGGATATGCGCAATAGCATGTATGAATCCACGATCTAATAAGCTAAAAATGTTTGAATTAAATCCTGCTTCCATGCTAGCTCCATAAGATCCGTATCCATACAATAATAGACAATTTTCTCCATTTTTTACTATCCCTTGTTTATATACAAGGGAGATCGGAATTCTGCTACCATCTAATGCTTGTGCAAACATACGTTCAGTTTTATATAGGGATGAGTCGAAATCTCCTAGCACTTCTTCTTGTTTCTTTAAATCACGTTCTTTTGTGTCCATATTGTAATCAAAAACGGATTTTGGTGTTATAGGAGATGAATAATGGAACCTAAGGATGTTTGAATCGAATTCCGGATTTTTAGGAGTTGATCTATAATTGAATGTATATACATCTTCTGGAAAATTAATATAATGCTCATCGTTTGTAATTAAATTTCTTATACGTATAGTTTTTAATCCATTTTCTCGTTCATAAATTACTAAATGGTTTTTAAAAGCCTCTACTTTATCCACTTTGACATCTTTACGATGACCTATAACCTCTTTCCAATTTTTTTTACTTGGTTTCTCTACTAATGTTTCCATCAATCGAAAGTTAGTCGCCTGATCATTTGTAACAATGTAAAACTTACCGTTATGGTGGGCAATGGAATATTCTATATTTTTCTGACGTGATTGAATAAGGTTAAAACGATCTTCAGGCTGATCGGAATCTAAATACCATATTTCTGTAGTAATCTTACTTTCTATAGTCATAAACAGAATATTTCTATCTTTTGATTTGGATAAGCTAATATAATAGGCATCATCCATTTCATGATAAACCAACAAATCCTCTTCTTGATCAGATCCGAGATCATGTTTGAAAAGCTTGAAGGTTCGCATTTCTTCGTTTAAAATAGTATAAAAAATAGTTTTGTTGTCATTAGCCCATTCAACAGAATAATAGGTATTGGTAATCTTTTCTTGAAATAATTCACTCGTAATTAGATTTTTTATCTTTAGAGAATATTTTTCCGATCCTTCAGTGTCTGTTGAAAACGCCAGGAAGTGGTGATTTGGGCTAACTTTAAAAATGCCAAGTCTAAAATATTTAAATTTTTCCGCCAGTTGATTAACATCAAGTAAAACTTCCTCTTCTGCAGTCAAATTCCCTTTTTTTCGACAATAAATCCGATATTGTTTTCCTTTTTTAGTGCGGCTGTAATAAAAGTAATCATCTATTTTTTCTGGTACGTTTAAATCTGTTTCTTTAATTCTGCCTAACATTTCCTTGTACAAATTTTCCTGTAATTCTTCAGTATGGCTCATCATGGCTTTAGTGTATTTGTTTTCTTCTTCTAGATATTTGATCACATCTGGATTCGATTTTTCTTTAAGCCAATAATAATTATCGAGGATCTCTATACCATGAATATTAAGCTTCCTAGGGATAACTTTGGCAACGGGGATTTTTAAATCTGGATTTTTAGATGACATTAATTAACCTCATTTTATTTTTTTAGTTAAGAAAACTTTTTTCAATTTTGCTTTGCGATATTATCAATAAATAGAAGAACAATTTTTTATTTTTTGAAATATTCTTGAATTCAATAAGTCAACAGTTAAGCAATCATTTTAATTAACTAATTTTATCACATTTTAAAAAAATCAAAAAAGATCAAAAATGACTCAAAAAATTGTTGAAAAGAGTCCATATTCTTCTAAAATATGGTTGAAATCATACGATGATCATGTTATTAACACTCGAGATGGATGTCTATATGCAATATTTTGGGCAATTATTCCTCCCATTGAAGCTCCGCAAACGTAAGTTTTTTCAATGCCTAACGCATCGAGAAGTCCGGTAGCAATGTCTGCCATATCGTCTAACAAATAAGGTTCCTCGACTGGTTCGCCCCGCTGAACCGCCATTATAGCACCCATTAGATCAGGATCACCAGTCTCTTCACATCTAGTTGAGAGTCCAATATCCCTATTGTCAAATATAATTACGAAGAACCCGCGTTCTGTAAAGTGATTTATGAATTCTTCTTCCCATTCTATCATTTGAGAACCGAATCCTACAATCAGAAGTAACGGCTAATCTGAGGGATCCCCGAAAGTCTCATATTCAATCTCAATATTATTCGTTTTGGCTTTGGGTATTATTCATCAGTAAAAGATATTTTAGTTTATAAATCAAATATTCCACAATTTTAGAACCTTAATTTTAAATCCAATCGAATAATTGGTGAACCAATTATTCTTAGCATCTCCGGAACCCTAGCAATACTAACTATGTTTGTTTTAAGTGACTAGAACTTAGTAAAATTAATTTATACACAAACCCAAAAATATACTAAATATTCCGGGGAGTTTAATATTCTTATATCAGATGGAATGTGGATATGATTTTCTTTGAGAATAAAATCATTATCGCCTTCCTCATACACAAAACCACACCTTCCATAGCTTTCTGTTCCGTTAATGGAATGTACCCAATAGCTTCTCGTTTCTGCACTTCCAATTGAATCGTACCACTTAAGTTCATATGTCAATAATCCTTGGTCACCCATAGATAAGATAACATCTATAGCAGTTATAACACCATCTTGAAAGACATCATTTCTAAGGTTGTGTGCAGTCACTGTTATATTATGAAAGAGTAAGCTACTTGACGGGCTTACTATATAAACATCTGGGATAATTATACCTCCAGAATTTTTCTTTAATCGATTCTGTTCTTGAATGTATGTATTATAAATGTCTTGCATTCCTACTGGCTTTTGGAATAATATGATCATCATTTTTGGTTTAAAAGGGTAGTGATCAATCCGATACACATTTTGTTCGTTCCAACCACCATCGTAATAAGCATAATACCACCAACTTTGCACTCCATTTAACGAATCAATTACATAAGTGTTAAGATCAGCTCTAAAATGGTATTGCATATGTATTTCACCTATTTTGTCCAGATGGACTAAAATATCGAAAATAGAGAAGTGGCCATTCGTGAAGATATCAGGTCTTATAGTTTCTATATCTTCGGTGCTAAAATAGAACCTTCCGACTGATTGTATGCTGATACCTCCAGTTTTTGGGTCTTCTGGGCTTAAGACATTTAAAACCATAGGAACCATTGGAAAAGCAAGTACTAAGATAACGCTTAAAACCATTATAAATCTTCCATATTTTAATTTTGTCCATATTTTGCGAGTAACTGCAGTAAACCACTTCCAATGTAGAATAAAATGTGTAAATACCAACAAACCAAAAATAAAACCGTTCCAATCATGCAAAAGTGTAATACTATAAGAATAATGAGGATACAAACCCAATTGAGCTAAAACACCAGGAATTTTAAGAATTCCAGTAATTAGGAGTATTACCAAAGATATTGCAAGCATAACATTAAGGAATAAGGTTAAAATTCTCTGTCCCCGTTTGCCGAAATGTTTTGGCTTGAAATTTCTGGTTCTTTGGAAGATTTTCTTAATTTTTTGTCCGAACCATTTCAAATGTAGTAACGTATGGAGTGTGGCAAATATTCCTAAGATTAAACCACTCCAATTGTGAACAATTGAAATGTTAACAAAAACCTCATTAGGGTAAGAAAAATCACCGTAGACATTTAGAAGTTTTAATATCCCCGTTATAAAAAGTAAACTGAGGATAGAGACTAGTCCAATATCTATTATGTAATAAAAATTTCTTTTACTGAGTTTAAACTTAGACTTTTCTGGCTTAATTACTTTTACGTCTTTTTTTATAATTATTTGATTAGCCATTGTTTCTTTTTTAATCTCTGCATTAATATTGTTTGACTGAGATAAATTTGTATTAATTTTTTAGTATAGGAAATTATGACAAATTAGTTATGGATTATAATTTTAATACTTAATAGTTAGGTTCTTAACAGAGAATTGGTTTTACCTTTTTTCACTATTTAAAGGACAGATTGGGAGGATAAGTAACACCCCCCTAATATTATGCACAAGGAATGGTTCTGACCATGCTATTTTAACCGAAAAATCTTATGGAAAATAAATAAAAAAGCTCTTTAGACTTTTTTCTTTTCCCATTTGTAGAAATGGTTTTTTAGATCAATTATATTATAATAAATTATGGCTAAAAAATTTAAAATTCCTTGGGCTACATGGAGAGACCCGAAATTCTTGGAAATCACTTTTCCCGATTCTTGGGAAGTTGCTCTTTGTAGCATGAACAACGCTCCGGATTTATCAGATAAAGAAATCAAAAAAGGGGTTCTAGATCCTATCGGAACAGCAAAATTATCAGAAATGGCAAAAGGAAAAGAGAATATTGTCATTGTAGTGGATGATACGACAAGAAACACACCTGTTTCTAGAATTATACCCCATGTTGTTGAAGAGTTGGAAGGAACAGGAATAACTAGGGAACAAATCACAATATTGACTGCGATTGGGGCTCACAGGCCAATGAATAGGCACGATTGCATTCTTAAATTAGGAAGAGATATTGTCAACACTATTAATGTTGAGAATCATCACCCCTATGAAAATTTAACAAATGCTGGAGAATCCAAAATAGGCACACCAATTGATATCAACAAAACGTATTACAATGCAGATCTGAAAATATCACTAGGTGGTGTAATTCCGCATCCCCTTGCAGGTTTTGGAGGAGGAGCAAAAATCGTGCTTCCGGGGGTCTGTGGAATCCGGACTCTTGAGTCAAATCATTCTGCCCCGTCCCGCTTAGGATTCAATACGAAAATTGGGGAAGTCAATGAATTGCGAAAAGATATTGAAGATATTGCAGGGATTGTCGGTTTGGATTATTCTATTAATGTCGTTCTAACAGAAGATGGTGGAATTGCTGGGATTTTTTCAGGTCACTTCATCCAAGCACATCGTAGAGCAGTTGAGTTATGTCAAAAGGTGTATCTAACAAAGATAAGCCAGTTTGAAAACAATATCTGTTTCTTTAACCTATATCCAGAGGACTCTGAATTAAATCAATCTTCAAAGGGTTTTAATTTTTTGCGAATGGCTCCTAGAAATCTGTTTTCAGGTAATGATGGAACAATAGTATTGATGTCTTCATCACACGAAGGTCGAGGCTATCACAGTTTGTTTGCAGAAACAGGAGCCAAATCATTCAGAGATCCAAAGGAGCAGAAAGCCTTTCCATGGCGAATCTTTTTTTTCTCACCAAACATTGGAGAACCTGATCTCTATCACTTTTACCATAAAAGCATGAGATTATTCAATGATTGGGACGAATTGATCAAAGAATTAGGTAGAATACACGTTTTGGTAAAGGCGACTATCATCCCGACAAGTATTCAAATTCCAGAAGTGCGAAGAGAATAAAGATTTCAAAAGAATGAAATAAAATTTATTACCTTCTATATCTATTTAATTAGTGAAACCTAATGACTAGAGATCTTAAGGCAAATGGTCTTGGAAAGTAGCGGTTTGTAAACTAAGAAAGGGTTAATTTAACTGAAATAAAAAAAAATATTCAAACAAAAGAGGAGGATAAAAAAATGGGAAAATTTAAGTGTGAGGAATGTGGTTTAGAGCAAGATCTTCCCATGCATTACGGGCAGCCAATGCATCCTGAAAGTGAACAATTAACTTGCTGGCTGGGACCAGAATGTGGCTCTCAGTCTATTCCAGAACATCATAGTAAACCCATGGTTCTTGTTTTGAAAATATCCGGGTTGTAGGTAAATATTCTTGAATCTGAGGGTAATTTTAAAGAAAAAACCTATTGGTGGCAGCTCGTATTTTTTCCCATACCAGCTCTCTCATTTTTTCAATATTAAACTTCCCGTTTTTCTCATACTCCTTAATCTTAAATATGTAACAATGATGAAAACACCCCTTAATTATACAACCGTAAAGATCAATCTCCTTTCTCATATCGAAGGGACATCGTTGTTTAAATTGTTTGCGTTTTTTATCCCTGTTGATAATGTCATTATTACACAATCCGCAATTAGTTTTGTTTATCTTTGGATATTTCAAGGATTCAGGATAAAAATCTGGTTTATTAATAATTTCGCGAATCTTATATAAGATTTGTAAGTAAGATTTATCTGTAAGGAACCTGATCTTTTTAAATGTCATTATTGACTTGATTATTCCCATTCATTTTGTCTTTTGGTTATGCAACTTCCCCCCAAAAATGATTTCTGAATTAATTTCATTACGCGTTAATTAGGGGGTAAAGATAAAAAATCTTCAACATAAATTTATAACTATAGAGTGAGAAAAATTAGTCTTTATGATTTAGGTCGGATTGTTTTCTAATAAAAAGCTAAAATCTTAACAAATATGAACAAATAATTCCGACCTTATTTTGTAACTGAAGTTTATATCAATAATCTTTCACTCCCTTCGTGAATAAAGCTCTGTGTTTTTATAAGCTACATAATTCAAAAGTTACAATTCAGGGTAATGATTGATAAAGAGGTTTTTATTGCAATAAATGTAGAATTAAATCAAGTCTTTAATATCCGTTATAGATTGCCCAAAAACCCGCACAATTTTAGTTGGTTATGTAAATCTTGTAGGAAACCGGTATTCTATAATAATGACTTGAGATGTTTTAAGCATCGAGGACAAAAGCCAGAAGGATTTGAACCAGAAACTATTGAGCATAAAATAATGAAAAATTATTGGTACAACACTTTTCCAAAATTCAACGATATAAGAAGTCGTAAACTAGAGTATTGGTTCGATGATCAAGTAGCTGATGTATATTTTGAATTACGAGATGGAAAAAGGGTAGCAATAGAGTGTCAGAACTCTCCTATCACAGTACAGAATCTGATGAAAAGAACCAAGAAATATACATCAAAAGGTATCTATGTCTTATGGGTTTTCAATGGATTAGGGAGTTGCGTATCCGAAGAGAAATATCCACGGAATTTGGATAAAGTTCGCGTGTTAAAAGAAGAAAAACGAATCCATAATCTTTATGGAGGCAGAATTTATTACATGAATGTTAAGAAAGATGTTGTTTATGAAGATCCTTATTCAATCCATTTTTCCCCTTATTTTGAACACGTAGAGCTTGAACATAATATTTTCGGTCGTGATAAATATTATAAAAAAATTCAGAACGGAGTTATAGGAAGCATTTTCTCATATAAGATATTATGTATTGAGTTTGGGGGATATATGCTAGCGAGATTCATGGATAAAAACGTGAGTATTTCTTGTACTGAGCAACTTATTATGTATCTCCGTGAGATCTGTCGAAGAAAAATTGATGAAGGAACAATCGATGAGAATTATGAATTTCAAGTCCCTGTGGGATCTATCATTAGCATGGTAAAAGAGGATTTTGGATACTTTTTGCCTTATTTGATCCTTAAGAAATCGAAGAGAATAAAGAAAGTTAAGTTTGAGAGGTTATTGGATGAAAGCTATCAAATTCAAGATATATTAACACTTAAAACTTCAGATTATTCTGAAATGTTTTATAGGTAATTTGTCAGAAATTATGTTTACCAATTGGTTTCCATTTGTTTCTTCGATACAATTCAAATATTATTAAGACTTCATGGACTGCGTCATCATAACTTCTATGTTTTTCAACATATTCTTTATCTGGAAAAAGGTACTCCCACGTCTCTTCTACGGTAGGCCATTTATACAATGTACCTGGTTTTCTCGGGGGTAATTTGAGAATATCCGTGGCAATAACCATAGGACATGGTAATTCATTTATCAAAAATCCTCGATCTTTGAGATAATCGAAATCAAATCTTTTATTATAAGCTGTAGCAGGATAGATATTGAATATTCTTTGAAGTTTTTTCTTAAACACCTCGAGAGGTTTAGCATTTAAAATGTCTTCGTACCTTAAATCAGAATTATTAAAAATCCAAGCATTTCGATGTGTTAGAGAAAAATTGCTTTCCCGTATTCGTTTATTGAATAATTCACGACAATTTCCAGAATTTAAATCTAATTCACATATACCGATTTCAACTATACAATCTTTCTGATGAGAAAACCCTGTAGTTTCAATATCAACCACAGCAATTAACTCTCCTTTTATGAAATCGTCTAACGTTACAGGCATTTTTCTAACCACAAGTTTATGATATTTTTATTCGTATGTTAAATTTTATTCTATTAATAAAGACTCTACTTTTTTTCTTTTTTATATACCTATTGAAAAATAGTTCTAAACCTAGCAAAAAATTTAGTGATATATTTTGAAAATTTATTGCCCAATATGTAGTAAAGTTATTGACGAAACGGAATTCATGCAGTATCAGGGATTATGTGTATCGTGTCATGAAAGCGAACAAAATTTGATTCAGAAAAATAAAATTCTTAAGAAAGAAAATGCTTTACTTTAGAATTTTTATTTAAAATTCACAATAACTTAAAACCACTAAGGTAGATGCTCACTACCCAGAGTCCCAATCAGGGACAAACCAATATGAGGGTGAGAAAATTTTTAAGTGTAACAAGTTACACTACCAAAAGACAAAAATCCAGGGGCGAGTAGTGAACATCATAATTGATTTTTAAATCTTTGTCTATGCATTATATACATTCTCACTATTTAACTACTTGTTTTTAAAAAAACCTGTTCCCATCTTTTTCCATGAAGCTCTATAAGAGAAAAACTTAAGCACTGTCTAATAGTTTTAGTTTTTTAACCTTGGTAAGATAATCATAGCACAATACTGTGCAATCGGGAACCTTACAGAGAAAGTGGTGTTTTGGAAGGTTACAAACGTCAAACAATGGACATTCAACGGAATCGATTTCAGGAACATCAACAAAGTTTAAATCTTCTGAATCTACACTCATAATTAGTATCTTATATTAGTGGAGTATTTAAATAAAAAATTAATCGTGTATCCTTTAAAAGCCAAGGGTGTAATGAATTAGTTAGCATTCACAAGATTTTTCAAAAGATAAAAATTTTAATGTTTTTTGAGGTTACTAAATCATAAAAATTTGATCTGTAAAATTTAATATTACTAAGAAAAATTCCAAAAATATGGAGAGAAAATAAAACTATGGTTAACTTAAAAAAACTACCCGAGGAATGCGATATTTGTGGCAGAACTGGACCACTAGAAGAGGAGCTGTGGTATTGTAAGAAATGTAAAAAATACTACTGCCACGATTGTGCAATAATCTCAGAAGGAGAAGCATCTTATGCTCAGTATACTATAACAACGTATGTTAAATGTCCAGAGTTGCACATAATAGGTAAGTATTAGTTTTATTTGAGGTGATAAAAATTAGTGCACCCTCTCGGATTTTTTCTTTATATATCCTTGACTTTTTTTAGCAATAATACTCAAATAATCAAAATCAAAGTGTAAAAAAGTGCCTGATAGATATACCCAAAGTTTTTTTGCCCAATCCACAAGGATAACCACAAGAGAGAACACTACTAAGATAGAGGCAATGATTAATGGAGAAACTGAAGAAGATGTGCTTCTCAAATTAAATAATGGGGTTGAAAATTGGTTCCCAAAATCGACTATAAAATCTCACTATTCTCCTGAAAAAGAAATATCCCAAATCTTCCTCATTGATTCCTGGATACTTGAAAGAAAAAAGATAGCAGAATAAAGGTCCGTTTTTTAAAATCATATTTTCCCTCCTATTATTTTTTTCCATATTGGAAATAAGTTTTACCCCCCTTCCATTTTTTTTCTCAGCAGTGAAATCGCAATTGCACTACTCACTTGCTGTTTCTGGATAAAATCAATAAGGAGATCGTTATCAACATTACTTACATCAATCTTTTCAACAACTTTGTCGACTTCATTTTCAATTTCACTTACATGTTTTTCAATCGCTTTTCCTATCTTTCTATGAATTCCCCACGTGCCTATGAATCGTTGCTCTACAGGATTGCTTGGGAGAATAATGTTCTTTATTTTTTCCCTAACAGCTTTTCGTACTAGATCTGAGATATTTTTATATTCGGTGAGGTCGACATATTGCTGATAAAGCGCGATCTCTTCAGGGAGTATGCGAATAGTTAATTTTTCACCTTTAGGTTTTTTCGCATTCTCTTTTTCCAGCACTTCCTCGAGTTTTTCTAAGATCTCATCATTTAGTGCAACTATTTTTTCCACTACCATAAAAGATAATTTTCGTCTAAAAAATATAAAATTTGTCAATGTATAGACAAACTTCACATTTGTATCAACAATTTTAAAAATCCATCACTCACGTTCTTTATTTTAAATTTAATTTTTGTGTAACCTCTTAAGTATCCGTGCATGATAGCATGTTGAGGGGTTGTATATATGCGTTCATACCGCAAAATCTTACGTTCGTAAGGTTGGATGTGAACCGTATTCAAATTAATTAGGGGAAAAATTTTTTTGCTTCTCTCTCATAGGTATCATGCTGGCTACTTCTCATAATATAATTATAATACTCTTCTTTTGTTTACTAAAATTTAATTGAAAAACGGTCAGTGCTATTTAATGTGTCTTATTAAAAAGCTTCCTATTCTCTCAAGTATCAAGTCTCTACTTTTAAAATTATTCCAATCTGCAGTCTCGAAAAGTTCCTCTACTTTTGCTTTATGTTGTCGTAGATAAAAGATTTGATAATATTAGATGTTCAAAAGAATTTAAAGAGTTAATTGGTAAAAAAAAAAAAAAAAAAAATTTTAATCTTTCACTTTATTTTTTCTTACTGGTTTACGTTTTACATATAATATAATGATTATAACAACTCCAAGTAATGTTCCAGTAAATAGATAGGTAATTTGAAAACCAGGAATTCTATCTTCCTCAAATGTAACTAGGATTGTGGTTTCTTGAATATTGTTTGCTTTATCTACTGCTCGAGCTGTAATGTTATGAAGTCCAAAACCATAATCTGCTGTATCTAAACTATAAACTACTTCAGGATACGGGTAATAATCTGGCATTTGTTCATCTTCCAATAATTCACCGTTAAGATAAATCTGAATTTTATCGAGAGCCTGATCATCATTTCCTTCAGCTGTAATATTAACGATACCTTTTAATCCCGCATTCGCATTTGGATTTGTAATTATTACCGTAGGATCAACATTATCTACTGGAGCAATTCCGTCTTCATTAATACCTACTTGAGTGGAAACAATTTGACCTCGTCTTCCGTCTACATCTTCAACAAAAAAGGAAAGCATATAGTCAGAGTTATTTATAGGGGAATTGATCGCTACTCTTCCAGTAAAGTTACCGTTCCCATCAGGTGTTAATTCCCATTGATATGAAGTTTCATTCGCATCCCAAAGTCCCATTGATTCATTATCTCTCGGTTCTGGGGGTGTCCAATTTTCAGATACTACTCTAGAAATCAACTTTGCAATGTTTGTTGAATTATCAACTCCTACAGTAAGTTGAATATTTATTATTGCGGGATTATATTCCACCCAAAATTTTAATGGTACATACAAGAGTTGTGGTAGTTGAATCAGAGTAGGAGGGCATCCTTGAGTTAAATAGGTATTTTTTGCATCAATTCCATCTCCTGTACTTGGAAGGTGTCCCCAAGCATTTACTATATGTCCAACACCATCATGATTATCATCAATAACCGGTCTTTGCATATCTCCATAACCTAAAGCGATAATCTCATTATTAGCATCCACGAAAGCATCTCCAATAGAATTTCCTGCAAGAATGGATGTGAAAAGACCTTCTCCAAACAATGAAATATGAGGTGGGATCGGACTCCACCATGCGCTATAACCAGGTTCAGTTGAGGTCATAATTATTCTATCCGATTTACTTAATTCGTCTACGAAAGTTCCTGAAGAACATGCTTCATAAACAACAATAATTCGATCACTTCCAGAAGCTGCTTCAAAATCGTCCAGGTATTGATCAAGTTCACTTGCAGTTAATGAAGGATAAGGATAATTTGCCATTGCGTCGGTTCCTCCATGATCATGCAAGTAAACTGCTAAAACACCATTTGGACCAACTATATCAGGCGCCCATGTATTAAATGCATAATTTAAATTAGTAGGAGAACTATCCCCATATTCCCGTGAAGTTTGTGTGAGAGCAACATCTGGAACTAACATTAATATTTCATTATCATTATTGCCTAGTGCTAATGCTTGATCATAGACCCATTCGAGTGTCAATAATACTAAATCCCATGCATGATGATTTGATTTATCTCCCCCAATAATTATCCAAGCATCTACACACTCGTATTGAGCAGCACTAGCTTTAACAGAAATGTCGGAATTAGTATCAAATTGGTTATAATTCATATTTCCGCCAGAATTTAGCGACCAATACTGAAAATTAGAGAAAATAATATAAGTAAGTAGAATTAGTCCCAGCTTTTTTTTATCCATTTTTTTTCATTCCTTCATTTATTTAATTTTTCAATATTATCTTTATGACGAAAATATTTCTTCATAATATATAATCGCTTTTGATTAAATGATGTATGGTTAATGATCACAATGCGATATTTAAATCTATGGTAGAGAGGTAGCATTTAATATTAGCTCAAGCAAAATAGAAAAACAGTAATCAAATAATAGGGTCTCAAATTCAGGTTCAAATCTTTTTAAATTTTGTCCCAATTTCCTATGAAATTGGAATGGAAAGGTAAATTCAACTTCTGATTTTAATGAAAATTTCTTTGAAAAAATAATGCCCATTGTAGATAAATTTAAATTTTGAGAAAAGAATTTTCAAAAATTATTTTCAGAACAAGAATTTCATTGATGTTTAGATAACAATCTATTAAGATAGACGATACTTACCTTTTTGAAGCTTTTCTATATTGACTCTTATTTGCGTATAACCTAAGTCTTTAATATTCGATATACTTATAATAAGCCCAGTCTGCTTCATATCTACTTTGAACTTGTCAGAACGGAAATATTCTCGTAGTATTGTTCCGTGATGATATCCATGTATTAATTTTAAACCACTTACTCCGCGATAAACACATTTTTCTAATTTTGATTCTACGTAAACCATAGCTTCTTTAAGCGTTAACCCATGTAAATCAATCGGAAGAAAATGAGCATTTTCTATATGTCTTTTTAGAAATAATTCATCTAAGTACTTTTTTCCACAATATTTGCAAATTTGAAATTTCAAGTATACTTCCGTTGATTTGTTTATCTTATTTTATTTACTAAATCATAATTTTTAATCTTGATTTAAATTCGAGATTATTAAAAGAAGAGAATCCTCCAATTCCTACTGAAAAAGATATTTTTAAACCAAAAGTTCTGCTTTTTGAAAGATTATCGTTCCTTTTAAATAATTCTAAATATATTTCTGTAATAAATAATCAGTTTTCTATTCTTATTAAATTTGTAAAAGAAATTTTAAAACTTGTTGACTTAAAAGAAAAGATGATTTTAGAAAACCTCAGAAAGCATCTTAGAAATGAACTAAATATTAATTGGAGATCAGATAACATTAAAAAAATTCTAATCGCTTTAAAAGTTTATAAGAAACTAATATTTGAAATTTAATAACAAATTTTGATGTAAGAAAAAAGTTGTACACACGGTTAATAAAGTTTAATTTAAACTAAAGACATTATTGTACTAAAAGGAAAGATGTATTAATTTTATAAAGGAGGTTGTTAAAACGGTTACTCATGGTATTAAAGATAAAGTTGCAGTAATCGGCTGCGATGCCACTAAATTTGGTGAATTGTGGGATAAAAGCAAAGAAGATTTACTGTTTGAATCTACTCAAGGCGCTATTAAGGATGCAGGGATTAAAAAAGATGAAATTGATGCTGCATGGCTCGGAGTTTATTATTTTTTCACAGGTGTTTCTGGAACCACATTGGAAGATTCATTAAGATTAGGTGGGAAGCCTATAACTAGAGTTGAAAATTATTGCGCAAGCGGAATGGAATCTATAATACTTCGTTATTGATATTCAAACGCTTTCCGCAATGCTTGTTTTGGTGTGGCATCGGGAGCTTATGATGTGGCATTAGCTTGTGGTGTTGAAAAGCTAATGGATGAAGGTGGTAGAGGATTGCCTGGAACAACAGTAATGGGACATCCAGTATTACCACGACCTTCAGCACCAGCTATGTTTTGTTTATTAGCTACTCGTAGTTTTCATGAATTCGGTTGGAGAAAAGAAGATCTAGCTCGTGTAGCAGTTAAGAATCACGAAAATGGATTTTATCATCCAAAGGCTCATTTCAGAATGAAAATTACATTAGAACAAGCTATGAATGCCCCAATGATAGCAGATCCACTCGGACGATTTGATTGTTGCGCGATGAGTGATGGTTCTGCTGCATTAATCCTTACTCGACCTGAATTAGCAGAGTCTTATGCTCATGCTGACGATTATGTTCTTGTTAAATCAAACTCACTTTCAGTTCATTCGGCTTATCCATGGTATGATCCAAAGTTTGATTTTATATGTGCTCCAGCTACGATTGATGCAGCAAAAATGGCATATAAAGAAGCAAACATTACAAACCCAAGAAAAGAAATTGATTTAGCAGAAGTTCACGATTGTTTTACAATAACTGAGTTATTAAATTGCCAAGATCTACAACTATGTGATAGTGGGAAAGCTGCCGAAGAATTACAAAAAGGTACTTTTAATTGGGATGGTGAAACTGCGATAAATCCAAGTGGTGGCCTAAAATCTTTCGGGCATCCTATAGGGAGTACTGGTTGTAGGATGGTTCAAGAAGTTACTAAACAACTTCAAGGAAGAGCTGAGGGAAGACAAGTACCTGATGCAAAAACTGGATTAGCTCACAATCTTGGTGGGGCTTATGCTGTCTGTTCTGTGACTATTTTAGGGCAGAGAGATTAAAGTTTATTAAACATTTTGGAAACCGAAAATAGAGTTTCTTTCTTTCTTTCTTATTTCTTTTTCACAATTTCAGAGGTAGAAAGAAGACAAATACAAAGTGATAAAAAAAGAACTATAATTTCAGTTTGTTTAATGTTTTCGAAAATTTATTTAAAAAATTATTTAATGATCTATTAATTTTGATTACCATGAATGAATCATTTAATAAATTTCAAGGAGACGTAAAAACCGATAATTTAAAGTATCTTGCAGATCCCCAACTTAGAAATATTGTAAATGTGTCTATTGCTTTAGAACGTCCCTTACTAGTAAAGGGAGAACCCGGAACCGGAAAAACTATGCTAGCTCACGCAATATCGCAGAGTTTGAGTAAAAAACTACTAATTTGGAATGTTAAAAGCACTACTGAGGCTATTGACGGGTGCTATATGTATGATACAGTTCAACGTTTAAATGATAGTAGATTTGGTTCAGAAGACCGAGACGTAAACAAAATTCACGATTACATTACATTTGGTCCCCTTGGAGAAGCATTTGACGCTAACGAACAAGTTGTTCTCCTTATCGATGAGATCGATAAAGCAGATATAATGTCTAATAATAATTAGCATTACTGCATATTGAGTTTCCGAACGACTTGCTACAAGAATTAGATGTAATGGAGTTCTATGTAAAAGAGACAAAAGAATTTGTAAAAACTAAAAAGCGGCCAATAGTGATAATTACTTCGAATAATGAAAAAGAACTTCCAGATGCCTTCTTAAGAAGGTGTGTATTTCACTGGATTGAATTCCCTTCTAGAGGATTTATGACAGAAATATGTAATCTCCATTACCCAAATCTTAAAACAAATTTATTAGATCAATGTCTTAAACACTTTTATGCATTGCGCGCGATTACAAAACTTAGAAAATTGCCTTCTACTTCCGAACTCCTAGATTGGATTGGAGTACTTTTAAAAAGTGGGATTAGTATTGACCAATTAAAAAAAGAAATTCCTTTCTTAGGTGTTCTCATAAAGAAAGAAAAGGATCTCGAATTTGCATTAGAAAAACTTAAATTTCCTTCATGATCAATAAGTAGACTTAAAGAAATCCATTTTTTTTTTGATTTTATTATTTTGATATTAATGTTATCTCCAATTTGGACATCCTTTTCCTCTGCGAATATTATCTGGAGTCGCATTCCATATTTTTCAGCAGTCATGATGATAAACATATGTTAATTCCATTAAATTTATCTAAAGATAATAAGGTTTATTTAGTCGCAATACAACCAATAATAGCCACTTTATCTTTAATTCCATGAGTAACCATTATTAAAACCTCCCCCTAACTGGTCTACATTTCCAATAATAATTTTTAAATTCACCACCTTCATGCAGCCTTCGAAATGTTAATTCAACTTCCGTTCCAATACGGACATTTTCTTCAGGGTTTTCGATTTCGGTCATATTTAACATAACTCGACCGCCACCATCCAAATCAATTACGCATCTGGGAACTGGAGTATCATTATAAGCACCCCCTACTAAATGATCAAGAGAATATGTATAAATTTTACCTTTTAAAGCTAGTTTAATCAGTTCCAATTGGTCATCAGCCCTACATACGATACAAGAACGTGCTGTAGTGGGATACTGAATACTTCCACAGTTTTTACATTTAAGGCCATACATTTTATACACAGCAGGTGTATCTCGCCATAATGTTACAGCAGAACTTTTTCTTACATATCGGTCTTTTTCAAGAAGTTTTTTATTTTCAACGTAAACATTATAGTTTTTAAGAAGTTTCATTGATTGTTGATGTCCTGATAAGGCCATATGAGCTTGAGAAAGTTCTTTTAGAGCGTTTATATCATGAACGTGCAATAAAATCCCATCAGCACCATCACCAAATCCAACTAACAATGCCTTTGCATTTTTTTTGGGATTTTTTAAGGCAGAGATTAATAATATAAAGGACATTGGAGTTCCGAGATCTCCAAATTGAAAGAAAAGTCCATTTTGAGCTACTCCCTGATTAAATTTCATCGCCTTTGAAACACGTCCATGTGTTCTAGGATTATTATAATAATATGCTGCGATATCAATATCCTCAGGACTTAAGTCATTTCTTTCGATAATCTCAGACATTACTTTTGTAACACTTTGGGTATAAAATTGAGTATCCATTTTCGACTCAAAAGTTCTTATGAAGCTATCCTCCTTTGTTCTTTTCCACGGCCCTGTTACATTAGCCGAAATAGAATAATAGTCATCTATAACAAGTGGTAAATTTTCCCCTTCACTTAGGAGAAAAGCTGCAGCACCATCACCAAACGTAAATTCCCAAGTAGTAGCTGGCTCTGCTTCTCTCATATCTGAAGCAATAACAAGTATCTTTGAGACATCCTTATTTGCTGTAATTGTGTCAACTGCTCTTGCTAACGCGGTTGTTCCTGCTTTTAGTGAGTCAGTGAAGTCTGCTGTTACAATATCTTCCCTTAAATCTAATACTGTTGCAATAAACGAGGAGGAATCCTTTTCAGTATACACTTGAGTAGTAGAGGCAAAAAATAAACCGTCAATACTTTTTGGATCAATTCCACTAAGACAATCTATACCAGCTTCAATAGCCATGGTAAGACTATCCTCATCTGCACTTGCAACAGCCTTGTTACCAGGAACAACAGGAAAATCCCAAGCTTTAGCGATCAACTCGCGAGGCATTACATACTTTGGTAAGTAAACACCATAAGATTTAATTCCAATCATTTACAAATCTCTCCCTTTTTTTTTTATATTCTATTTATTATATGATTCTGAATTTTTTAAGGTTAAAATATTTCATTGAAAAAAATTATCAGTTCTAACAACCATCAAATTTTCCAAGCTAGAGTTGAACCGGTTTCACCTTAGAAAAGAATAATTTTAAAATCTCTTTTCTAATACTGTAAGAATTGGTTGAAACCCTAATTTTCCAAAGACTTCCAGCAATTTTTTATCAGCAGTATATGCAAGGTTTATCCTTACCGAATCGCAACCCCATGATTGTAATATTTGAATTGATCTCTCAGCTATAAGCTTGCCAACGCCCTTTCCTATGAATTCTTTCTTGGTTGCCCAATTATCTAAGCGTCCGATATACCTCCCAATAGTATTTTTAACAGCTTCAATCATTCCCATAGACACAACCTCTCCGGTTGATTTTAGTTCAGCAATCATTGTTATCCGTTTTAAATTAGGTTTAAACTGTCTTAAACCAGAAGACTCTCTCCATTGCTCTTCGTCAAATTCTACACCCATTAACTCATTTAGATTCTTCCAAATTTCTAATGTTGCCTGATAATCTGAGGTCCGGTAATTTCGGATGATAATATCTTCTTTATTTATCTGTTCTTTTAACATTAGAATGTCTAAATTTCGTTTGTTATTTTATCTAATAATTTTAAATCAATTTTTTGATTAAGAATTTTTTGGTGATACCCATCAACATCTCGTTCATTAATAGAAAATAAGTAGTCATCAATGTGAGGAATTTTTGGAACGATAAACAAGAGTTCCTCCTGGGGAAACCAGACATCAACCTCTTGGTTCATTACTTCTTTTTCAAAAAATTCTTGAACATGAGTAATTGTTATTGAAATATTTTTCAACTCTTCTTCTGTGTTGTTTTGAACAGTAAATTCAATTTCATGACTTTTTTCTAGTAGATTGATTTTATTAATAGAGAGTGGGAGTTTTCCGGATAGTTTTTGTTTTTCCGGATCAAATAATTCTATAGTTGAAAATCGATTTTTTCCTTTTAAACTTCTAGGAAGAGAAAGCTCAAATCCCTTCAAGGCGAAATATGAAATGGCTCGTTGAGTTTTAATTGAGGGAGATCCTGACTTTTTTTTGATAATACTTGAAAAATGATCTTTAATTACTTTATCAATCAAATTTCTTATAAGTACCTTTATTTTTGTTCCCTTTGTTATACGCCCTATTGTATCTGGTGTTTTAATTATAGTATCACTGGCTATTTCGCTTTCAATAACTTCAAATAATTGATCTTCGAATTTATCCCTTAGTTGTTCTGTTAGTTTACTGATAAGATCGTCTCCAAAAATCTCTAATTCAATTGGTAATGACACAATTAAAACTATTGTTTCTGGAGTTTTGAACTCAAGACCAGCACGTCTTTTTGTTCTTTTAGATTTTGTTAAAAATTTTTTTCCAAAAAAAGTATATCCCTTATACTCCAAGTCAATATGGTCAAGATCTTCCGTTTCTAAGAACCATACTGGATGATAATGAATTGGTCGCATATATTTTCTATTATTTCTGAGAAGATCATCAGGATATATAAATAGAGGAATTTGACCTTTTTTCTCATCAAAATACAACAGATATACAACGCATAAATCCTCATTAGGATTCTTTTCTAATGATTCATTATTAAACAAGTCACCCATGTGATACCAATTTTTAGATTTATTCAATAACAAATAAATAATCTAATTACATAGAGTTAAAGTTGTTCTTATTCTAAAAATTTAACTATCTTCGTTTGTATTTCGAATTCAATTATTATACGTCTACTTTATAATTGTTGTAAAATATTTTCTCCTTCTAGATAATCTAGAAGTTTTAAAATTTTGTGAGGGAATATGACCGTTTTATATTCTAAAGATAATAAGCTTGCTACTCTTAAGATGTTACACCCCTTACATACCAAATTAATCAATTCACTGATTGCCCCTAAAAATTCAGATTTCAAGCTCTTGCAAAATTCCTTAAACAATGAATATTTATAGAGATCGATAAGGTGATGTTCATCAAATGGGCCATCGAAATTGGGCTTAAAAGTTAAATTTAATTTAGATTCTAATAACTTTTTTTCCTCATCCCTACAAAATTTTCTGGTTTGATTTTTCCATCTGGAATTGTGAATTTCATATACATCAAAGATCTCTTTTTTGGTATTTTCAAGTAACGTGTCTATTTCAGGGGATATATCTAAATTTTTTATCCAGTTGAATAATTCTAAATTATAATCAAAGGATGCATGAATAATATCTGTCCCAAAAAGGATTAATTCAATTAGTTCTTCTTTAGTTGATTGATTTCCTGGCGTATTTAAATTTACTTTTATTTCTTCTAAAAGTTTGATTGCACTTCCCAATCTTGTATATATTCCTTTATGGATTTCAGGCCATAACTTCAATATTAGGGAACTGTCTAATACTGAGAGTAAATAAGATATTGACATACTCATGCCAATAACTCTTTTTAATTCTGTAGAATCACAATATTCAACAGTATCCATTGAAGAATGATAATAGGGATCCTCATGTCCAAACATAAGTGAGGGTATTCCAAAGTAAGAGTCTACAAAGAGAATATGATCACTTCCGCCTTCAAAACTTGCCAATCGATAACTCATTGGGACTTTTGTCCCGTTAATAGCTATGCCTTTGGGGTGATCAGCTATTTTTTCAATAAAAAGTGATGCAATATCATTAAGGATTGACGGAGTAGAATAGGGGGCTAAATTTATTTCTAAGGGATACCCTATTTTAAGGCGATGTTCTCCAATCATATCCAAATTAAGACATGATAATACATTATTAACAGTAGCCTCATGATATTTCATCCAGGGGACGGTCCCCCCAAATTCTGGTACCCAAAGAAACCGAATAGTTCGTTTAGGGGGAATCAATGTTTTTTGTTCAATTAATTGTTTCAACGCTCTTGCGAGTTCTAATAAACCTGCAGCTCCACTAGCATTATCATTTGCACTTGGAAATGGGTGGCATAAATGTGCAATAATAATGATTTCTTTCTCAGGATTTTCCTTTCCTTTAATACAAGTACTTATGACCTCCATATTGCCATCCAAAAATTTTGCATTTATTTTTGCATGAACTTTAACTGGTCCTTTTTCTAATAATTCTTTTAAATAATATGCTTGTTTGTAAGAAATACTAAATCCGAATTTTGCTTTATCAAGTCGATCTTGAGTAGTGAAAAAACTGTTATAAATTCGTTTATCTAATTGATCTCCTGTTCTCTTTAAATCAGGATAATATATTACACCTAATGCTCCTGAATTTTCGATGTAGGAATGATACATATGTGTTGAGCTGCACATTAGTATTATTTTTTTATCAATGTCCTTTTCATCATAATCTTCCTTATTATCCCCTTTTCCTATGTCCACTATTTCAGCTAGGACATCACACGATTTTGAATGGGTTACAATGGATGTCTGAATATCATCAAAATCACAAAGCTTTAATCTTTCCGGTTCGGTAATCCAAAGCTCCCCTGACTCGATTTCCCACTGGAAAGGTGCTACAGATCCCCAAGTATTATTTTTCCCATCCGCGGGTGATTTAAAATGCTCAATCTCACTATAACCAATTTTTAATAATTCTTTTTTAATGATTTCAGCAATTTCATGATATCCGTGGGACGCTTGTATTCTGCTAAATTGTGAAATCTTTGCTGTCCAATCCCAAGCTCTCTGTCCATTAACTACAGAAAGAATATCATTAAGATAATTTTTAATATCCATGATTTTCACATTTTGAAATGGTTTTAAACTATTTTTCTCCTTTTGGATTAATTATTATTTTCCAATTCATACCTTGTCAACTTTTGAGTATTGCGAATACTAATAATTGAGCTACATTTTATAAGAATGTTTATTTTCATCAAAATAAGTATTTCTATTAAAAATTTAAAAATAAAAATTAAAACAGAAAGAATCCTGAGCTTATTCTACTCTCACAAACTTACCTATGTTTTTATTTAGTGTATCTAAAACTTTCTCCTCTAATTCTTCTGGAATATGCCTGAAGGAAAAATTCTCTAATTCTGGTAAAAGATTTTGAATGGTTAATCTAGTAATATAATTCAATTGATCACCTAAAGCAAGTAATTGAAAATGAGGTGAATTTTCTATTAATAAAGCACCCCGACTCACAGTATAATAGTGATTTTGTTGTTGCACCAATAGACTTTTTCTTAAGTTGACCCAAAGATCATGAATACCTACTAGATAATTTGTCTCATCAGAAGAACCACTCTTTTCATTTTGTAAGATCAACCTCCATGCTGAATTTTGTGTTCCTATAAATATGGTATAAATCACACTTTTCTTTGTCGATTCTTTTTTTTCTGTTTTCCTGAATGTTAACCTCTTAAACATTCGTCGTAATAGAGAGTTTGTAGATTTCTCTATGATACCTTTATTTATATGTTCCAAATTTTCAAGAATTTCTTTTTTAAGATTTCCTAAACTATAATCTTGTGCTGTTTGTAAAGCTTCTTCAAAATAAGTCCTAGCTTGATCGGTTAAATTACTTTCTGCCGCGATCAACCCTTTAATCATTACTAGTCTACAGAGATCAAGATAGCTTTGATTCTCTATAGCAATTGTCTTCGCTAAATCTAAGTGATTATGGGCTTGATTTAAGTGTTCTAACTTCTCTGTTTCTTGAAAGTATTTAAAATATGCATCAGCTAGTCGAATTTCAATATCGCTCGCACCCTCAACAGAAAGATTTATTAACATAACTTCTCGTTCATTTTTTAAGTTATCAATTAACTTTACCCAGTTGTTGTGTAATTCCCCATCGATAGCCTCCAAATCAAAACTAAAAATATGACCTACTGGTGAATCCATGAAATCGGAATCTTTTGGTAAATTGGATCGAACAAATTCTAAAAGTTCAATGGAACCAGTTTTACCAGCAATTCTTTTAAGAGTAGAGAGAACATCAACTTTATAATAAGTAGGTACATTTTCTTCTTGAAGGAGACTTTGGCATACCCTTCTTGATGCATCATATTTTTCGGAAATAAAAAGCGTTTCAGCATAAATGCTCATAATAGAAATTTTTAAGAAAAATTCTGCTTGAACAACTGGGAGTGTTAGAATTGTTTGCTGTCGATTCAACGCTTGATCAAATAATCCTTGTCTAGATTCAATTACAGACATATTGGTGGAAATAACTGCCTTTGTTCTTTCATCACCGAGTTCTTCACTAACTCCCAGTACAATCTCAAAGATTTTTAGGGCTTTTTCTAGATCTCCACTAGATTGGATGACTGCTGCATAAAAATTACCTGTTACGCTTATAATCTCACGATTTTCTAAAATTTGACCGAAATTAAAGACCGGTTCTATTATCTTTATGGCCTCATTAATTTTTCCAAGAAAATACAACCTAAAACCATAATAACCTTGCAAAAGCATTAATCCAGACTTAACTTCTAAAGAAGTATTATCACTCCATTTTTTTTGACTAGTATCATATAATTCTTCTAAAAGATCATAAGCGCTTAATCGAAGATAAACTTCAGCTTTAGCTAAAGTTGCTTCTAGTTGAATAGGAAGTGATTTAGAATCAAAATTCATTTTTTTTGCTTGTTCTATTAATTCCGAAGAGGATTTAAATCTTGCTAACAACCGTAAATATGTGGGATAACTCCAAGAATCATGCTCATAAGAATATTCTATGAGTTCTTTACCTTTTCCAATTATAAAACCCCATTTTACAGCTAAAAAAGTTAGCAATTGACTTTTTGGATTAGCATGCCTTAGATTAGAGAAGTTTTCATACCATTCATTTAGAGTTTTATTATGTGGATTAGATATTTGAGTAAGAATCTCTCTCTCTTTTCGATTTGCTAAAAATAGGTAACCTCGGAGTTCCGAGGGAATTGTCTGCTTTAAATTACTCCATAAAGAGGGGGCGCCTTTTCCATTTTTTTTTTCTTCATAGTAATCTTTGTGAGCGCGATAATCTCCCAGTTCATCGATGACCACAACATTGATGTGTATTGAGTCTGAATAAGATGAATGACCTATTCGAATAGTAAATAACTTTCCAATCATTGAGTTTCCTGATTCAGATTTATGGATATAAGTATGTGGGTTATTAATGTTGAAATTAATCTTTGTATCACATAATTTACATTGAATCTCTGTCATCCTAACACCTCATCTTACTTTTTATCGAGAAGATGAGAGTTTCTATTATGATATAGAGCTACCCTAATTATTAAGGAGATTTTTACCAATTTTAGTAATCTCATCTAGTAAGTTATCAATACCTCTTCCATCTAATGAACAAGTTTCTACATATTTTTGAAAATATTTATCCTTACCTACTATGGAGTTGATTAATTCATCGGAGATATTTCTTTCCAAGTCAATTTTATTACCTACGAGAACTAAGTCCGAATGGCCATTTGTATGATTGTTACTAAGATCCATTAGTTCTCTCCAACCATTTATATTTTCAAATGATTTATACACGTCAACTGAGAAGACGAAGATATATATGTCTATAGATTTAGTTACCTGATTCCTCATAAGATCTAAAGGATGAGTTCCGGGAATTAATTGTCCTGTTAAGTCATAGCATTGAAATAACAAATCTTTATAAACCCAAGTTTCTATTTCCATAAAAGGAGTACGAGTTATCTCTTTGTTCTTTAATACTTGTGCCCCATTCGATTCGTCTATATAATTTATTGTTTTTTGAATTAAAGCTTGTACTAATGTCGTCTTTCCGACTGCACCATCCCCTACAATGGTCATACGTACTAATTTTTTTGATTTTTTTAATCTTTTTATGAATTGAGATAATTTCCCCATGTTAAAAACACCCAATAAGTTATTACATTTATTGTTGAAATATTAACCCTATTAATGATGTAACCATAAAGTTTTTGTTGATTTAGAGATTTAAATGTAGGTTTTAAAGATTTTGTACGTGTTAGTCAGAGAGACAAAGAATTAATCAAATATTTCATTTGACAAAAATGAATTTGCTAAGTATAAATTGAAACACCAGTTGCATAAGACTTATAATCGAGGCTGATAATTGAATTTAAATTAGTTCCTTATATTATAAAAACCGTGTATTATTGGTATATATTAAGAATTGAGGAATTTCAATTTCAAGGAGGAGGTGCCTTATTTTTTTCAATTTTAAGTTTTTTCATTCAAAACTAAAAATTGATTTAAAATCCAAATATAAATTAAACTCCCTCCTTTCTTTATCAAGATCTTGTGTTGCACTTTTGATAATTTTATCTAGAGTATGATGATTAAGTTCCTTTTTAAATTTTCTATCCCACTTCCACCAATTAGGTAATCCTAGAAAATGAATATTCCACAAAACCTTATTTTCTTTTGTTGATCTTTTGTTGATTTCTTTAGAAAGCAAAATCCAAAATACAACAAGATTGCTCGAGATCTTCTCATTTCTTTCAATTGGTCCTCTAAAAAATTTACCAAATGCAAGGAGCATGAGAACCGCAAGTCCGTATTTCATCTGAATTCTAGATGTCTCTGGTAAAATAAGTTCCTTTATCATATTCCAACTGTCCACGCCTGATATTTTCTCTACATCCTCATTAATGCTCTCTTTTATTTTATTGAAATAAAATTCCTCTTTTAAGTAAGATCTAGTATTAACATATTGAAAGATCCGAAGAGCTCCAGCAATCCTCCATTCTATCCATTGTTGAGAATATTCTAATGCCATTTTTAAGGCTGCTTCTTTATCCGACCAATAGCTTAAAATGTTTTTTAATGTAAAATTAATTTGATCATAATAATCTACATAATGATCATAAATACGAGCATAAGAATAGCCCAATATATCAATGTAAGTAAAAATTTCTAATAGATCGATAAATTTATTAAAATTTTGTTCACTAGTTCCTATTTTATTAAACTCAGAATCGTATATTACAGAATATATCCCAAAAAAAGTAGACTCACCTGTATAAATAGAAGCAAATAATAAATGATACTGAATTACTTTTTTTATTAGTAATTTATCAATCTCAGAAAGATCAAATAGGTTAAGCATGTTTTGTTTTGAGATTAGCAAATAACTTTGGTAAGGATGCTTTTTCTTATTAAATAGTCTCCCTATATCATGATACATCAAAATTATTGGTAGGATTAACCGGTTCGGTAAGTTTTGATTAAATAATTTTTCTCGAATTATATTTAAAGAATCATCTGATATCGTATCGTGAGAAAACTTTCCGGATTTTATTAGAAAGTATATTTTAAAAGACCTAAATATATGTCTTATTGTTCTTTGAAACTCCTCCGGGTCATTTTTTGTACCATCCTGAAAAACTGTTCTCAAATTTGGAAAAATCGATAAAACCTGAGTGTAAGCATCAGATTTATCAATTTCAGATGAAGAGTCAATCCATGAGAGTTCCAAACTATCGAACAGTTTCGAAAGAGATTCAATCATTATTTTAAAATACGATCTTTTAATAATTGAAAAAATGGTTCAATATCAATATTTCCCCCACTCAAAATAAGTCCCACTTTTTTATCCTTAATCTGAATTTTATCTGAGAGTAGGGATGCTAGAGGAACTGCACCCGAAGGTTCAACAATAATTTTCATTCGATTCCATAGAAACCTCATTGCATCTATTATCTCCGTTTCTGAAACAGTTAATATCTGGTCAACATATTTTTGAATGAAATTAAACGTTTTCATACAAATTGATGTACGTAGACCGTCAGCAATTGTGTTTGGATAAGTACTCGGAATTATATGTCCTGATTGGATAGATCTTAAGGCATCATCTGCTAGTGATGGTTCTACTCCAAAAACTCGGGCTTTTGGGCATAGTCCTTTAGTTGCAAGGGCTGTCCCACTCAATAACCCTCCACCGCCAAGTGGAGTAATTATGACATCAAAATCTCCTTTTTCCTTTATTAATTCATAAACTGCTGTTCCTTGACCGTTGATTACATTGTCATTATCATACGGATGAATTAAAATGTAGTTATTCTTCTTTATTAAGTTATCAGTTGTTCTCATCCTTGATTCGAGAGTATTGTCGCAAAAAACTATATCAGCACCATAATCTTTTGTTGCATTAATTTTATTTAAAGGAGCTCCCTTAGGCATCACAATTATAGCCTGAATGCTTAACAAAGAAGACGCAAGTGCGACTGCTTGTGCATGATTACCACTTGAATGAGTAATAACTCCTCGCTTTTTTTCTTCCTCAGTAAGTAAACTTAAAGCATTATAAGCGCCCCGAAATTTGAAAGCTCCAACTCTCTGAAAGTTTTCGCATTTTAAATAAATTTTTGCTTGTACGAGAGTATTTAATGACCTTGAAGTCATAACGGGTGTGTTATTAACTATATTTTTTATCCTACTATACGACTCTTCTATACCAATAAATGACATTTTTATTTAATTCTCTCCCATGTACATGAAAAATCAATCTTTTTTGAAGTAATTAGACCTATCAGAAAAAAATAATAGAGATAGTTGTTTATACGTCCTTAAATGACATACATTGGACACCCTTTCCAGAATACCCAGGCCCAAAACATTTCAAACATGATATACATCTCGCAGGGGTCTGGTTTCCAGTTTTTGCTTCTAAATTCCATCGCTCAATTAGATCTGGTTCACTTATTAATGGTCGACAAAGTTCAATCGCATCAAACTTCGCTATTTTCTCTCCATCACCCGTCAGTAACCTCACTATTGTTTCTGGGGAACGAATCCCACCAACTAATACAAAGAATATACTTGTATCCCCTACGGTCTCCTTAATAACTTTAGCCTTCTCTAAAAAATATGCTTCACCTACTTTTTTTGGATCTTGAGTAGCATTTGAACCACTTATCGTGACGAGACATGCTCCAGCGTCAGCTATTTTCTTTATTAATTCACCTACCTCTTCTGGTTTTGTTCCAGTTGAGCTTGAATTAACTTTTACAAAAATGGGTACATCAACAACTTTTTTTACTGCCAAAATCACCTCTATCATAGCTTTTGAGCGTCCTTCTAAAGTTGTACCTGTGTAGGGATCATCAACAGGTCGTTTGTTTATGGCAGGATCAAAAAATTGCCAGAGTTGGTAACCATGAGCACCATGAATATTAATCGCATCAAAACCGGCATCAACTGCTCTTTTCGCCCCTATAGCATAAGATTGTGTCACCTCTTCAATCTGTTCAATGGTCATAGCTTTAACCTTAATTTTACTACCTGTTGGAGTTGGTTTCTCTTCATCACTAGGGCCAAAAGCTACTTCTCCTCCCCAAAACACTGGATTAGCAGCCCTACCACAATGAACTAGTTGAGCTCCAGTCAAACTTCCTGTTGAATGGATCACATCAGCTAATCTTTTTAGGCCCTCAGAATCTTCTGGCTTTGAGTTTGAGATCTGACCCGGAAGAGATTTTCCTTCTGGACTGACATATTGAAAACTCGTTAATACTAAACCCGCCTTAATTTTACTATAGGTATCTATTAAGGTATCATTAATGGTTCCATCGGGATTTGCCATCCCCATCCAAGTGGCAGCTCGCCATATTCGATTTTTCACGGTTAATTGACCTGGTAATTCGAACTCCTTTAGTACAGTATTATCCCATACGTCCTTATTTACCATATTTTTTATCTCCTATATCTGTTAATTTTGTCTTTTTATTTTTTTTCCTATATATAACTTCTTTCTTATTGAAATCCTTTTACTTATTAATATCCTTTTAATTAGAATTAGAGCCTAAATTAATATTTTGTGAGTTTAAATTACTTAGTTAGCAATATTTTAAATGAAAACCAACTTATTTTAAAATTTTATAATTTTATATAGAATTCTAGATTAGTTTAATTCTTAAGATTGACCTAAATGGGATTTAAAGATTTAATATTATTAAAGAAGAAGGAAAACCTGGTTTTTGTAGTTCTTTTATCCTGGATGTTAATAGGGCATTTTTCAAACATCTTTATCCCATTTAATATATTTTTTGTTTTTTTGCCTTTATTGACTTATTCAAGTTTTTTATTTGCGCTCTCAGCTTTTCAAAACAAAGATATCCTACATATGAGTTTTGCTGAACATATCAAATCATTTTTAATTTCATTAGTTTTAGGTCTTATGCCTCTTTTTATTCTTGCAATTAATTTTATCCTATTTTTAATCGTTATTTTTATCATTTTTCTGGGATTGCTTATTTTATATCTTTTATTACCAAACTTTCAAAAAAGGGATCTATTATTTTATTCACTATGGTTTATAATTTGGATAGGATTTGTTTTTGTTTCATTTATCTTTATTCTGCTTTTTATTCCATTAATGATATTACAGAGAGTTCGCCAAAAAGCAGAAAAAAACGACCTTAAAATAGTGAATTATCGATATTCAACAACACTGCAATTTTCTGAATTTATTGGAGGAAATATATTAGCATTTATTATCCTCTCTTTTGCTTATCTAATTTCTGTATTAATGATAAAAACATATGGTGTAGTGGAATTTGATTTGCCTGGAATGTTAGAAGGTATGATAGGTTTCATGAGTTTTGTATTATTCATGGGAATCTTCTTTTTATTTTTCGGAATTCTGAATTCATGGCTAGGTGTGTTTAACATAATCGTAGGAGTGTATTCTTTTTATTTAATGGTTAAAGCGTATTATAAGTTGAGTATATCCATAGGAATACTAGGAGGAATTATCCCAAACTTGGCAACTATTCAATATCTTATTGACATTGGATTATTAATTATTAATTTGCTGTTTTTTTTATATGTTATAGGAGATATTAGCGGGAAGATGACAATAGTGGTAGGTGAAAAATTGAAATCCTGGAAGACTGAAACAATAATAATATGGTTAATACTTTCAAATAGCACGGATGAATTCGTACACATCGTTGCTGGGATTGAAATAATGGGTGTCAAGGAAGGCGTCGAATTAGCACTTTTTCTTTTAGTAGGATTCGTGGGGATTCAGGGTATGATTTCATTTAGTAAAAAACAGCATAAAGGAGAATTTTTTAAGTCAAGAAAATCAACTATAATCTTTATCATATTGCTTTTTATTACATTTAGTGGATTTACTACAATAAATAATTTTATAATTTCAATTTTTCCAATATTAGGTCCATCAGAAATTCCTATATTATCTCCCTCTTTTATTCTTCTCCTTTTACTATTTGGATTTATTGCTGTAATATTTTTTTACAAAGATACAGTTAAAAAATAAAGGTTCTTTTTAGATAAACTACCAAGCAAGATCACGAATAGGATAATACTAATCATTATAAAGCCAACTATTGCAAACATTTTTGAAGAATCACACGTTGTTCTCACTTTTTTTGATTTTAGAACCATCCACCTACAGCCCCAACTCCCACAACGTTAGAAATAACAACTGAGAAAAACAGTTGGATTATGTCAAAAGAGCATAGCAAGACAAAACTGAAAGCCCTTGTTTTTTCATAAATAATCGTATTAAAGACTGTTGTAATTAAGAGAATAAAGTAAATAAATAACACAGAAGGTAAATATGAAATCCCCATGGTTATCAACATTAAATTGGCATATATGATAATCGCACAAACTATTATAATTTTAGATTTTGAGGATTCTGATTTTACAAAATTCAATTGTGGATATAACACTTTTCTAAATAAAATCTCAAGGGAAAGATATACAGGGAATATTAATAGTGCTAACAATTGAGCATCCCAACTAGCTGGCCACATGAAAGCAAAAGGATAGGAATATGAAAAGATTAAATAGATACCAATAAAATAAAAAGAACTGAGTAGCGCAAATATTATATACTTAAATTTGAATTCTTTTATTAAAAATCTTTTTACTTCATTTGAGTTAAACTTTACTCTCTCATTTCTTAATTTTATAAAGTAGAGTAAGGTATGGATAAGTACATAAATACTACAGAAAATAAGAGAAGAATATAAAATTCCTATTACGCCAAAGTAATAAGCGAAAACTTGCCAATTAATAATAAAAAAGGCTGAGAATAGTATTATAGCGCTTATTTTTACTGGTTTTTTAATCTTTGATATTAAATTAATATCAAGCATTAGTAGTTGTCTATGGGATTTTTTTTCTTTGGTGAAAAAAATTGAAGAATAAGAGATTAGAGTTAAAATTATTATAACTAATATAATCAAGTTAGTGAAAATGAGAATGTAATTCCATATATATGATAAATAGATGGGACCATTAATCGTTTCAGATTTAAAAAAATTCAATTCAAACCAATTAATTGTTTTAAAAAGAACAACGTCTGAATACAGCTGATGCCCACCACCTAATAATGGACCTGTTACATTTATCACAGAACAATCTGTTAATTCTTGAGCTTTCAACGCATTCTCTGTAAAATTTAGAATTTCATCGTTCACATGCATTATAATAAGAAGATTGAAAGAGTTTGTTTCATTTATCAAGTTGACAGGGATGTAATTTTCAAATTGTACATTCGCTTTAAATCCAAATAAAGGGGGCACAAAATTAACTAAAGGGGCCCACGCTACAGTAACATTAAATCGAGGATCTAAGGCTTGATTCATAAGAACAACCATACCCCCAAGTGAGTGACCTACTAATCCAACTTGAGATGTATTTACATCATTAATATAAAATGACATAGTTTCCAGTTTATCTAATAATTTAGAACAATCTTGAGCAAGTCCCGGAATATTTGTTGTGCTATCTATTTTGTTAATGTTTCCACTGCTTTCCCCATGTCCCTGATAATCAAGAGCAGCTACATAAAAACCTCTTTTCGTAAATTCTATAGGGATCCTTAAATCAAAGTCGCGTTTACTCCCAATTCCGTGGGCATAGATAATCAGAGGTTTTTTTTCTTGATTAGAAAGAGATTTCGCTGGATAAAATAAATTTGCATAAAGGGTAGATCCCGCAGAATTAAACTGAATTCGCTCATATTTATTGTAGCTTATAGATCTATTAAGATTTAGAAATACTAAGGATAAGGTTATTAGAATAAGCAGGACAATAAATTTTTTAAAATAGGGATATTCTTTTTTTGTTATCTGATCTGTGAAAAAAGCTCTAAGTTTTGGTTTTGATTTATTCTTAAGAATTTTCCACCCTTTCTTGAGATTTTCTATTATTTTATCGATTCTTTTTAGCTCTGATGACTCTTGTGTCTCTGATGATTCTGGTGACCTTGATGACTCTGGTGACCCCGATGACTCTTCGTTCATTTTTTTATTGGTATCTCTATTTTAAAATCGATTTTGGGTGTATTTTTCAAGGTATTTAATAGAAATTCGTCTTATAAGTTTAAATAGTTACATTTTTTAACTTCTCAGAAGAAACTTTTAAATGCTTAGAGACAATCGAATGAAAAATTAAAATCAAATCCTAGCCACAATAAGAAAAAAAAAAAGATTTAGCTTGGGTTTTTGGTTGAAGTTTTCATTTTTTTCTTGTTAGAAACGCAAGTAATAGATGTACTCCCAATCCAAATCCCCATCCTCCTAACGCAATTGCACTCCACAGTAGTGTAGGGGTAAATAATATGTTAGTGACCACTAATAGAGGTATACCTCCGATATACGCAGCACTATGAAGTACAGCTGTCCACATTAGAAAAGCGTTTATTTGTTTTAGTGCAATAAAATACATAGCCCCATGAACCAATAAGCCGATCAACCATCCGAATGCGACGATACTCAAGAAAGAAGTAAAATCTATTGTCAGAGGAGGTGGTATAAATGCTATAATATCATTAACTAAGGGAGATATGAGGATAACTCCAAGGATATAGGCAAATATATGAGCTATGAATGTAAACCGCCAAAATAATAGCCAATACGTCAACCTTTGATATTTATATTCTTCAAGTCCTTCTCGGGATCGTCCCTTAACTTTTTCAAGAGCACTTGGATTTATAGAATCCCATTTTAGGGTAACAAAAATATGGATTCCTATAAAAAAAAGCCATAAAATGACAGGGATGTGCCACCAGAATAATGTTTGACCTGGAGATAGTTGTTCCCAAAGACCGATGAAGATAAGTCCTACGTATGCTATAATGTGGAGAATTAAGCCTTTCATTACTATCGTTAATTTCTCGTTGTAATTAAAAAGATAGTATGCTAAAATATGCAAACCCAGAAAAAGTGTCCATCCTATTGTAGTTTGAAGTACATTCTCAATTGTAAGGCTAAAGATTATCCAAATTTGAGTTACATATGTTAAAACGGCAATTACAACGAAGTACGTAATATGCATTAATAATATTTCGATTCCTAGAAGCTTTGAAGATGCAAATTCTTTTAATCTTTCATCCGAATAATCAGGGTGTTTTTCACGTATTTTAGTTTTTTGAGCTTCTAAAGCCTTATCCCAAGTAAAGAAACCAAATGCATGGAAAGCGAAAGCAATACCCCAACCTCCTAACGGCCATATAAACCATATCAAGTTAGGGGTCGTTATTAAATCAAGAATCAAAAGGAAAATGTTTATACTACCATAGAACCAAGCGTGAAAAATGAAAGCTATTTTGAACCCAGATTCTTTTCTTAATTCTGACAAGTATTTGACTTTATCGTTATACATTAGCCAAACCAGCGCGTGAAAACCAATCCCAAATCCCCAACCGAAAATAGGAAAGAAAGGAATAAAACCAGTGTCTGGTGGAAGTAATGGTATCGACACCGCCCAAATCAAGATAAGTAATAGATTTACCCCTACGTAGGCAAAGAGATGGATAAAAAACAAAATTCGATTTGATAATATCTTTGTTAAACTCATAATATTCAGTTTTTTTTATTTATATTCAAAGAGATCTTTAGATTTTATAAAGATCGTTGGTTACATGTCTTTTCTTTTGTTTAAAAACTTTTAACTATTTATTATTAAAAAAAAAATAAGTTAGTGTGTGGTTGGCTCTTTTTATGACTGAAAATATCACCTATTCAATAGAGTTTTCATATCGTTAAGGATAAAATTGATCTCAGCATCAAATTTTTTTACTTGATCAATAAATAGATTATTTACTTGAATTAGTTGGGATACGGCAAACTCAGGAGATTGGGAAATTTGTTTTGCCATTTTTATTGCCTCATCCAGAGCTTCTCCTTTCTCAACAAGTTTATTTAATATATTCAGTCTATAAGCCTCTTCAGAAGTAATATAGGTTTCTCGCGTTCCGGTATTTAAAACAAGTTCAAGTGCTTTTCCACGACCCACCAAAGTTAAATAAGGATAAAATAAAGGACAAGCCCCGAATCGTATCTCAGGGTGTCCAAATAACGATCCTTTTGATGCCACTCGTAAATGGCAAATAGCTGCAAGATCAAAAGCCCCGGCTAATGCATATCCATTTATGGCTGCGATTAGTAGTTTTGGATAATCAAAGATAGTCTGATGGAAAAGATGATTGGAATCAACAAACTTTTGGTAATCCCCCTCTCCTTGGATTACAGCCTGAACTTCATCCCTATCAAATCCCGCTGAAAAGAAATCTTCCCCTCCATAGAAAATTATTGCTTTTATTCTTTTTTCATCCTTTAAAGCCATTAGTGCGTCAAGTATTTCCGTTCTCATTGCTTCACTAAATGCATTTTTCTTTTCTGGTCTATTAAATTTTAAAATAGCGACCTTACCTTTTCTTTCAATTATAATAAACTGATAGGTTTGCTTTTCTATTTTTTTCACCTCAAAAATTAAAAACTCATTAATTAAGATTTAGTCAAAACAACTTAAATGTCTTTTAGAATATAACAAGAAAAGTTAAAGTTAGAAATAATAATTTATATATATATTTTAATACTAGAACGAGGAGATACCGGATGTTTTCTATGTACTGCCTACATCGAAAATTACTTCGAAATATTTTGTGATGAAGATGAAACGCTTAAAATTGGAAGCTTTTCAGAAGAATATGAATATATCGTTATTATCCATTGTTTGATCAGTGAGAAAGCTAAAGCAAAATACTATGATTTAAGAAAAAAGCGAATAAGAGAATATAAAGATCAAATTCAATGGCTCAGTGTTTATCATAATACCTATAACACAAATGAGTTTACCGCATATATGGGATTTTTAAATGAGGATGAGTTTAAGAACGTCAAGAAACCTGATGAGTTCTTTTTGGAAGAATATTTATTTACCGGCTTGAGAAATCCTCTTGGTATGTCTTATATTGCCAGTTACAATCAATTTATTTGTAAATCAATTAGATTTTAAAAAAAATTATAATGAGACCTCCCATATGCTGTATTTGTGATAAGAAGCTAGTAGATCTGGATGAAGGCGGTTTGATATACTTTAAAAAACGCCTTTCTGATAAAGAATGGGAAAGAAAAATGAAAGAAATTGGAGGGGTAGGGCATCCACCATATGCAGAATGGTTCTGTAAAAAGCATTATGAGAGAGCTAATAAATTGAGTCACTTAACTATTGATGTTGCTCTAAAAATTTTATCGTCCGAGACAACTTGATTAGTTTTACTCGTTTCCACAAAAAAAAATTGAAGATTATTCATGTTTTGCGAGAATTGTGGTGTAGAGATAAGGAATCCAAATCAACCATTTTGTTTGAAATGTAGAAATTCATTGATAAAAGGTGAGGAGGAATTACAAGAATTATTAGATTCAGGTAACGTACGAATATTTGTAGATGGTGCTAGACATCGAGTTTGGATTTGGAAGGGAAGTAACATTGTTGCCCGAAAGAAATTTAAGAGTTTTAAGATCGCACCTAGCATTCGAGATAGACAGGGAATTAGATATGAAATAGTCTCTGTCAATGAGGGTAATGAACCTTCTGAATTTTTGGAATTCATACAAGGAAAATAGTTGCCCACTCATAAAGTTATATATTGATATTAATGTAGATGATAAATATATAAAATTAAGTGACCATAATATATCAATCAATTATAGTAGCTGATTCTGTCTTTTCAGGACTTTTTCTAAGTTCCTCAGTGTTTACTCTCTCTAGGAAGTAAGGATCTATAATTTTTGAGATTTGTTTAAAGTCGTAATGTTTAGCATCAATGGCTTTTAATCGACAAACTGATGAGCATTTTCCGCATCCTTTACAGAGAGCTGAATTGATGACAGCTTTTTTAATAGGTAAGCTAACATCTTCATAATTTCTTTCAGCATCTACAAGATCAATGGCATTGAAAGCACAAACTTCTTCGCATCTCCCACAACCATTACATTTATCGGGATTAACGATTAAGTCCTTGAAAAAGCATTCTATTGATAGTAGAGATGATAAGTACTCTAACTTTGTTGTAGATATTTGTTTTCGGCTTAAAAATCTGCTTGCTCTTCCAGCAGCCCCTTTTGCTTGAGCTATTGAATCTTGTATATTCTTTGGAAACTCGGCACTACCACAAATGAAAACTCCATTAGTCACAAAATCTAGCGGTCTCAATTTCTCATGGGCTTCAGGAAAAAAGCCATTTTCATCCAACGGAACATCTAACATTTCGGCTAATTCTATTAAATTTGGAGAAGGAACTAAAGGAGTAGCTAATACAATGAGATCGGTTTCATGATCAATTAGATTATTTAAATCGTCACGTACTTTTATATGATACTTTTCGGGGATTTTGGTAACCTGAGTTATTTCGGGAATATTATCTAAATTATACCTTAAGCAATTCGCAATTGTGTTCTGTTCATTAAAGATATCTTCGAATTCTGTTTTCACGGTATGAAGATCTCTGTAAAATACAAGCATTTCTAGCTCAGGTTTTAATTCTTTTAGGAGATTTATGTTCTTCAAAGCATTGGTGCAACACACATTAGAACAATATGGCAATCCATCCATTTGTCTTGAGTTAACACACAAAATAGTTGTAATATGATAAATTTTATCAAGCCAAGATCGATCTTCATTTTTTAATTTTTGTTCTAACTCTAATAACGTTATTACATTCTGGTTTTCTTCATTATATTGAAATAACCGTTTTGGCTTAAATTCTTGACTTCCCGTTGCTACTATAATAACTCCAATATTTAAACTTTGAAGCTTTCC
Organism: uncultured archaeon; assembly: GCA_964486045.1. Taxonomy (GTDB): domain Archaea; phylum Asgardarchaeota; class Lokiarchaeia; order Sigyniarchaeales; family SOKP01; genus Loki-b32. The sequence goes on from CAZALK010000003.1 coordinate 208,946, forward strand.
ATCGTTATTTCCGGTTTTTACTAAATAATTTCCAATACTTCCATTAATTTCTCTAACCTGGGAATTTAACAAAACATGAATCTTTTTACAATCTTCAATTTCTTTGATTATATCGTTTAAAAACTCAGATGCTTTTTGTTGGGTAGGAGATATTATGTTCACATCATTTAACATTCCCCCAAGAATCTTTTGTTTTTCTACAATATATGTTTCAAAACCTTGTTTGCTTATATTTAGAGCTGTCGTCATCCCTGAAACGCCACCACCTATTATTAAAGCAGAAGGTGTAATATCTATTATATTTTCTTTTGGTAATATATCAATTTCTCGTTCTTTAATTTGAGAATATTTAGCAGAGGGTAATAAAGCAGCAATTTGCCCTGCAACTCCACTTGCATTAACTACTGTTTCAGAAATATTCATTGGGCCCTTACACAAACCAGATAAGAAGATTCCATCTCTTGAGGATAAAGAATTATTAGAGTAAGATCTCTCCTTAAAAAAATTGTAGTTATTTAATTCAATCCCTAAGATTTTAGCTAAATCTTTTGAACCATTAGAAGGAATCAATGGAGCAGAGAGCACTACTAAGTTTGCTCGAAAGTTTTTTGATTGCCCTGCTTTTAAATCATCGTAATGGATAATTAAATCATTTGTTTCCTCATCTTCTTCAATTTCCCTAATTAAAGAATGAACAAATTCAATTTCGTAATCATCATGGGCATTTTTAGTATACTCATAGAAGTTTTTTCCAAAAACTCTGATATTGTGACGGAATACCGTTATCTCTGAGTTTTCAGCGCTTATTTTTGTATTAACTGCGTTTTTTGTGGTATACATACAACACACGCGAGAACAATAGGGAGCAGCTTCCTCTGACATAATACATGAGATAAATGCAATTTTTTTAGGTTCTTCTTCGTCGCTAGGCCTTAAAATATGTCCTCCAAAAGGACCTGAGGGACTTATTATTCTTTCGTACTCCAAAGCGTTGACAACATTTTTAAATTGATAACCCCATTTTGATGATAATTCCTCACCAAGCATTTCAAATCCAGTAGAAACCACAATTGCTCCTACATTCAACTCAATTTCTTGGGATTCTTGTTCGAAATCGATAGCTCCGGAATTTCCAGCCTTACAGACTTTTTTGCACACTCCACACACATTTCTTTGTAAATACAGACATAAATCAGGATCTATTAGATACACAGGGGGAGTTGCTTGTGGGAAGGGTATATATGCTGATTTTCTTTTTCCCAGATTCATATCAAATAGATTTGGTACTTGAATTTTAGGGCATTTTGCTGCACAGTCTCCGCATCCCCTACATAGTGCCTCGTCTACATAGCGTGGCTTTTTGAGAATTTTTACTGTGAAATTACCAACTTCTCCGGTAACTTCCTGAAGTTCACTCAAAGTTAACAGTTCAATATCTGGGTTCCTATGAACGGCCACCATTTTAGGTGCAAGAACACACAAACTACAATCATTCGCAGGGAATAATTTATCAAATTGCGCCATTCTACCTCCGATTGATGGTTCTTTTTCTATCAAATAGACTTTAAATCCTAATTCCGTTAAATCTAGGGATGATTGAATACCCGCGATTCCTCCACCAATAACTAATACAGATCCTTCCATATTATATTTTCCTCTATTAGTTCAATTTTGAAAAAAAGTTTAGATAATTTTTGCTATTCATAGTTATGTAAAATCATTAATTTAAATATTACTCTTTTAAAATGACGGAATTTAAAAAAAGATTCTAGTTTTGCGATCCAGTCTGATAATTTCTACTATCATTTGAAGGGTTTCAGACATTATTATTTTTTATTTTACCGATCTCAGTAAATATGCATGATAGTAATAACTTTGGTTAAATATGTGATGTATTTCTTACAAATTTGCTGATAAATTACTGTTATGGAGCAAAGCAGATTTAGAAGGTGATCATTTTCCAACACTTACTACCCTTAAAATTTTGAATTTTCAGAAAAATTTTAACTTTACAGAAATAATATTACTTTGAAGTTTCGGTAAATTTTTTAATCCGAAATTGCACAAATACTTTAGAAACAGCAAACAAAAGCAGGGATGTAACCCAAAAATGGATAAAAAATTAAAAGTTGCATTAATCTCTTTTGCGATTGGTATGATTCTATTAATTTTCTTTTTCATATTACCATGGGGGCAACCATTTTTAGGTATAAAAGTAGTTTTGTTAATTTTTATGGTAATTTGCTTCTTTATAGCAATTTATATGATATTGGAAAAATTAGGTGTTGTTGAAGTATTAGATGATATATTTAACTAAAAAAAGTGTTAAAAATATAAATACCGCAATCATTCCAAACAAAAATTTAGATCTTGGAACTCTTTTATACAATTGGAAATACACAAACCTAAAACGCATTTATTGGTGAACTTTTCACCAAATTTGTTGATAAAATGTGAAGAAATATTAAAAATATCTAATTAGTTATATTTGAACTAAATTTTGAATTTTTAAAATCTTCATTCAGTTGGCGATCTCACTTCAGCTTTAATAGTTTTAGATTTTTTCTTTTTTACATATATTATCCCGATAATTGATATGACTCCTATAAGACCAACAATTAATAGAATTAAAAGAATATTTATCGGTTCAGGAAGGTTTGGAACTGAAAATTTTATCATCTGCATATAAATATCGGAGTTTAAATTTCTCCGATCTTCCCATACTATGAATATGTTGTCTTCTGCATTCATTACCATTTGCATATATCGCTGACTGTTGTTCGCATCAGATATAACCATCCCGTTCTCCTCCCAAAGTGAATCACCATTAGAATCAATTCGTTGAGCATAAATGTCTGAGTTACCATTTCTATCATCTTGCCATGTAATAATTGCGCCACCAGTTTCACTCGGGATAAGTTCAGCATCCCTTTGGTCTCCACTAGCGTTAGTCAGCTCTTTACCATTTAAACCCCATTTCAAGATGCCATTAGAATCGACATTTTGAAGGTAAATATCATAACTCGAACCACTTCTGCGGTCTTCCCAGGCGACAATAACTCCTCCTGAATTATCAGTTATTAATTTCGGAGATTCTTCATCACTACTAAGATTTGTAATTTGGATATCATTTGTTGTCCACTCTTATGTAGCAAAAGCCTCTGTGTATAGCACAAACTCAGGAGAGAGAACTATTAAAATAATAATGGTAAAGCTAAATCGATTTCCTACTTTAATCATTGAATATCAGATAATACTTTATTGTTTATCTAAATGTTTGTGTTTACTACGCTATAGGTCCTAATTTTTTTATTTGATCAGTAAATTCCGTGATTAAATCTGCAAAACGTTTACCTTCAGAAGCGCTTATCCACTCAAGCTTAACCCGTCTGCCGTCAATTCCTAGTTGTTGAATAATAATACTATGTAATCTTTTAAACCGTTCTTCTGTATATTCATTTCCGGATATATAGTGACAATCTCCTATGTGACATCCAGAAATCAAGATTCCATCTGCTCCACTTTTTAAGGCCTTTATGATAAATGAGGGATCAACCCTTCCTGAGCACATAACACGCACTATTCTCATATTAGGAGGATATTGAAATCGAGAAACTCCTGCTAAATCGGCTCCAGCATAAGAACACCAATTACAACAAAACACGAGCAGCTCTGGTGACCAAATATTTTCTTCCATTTTGGAAGGTTTTTTATTAGATATATTAGAATTTGACATTGAGAGTCACATCAGCTTTAATATCTATTCATCTTGTTTTTAAATTAGTTTTTATTAATAAAAAGATTTATTTTTAATATTAATAGTAGTGTCAAGTATCTATTAAATTTATTTTTAGTTTCGGAATTAAGTAATCTTGCCTTTAAATTTAATTAATTCATCAATACTCATAGAATCTAAATCTTCGTAAGAAATATTAGAAGATCCAAAGAAATTAATGAAATGAGTAGCGCTCTTTTGTTCAGATTTTAACTTTTCAAAAAGTCCTCCAATTTCCGTCGTGGTGAGTGCGGTGTTGACTTTGCATGCCCAATCCTAAAAAGCAATTGAGGAACACCTTTATAAGGGCTAATTATCTCCAAAAACCTTTTTTGTACTTCAACTAATTCTTCATATTCCTCCAATATCTGACTCATCATTTGCATAGATAGATTTAGTTTTGTAGCCATCAAATGAACTCGTGCATATCTTCTGCCAATTTCTACCTGTTCTATTCGGTTATTTTCTTGAGTGAACATTATTCCAAATGCTTTGGCTGTATGCGCGTTCTTATCAACAGAATTCAAAGTTCTCTTCTTGAATGACTCACTGAAGGCCTTGTCTCGCCCAGAAAACTTTTCTGCGAAAAACTTAACGTTTCCAGTTACACCCATATTCTCATAACTAAAACCATCTCGGTACGTGGCAACTTCATTGGCATTGAATCTAAACATTTTTGGAGTTACAGCATAAGTTCGCTCTGTATTTATTTCTATCTTAAAGGCTTCAGTCATAAGATTTGCTATCTTGCTTATTTTCTCAGCATCTGTAATAAATCTCAAAGGGTAATTTTCCACGTTATAACTTTTTTGGAGTATATTTAATTCTTCTACAGTTATTGGAGGTCCTTTGTAAGGGCGACGATTTGTAACTCTTAATGGTATCTGATTGAACAGATCATCTTTTTCAACTTTTGTTTTCGCGATTATGATCCTTGCAACAGGTGATTTTCCTGTCTTTTCGACAGGGTCAATTCCTTCAGGGAATAACTGTATACTTGGTTTATACCCAAATTCCTTGGCTGCAATGGATAGCAATTCGAGAAACGTTCCCTGACTGGCGTAAATCAGACGGTGTAAAGGGTCTGTCATCGGTAATAACCGATCTGGGTCAATGTATAGGCTGATTTCATTTGTATTTTTCAAAAGTAATTGCCATGGTTGTTTGTTAAATGGATTTGGTGCAAGAATAGCATAACTGAGCATTTTCAATCGGACATCATCATATTGAACCACTATTTTTTCAGGGTCCCATGCTTCCCTCGCCACTTGTAGTAACTTTTTAGATTTAGGTTTTTGTGTCATTTTTTTATCACAATTATACAATATGACTTTACATTATTTAAATTCTCTACTCCATTAAATTCACTAACTTCACAACCCTATGAATGCAAGTTTTAAGTTTATTAAAAATAAGACAGTACCAAAGGATTCAAACAATCGTAAACGGAGCTTTTTTACCTGTGTTAGTTAAATTAAAATATTGAATATCGTCAATGAAAAGTCAAAAGGTTCTTCCATTCCAACCCCACATTGATCCGTTTGCATTGACAAACTCGATGTAAATTCTTTCTTTAGTGACCCCGAATTCTTCTTCTGCAAAATCACATAATGATTTAGAAAGATCAGCTGTTTTTGATTCTGCAAGTCCAATACTCTTAAGTTCCATGAATATTGTCGGTTCGCCTACTCCTGCAAAAACCATCTTTGTTGATGGTTCAAGTGCGACCATCACAATACTTTCAGGTTTACCTAATCCCGTTGCAACAAGTTTTGAAGCTTTCTCTACTATTTCTAGTTTCTTTCCATCTTCTACATCTTGATTTGTTTGTATTTTTAGATATGGCATAAATATTCCTCCCATTACAAATTTCTTAAAGATTACTTAATAGAGAATAAGATAACAAAATCCCTTATAAATTTATTTTTGGATTAGAGTATTTGTAGATTTTTCGGAATATGCGAAAAGTTCATTCCAAGATCATTCCAAGATGTTAATCGAAGTAGTTTTACCCGAAAAAGCAGGACCGATTATACGATCTTTATGCTTATTATTTTCTCGCTATGATTATAGATTACTAACAAATTTAAATATATACCCCGATAAATACTTATAATTTTTTTTGAGTTCACTATCTGTTGACCATCCCACATTTCTCTTTTTGATGTGGTTTTTCCTATGTCGGATATTTTTATTAAAGTTATTAAAGTTATTCTTATTGTTGGCTTGGAGTTAATATGTATTATTTGAATTAGCTATCATAAGTAAAGATAATTGAAGATTAATGTGAAAAATACGGACCACCGGATGTTCTTCAGCTCAAAGAGGTAGAAAAACCTACTCCCAAGGACAATGAAGTACTAATAAGAATATATGCGACAACAGTAACAGCAGGGGACTGTGAGATACGAAGTCTCAAATTGTGTCTCTTGTTAAGGTTCTTTATGCGATTAGGATTTGGTTTCAGAGGACCAAGAAAAGAATTTTCTATACTAGGGCAGGAGTTAGCCGGGGAAATTCGCGATACATAGCTTATTAAAAAAAAATTTTTCCTATTTATTCAAATTATTCCTCCAAGGGTTGCAATATTTATTCAAAGATATGAGTGATAATTCTGGTCAAGATAATGATAAATTGTAGAAAATGTGGTAAAGAGATAAGGTTGGAGCTTTCGGATTCAAGGGCACTTTGTAAGCAGTGTCGAAAAACTACGATAGTACTTGAAAAAAAAAATGGAAATACTTAGGCCATCTTTATTAGGAAACCGAAAATTTTAAACGTTCAATAAAGGCATATAAGCGTGTGGTAAAGCTTGATGCTAATGATTTCGAAGGGCGGTTTTTATTAGCCACTCAATCAATTAAGATTCAATTTCTCGATGGGAGAAGAATTGGTTGGTGTATAAAGTTTATAAAAATTTTCATCAAATATGACGAAGTTAGAAAGTCCAGTTGAAAGAGTTAGGATTGGAATAGTAAACAGAAAGCTAATACCAACGAAAACTATTATATAAATTAGGATGATCCTTTTATTCACCATCTTTAGATCAATACAGATCGAATTGAGAATCTTATAATTATTTAGATAAGAGAAAATAATATTTAAATTAAATCCTAAGGAATAAAATCCTATTGCTCGATTAAAAAAATTCTTTTAAATTCTCATAACCTTCAACCAAATCTTCTTTACTTATTTTAGATTTGATTCCTAAATCCATTATTAAATCCATAAATTCTGATAATGGAAGATTTGCAAGATAAGATGCTTTTCCAATGGAATATTCTCCTTTTGCATATCCTTTTATAGCTAAATATACACTACCGTTATTAATTAAATTCCTTATTATATCTGATTGTTCTTCTTTTTTTTCTTCTGAATATCTTTTAATAATTTCTTCTAAATTGTCATTAATTCTTACAGATATGACCTTACCCATTTTTTAGACCTTCAAATTCTCTATTCTATTTTTAAACTCTAAGATTAAATCTTCTTTATACCATCCAAACTCTTGTAATTCTTCATATTTTGCGATTGACTTATTTTTTGAAAGTTTATTCTTTGAATAACATAGAAAAATAAACAAAGGAGTTGTAAAATATTTAATATTAAGAATTTTACACACTTTTAACGTTTTATAATCATCAGTTCCTAAGAACATTGCTTTTTTTTCTAAATATAAAATTAAAGCTTCTGATTCACCTTCATGTAGATTAAAATTTCTCATAAGGTTCGCTTTTTCGGTTAAATCTTTTATTTCTTTGACCAATATTTTTTGATCATTAATTCTCTTTTCTATTAAAAATGCGTCTATTTTTTTTAATTTTTTACCTTGGTCAACAGATTCTATAAAGACACTATGTGGTATCATAATATTTTCAAATATTTCAATTAACAAATCAAGCAACTCGAGTTTTGATATTAACACTAAAAATGAAGAATCGCAAATAACAATGGTCATCTATTAATTTAAAACTAGTTTACATTTTTAAATTTTTGTATACAATTCTTAATTACATTTTCTACGAAAAGCAAATTTAATCTTTGCCAACAAAGTTAACTTTTTAAATACAAAGAATTAAAACCTAAGTATACCCACAATTTCTGGATGTTAAAGTTTCGAATTAATGACTACCTTGAGCTTAGATTTGAGGATAGTAAAACGAATATCTATGTAGATAATGAGTTATTCATCCAGTGTAAATATTTACTATTGAATTTCTCAACTAATAATTGTGGAGATTATGAGGATATTCATTCGATTGATGAGGCAATTGAAACATTAGACAAATCATTTGAATTTTCCAAAACGGAAAGAAACTCAATCCCTCCAAAGGTTCAATTTTGGGGGCATTGTTCTAATTTACAGGCATGGTGTGAGAATCAATATAACTCATCTTTAATCCATAGCAATTTAGCTTTTCCTCTGCTTAGAAAACTTGCCGAAGCAGGGAATTTCCTAGCAATTAAGGTATTTAAAGAAGAAATCGCAAAAAGGTTCGAGTCTGGATATATACCCACAGTGACATTTCTTCTCTATAATGGATATTTAAACTGTTTAGATAAAGAAGAACTTAATTGTGTTTTTGCTCAATCAGCTTCTAAGCTTATTCAAAAAATAATTAAGGAATTAAGTAGATTTATGGTTTCGTACTTTGAAAATTATAAAAGGATTAAAGAGTTAATTGATTTAGTCTTGTTTATTGATTTAAAGTTTAATCAAAATTTCCTAATTGATATAGTCAAACATATGCCTCAAGAGTCAAGAGTAGCCTTTACTAAATTTGCAATACTACATATGAATTATAAAGAATTTGTAGGATATACGATTCCATTTGGAAAATATTATATATATTTTGAGCAAATGATTGATTTTCTATATGAATATTATACTCACTTTGGTGATATGCTTAAATTGCTCGATTCTGGCTTTTATAATTCCCCGCTTTCTTTAGATGAAAAACTCTCATTTGGTTCAGTTTCATATGAATGAATTGATGAAAATAATAATTAATAATTATATGCAAAATGCTATAAAGAGATTAGAAAATCTCAAAAATTAGAAATGTTATGATAAGATTAAAAATAAAATCTCTTCTCTATAATTATTAATAATAATTTTTCCGTTTTCCTAACTCATCTATTAAAAAAATTCGTCTTCTACTTCATTTTTCTTTGATTTTGACATTAGTCTCAACTTCTTTTTTAATTATATTTATCTAAATACGTTTCAATCATGGATATAATTTGATCAAAATCGTAATGCTTTACTGCTATTGCTCCATTTGGGCAAGTTGCTGCACAAGTGCCACATCCTTTACACAGTGCAGGATGAATAAAAGACTTTTTTACAACTAAGCTAACCTCTTCATAATCTTGTGTAGTCTCAATAAGTTCTATTGCGTTATAGGGGCAAATCTCGACACACTTACCACATCCAATGCACACGTCAGGATTTGATTCAGCTACAATTCCGGAAGTCGTAATTTGCTTCGCACTTAAAAAGCGACTTGCCCTTCCAGCAGCTCCATTAGCTTGAGCTATTGAATCTTGTATATTCTTGGGCCACTGTGCACATCCACAGAGAAAAATTCCTTCCGTAGCAAAATCTAAAGGTCTTAATTTAACATGAGCTTCTAAAAAGAATCCATTTCTATCTAAGGGTACTTTCAGTTTTTTTGCCAATTCTCCTAAATTATCTGCGGGAACTATCGGTGTTGATAACACAATCAAATCTGTATCAAACTCAATAGATTCTTGTAAATTTGTATCAAATACTTTTATTCCATATTTTTCTGGGTTACTACTTTTCACAGTAACTTCTGGGATACTATCTAAATCATATCTCAAAAACATTGCATCTTTTCTCCGATCACGATAATATTCCTCGTATTTCTTTTTAGCCATTTGAAGATCTCTGTAAAGCACAACTATTTCAAGCTCAGGTTTTATTTCTCTTAAAAAACTTATATTTTTAATGGCATTACCGCAGCAGGTGTTAGAACAGTAAGTTAAACCTTTTCCTTCATTTTGCCGTGCATTCACACACAAAATTGTGGTTACTCGATTAATATTCTCAAGCCAGGTTTTTGCTCCATTCTTTAATTTTTGTTCTAACTCTAATTGAGTTATTACATTTTTATTATTTTTACCATATTGAAAAAGGCCTTTAGGTTTAAATTCTTGGCCTCCTGTAGCAACAATAATAGTTCCAATTGTGAGATCATGCTCTTTTTCCGAGTTTGTAACAGTAATCTTATAATTGCCAATGTAACCTTTAACATTCTTCGCTTCAGATTCAAGGAAAACTTTAATATTTTTATTCTTGTGAACTAGATCTTTAGTTTTTTCAAGAAGAATTGAAGCATCTTCATGAATAGGATAAAGTTTGTTTAAATAGTTTAGATTACCTCCTAAGAACTTCTCCTTCTCAACAATATAGGTTTGAAATCCTTGATTCGCTAAATTCAATGCGGCAGTTAATCCTGAGATCCCCCCACCAATTATTAATGCGGTTGGGGTAATTTCTAATAATTCTTCTTTTAAAGGTTTCAATAGCCTTGATTTAGCAACGGCCATTTCAATTAGATCTTTCGCCTTGGCTGTAGCAGCTTCGAACTCTTTCATATGGACCCAAGAACACTGATCGCGAATATTAACCATCTCAAATAAATATTTATTTAAACCGATTTCCTCGCAAGTTTCTTGAAAAAGAGACTCATGTGTTCTTGGAGTACATGAAGCAACAATGAATCTGTTCAATTTATGTTCTTTAATTAATTCCTTAATTTTTACTTGAGAATCAGAACTACAAGAATATAAATTATCTTCGCAATGAACTACGTTAGGAAGTGTTCGGATATATTCCGCTACGTTAGGGACATTTACATATTTTCCAATATTAATACCACACCAACAAATTAAAACGCCAATTCGAGGTTTATCTGTAATTTTTACTTCTTTTTCAACCTCTTCCACTACTTTTTCATTCATTTGAGTGAATTTAACAGTATTCAATAGCATAGCTACTTGAGATGCTACTCCGCTAGCATCAGAAACGGTTTCTGGAATGTCCATTGGACCTTGACAGAATCCACATAAAAATATTCCCTCTTTTGACGATATTGCTTTATCATAATATGATTTTTCTTTGAAGAACTGATAATTATCCAGTTCTAAATCTAATATTGATGCTAATTCTTTAGTCCCTTTTGAAGGCACTAATGGTGTGGCTAAGACAACGAGATTTGCCTTGAATTTACTAAATTTTCCCGTTTTCAGATTTTCATAACGAATAATCAAATCATTTGTTTCAACATCTTCATCAATTTTACTAATTTTTGTCTGGAAATATTTTACTCCATACTCACTTTGTGCTCTTTGAGTAAATTCATAGAAGTTTTTACCATATGCCCTGATATCGTGCCTAAAAACATAACAATTAGAATGTTCAGAATGTTCTTTTGTAACAATTGCCTCTTTAGCTGTATACATACAACAAACTGAGGAGCAATATGGGACATTTTCATGTAAATCTCGCGAACCCGCACATTGAATAAAAGCGATATTTTCGGGTTCTTTTTCATCACTCGGTCTTAATACTTGACCTCCAAATGGTCCAGAAGCAGATAGAATTCTTTCATATTCAAGGGCACTCACAACATTTTTAAATTTATAACCCCATCTAGATGATAATTCTTCACCTAGCATATCAAATCCAGTTGCTACTACAATGGCTCCAACATTTAATTTAATTTCTTGAGGTTTTTGCTCATAATTAATTGCCTTTGGTTCACACACCTTCTCACAAACCCCACAAACACCCTTCGTAAGCTTTAGACAAAGCTCAGGGTCAATTAAATAGACTGGAGGAACCGCTTGAGGAAAAGGGATATAGACAGATTTTCTTTTACCCAAGTTCATGTCGAAGATATTCCCAACCTCAATTTTGGGGCATTTTGTGGCACAGTCACCGCATGCCTTACATTTATCCTCTTCGATAAACCTAGGTTTCTTTAAGACGGTAACATTAAAGTTTCCGGATTTTCCAGAAATTTCTTTAACTTCGTGATAAGTCATCAATTTGATGTTAGGATTCCTATAGACTTCAACCATTTTTGGTGCTAAAATACAGAGGGAACAATCATTTGTCGGAAAAGTTTTATCAAGTTGAGACATTCTACCTCCAATTGAAGGATCTCTTTCAACTAAATAGACCTTGAATCCTAATTCAGTTAGATCCAGTGATGTCTGGATTCCAGCAATTCCTGCGCCAATGACCAAAACTGAACCTTCCATTAATCTTTTGCTCCTTGATTTTCCTTAACATTGACTAAGTTTATTAAGTCTGCGATAAACTCTGAAAAATCTAAAATCTGAACCGAAGCAAGATCCTCATAATCCTCTTGAAGACACTGCAAATGAATTCGACATTTAGGACAAGAGGTTACCATTATCGTTCCTGCTGCTTTTGCTTCTATTACACGTTTGTATCGTAACGCCTTAGATTTTTCATTACAATTCATCCAAGAATTAACACCACAGCATAACGCATCTTTTTTATTGTGAGCCATTTCATTAAATTCGTAGCCCTGATCTTTTAACTGGTCAAAAATCTCTCTTACTTGTTCCATTATCATATCGTCTTTTGATAAAAACCTACTTAATCTGCACGGATCATGATATGTAAATTTAATTTTTTCTTCTTCTTGATTTGGATTCTTGAACTCAATTTTTCCTTGCTTCCAACTATCATAGATATACTCAATAATATGGACGACTTTGAATTTTTTATTGAAATCATCGAAAAGATTTTGATAGTCAATTTTAAAAGTTCTATAACACTCCGCGCATGCTGTAACGATTGTAGTTATTCCTGAGCTTTCGAAAGCTTTCACATTCTTTTCTGCTAATCTTATAAATGTTTCTAAGTCGCCTTGACCCCAATATAAATCGTGTCCACAACAAATTTCATCCTTCTTAACGACAATTGGTTCCTTCTCGATTAGGCATAATAATTTTAATGTATTTTCCGAAATTGAATCTAAATTCTCAAATTCAAATTTAAAATAAGGTAAGCATCCAACATAATATAAAATATCCCCTTTATCGGAAGTTTTGCATTCTTTTGGTATCCAATCAAGGTTTCTCTTTGGAGTGATGCTTGATTGACTCATAATCTCCGATATTGTAGTATATATTCCCTTATGAGCAATATAATCATCAACATTATGAGTACGTAATTTTCTCATTTTATATTTCGCGACTCGTGCTAAATCTGCAAAACTAATATCCTCCGGACAATAAGTCATGCATGTGTTACAAGTCAAACAATCCCATAAAACACCACTCTCAAGGACTTTATCTTCAAATCCTTCAAAAATCAATTGAATAATCTTACTTGGTGTGTATTTTTGTACTTTTGAAATCTGGCACACCCCAGAGCACCGTCCACATTGGTAACAGCGCTTTATCATGTTACGCAGATCTTCTTCATAGATCCTCCTTAGATAATAATCAGTTTTCTCTATTCCCTTCTCCGAGGCATTTTGTGGCTTCTTTCCTATCATTATTCCCACTTCTTTATTTTAAAATTTTAAACAAGATTAGTGATTCTTAATCTTTTTTCTTATCCATCTTAATATAAACTCAATGATTTACTATATTAATGGACTATATTATATTAAGAAAATGGTTAATCAAAAAAAAGTTTTTCAAATACAAGCTTATTTATTATTATTTTGTCTTATTCCACAAGCTGAAATTAAATACTAATTTAAAGCCGAAACATTAATACCTTAAAACAAAAACCTCTAAGTTCACATATCAATGCATTTATCCTAAAAGGGCAGGAAACGGTAGTAATCCTTCAAAGTCTAATCATATGACACACTCACATAACTCACTGAGCTCTAACTCTCCGCCGCAATCAACACAATACCACTCCTTAAACTTAAGATTGTATGACATGTCTTTATTAGCGGAATGACACATTCGACAAAAACAAATTGATTTCCTCATAAAAAACATATATTTTCTTAATTCAACGTCCAACTTACTAACTTCCCCTTTCTCCATAACTGTCAGTAATCGGAGACTTCCGTCTTTATTAATTTGAAGCTTCCTCATTCGAGCTGAAATCTTTTCCTCACGATCCACGCATTCGAGTATTAAGATTTTACGTAAGTTGTCCCGAATCTTCCTTAACTTAGGATCCTTTATAATTATAGTTTTTGCTCTCTTCATTATACTATAAATGGTAAAAAAAATATTTAAATCTAGTCTAAATCTTGAAATATCGTTTCAAAAGGTCAGTATCAGCGTCTGTGAATAGATAGGAAAAGTCGTAATCATCCATGAGTAAGAGAAAAGAGTTGATAGTTTCTTTTGTATGAGACCAAAACCTCCTTAAGACAGGATTACTTCCGTCATTAAAACTAAATCTGTTACTTAAAAATTCAATAAATTTACCCTCTTGTATCAATTGTCTATCTATATTCCAATCGGCTAATAACCTTAGGATCTGCATTTGGTGCATTTCCTCTAAGAATGGGGAGGATCATTATTCCATCTTCAGGTGTGATGACAAAGTTTTCATTATCAACCCTTCTTCCATTTACTAAGACACCAATCCTATCGTTTCCGTAAAGATTGGCTTCAGTTAACATTTCTTTAATCGTCATCTCTCTCTTAGGGTGATACTCCTCAAATTCTCCTGTCGATTTAATGCTTTCCCTGAGCTCTTGAGACCATTTAGGCATTCTCTCTGTGGACTTAACATTGTCTTGAGTATTTCTGAAATCATTTCGTATAATATTTGAGGGGGAGTCCTGAGAGACAGTCTTGAGTGGCTGAAACGTATTAAGTTTCTTGGCAATTTCATCACGTGATTGGATGTCTGTAGAACTCTTTTGAGGGTTTATAGAAGTGAGAACATTTACTAAAGGCGGACTTTGTGAGTCTTCGAATCCGTTATTAACATCCACTTTTTTAACATCTAAATCTGAGGGTCTCTTTAAATAAGCCTTCAATCCCTTCCATTTAAATCGGGAGTTTTTTCCACTAAGTTTCTCCATCATCTTTTTCTTAAAAGCATTCACCTTAGTGTTAAACTCGGTAAAGCTTTCAAGAGCAAGGTCGAGTGAACCTTTGCCAATAGTTGTGAGCCCTTTCAGTGTCATAAAGCTGAATTTACCCATTAAGATGGAAGGAATAACCATAAAGATTCCCTTTAAGAACCCAGATTTGAGTAGTTTTGTCCATGTGCTTTTTTGTTCCGCATCTTTTTGTTGTTGTTCTTGTTGTTTTTGTAGGACTTTGTCGATTCTTTCTCCAAATTTGGCAATATCTTACATACTAAATGTGTTACAGAAGTGATTGAGAACTATATTGTTATAATTGAACTGAGCGTAATATTTATAAGCATAATTTTACTAAAATCTTTTAGTAATAATTTTTATGGCAAAATAATAGATAAAATCCCCAAAAATATTGGAATTCTAAAAAGTTTTCGAATATATTTTGAAACCAAAATGTTTATAAAAAATTGATAGAAATCTAGGTGGTTGGATATAAAAAAGAGAAATCTTAAAGCAATTTTCATGGTACTGTCGTTTTTTTTTATGAATCTGAGTACCATTCCTTATATTTACGCTGCACAGGAAGAGACGGCCTCATTCTCGTGGGCTGTAACTACATTCTCGACATCAATGTCAAAAGTCTGGGCTGGTGAACCAACGCTTCAAAACTTTACCGGATCATTTATAAACTTCTTCACTTACATCGATCATTATATAAACCATTCTGATAACACCTATATTGAAGAAAAGCGTAGCGTTGATTATAGCGCGAATTACACCTATTTCTATAACTACACAATGGACGGGAGCCTCGATACGATTATTGATATAACAGTTTATAGAGTAGATGTCGATTATGGAAGTAGCGCACAGCTAATTTGGATGGCTTTAAAGAAGGGATTTTATGAGATCGATTTGTACAGGGAAAATTTTATCTATAATTATGAATATAATGAATCCAGCCATCAAACAGTAGATAAAGAAATAAAAAAATATGATCTGGATACATTAGAACTGCTGGATTCTTGGAATGTGACGGAAGAAATAAATAAAACAGTGAGTTTTTCATATGGACGTTCCCAACAATCAATAAATGACCGTAGAATATTTAATGAGACGTTTACCAAACCCCTTTTTCTTACATTCCAGATATATGAGACTGAAAAAGGAGATAGAATTGCATGGGCAAGTACATTTTCGGAATTCTTGGTTTTTAAGGATAAAAATGGGGACGGGATATATTCCGTTGGCGAGTTCGATTCCACGCCAACGGGACCACTGAATATGCATTCTTCTTCTGAATATGCAGGTAGTTTTATCCCGACAGCATATGAGCAGGGACTTTTTATGGAAAGCCAAATACATAACGAGACTACTACAATTAGTTTTCCTTCCGATAAGACTGTTGATCAAGTCGTATCTGGTATTGAGTTTACTCCACCGTCTTTGGATGGAAACGATACAGTCGTGTGGGATATCAACTATCGAGGCTTTCCTCTAAAGGTCCATATTGGCACTAATGACATCCCTTTTGAGCAGCATATCAACCCTGGGTCACTATATAATGACGTTCTCCCAAGTGATTATTCTTATGGATTTGATTATAAAATAGGAGGGGGAAAAGCAGATCTGAGTTTAACTTTAGGGCTTCCCGCTTTAACTGATATTGATACTTACAATATACTAGAGACAGAGAATTATGGATTGTCTCTCCCACGATATGACTATTTTATCTCCTCATTCGACATTAAGGAAAAGAACCCAAGAAAAGTGACCATGCCAGCTGAAAGTTTTGTTTTTGAATCAAATAACCAGACCGTAGCTGAGATAAATCTAATCAACCCCATTAAGGAAAATTATACTTTATATGATTACCCAAATATAGGAGATAATATATCTGTTGAATCACGAGGAGCAAGTATTAATAATCTAATTATCGCTTCTAATAGTTTACAAGTGTGGGAACCGGAGGTATTATTTTTATATACTATTGAAGATCTTGTCAGTAATATTCCGGGGTTTACCGTGGTGGACGAGTTAGCTCATATACACACAGAAAATTATCCTGTGTGGGCGGGGAAAAAATTAGTACATGATCCCACTAATACAATTTACTTTAAGAATATAACCATGCCGTTTCGAGTGGCGGCAGCGGGAATCATCTCAGGATATGATGTTGGTGTCATTTTTGGTTCATTGAGTCTAGTGGTTTTATTTATAACCATAAAACGGAAGAAATTAAAAAAAAAGTAGCCTTCTTTTTTTATAAATTCTATTTTCATTTTTTTTGTAAAAAGAAAGTTATCTCCTTGCGATCAAGTTAGATTTTCTCTAACTTTCTAAAAAAATTAGCTATTTGAGAATAAATTTTTTCATTTTTATCATTATTTATTTTTCTCTCTATCATAGTTGTTTTCATGTGTTATTTTTAGTTTTTCCTCTTATCCATCAATTAATTTAATTCAAACCTGACAATAACATTTACTATATTAGTGGACCATATTAAAAAAGACTGCTAAATCAAATTTATATTATATTAAGAAAATAGTTAATCAAAAAAAAGATTTGTAATTCAAGACAATAAGTTTTTCAAATATAGACTTATTTATTATAATTTCACACCTTAGCTTTATTTTCAAAAGTTGAAATTAAATACAAATTTTAGACAGAAATATACTGTAATTTGAGTCTGTTCTAACTCGTATCATATTTATCAATAATATTTTGAATTTTAGGACCTGAATTTCCTCAATATCAAACTTTTTAAGTCATTTCTGTAACGGTCCAAATGTAGTACCAACTTTACCAATAGCAATTTGCTCTGTTTCTGCTGTCCGTAGTAGTGAATCGCTCCAAAATACACCTGTTATTTCGAATTCAAAATTTTCTAAAATGGCATGTTCGATTGCTTTGTAATCGTATATATTCTTTATTTTAACATTTTTTTCTTTACAATATAAAGAATAGTTACGCCTGCAATAGCAGTTAATCCTATCAATATTGGAAGATCATATCCTGGAATTGATGAAGATGAAGCCGACCTACTTAGAACATGCACCGTAGTATTACCTGTTTCAGCCTCCCATTTAAACAGAACCCCATTAGCGTCATATGTTGAAGTATAGTGGAATGATTGAAAAATTTCGAACAACTTCATTCCAGAACTTGAGAAACCAGAGTTAGCTTCAGCAAATGCAGCGAGATAATCACTAACGGGGGTAAGTACAAAGTAAAAAGGATCTGGCATATAGCCACTAGAAGGATCTCTATAAAGATTCGTCCAATACGAATCATCTGCGGTAGAATTGAATGATTCACCTTCAGATATCCAATCCCAACTGTCATATTTTACCTCAAAATAATCTGATTCCCCCGTAATATCTGTAATATTAATTTTATGTTTATCACCGAGACTAGATCCCATAAGCGACATTATATTCAATGTAACTGTATAAACAAACTCATCTCCCTCTTTTACTTTACAGGTATAAATTGTTTGTCCGAGTACATTTGTTAATATTGCTGAAAGTGATAGACTAAATAGAATCACAAAAATTAATTTTTCTTTTTTTTCCATTTTAGATTTTCAACCTTATCTTTTTTTAATAATTACATTATATATAGATTAATTATAAATAGCCACTTCTTTTAATCACGGTTCGACTTTTTTAACTACAATTTAAAATTTGTTTGAAATATTTTGAGTCTTGAAATTTAACAAAAAGTTCTTATTGAGTGATTTCTCAAGCGAATTTCTATATCTTATTTTTAATCTCTTTTTGACTCATTTATTAGAGGTTTTTCATAAATTGCACTTTTCGGGCAATTTTTGAACGTGAGAATTGAGTTATTAATTCAATCATTTTGTTCTTTTTTGATTCATCCAATTTTGATGCACGTATTACTCCATCATTGATAGCTTTTGAAAAAATCTTTTCTCCTTTATCAGTTCGAGTAAGAACAGTAGTATATTTATCTGGAGAACTTAATCCCCCAAAAGAAATATCAGCATATATGTTAGTGAAATCATCGCACGCTCGACATGCCGGCCTCATATAATTCTCTAATTGATTAAAAGGTATGTGAACTACTTTTTCCCCTGTCCCGTTATCTTTTAACCTAAAAATTAAATCTTCTTTTATATTTAATTTTTCAATATTTTCAAATGAAATATTAAAATCTGCTTCAAACTTTTCTATTTGCTTTTTATCAAACAGAAAATTCTCAAAACAAAATAAACCTAAGGAAATTTCGATGTGTTCTGAAGGGGTAACCGCTAAATCCTGCATACACCGAATAGTGTATATTTGGCAAGGTGTTCCCACCACAGCTAATTTCTTAAATTTATAATGATTTAATTTCTGAATTGAATTTGTATAGGTGGAATACCTTTGAATCTCATCTAAATGAGGAGACACATCAAGTTTGGCTCCAGAAGTTTTAATTAAATCATATTTACTATCTGCAAAATTAGCTTCTCTTGAAAATGGGGCATTAGTTTGTGCTACAATAGCACCGTCGATTAATTTCTTTTCTATCATATAATTAATTAATGAGTTTACAACCCCCCCATCGGTTCCATACTTTAGAAATTCTTCATCAGTGGCTTGACAAGAATAAATGCCTTTAAAATTTCCAAGCGGCATAGAATCATAGTTTTCAAACCCATATGTCTTATTAAGCTCATTATCTAAAATTTTTGTTTGGGGGCATATATAATAACAAATACTACATTCTTGGCACTGATCTTTATGGACATAAACGGGAGGAGAATATTGGTCTCTAAAAGCGATCACATTTTCAAAGTTTGCAGAGCAGAATGATGTACATCCGCCACACATTTGACAGATACCTTTCTCATGAACTTCTTTGATTAAATCTTTAAAAGACCGTACCAACTCTCAATCACAATTGCTATATTATATTGATATTTAATTTAATAGATATTTAAAATATAAATTCACTGATTTATTATATTAGTGGACCATATTAAAAAAGACTGCTATATTATATTAAGAAAATAGTTAATCAAAAAAAAGATTTGCAATTTAAGATATTAAGAGTCTTAAAACAAACTTATTTGTCTTGATTTCAAAGTTTTAGCAGAATTTATTAGATTAGGTTTTAAATTTTTGTAAGTTCACAGGACAGTGTACTTATTCTGAAATAAAAACATCTTGAATTAAAATATTTCGAAACATATCCTAAAAAGGCTAAAGCAATAAGTAGATCTAGAGAAATAGATGAACTTTCTAAGCAAGAGAAAGAAGAAATAATCAAATCTATAGGAATTGATATTTAAATTTACTTTTTAAGCTGATATATTAATTAGATGAAAAATAAGCAAGAGCAGGAATATTTATAATAAAAGCAGAAGTGTTTGAGGAAGCTGGGGAAAATATAGCAAAAATAAAAGAAATCCAATCTAAAAAGGATAATAACTAACTTACTATTTTTTTATTCTCTTATTTTTTAGATCGATATCTACAATAAATAAATCATTTTAGTTCAATTTTGACAACAAAATTTATTCCACCAGTACAACTATTCTTTAAATCTCTAACTATTGGTTTTAGTGAGGGGTTACTAGAATTCTGTATCACTGGCAAAAGTGATGAAAATCACAGATTTACACCAGTCCCTACATATAAATAACAAGATCGTCATTTTTGACCTAAATCAAAATTCAAGATCCAAATTTTTCTTTATATATGTTTGAATATACACTCTCTGAAAAAGCAAATTTTGGAGTGTTCTCATTCGAAATTTGGATTTTGAGAATTAATATTCGAAAGGTAAAAATCGTGTCTGAAAAAATAAATCTTGGAGTTAAAGTTCGTGGTTTCGAAGATCGTATGGTAACCGAGAATATCCCTCTCAAGTATTTTAAAAATAACTTTCTCATCTCTGGGGGTGTTCGTAATGAAAGAACAGCATTATTGTCTCATGTTCTGAATCAATTTTACGCAGAATTTCCTGATATTGGTGTTCTTTTAATCCAATTAGGCTCAAATGAAGATACTTACCTCTACCATCTTGATAAGGTGTATGAATATGGCGATACTGAATTAGTTATTCCCTATTCTACAGGTCAACAGTTCAATGAGGTAATTAGGGAACGGTTTATGCGGTATTTGACTGCAATCTTTGGGTTTCATTATGAAATGAAGTTTGTAATCGCAAACCTGTCTCGACATTATAAAAGTGGAGGATTACCCAGCTCAATCGTGGATTTCTTAGAAGACTTGAAGGAGTACCTCATAAAAAATCATTATAGTGAAGATTTTACAAAGAGTAATGTAGCGAGTATTGAAAAAACAATTGAAATCTTTGAGGAAGATCCGGTTTTAGAAAGTACGGTCTCGATACCTCTAGAAGTCATTCCGGAATGGTTAAGTTTATGGGGTAAAGGGGAAAAGGTATGCATCGATTTAACCAACTGTAGCATCTATCATCAAAAGCTATTAGTTACCCTGATTACCCAAGCCATTAATATTTATATAGATATCAATGATTCACATATTCCTACCGGGGATTGTAGTTATAGAGGACGCCGATAATGTTCTGGAGAAACCACCTCATGATGAGTATAGAAAGAATTATGAAGCCAATAAAGAACAAACTGTATTAAGTTTCCTTGTTGACAACAATATTCCTCGAAGAGATTATATAGAAGCTGGAAGAATTATGCATTTATGTCCTAGTAAGAGTATCAAATTTAAGAAATATCCGCTATTAACATATGAAAATGTATATAATTGGTATTGGGAAGAAAAACCTCCATGGTCCACGACAGATATTGCAGAGAAAATAGGGTGTAGTCAAGCTAATGTCTCGAAATTTATGAGAGAAAATATCATTCCTCGAAGAAACAATAAAGATGCTGCGTTAAATATTTTTGAATGTCCTTCTAAGAAAAAACATTATAAGTTATCCAATGAATAAAAGCAAAAGATATCATTGAATATGAAAGATCAGATAAGTAATACACAAAGAATAATTTTACAAGAATTGGGAAAAAATAAAAGTATGTTCATAGACGAACTAATAGAACATCCTAATTTCAAAGACTTAAGAAAAACGAGAGCATTAAGGGGCTCAATGTATTGTATATTTAAAAGAAATTTAGTAAAGAGAATATTAGATTATAATCCAAAAAGTAGACCAAACTATCATAACCAATACAAGTATATGATAACAGCAAAAGGTGAAGAAATTTTATCTAAATCATTGAAAAAAATAAGCTCTTAATAACCTCTCCTTAAATTTTCAATTATTCACACATTTAATCTTTTTTGATTATATAAATGATATGTCCATGTTGTTTAATATAAATATTATACTAATATATGCATTATCTTACACATTAAATGTGTTACAGAAGTGATTGAGAACTATATTATTATAATTGAACTAAGCGTAATATTTATAAGCATAATTTTACTAAAATCTTTTAGTAAAAATTTTTATGGCAAAATAATAGATAAAATCCCCAAAAATATTAGAATTCTAAAAAGTTTTCAAATATATTTTGAAACCAAAAGGTTGTAAAAAATTGATAAAAATCTAGGTGGTAAAATATAAAAAAATATTATAAAACATCCCTTATTGTTTCGCTTCTTTTTATCTTAAACATAAGTGCTATCCCTTATATTAATGCTGCAAACGAAGAGTCTGCCTCGTTTTCGTGGGCTGAGACTACCTTCTCTACATCGCTGTCGAAAGTATGGAGTGGAGATCCAATATTCCAGAACTTTACAGGTTCATATTCAGACGTCTTTATAATTGAGGATCACTATATCAATCATACTGACAACACATATATAGAGGAAAGGCGTATTATAGATTATAACGCGAATTATTCATATTATTATAACTATAGTCTAAAAGGAAACTTTGATTTAGATATTGATATTACAGTTTATAGAGTAAATGTAGACTATGGGAGTAGCGCACAGTTAATTTGGATGGCTCTAAAAAAGGGGTTTTATGAATTAGATTTATATAGAGAGACATTTGGATTCTATCAAGAGTATAATGAAACCAATCATCAAATAATTGATAAGGAGAAGAAAAAATATAATCTAGATACATTTGAGTTATTAGATGTGTGGAATGAGACTGAAATTGTCAATGAAGCAATGAACTTTTCATATGGTCAACCAGTTGAGGTAGTAGACGATCACCAAATCCTTAATGAGACATTTACTAAACCATTCTTTCTTACTTTCCAAACTTATGAAACAGAAAAGAATGATAAAGTTGCATGGGCTAGTATTTTCTCAGAATTCTTAGTTTTCATAGATAAGGACGGAGATGGAATATATTCAGTCGGTGATTTTGAAAGTCCTCCAATGTCTCAACTTAGTATTTATTCCTCGTCCGAATATGCCGGTAATTTTATACCAGAAGTATTTGAGTATGGAGAATTTAGAGAGGGTTCAATCTTTAACATTACCAATACTGGTAGCTTTCCCTTCGATAAAACTGTCGATGAGATCGCGGCTGGCATTGTATTCACTCCACCTACGTTAGTGGGAAACGACACAGTTGTATGGGATATTAGCTATCGAGATTTTCCTATAAATGCCTTTATCGGTGAAAAAAGCATCCCATTTGCGCAAATGATTCGCCCTGGAGCAGATCCCTTGTATGCCGACCTTTCCCCAAGTGATTTCAACTATGGGTTCGACTATAAAATAGGGGGCGGGAAGGCAGATCTGAGCCTTACTTTAGGGCTTCCCGCACTAAGCGACCTCGACACTTATAATATCTTAGAACGACAAAATTACGGATTATCGATTCCACGGTATGACTATTTTCTCTCTTCATTTGAAATTAATGAAAGAAATCCAAAAGAAATTACTTTCCCATCAAATGGTTTTGTTTTTGAATCAAATAACCAGACAGTCGCTGAGATAAACTTGATTAATCCTATTAAGAAAAACTATACGTTATATGATTATCCAAATGTGGGAAACATTACATCAGTTGAATCCCAAGGAGCAAGTATTAATAATCTAGTAATGTCTCAAAGTAACCTACAGACTGGAGTTCCTGAAATTAACTTTCTTTATGCAATTGAGGAGATCGCTAATAATATCCCAGGATTTACCGTCGTAGATGATCTTTATCATGTGCATACAGAAAATTACCCTGTATGGGCAGGAAAGAAATTGATTCATGACCCAACAAATACGATTTTCTTTAAGAATATAACCATGCCGTTCAGAGCACCCTCAGCCAGCATCCCCGGATTTGAGACAGGTATCTTTTTTGGTTCATTAGGCTTAGTAGTTCTAGTCATAACCTTGAAACTAAAGAAATCTAAGAAGAAATAATTGGTCTTAAATTTTATTTTTTTTCTAATTTTGTTTTTAAACCCGTCATGTACGGATCTATTTTTTCCCATCGATTTAGAGTTAAACTTTCTCGAACTTCCTAAAAAAGTCGGCTATTTGAGAATAAATCTTCTCATTTTTATCGTCGTTTAATTGTGTTAAATAATCTATCAAATTATCTTTAACATTCAGAGCTTTTAATAATAAGGAGAGAAAACTGGTGAGTTCTTTATTGGTTTTTTCAGTAAAAGAATAGTGATATTTCCTTCCACCTAAAGTTCCTGCTTTGGATATCTTTTCTCAATTACATGATCCAAGGTGTCTACAGTATTTATGTTTCCAATCGGAATATCAATTATTAAATGTTTGCAGATTATATACAGTTTCTTCGCAATATAGATCATTGTCTCCCCTCTCCTCAATTTAACAACAATATATTCGTTTATCCTAAATGAAGCTCTTCTTACTCCTGAGAACAAGGATGGCATGGAAATAATTCCTCCAACAAATATAATTACCGTTCCAGGTCCCTGTTCGAACCCTTCTACAAAGAATATTAGGATATAGATATAGCCGGCTAATCCTCCAAGCAAGAGGAGCGGACTGTTAGTTATCCATTTTAAATTGTTCCGTTTTTTGTTTTTTAGATCATATGAGAATATAATAAGAAACACACAACACACGCAAATCAAAAGAGTGCTTACAATACCTAGGCTCACTATAAAAAGAAATAAAAAAATAAAGGTATGTCCATGCAGTATTTCCAGATATTCCACAATATTTGGTTTCACTTCACCAACCCCCAACATCCAGAAGTCTAACTTCCCATATAAACTTCCGGAGGGGAAACATAAACCCAATAATGCCACCGCAGCCCCTAGTGCTGGAAAAATAAATTTGTATTTTATAGGTGTGAGATTTGTGTCTACTATCGAGCTCATCAATATAAGTATTGTTTTTCATATATTTAAGCTTTCAGATGGTGTATATCCCTTAATTGGATTTATCATTTGTAAGGAATAAATTTCAGCTCGTTGAAAAACACTGAATTTTGCACTTTCACATAATTTTTCTTTTATATATGATTGTAAACAAAACAAAAATGATAGAGGTGATTTTTGGGATTAGTCTTCCTTCATTTCCTTTGAGTCATCTTTGATAATACTGCCCGGAATCCAAAATTTACCAGGCTTGAAAGTTCTCAATCTTTGTTTTCTAAATTCATCAGGAATCGTCATCCTTTTCATAACTTCTGAACTCAGGATTCGAGCTCGATCAATTGGTTTTATCCACCTCATTGATTTCTCGAGTTTTGCAAACCTCTTCTGAAGTGGCTTTAGATTTTGGGCATTGATATAATCAAGAAATTGAACTAATTTACTTTCAAACCGTTTTACTAGTCCAGACTTGGTCTTTATGACAATTTTAGGATCCATTTTCTTGTGTATCATAGGGTAGACCAAATCTCTCACGCTCCTTAACACCTCATAGACTTTACCCCTGATAATTGGTTCTTCAGCAAATTCCATCCAGAATCGGGGATCACCAAAAGACTCACAGAAGTCTATTCCATAAGGTAGTATCTCTATAAATTCACATATATCTTTCCAGATGAAAGTAAATGTAAATTCCTTGAAAAAGGAGAAATTACCAAAAAATCTAGGTACAATGGCAATGTTATCGGAGCATTCTGGAATATTTTGCAGAAAGCTCTGTCCGTACAATCCCTGTGTAAATATACTCTGACTTGGTGTTAACCATAGACATTGAACCTTTTCTCGTTTTAGTTTTTAATTTAGATTATCCTCTCCATGGTTTTTTCCATAGCGTTTTAGGATCTAACCCGTTTTTAAGCTGATTTTAGAGCCGAATATTATATTTTCGCTGAAATATTAAAAAAAGTAATAAAAGGTTATATTCGCATTAGGTTATTCCACAGAGCTGGGCACAGGGTCGGTGTATGTGGAATCACAGTGGGCACATACTTTATATCCTTTTGTAAAGTCCAACTCTTCTATTTTCCCACAGTATGGGCATTTTGGCATATTCCGTCTTTTTCGTTCCTTTCGTTTATTTAACCATTGATTTAGAAAGCGTTGAACAACGATTACAATAACTCCTGAAGTAATCCCTGAAATCATCCCTGTTATTATAGCTTCGAGCATAATAATTATCAAATTTCATTTCATACTAATAAGGTTAACTATTCATTTGCCACCACTTGTGGTTAATTAAAAAAAGAAGAAAAATATTATTTTTTATTAAAAATCCAATTCAATCTCTATATTCTTCTTTTATTAAAGGCACACCATTAATATTATCAATACCTATCATATCATTTACTTTTTTAACAATAATCTCTTCAATCTTTTTTATTTGTTCTTCAGTAAAGATTTCACTCATCTTTCTTTCTCACCCCCTTAATTGTTTCTGCCACCGCTGGTGGTTAATTAAAAAAAGAAAGAAATTAAGGTTTATTTTAGGAATAAACAATCGAGCGTTTATCCCCTTAAAAGCCTACGATTTGACGATTTGGAGACCACACACAAGAAAATAATAATCCAAATCCTCAAGACCGAATTATAATCATAAGTTCACTACCTAATGCACTTATTATTAGATGGACGAAGTAAAACGGGGATCGGCTTTTAATCTTAGTTCCCAATGTTCTTCCTTATTAAAATATATAATAGATTTTGAAAAGTTTTAATGCTCATAATATCTTATTTTGGTTGTTAAAACTATTCTTTTTTATTATCTAAAATTATTGGTTTACATCCTTTTCGTTTTGATCCGGCTATTCGTTCCAACAGGGCTAATCCGGGTTTAATTTCTTTTAGATTTTTGGATTCAATTAAACCAGCTTTAACTGCATCATTAAAGATTTTATCACCTTGCTTAGATCGGGTTATAACGGAAGACCATCCACTCGGAGACCCTATTGATCCCACAGAAATGTCAGCATAATCTGCTGTAAGGTCTTCACAAAATCCGCAATTTGGTCTAGCATATGATTTTACCTCTTTAAGAGGGACTTTTTCGACTTCTCCAGATTTCAAGGATATAATAAACTTGCCACCACTTATGTCCATTTTTGTTATTTCGTTAAGTTTTTTCTCGAATTTTTCTCCTGATAATTTAAAAACATTTTCAAACGAAAAAGCTTCCATACAAAATAGTCCAATTGTGTATTTGATATTTTTAAAGAATGGCAATCCCCCTGGATAAAAACTTCCTTTCTGAAGAGCAGTTATCATACATGGAGTACCAACAACAGCGATATTTTCATATTTTTTTGTTTTACTAATAATTGCTAAAGTTGACGCATTTGCATATTTAGTTCCACCCGTTTCATATAAATCTTTTACATCATCAACAATAACTGGTTCTGGTCTCCATAAATCATCAGCATGTTTCACAGCTACTATGGCATCTACTAACTTTTTTTTTAGTAAAAATTCGAGTAGAGCAGTGACTATTCCTCCGTCTTGTCGGACCTTTTTAATCTCTTCATTAGTAGTTGATGCTGAATAAACATTTTTGTATCCATTTATCTTAGCTGAAAATGTCAATGACTTATCGACTTTGCTAATACTTAGACCTGCTTGTGCAATTGAAAACGATTTACTGCACACGGAATAACATATTCCACATTTCATACAAATTTCGTCATCAATTTCAAGCGTATCTGCTGTAACTGTTATGGCATCTACTGGACATACAGATGAACACCAACCACAATTACAACATACTCCGGAATCGAACACAAGGGAAACAGCGTCAAAAAAATTCTCAATAAAATCATCTGCTAAAGGTTTCAACTGATATCTATAAAAGTAACTTTTGACTTCAACTTCTTTTTCTACTCCCTTTACTTTCTTTGTGATTTTTTTTACCTTTACTTCAATATGTTCATCTACATACCCTTGCTCTTTTAAATAAATAACATCACGAATTACATTAGCAGCGGGAAATTCTTCAATTTTTTGTGCGATTTCTTCTAAGAATAACGGCTCTAAACCCTTTAATCTCTCCAAAATTAATTTACGTTCCGTCTCAGCGTCAATCATTGAGTCCAGAATTTCATAGAACTCATTTTCATCATATTTTCCAATATTAAGAATCTCGCCCTTTGCTTCAAAAAAAGCTCGAACTTGAAAATTTGCTGATCCTTGATATGTAGCTTCCATTAACTCCTTTGGAGATATTTTGGTAAATAATTTGTTATTTACAGTTTCGACCATTCTTTCTTCAATTTCCTATTAATTTTAATATATTTTTAATACTATTTTTATAAAAACTTGTAAGAACCCCTTCCTTTGCAGGGCTAGTCATCTTATAACTAAAATTTTTTTATAAGATTCATTCAGCAGGGGTAATTAATGATTCTTCTTTCTTTTTTGAAATTTTTACTCCTAATTTTTTTATCGGATTGGGACCTTCTCTTTCTACCTTTTCGTATGCATCTTCTACGCTTTTCACGAATTTCTCACTTTCAGCTCCGCTTAACCAGTACATATTTACTCTCTGATGTCCAAAGCCTCTAGAAGCTAATATCCTATTTGCTAAGTCTACATGTGTTTGTGCGGAAAAGTTTCCTTGTTTGTATTGGCATTCATTGGGGCGTCATCCTACTACCATGACTCCATCTGCTCCCGACAAAATGGTATAGAGAATATGCTTTAAATCGACTCTTCCTGTACATCGCACTTTGATTATTTTCACCGAAGTGGTATATTTCAACCGAGAAACACCTGCTAAGTCGGCAGCACTATACCCTCATTTCAAGCAAGCAAATGCAATTATCTGGTAGTTATTTTCCATTTGTTTATACACCTCCTAAAAGACCAGTAATTTCAGCGAATAATTGATAGTCTCGATAATATAATATATCGATCGCTTGAGTAGGACAACACGTAGCGCAAATACCGCAGCCATCACAGTTTATAGTATCTACAAAAGCTCCAATTTCCTTATCGATTTTTATAGCATTCTTTGGGCAAGCCTTTTCACAACGTCTACATGAAATACAATATTCACTTGCTACTTGAGCAGTAATCAGTTCAATATCTACTTCTCCAGGTGATGTTAATTCAGCGACTTTACTTGCTGCCGCTCTAGCTTGTGATACTGAATATGCTATATTTTTCGGTCCTTGTGCGAAGCCAGCAATATATATCCCTTTTGTTTTAGTTTCTTGAGGCATTAAACCAAAGTGAGATTCAGTAAGGAAACCATATATATTAGTATCAAGGTTCAATACTTTGGCAATTTGGTTCGTACCTTTTGAAGGGAGTGCTGCTGAGGAGAGTATTACTAAGTCCGCATCAATTTTAATGATTTCGTCAGTTAACGATGAATACACTCGAAGATTAACATTTTTTGTTTCAGGATCTTCAGAAATCTCCCCAACTTTACCGCGAATCATCCTAATACCAGAATCTTTGGCACGTTGGTAATATTCTTCAAAACCTTTTTCACCAGCCCTGATGTCAATGTAACAGATAGTAATATTCGCGTCAGGAAATTCTTCTAACAATAATTTTCCATTCTTAAGCGATAGCATACAGCAAACCCCGCTACAGTAAGTTCTTTCTGTAGTTCTACTCCCTACGCATTGTATGAATACGATTTCTTTCGGTTTTTTTTTATCATCAGATAGTCTTCTTACATGCCCTTCTAATGGTCCGTTCGGAGCTAGCATTCGTTCTAATTGAACTTGAGTTATAACATTGTCAAATTCTCCGTATCCGTATTCCCCAAATGGTTCATACATATCCCAACCAGTTGCGATTATGATTGAACCGACATCTAGATTAACTTCTTTTGGTAATTGACTAAAATCAATAGTACCTAATTCGCAAGCGTCTATACATGCGAAACACTCAACACAGGCATTTCTATTTATGTCATAGAGAAAGGGTACAGCTTGACCAAATGCTATATCAATTGCTTTTCGTGCTCCTAAATTTTCATCAAAGAAGTTTGAAGTATAGACAGGGCACACTTCTGAGCATGCACCACAACCATTACACTCATCCGTAACAAAGCGCGGTTTCATTTCTACTTTTACTCTATAATTACCGACATACCCTTCGACTTCCTTCACTTCACTATAACTTAAAATCTCAATATTCTCGTTTCTATTGACATTTAGCATCACAGGTCCGCATATTCAAATCGAACAATCATCCGTGGGAAATGTACGATCCAGTTGGGCCATCCGTCCCCCTATAGTGGTTTTGTTTTCCACAAGATAAACTTTTATGCCTTGATTCGCAAGATCTAGAGCCGCGTTCATCCCAGCAATCCCAGCTCCTACAATTAAAGAAGCCTTTGTAACTGGAACGGTTTTGACAGGTATATCTTCTAAGTTCTTTGCCCGTTCTATCCCGCTTTTTACCAAAATTTTTGCTTTCTCTAAAGCCTCTGAGTTATGTTTTGTACACCATGAAACATGTTCCCGTATATTTACCATTTGGAAGTAATAGGGACTTAGATCTGTCTTTTTAATCGTGCTTCGATAAATAGGTTCATGTGTGCGTGGTGTTCATGCAGCAGCGACAATACGATTCAAGTTTTTCTCTTTGATATCTTCCATAATTTCATTCTGCGCAGCTTCAGTTCATAGAAAACCGTTCTTTTTTGATAATACTATTTCATCCCCTAAACTTTGAGCATAATCTACGAGCGCATTAACATCTATTTTGCTTTTAATGTTAACTCCTCACTCACAAGAATAAAATCCAATCCGTAGTTCTTCAGTTTCTTTATTTTCACTAGTTTCATTCCGTTGACTATTCATTTTTTACACCTTTTTTAAATTTCCACCTCAATTATTGATTATCAATTTCAACCATAAGGTTGATTTTAATTTTAATTTTCAAAATTAAATCACTTCTAATTTAAATTTTATTGATTTTTAAAACTTTTAATCTTTTTGTTTATCAAATTAAACAAGATTTTGTGGATTGCTTACTTACTTAAACCATTTTTAATGGGATCGGTTTAAAATTTCGGAAAGCATGAGAAATTAGGATGATGAATGATCAATAAGTATAGTGCGAAAAAACTTTGTAAATTTAAATACTTAGAATTTCTTTTATAAGAGAGATTATTGTTTTTGTATTGAAAACAGATGTTTCTGCTGTTTTAATAAATTCTTTTATTTGATCATGATAATGTTTTTCAAAATGATTAAGAAAGTAAACTAATCTCTCTTTTAAACTTTGATTAGCGGATTTAGACAAAAATAAAGCTAATTTTATAAATTTACCATATGTTGCATGGATGTATAAGCCTTTATAATTAATTTCTTCCATAGAAGTAGTGCCCCCTAGTTGCGACATAAAAGAATCCATAGCTGACAAAAATCCTGATATTAGCTCTTTATCAACAGGGTAGTCTTCGCTTGCATGAGATACCATGTTTACCCCTGATATTTTATCAATGATTAATAGGCTTCTGAAGATATCATTGAATTTTGGCTTAACAGCTATTGAATGCTCCTCGGCAAGTAAAATTTTGCTGGGAAGTAATTCATACATAGTATAAGATTTAGATTTGTAAGCTTCCTTTTCTTTAAAATAATAACTGGATATAGTAGTTAATCGGGATGGTGCTCGAATTGGTTCATGTGGTAATTTTTTAATATACTCATCTCGCAACCTTGTGTCATGATCTTTAGATTTTTTGCCTTTAGTTATACCATAAATTTTCTGATGAATAGGATCAACTACGTAAAACCAAGCACGTAATTTCTGCATATCTGAAACCAATCTTTTAAATCCAATATTTCGAACACCCCTGGGAGTGGTAACAAAAACAGTCCATAGAACTATTTTTGAGGCTTCACTGATCTGATAAAAAGTGTCTTTATAATTTTCTTCTGTCAGTTCCTCTCCAGTCCTTATAAATACACCTTCAGTTCTTAATAATGGTTTTTTCTTAATTAAATAAAGATCTATTAAAAAATCTTTGATATCTGATGCATTGTAGACAATTATTCCCCAATCCGCTCCCTGATCTGCAAATGCGTCAATTAATTCTTGTTTGGAGATAAAATCAAATCGTGTGATGTAATCACTTAGTTTCTCATCTTTTGTGATAGTATCTCCAATGAATGTTAAAAAAGTAGAATATTTCATCTGGAGATCAGGACTAGTTTGATATTTCTTAAAAAGATGAATGGATATAAGATCAAGTAATTCTAATTTAGTTAATGACTCATCCTCTGGGGTTGGAATATTATTTGTTTCCATGAAATCATAAATTTCCTTGAACCTACTTCTTACGATTAAACAGTTCAAACATAAAATACCAATTTTCCCTTCGTTTTCTTTTTGAATCGTTTCTAAAATTTCAGTTGAGGATGGCAACGTTTCGTAGTCTATATTGGTTATTTTATTTTTTAGGTTTTAAAATATTCTCAAAATGAAAATAGATAAGTTATTTTATAGCATATTCCTTGCTTATAATATATCTTCAGCATTTAATTACTCTTAGTTCTCTTTTTATTTTTATATATTTTCGTTATCACTACTGATTACCTACTAAAAAGCTGTCATTAGATTTAAAAATATTTTGAATAAAAATAAGTAAAAAAAAAATTAATGATTTAAGAATTTATGCTCTTCTTCTCTTCAGGAAAATATATACCGCCGTAGCACCCATTATGCTTCCAATTATTATGGCTAAATCGAATCCAGGAATAGCTGCTTCAGGGGTAGTAGGAGGAGTTCCATAATATTTATCGATAGCTTCTTGATAAGTCTCGGTTGGTGAAGTATATCCAAAAGAGAAACTTGACCAACCTGTCAATATAAACTCGTTAGCTGCGTACATTCCTAAATCAGTGTAGTAGGTATAATCTGTTATTGACCATGTACCTGTCGTTGAAATAAGTTGGATTAACCCAGCAGGCATCGGAGCAGTACCATAGGTAGCACCATTTGCAGTTTGCATTGGAGGTGCTGGGATGCCATCACCATCAGCTTGTCCTCCCGTGGCATCTGCTTCTGATTGTTGAAAACCAGATTTGTCTACAGCCTCTTCAAAGAATTGTACGAGACGATAATGAGATATTGGTTTATAGGTTGCATTAGCGAGTGCCATTATCTCACGTAAAGCCCCAATGACAGCACCGATACTTTTTGGTGTATATACATAGGTCGTAGCTCCTTCAGAACTTTTATAAACCCCATTGTTGTCATCCCATAATTGTCTTTCTAAGAAATCGAACGCTAGAAGTGCAGCGTTTTTATATTTTGCATCATTAGTCACCTTATATGCTGCTAATAGACCTCGGATTGCTCCAGCTTGTGTTTCTAAGGTTCTTGCTGAAGTTGAAGCTGAACCTGCTAATAAATCATAGCTGTTTTCAAAACCACCATCAGTTGGATCTTGAAGGTTGTTAATAAGAAAATCTGCTTGATCTGCTATGTACGTATTTTGGCCGAGCATATTCATTGTTACACTACTCCATTCCTCTATTGCAGCAATTGCAAGTCCGGCATCGGCAGTAGATATGATATTTCCAGGAGTTAAAGTCCCAGGGCTGTAAGTAGAAGTATCCACGAATGTGTTGGAAACACTGTTCCAATGACCGCTTAAGAGCGTTGACCATATTGTCATTGCTAGCCCTTTCGATAAGTCCTCTGGACCTGGCATTCCAGTCTGAATCATGTTCCCTGGAAATGGCTGTTGTCCCATTCCAGTTCCATTGAAAATGTCATCCTGTGCTGGATCAGCAGACCACCCGTGGAATCTTGCGCTCATCCATAATAATGACAATTGATCCCATAGTGTACTTGAACTATCGACCACAGAATAATTTTCAGGTTTTGGCATCGGCATCATACCACCTTCAGGTACGAAAGTATTGTTGATATCATAGGTGTATCGATGTGGAAAATAATGAGTAGAGGCATCAGTCATCGGGTCAAGCCCCATGTCAAGCATACCTGAAGAAATATTCACCGCAATCATTCCTTTTAGGAGCTTCATCTTGTTAATAACTTCGGCTGTCAAAACAAAACCACGGAAACCTTGTGTATTCCAATCCATTCCATTAGTTGGTCCCAAACCTAATGCTATAGTAGCCCCTGCCTGCGTATAATTTAGCATGGGAGATGTATCAGGTGGTAATTGAGTTACAGAACCATTTGTTATATAATGGTTCCAACCAAGAAAATCTTCCGCCCATAATACATTTTTCAAGCCAGCTTGACCCAAAACAGCTGGATAAAGATCCTTATCGGCACCTGAGAGGTCCCATCTCAAAGTCGTGAAATTTTTCGCAGAATTAATAACATCTACAGCTTGGGCATATTTTGGTGTTGCTGACGCAAATTCCGCAAAAATTACCCAAGCATTTATTGCTGGACCTCCAGCAGTCAGATTTGCGGCAGTACCGACTTTCATCATCATCATCGTCATATTTCCCATAAAAGACGGATTATATACCATGTGGAGACCCATACCGGACATCATTACCGTATTTCCGAGATAATATCTCGAATACCAGTAACTTTCATTCGCAACGACTCCCCAGCTTTTTGTAGGCCCTGTATTTGTAGCTGCAATCGCAAAATTTGATGAGAACCCTTGGATTAAAAAAATGCTAATCAAAACTGTTAAAACTAATCTATTTCTTTTCATAATTTTTTATCAATTTTTAAAATTTTTTAGTGATATTATATATTATTTTAAGGTTCTATATAAACTTAGTTTTTTTAAAGTATTATTAATTATTACTTTAAAAAACGATAATGAAAAAAAAAAAGGTATGTGATTTTTAGGTTTTTTTCATGAAATGTTAATTAAAGAAAGAAATGCAAGATTGATTTTATAAAACTTTAAAACCTTGAAAAAATTTGATCTAATATCAGATTAGGCATTTAAAGAATATAGAAAAGAAGAATTGATAATTAAAAATATAAAAATTAATCAGTAAATCCTCAATTTATGAGTTTAGGAAAAGAAATTGAAATAAGGGACGAACTAATAAGAATCTTTAATGAAGTTCAAGGAGATAAGGTTTACGATTTCATTCTTGATGTTGTATTAAAAGTCTTAGAAAGCACTTACGGTGTATTTTGCTATCTAAACTACGATCGTAAAATCGTTTGTCTCTCCATAGAAAAAAATTCTTGGACCGAGCATCAATTACCTGAAAAGGCAATGCTTCTAACTCAAGATGATTGGTTAGATATTTGGGGACGATCTGTTCTTGAAAAAGATACATTCGTTTCGCATGATCCATTTAATATGCCCGGAAGTAAAATTATTATTCAAAACCTGCTAGATGTCCCTATTTCGCATCGAAAGACCGTTCTAGGTCATATTCTTATAGCAAACAAATCATCAAATTTTACTGATAAAGATACAAGTCTATTAGAAACTATTACAAATTATATTTTTCCTCTGTTAAAGTTAAGATTAAAACAGGAGAGTACTCAAAAGAAATTAATAGAATCCAAAAGAGCCTTAAAGAAATATAGGGAAAAATTTGATGAAGTCGATAAACAAATAATGTATCAATTATATTTAGATGGGAAAAAAAGCCCGCTTCATATGGAAAATGATGTTTTTAAAGCAAATAAGAAAAAAATGAGTCATGTGGGAATAAAGAATCGAATAGCAAAATTATTGGATTCTAAGACTTTAAACATTCAAGGAAATGTAAATTTTAAAAAAATTGGGGTTAAAGCCGCTTTTATTAAGTTTGAATTTGAAAATTTTGATTTTATTGATGATTTTATTGAGAAGTATACTCATTGTCCCCGAGTATTTATGATATCAAAAATTACTGGCCAATTTCATATTATAATATGTGTAATGGGTATGAGTTTAGCAGAGATAAATGATTTTGTTAATCAGCGAATTTTAGAGGATAAAAAACAAATTAAATCTTCAAGCACGGTGTTTGCTTCAGAATTGATAAAGCCACAATTCTTTCCTCTAAAGATAGTTGGAGATTTTTATGAAAATATATATTTAAATAAAACTTGCAAAGCATTTTCTAAAAATCTCTGTAATGGATGCAATATTTTAAAATTTGATGGAACCTAAAAAAAGTGGAATGACAATTTCTAAAAAAAATGATAATATATGGATTATTTAAACCACCGCAGAATTTTGTTATACTATAACAGGCCATCAATTTCAGTTGTAACTTTGCTATAAAAGTTATCGGTTCCAACAATTTTTTTAATAAAATTACCGTTTTTGTCCATAACTATTGTTGTAGGAGTATAGGAAACGCTCCATGGACTACGACTACTAATTGAATGCGAAATATCATCTCGTACAATATCCCAATTAGCATTAAGTGTATTCCTCCAATTATATAAACCACCATTAGAATCCGCGGGATCGATAGTTATAGTTAGGATGTAGAGTTGAGTGTTTGAATAATCATCTTCGATAACTGCCAAATAAGGATCCGCGACTTTACAGTAAGGACAATTAAGATAAAAGAAATAAAGAAGAACTACTTTTCCTTGATGAGATGATAATTTAATTGTACTTCCATCAATATCTTGAAAAGTTATACCAGAGGGATTTAATTCCTCCTCAATATTTCTACCAGAATAATCGATTGCAATTCCAATAACAAGTGCGATAGAAATTACTCCAATAATGATAAATAAAGGTGTAAATTTCTTAGATAACGCTTTTCCTTCTTTTTTTCGGATTCTACTTTCGTATCTTTTTTTTGCATCTCTTGCTTCCTTAGGGTTATACTTTGGCATCCTTTATCAATTTTTATTTTATGGTTAATTTTGAACTTTTTTTTTAATTAGACTTAATAACTAAAAAGACAATTTTGTAAATCGTATTTAAATGTAATGTTTATACTCCATAATTTCACTCTTGCAGTGTGCGCAAGCAATATTTTCAGCTCAAATGGTTGGAAAACAACTGTTTATAATAATTGCTCTGTACGCAGTTTTAATGATGATAACCTATATTCACTCTTTGATATTGACTTTCCTCATGACTTAACTTTTCATTAAAGGTTTTATCTAATCTATTCTAAAATCATTGAAAAATTTCTTGGATATATTTTATTTTTGAGTTATATATAGAAATATATATTCTTTTAATTTTATAAGATAAGGTAATAATTTCAAGTGAAAAACGCTAAAGTAATCAAAACTTTTAAATATATAGTTTTATATATAATAATTGGAGATTGTTAATAAATCTTAATGGGGTGATAAAGCACAAGAAAATGAACGCTAAAATGATGTATGAGATTATTATGGCAGCAATTGGGCTATCTTCACTTGCCATGCTTGGCTATGTCTTGTTGCTACTTCTCGGGATCTTTCTGTAAAAATTTAGTTCTGTAAAACTTAATCTATCCTCATAGATAGCTACTGAATTTCTTAATAACCAAAAAAATAGATCTTCAGTTTGAAAAATAATGATCTTTCTAAAATCAAAATCCTTTTCAATATCAAAATTAAGGAAGGACTAAGGGAACTAGGTTTAATAAAATGATTTCCCCTTTTTCTTCTCCCATCTAATATTAATTCTAAGTGCATTAGGTAGTGAACTTATCTTTTTAGCTAATGAGTAGAATGAAATTAAAAAAATTAAAAAGCCTAAGATAAGATCTGATGTGGTTAAATATATCAATAAATCTCCACAAGGAATTAAAGTTGACTCATTCATACAAAGAAATTATCTAATGATAAATAATTAAATTAATTTACAAAAATGAGAGTTGAAATTGATTATTAACTTTTACAGCTTCCCTTTTATATCATTTTGGGATTATTCTTGGCTTTATTAAAGCCGTAAGTGAAAGAGGGATTACCCAGATCAGGATTGAGAAAAGTAACATCCACTCTAATAATGGAGTACTGTCTATTAGATTCAAAATAGAAACAATTAATGGTCCAAATATTCCATAGACCCCTAGAATTTTGGGAATTTTAGTATCATATAAAACAATTAACCAGCCCATAAAGAAAGCACCAAAAGTAAATCCACCAAAAGCTAGATACGACATAATACCATGAGGTCCCTGGCCTAAAATGGACAAGACTTCATAGTCACGGTCTGCAGAAAAGATACCTACTCCAATATACCCTATATTTCCGATTATACTGAATAAAAAGGCAAAACTACTTAATCGAAAACGCAATCGAGAATGGTGCCGATCTCTCAAATCTGTTTCTTTAGGTAATGGAGCAAGTGTTTTTTCCATGTAGAAAGTAAGCGGAATAGTCATAGATCCAGCAATTATACATGCAATATCATATAAAATTGGGGCAGGAGTGTGATTGAATGATCCAAGATCAGAAATCCAGTTATCCCAAATAGTATATCCATCTGGATCGAAAATCGCAGCTATGAGAACTCCTATTATAAGCAGTGATATATAGCCTACCATAACAACCATGGCGCAGCGTTTCACTAAAGTGGGATTAGTAACAACATTGTAGAATCTTGCCCTACCTTTATTAATTGATTGCCGAATTGTCATAACGTATTTCATAATGTATATAACTTAAATAGAATGTAAAAATGTCCTTGCCTTTATAGTAGTAAAATCCTAATTAATGGTAAAAGCATAGAATTAAAACTAAAGAAAAAATGCATTTATTGTAGTTTGATTCAGGTTTTATAATCGAATACCACTTAGAAGCACAAATTTCTAACGGATCCAGTAGTAATAAACTGTGGTTATGTCATATTTGGTAAATATTTTTATAGGTCATGATCTATTTTGATAATAGTTGAAGCTAAAAATAAAATCTCTCAAAAATACTGTAGGCTTATTGAATGACAAAACCAAAGATTCTCCCAAGTGAAATATACCAGAGAATAGAAGAATTTGGATTA
Organism: uncultured archaeon; assembly: GCA_964486045.1. GTDB lineage: Archaea > Asgardarchaeota > Lokiarchaeia > Sigyniarchaeales > SOKP01 > Loki-b32. The sequence goes on from CAZALK010000003.1 coordinate 247,996, forward strand.
AAAACTTCAGTAGGTATGCTAACAGATATAATTGAATTAGATAGAGACGATAAAAGAAGGATAGAATCACTCAAATATTTAGCATTAATGAGCCATAACTCGCCATCAATCGAGACCGAGTGCTATGACATATTTGAAAGTATATTAGTGTCTGAAGAAAAGGTTGGAATAAGATGCGAAGCCGCGAAAGCTTTAGGAACAATAAAACATGAAAAAGGATTAGACCCATTAAAATGGGTATTAGAACAAAACCAAATTAACAATCAAACGAAATTGTCTGTTTTAAATGCAATTAGAAAAATCAGGTTTCAAGAACCAGAAGCTCAACTCTTTATTAATGAATTAGATAGCAATTTTGGGTCAATAAAGGAATATGTTTCAATTCAGTTATTAAGCTTAAATCCTGAAATATTAATACCTGTGCTATTAGATTCGTTAAAAAACAAAGATTATTCAAATCAACACAAAATCGAATTAGTAAAATTACTTGGGTTAAAATTAACAAGTATCAATATATCTTCTGATAACGTCAGCGATATAATAGGTGATAATCATCAGATTTTAACTAATCTAATTCAAAACAAAATAAATTTACTTGACATAATTACATTGATATTAAGAGAAGAAGATAAGGAATTAATGAATTCTGCTATTACAATTTTAAAAATATTGGAAGAAGAAATTGAAACTAATTTAATAGAACTGGCATTAATCGATGATTTTAGGGTAAAGAAGAACGCTATTGTTTTAATTGGTAAATTAAAACTTAAGAATGCTGTCGATTTACTCATTACTAATTTAGATAATATCTATAATGAGGTTATTATTGCTTCAATTGAAAGTTTAAGCGAAATTGGAGATATATCAGCTGTACCTGAACTGTTAAATATTTTAGATATTGAAGATGCAAGTTTTGAATTCTTAGATTTTAGTTTTTTTTCATATATTTTAGACGCAGTGAAGAAAATTTATTTAAATAATAAAAATACTCCCTATGATTATTTGTATGCGTCTTTAGCTAAAGATAATAACGTTCTTAAAGAGAGCATAGCCTATATTTTCGGGGAACTAGGGGAAGACGAGTTTATCGGTCCATTAACAGATTTATTGAGCGTTCCAAACTTAGATGTGAAAAAAAATGCAATCATCGCATTAGGAAAAATAGGAAATGTCACTCCGTTAGAGCATTTGATTAATGTATTAACTGATGATAATTCTTATTGGTTGATAAAAAAGGTAACAGTTGATGCAATCTATACCATATTTCAGAATAATTGGTATAGAGTACAAGACGATGTGAAGGATATCCGAAGAATTTTAAATAAAAATATTGCTGAGTTAGTTGACTATTTAGGAAATTCAGGAGAAGAAAACTTTAAAGTTAAATTAAGTTTAATTAGGCTATTGGAAACTTATGGAGATGACCATTCATTAAGTGCCTTACTTAAAAGGGTTAACGATTTCCATAGAATTGTCAGGATTCGTGCTTCTGATGCTATTAAAAGGATCCAAGAAAGACTTGAATTAGAAAATAATTAATCTAATTTTTTCTAGAAATGTGCTCTCAATTGTTCTAATCTCAAAAGTGAATTTAACCATAATTTTCTTATGCTCTATTTTATGTTAATTTCGGATTTTGAGATGCAAATCTGGGTTTAGATTATTTCTGGTCCACATTTTCTGTAGAAATATATTTGTGTGGTATTGTAAAAATTTGTACGGAAAGCTTAAATATTCTGGAGTAATTAAAATGCTTACTTGCACTCATTTAAAAACTAGAGTTGAACATGTTTATTCCCAATCACAAGTTCGGTCAAATAACCGTTGCGAAAGTAAACAACTCCGATGAATTAAAGCAGATATTGACTGATCCTTGGCTCGAATCCGAGACCATCATTATCAAACCGAACTGGGGGTCAAATCAACCAGCCCAATTCAACGATTCCAAGACTATAAGAATGATTTTAGAGACCTTTGACTCCCATATCGTGGTCACGGAGTCACACGTACATTCCTTTAGTCCTCCTAAGGAGGGAGGGAGTATCACCATCGGAGATAAAGAAGTCAACTGGGAATGGGTCCTAAAGGGTGAGGGATGGAACTGGCTCATCGAAAACCCAGACTGGGATTGGCTCAAGAAAGACGAGTACTGGAATCAGCTCAAAAAGGCGGAAAAAGCCTTCCTTGACGAATTTGGTTTCACCGATCTCTTTAAAGAGTTCGGTGTCAGCTACATCAATGTGACTGATGAGTTCTGGAATGAAAGGATAGCCGATCCAACAGAAGTTAAGAGTTTAGTAGAAGCACGCTTCAAACCGGTCAAAATAGATAAGCTTTATAGTATGGTCCCGAAGAAACTTTACGATCTGCGTGGATCGACATTTATCAGCTTAGCTAAGCTGAAACATTATGCCTCTTTTACTATAAAGAACATTTTTGGAATGATACCTGATCCGATAAGACCTTGGTGGCATGGACCAAAAAATAGTAGGATTGTTACAAGCATTATCGATATCAACAAAATTTACCATTCTTTATTCAATGTTTATGGGATATGTGACGCTTTGAACGCTACTGCTTTCCCTCACCCCGAAGGCAAGTTTGAATTTATTGGTAAGTATAACATTATAAAGGCCTTTGGGGTTGTGGCCTTTGGTAGACATCTTGTATCTCTTGACGCTATCCTCCTTAACCTCACTGATCAATGGATTACGGTGGTACCAAAGTTAAATAAAGTACCAATTGACATCGCCCAAAAGGAGTTCGGACCCTATGATAAGGAATTCCTCAAAGAATCAAAATTGAAGGTGGGGGACTGGTTATCGCCCTAGCTATACTGACGAAATCTAATTGTATTTTTATTTTTATGAAGAATTTAATTGTCTAATATTGTTGCCTCTTAAAACTTAGAGAAGATCCTCATCTAAATCTTTATTAAATTTCATAAAATGTTTGAGTTATAGTTATGATGCAAATGCGAACATCCAGAAGTGATTAGTGGTCAGGATGTCTGTGCTAAAAAGAATTTGAGTGAGGAAGATAGTTTATTAACTTTTCAGTAGAAATATATTAGTGTGGTATCGTAAAAATCTAAATAAAAAACTTAAATATTTTGGAAGTGTATGACAGTATAATCTAGTCTTCCCCCTGATTTTCGATATTATCTTTTTCAATAGACGCATCAAAAATATCGAAGATTTTGATTTATCTATATATCTTGCATCCATACTCTAAAGTTTGAAAACTTAATACTAAATTCTTTAAACTTATTTACAACCAGTAATAATCCTTTTTCAGGTATAATAAATGAACCCCGTCCTAATTTCATTCCCTGCAATTTTTTTACTATCCCTTCTTTTTTATATTTGTATAATTTCTCTGAATATTTCTTAGTAGTTTTATATCCATATAGTATTCTTTTTAGTTTCATTTTATCCGAACTATTAAGTGCTCTTAGATTTAAAGTTATGATTTGATATGGCTTAAATTCAAGAGTTTTTATTAAAATTTCATAATAATTAGAATTCCCATAAAGCAATTGTCCTTCTGCCAAGATATTTTCAATAAAAATTCTATCCCAGTTATTTATATCCTCCGGTAAAAAGAACACACATTGGATGGAGAGGTTTAAATCTTTTCCTAGGCTTAAAAAATAGTTAAAAATAGTATTTTGCAACATTTTAGGAGTATTTTGCTTAAATAAAATACAGATGTCAATATCACTCTCCTTATTAAATTTTCCTGAAGCCAAAGAGCCAAATAATACAATACTTTCAATCTCTTTAAATTCGGAGAGTTTGCTGCCTATAAAATTTTTGATTTTATTTATAAGCTTCTCCAATTTTGGATTTTTTCCATAATCTTCAATCTGGTTTTTTTCAAATTTTATATTAAGAGCCAACTTATAACACCTTTTTACATATCTCTTCTAATTTGTAATATTTCTCCTTTAATTCATTAAAATCATCATCTGTCCAACTAAATCCATAAGTAAATTTTGGACGAATTTTATTTTCAATATCTTGAAATAATCGCCATACATTTTCTGTTTCCTTTTCAAAGATATTAGGATTATTTTCTAAAACGATCCTTACTTTTTGATGTTTGTTAACATGTATTCGATATTTCGCAGCGCAGCATTCAATTAAATGAAATATCGAAAGAAAATATAATTCTGCTCTAGAAGGCTTTGAATTAACCTCATTTTCAGCATCTTTTTTAAAATTCAAATATGATTTTTTATGATTTTCAAATTTACTCATATTTAACATCAATTCATTTTTCGTAATATAATAATGCGAAAGAATATATAAATATTTACCCTTATTTTTTATGCAATTTAAAGCCATAGGGAAGTGCATAACATAATTTAATATATTCTCGTAATGAAAATTTGTTTGAAGGAGAACATTCTTTATATCCTTGATTTCATTTTTTTTTATTTAGATTTATAACTCATTTCTAATTAGGAGAGAGTTAGTTTCTTCTCATTATAATAATCTTTTTTTAACATAATCTATAATATTTATTTGAAATTTTTAATTTTGTAATTTCAAACTTTAGTTTACAAGAATTATCATGACAGAGGTTAAAGGTAAAATGAAAGCGATTTTATACGCCAAATACGTTAAATTGGAGAATTCTGTATGAAAGTTGAAATGTTCTTATCTGGTTTTCTCTTTCTGTTTATTATAATTACAAACATTGCAAGTGTGAGATTTGGGAATAAAACTTTTAGTGATTTGGACTCAGATGCTAAACTGCAGGAGATTAACAATGATCCAAAAAAATTCAAAATTAGTATCGTGTTAATACTCATAGAGCACGTTAGCATAATATCTCTTGCTGTAACGTTGTTTATTGCTTTTAGTCCATATAACGTAATACTTGGAATTGTTTGGGCTATCTTTCGAATAGGAGAAGGTTTGATCCAAATCTACAATAAGAAAAACTTTTGGGGACTTCTCAATATAGCAAAACAATACTCAAGTACTAGTGGTGCTGAAAAAAATGCGTCAATTGATTCAGGTCGTAGCATTCTCAAAACAAAAAACTCTAGTTTCACATTTGCCCAAATCTTATTCTCCATTGGTACTCTTGCATACTCAATCCTGTTTGCTACATATGGAGTTGTACCCGCATTTATTGGTTGGTTTGGGATTGTTGCTAGCATTCTCTATGGTGCCGGTGCGGGTATAACACTGGTTAAACCTGACTTTAAAGTCCTGTGGAAAATCGGGGGTTTGTTAATTTTGCTTTATGAAATAGTCTTAGGAGGATGGCTATTGTTATCTCCACTCTTCGTCCCATAACGGACTTGATAAATGCGTTTCTCCTCCGGGGAAGCTAAAATTTTGATATAGGTTGACCCATCAAATTCTAAAAAAGTTCAAAAATATTATCTTTTTTACTCATGTTGATAAATACTACCTAAAAAAATACTAAAATTTGCAGGTTTTTTTATTTTTTTTAAGCTTTTAATTTATTTCTAAAAAAGAGTGAGAAGGTTTTTCTCATTATACTAATCTTTTTCTTACATAATTTATTATATTTATTTGAAATTTTAATTTTCTTAATTCATATTCTAGTTTTCAAGAATTATCATGACCGAAGATAAAACTGACGAAGAAAAGACCAAATATGAATATTCATTTGATTATATTCAGAGAAAACTCGAAGGAAAAAAAGACAGCTACGGACTATTAGTCAAGGATATCATTAGAACAGGAATTTGTACAGAATGTGGGACTTGCGCAGCAGTATGTCCAGTTTTAGAATGGGATCAAATTGCAGGGCAACCAAAGCTTATAGGAAAATGTAATGGATGTGGAATTTGTTATAACCAATGTCCTCGAACAATAACGGATCCTGTCCAGCTAATGGGAGAATTTAAAACTGGTTATGTTTCAAATACTAACATTCCTGAGATAATTGGAGCACAAGACGGTGGGACAGTAACATCTCTTTTATCTTATTTATTTGATGAACATCTTATTGATGCTGCAATTGTAACAATGAAAGATCCCAATCATCCATGGAACCCAGCAGCACAAATCATAACTAATAAAACTGACTCGATAAGAGCTGCTGGTTCAATCTATACTCATTCTCAAACAGTAGAAGCTTTAATGGAAGCTATTCGACAAGAATATCGATCAATAGCCTTTGTTGGCACTCCTTGTAATATTGATGCTGTTGATAAAATGATAAATTCACCAGCGGGAATGTTGCGTTATTTTATGCGGGCAAATGTCTTTAAAATTGGCTTATTTTGTATGGATGCCTTTTCACCAGAAACACTTTATGCAAAATTTGAGAAAGATGGAATCGATTTAACTAAAGTTGTGAAGATGGACATAAATAAGGGAAAATTTCATATATATTATGTAAATCAAGAAGAACCTGTAAAATCATACCCTATCGCTTCATTGCATAAGTTTAAATCACCAAGTTGTACTTTCTGTACAGATCTAACTGCGGAAAATGCTGATCTCTCAGTTGGATCAGTTGGAAGTGGGGCAAAGAAAAATACAGTTTTTGCAAGAACTGGGATTGGAGCTGAAATTTTAGAAGATGCCGCAAAAAAAGGTTATATTACAATTGAACCATATAATGCAATTAATTTAAATGCAGTGTTAAATTTATGTAAACGAAAAAAGTCTGCTCAGTACAATATTCAGAAAAGAAAGGTATTTGTTGTAAGAGACACTCTGGATGATGAGGACGAAGAAGAAGTATCTAACATCGAAACAATGCCCGAAGTTGAGAAACCAAAACCCCTAAAAGGTACCAGGAGAGCGATAAGCGTGACAAAAAAATTAAACGAAAAAAAGAAAACTTTAGATCTCACTATTACAAATACTGTAGGATTTGCATTAGATGATATAAAAATTAGGGTGGCTGCTGTCGACGAAATTTTTGAAACAAAACCATGGATAACTACGATAAAAGAAATGTTTCCATTTGAAACGATTGAAATTCCTTACCCACTAGAATCATTGGAAGGAAGTGTGTTAGTTGAGGCGACGTCTAAAACGTATGGAAAAATTTTCTCGCGGACATTGAAATATTCACCAGCAAAATAAATTTGTCAAAATCCTTTTATTAACAAGCACTATAATAAAGTATTAAATAATAAAAATTTTGAAGATGAAATTCAACAATGAAAATTGCATTAATAGGATTGGCTGGTTGTGGTAAAACGAGCCTCTATTTGATAGGATTTACAGAAGCAACCCCAGAACAAACAAAATCATTATCTCCTACAATATTGTATGAGACTCGGCGCCATCCATTCTTAGGCTTAAATGTGGGCATCTGGGATATGGGTGGTCAAGAACAATACAGAAAGGATTATATGGAACACTCAGAACCCTTAAAAGGGACTGACATCCTTATTCCTGTAGTAGATTTACACGATCCTGATAATTTTGAAACGGCAAAAGAGTACTTTCTTGGGTTATTGGATATTTATCGAAAGAATAATGAGAAACCTAAGATCTTCCTCTTTTTACATAAATATGATACACAAGATTTTCAGAAAGAGCTTTTAGATACAAACGTAAAGAAAGCAAAAGAGATTTTTTTAGACCTTTTCAAAACATACGATTTTGATTTTACTTTTACAAGTATATATGAACAAGATAAATTAGCTAAAGTATTCCGAAACCTTTTAATGACTTCATATACTGAATTGAAAAATAATGTTGAAAGAGCTGATAAACAACTTGAAGAAATTAAAGCAAAGATCATTATTTCTGATATCTCTGGGAATGTACTTTCTCACAATATTGCTGGTGTAACTAGTGGTTTAACATTAAGAAGTGATCTTAGAGATTTTATTAATGCAAGTAATGTCATACGAGAAAATATTTTTATGAATGATTCAGCAAATTTTAAAGGTGAAGATGAAGATGGAAAGCAAATTGAATTGTATATTTTTAAATATATAATATCAGTATTAATAATGAAATCAGGAGAATTGGATGTGGAATCACAAGAAAAATTAAATTCTTTACTAAAAGATATGAAGTTGTTTGCGGATTTGATTATTTCAGCTCACACAGATTAGGGTAAAAAAAATTTATTAAAATACCATTATAATATAAAAATAATTTTTTAGCTTTAAAGGAATAAGTTTGACGTTGATAAAATTACAACTATCCACTTTAGAGAATAGTTCTACGGTTATAGGAGATAAATTAAATATTAGAGCAAAATATATTTTTGAAGAAGATACATCTGTTTTATGGAGCGGTGTTCAATTAATAACAAATCCACCATGTGCCAAAGAACTTCAAATAGCAAAAGAAGAAATATTTTCAGAAGGAACTTTTGAAGCTGGAGAATATATCCGGGAAAAAAATCTATTAGTAAGTAGTAATGTTGTTCCAACTATAAAAAATAGGAATATCAGTTATTTTGTAAACTTAATTTTAAGGCATCCAAATCATAATAAAACCGGTAAAGATTTAATCATTAATCAAACTCAAGCTATTGAGTTAAAAAAAAAAAAAAATCTTTCAACAAAATTACCCAATCCAATTTCTTTTTCATTATCAGGATTGAATATTTTACTTACTAAAGATATATTCAAACCTGGAGAGACGATTAAGATAAGTTTTTCTTCTGAAGTGCTTAAACAATTAGAGATACGATTATTACAAAACGCAAATCTTGTTTGTTTTTGTAACGCTTACGGTAAAGATTGTAGTTTAGTTGAGGAATTACCCCCTGCAATTGCTGGAGATGCAAAAACAACAGATATGGAAAGGGGATTTTTATTGTTAAATGTGCCGGAAATAGCTGAACCAAGTCATAATTATCTTTGGGAACCTATTGAAAAAGAACAATTTGGAGTAAGGTATGGAGATTATACTAAATGGTCTCTCCTAATTATGGGAAAAGAAAAGCCCGAATATGGTAAAGAGCCAATAAATTTTGAAATTCCAATTACAATTGTACCAAAACGTTTTATAGAAAAGAAGGGTGAAATTAACCTATTCTCAAAAGCAAATTCGAGTTCACATTCTTTATTTGATGGCTTATCCTCCAAATTTCAAAAAATATATAAAGTACTTTCATTAAATTCAGATTTAAATAATTATAAGTTGAAAGTAAAAAATATTTCACACGCCGATCTCAATGGTGTAACGGTAAAAGTAGCGGGATTACATGAAGGTTTTTTTGAAACTGCCCCAAACCTAACTGGATTCAATTCATGGAAAATTAACGAGGAAAAAGAGATTATATATAAGACAAAACAAAAAATTTCAGCTGTAATTTCTGAAATCTCAGATAACACTCAAAAAAAAATTAAGATTCAAACCCCAATTTCCTCAAATTTTTTTTAAGGATATAATCTTTTACAGACTTCCCGAACAAAATACTCGAAGAAGTAATAAATCTTATTAGAATTTCTAAGTTATATCAAAATAATTATCTTATTTATATTCTCATGAAATGGTGGTGTAGATGGTAAATAGATGTAGTTGGGCAAATTACAGTGATTTAATGAAAAAATATCATGATAAGGAGTGGTGCGCACCAGTTCATGATGATCAACTACTTTTTGAATTTCTGGTGTTAGAAGGGGCTCAAGCCGGTCTGAGTTGGAATACAATTTTGAAAAAACGCGAAAATTTTAGAAAAGCTTTTGATAATTTTGACTACAAGAAGATCTCGAGATACACAAATCAAAAAATTGATGAATTGCTTAATGATAAAGGTATTATAAGAAATAGACTAAAAATAGAATCTGTGATTACAAATGCTAAGGCGTTGCTAAAAATTCAAAAGGAATTTGGCTCTTTCAACACATATTTATGGAATTTTGTAAATAATAATACAGTAATGAACAATTTTAAAAAAATGGAAGATTTACCATCAAAAACGGACCAGTCAGAAGTAATTAGCAAAGATTTGAAGAAACGTGGTTTTAAATTTGTTGGACCAACAATTATTTATAGTTTTATGCAAGCTATTGGAATGGTAAATGACCATTTAGTCGATTGTTTTCGATATAATGAGATAAAAAAGATATAATATCCTCCCTCGTATTCAGAATATTATCCGAGATTTACATTTTATTGAGAACTTAATAAAAAAGTTTTTATTCAATTTCATTTATATAATCAACATACACATGCGATGTGAGGGCTGTTTAAAGCAAGAGAATTTATTTATGTGTTTTTTTAATGATAGAAGTAAAGAAGTTTATTATTGCGCCAAATGTTTGGCAAAGTTACTAATCGAAGACCCTTTGCCGATTTACAATATGAGTAAACTTGGATATACATGGAAATCCACAGACATCGTTAAAAAGATTTAACTTTAACGAGATTAACATTTATTAGTTGATAGTAGAAATCAATTTATGATCATAATATTTTTGCAAAACTAATTGTAACATATTTTCAAAACATTCTAAAATACCCTCACCGTTGATAGCAATGGTAGATCTTGTATTTATATTTTTATATTTATGAAAATCTATCGCTTTTAAGAATTTTGTTGAAATAAATTTCTCTGGGAGGTCTTGTTTATTAAAGGCAGCAGTAATTGGAAGGTCTTCAAGAGAATCACCAAAATATGAGATCAATTCATTCCAGGAAATCAGATTTCGCTCATAAACCTTTTTTTGTGAATCTATTACGAAAATTATACCATCAACTGCTTTTAGAGTAATTGGTCGCGTAATTAAATAGAAACTCTGGCCTGTAGTAGTATATATACTTATTTTAAGAACCCAATCTTGATTTTGAAATGAAATAATACCATAATCAAAAAATAATGTTCGATTTACCGTGCTTTCAATACTCAGGATTTTCTCCTCTTTCCCAAAATGAGAAAACAATGTTTTAATGGAGGTAGTTTTACCTGATAGAGCAGGTCCAAAATAAACAATTTTAATACTTATAGTTTTGTCAACATGATCTATTATCAACTTAGGTACAACTCATTTCATTTTTACTGGTAAGTTAAAAAATAGCTTTTTAAAAACCAAGTTTTTTTAGGTATAATAAAAGAGAGAGAATATTCTTTCTATTGTAAAGATCTTTAATGATGACTAAAAATAAGTTTATTTTTTTCTATTTTACAAGATAAAAGATTCCTTAAAATTAGAATCTCAACCTCTCTCCTCAAAATCTCTTCACTAATGAGTAAATTTTCTTTTAATTTTAATTTATTACTTAGTTCTTCAAAAGAAATTGAATTATTTCCTGTTGGAATGTCCTTAATTATCTCAAGAATAACTTGTTGATGATGTGCAGATTTGCAATTGGAATCTAATTGATAGAGCTGATGTACTAAATTGTAGTTAAAATCAGATTCACCATTTTTCTCTATTTCTTTTAAATTCTCTAAAATTGCATTAGCTTCTACATATTTTTCTAATCCTATTAGCTCCCTTGATTTATTCAACAATTTGATAAATTCTTTAAGATTCATAGATATTCAAATAAAAGATCAATCTAATTTAATTTCTGCTTAAGAAGGTAAAAAAAATGAGTAAATAAAAAAATTTAATGTTTAGGCTTTCGTTAAAATGGAACACTGATGACTTCTTTAATTTCTGGTATGTGAGTTTTTAATGCTCTTTCAATACCGAATTTTACTGTTTGTTGACTCATCGGACATCCAGCACAATGACCCATTAATCGAACCTTAACAGTTCCATCATCCTCGATCGAAACTAATTCAACGTCGCCTCCGTCAAGTTGAAGTTGAGGTCGGATTTTTTCAATTACAGCTTTGACTTTTTCTTTATCCAAAATTTTTTCACATAAAAAGGTTATATTCTTTAATAAAGATAAGGTAGTCTACATATTAAAGAGTTGTTTTTATATAATATTAACATTTATTGATAATCCTTTTACACCATAATAGGAAAAGTGGATTTTGTAATTAAAATTAGAAAAGGTTCAGTTTCGACGATAAGGATGGTTTTTTATATTAATATCTAAAATATAAAATTATGAAATTTTGATACTCAAGCTTAAAAATACTTTTTTATAGGGAGATAAAAAACCTGTTCTTAGAATTTAGAAAATTGAAGTACTTTTTAATATCCTGCATAATTAATACCCTTAGACAAAAATATTTATCATATAATTAACCATGAGAAAGATCATACAGAATTTTAGAGACTTAGATCAGTTGATAGCGGAAGATAAGAAAGAAAAGTTATTTTCTTATCTGCAAACTATAAAGAAGCTTGAGAAAGAAATTCCTGATATTTATGAGTTAATTGCTCAATACTTCATTGATAATGATAAGATTGAAAATTTTTTTGATAAATTGAAATACTTCTTTTCAAAAAATATTGAAAATTATAACGAGAGGTTATATATCTTTGAATTACAGAATTTTTTGCTTAAAATTGTAAGAAATTACCAAAGAAAGATTATAGTATTGGATTTAATTAAGGTATTGTCGAGAACAGGAATTTCAAATTTCTATGATTTGTTATATAATTTTGAAAGTAAGGTTTTCATTCCTCCGAAAAGACTCATTGATTTTATAGGGAGGGTTTAAATTTTGGTAATAATTAATATTGAAGAAATTTCTGAATTTTATTTCAAGTTTGTGTTTGATCATCTTAGATCACTCTATAATTCCATTATTCTTGGTTATTACTCTACTGATTTTACTTCATATCTTGATAAGTTAGCTGATTTTTTTGAATTATACTGGATTCTACTTAATGTAATACCCCATGAAATAGAATTTCGGATAGATCAGCATATAGGAAAATATTATGATAATGGTTATGAAGAGCTTTGGGATATTTATTCTGAACATGTTTTGAGAAATGATATTTTGTTAAAAATTAACAGCGATCACTTGGAGATTATTTTTAAAGATTATTGGGATGGAACTTATGAAGTTGAGGAAATAATCGCTTTTAATAACAGAAGTCCTAAATTTAAATTGAATTTAAAAAAAGTTTTAAACGATCAGGTTTATAGGAAAGATTGGTTTAAGAAACATATGAAAAGATATTTAACTGAATCAGATTATGATATACTTGACAAAAAACTTTCAAGCTCGAATAAAGAAGTTAATTTTATATAACTGAAGTGCATAGTTAGGAATTTCTCTTTAGTGATCTTTATAAATAACCTCTATTTTAAATTTTAGTTTAATCCATCAACAATATCAAAAATTTAAATCTTTGTCACGATTCTTATAGATTTATATCATAAAAAGCAGCATCGAACGAGCTTTAAAAATCCACATTCCAGAGGTTAAAGGAGTCATTAGCGTTCCATTCTAATATATAATTCTTTTTATTCTTCTTTTTTCTAACAAAAAAAAGAGCGGATGAGTCTAACTAGGGAAACTCATCATTCAAGAAGAGATCATCGCCTATGTACACACTAGATTCATACAGATCTGCGGCGGGATTTAGACTAAAATTTAAACATCGTAACTTGTAGAGATTCTTGAGTCCTTTAACTTCAGTTATTTGATTATGCTTAACAATCAGATTTGTGAGGTTATTGAGATTATCCAATCCTTTCATTTCAGATATCTGATTTTTCGATAAATTTAATTTCTGTTATATCTTTTAAATCTCTAACTTGTGCATCAGTTATAACAAGATTTGTGCCTAATAGTCCTGAGGTCTTAATTTTCTCTCCACGAACAACTACATAATCTATCATGATATATCTCTAATCATGTATTATTATCTAACTAAAATTCCTCATTATATCTAGTGTATCTGATAATATGAGCAAATAGACATTTCAAGAAAATAAGAAAATCAATCCATAAAAACATTTTTACATTTCGGACATCCAACTAAATTGACACTCCTAACACGATCTTGACCAATTCTCTTAGATAGAGAAGACCCTTCTATTTCGATCCATTGATCGTCTTTTCCTTTTGGTTCATAATCACAAGCAGGGCATATCAGTATCAATCACTTCTTTAAAAAAAATTTATCTTATTTGATTCTTATGTCTTCTATTTCTTCAATTACTTGTTCTGCTATTAAAATACATTTATTGCAGAGCAATATATTCATTGATCTGTTTTTTAAATTGCTCAAATAATAATCGGCATCTCTTCTATAATCAAACAATTCTAATAATTGATCAGCCATGTAATCCATGTTAATAGATTTTAAAAGATCTCTAACTTTCTTATGTTGACCCTCACTTCCAAATTTTTTTCCCCCTCTCTCTAATCTTGTTCGGGTTAATAGAAAAGCAGAATAATAAGCTCTTCCTACTGAAGTCCTAAATTTTCCTTTTTCATCTAAATCATTGATAAGCAATAATTTCTTAGCAATATTTAAGAATTCATAAGGATCAAAACTATTATTCAAGGATTTCACCTATGTTAAATCAAGTTTTATGTAAAATATATTGTTATAATTAATAAAATCTTTAACTAATTCTTTAGAACCCATATAATCTTCTGTTAATTGTAATCCTTTTCTTACAAAAGAAGAAAGATTTTTCCATAATTTTAACTCCTCTTCAAAAGAAATATTGTAAAACTTGATGAGAAGAATTATATTCCTTAATTCTTCAATTTCCCAATCTTGTTGGAAGCTTATTTTAGCATTAAATGCTAATCCATATTCTTCTTTAAATAAATAAAGAGTATTTTCTATTTCGGTAATATACTTCCGAAATGAAGTGTTTTCAAACATTTCCTCTTTTATATCCTTATCAAAGGAGATTTTTAGAGTATTTTTTAAAATTATAGGAATATCAATGTCAGGAAATTCATTAAATTCGCCAAATAGGAGTATTTGAGATGAAGAATCATCTTCTTCTAATATTGGAACATTTATAGAGCTGTTTGCTGAGAGATCATACTTTTCATATATAGATGATTTATTTAATAACCTCTCTTTAACTGTTTCGCCTACGTAAGTACCTTGATAACTTGTCTCATTACTCATATTTTTAATTTGAAATATTATTTTTGTTCATTAATATTAGTTTGTTTTAATCCTAAAGGAATAAGCACATCTCTTTTTATTTGAAGTCCTTTATAGAATATATACATTTCTCGCCATTTCTTTACGATATTCCATAGGTTTTTGTTAAAATCAGTAAAGTCAATTTCCTTCTTCTCTTTAAAAGAATTAATGTATTCAAGATAAACTGATAAGTCCTCTTTTAGTTTTTCTTTATTTAATTGTTTACTACTAAAATTTTCATAATAAAAATATTGATATAAATAACCAAGAGATTTAATGTAGATATAAATCATTAATTCTTTAAGATTAAAATAGTGATTTCTAATAACTCTTACCATAATATCAAGAATACCTTCAAGAAACTTGTTATTAATCATATATAAATAGTTACTATGACTTTCAATATAGTTTAACAAAAATTCGAATGATTGAGAAGAAAACTGAGGATTTTTAAGGTAATGTGCATCTATATCACCTCTTAAAAATTCATTGATACTAAGATTATATTTATGGAACTCATTCCAAAGACTTTCTTCATTTAGATCTTTAAAAAACTCCTGAATTTTTGAGAGTAGTCCCTCCGCAACAACTTTCGCAGAATTTATTTTTTTAGATTTATCAGGATTATTAATAATCCCAATATAATCGTTAACCATATCTTTAATAAAGACTCCTGGAAGACATAATTGATATTCATTAAATATAAGGCAGTTTTCTATATATCGGTTAGCTATAATATTAATGAGTCGAAAATTGTTTTTATCAAACAAATCTGCACACACATTAATATCTTGGTTTAATATCTTAATCGCTAATTCTAAATTTTTGTCGCTCATAAAATCATTAATATAATATGAATTTAGTTTATTTAACTTTCACTGATTTATTAATTTTGTCGAGTATTATATTTGAAACAAGCTATTATACTATTATTAATTATTTAACAATTTCTAAGATATCTTGTAGAATTACATAATTTCTAATTTTATTTTTTTATCCTATTCCTGAATAAATTTTGGCAGCTAATTTTTGATCTCAGAATAAAAATCTTTTTGAATCGAATTACAAGGATGGAAAAGGTAATCTACCTATTAAAGGGTTGTTTTTATATTTTATTACATTTACTTCAAATTTTTTTTCCTAAATCATTTGAAAATTAGGATTTAGTTTTATTATAAAAAAATAGACAGACTAATTCTCCTTTTTCTATAAGAACGCTTATTAATTTTGAATGGGTGAAAGTTCTTGATAAAGTCTATTTTGTAAAAGTTAATTATCGGGTAATAATTAAATAGCTTATATTAAAAATTCAAAGTTTATTTAAAATTATGAGTAAAGTGGAAAACGAAGAAGATAAGAAAGTAGAGCGCTCAGAAAAAAGTAAACAAAAAAAAAAGCGAAGAAAAGTAACGCAAGGCCAGATGATTCAAGAGGCTCTTGGTTTAAATCCAACAGACATTGAAGAGGTTGAGAAAAAGCTTTTTATCGTTCGCTTCCTTGATTTCTTTTCTGAAGATACTTTGGAATTTATTTTTAAAAGTCGCATTATGGAACAGAATGTTACCCGACTAGCAACATATATGGATGCATTACAAATTGAAAGGGAGGAAGAAAAATTATTAAAACAATCCTTTGAGTCTAAAAATATAATAAAAGTAATCGAGAGTGTCAAAAATAAAGCCGAAGAATTTGCCGTTAGTAAAGGAATTAAAAATAACGTTAATAAACGCTTACGTAGATTAACTTTGTTTATCACGCTACCTTTATTCGCACTACTTATCGTCTTAACATTTTTACCTCTCAACCTAACTTTCGTCTTTTTTCCTATTCTATGTGTCGTTTGTATCCTACCACAATTGATTAGAGGAAGAGTGGTTAAAAATTGGCAACAATTTAAAGAACAAAACAAAAATGATATTTACACAGAACACAGAGAAGATTTGTTGGTATTAAAGAGTTTTGCCGGTGAATTATTAAATAATATTAGATCAAGATTATTAGAATTACAAATTCCCCTCCAGTTAATAAAATTTACGCTTTTTAGTAGAGATTACGAAAATTTGAATTTAATGAACCAAAAAAGTGTTCGAGGATTCATGCAGTACTTCTATACTTTTGAATATCCATCAGGAATGGATGCATTTCCGATACCAGAAAAATTACAGAATTATCAACAACCATTAATTCAGAAGAGAAGTGCTGAAAAACCTGAAAAAAATTTCATAGTCTTAACTGAGATGAAGGGTAAGGATGGAATTATAACATATTTTGTTCCAACTCTTAAAGATCAAATTGCCGATAAAATTAACACTTTGTTAAATGAATCCGAGTTTGCTAAAGCTCCAAAAGTCTTCAAAAGAATTATTCCTGATTACTCTAAAAGCATGGCAATATACTGTATATGTGGTGAAATTGCTGAAATAGAAAATGTGCAAATATGCAACTGGAAAGATCAGTTTAAATTTTATTTATTTGAAGCTAAAGAATGTAAATGTGGAGAAAAAACTTACGCAATTTCATTAATGGATGAATCAGCTGAAGTTCCTGAAGAATTAAAAGATATCTTCTCCAGTTAAATTTTTATTTCCTTTTTATTTTTGAATACCATTCATAAAGATATTTAAAACCTCTAATAGCTCTTTCAATTTCATTTTCAAAAACAGGGATTTTTAAATCAGAAGCGGTTTTAATAACTCTTTTAGCACCCTCATGTTCTGCTTGAATTAGGATAACAATTATGGGTTTATTTGGGTATGATTCTTTAATACTTTTAAAGATATTAAAATCAAATTCAATTTCAAGAAAAAATTCCAATGCTAAAATTAAACCCTCAACAGCATCATCTTTCAATAGAGTTTTTGACGATGTATTATAAATTTCACAAATTTTAGTACCAACAAACTTTTCTGGAGGCCAATAATCAACAGGGTTCCCTAATTCACGAGTAGAACCTTTTACCTTATCAAGAATGATTTTTCGATTTTTACTATCTAACTTAGCTATTGATAGTCCATACTTTCGCATTTCTTTAGTAACGAGTTGAATCGCTCCTGAACTTGGACCTACTAAGCCTAAATTTGGTCCCTTAGGTTCAGGACACCATAAAAATATTTTAGCAAATTCAAATAATTCTATATAATTAATTACAGAAATGCCCCCAACTTGTATCAACTCGTCTTCTTTTTTATCATCTTCTCCTACATAAAAAAACAATACCGGTTTAACAAGAACTAATTTCTTAACAGCCTGAATTATTTCGTCGGTTATATCTTTAAGAAATAACGAAATAACTCTTGTAGTTTCATCATTTTTAAAATATTCGAGGACATCTGCATCGTTAATATCAAAACCATTACCTAAATGAATGACTTTAGATACTGGTAGATTCTGTGAAGGATTCCACCATCCCATTGCACCTGCCAATCCTCCTGATTGAGCTATAAAACTAACTCCCTCTTTTATTTTTCTATGTTTTTGCATAAGATATTGTCTTACCGGGATAATTGAGGTCGTAAAGTTATTATTGAAATTAATAATGCCTACCATAGAGGGACCCATAAATGAAACATTGTATTTTTCACTTATGAGGATTAATTTTTCTATTATTGCTGAATCAGTTGTCTGCATTCTTATTTCAGATTCAATTGCAATATTTTTTACTCCAAACTTTGCTAATTCTTCAAAAATA
The DNA here is from genome assembly GCA_964486045.1 of uncultured archaeon. Lineage (GTDB taxonomy): Archaea > Asgardarchaeota > Lokiarchaeia > Sigyniarchaeales > SOKP01 > Loki-b32. Next base: position 266,631 of record CAZALK010000003.1, read on the forward strand.
AGGGCGATATTATTACTAAGGACAATTACTGCTAGTTCTGGAATTTCTGGTAGTTCATTCAAGGAATGATAAGACTTTATCCCTAAAATCTCTTCTGCGTTAGGATTCAAGATGTATATTGTACCACGATAGAATATTTCAAGGAGATTTTTTAAAATAGTAGAACTGAATGTATAGGCTTTCCTGGACGCACCAACTATAAGAATGCTTTTTGGATTGAAGAAGGGTTCGAGATCTTTCAAGGTTAATTCTTATTGATAATTTAAAATTATTATTTACAATTAATACTATTTTATAATTTTACTAGGTTTAATTTACTAATTCACATAAATTATAAATAAAATTACCGCTCTTGTTCTTGAGTTAGGATTAGAAAATTATTACAAATTTTGAATACTTACTGAAGTTATCTAAAAAATCAAAAAATAATTATAATACTCGCCGAAAGTTTAATTAACATTGTTTTTTTAGGTTTCAGCATATTCTAATTCATAAAGAGGAATATCTTTTCTCTTTTTAGCATCATACAACGGTAATCCGGATCGCTTCAGAAGTTCAGGAGTCTTGTAGGCAAGAATAACTATTTGACATGAACTTGAAACCTTCATTGAAGCTATCCTTAATCGATCTCTCACTAAAGGTAGATCTTTTATGTAACATCCCAGATCAACTATTACTTGGCCTGCCCTAACTCGAGCACAAACTCCTGATGATCTACCAAAAGAATTTCTCATACCTGATTGAATACGATCAGCTCCCGCGACTGCTAACATCCGATTTTCTCGGAATTTTTGAAATGGTTTGGGGCGTATTCGTAACCTAAAATTTAGCCTTCCTAATTTTCGTTGTAGGACACCGTTTATCGAAATTCTTATAGCTTCAAGTGAGTTTGAGGAAATTTGAATTTGGTGATTAACTTTTAAGCCCACAATTAGTTCCCACAGGGCCCAGTCCCGTTCCTTGTTTCCTCCCCAGAATCTTTCTATTTTTGATTGAGCTCCACCTCTTGCATATTCTCTTCGATGGTTTGAGCTTCTTTTATGTTGATATGGTCGCCGGGTCCATTTAGAATAACAATGCCAGGGCCGCTTGTGTGCCAAAAGACTTATATCACCAATCTAGTTTACCAATTCTATTATTTCGAACGATTAACTCGTTCGGTTAAATTACTTCTAAAACTTAAATTAAAAAATGATAAATTTCTAATAAATTTTATGGTTCTTACATATCAAAACCTTTCATAATCATGAATATTTATCAAGGTATATATTTAAATTTGTGAGCAATCTATAATATCCTAAGGATATGATGAAAATATTTATGTAAAGGGGAGAGTTTTTTGAGCAATGCAAATTCTTAACAAGCAAGATTTAATCCTAAAAGCTTATATCTAGGATTAATTATTTTAATCTGAAGGAAAAAAATTCTATTAAAAAGATAAAACGACATAGAGTAAGAAATGGATCAATATAGAATAAATGATTTTATTACTCTTAAGTTAGAGGCCGATAAAACAGTAATATATGTCAGGACTATGAAATTTATGGCATGTAAACGACTTATTATTAATATTCCAAAAGAAAACCTTGATTCATTTGAATTTAGTGATTCGATCGACGAAATAGTGGAAGAAAACAAACACTACTTATACAAAAATAAGATTTATGAGGAATTTGAAGGAGAATTATATGAGGAATCTACTTCACAATATTCTATTACACCTGAAGAAGAATTCTGGGGGCATTGTTCCAATCTCCAAGCGTGGACGGAGAATAATTATGATACACGATTACTTCGCAATAATCTAGCTTTCCCTCTTTTGAAGAAGTTAACTGATTATGGTGATCCGCTAGCAAAAACAATGCTAAAAAAGGAGATAGTCAAAAGACTGGCTTCTGGGCATCAACCAACAATAATGTATTTATTCGTTGAGCGTTATGCATGGGATTATTTAGAAAACGACGAGATTCTTTCTTGCATATTAGATTTATCCGATTATGATGCGTTAATTGAGGCTTTCCCTCATAAATATAAGGAATTCACATTCCAGTTAGAATGTTTTGAGTTACATGATTTAGTCATGGGTGGTAGTCATATCGCGATTGTGAATGGAAGGATTGTCGAATTAATGCTAGATGATCTGAATTTAGACGAATTCCCTGAGGCACTTACAAGATTATCGGCTTTAGAAAAATTATGGATCTCTTACAATAATATTAAAAGCCTTCCTAAAACCTTAGAAAATCTAAAAAAGCTCAAAGTACTCGATATAAGACAAAATCTCATAAAAGAGCTTCCTGATTCAATAATCAATCTACCTTCTTTAGAAGGAGTCTGGCTTAGCGGAAACCAAATTGAGAATATCCCTGAAAAAATAAAAAAAATAAAAAAACCAAGTTCAAATTAAATTTAGGTTAAAGCCAGATTAAAGGCATAATATCAAAATCTCCAAGCATCTCACGCTTGTTAATTTAGTTAAATTTTATTTTTAATAAAACTTTAAGTTAAATATCTTAAATATTTTAATTTCATGAAGAATAATTAAAAATTTTTATTAAAAAGTGGTTTATAACTAACAAAACCAATTAAATCTAAATTCAACAATTATGATTGATAATCTTCAGGCATTTGAATTAAAAACAGAATTGCTGTGTAAAGGTTTATATCTTGATGAAAATCTAATCCCACACTACAAAAATCAAGGTATCGAAATTGATTATGGTAGAAAAGGTGGGGCGGGTCCTTCTGGTGGAAAATATTTCATCTTAGAAGATGGTGTAACTCTAGTTAATGTTGCCTTATGGAATACTCCAGAAAAAAGTGATCTTGTTCTAAAAGAAAACATAAACGGTTATTTTGAAATTTACAATAGAACAAAAGAAAAGAATTTTGGGAAATTAAAGCTAGTGATGAATCCTCGATTTTACAGTCCTGAATTTAAAACTTCGGATGGAATTGAGATGAAAAAGATAGCTTTAGTACATGGGACGGATTGTTTATCCAGTACTATTTATCAAAAGTGTAAATATTGGGCTTGTGGAGAAGCTTGTGCATTTTGTGGTATTGAATATAGTCTGCAAAACGATGCGACAATTTTAGAGAAGAATGCCCGACAAATGTCAGAAGTTATAACGGCTGCTAAGAAAGAGGGTCGGTGTAGACATATGGCTCTAACTAGCGGAACGGATGAAAATGATGATAAAGGAGCAATTCGTTATATTGAAATTTTAGAGGAAATAAAGAATAGTCATCCTGAAATCCCTGTACATGTCCAGATTGAAGCATTAGAAAATGTAGAATATATAGATAAATTAAAAGAGGCTGGAGCAAGCACTATTGGCATCCATCTTGAAGTCCTTGATGAAAATTTGCGAAGTAAAATTACGCCTGGAAAATTTCATATGAGCTTTGAATTGTTTGAAAAGAATTGGAAGCAAGCCATTGATGTATTTGGAAAAAATCAAGTTAGTAGTTATATTTTAACAGGATTCGGAGAAAATATTGAACAATTTTTAGAACGTGTTGAAAAAATTGTTTCAATTGGGGTAATCCCTTATATCACTCCTGTAAGGGCTATCGCTGGTAAAAAGAATTTACCTTTTACTGATTTTAAAGAGCTACTTGAGGTTTATAGGAAAAGTGCTGAACTAATGAAAGATTATGGGGTTAATCCTTTGGAAAACATCGCAGGTTGTGTTCGATGTGGGGATTGTTCAGCGATTAGTGAAGCATACAAAACTTTGTGAACTTATTTATTAATAATGAGATTTGATCTATCTTTATTTCTAATAGATACTATTAATTAATTCACTTACTTTATTGATAATTATGATGTTAAAAGACAAGAATATAATTCTAACAGGATCAGGCAGAGGTATCGGAAAAGTAATAGCAATAGCTTGTGCTAAAGAAGGGGCTAATGTTGGGTTGACCTCAAGGACCTTGGAACAATTAAGTACCGTTAAAAGCGAGATTGATGAATTAGATCTTGGAGTTAAGGTAATCGTAAAAACTGCTGATATCACAAATTATAACCAAGTTGAAGATATCTTTAAGTTATTTAAGGAAGAATTAGGTTTACTAAATGGTGTAATCGCCAATGCGGGGAGATCTTGGAGAGCAAACGCTCATGAAGTTCCTCCGGAAAAATTTGCGATGGTGATTAATGCGAATATATTAGGCGTTTTTCATACATTTAGAGCTGCTTATCCATATTTAAAGAAGGATGATAATAATGATAAGGCAAGATTTATAATAACCGGAAGTGCTGTATATCCTACAGTAATGGGGGGATTTTCATCATATACGGCTTCAAAATATGGGGTTGTTGGATTACAAAGAGAATTGGCTACTGAATATAAACGTGAAAATATTCTTGTTAATATGGTACTCCCAATGCAAGTAGACACTAAAATGTTAAGAGGAAGACGCGCGGGAGATGGAAATAAACCTCCTGGAGTGTTAGATCCTGAAGATTTGATTGGTTATTATTTATTTCTACTATCTGATGATGCAAACAGAATAAATGATGAATTAATTTATCCGAGCAATTTTGAGGCAATGAAAATGATCATAAAGAAAGCACCAGAAGAAAAGAGAGAAAACTGGGAGACATTTAAATTGTATCTAGAAGAAATTTCTCCAAACCTCTATAACGATGTTAAAAAATATGGGAAATTAGGAGAATTTATTTTAAATCATTCAAAATAACTTTATTTGAAGGGATTTTTCTCATTAAGAATTTTTTGTTGATACTCTTTTAACGGTGGTGGGCATAATCCTGCTTTGTACGCTTCCTTCTTTAAAGACTTCATAATTTCTCCTAAATTTATAGACACAGGGCACCAATGGCGACAATTCTCACAACCTGTACAGAAAAATAGACCGTCTTTAATTGCGGCTTCAATTCCATTGTGGATATAATCTCGAATAATCCCATCAGCCCCTAATCCATATTTTGATGCAAATATATTACCAAATGCCCGTGATGCCGTACAGGTATAATTGCAGGTCTTGCAGCTAATACATCTTAAAAAATCTTGATAAAATAGATTTTCATTTAAAGCCTTTGTCCTCCAATCATCTACTAGAATCACCACGACTTCTTTAGCACCGTACATCCCAAGAACTTTTTCCCCTTGAATATCACCTGTAGCTGAAGGTCCTGAAATTATACTGATATAATTAAAGGAAATATTATTAATCCTTGTTTGTAGTTTTGCAACTAAAATAGCGTCTAAAATTGTAGGGACTATCTTCGTTATTCCACATAGCACAATATGCTTTTCAGTTGCTCTTGTCAGTAAACTAATATTCCCTTCATTTTCTCCTAACACAATGGCTCCATCTTCAGCAGAAATTACATTAGCAGACGTAAGAGATACTGTTACATTATTAAGTAATTCTTTACGATACGTTTCTCGAAAATAGTCAACAATCGCTCTAGGTGTTGGCTCAAGTTCTACGCCATAAACTTCTTTTATTTTTGCAACTATATCTTCTCTCGAAAAATGAATACCTGGTCCAACTCCAAAAGTAGGTAACTTGTAATCAAACATGTGAACAAGGACATCACCTAAATCTGTTTCTTTAACTTCAATATTATTCTTCTTTAGAACATCGAGAACCCCAATATCTTTTGCTTCATTTGACTTTGATTTATAGAGTACTTTAGCATCACCAATCTCCTTTAACAAAAAACCATGAGCTTCCTCATTAGTTTTAGCTAGATAGACAGTCATATTATTAACTTCTCGCATCACCTTAATACATTTTTCGACATAGTAATCTATATTTTCCAAAAAATCCTCTTTCATAGCCATTAAGCGATCTTTATATTTATCAATAAACTCTTGAACTGAATCCTCGTACATATGTCTTAAATTGCGCTGTTTTGATGCAAATCCACATAAAAATTTCCAAAAATTCCCAAATTTATATTCCCAGGTTCCTTCGGTTTCTAAAACACCTATCCTTTGTTTTACTTTTTCATACAATTCTTTACCTTTATCACTCAACTTATTGGATCAACTCCTTCCATTAATTTAACAATAAAGTCTTCGATTTTTATAACCGGTTTCTTAATATTATTTTCTTCTTTTATCCTTTTTAACGCTGTATAGCAAAATGGACATCCGGTAAGTAGGGCCTTCCCTTTATTCATATTATCAAATATTGATTTAGCGTTATAGTCACTATTTTCTTTAAACACTGAATAAACCCCCCCACCAGCTCCGCAGCAGATACTTTTTGTTTTATTAAAATCCATTTCAACTAATTCGACGTTTTCAATAGAATTCAGTATAGTTCGCGGTTCATCTATAATTGGAATTGAAGGATTTCGTAAGTGACAAGCATCATGGTAATTTACCTTAATAGGATTTCCTAGATTTTTTAAATTTAGTTTTTCTAAATTTGAAGGCTCAGCTATAAATTGTAGTAAGTGTTGTACGTTAACAGAAAAATCAGACCCTGCAAATTCTTTATAATATCGGGTGAAATAAGTATAGCATCCAGCACAAATTGTGACAAGATCAGTTACATTATTTGTTTTAAACCAACCATTGACAAACTCAACATGTTCTTCCATAGTTTCATCCGGAGTTATATGATACGCTAATGAGCCACAACATGGGGCATCCTCTATTTCTTTATACTCATCATCTAAAAATTGGATTAGTTTAAGAGCATTTTTGCATGTCGATTCATACTGCCTTTTGCTCAGACACCCAAAAAAAATAAGTTTCGTCATGATTAATTATATTTTTTTATATATATTAATCTTAAATTACTAGGAGAAAATTAAAATGCAATCCTTTTTTTAACCGATACAGATTTTATAAGCAAAATGCTACATATTTAATACATCGCGAAGGAGAGCAAGATATTCCGAAAGATCCTCAAGAACAAGGAATGAGGTTTCTTAAAGAAAGGGGGATTAATCCTATGGAAGCTTTTACTAAAAATATGTTAAAATAAAAGATGTATAGAAATAATCCTTTTTTTTATATGAATAAAAAGTGTTGATATACTACCATTCAATTTCCTTTCTCCTTAAGAATATTTAGTAAAAACACAAATTAATAGTTTCATTTTTTTTTTTCATAGAATCTCTAAAAATTAATATAATTACAAACTCTTATCTAATTTGAGATTAAACACATTATTAGTTATTTCATAGTAATCTTAAATAAATTGATGGTACGAATTTTATGTCAGAATTTGATAAAATAAGAGAAGATATGGAAGAGTGGCAAACCACCTTTCCAAATAATAAAGAAAGGCAAATTAGTTTCAGAAACCTTTCAGATATAGAAATTAAGCGTCTTTATACACCTAATGATGTAAAACAATTAAATTATGGATTGGATTTAGGGTTTCCAGGACAATTTCCTTTTACAAGAGGAGCATATCCTAATATGTTTAGAGGTCAATTATGGACAATGAGACAATTTGCCGGTTTTGGAACTGCTGAACAAACTAATAATCGTTATAAATTCTTAATTAAGCATGGTCAAACCGGATTAAGTGTTGCTTTTAGTCTACATACTATTTATGGTATAGAAGCAACAGATCAAAGAGCTTTAGGAGAGATTGGAAAAGAAGGCGTTGCAATTGATACTTTGAAGGATATGGAAACTCTTTTTGATGGAATTGATCTTTCAAAAATTAGTACATCGATGACAATAAATGCCCCGGCCTCAATATTATTAGCAATGTACATAGTAACTGCAGAAAAACAAGGACATGGAGCTGAAAAATTGAGAGGAACTATACAAAATGATATTTTAAAAGAATATGTAGCCCAAAAATCTTGGGTATTCCCACCAGAACCATCAATGCGCTTAATAGTTGATACTATTGAATATTGTACTAAACATGTACCACAATGGTATACAATCAGCATCAGTGGATATCATATCAGAGAGGCAGGATCAACTGCCGTCCAAGAATTAGCATTCACACTAGCTGATGGGTTTGCTTATGTTGAAGCTGCTCTTGAGAGAGGTTTAGACATTGATGATTTTGCTCCTCGATTATCTTTCTTCTTTAATTCACATAATAATTTCTTTGAAGAAGCATGCAAGTATCGAGCAGCTCGGAGAATATGGGCTAAACATATGAAAAATAAGTATGGTGCAAAAAAACCTGAATCTATGCGGTTGAGATTCCATACTCAAACAGCAGGAGTTTCTTTAACTGCTCAAGAACCAGAAAATAATATTGTAAGAACCACAATTCAAGGCTTAGCAGCAGTTTTAGGTGGTACTCAATCATTGCATACAAATTCTTTTGATGAGGCCTTATGCTTACCAACTGAAAAAGCTGTTAAAATAGCATTAAGAACTCAACAGATTATCGCTTATGAATCAGGAGTTACAGATACAGTTGATCCTTTAGCTGGTTCATATTATGTAGAATGGCTTACAAATAAAATGGAAGAAGAAGCTGAGAGTTATTTTAAACAAATAGAGGAATTAGGTGGTGTTATTCCTGCGATAAAAGCAAATTTCCTACAAAAGGAAGTTGCGAATGCTTCCTATAAGTTTCAACAAGAAGTTGAAAATGCCGACCGAATAATAGTGGCCGTAAATCAATTTCAGCAAAAAGAACAGAATGTTGTGCCATTATTAAAAATTGATGATGAAGTTGCAGAAAACCAAGTTAAAGACCTATTGAGAATAAAGGAAGAACGAGATAATATTAAAATAAAGGAAAAATTGGAAAGGATAAAACAAGCCGCGAAAGGTACGGAAAATTTAATGCCTTTAATCATGGATGCGATTAGAGTTTATGCGTCTATAGGAGAAATAATAAATTCATTAAAAGAAGTATTTGGAACATATGAGGAGGATTCAATTTTTTAAAATGGTGAAATTATATGTCAGAAGAGAGAAAAATTAAAGTACTCGTTTGTAAACCAGGATTAGATGGTCATGATAGAGGAGCTAAAGTTATAGCAAGAGCTCTAAGAGATGCCGGAATGGAAGTAATTTACACGGGTATACATCAGACACCTGATGATATTGTAAATACCGTTATCCAAGAGGATCCTGATGCCGTAATGTTAAGTATTTTATCAGGTGCACATAATGCTCTCTGCCCTGTAATCATGAAAAAATTAAAAGAACAGGATATTGATGATGTCCTCGTTGCTGTAGGAGGAATTATCCCTGATGAAGATAAACCCTTATTGGAAAAACAAGGTTTGAAAGGTTTTTACGGTCCGGGAACTAATCTGAAAACAATAGTGGAATTTGTGAAAAACAATTTAAAAAGATAATATTAATATGGATTACTCCGATTTAACCGAAAACCTATTAAAAGGCAATACTCGGGCTGCTGCTAGACTAATAACTGTAGTAGAAAATGATATCGTTGCTGCTGAAGAAATTATTAACTCAATTTACAAACACACAGGTAAAGCATATATCATAGGTATAACAGGAGCACCTGGAACAGGTAAATCTACTTTTATTTCAACATTAATTAAGAATTATGTTGACCAAAATAAAAAGGTTGGAATAATTTGTGTGGATCCAACTTCTCCGTTAACAGGGGGAGCTCTTTTAGGAGATAGAATTCGTATGAAACAACATTTTTCACTAAATAATGTCTTTATTAGAAGCATGGCAAATCGTGGGCAACTTGGTGGTTTAGCAAGAGCAACTGAGGATACGATTAAAATTTTGGATGTGTATGGGTGTGATATAATAATTGTTGAAACGGTTGGAGTTGGACAATCTGAAGTTGATATCTTTAAGTCCGCCCATACTGTTATCGTGCTTTTAGTTCCAGGGTTAGGTGATGAAATTCAAGCTATTAAGGCAGGAATAATGGAAATTACGGATATTTTTGTCGTAAATAAGATGGATTTACCAGGATCAGATAAGAAGGTAGCGGATATTATGCAAATGCTGAGATTCAAAAAAAGTTATAAGTATGAATCTGAAAGTGTAAGGAAAAAATTTGCGAAAATAAATCAATGGACACCAGAAATCACTAAAGTGAATTCAAAAACAGGAGAAAATTTTGATGCCCTCTTCGGACTTATAAAGAATCATAAACTCTTTTTAGAAGAATCTGGAGTAATGGCAAATTACATGGAAAACAGAATTAAAAGTGAAACTGTTCAAATTTTAAAACATAAGCTCACCAAGAAAGTTGAAGAATTACTTAATACTGATACAGAAATAGGAAAATATATTGGCCAAACAATTCAAAAATCCTTAGATCCTTATTCTATGGCAAATTTAATAATAAAAATGTTAGGGCTTGAAAAATAGTCAAAATTACAATTCTAAAAATTTTGGCTCTCAAATTTAAAAAAAAAATTTATATTTTATTCAATTTTCTAATTTTAGTTGATAGATTAAATTCATTTCCTTTAAATATAAACCAAATTAATAATAAAATTACTAAAGTCTTAATTAAAATAAAAAAAATTCTTTTGTAAACTATTTTCCATATTTTTACCTTAAATTCTATTATTTAACAATTGGAAGAGTAAAGTAAAATGAAGATCCTTGATCTTTTCCTCCTGATTCCATCCAAATTTTCCCACCATGTGACTCCACAATTCTTTTTGAAATATAGAGCCCTAACCCAGTGCCATCAATTCCTAAATCAAGCCCTTGCCCATAACGTTCGATTTTTCCGAATTGTTTAAAGATTTTCTTTTTCTGCTCATCAACAAAGCCAATTCCATTGTCTTTTACCGAAATAACTGCAAATTTTTCTTTTAATTCAGTTTTTATTTCAATTTTACCCATTGGTGGGGTATATTTAATAGCATTAGTTAATAAATTTGAAAGTACATCGTGAATCTCCTCTTTTTCAGCATTTACGTACAAATTATTATGAATATCTACTTCAATAGATTAATTTCTTCCTTCTGCTAAGGATATATTTCATGCTCAATTTAGTGTACTGATCAGTCAAATTTTTATATAAAATTATTATGTTTTATTTTAGAATAAGAGTTTTGAATATTTTGTCTCCAGACTATAGAAATTTCCAAAATATAAATATTAACATGGTTAATAATAATAGTAATAACAATAGAATTAATTGAAAAAAACAAAATTAAAATTGATTAGAAGGGCTTAATTATGATAACAGATAGAATCTTATTAACAACACCGTGTTACCCATACCCTACCCTTCCTGCTAACGACAGTTTAACGGATGCTACGGGTCAGCGCTTTACTCATGGAGATGATATTTTTACTATAGTCTCTCATACACATTGCTATGCTAATCATATTCTGGCGCAAAATATTAATATTCCCTCAACTCTGCTTGAATATCCTAGATGGAATAATTTTACTGAAGAAGTAGATAAAGGTTATGCTATAATCGGTATTAGTTCTTTTCCCGTGCATCTTGATACGGTATTAAAAATGTGTAAATATATCCGAGAAAAATTTCCGGAAACAAAAATTCTTTTAGGAAGTTATGGGGCTCAGGCATTTGATGCACAATATGACGAAGAAACCAAAAAGGAATATGTAGATCATGTAGTACTAGGGGAAGGTGTAGAATTTCTTCGTGAATTTCTAGGAGAAAGCACAGATCGACCTATTTCACAAAAAGTAATGCCCAAATGTGGGGGCGCCCCAGCTTTTATCAATGAATACCCTAGGGGTGGCCTGGGATTTCTAGTCACAGGATTAGGTTGCCCCGGTGGCTGTGATTTTTGTTCTACCACTGAAATGTTCAATCACAAAAGGATTGAGATACTTTCACCAGAAGAATTTGTTAATCATGTAGAATTGTATCGTAAACACTCTCCGGGTTTGTCATCAATCTTTGTAATCGAAGAAGATCATTTCCGCCATCCCCGATGGCTTACTAAAACCAGAGAAAAATGGCAAGAAAACAAAGATCTAGTAGAAAATGTTGATTGGACTGGTTTTGGTTCAGTAGATTTTATATGGCATTATGCTAGTAATTATGGGTGGGATGCCATTCCTGAAACGGGGATGGGTTCAGTTTTTATCGGTGTTGAATCTAAATTTGCTGGTGACCATGGTTACAAAAAAGTTAAAGAAGCCGATGCTCGAGAGATTTTTCACAAGCTTCATTCAATGGGAATTCGTACACTCGGTGCATGGATATGTGGTTGGGATTATCATAGCCATGCAAATATGTATGAAGATCTTAACTATTTTGTCGCTTGTAAACCTACTTATGAACAACTTACTCGCTTATCTCCGTTCCCAGGCACAGAATTATGGCGTAAACTTAAGGATCAGGGAAGAGTTAGTGAAGTACCGTGGGAAGATGTACATTTCTGGAGTGGTGCACAAAAAAACATTAATTTAGAAACTCATGAAACACTGAATCTAACAGAATATGGGTATGATTTGCTATATAAAACGTGGGGACCATCAATTCTTAGAAGAATGGAAGTAACTCTTAACGGATATGAATTTTGTATGAATTCTGACAATCCTATGATGCAAGAAACGAGATCCAAATTATTCAAAGGGAGTTGTGTGACATCATGGGAAATGTTAGGTGCAATGTCTAGATTTGCGCCTAATGGCGTTGTGAGACGAAGAGTTCATAAAGCAGACGAAAGGTTTAGGGATCTTGTAGGTGAACCTACTCCGATGATGGAAAAGCTTAGTAAAAGCATAGAACAACGGGCTGTGAAATTCAAGAAGAAGCATATGTTTGAACCATATAATCGTTATCCAAGAGAAGAACCCGCTAAACGATATCTCTACAATAAAGATAGTTCTATAAAAGATGATGATATTCCGTACATAACAGAGTATCCAAACAAAATTCCAAGAAAATTCAAGAGAGCCGTGAGGATGAATAATTTCAAATACAAATTATTAAGCAAATTTCTAAGTGCTAGATACAAAGTTAAATCGAATAAACACATAAACGAATTAGATAGTATTCTTTTAAGTGGCAAAGGTTTCGGGGGATTTTAAAATATATCTCAATAAGGGGATCATCGGTAATGGATATAACTTTAAAATCTAATTCAAAATCAATCCCCAGCAATTCACCAGTTAGTACTGTTCCGTCAGACTATTTTCCTCCGGAGTGCGGATTCTGGTATGAGTTATCAGATGGAATTGATGCAGGTAAAAAGCTGTTCTACAGAGATAGCAATCATGGGGAAGGCGCTCCTGAGGCTACAATAGTTTTTGTTCATGGTAATCCTGAATCTTCATATACTTATAGAAAAGTAATTGAACGTCTGATAAGCACTGCTACAAAACCTTTCAGAATTGTAGCGATGGATCACATTGGGTTTGGTTTATCTGATCAAGCTACATTTGAAATGGTTAGTATGGATCACGCAGATAATCTATTTCAGTTAATAAAGCATCTTGATTTGAAGAGGGTGACACTTATAATACATGATTGGGGGGGTCCAATTGGTATTGGGGCTTTCTTAAAGGTCTCAGATCTGGTATCTAATCTTGTCATATTAAATAGTACAGTATTTCCTTTTCCAAAATCAGGGATGACGTATGAGAACTATCCAATAAAGCAATTTTCCTGGGCAAACACTCCAAATGTTATTCCAAACAATTTATGGGGGGCATTTGCTTCATTTGCGATTTTTTATAATCCGGAGGATCCACAAGATTTATTAACAAGATTACCTAGTATGCTTAAAGTAGCGATGGAAACCGGAAGTTTTTCAGAAAATGAAACCCCAACACAAAAATTCTTTAGGGCTCAGTTCCAATCAGAAAAGAATACGTTGAGTTCAAAACGTCTAGTACTTCAAACAAAATCATGGGGTCATGGAAATATCTATAAAGAACCTCTTCTTGGTGAACGAGATACAACTTCCTTTTATCGCTCTATTCAAAATAATATCGCTAAGCTCTGGGGGCCAGATGGTCAAAATATTGGAGTTCGAGCTGTAATTGGGAAATGGGATCCATCAGCAAAAGATGAGGTCATGCAACAATGGAGTAAGCACCTTCCCCAACTTAAAGGTCGTATTGAAATATTTGAAGATGCTGGACACTTTATAGAAGAAATTAAACCAGAAGCCATAGCAAATGCGATAAGTGATGTAGCTAACCTAACTAGATAAAAAAAAAAATTTAAACATTTTAATTTTTAACGATTTAAATGGTTCTACCTTATTTTAGAGGGCATGTAGATTGAAAAAATTTAATACTTCCTAATATTATTAATTCTATTAATACTCGATAATAAAGTGATGTCATGGCTTTATCTCCTGAAAAGATCTATGAAGATTTAAAAAGAAATACCATTGATAAATCATCAGCTGTAGATTTATTAATTTTTTTAATAGGAAATGATAGTAGTTTTGAAATCAAGCTCGAGAGTATTAAAACTTTACAAAAAATAAAAGTTTCAAACGAAAGAGTTTTTTCAGTATTAGAGGATTTGCTTGTTTCTGATTTTAGTGAGGAAGTAAGAGAATTAGCGGCTTATAGCTTAAAGGAATTGTTTCAGGAGAAAGCCTTGTCCCCTCTAAAATGGGCTCTGGAACATGAAAATTCTTTTCAAGTTTTAATGTCAATTATCTCTATTATAAAAAAAATAAATACTCATAACGCAAAATCAATTTTCATTGATAAAGTTGAGAAATTTGATATTGATAAATTTAGTAACAGCCTTAGAGCTTTCAATATTAAGAAAGAAATTCAAAGTTTTCAAACTGATGAGTTAGCAAAAATCATCAAAAACTATGCAGTCATTAAACATTTTAAAGAAATTTTAAAAGATGTAAATTATCAAATAGAAAAAGGTCTAGTGGGGGAATTAAATCTATCATTTGCAAGTAATGATATAAATGGATGGAAAATTTTAAATCATTTATCTCACTTCTTAAAAATCTTAGAAGATCTTAAAAAATTAGAATTAAGGAGTAATCGAATTGGGAAATTTCCAATTTCTATCTCTACTTTATATTCTCTACAATATTTGGATTTAAGTCACAATAGTATAGATAAAATCCCTGATAGTATTCAATCATTAAAGTCTTTAGAATATTTAAATTTAGAATACAACAACCTAACAGAGATTCCGAGATTAATTAACTCATTAACTAAATTAAATACACTAAATCTGAAACATAACAAATTATCAAATCTGCCCTCTACAATTGGGGAAATAACGTCTCTTGAAGAAATTAATTTGCACGGAAATCAATTTAACGAGATTCCGTCTTCCCTCGAAAACCTTTCCTCACTTATTAGCCTTAAGCTAGGGTTGAATAGTTTAGAATCTGTACCAAAATGGATTAAAAATCTCCATTCTCTTAAAGTTTTAGAATTAGGGGGAAACAAATCATTACCAAATATAAATGAATGGTTTGATTTTATACCTCTTGTGAAAGAGTTGAATTTATATAATGATGAAATAAGAGAATTACCAGAATCAATAGGATCATTAAACTCTTTACAGGTCTTAATAATGCCCAATAATAAAATAACAAAGCTACCAGATTCATTTAAAGAATTAACTTCCCTCAAAAAAGTAGATTTAAGCTGGAATGATATCACTCATGTCCCTGAATGGATTAATTCTCTTACATCACTAGAAGAACTAAATTTACGGGGAAATCAACTTGAATCTCTACCTGAGACGATATGTTTACTTCCCTCATTAAAGATTTTAATAATAACTCAAAACAAAAAAATGATACAAATTCCTAAAGACTTAAAAAATAGGGGAATACGAATAGAAAAATAAGAAGACAGGTAAAGATTATGATGGGGTAATTTCTATATAGATTTGTTTTTCTTTTTCCTCAGCATTTCGATTCTTTAAATGACTCAATAATTTAAACATGCGATATTTTTTTCTAAATAGCAATTTTGTACGCTCAGTTGCATCAGTTGTTAAAATAAGGGCTTCTCCATCAATATATTCAGTGTCGATCTTTCCTCTCGCATTGGTTGGTGCAATTTGAACATGGGAATTACTTCTAATACGTCTAGCTTTAAAGGTATCTCCTCCCGTACAAGCATAGAATTTTAGTTTCTCTTCTACAAACCAAACCTTACTAGCTACTCCTTCTCCATTCTTACGGTAGGTTTTTAGGCTAATATACTTACCATCTTGTAGTATTGTTAAAATTTCACTCATAAATCTTCACTTTCTGAATATAAGTTAAAATTACCTTACTTTTTTTTTTTTGGATCAATCCATTCAGAATAAATTTCTACTATTGTTAAAGTCTTATTCTGATGACACTTCTCACACTCTTCATCGGAAAGCTTTTTAAACACGAAATCACCAGCTTTAAATTTTCGTGAAATGTCAGCTTGACAGGCTCCACATTTAATAATACTATGCTTTTTCTCTACAAATCTCTTCTTTCGATCAAGAATTTCTCCTATCGCGGGGATTGCAGGGAATTGGGGCTCATCACTCATTACTTGTTTACCTCATTTATCTTTTTGAAAACTTGGTCATAGTTATTGTTATTACTTTACAAAACAAAACAATCCTAATAACTTTTTAGGTTTGCTTCCATAAATAATTTCAAATACAAACAAGTTGAAGTTTTAATAATTAGATCAACAATTCTTTTTCCGAAACTATAATCAACGTATCTACTTTAAGCTTATCATTAATATCGTTTGGTTGGTGTAAGTATACATTATACATCTAAAAAAGTAAAAAATAAAATTGTATAAGCTCAAGAATTAAATATTGTTTCTTCTTATTAAGCTGTAATTTAACTTTTTTAGAAAAGTGGGAAAAATATGAAAAAAAAACTTGCAATCTCTAAATTTTTAATGGCTCAATTACTATTGTGGGGTGTTTTCTCATTAATTTTGAGTTCTACACCGGTTTCTTTTCAAACTGATACTAGAACTACCGACCCATTTAATCTTAAGTCTAATGCTGTGGATTTTTTAAATGCTACTGTAATTTCAGACGGATTTGGTAGCATTTATTGGAATGATGGCAGTAGTTATAATCCCGCAGTTGCGGTCGATAGTGACAACACAGTTCACGTAGTTTGGCATGATGACACTGATGGTCCATGGGGCACGGATACCGAAATTATGTATGCAAACTACACTACTGCAACTGGATTGTCAAATGCCACTGTAATTTCTGATGGATTTGGTGGTGTTTATTGGAATAATGACGATAGCTATAGTTCCGCAGTTGCGGTCGATAGTAGCAATGTAGTTCACGTAGTTTGGTATGATTGGACTGATGGTATATGGGGCACGGATATCGAAATAATGTATGTTAACTATACTATTGCCGTTGGTTGGTCAAATGTTACTGTAATTTCTGATGGATATGGTGGTGTCTATTGGAATGATGGAAATAGCTTTATCCCAGCAATCATAGTGGATAACACTGACACAGTTCACGTTGCGTGGCATGATGACACTGATGGTGTTTGGGGCACGGATATCGAAATAATGTATGTTAACTATACTATTGCCGGTGGTTGGTCAAATGTTACTGTAATTTCTGATGGATATGGTGGTGTTTATTGGAATAATGACGACAGCTTTAACCCAGCAATCATAGTGGATAACACTGACACAGTTCACGTTGTGTGGCATGATTGGACTGATGGTATATGGGGCATGGATATCGAAATTATGTATGCAAACTACACTATTGCTACAGGTTGGTCAAATGCCACTGTAATTTCTGATGGATTTGGTGGTATTTATTGGAATGATGGCGACAGCCGTGACGCTGCAATTACTATTAGCACCACCAATGGAATTCATGTAGTATGGGATGATATGACTCCTGGGCCTTGGGGTGTAGATAAGGAAATAATGTACGCTGTATACACAACGGGTTGGTCAAATGCCACCGTAATTTCTGATGGACAAAACGGTATTTATTGGAATGATGGAACTAGTAATGATCCAGAAATCATTATGGATAATAACGACGTAATTCACGTTGTTTGGGAGGATTGGACTGATGATGGATGGGGAACTGATTGGGAGATAATGTACGCTGAATTCATAACTGCGACAGGATGGTCTCTACCCTTGGTAATCTCTGATGGATATGGTGGTGATTTTTGGAACGATGGAAACAGCGTCGCACCTAGTATTGCTACCGGTACCACCACAGTTATGGTAGTCTGGTATGATGGCACTGATGGTCCATGGGGCACGGATGTCGAGATAATGCATACATCAATTCCAATCCCTGCACCCTTCGTCGACAGTACACCAGGAACAAAGGGTATTCCTTTTGGAAACTTTTACCTATTATTTATCTTTGTAGGAATAATAGGGATTATAATATATACCAAACGTAAGCTGTAATCTAACAACAATTTTTTTTTATTTTTTTCATTAAAACCATATTTTTTTGTATTATCTCCTAGGTGGATTTTAATTCAAATTTTCTTACAGTCTTCTTATTGTCATATCTTGACAATAAGTTCTGTTAATTCTTTTAAGTTCAATCATATAGTTGATGTTACAGTTTAAGAGATTTTAAAAAGTGATAATTTAAAAAAGTAAAAACCTTCATCACAAAAGCCATGAATTTCATTTTCTTTTTGCATTATTCTTCGCCTTTTTTGTAAAAATAAAACTTGGTAAATGCAATACTAGCAGCTACCTATAAAAATATTACCATAAGATAATTTTACGCAAATCTAACCTTACAAGTAAAACCAGAATAACTAATTAAATATTTGATAACTTTTGAACAATATTGAAAAGATTTATATTAACAATCAGTTTAAGAGTATACTATCTTTTAACAAAACAGGTGAAATAAGATTAATAAAAAAAAACAAAAGAGCCTATCCAAGATATTTTTTATTATTCTCATATTTTCTCTTTCAGGAATTACATTTTCGGGGTTCAATAAGACGCATACTGAAAATATAGAATTTGATATACAAACTTCCGTTCTTGGAATTGAATTACGAGATAGAGGTTCGGCTTTTAGTGGAATTAGCCCACTTGAAGTTATTCCAACTGTATCAAATTTTACTGTTTGGGCAGATATTTGGAATAATGGATCTGACCCTTCTGGTGCTTTTAATGTATCCTTTCGTGCATCTGATAATGGTAACATTACCCCCTCTGACACCGAGATAGGGAAAGTAACAGTTTCATCAATCAGCGCTGGAGATAATGCTACTGCTAGTTATACTGGTATATTTCCTGAAATAACATTTGTAACATTTGGTCAACCCATTGATTATAGTTTTATAATTGGGTTCATTATTGATGTAGACGATGATGTAGTTGAGGATAATGAAGTAAATAATTGGGGTTTTTTAAATTATGTAGGATCCGATGTAGTATATGTTGCTAATAAATCCGATCTTAGAGATAGAGGACCTACTTATTCTGGAATGAATGCAACAACCGTAATACCGGGAGTTACAGCTTTTTCGGTCTTTGCTGATATAGAAAATAGAGGATTAAAAGAGGCAGAAAGTTCCAACGTGTCTTTCTATGCATCTCTGGATACAAATATTACTACATCAGACTATTACTTAGGGTATGATGCTCTACTACCACTCTCAAATGGAACTTTTGCGGATGTTTCCTGGGCGGGAACATTTCCCAACATAACAGAGGGATCATACTACATCGGTTGGATTATTGACGTGAATGATGATGTTGACGAAGGGCACGAAGAAAACAACCAAGCCCATATACTCACACAATTAATAGTGAGTATACCAGGTGCTTCCGGCGGGATTCCGGGGTATAATATAATTTTATTAGTTAGCATTGGATCTATTATTTCGGTCATCATTGTTATTAGGAAAATGAAAAGAAAATGAATATTAATTTACACTTTTTTTTATTTTTTTATTAAAGCCCCAATTTTTCGGTAATATCTTCTAGGCAAAATTTAAATCAAGGATTATTACAATCTTTTCACTGTCAAAAGAATTAAAAACACAGAGTATAATTTAATGCTTATTTGGAGAATTGTTGGTGTTTGGCTGCCGTAAGTAAACTTTATGACACTAGAGAAGGAGCAAATAAAATTTAATAATCTTAAGAATTAAATATTGTTTTTTCTTATTGATGTATAATTTAACCTTTAACAAAAATGTGAGAAAAATATGAAAAAAAAATCTACAATCACTAAATTTTTAATGACTGAATTACTATTGTGGGGTGTTTTCTCATTAATCTTGAGTTCTACACCTGTTTCTTTTCAAAATGTTACCAGAACTAGCGAATCTTTTAATCTTAAGTCTAGTGCTATGGATTTCTCAAATGCTACTGTAATTTCAGACGGATTTAGTGGTACTTATTGGAATGATGACAATAGCTATAATCCCGCAGTTGCAGTCGATAGTAGCAACACAGTTCACATTGTATGGTATGATTACACTAGTGGTCCATGGGGCGTGGACGCCGAAATTATGTATGCTAACTACACTATTGCTACAGGTTGGTCAAATGCCACTGTAATTTCTGATGGATTTGGTGGTGTTTATTGGAATGATGCCAGTAGCTCTCATCCCGCAATTGCAGTTGATAGTAATAACACAGTTTACGTATTTTGGGAGGATTTCACTGATGGTCCATGGGGTTCCGATTTCGAAATAATGTATGCCAAATTCACTATTGCCACAGGTTGGTCCAACGCAACCGTAATTTCTGATGGATACAATGGTGTTTATTGGAACGATGCTGGTAGTTATAAACCCACAGTTGCGGTTGATAGTAGCAACACAGTTCACGTTGCGTGGCATGATTACACTAATGGTGTATGGGGCACGGATATAGAAATTATGTATGCTAATTACACTATTGCTACAGGTTGGTCAAATGCCACTGTAATATCTGATGGATTTGGTGGGGTTTATTGGAATGGTGGTATTAGCGCGGCTCCCGCAATTGCGGTCGATAGTAGCAACACGGTTCACGTAGTTTGGTATGATTGGACTAATGGTCTATGGGGCACAGATACCGAAATAATGTATGCGAAACATGTGACTGCAACGGGATGGTCCAACGCAACTATAATTTCTGATGGATATGGAGGTGTTTATTGGAATGATGGAGGTAGCAGTAATCCTGCAATTGCTATTAATAGCACCAATGGAATTCATGTAGTATGGGACGATGGGACTAGTGGTGTATGGGGCACAGATAGTGAAATAATGCACGTTGAATACATAACAGAGTGGTCAAATACCACCGTAATTTCTGATGGACAAAATAACATTTTTTGGAATGATGGCAATAGTTATGATCCAGAAATCGTTGTGGATGGTAACGACGCTATTCACGTCGTTTGGGTGGACGAAACCGATGGTGCATGGGGAACCGATAGTGAGATAATGTACACTGAATTCACAATGGTGACTGGATGGTCTCTACCTTTGGTAATTTCTGATGGATATGGTGGTGATTTTTGGAATGATGGAAGCAGTGTCACACCTAGAATTGCTGCCGGCACCATAGCAGTTTACATAGTATGGGAGGATACAACCAACGGTGAGTGGGGTATCGATTATGAGATAATGCATTCGTCAATTCCAATTCCTGCACCCTTCGTCTACAGTACACCAGGAACAAAGGGTATTCCTTTTGGAAACTTTTACCTATTATTTATCTTTGTAGGAATAATAGGGATTATAATATATATCAAACGTAAGATATAATCTAACTATTTTTTTTTTAATTTTTCAATTAAAACCCAAATTTTTTTGTAATATCTCCTAGATGGATTTGAATTCAAATTTTCTACATGTCTTCTTATTGCCAGAAGGTATAAAAGCATAAAGCGTAATTTGAAACCTTATTTGGAAAATTAATGGCGTTTGGTCGAAGTAAGTATTCAGCATGCATCAAAAAAAGTAATAATTAAAATTTCATAAGCTCAAGAATTAAATAGTGTTTTATCTTATTGAGCTGTAATTTAACTTTTCTTAAAAGGGAGAAAAATATGAAAAAAAAATCTGTAATAACTAAATTTTTAATGGCTCAATTACTATTATGGGGAGTTTTCTCGTTAATCTTGAGTTCTACACCAGTTTCTTCTCAAGATGTTACCAGAATTAGAGAATCATTGAATCTTAAGTCTAGCGCTGTGGATTTCTCAAATGCTACCGTAATTTCAGACGGGTTTGGTAGTATTTATTGGAATGATGACGGGAGCTCTAATCCCGCAGTTGCGGTCGATGGGAGCAACGTCGTTCATGTAGTATGGGACGATGAGACTGATGGTGCTTGGGGTACGGATTTCGAAATTATGTATGCTAACTACTCTATTGCCACTGGTTGGTCAAATACCACTGTAATTTCTGATGGATTTGGTGGTGTTTATTGGAATGATGGCAGTAGCACTCATCCCGCAGTGACGGTAGATAGTAATAACACAGTTCACGTAGTTTGGGAAGATTTCACTGATGGTCCATGGGGAACGGGTATTGATTCAGAGATAATGTATGTCAAATTCACTACTGCCACAGGTTGGTCCAACGCAACCATAATTTCTGATGGATATAGTGGTGTTTATTGGAATGATGACAGGAGTCATAAACCCACAGTTGCGGTCGATAGTAGCAACACAGTTCACGTTGCGTGGCATGATTACACTAATGGTGTATGGGGCGCGGATATAGAAATTATGTATGCTAACTACACTATTGCAACAGGTTGGTCAAACGCCACTGTAATTTCTGATGGATTTGGTGGGGTTTATTGGAATAATGGCATTAGCGCTGTTCCCGCAGTTGCGGTCGATAGTAGCAACGCAGTTCACGTTGCGTGGCATGATTACACTAGTGGTGTATGGGGTGCTGATATCGAAATAATGTATACTAAACATACGACTGCAACAGGATGGTCAAATGTCACTGTAATTTCTGATGGATTTGGTGGGGTTTATTGGAATGATAGCCCCAGCTTTAATGCTGCGATTGCTATTAACAGCACCAATGGAATTCATGTAGTATGGGACGATGAGACTGATGGTGCTTGGGGCATAGATAGGGAAATAATGTACGCTGTATACACAACGGGTTGGTCAAATGCCACTTTACTTTCTGATGGACAAAATAATATTCATTGGAATGATGGGGATAGTAATAACCCAGGAATCGTTGTCGATGGTAACAACGTAATTCACGTTGTGTGGGAAGATCAAACTAATGATGGTTGGGGAATCGATTCGGAGATAATGTACACTGAATTCACAACTGCGACAGGATGGTCTCTACCTTTGGTAATCTCTGATGGATATGGTGGTGATTATTGGAACGATGGAAATAGTGCTGGACCTAATATTGCTGCCGGTACCACAGCGGTTCACGTAGTTTGGTATGATTTCACTGTCGGTCCATGGGGTACGGATAGCGAAATAATGCATACATCAATTCCTCTTCCTGCCTCTGTCATTGACAGTAAACAAGGTATTCCTTTTGGAAACTTTTACATATTATTTATCTTTGTTGGAATAATAGGGATTATAGTATATATCAAACGTAAGATATAATTTAACTATAATTTTTTTTTTTATTCTATTTCATCATCTCGAGAGAAAAATGTTAAGGTAGATAAAATACAATAAGTTCTGTTGATATTGCTATTTTCTTTTTTTTTCAAGTAATTTTTATGGATATAGCAAACAAACCCTATTACTCTTTAAAGTTCAATTATATAGTTGATATTACACTTTAAGAGATTTTAAAAAGTGATAATTTAAAAAAGTAAAAAAAAAAATGATTTAAAATGGTAACCAAAAATACACACAAACTATGCCTAAGGCAAATGCCAAAACTGCCCAGAAATATCGCATATGCTTGGCATAATTTCTATGTCTGCCTCCCGCTTCAGATTCTATGGTATCTACTTGTATGTAAGGAATTGGCCCTCTACGGTACCAACCTTTTATTCTGACTCTTTGACCAATTAATCTTCTAACCGTTCTAAGAGAGAAAATCAGATCAACAAATCTAATTCCGAATCTATAATCAACAAACATACGACCAGTGTTGTCTTGGAATAACATATCCTCACTGAAATAATATCCTGGAACTCCTCTTCCAACAATTTTACCTTCCAGTATTGCAGGTACGGTTCTAATTGGGCTCACTTTTACGTTTGTTACAAGATCAACTACTTTATGTGGGGTGAATCCACTCTTATACATATATCTCGTCTTAATCAAAGAAGCAAAACCAACTAAATATAATCCTACTGCCCATACGAGGAATACATTTTGTGCATTTAAAAACAATATTGCTGTTGGTGTAATCATCCATATAATCGTTAAGACAATCAAAGCTATTAATATCAGAGTAGGTAGTATTTTCATAAGGATATCTCCAATAAACTCATCCAACAAAGATTTTCCTGCTTGTTCTTCTTTCAATTTTCTGGCAATAGTAAAGTCAATTTCAGGTTTTACACCATATGTCTCACATTGCTCATTCAAACGCATAATTCTTTTTGCGGGGAGTGGATGTGTAGATTTAATTTCAAAATATTTTGCCCAAGGATTAAATAAGTCCCATGCTGCTGCAGCTTGTATTGCATCCATTGACAGAACTCCTGTAGTAGTTACACTTATTATTCCTAATCCTTTTGCTGTACTTGGATCGAAGATGCCTAATCCTCGGAGTGCTCGAACTCTTGATTTTTTTACTTCTTGAACACTACTTTCAACTAGTAAACCATAGGCAATCTTAACTAGTCCAGTTGATAACGCATTTGGATTTTCTAACACCTCAGCACTATGTTCATCAGCATAATATTCTCGCACTCTACTAACTATCAATGATATTAGATGTCCTACATAATAGGCGATAAAAGATAACACAGCTATCGCAATTAAAGCCATTCTAAGAACATTAGCTTCACCACTATCGCTTGATCTTCGTCTACCAGAAAACCAGCTAGCATAATATGCCCATCGAGCAACTGTCAATAAGACTAATGGAATTGCAAACACAATAGTCATAATTATAAAATCTGAATGCACAACATGCCCTAATTCGTGTGAAAATACCGCATTCTGCTCCTTTTTATTTAAGTACTTTAGAATTCCATCTGTAATTATAATTCTCGCTGAATTTTTACTCCAGCCAAAAGTAAATGCATTCGGATTGAGATCATGAATAATTCCAAGTCTCGGTTGTCTAATTCCATTAAATGCAACCACTTTATCAAGGGAATCTGCTAAGTGAGGATAATTCCTCGCAAAATCTTCGTAAGATATCCAATCTATAGCATAAAGCCAATTAACAATTAGCGGAGAAATTCCATATTGGAGTAATACCATTCCTATTGTTAATGCAACCATTATTAATAATCCGAACAGAGAAGAAGGCAAGAACCACACACCTATAACAAAAATAACTGCATAGAGAAGTGCAAACAAGGCAGTTATTGCTAATCCTGAAGCTACTTTTAATCCCATAATTTTTCACCTTTGAATAAAATTAGTTTTATTACAAATATTTAGATAATCTTCTGTTTTTAATAAATTTGAAAATTTTTAAGTAATATAGAATTACAATGGTATTAATTCTTTATGCTTAAGATTTCTAAAAAGTCAGTATATTAAGTGAGAACTTTCGTTTACTCTGAATTCTCGCTTTCTTTCTCTTCTTTATACTTTATTTGCCTTTTTTTTGGTTTTTTCTTCTACCGGTGGTTCTGGTTCAAAAAGTACAGATTAACTAAAAGATGGGGTATTCTATTTAATTTGAATTTGTTCTAATTTCATTAGAAGAGGATCTATTATATCTAAATCCTTAGTGTGAGTAAATGGGAGGTATTTTTTCATTAATAAAGTTTGGAAGTGAGAAATAAATCTCTTTTTTAGTTTTTGATAAAAATCTTCTATTAATTTAACAGCTATAAATTGCCAATCCTCGTTAATTTTTTTCATTTCTTCATTAGAGTAGATATTAAGAAATATTTTACTCTTTAGAATCACAATTCTATCTCCTTCGAAATCAAATTGAGAAGAAATTGAAAAGTTTGATAAATTTTTTAAATAACTTTGCAATTCCTTTTGTATTATAGATCTATCAGTTAGCTCACTTAATATCCCTACTAAATCGCTAAGAATGTCAATTATTATATAAACTTGACGCCCTTCCTCCTCCACGATTTTAATATATTCTTTTTTATATAATCTTTCAAGTAAATGTACGATTCTATCACCATGAGATTCAACCAAACTTTTAACTCGAGCTACATTTTCTAGATCTTTCAAAATTTTTACAAAATTTAAATACGGGAAGTTATTAATAATCGACATGCACTCTTCATCATTAGATATATAAAATTGTTGTATTTTATCAGTAGCGATAATATAATCCCTCTTCTCAATTATGTTTTCAAAATTTATCGCTTTCAGATAATAGGCAAAATTTAACTTTTCATAGCATTCAGTTCGGTATTCAGATGAAAAATAATCACATTCTATTATTCGAGTTGTTACACAACAGCATGTCATTGGACACTTTTCATCATTTATTTCTACCAATTTATTATTTTCATTCGGAATTACAACCCAATCTTCTGATATTGGAACTCTAAATAAAAGACGAATTAATTTTCTCTGAAAACACTCAAATAGGTGGATTTTAGGAATTTCTCCATCAATTATATCCAGTCTTTCTAATTCATGAAAAATAGTTTTAACTCGATTCTGTAGATGTAAGACTGGGATATTCGAGATTATAGTTAAAATATAATTTTCTCCTTTAAATTCTGTTATTTTGTTTTTTCCGTAATCTAATACAAAATGTTTGGATTTAGTTTTAAATATTTCTTCTGAAAAACTCCCTAAAGCTGATAAAAAACCTGAAAGTAAGGTTTCATCAAGAATTAATGAATTATCATTAAAATCAAATAGCGCAATCGGAAGTCCATAAGTATTAGAAACTAAAACTTTCTCTACGACAAGAATATTTTTTCCTCCTGTATCTCCTTTGCTTCACAGAAACATGAAAAATATTAATTTCTTAATTTTTTCTATTTTTTCCACCGAGATTTTTTTTTCTTTTTTTCTAATAATTTATCTGGAACTGGAATGTTATTCCTGCGAGCGAGAACAATTGCAGTCATTTTTGAGACCAAATTGACAGAGGAGTAATTAACTAACAACTTCTGAACACAAGAAAGATGATCCTCATCAATCCAATCAATTTCAAGCTGATCTGTTAGACCTATACCTGAATCATAACAAATTTCACCCATTTTCGTAGAGCCATATAGACCTAAACCTCTTTCCACCATTAAATCTACAAAAGCCTTCAATTTACCATCAGTTAGAGCCATGTTCCAACCTCAAAAGTTCTTAATGCTTCCACATATTTTGAGATATCCTTATTAATAATAGAGCCATGTTGGGGACAAATCATGTTTATTTCTAAGTTCTTTATCTTATTTATGAAATTTTCAATAGCAGATTTGTGTGGCATATAAGGTTCATGAAAGGCTCTCATCGCTTCGATATAATTTTCATTTGCATAAAGCTCCCAATCTATTGAAAATGCAGAGAAAATGTCTGATGAGAAAAGAGTTTTGGTTTGTTTATCATAAGTAGTAAAAGCTCCTGGAAAATGCAAGTATGGTGAAGTAATAAACATTAACTCTCTTCCACTCTCCAGTTCTAAAATATCACCATCCATAATAGTTGTAACTTCTGTATAGACATCATAGTAGGGAATGAAAAGTGCAGTTCTCATAGATGTAATTATTTCAAAATTATCTTTACCGATTATTTCCTCAAATAATGGAATTGAGGCACATAGATCTGGATCTTGGTGGTGTACTAGAATGTGCGTTATTTTTTCAACATTAATAATTGATTCTATTTTCTTCTTGACAATACCAAAATGATCTACTCTTCGAGAACCAGGATCAATTAACACTACATCTTCTCCTTCAACTATTAAATATGGATTATTGGCAAAACCAGCATTAGTATCACTCCAACCTACCCAATATATCCCTTCATTTATTTGTATAGCTTCTTCTGTCGTCAATTTGAAAAACCTTAAATTATTTTTTGTTTAAACTCCTAATTTCTAAACAAAAAATGATAGAATTTTGATTTATGTTTTTAGTTTATAAATTATTAAAAAATGAAGAGAAGAATAGATATAATAAACAAATTATGGGAATAACCCAATTTTATTTTTATAAATGATTTAACAGAATGGATACCAAGGATGATATAAATTGAAAAAAAAAATTCAATTTTAATTTATATTTTTAGTTTATGAATTATTAAAAAATATTTAATTAACTGAAAGGTTATGTTTTATTTCAATATTGCTTGATTCATTTTTACATTCTCTCTTTTCTATTCCATCCTTTTTTTTATGTCTATTTCAGTGTATGAAAAAGATAATCATTAATTTGCAATTCATTTCATAAACAATCGCAAAATAAATGTAGATCCTTTGTTACGTCCTTTAGATTTTACTAAAATTTCACCTATATGTAATTTAACAATTTCATTTGCGAGATATAATCCAAGCCCTGGTCCTTCAATATC
The DNA here is from genome assembly GCA_964486045.1 of uncultured archaeon. GTDB lineage: Archaea > Asgardarchaeota > Lokiarchaeia > Sigyniarchaeales > SOKP01 > Loki-b32. The sequence goes on from CAZALK010000003.1 coordinate 295,101, forward strand.
AACATCCAAACCTTTTCCATATCTCTCGATTTTACCAAATTTTTTAAATAGAGTCGGCAATTCTTTTTCAGTTATTCCTACACCCGTGTCTCTTATGATTATATCCATAAAATTTTGGTGTTCAATTGATTTGATATAAATATTCCCATTGGGTGTAGTATTTTTGACAGCATTGGATAATAGGTTTGAAATTGCTTTTTTAATCATTTCTTTATCTACATCAATATATAATTCATCAAGAAGTTCAATATTTATGAAGATTTTACGTTTCTCGGCCTGAAACATTAAATTTTCAACACACTCTTTAATAATAAGACTCAGATTTTCTCGTTTTATGTTAAAGACTATTTGCTCAGTTTCTAGTTCATAGGCAGTAATTAAATTATCAACCATTTCTTTTAATCTATAACCTCCTTGATGTATAATTTTTACTACATCCTCAACATCATTACTCATCTGTTTATTATGAAAATCTAAAAGAAATTGAGAGCCATTCAAAATTGAAATTAAAGGTGTATTTAGTTCGTGAGAAATCCTTGATATAAGATCATTTCTTATTTGATCGAGTTTCTTTAATTGTTTTATTTCTCTTTTTATCATATCATCAATTTTTTTTCTTTCCGTGTTATCACTCAACAATCCAAAAACCTTGGGCTGATTATTAATTTCCACTATGCTCCATCTAGCACAGATTGGCACAAAATATCCTTTTTTATGTTTTATTCTATAGTCTAAAGACACAGCTTTTTGAGTTTTTATTGCTTTTTTACTCATTTCCTTAAAATAATGTATATCTTCATTATGTACAAAATCCGCTAAGTTCAACTCGAGTAATTCTCCTGATTGATATCCAATAATATTTTTTATCTGAGGACTAATATAAGTAATAAGTCCGTTAGGATCAGCTTCAAAGAGAACATCTGAAATATTTGTTATCAAGTTTTGAATTTTTTCCTCTGATTCCTTTAATTCTATTGTCCTTTCTTCCACTTTTTGCTCTAAAATATTGCTTAATCTTTTATATTTTTGTTCTGAATTCTCCAAAGACTCGAGTGTTTGGGTATTAAAAAGTGATATTGAAGCAATTTCAGCGAATGTTGTAGCTAACCTCGCATCTTCCTTATTGAATCCTCCTTCTTTATTTGCTAAACCCATGAAACCTTTTACGTCATCACCAATTACTAACGGGGCAATTAATACATTTCTAATATGAATATGACCTTTAGGTAAGAAATCTTTCCATTTACTAGTCATAAAGTCATTATAGTATATTGTTTTTTTAGATTTGACTATCTCCGCTTGCATTCCTCTGACTGGCATAGATAAATCTGAATTTACCTTGGATAGCAAACTTTCAGGATTAATAAAAATTTTTTGATATTTTCCCTTTACCAAGGCTGACAATGCAAGATAACCCACTTCCGCTCCTATTAAATCATTACAAGAATCAAATATCATTTTTTGCGTTTTTTCAAAATCACTATATTGTAATACCGCCCTTGAAGCATCAAAAAGGGATGAGATTTCTTTAGTTCGTTGCTGGATCAATTGTTCTGCAATTCTTCTCTCTGTTATGTCCAATCCGTAAACATTTACATAATTTCCCTCCTTTATTGGTGTAAAGGCAAATGAGTATATTTGATCAATTAATTTTATTTCACTTGTCTTAATTGTATTCGTGTCTATTATTTCAAAAACTATTTCCTTGAACAGTATCGGGAGATTATCACCTTCTTCAATTTCAAACAAAAGTTGACCTGCTGTATTAGTATAAATAACTTTTTCTTTACTGACTCTTAGCACGGGATTCGGATTCTCAGAAGGAAATTTAGCTAAGCTTTTTATTTTAGCTTCCGCCTCTTTACGTTCGTTAATATTTATCACCATTGATCGAGATTCTACAACTTTACCCTTCTCATTCTTCACAGGTTTTACTGTTAAGCTTACCCAGAAGGGATTTCCATTTTTATGTTTCATCTGAATTTCCACATCCTCGATAATTTTCCCCTCTACAAATTGTTTAAACAATTTTTTGGCTTTCTGTAAACCTTCTGGAGAATTAGAATATAAATCAAAAACATTTAAGTCTAGAATCTCCTTCTTAGTATAACCTAAAAGATCACATGCAGGCTGATTGCAACCCTTTATAGATTTGTCTGGGTGAACTGAGAAATATGCGCTTGGAGCATTTTCGTACAATTCTCTGTATTTTTCTTCGGATTCTCTTAATTTTTGCTCTGCTTCTTTACTTTCCGTGATATCAGAAACAACTCCATCAAATCTACGAATATTACCTTTTTCATCAAAAATTGGAACTCCCCGATCTCTAACATATCTAATTTCTCCAGTGTCTTTATGAACTAACCGATATTCGAGAGTATATTCTGTTTTCTCTCTAAAAGCATCAGTATATTTCTTTAATATACCATCTCTATCTTCTTGATGTATTGATTTTGGCCAAGTTTCATGATCCTTATAAAAATCTTCTGGAGAATATCCTGTCCAATCTTTCCATCTATTAGACACGAATGTTGCTGTACCAGTTTCATCTGATAGAGCAGAATATATAGCGTCAGGAATATTTTCTACTAAGTGACGGTACTTTTCTTCTGATTCTTTTAATTCTTGTTCAATTTTCTTGCGTTCAGTAATATCCATAGAATGGGTAATTAAAGCTACTACTTTTTCTGATTGGAATACAGGACCAACCCACATATCAAAATATCTAATTTCACCTTCTTTTGTTATATATTTTGTGGTGATTGAACTAGGCTCTCCTGTTTCCCAAACAGAATAATATAAATCTCGTGTAACCTTGTGGAATTCTTGTGGTGTGTAGTTGTATATTGAAGTACCAATGACTTCTTCTTTTGAAAGATCTGGAACTGTCCGGTTAATAAAGATGATTTTGTGTTCTGGATCTAACAACAGTACGTGAGCGGGTGAGTTCTCACTAAGAGCCCTCCATTTTTCTTCTGATTCTTTTAATTTTTGTTCTGCCATTTTGCGCTCGAAATAGCTTCCTAATACTTCAGCAAGGGCATTAATTAAGTTTCTCTCTTCCTTCAAGAAAGGTCCCTCATCGAATATAGGCATATTTTTCAAATAATAAACTTCAATAGTTCCTATAATTTCATCTCTTCTTTTTATACCAGCTTTTAGCTTCCATTCAGTCTCCATAAAGTTTTTTGTTTTAAATTCTTGTCCGTTAAATGATATTCTTGCACAGGTTATCTCTGAATATTGCCATGCTGGTGGAATTAGATCGAGAGTTCCTTGCAATATCTCCTCCAATGAATAATCTAGACTTCCAACAAGCTTGGAGAGCTCATATAAGCATGTGAGTTCCTTAACTCGTTCTTTGAGATTATATTCAGAATTCTTTAAAGCTTCTTCTACCTCTTTGCGATCGGTGATATTTAGAACACTACCGCGAGTATTAATTAAATTATCCTTATCATCAAATCTTGAAGATGCGTTAAGGAGCACATCAATAAAATGCCCATCCTTATGGATTAATGTATATTCCAAGTTATTGACAGAGCCATTATCTAGAATATCGTTCCAGTGCTTCTCAAACTGAAGTTTCTGCTCTGGAATGATTAAGTCATACCATGTTTTTTTATCGACGATTTCCTCACGACTGTAACCTAGCAAGTCCAACTCATATTTATTCATGTCTGTGATAATGCGGTCAGATTTGAAAATATGAAAACCGATGGCGGCACTGTCAAAAAAGTCTCTGAATAATTCCTCGTTCATTCGTAATTTTTCTTCCATATAGTACCTTTCTGTGATATCTGTAAAAGTACCTTCAATAGCAATCATTTCTCCATTAGAATTTCTTATTAAATGGGCATTTGCTTGAAGAATAATTTGTTCACCACTTATTTTCTTGGCATAAACGACAAAATCTTTGATAAAACCATTTTTTGTCAATTCTTTTAAATAATTTTGACGATCCTTTGGATTTTGCCAAAAATCAATAGTTTTAGATCCCGTTAAATTTTCAAGAGGATTAATCCCCAACATTCTATTAAGTTCAGGATTATGTTCTAAATAAATTCCATCAAGGCTCACTGTAAAAAATCCTACATCTAAATTATTCACCATGTTTCTAAATTTTTCTTCAGATTCTTTTAACTTTTGTGCTGTTATTTTACGCTCGGTAATGTCGGTGGAGCGATTAATTATTCCTATGACTTTACCATCTTTCCATACGGGCCCAGAATGTATTTCAAAATAAAATTGCTTCCCATTCTTGTCAAGATATCCTGTCTCAAATTGGCGGGGTTCACCGTTATTTAGTATTTTATCATAAACATTTCTTTGTAGTTCTTGATATTCTTTTTGAACAAAATCAAATATAGACATTCCAATAACTTCATCAATACTTAAATCGGGTACAGTATAATTAATGAATAAAATTTTTGCATCTTTATCCATCATCAGAATGTGATCAGGAGTATATTTCGTGATGGATCGCCATTTCTCTTCGGATTTTTTTAATTTTTGCTCTGCTTCTTTACTTTCAGTGATATCACAAACAACTCCATCAAATCTTTTAATATTACCTTTTTCATTAAAAATTGGTACTCCTCGATCTCTAACATATCTAATTTCTCCAGTATCTTTATGGACTACCCGATATTCGAGAGTATATTCTGTTTTCTCATTAAAAGCATCAACAAATTTCTTAATTGTACCATCTCTATCTTCTTGATGTATTGATTTTGGCCAAGTTTCATGATCCTTATAAAAATCTTCTGGAGAATAACCTGTCCAATCTTTCCATCTATTAGACATGAAGGTTGTTGTACCAGTTTCATCGGGTAGAGCAGAATATATAGCGTTAGGAATATTTTCTACTAAGTTACGGTATTTTTTTTCAGATTCTTTTAACTTTTGCTCAGTTTGTTGTTTCTCAGCAATTAAGTGTTGTTTTTCAATAAAATTCTTGATATTTGTTAACAAATTATCCATATTAAAAGGTTTTAAGATATATCCTGATGCACCTTCATTCAAAGCCTGTACTGCCGAATTTAAAGAGGCATTTCCGGTCATTATTATAACATCCATATTTGGATGTTTATCCTTTAAAGGCTTTAAAAGTTCTATCCCTTCAATATCAGGGAGTTTTATGTCTAAAAGAGCCACGTTATAGAATTCCTTAGTAATTTTATTAATTGCTTCTTGTCCTGTTTGAGCAATCTCTGTTTTATAACCTACTTTATTCAAAAAAAGTGATAATGTATCTCGTGTAACAGCATTATCATCAATGACGATAATTTTTTCCTTAGCTTCCATATCTTAATCTTACTCTAAAATTTTTTTTTAATATATTCTCATAGAGATTATCTAGTAAACTCATCTTTAGGGCTTAAAGTACAATATATATAATCGATAACTTTTTTTTTAAACTTTAATATTTTAAATTATATCGTCAATAATAGGGGATTTCATTATCGTTATCAAAGTTTCCTCCACTTTTCTGCTTAATAACTTAACTCAGCTATAATATAAGAGAAGTAACTATCTCTATGGTACTCCTTCTGGAATCAATAACACAAAATTACTTCCTTTAGTAAAATCTCCTTTCACTCTGTCTTTTACCCAGATTTGTCCATTATAGGTTTCTATGGCTTTTTTAACAAGTGATAATCCTAATCCCATTCCCTTACCACAGTTATGTTCATTATCCCCTTTTTTAAATATGTTTTCTTTTTTGGCATTTGATATGCCTATTCCATTGTCAATAAACTCCATTTCAATATATACTTGTCCTTCTTTTTGTATTTTGGAAATATTAACGTGAATTTCCACTGAAGAATTATTATTATAATGCACAGCGTTATCTAAAATATTTTCAAATACGTCTTTTAAGAGAATATTGGCTTGAACAAAGATATTTTTATAATTCACATTAATCTGAATATCTACCTCTCGATCTTGAGTCCTATCCTTCAAAGAGAGAATTGCCTGATTTAAGAGTTTACATACCTCTATTGGTAGAATTGGGATCTTAAATTCTTCAATTTCACAAAGCTTGCGAATATTAGAAATCAAATTAACTCCTCTGTTGACTTCTGCTGAAATAATGCTCACAAATTCTATAATTTTTTCTTTATTTCCAGGTTGGTTAATAAACATTGTACAAAGCTCGGAAGAGCATGAAATATTGTTTAGAATATTATTCATATCATGTGTAAACAAATCTCTATAAAATTTAGCGATATTATATGATTTACGATAATTTTCTTCTGATTTTTTTAATTTCCTCTCTAGATTTTTTCTTTCACTAATATCTCTTGAAATCACTAGAACTTTTGATTTTTTATCTTTATCAACAATTACTTTTCCAATAGTTTCAACCCAAATATAATGCCCCTCTTTATGACGAAGTCTTACTTCTATACTCCCTTCATTTAATTCAAAAATTTTATTGAATAGTTCCAAAACATTATTTAGATCATCAGGATGTAAGAATTGAGATCCTTTTTTACCAACAAAATACTCTCTGGTATATCCTAACATGTTAAGTAAAGCCTCTTCATTTACATATTCAATTATAAATTGATGATCAAGAACAGAAATTAAATCCTTAGCGTTTTCAGAGATAAGTTTATATTTTTCTTGCGATATATTCAATTTTAGTTCACTCCTATACGCTCAGTATTATCTATCAGACATCCTATAATCTCCCTTGACACTTCTCCTTTTAACATTCTTTTTATCCTCTTCACTTTTTCTGTTTTATCTTTTTTAATGTAGGCAAAAGATAATCACTAATTGCAGTTTATTTTATAAACAATCTTAAAATAAATGTTGATCCCTCATTCCGTCCTTTAGATTTTACTAAAATTTCACCTACATGTAATTTAACAATTTCATTTGCAATATACAATCCAAGACCTGGTCCTTCAATATCTACATCCATCCCTTTTCCATATCTTTCTATTTTACCAAATTTTTTAAATAGGGTTAGCATTTCTTTTTTTGTTAATCCTACACCCGTGTCTTTTATGATTATATCCATAAAATTATGGTGTTTAATTGATTTGATGAAAATATTACCATTGGGTAGTGTGTTCTTAACAGCATTAGATAACAGATTCAAAATTACTTTTTTAATCATTCTTTTATCTACATCTATATTTAAATCGGGTGGAAGCTCAATATTTATGAAAACTTTACGTTTCTCGGCCTGAAAAATTAATTCTTCAACACACTCCTTTACAATAGGAATTAGATTTTCTCGTTTTATATTGAATATTATTTGCTCAGTTTCTAGTTCATAGGCAGTAGTTAAATTATCGACCATTTCTTTTAATCGATAGCCTCCTTGATAAATAATTTTAACAATATCTCCAACTACATTACTCATCTGATCATTATACGAATCTAAAAGAAATTGAGAACCATTCAAAATGGAAATTAACGGTGTATTTAATTCGTGGGATATTCTTTGTATAAGGTCGTTCCTAATTTGATCGAGTTCTTTTAATTGTTTTATTTCCCTTTTGATCATATTATCAATTTCTTTTCTTTCGGTATTATCACTCATTAATCCAATAACCTTAAATTCATTATTAATTTCCACCAAGCTCCATCTGGCAGAGACTGGCACAAAGTATCCTTTTTTATGTTTCAATCTACATTCTATAGATACAACCTTTTTAGTTTCTAATGCTTTAGCAGCCGTTTCCTTAAACGAATTTACATCTTCAAGGTGTATCAATTCCATGAAATTCAATCCAATTAATTGTTCTGACTGATATCCAATTATATTATTTATTTGAGGACTAATATAAGTAAGAATCCCACTAGGTTCCGCCTCTAACAAAACTTCGGAAATATTGGTTATCATATTTTGAATTTTTTCCTCTGATTCCTTTAATTCTATAGTCCTTTCCTCTACTTTTTGCTCTAAAATATTGCTCAATCTTTTATATTTCCGTTCTGATTTCTCCAAAGACTCAAGCATTTGACAATTTAAAAGTGAAATTGAAGCTAATTCTGCAAATGCAGTAGCTAACCTCGCTTCTTCCTCAGTAAATCCGCCTTCCCTATTTACTAAACCCATCAAACCTTTTACCTCATCATTAATTATTAATGGGGCAAATAATACATTATTTACGGGAATATGCCCTTCAGGTAAGAAATTTATCCAATCACTATTAGAAAAGTTATTTTGGTAAAGAGTTTTTTTGGACTTGATTACTTCACCATGTATCCCTCTAATAGGCACTGGTAAATCTAGATCTACTTCGCATTGTAATTTTCCAGGATTCGAAAAAATTATTTGATTTTGTTTCTTGTCTGGGGTTAAAATCCCAATGTAACCAGCTTCTGCTCCAATTAAGGTCATACAAGAATTAAATATCAGGCTTGCTACTATTTCAAAGTCGTTATATTGTAAAACTGCCCTTGATGCATCTAAAAGCATTGAAATTTCCTTGGTTCGCTTTTGGATCGCTTGTTCTGCCATTTTTCGGACTGTAATGTCCATTCCGTAAACATTTACATAATTAGTTTCCCTTATTGGATTTATGACAAGTGAATATATTTGACCAGCTAATTCTATTTCAGCTGTTTTAGTTATCTTAGTCTTCATTACTTTATCAACCATATCTTTAAGCAACATTGGAGTTTTATCACCTTCTTCAATTTTAAATAGATCCTGACTTACTTTATTGGCATAGATAATTCCATTTCTATTAATCCTTAATACTGGATTTGGGTTCTCAGAAGGAAACTTTGCTAAGTTGTTTATTTTTTCTTCAGCCTCATTGCGCTCGAAATATCTTCCTAAAATTTCAGCACAAGCATTAATTAAGTTTCTTTCTTCCTTTAAGAAAGGTCCTTCATCGAATATAGGCATATTTTTCAAATAATAAACTTCAATAGTTCCTATAATTTCATTTATTCTTTTTATATCAGCTTTTTGCTTCCATGTAGTCTCCTTAAAGTTTTTAGTTTTAAATTCTTGTCCGTAAAATGATATTCTTGCGCACGTTATCTCTGGAAATTGCCATGCTGGTGGAATTAGGTCGAGAGTCCCTTGTAATATCTCCTTCAATGAATAATCTAGACTTTCAACAAGCTTGGAGAGTTCATATAGACAAGTGAGTTCCTTAACTCGTTCTCTGAGATTATGTTCAGACTTTTTTAACTCTAGTTCTACTACTTTACGCTCGGTGATATTTCGTGCGATTGTTGAGGTACCAATAATGATATCATCTTTATCCTTGATTGGAGATATTGTCAGGGAGATATTAATTTCCTCGCCGTCCTTTCTCACGCGCACAGTTTCAAAATGATCAATAAGGTCTCCCGCTTTAATTCTTTCGAGAATGCCCGACACCTCATCGGGACGATCAGACGGAACAAGTATGGAAATAGGCTTTCCTATGATCTCTTTGGATGTGTAGCTATAAATTCTCTCCGCACCTTTATTCCAACTAATAATAGTCCCGTCTAATGTCTTTCCGGTGATCGCATCGTCTGAATTCTCCACGATGGCTGCCAATTTAAGGTTTATTTCCTCCGCCTTCTTGCGATCGGTGATATTTAGAACACTACCGCGAGTATTAATTAAATTATCCTTATCATCAAATCTTGAAGATGCGTTAAGGAGCACATCAATAAAATGCCCATCCTTATGGATTAATGTATATTCCAAGTTATTGACAGAGCCATTATCTAGAATATCGTTCCAGTGCTTCTCAAACTGAAGTTTCTGCTCTGGAATGATTAAGTCATACCATGTTTTTTTATCGACGATTTCCTCACGACTGTAACCTAGCAAGTCCAACTCATATTTATTCATGTCTGTGATAATGCGGTCAGATTTGAAAATATGAAAACCGATGGCGGCACTGTCAAAAAAGTCTCTGAATAATTCCTCGTTCATTCGTAATTTTTCTTCCATATAGTACCTTTCTGTGATATCTGTAAAAGTACCTTCAATAGCAATCATTTCTCCATTAGAATTTTTTATTAGATGGGCATTTGCTTGAAGAATAATTTGTTCATCACTTTTTTTCTTAACATAAACAACAAAATCTTTGATAAAACCATTTTTCGTCAATTCTTTTAAATAATTTTGACGATCCTTTGGATTTTGCCAAAAATAAATAGATTTTGATCCTGTTAAATTTTTAAAAGGATCAATTCCCAATATTCTATTATGTGCGGGATTGTGATCCAAATAAATTCCATCAAAACTAACTTTAAAAAATCCTATATCAAGATTGTTAATCATATTTCTATACTTTTCTTCAGATTCTTTTAATTTTTGCTCAGTTTGTTGTTTCTCAGCAATTAAGTGTTGTTTTTCAATAGAATGTCTGATGCTTGCCAACAATTCATCTAAATTTAACGGTTTATTAATATAGCCTGATGCTCCCTTATGCAATGAATTGATGGCAGAATTAATATCAGCATTCCCAGTAATCATAATTATTTCTATATCAGGTTGCTTTTCCTTAATCGGAATTATTAGTTCAATTCCATTAATGTCAGGAAGTTTAATATCTAAAAGCACCAAATTATGGAACTTTTCTGCAATTTTTTCCAATCCATCTTGACCATCTTTTGCTACCTCCACCCCATAATCTTGCTTCTTTAAGAAAAGTGCTAAAGAATTTCGAATATCTTCATCATCATCTATAATTAAAATTCTTTCTTTAGCTTCCATTTGTTGGGATTCACTAACTATCATTTCCTCATAAAATCTCAAAAATTAGTATATCATAGTTCGTAAAACATAAGTTTCC
>CAZALK010000004.1:0-299771 GCA_964486045.1 uncultured archaeon
GCCAAAAATCATGAGTTTTTCGCTTCCTTCCTGCTCCACTACCATTTGAAGCAGCATTTATCAAATAATCAATATTACTGGTTCCAGTTGTATGTAAATCAAGCAGAAGAACAAGGCGATAGGTTATTAAATACCTCAGAAATTGAATTTTTAACTAAATTTTCTGCTGAGAATGAAAGTTTAAGGACAATATTTAGTATTTATGAAGATATAGGATACTTAGATAAAGGGAAATTTGAAGAGTTTTTAAGCTTGAAAGCAGAGACGATGGGAGACTACAAGGAAGTAAAGGTCTCAGAAAGTCTTTTTAAGCATAGAGTCGTTAAAATACCTTGCCCACATTGTAGTTATCTCTGTTCACCCCACATTCAGTTCTGCTCTAAGTGTGGTGAACCTTTACCTAAATTGGAAAAATTAAGTGAGTTTGCTAAAACCTCATATATCCCTGATGAGGATTATACCGAAAAAAACATAATTCATTCTCTGGAAAAACTGATTGATAAACCTATCCCCTTGGCTGAGGAATTTAGTAGATCTTCTACATGTTATATAAATGAGGGGGAGGAAATCACTGGTTTAAGCATTTTTAATTGTGGATTAAAAGCCTATCCACACGAAATTCTAAGACTTAAATTTCTTAAGTCTTTAGCACTAAGGAGAAACAACATTGAGAATGTACCGAAAGAGATTGGATTTCTTTTTAACCTTGAATACCTGGATTTGCGGTTAAATAAGCTTGAAACATTGCCAAATGCAATAGGACTTCTTTTAAAGCTGAGAAATCTAAATCTTAGCTCGAACAACTTAATGACAATTCCAGATTCTATTGGAGAGATGTTGCTGCTAAGAACCCTAAATTTAAGCAATAATAAGTTAAACAGTATACCCGTAACTATGGAAAACCTACACTCACTTAAATCCCTAAATCTAAAAGCCAATCACTGGATAACAATACCAGAAAGCGTTAAGAAGTTAGAATCAGAAGGGCTTGAGTTAATTTTATAATACGTAATAGGTTCCTAAATCAAAATCATTTTTCTAAAATTGTAGTCATTCTGTTTTTTCAGCTTCGTTTTTAACGGGGTCAATCCTTATCAATTTTTTTATCTTGTCGAAGTCATTATCATGAGAATAAATCTCTTTAATGTTGTTCTCTAAAAGACTTGCACCAATTAAAGAGTCTCGACCACCTATTTTATATTTCTCTGCGATCTCAAAAGCCAGTATTATAGTAGAAACAGTAATATTTAAAATGCTAATATTTTCAGAATCAATTATTGCAATTAATATTTCTTTTACTTTTGATTCACCAAATTTATAGGCTCTTACTAGAGCATGATAGCTTTCCATAAAGACAATTACTGGAATTGAAACTGTTTCTTCACCCATAGCGATTTTTCTAAGAAGATCTCTACAAGAAACATGCTCAGGTAAGTCTTTATTTACGGCATAAATAATTGTATTAGAATCAATCCCTCTCATATCTTCCACATACTTTTGGTTGCTGCTATAGCATTAATTCCTTTTTCCCCATCTGAAAGTGGATTATCCAATAAATGCAATAATTTATCTTTATTCTCTGATTTCTTCCTAAGTTCATGACAAAAAATCAAATAATCTGCGATTTTCAAATTTAATTTAGAAGCTTCTTTTTTAATTTCCCACCATTTTTCTATTAGATTATCATCAATAACGATATTAGTTCTCATATATGTAAGTATGTAATACATACAATATAAATCTATGTAGATTAGAGTCTTTGAGTATGTAATATCTTAATATTACCAGTTTGTATATCCAATGTATATACAATAAATTACTCTTTTCTAAGATGATTTTGTACAGTCATCAATTTTATTATGAAATTTTGAATAAAAATTAGCTAAATCTTCATCATATTCTACCGACTCTAACTCATATAGCAACAGCTTCTTTCGAATTTAAGACAAATTCATGAACCTCTAATTTTTTCCAAAAAATTATTTTTTTATAAGTAAGATAAGATGTAAAAAAGTAAGGTTTATAATCTTACTCACCGTATAAATATTGATTGGATATGGAAATAAAAAATAGTAAAATATCAACAAAAGGTCAACTAACAATTCCCAAAGAATTTAGAGATAAACTTAATCTTCATTCAGGAGATGAGGTGATTTTATATATTAAGGATGATAGAATGATCGTAAAGCCAAAAGTAGCCCATTTAGGAATGCTTAGAGGACTGTTAAGGAAAGAAATTGATATAGATAAAGCACATGAATTCATTCAATCCGAAAGAAAAAAATGGAGCACATAAAGTGGAGATTTATATCGTAGATGCAGTGGCATTTTTAGCATATCTAGCAGACAAACTTCCTAAGAAAGCAGATGATATTTTTAGAAAAGCTGAGAAAAAAGAAATTAAACTATTGTTACCATCAATCGCATTAGGTGAAACACTTTATACAATATATAAAGGAAAACAAATCTTTGGGGAAGAGATTCCCTTAGAAAAAATTGACTTGATTTTTCAGGTTCTTAAAAATGGAGAAATTTTTGAATTAGTCGATTTAAATTTAGATGCTTGGTTCATTTTTCATGGATTAAATATCCCAGAATTACATGATCGAATGATTGCTGCAACTTTTTACTATTATAAAGCTAGTGGGCTCATCACAAATGATCCAGAAATATCTGAATCCTTACCTATGATATGGAAATAATGTTTTAGAATGACTCCTTGATTTTGATGTTTCATTGAACTGATTTCTTTATCAATATCCATGGATAGTCGAATTAATTTTTCTAGTGATTCTTTCTTAACATTAGGAAAGTACCTTTTAATTGAATTTTTAAATTCTTCTTTATCTTTTGTTAATATTAATTCAGAGTCATTTGTAGTGTTAATATAATGGGATAACGGTTCATGAGGAGAAAATTCTAATGGCGTTATGCTTAGTTCCTCAAGCATTTTGTTTACTTCTTGCGGTCCAACAGTCAATATATTATATAATTAGGGATAGCCCTCATTCGTAATTTTTATTGTATACCCTTTTTCCTTTTTATTTTTAAATCTAATTTTTAGCGTAGGATTATTGTATACAAAAATTATATCTGCATTATTTTATAATTTTATTCATGAAAACTTTTTTAAACATGAAAAATATTATAAATACAAGTAAATTATAATTTTAATTGATGATAAAAATGAAAAACGAAGTAACAGTTACAAGTCGAGGAATGGTTACAATTCCTTCAAAATTAAGGAAAAAATTAAATATAAAAGATGGGTCTAAACTCATCGTTAAAGAACATAAACTAGGATTATTATATATTCCAATCATAGAATTAGAAGATTTATTTGGAGCTGATTCTAAAGAATTAGGTTATGAAATGATACGAGAAATACATGAAGATCGAAGAAAAGAAAGAATAAAGAAAACTGAGAAAAAATGAAAATGAGAATTATAAACATATTATGAAAAGCATATTTTTAGATACAGGGATTTTTGAATTATTTTTTAGCGGTAATCAAACCATTAAAAAGATTTTCAACCAAATAAAAAATGAAACCATTAAAGCATTTACATTAGAATTAAATTTATGTGAGAATTTTTATAAGACATGTGAAAAATTAGGCAAAGAAACCGCCCAAATTAGAAATATTTCTCTTAGAAACAGTAAAATAAAAATTCTTGATATAAATAACCAATTAACAATAAGATCAGGAATTTTTAAATGTAAATATCCTCAAATATTATCACTAGTAGATGCTTATATAAGTGGATGTGCAGATCTAAATAATTTAGTAATTTATTCTACAGATCCTGGGCTTAAAGATATAAAAGAAGCTAAAAATAACATTTTTCCTTTGGATTAATTATATAATCGTTGGTTATTCATTTGCTTGAAAAACTGATTGATAAACCTACCCCTTTGGAAGAAGTATATTGGATCTTCTTAAAACTCTTCCCTTAACTAGTGATGAAATCGCAGATAAACTCATGCTAAACAAACAAGATGCACATACTTATCTTCTACGCCTAAGACATGAAGGAAAAATAAAAACTCTTGGAAAAAGAGGAAAAAATTATATCTACACCTTCAATACCCCAATTACTACCAGAAAAACGCAAATTGATACAAACACACTCGTCGATATTTTAAAAGATTATCTTGAGTCTGCACCAACTTTTAAAACTGAAATTAACAAGAAAATTGCGAAACTTGAAGCGAAACTTAATACCATTGCAACCCAAACACAGGAATATTTAATTCATGATGATGTTATTAAAATTACTTCCATAAGAAATATAGAAGAAGAGCTTGAAATGTTACATCACATCGAAGACTCGGATACACAAAAGGTAAAATCCCCAGAAATATTAACCAGACAAACTTTTGAATCCTCTGTTTTAGAAAATATTGACAATATCTTAGTAAATTTGATAGATACCGTTCCAGAAGTAAAAGCTGCTACCATTGTGTCTAATGAAGGAGAAATATTAGCTTCGGCTCTTCCTCAGGATGTTGATGAGATGACAATCGCCGTAGTGACCGCTGCACTTCTCTCATTAGCCGAAAACGTAATAACTCTAATAAAGAATGGTGATTTTGAACAACTGTTTATTCAAGGGGGAATTGGATACCTTCTTGTTCTCCCATCAGGACTCAATGCTGTATTAGCTGTCTCTACATCGAAAAATGTAAAACTTGGTCTAATATATCATGATTGTAAGAAGTTTTCTGAACAGATTGCAAAGTTAATTTGATTGCTGTTTCATGGTTTAATCTGATTGTAGTAAAAAAATGGAATTTTAGACACAGCTTAAAAACTAATCACTGGATAACAATACATCAATTAACCTACATATAATACTTGTAATTTCAGTGAAAAAGTCATTTATCTCCCCCGTATCCTCATTCATGTAAAGTCCGCGATTTAGCTCAAATGATGTTTTTAACAATCTACGGTCAAATTTTTTATCTTTTTTTCTTAGTTATAATAATTAATATAGAATAGTTCTTATCATAGGCTATAATAAATTTATTTTAAATTTTAAAATTAAATAGTTATTAATAAAGTATTTCTGAGACTAATAATGCATAACGCAAATTAAATGAAATTGAATACCTAAACTGGCTTATTGGGCAACCTTACAATGTTTCGATGGCTATCACAATCGAAGGGAATTTAAATAAAGAAATTGTGAGAAGATATTCTAATTAGGTATTATTTTTAAGTACCGAAATGATACGTAGTAATACTGAGAATTTGTCTCCATAATCAAGGTATTCTTCATTCAATCCATCTAATTTGTTGTAAGATCGCTCACCCGTCTCTGGATTATATAGAATATCATTTATGTCATCATTAAATATTTTTACAGTTTCAAGCTTCACAGTCGTCTTATATTTTCCAAAGTTGTATGATGTCACGAATATTAATCCTGGATATTTCTCATCCAGAAAAGTAAATGAAATTGAATGAAAAGCCTTATTTTCATTTTTTGCAAAATCAACTATTTCTTGGGGTTCTTCAAGCTCAAATCGTTTAAAGACTGTTTGTTGACTCCTATGAATTATTGATTTTGTTTCATCTCGTTCACCAAGCCTTAATATGTTACCTGCAGTTAAATATAGAGCATCATATATTCTATCTATCTCATTAAAAGTTCTTTCTATTATATCTGGCTGATTAATATCTAAAGATATATTAAATTCCTTAAAATCAAAATCATTAGGATTAAAATAATCATAACATATTTTTCTTAAACCATCTCTCATAATCGTAAAATCTCTATCGTGTTTAATTATTGTAAATATGTCAATCTTTGTTTTATCTCCATCTAGTTCCTCAAGCATAGCAATTCCATAGGATGTTAAATTTACATTTAAATACCTTTTTCCGCCCCAAAATACAGAGGGGTAAACCAACTTGATGTGAACAAATCTATTACGTTCTATATGCACCGGACGTAATCTTGATTGGTTTTCAAAATCAATTATGTCTTGAGCTTTTTCAGATAATAAATGACTGAATTCATTTATATCGATTTTGCGATCAAGAGTTATTGAACAAATACCTAATTCAAATTTCCCTTTTGAATATATTTCATTAATAAAATCAGATGCAAACTCAAGACCAAAATTAACCGTACATACCTCCGTAGCAAAGTTCTCTTTATTTACTGAAAAGTTAATTATTCCCTTGGATAGTAGAATTTTTCTATAATTTGAAAGATTTGCTTTATTCATTTTTAAAATAATATTAATATCACTAAAATTCAAATAATTTGGTTGCACTTCATCATAATCAATACTGGGAGGTTCACTCATTTTTTAAATATCACTTCAAAATCATTAATTCTTGAATCAATTATATCATCAACCCATATTTGAGATTCTTCAATATTGATATTAACACGTTTTAAATTATTAAGATAAGTTTCCTTCTCGGCATGATTTCCTTTAAAGAAGAAGTATTTATTTACTTGTTCTGGTTTTATTGGAGTAGTGTTAAATAAAGATGTTATATACTCACATAAATTCATCGTAGGTTTCTCGAATGAATAAAAAATTAGAGAATTTTTCTCAATATCGTTATATCTATATAAATTATCGTCATCTTTATCTCTAGGTAAAAGAAATCCAATTTCGGACTGTAAAAAGCTTGGGATTGGGGATTTATAGAAAAATGTGGAATAATTTGTCCCGAATGGAGGATAATACCAATAAAGAGGTTTCCTTCCTGTTTCTTGATATAATTCCGCAAATCTAGCGATTTGATAGTTATGAATAAGGAAAATAGTAGGAGGGTTATATTTTCTTTTCTCTCCTAATGTTACTTTAGAAAGAATACGATCAAATTTCTCTTTAGAGAAATCTTCGAACCGGTGAAATAGAATACCTTTATTAATTGATTCCTCTAAAGTTTCAATATTTTCATAGACTTCGGGGATTTTATTTGTTTTATTACGAAATGATTCGATTTGTATCTTCAATTTTTCGATTTGCTTCCCTAATATCTTAGGTGATATGTAATCATATTCGTCATGTTTACTCTCTATTAAGATTAATTCATTTTTTTCGGTAAACAAATTAAAATACTTAAAAATAGTATCAATTCCTCCACCCAATATATCAGTATTTGGAGCAACCAATTCCCAATTACAAAAATTTTTAAAAAATATATTAATCTCTTTTTCATTAATTCTTGCAACTTTATTCCAATGTTCCCTTTTTGGTTTTTTACCCATTATTTTCACCTTATGAAATTAAAAAAAATTCCTAATATATCAGATAATATTTCATCCTTTTTCTTGTGGTAAAAAGTGCCATTCAAATACAAAATTATATCAAGATTTTTTACTCGCCCCTGTACGTTTATTTTTATCCAACTTAAGTATAAATCTTCTTGATTCAATAAATCATTGAAATCTTCTTCAGTCAGATTTTTAAAGTGAAAATTACCAATGGAGTTTCCTTTTAATTTATGATTTATAATCATACCTTCTTTTAATGTGTAATTAATGCTCGATTTCTCCAGTTCCTTTAAAAAAATCTTAAGATCAATACTTTTTGGAATATTAATTTTTGACTTAAATTCATTATTAAGATGTCTTATAATAGTTCGGACTTTATTAAGTCCAGAGTGAAAAATTATTAGATTTTCTAAACCATAATAATCAAAAGTAAATTTTTTCAAAATAGGTATTTTTCGCTGAATTAAACCTTCAGTTTCATCATAGGAATCAATTCTTATCCATATTTTTCTGATCGTCTCATATCGAATGAATTCATCTTCTTTTTTTTTCAATATAAATATGTATTTCTTAATTTTTTCAGCTAGATCATCTACAATTTCTTTCTGATTAGTTAACTTAAGGTTTAAATTCTCACAATTGCAAACAGAATACCAACCTTTTTTATAAATTATCATAAGAAATTATAAAATTTTTTTTTTCAATTAATATTATTTTGCTTTTTGTTTAGGTTATTTTTATCCCGGATTTTAGAGTTCTTAATTTAATTTGAGTTTTGGTAGTTACTTTTTGGAGACAATATTATATGGAAGTTAATATATTTATACTCGGAATTAGTTTAGTAAAAGATTAAAGAATGATTGTCTTAGCTTCCGAGAGCTAACATAGCTAATATATTTATTAATACTAAACCTATAAATATACTATATTTAAAATTGTTATTGAGAGGTGCGAAAGGGATTTTTGTGTTTTCTCAATAAAAAAGTTGATAAATAATATGGTTGATCTATTAGAGGCTGAGTTTAAAGAAGTTGATGAGCAGATGAGATATCAACTAAAGGGCAATAAAATGTACATTGAAATTGATATCCCTTCTAACCTAAAAGAAGTTGCTAAAAATAGTAATCTAAGTAGTTCAGGTAAGACTTATAGAGTTTATTCTAATGGGACCCATAGAAAATTTATTAAGGAAGATGCTTATAAGTCTATACAAATTCAATTAAATTGCTACTTATCGGTCAAGGACTCAGAAAAACTTTAATTTGATTTTTGGATTTAAAATTTACCTTTTTTATTTTTATATTAATTTAATCAAACTATTTCAGATTTCATTTTCGTCTCAATTTATATCTTAATTCCTCTTAAATAAGATTAAAGTATAGGACTTTAAATCTACTCAAATATTTAAAATTCTGAAATGATATGGAAATTGGCTTAGTAGCTTGCACAAAAAGTAAAAGATTGCTCCCCTCAATTCCTAAAGAGCTTTATATGGAATCCGATCTTTTTAAAAAAAAAAGGAAATATTGTGAATCCTACCATCACAAATGGTATATATTATCGGCTAAACATCATCTATTAGAACCAAATGGTCCTAAAATCCGCCCTTATGATGAAAAATTAAAAGGTGCAAGAAAAGTAATTAAAGAAGAATGGAGCCAGAAGGTTTTTGATCAACTAAAGGAAAAGGGGCTATTAAAACATAAGCTAGTAATTCATGCTGGACAAGATTATTATAAATATCTCATCCCTTTGCTAAAAAAAGAAGATGCTGACTTTGAGATCCCTACGGTTCATTTAGGAATAGGAGAACAAAAAGCTTGGTATAAAAAAATGATTGAAAAAATATCAGAGAATTAAACAGTACAATACATATTGGTATTTTCAAGCGAATTTTTTTTCGCTTACGGCTATAAATAAGAGCAATTAAAATTATAGTTTATGGATAGTTTTGAATTACAAAATATCCAGAAAATTTTCGATACTTTTTCTTTAAAGTCTGATTTTGAAATTAGATTACAGAAAGATTCTGAAACATTTGAATATAATAAATGGAGAATGGCCTTCCAAACGATCCCTCAGAATCTGATGAAAAGTAAGTTCATCTACATCATTCTTAAGTTTAAAGAAGACTCCATAATCAGCATGTATATCGGGAAATCAGCAATAAAAAATGTCAATCGTTTGATACAACATGCAGATGGACTAAAAGGAATACAAGAAGGAAAATCTGAACGTTCAGGATCATTTTATGAAAGATTTTATAATCGATTTTTTAATACTGAGAATAATTATCCTCTCTATCTTTTAATCTTTAAATGGAACAATATAAAAGTTATAAAAAATGTATTACCGTTTGATTTAGAGGTAAACCTAGCTAACGCGGAAGCACTCTTAATTTCGACATTTTCCTCCTTACTGGGGGGCGTATTAATTAATCATGAATTCATAACGCGTACTAAATGGGTTACGAAAGATGTTTCATTAGAAGAATTTAATAAAGTTGAATATATAAATATCAATGGCACCGATATGATTTCACTTTGGAATGAGTGGTGCGAGAAGTGGTTTCTTTCAAGTGGTTTAGTACCCAATACAAAAATAGACAAAAAATACACGCATATTCCATTATTCGAAACCGACAATACAAATTCTCTTGTAAATACATTTAAAACCAAAAGTGGAAAAATGATTCTTAAAAAACATCCTCAAATGATACAAAGAATAACCAATTCTGTGAAAATTGTTAAACAATCATATGATTATTACTCGCAATTTAAACCAAATGTAAATCGTATTACTTCGGATACCCCTCTTTTTACTGATGGACTTGTATATTGTATTTATGCTCTAAAATCTGATATTCAAAAACTCCCTGAATTTTCAGATGTACAATTTAAATCACGTACCATTCCGATATATATTGGAAAAACAGAAACTCTTGGTAGGAATGGAGGGTATTCCGCCAACTTGAAGGGTGTTGATTCTGGTACGAATCACCAATACTTTGCACGTTGGGGTAATGATGATGCAAGACACATAGGTGGATTGAGTTTACGATTTTTTAGGATACCAAACGCATATCCTAGTACTAATTATGAAGCTTGGATTTCAATTATTTTTGACTCTAAAGAGAGAGATAAATCAATTCCTAAGCTTAAGATTCCAGTTTATTTCCAAATGAAACCCTGGTTCCCCTTTAATATTTCATTTTCAGAGAAGATTGGACTTTTTACGCCTGAATTGGAAACTATTCTTATTGCTCTATGTAGAAATTTATTTCCAGATATTCTAGTTAATAAACACAATCGCTAAGTGATTTTGTCATTTATTTTTTGCATTTTCAAAACATTCTCTACATATATTTAAAACATCATACCCTAAGTCACTTTTATGAATAAATGGAGGTTCTCGAAGATAATTGGAACAGGGGAGATTATCTATGAGAAATTCTTGATTTTCAGGGTCCATATTCTTAAGTTTCTCATCTATTTTTAATAAATCCTCCAAATTAATAATCTCGTTGCAATAATAACAGTTGTATCCTAAACTTTTATGTATTTTTCTCAAAAAATCACAGAGCTTTTTATCTTTTTGAAGTATCATCAAAAAGTTAAATATTAATAATATTTAAACAAAAATTCCTCGAAATTTAATAATAAAAATTCCTTAAAAACCAGGCGAAAAAATATTCGCTTATTGTAAAATTTTAATTAAGCTAAAGCTAAATAACTATTTGAAGATGTCAATCAACAATTTTATTCGAAAGAAAGGAATTTTTAATATTCTGAAACAGCTTAAAATCGCCCCTCTGAATTATAACTCAATTAAAAAATACACCAATGAATACTTTTCAGCAAGGACATTAGACTTTAGATTAAAGGATCTTATTGAATTTAAATTAGTCAAGAATAACATTGTAGAACAAGGTAAATTTGTAAAATTTAATTATTCGTTGACGGGTAAGGGTATAATGATGTTAACATTATTAGAACTGATTGAACAACTAACCCAAGATGACATTAAAATTGATTCCTTCCAAAATTTATTCTCTTTAAAATTAATGGAAAATAGATGCTCCGAGTTTACCTATGTCTGGGAACAGTTAAAAAAGATAATCCGTGAAAATAGGACAATATATACGCTTAAACAAAATAAGCCAAATACAATAATTAAAATGGATGATGTGGGAATAACGGTACAGACCGATAAAGGAGAGAATTTGATCGCAATTCATCAGATTAAGGACGCTTGGAATTACTTTATTCGTGAGGGAACGTTGGAATATAATGCCCATGAGAAATCTACATATCGGAGTTCATTCATGCTAGCCTTATTTTCACAACTACCCTTTGTTAAGGTGGATAAAAGTTCACCTCTTTCATTAAGGATATAAATTTATCAAGAGAGAATAGGCTTCATTTTAATAACCTCGAATAGTTAAAATTGCTTTTAAAAAGGATGACTTTATTCTGAGAAAAGAAATTTTGATTTAGCAATTAATATCTTCTTCACTTTCATTCTTTGTGGGGTTAAAAATGTGCCCCGGAACTATTTCAAGGAGTTTTTTTCTTTCACTTCTAATAAAGCTGATAATTTCTTCTTCAATTAACGCATTTTCACGATCTATAACATCTAAATCGCGATTCTTCATTATATTGTAATAATAATATTTCAAATCATTGCGAATTAATGGATGCTCTTTATGTGATAAGCATAACTGGATATGAAATCTGATATTCTCCTCCAAAAAATCCGTCCATTCGGGAATATTACTTGACTTCTTAATATTTATAGACGGTTCACTCGGATACAAATTCCAAAATCGGTTTATTGGATAATACGACCACGGTAATAAGTGATCTATATGATAATCCGTTTTAGATTTGAAGATGTTTCCTGAATAAATACTTTTTTCTGCACCGATTTCTTCATATAAGTCTCGATATTGGGAGATCAACAAAGGATCTCGAGATAGATCACTTGAATAAATATAACCTAAAAGTTTATAGAGCAAAATCTCGATATTAGTAGAATTATTTCTCCTGCTCTCACCTTCCAGACAATAGTTAAACCACCCCCTTAAAATGACATCTCTGGTCCAAAAACGATACCGCGCTAATTCTTGATACGTCAAATCATCAATTACTAATGACGTCTTATCATGCTGAAGAATTTCTACCCAGGGTATTGATGACAGTTTTTTCTGTTTTATTGCCTCCTCACTATGCTCATCATATGATGCTTTAAATGGTAAATCGCTGTTTAATATGCTAAAAAACCGAATTATCTCACCATTAACATTATGTAGAAACTTTAGAGGTTGAGATAGTATTCTTTGCCGTACTTTCCATAGGAGCTTTACTAAATTTTCTGTCAATGAATCAGGCAGTTCATATTGTCTATTTATCCAAAACACACCCGCTTCTTTTAATGTACTGAATTTTTGATGGATCTTATCTGTAATATCTCCTCCTGAACGAATTTTTGTCTTAAACTCCTCAATATAATTCAACACCTTTAGAGACTTATCTGTCGCTAAGGAACCTTGATAAAAGTTATGAAATGAGAAGGGATAATAATAGGAAATGAATTGACGCGCTCAATAGACGATTGGAATGAAATGGAGATTATTAATTGCTTGTTCTGAAGGGTGTTCTGTAATGTAATCAAAAATAGCAAGCAATGTAGCATATTTATACGATGTGGTTTTCCGCCCGTATTCCAAAATGTTGTTAATGTCGCGAATTAATGTCATATATTACTCAACAATCTTTCACTGTCGACGACTACATTTTATTTATTTATGAAAATTTTTACGAACTTTTTACCAATCTGCTTTATACCCGTTTTTATTAACTCTTTTTTGTTTATTTTACCATCCTTATAATCTTTCCATGCATATTTGATTTTTTCAAATTCGTTTGCTAAATGAGATTTTAAAAATTCTTCGATATCTTCTGTCTTATCAAAAATATCCTCAATATAAGAGGTATAGTAAGAAATAAGCTCAGTATCATCTTTTATATCATGCAACACATCAACAGTCGCAAGAGCTATATCAATCAATGGATTTTCTTCGATAAATAGGATTGCATTTTTTCGAATCTTAGCCTTAATTTGACCTGAAAAGATTAATTCTTCAATTAATTCTTCTAGGTCATGAAGTTTAATCCCCGTTTTTGATTGAATTTTTGAAAAGCTTAACTCCTCGAAAACAGAAGACGCTTTTATAATGTATTCAATTGTAGAATTTTTAATTTCTTTACCTTTATTTTCATCGATTCTTTTATTTTTTATGAAATCTAATAAAGCAACAGCATTCTCGGGATTTTTTATTCCTACTTCTCTAAAAAGTTCCTTGGGAATTAGTGTTCCCGCTAAATTTAAAGCAGTTAAATTCTCAAAATGTTCTAAACCTTCTAATGAGTTAATAGGGTTATAACCTAGAACTAAATCTTCTAAATCACCTAATTTTTCTAAACCCTTTATCTTTTTTATATTGTTCTTATAAAGATTTAAGGATATTAAGGAAGTAAGGTGATCCAATCCCTCAATTTCTTCAATATTGTTTTCATTAAGAATTAAATATCTTAAATATTTTACCTTATCAAGCCCTTTAATATCGGTTATCCTTTTAATGCCTAAACCGGATAATTGTAGTACTCCTTTCCTATTAACTTCATAAGTTTCGCCTTTATATTCTACAAGGGGTAGCCCTTTTTTTTTTATTTCCTCATCAAACCTTTTATCTTTAAGATATTTATCATGAAGTTTGATTAATGATTGCTTAACTAGTTTGATTTGTTCTATTCCTTGAATTGTAGCAGTATAATTAACATTTTCATTTTTGTTTTTTTGAGTAATTCTGAAATCATAATTATACGATTTAGTTGTATCTTTTACATAGCTTCTGTGAAATCTTATATATTCATTTAACCCAATGTACTTTTCACTTTCTCTTACATCTTTAATCAGACTTAATTCATTTATTAGTTTAATTATTTTCTCATAATCCTCAAAATCTAGTTTTACGTGACCTCCTCCTGAATAAATTTCAAATTCAGGAATATTGCGAGTCCTCTCCTGAAGCATTATGATTAACCTTGGATCATTGAATCTTATTTCATATCGATTAGCGCCCATTTTTTATTCCCTATTTAAAATATATTCCAAATATTTTATATTTTATCACTTGATAAATTTACCAAAACTATAAAGTTTTCACATAACTCCTGCTCAATTAAAAATCAGTAATAATTATTTATTTTGAAAATGTATAAATATTATAAGAATTCATAAAGATGAGTGAACCAAAATGAGTAAGTTAGCTTTTAATGATGAACCCGAATTAGAATCATTTGTTTTTAAAAATCTTGATAAGTACTTCAGTAAAGACAGGATATTTATTGGCGATAAGAAAAAAATCATAAATCAAAATGGGCAAAGATACTATTCCTGACGCTATTTTACTTGATATTGAAAACTCTAAGGTATGTCTTATTGAAAATGAGTTGATCCAGCATGGAGTGTTTGAGCATATAGTTAAGCAAATTATTCGATTTGTTGTAGTTTATCAGAATGAGGAATCTAAAAGGAAGTTAATCGATCTCTTTTTTAATGTTATTAAACAAAATAAAGAAATGTATCTTGAGATCTTTAAAAAATACTACTCAGATATTGAAGAAATCGAGATTCACGAACAATTAGAAAAAATTTTCGATGACTTTCCGGAATTATATATTTTTATTGATAAACTAGATTCCGATTTGGAAGATTTTTGCTTAATATTAAAAAACAGTATTGAAATTAAAGCTGTCGAAGTTTTTAAGTTTGAATCTGATGGTAAGATAGTTTATGCATTTAATGACGAAGAATACATGTTTTCAAGAGAAGAAATTAAACCAATTAAGGAATCTAAAGCTTCTGAGAGATATCATATTATCTTTCATGAATTGATTGAAAGATTTAAAGAATTAAAACCAGAATCAACGAAAAGGGGTACTACATCCGATTCATGGTTAACTATTCCTATAGGTACGACGGGATTCCATTTAGAATGGTTATTTAGGGGAAGGGAGCCTGAAAAAGAACTTTCTGTTGGATTACACCTTGAAAATGAAAATCCTGAGATAAATCATAAAATATACAATTTCTTTTTTGAAAAGAAAAATGAAATAGATGCTTTATTTGAAGAGACTGTTACCTATAATGAAAAATGGGTTAAGGGGGGAGATTGGTCTATTATATTTATATCTAGGTATATTGGAACATTAGATAATTTCTTCAATGATGAGAAACTAAAAAAATGGGCACTGAATAGTATGCTTAAATTTTATAATTACTACATGGAATATCTTGATGAAGTTAAGAGCATAATTAATGAAGTAAAATCTTATTAAGTATTAATATTGAAAATTTCACTCATAATGAAAATATATATATCCCACTGCTCAGCAAAAAAAGAAGAATCTTTAAAATATTCAAAAGAGGAAGTGTATCCTTTTAAACTATATACTGCAACTCCACTAAAACGATTCATGAAAGAATGTCAACAGAAACAGGTCGATTGGGCGATCCTTTCAGATTTCTATGGTATATGGTTTCCAAATGAAAAGTATATTTGGTACGAGAAATCCCCAAATAAAGTATCAAAGGAAGAATTCAATCTTTTATTAGATAATTTAAATAAGAGATTAAGTATATATAATGAGATTTGGTTTTACTATAATCCTGGGAGATTTCATCAATTATATAAAAAAATATTGAATCATACAAAATTAAAAAATAGAATAAAAATGTTTACCCATCTTAGAGAAATTCAATAAATATCAAATTAAAAATTACTATATTCATAAAAGACTCGTATGAAACCTTATATATGTAGAAAATAATTAATTTAATATAATTTTGAAGCATTAGGCGGAAATATGAAGAAATTATCAGTGCTATCTCAAAAAATTGAAGCACTTTCAAAATCAATGGAAATGACAAAAGATATCTTTGTAGACTAACCTCTTTTTGAATTTTTTTGTAAAGCCGACCGCGAAGGATAAAGTTGTATCCATGTTCTTGTCCGGAAATAAAGAAGACTTATTGGATAATTATAAAAAGACAATCTCAGACTTCGGGCACTATAACTTCTTCTTCGCGTTTAAACGGCATCTGGTACATTTAGGTGTCTTAAGCCAAGAAAATAGGACTTTTTATAAGAAAACTGAAGAACTTGATATTGAAAATGATGTCTGGATTCTGGGAAAAGATATCTTGATATTAAAATTAAGATAAATGGTAATGAAGGGGGAAAATTGCCTGATAATCACACCTAAATAATTACAAAACCATCTCATTTAGAAGTAATTTTTTACTAATATCAAGGGTGAGTGTAAGTTTGTCGTAACATATTTGTAACTTAACTTATTACACATTCATTTTTTTAAAAATGTATGTGCTCAAAATTTTGGCGAGATAATAGTAAAACTATTGATATTGCTCAAGCAAAAAATTCTTTTATAGAAGATTTTAAATATATAATTTCTTTAGGTTTCATGCCTAGTCACCGCTCACATAATACTGGTATTGGAAAAACTTTTGAAGATTTGATAGAAGTAGAAGAAAACAATTTATCAGTCGCAGACTATATGGGTCATATTGAATTAAAATCTCAAAGAGACTATACTAGTAGTATGATCTCCCTATTCACAAAAAGTCCAAGTTATCCTCCAAATGCAAATACTACACTACGAGAAAATTTTGGCTACCCCGATGTAGAATCGGGTTATAATATCATACATACAACAATAAAATATTCAAAATTCAATAATTTCAAGAATGAATGGGGATTTAAGCTTAAAATTGACGTAAACAAACAAAGGCTTTATTTATTAATAAAGGAGCTTAAAACTAACAAGTTACAAAAATTGAGCCCATACTGGAATTTCGATGATCTAAATAACAAAATAATTACTAAATGCTCAATGATTGCATATATTACTGCCGAGACAAAAATCGTTGATAATGTTGAGAATTTTCATTTCAACAAAGCAATTTTATTAACAGGATTAACCCTAGAGAAATTTCTTGAAGCTATCAAAAAAGATTTGATTCTATTTGATATTCGAATTGGAGTCTACCGTTCTGGGAAATCAAAAGGTAAAAGCCATGATCATGGTAGTGGATTTAGGACAAAGAGGAGAGATTTATCAAATATCTTTGATATTGAAGAAATTGAAATAAAAGAAAGTGAGAAATTTCGAGGAGTAAAACATAATGAGAAAAAAATTGATGATTCAATAAGAAAAAGAGAAGAAGATTCTTCCCAAAAAAAAATAACAGGTTTTAAAAATTTCTAATTCATTTTTTAAACTCCCTAACTAGTGATATTCCTAATTCTGTTAAAGAATAGAGTTTTCCTCTATATAGTTTAGGCGTCAAACAAATAACAAGTTTTTTATCAGTTAATTCCTTTAAAGTATGGCTAATGTGAGACATGTAAAGCCCTGTCTCATCTTTTAATTCTTTTGGCGTTTTCTTACCTTCATCTAAAGCAATTAAAACTTTTTGACGATATTGACTTGCTTTTATAAAACCTAGAAGATTCCAATCCATTGTCATATTTTTTAGTTTTATTACTAAGTTGTAATAAACTTTATATAAGATTTATTACAGTATAGTTACAAAATAATTACAATAGAAAATTAATGATATTAAAAGAATTAAAAATCCTAAATTGAATGAAATTCACAAAAATAAAGGGGTTATTATCTAAAATAAATAACAAGGGTTTTTACATCATTATTAAGTCATTGATTTTGAAATTATTTAAACAATTTTCTTTAT
This sequence comes from uncultured archaeon, assembly GCA_964486045.1. Lineage (GTDB taxonomy): Archaea > Asgardarchaeota > Lokiarchaeia > Sigyniarchaeales > SOKP01 > Loki-b32. The sequence goes on from CAZALK010000004.1 coordinate 18,084, forward strand.
ATTTATACAGAATAATAGAAATGAATAATATTAAAAAATAAATCTAAAAATGAATTAATTGCATCTGGTTAAATAATGGAGAAAAAGATCGATTATTATCTTTACAAAAATTCTGATGATAAAAATTCCAAGAAATATGTAGATATTAATCGTAGTTTAAGTAATTTTAATGAAGATGATTGGACTTTTAAAACCGCTAATACAAAAGAATTAACCCACTCAATATTTAATGATTATCCTGCTCGTATGATCCCCCAAATTGCGCGTAGATTAATAAGTTTGTATTACCCTAAATATAGGGATCCAAACAAGAAAAAACCAATATTAGATCCATTTGCGGGTTCAGGAACAACGTGTGTAGAAGCAATGATAAGTGATATTGAATCAGTTGCTTTTGATCTCAATCCTCTTTCCCAATTAATAACAAAAGTAAGAACAACAATAATTTCTTATGAAAAACTAAGAAAAAATTTCTTAAAATTTACAAAATTACTTGAAAAAAATCAAGATAAAATTTATAAACAATATTTTCCTGATGATCCTAATTTAGATTATTGGTATAATGAGAAAGTCTTACAAAAACTATCTGTACTTTGTTATGTAATTGATGAATTATTCCCTAAAGAGGACGATCTTGATTTAAAATGTGTTAGAAATATTTTTCTATTGTGCTTAGCAAAAGTAGGAAGAATTTGTTCCTATCAACGTAGTGGAGAGCATAAATCTTACCGTATCCCTAAAAGTAAAATTTCTGATTTTGATAAAAATGTCGAACCACTTAGCCATTTTAAAAGGATTTTTAAGACTTACGTTCATTCTTTGGGGGATTTATTTGATTTATACAACAGCAACAATATTTCGGTATCCTGCAGAACAATTTTAGGGAATTCTATGGAATTAAATGGAATCGATGAAAATTCTATTGATCTCATTATTACCAGTCCCCCATATGGGGATAGTCATACTACGGTTGCATATGGACAATTTTCAAGATTCCCTCTTGAATGGACTCAATCTAAATATAGCAAAATTAAAAATATTGATAGTAGTTTGCTTGGGGGAATAAAGAAGAATTTTAATTTTGTAGAGTCTTCACAGCTTTTGAATATTTCAAAAAAGATCTTAATTGAGGAAATGCAGCAACAAAATAATATTCTGACTCCTACAATTGAAAATATTAAAAATTACCTCAAAGCCGATTCAAACCTTGAGTTAATCAATGCCTTACTATTATCCATAAATAGAATAATTAAATTTGAAAAAAAGGTTAGCAAAATCGACAATTTTAAAGAACTCGTTAAATTAAAAGATTATTATTTCAGTGAAATTAAAAAAATTCGCAAATCTTTATTAGATATTAGAAATAAATTGAAAACTAGCGATAACGATTTAAAGTTTTTCAGATTAAAAGTCCTCGATGAGCGATTACCGTTTGTCCTAGCTTTTTTTTCAGATTTGTATAATGTTCTAAAACGCTTATACTATGTTTTAGATTTTAATAGAAAATGTTGTATAGTTATTGGAAATAGAACTGTAAAACGAATAAAAATCCCTTCCGATGAAATAATAGTAGAAATAGGCAAGATCATGGGTTTTGAGCATATAAAGTCATATTATAGAGAAATCCCTAATAAAAGGATGCCAAGAAAGAATTCTCCTACAAATATTAAAGGTGAAATCTTATCAACGATGAATTCGGAAACAATCATTATTCTAAATAAACCAAAGCAATAATACCCTCTTCTCCTTAATAAATGCTTTTTGATAATTTTTAAAAATATCGGAGCTTTTAATCTTCTTCTTATAAATTAATTTATATGAGAATTAAGTTATCAGACTTGGAAAAAAATACTAGTGAAGATATTAGAATAGGAAGCTTAAAGAATTTTAATGAAACTAGAAATGAATTGGACAAATTTGATTATAGGAACAAATTAAATGAATTATCAATGAAGGAATGGATACAACATACTAAAAGTATTCATAGTTTTAATAATAAAGTAAAAATGGACTCATTTAAGTCATACCATCCTGCACCCTTTGAAGAGGAACTTCCTTTTTATTATATCGAGTTTTTCTCCAGAAAAAATGAAATAGTATTTGATCCTTTTATGGGGACGGGAACAAGTTGTATCGTTTCCAACTTACTTGGAAGACGGAGTATTGGTGTTGAAATTAATCAAAATTTTGTTAAGTTAGCTAAAAAAAGATTTCTGATTAATAGATTAAACTCAAATAGGCATAGAATTTTTGAAGGTGATTGCTATAATCTTCTGAAAAGTGGTGAGATTGATTCATACTTAGCTAAAATGAATGAGAAAATCTCATTTACAATTACTTCTCCTCCTTATCATGACATTTTAAAATATAACTATAATAAAAAAAATGTAGGGATTCCTTTTTATAGAAACTATGGTAACCAAACTGAGAACTTAGAAAATATAGAAAACTACTCTGAATTTTTAGACCAATTAACAAATATCTTTAAAGATGTATATAAAATAATGCGGGATAAGAGTTATTTGGTAATAAATGTAAAAAATTATTATAGAAAAGTTAGATATAAAAATGGACGAGTCTCTCAAGAAATACTATTTTTTGCTTGGGATTTAGCAAAATCTGTTTCGAATACAAGATGGATACCTTGTGGTGAACAAATATGGGCGAATCCTAACAAAGAAATTTTTCCTTTCGGATATCCTTTCGTGTATTTGGCAAATATTACACATAGTTATAATTTGATTTTTTATAAAGACATTTCAAAAAAATGATATTTCGAATTTTTATAAACGTGAAATAACCGACTAATGAGATAAATCTCATAATTTTTATTTCACAGCATTACCCAATACGGGAAATTAGGATCTGGAATTATTCCTTCTTCAAGAATTTCAAATCTAAAAGCAACAGGAAAAGATTATTATGAATTAAATTGATGTCGTTCTAGGGAATTTGTTTCCATATAAGCACTTTTTAAAAGAGCCCAATTTTATGAAAGAAATTTAGATAATATCGATGGATATATTTTATCATCATCTAAAATTTCAAGAGATTTAATATTCCATTTTGCAAATAAAATTCTATTTATATTACCAAATTCTTTCTTTATTTCAATTTCATTTATCTCTTTTTTATGAATAAAGTATTCATGAATTATGAAATCAATAAACCTTAAATATTTTTGAACTAAATACGGTTTTTGTCGGAATTCATTTACCTGTTCATTGATTTCTTCTGAATAAGAAGGAGTTAATGTATTTAATGGAATTGACGGTTTTTTTTCATGATTAATACCCTCTTCAATTATTTTTATTTTTGAAAAAATTTGTTTCTTGAATTCTATATTACCAATTAATTTCAAATTAACATAATTTTTAAAATGATATGAAGATAAATGAATAGTTAAGCTTGCGATTTCTGCAATTGTTATCAAAGAAAATTGAAATACTCGCAGAATTTGATAATATTTTAGTTCAGAAAATTTTTCTTCTTTTTGATGTTTTATGTCGTCTTTTATTAAATTATAAAGATTTCTTAAAATCTTTATTCTTCTAAAAGGATCTTTTTCTAAATAACTATTTGATAAAGTTACTTCAAAAGTTTTGCTTACTTTATCCATTAAATGGGAAAAATCTTCAATTCTTGAATATGTCTTTAGACTAAAACTTCCTTTCTCTCGTTTTTTAATTCGTTTAGAGAATTCACCTATATTAAGCAATCGTATGTTGAAGCTATCAGCGAATTGCTGTACTGTTTCAGGTACGCTTTCTCTTAAAATTAATAAGTGATTGATTTCTAATATTGTTAAAATTCCTTTACAACGCAATATCTGGGAAAAAATTTGCTCAGATCTATGTTTACAATCTATTAAAAAAGTATTTTTTTCCAAATATTTTCCAAATAAAATACCATATATATCTAAATCAGTAACTTTTATTTTATCATAGCTTTCGCCATATTCACTAATTTTCTGTCTTATTGCATACAAATTAAGTCTGGAATAAACTAAATACCCTAAATCCCATAAAAATTGATGAGCATCTCGTTCAAGGGCAATTCCTTTATAATTTTCCTCTTTATCATTTTCAACTATTTTTTTTTGTAGCATATTTTACGCCATATCTCTTAATACCTTTTTTAAATCAATAAACTGGTTTTTCATAAAATTATTATCTCTTATTCTCGCTCTAAACTTTGCCGGTTCTGCTAACCAACGAGGTGGTGAAGATTCTGTTTCTAAATTTGTTCCAAATTCGTTTTCTAATAGGTCTTTGGCCCCTTTTAAAACATTAGGTTTCATTACTGTCATTCTATATCTTTCTGACGTACTTCCTCTAATTATCTTAACCACTCCTTTTACTTCTATAGGAAAATAATTATTTCCAATACTGGTTGCATCTCCAGCAATTCCACTTTTAATCAACTTATTTAGAAATAACGAGGGACTAAATAACTTTCCTTTCCATCTACTAGGATAAATTTCATTATATCTAAAATATGCCGCAGTTTCATATGTTAAATCCCCGCATTCCATATTCTTTGGATTAGTAAATATAAAATCTTTTTTATTTGTATTACTTAATTCAACTGTCACAGGTAATAAAACTCCTTTAAAAGCCCCCTCAATTGTTGCTTGTTTAATTCTATCATCTAAATGTTCTACTGGATATGCTTCACAATTTTGGATTTTTCCCATTTCTTCAATAATTTGGTTTGTTGTTATATCATATTCAGTTAAAATAGCTAAGGTATTTTTATCAAGGTTTTTAAACAATCTTGGGGAATAATAATAACCTGTATCGTGGTAATGCAACAGTGAAAGATCTTCACAAATTTTAAGGATATCTCTCAAATCTGTACTATTTTTACATAATTCCTGTAAATCTTCAATTTTTTTTGGTATTAATGAAGTATATAAAACTTTTATAAGATTTTTTTGCTTGTTGGTAATAATTCCTATTTTTTCAAATTCTTTCCACTTCTTTTCAAAATAACTTATCACTCTATCGTAAGAATCTATATGAATAATAATATTATCTTCCTCAATTGTAAAGGAGGGAAACTCAACATCATCTGAAGGTAATAAAGGCATAGTTTGATATATATTAAAAGTGGTTGCTAAACGGTTGAATAAATTCATAGGTATTTCATTATCCTCACCTTTTCTCATTAAAGAGCGAAGAAAGTAAGATATACGTCCTAATTCTACAATACCATAAAATTCATAAGATATATCTTGTCTATTCTTTTGTTCTATAGCTGAAACTAAATCCATACACGATTCCATAATGATTCTAAAATCTAAATATTCAAAATTATCATCCATTTTCTTTCAACTTAGGCTTTAAATTTAAATAAAGGCGGCCAAATTTAAAAATGATTCTCTAAAAAGATTTAGTGAGTTTTCTTTTGTCAAGTAAACTAGGATTGGTTTTTGGGAGTAAATATTCTGAATTTTGAAAATAGATTTGTTTTTTGTATATTAAAGCACTTTTTGTACCAACCATCGTGAAACGGTTACTAAACTAATAAACAGAGAACTTAAAAGTAGTAGTTTAAGAAGAATCACAGACCAATGGGAGTTTTATAAAAACTTAAAACAAAAAAGGAAAAAAATAGTAAAAAACGATTATCAAAATATAAATTGATAAAATAAGTTATTTATTTGTTGCATTAAAGTAAGCTTGCCATTAGGAATTAATTCAAAAGTTAGTATAAATATCACAACGGGTTATCAATCATGAAGAAGTTGTTGCAGAAACAAGAATTTCAATGGGTAAAAGAGAAATTACTCCCTCTGTTTGGTTTGCTAAATATCGGTAATAGAAGGATTAAGGGAAATATTGGTGAGTTGTTCATTTTTCCAATGAGTAAAGAAAATATAATCTTTAATTTAATGCGAATAACTAATAAAGAAAAAAATGAAGTTATCAAACTACTGAAACAATTTGAAAAAAAATTTCAAAATTTTGTAAATACTGAATCAAAGAAAAATGAGTTAATATATTACACATCTTCCCCACGAAAACATTTTTCCGTAAGTAGAAAATGCCTAAATTCTAATGATTTAGATTTCTCATCGGAGTATTATGTATTAAAGAAGAAACTAGAGGAATTATCTAGAAAATCAATTGAAAATTTAACTTTTAATGCTGAAGAAATTTACCAGACATTAATTCATAATTCTCATACTATAAATCATTTAATAATCCTTGCTTTACTGACCAACATCACCCGTGTACTCTTTTATGAGAAATTTTATAAACTTGATACAACAAAATATGGACCTCAGAAAAAAGATATTATAAAAATTCTGAAAAAGGCTGAATTAGATGAAAAATTCATACTACGATATATTGAAGATTTCAACTATGATCTAATTTATCAAATATTGTCTTATGATAAAATTTTTTATGCTATAATTTATTCTCATGAATTTAACAGTGGTACTTGTTATCGAAGTGATAATCTATTAATAGTGAAGGATGTTGCTCAAAAAATACATGAAAAATTAGAAAAAGTCGATTTTATCGGAACAATAAGTACAAAATATAAAAAAATTAAAAATAAATTAGAAAATGAACTCGATAGATTACCTTTGTTTGAATATAAAGATAGGAAGATTGAATTCCTTACAGAAAATGGTAATAACTACAAAATTCTAAACCCAAATGAACCTTTCTTAACTTTCAATGCAGAAAATTATAAGGCAGAATATCAATGGTTTGAAAAAAATGGTTTTTTCAAAATTAAAAATAATTTGATAACTATTAATCCAGGGATGGAAGAAAGCTTTAAGTCTTTTTTTGAAAATACAAAAAGAGTAGAAGATGCAAGAATAGAACAAAATATGAGAGATCTTTTGGAACTTTGGTTAAACTTAGATTTTAATTTAAAAGAAGAAAAACTCAGAATTATAGATAAATCTTCTGATTTCGACACTATTAAAATAAAGAAAAAACCTTTTCTTGATAATTTAACACCTTTAGAAGATGAGTTAAAAATATCTGATGAAATACAAATAAGAGGTTATGCTCTTAAATTGTATGAGGTGTTTTTAAAAAATCCCAGTAAAAAAAATGTAGATAAACTGCTAGGGTCGTTAAATCAGCGTATAGAAAATTGGAAGCCTGAACAAAAGAATGTAATACTTAGTGAACTTAAAATACTTATTGAAACAGAAAAAGATATTAATCCTAAATGGAAGAAATATAGTAAAATACTATTGAAGAGCCTGTTTTCTATGTATAGCTTAAAATTTCCTTCGTGAAATAACCGAAAAGTATAATCTTATAAGTAATGCTTAAAACAAGATTAAATCTGAATAGTGTGTTAGCTCTGAAATCTTTCTAATTGGTCGAATAATATGAAAAATTTATAAATCCATAAAAATAGATTATGATATGGAGGAAATGCTATATGGTTAGAATTCAATTAAATGGCAAAGAAATCAAGGAATTGGAAATTCCTGAGAAAGATTTGCATTCAATTGTAGAAAATAATTCAGAATTATTATTAAATTGTTATTTGATAAAATCAAAGTATAATTTTGAGGGGCGTTATGGTAAGACTGGGGGAGAATTAGATTCACTCATGATTGATAAAGAAACTCTTCGTCCAGTTATAGTTGAATATAAAATGGGTAAGTTAGAAAGGAATAAAACCGCCGTTAATCAAATTATTTATTATTATGATTGGATAAACGATCATAAATCTAAAGTTACCAATTTAATTTTAGATGAGATTAGACAAAAAAAATTACAATTTGAAAATATAAGTGAAGATGAACAAAATATTAGTATCAATTGGAATGAAGACATACGATGCATAATAATCGCTAAAGAATTTAGTGATTGGGATATAGTTCTTCTAGAATATCTTAATATATATATTGAACTATATACTTATCGCTATTTTGAAGATAATACATTTGATCTAATCCTTGCTATCGATCTACAAGATAGTATAAAACACGAAAAAAAAATAAAACAAGATGAGCCTCAGAAAAGGAAAGATGACAAAGATAATGAAAATTTAGTAGAGGATTTATATAATAGATCCAAATTTCAAGCAGTTAAAGAGTTTATTGACAAATGGAAGGAAAAGTTTGAATTAAGGGGTACAATATATTATCTGGCTTTCAAAGATCGGTCCGAAAATAACACAATATTAAGGTTATACATCAGAAAGACTATGAAGTTAAAGATCACTTTGTTACCAATTCTATCTTTAGAAGAGTTAAAAGAAGGATTTCCAAATTTAAACATCAGAGAAAATCCATATGGACATGACTTGGCTATAGTAATTACAGAATTAAATTCTGAGGAGGAGGTGAACAAATTCTTAAATTTCATTTCCGAGGGATTAGAGAACTATATATAATTATTTCGTGAAATAACCGACGTTGCTTATAATATACGGCTTATTTTAAAACTTCCTTCAAGTAGTAAGCTAGGATTGGAATAAGTTCCTTAGGTTCTATGATTGATAATTTTTTATTCTTTAATTTAGCAATTTCAATTAGCATAACTCTAAGTCTGGAATCAATAATTCTTCCAGAAACAACTAAAATAAACCTAATTGTATCGTTAAAACATGCTTCGACGAACTGTTCTAATAAATGGTCATTTTCCTTATATGTTAATTTACCAAATTGAATATCTAACAGTTCTTCTGATGTCTTTCGAGGTGTGTTTTTATAACTCTTTGCGATACCATATAAGATTTCAGTTTGTTCTGAAAATTGTTGAGGAAATGCAAAATCACCGAATTCCATTCCGCTATGAGGGTGTGCTTGTCCAGTAGAAATTTTAGCAAAAATTTTTGATATGCAAATCTCCTCTTTATTTTCTGAAAGATCACAACTCCTGCACTTACCTTTGTAATCTTTACATTTCTCAAGTATCTGAGTTATATTTAGTGCTTGGGCTTTCTGAATTGTTGGATGTAAATCTTTAAGTTTAGGGATGTCTTTAAAACTGGGTAATTCGTCCCAGTTGTATAATATTTTATCTGTATTAATACTTCTATACAATTTGTTTTCTCTTATGTAATAAACTTCATTTTCACTATTAATATTAAATCCTATCTTTAGAATATCAAAAATCTTATTTAATTCCATTTTAAAATCTAAATTGAAGATAAATGTGAAAGCATCATCTTTACTTAATTTCTGTTTATGATCGTCTAAACATTCTAGTTCAAGATCTTCTAATATTTCAGTTTGACATTCAACACATCTTATATAGAGAGTATTTTCAGCAAATTTTCTGAAAATTTTAAAATTTGTAGAATCGCATTGTTCATTAGGACAAATAATCATGGCATTACAATCTTCCTGATTACAGTTAAGGTTAGCAATACTCATAAGATAATCTTGAAAATTATAAGCAATATCTAAGGGAAATAACAATTCTAATTCATCTAATTCTGGGTGATTTTTTAAACTGATGACTTTTTCAATTAATTCATACAATTTCTCTTGGGCTTTTTTGTTTCTAATATGATTATATAATTTCGTCCGAGCAATGTAATCGTGAGATTTAATATAGGATTTAAAATCCTTAGAAAGTAAAAAACTTTCCTGAATTTTCATTAATTTTATGAGAATTGTGATTAACCAGTCCCTACATTTATCAAGTTTAATGTTCTTACCTATTAGAGATATTTTACCGATTTCCGCAACACTAACTTTGATTTTATTAAGAAAACCTTCAATATTCGTAAAATAACTACCCATTTTTCTCTCGTAATTTAATAAAAAATTATAAATTGGATCCTTTGACTTTTCTGGGTATTTTTTATCTATTATTGTAATAGAATCTAAGAAAGAGTTGTCAAGTTCTTTTTTAGAAGCTAAAGAAATTTTAACCATTTCATTAAAATCAAAAATTTTGTCAACTATCGATTTCTGTAAATTAAACTTCCAAACTGATGTTTTGAATATCTCCTCAAGGTATTTAATTATTGCTTCTACAATTCTGTATGATTGACATTTAATTATAACTAATTCGTTAGTAATATCAATCCAAAACAAACCAAATTTCAGAGAGTAAACATAACGAGGGACATATTTCGGATCTAGATATTTTATTATCTCTAAAAATTCGAATTTAAATTCCAAAATATCTTCTTTGTGAATCACGTCATTTACAATTTTGAAATCTTTATATCGTAAAGCAGATGAAAGTTCTTTATCTTTAATATTTCCAATTAAAACAAATTTCGCAAATTCATCTAATTCAGCTTTCTCAAAAGCCTTTTGAATCTCATTTTTTACCTCACCTATATTAGCAAAGGGTTGCGTTTTATACTTATATAAATAAAAAATAGGGTTAGAACTATCACGAAATTGGAAATACAATTCTCTCTCTTCCTCATTTGTGAGAATTTCAGATTTCACAAAAAAATGTATAAGTTTATAATGAGCAAGATTTTCTAATGCTGTTTTAGGATGTTCTACTTCCTTTCTAAATATCTCAAAGTATTTAGTTTTTAATCTTTCAGTTGAAATCTTTTTATTTTTTATAATCCCTAATAAATAATTTGAAGGAACTACGCTTAAAAAAAAAGTTCGTTGTAAAAGTTCTTCCTTTGACATCAAATACTCGTTTTAAGATTTAAAAAATTAATAAACTTTAGTCTTTAATCAAGGAATGCTTCTTCTTCTATATAAGTTTTAATATCTTAATCCATTGATTTGATGGCATCTTGAAAATTATAAGAAATCATAAAAGATTAAGCCTAATAAAACTTCGTGAAACGGTTAGTTCATTTAAAATAATCTAGTTAATTCATGAAATGAAGAGAAAAATTTTATCCTAAATTAAAAAATAGGAATAATATTTTAGAATCAAAATTTAATTCAATTATGTTAAATGAAATTAAGCTTAGTATTCATCAAATAGTAGAATTACTAATAGACTCATATAAAACTATTGACTACAGATGTATTTTATATAAAAAACATGATAATTGGAATCGAATTTTAACGGTCTTAAGATTTTCTAATCAGTCGCAAGAAGAGATAAATCATAGATTTTTAGATCTGAGTTTGAATAAATTTAGTATAAAAAATTTGAAAATTGAATATGGAGTTATTAACATTTCCGAATGGGAATCTTTTCTCATAGGAATTTATGATGACTTAAATGAAGAAGTAGAAATATTTGAACCAAATGAATTCCATTATAATTATAAAGAGTATGAAAAATACGAAGAATCATTCCTAAGTGAATTTAAAGCATCAATTAACACAAAATCAGCAAGATCCTCTCTTCTAACTGAAAATGAGATTAAAAACTATAATATTATTAATTATTATTACTGCCTTCACGATCTAAATGAACACCACAATAAATTTAGCGACTCTTTAAACGAGGAGGTGATGTTATTAGGAGAAGACAACATTTACGATGTTATCAATAGAGTGATGCAACTTGATGGATATAGTTCTCAAAATAGCCTATACATCTCAATCTTGATGCCCATTTATATAAAAATTAGAAATCTATCTTATGAATCCAGTAAATTATCAGGTACAATAGAATTTCATAAGATCTTTAGTGGTTCAAAAATCTTTTTTAGGATTTTTTCTGAACCTACTTATAAGATAGCATCATTAAAAGGAACAGAAGAGCTCTCAATTGATTTCGAGCATAAAGGAGCCAAGGCCATAAAACATGAATATTATGAAATCCCTATTTTGATTGACTTCAAAAATTATGATTGTGATCCCAATTTTGAGATTAGAGTTTTTTGGGAGAAATTCCACGAAAATTATTTAGTAACTTTTCAGAAATCTTTTGGTTCTCCTAGATATATGCAACAATTTGAAGAATTGAAAGTAGATTTATCAGAGGGAATCCAGAATCTTGAAATATCAAATTATCAATACTTAATTGATCCTGGGATATCTATAGATGATGATTATAAAAAAATAATTACAAATATTAATGAAGCATTTAAAAGAGGTTTATATGACTGTGTTTACATCTTAGTAAGAAAATTACTTGAAAATTATTTAATTGATTGCTTAAGATTATATTATTCGATGAAGCAAACAGACAAATTTTACAACAAGGGTAAATTTCTCTCATTTAACACACTTAAATTAAACTTCAATAAGATGATTAATGAAGATAATTTTAGAGCTGCAGTTAGTCCGATCCAGCAAGCAATTATAGATTATTTAGATATTTTTAGAGAATCAGGAAATGCGAGTGCTCATTCATTTTTTAGTATAGATCACCAACAAATAATGGAAGATAATAAAGAAAGACTAAAGATTCTCTTAGAATTACTTTCGAAAATCTTTCGAGGATTAAAAAAAGTATCGTAAAATTAATTTTGAGATTGGTTATTTCTTCTTTCCAACCTCTCTTTTGCTATGGCTATTTTTCTCTCTTTTGCTAAACCTATGGCAGTAAGGGCAGAAAACAGATGCTTTGTAAGTCATTTTATACAATTTTCTTTCAAGTTATTAATATGAGTGAAAATTAATATTATAAAAAGGATAGGAACCCTAACAATTATTGATTTATAAATGGTGATTAAATAATTGTTTTGATAAACACTCTAACTGCTTAAATTTACAAGCTAACTACTTCAAGGATCGTGAAACGGTTATTCATTTATCCTAGCAGTTTTAGACTAGATACGTTAAATAACTGTTATATTTAGAAAAAGTTTATTATAACCTAAAAAGTATAAATTTATACATAATCTAATAATTTATGAATTTTTTACTTTTTGTTTTCTTGTAAATATTTAACTGCTTTCAAAAGAATGAGAGGATTTTACTAACATTTTCCTATGGGACGATTACAATTATGGCACATAATCCCTCTAATCTTTCCAGCTTTGTAGTTATGGTCAGTATCTCGCTTATAATCGCAAGAATAGCAAGAAATTTTAGTTAATTTGCTTAAACAAGCTTATTAAATAATTCTTCCAAGAGTTTCCATTCACTTTTTGATATTTTAACCATATTCTCAGAATAAATATAATTAAGTAGGGAAAATGACGAAAAATTAGTAATTCGAGCTCATGACTATCAGGAGCATTTGAATTAGGATGTTTAAGATATTTTGGTTCAAGACTCAATTTATCTAAGTTACCAATATCTGCATGAGCAATTTTATTCCGATATCTAAAACAACTTATTATTAAACTTTTCAAATCCTCCTTTGTTTCAAATGTTTTCAAGGGAGTTTTTAATGAATATTTACTTTAAAAAATATATTGCCAATAATTGTTTTCTTGTTCAGATAGTTTCACAAATGTCGCGGCTACAGGCCAACTATTACTATTATCAGGAGATTTAGTTAGTTTTTTCAAGTCTTTATGGATAAGCAAGTTTTCTAAAATGGATATTAAAAGAAAATTCTTGATATGGACATATTGAATATTTCTTAGTGTTCTTAGCACTTCAAGGGCATATCTAAAAATAATCGTATCATTTTCCATAGGATCTTCCATATAAAATGATTCATAAAACCAATCATAATTTTTACTCCATAAATCAACCCAATCAATATAATCAGGTCTATCAAAAGATATATAGGATTGATCGGGGGGAAAACCAGAATAAGTGTGGAATCTTGAAATATCTTCAAAAGGTAATGAAAATGGGGGTATTTTTACAAAGAATTGATCACTAAAAGTACACTGATCTAAATCGTGTTGATTACCATAACATAAAAAAATTCATAAATACTGACTACTTTCTCCTGTAATAAATTATGTCTTGAATAGGTAGAATAAGGCATTATAGGGTGAAATTTATCTTCATATGGATTGTCGTTCCTCATTCTTTTTGTTATTTCATATTCTGCGATTAAACCCCCATTTGCTTCTGAATGTTTTGATCGATCCCATGATTTGGGGATATCTTTGAAATTTGTCACTTCAAAAGGTTCATCTATCTCTGCTATATCTAATAATCTGTGTTTAGTATCAAAAATTACTTCTTTTTCTTCTTTAGGAAAATAAACTCGAAAAACTGGAATATATATTATGTATTGAAATGAATCTGAAAGAAGAATATCTTTTTCTAAAACACTATATTGTTCCTCAAATAGTTTTTTAAGAATACTAGAAGAATCCATTAATGTTTTATTTATCTTGTGGTCTACTGCAATTCTTGTCATTTTTTTTAAAAAAGTAGGTATGTAATAATGTCCTAATAGATTATGTATTCCATTGATTCATAATTCCATTGAAATTTAGCGATATTGGAATTATTGTTTAATTCTATCAGAAATTTTTTTCCTCGAGATTCAGAAAAAATCCTCTCTCGACGATTTTTATTTTGATAATAATATTGAAAAAATTCCCAAATAAGTTCTAATAATTCTTTATTTTTTGCCATTATATTAATACTGAATCTTTAATTAGAATTTTTTATCTATTCTATTATTTATATACAAATTTTCTATTATTTTTTTCTTAATCCCTCAGTAGTTAGGAGAACATGTACCAATTATTGAGGAAACAGATATATTCAAAATGCATTTATTATAGGAGTAATGACTGTTGGATTACTTTTTGTAGAAATGCGTGAAATAACCGTTTCACGAAATTAAAAATTGTAGTGAACGAGTTAGTACCGCGAGTAATATTTTCCTATTATAAATCACAAGAAAAGAATATTTGTCATTTTTAGAATCTCTTCGCTAAAGCCAGAAATAAGAACAATATTATTTATTTTTAGAAAAATAATCTTAATTATAAGAGATTTTAATTTAAAATAGAAATTTAAATAATAAATAGGTAAAAATCCATGAAAAGAATAAATTCCACTAAAATTATTAGTATAATCAATTGGAAAGGTGGAGTGGGTAAGACTACTTGTGCAGTTAACATTGCTGCAGAATGGGCAGATATGAATAAAAAAATATTATTAATAGATATTGATGCACAAGCATCTGCTTCAGCTTATCTCTACACGGAAGAGAAATATAAAGTGGAATATTTTAATCCAATTTTAGAAGCTTTAAGAACGAGAAAAGAAGAAAATGTGGCTAAAGATATAGCAATCAAGAAATCAATTTATGGTGTATTTTGGGATGCAATCAAGGATACAAATCTTTTTTCAAAAAACAGTGGGATAAAAAAAAGCTTAGGAGATTTAAGAACCCTAGATCTAATTCCATCAACATTTTATTTAAATGAACTTGAGCAAGAAATTTCTTCTGCTTCGAGTACTCAAGGATTATCTCCCTTCAATATTCTTAGACTAGGTTTAAACAAACATGAAATTTTAGAAAATTATGATTATGTTTTAATAGACTGTCCACCAAACCTTAACTTGATTACTTTAAATGCTATTTTCGCATCAGATTACTATCTTATTCCAACAATCCCAGATCAATTGTCAACATTAGGGTTACCTTTGTTAATAAGAAGATTGCAAACCGTGAAAAAGCGGAGATTGGAATTAGATGGAAATGACCCAAAACTTTTAGGAATTATACTTACAAAAGTTTCTCATCAATTAAGGGGCATACAAACATCATGGATTGAGGTACAAATTCCTTGGATGTTAGAGCGTTTTATTGAAGATAAATTAGTTTGGAATAAATCTAAAATATATGAAAATTACATTAAAGAAGCGGTAGATATTCAAAAAGCTATGGAAGAGTCTAGACCATTATGCACATCAAAAGAAAAATCTAAAGAAATTAGAATAAGATATCAAAATTTAGCGAAAGAAATAATCCAAACCATCTCTTAATTAAGTATAACCTAATGTGGCTTAAAAATGCGTGAACAAGAAGTATCAATCAATATCCTTAATGGTCTCCTAGATTTCTCTAAAAAATATCCAAATTCTATCGATTGGAAGAAATTTGAAAAAGAATCGATTAAGATGGAATCTAAATTTAAAAATTTAATAATTCCTTCAAATAATGTTAAAAATATATTTTCTAATCGAAGTTATTTTAAAAATTTGAACGAAATCAAGGGATTTATGAGTAAAAATTTCAAACATAACATTAAAGAACGAACTACAGTAGGGGTTTTATCTTATATTACATACATTACTATAAAAAACCCCAGTTTGATATTAAAAATCGAAAATATCATTAAAGCTAAGTCAAAAATTATTATTCCAAAAAAAAAGCCTCAACCAAGGATTAGTCAACCAAATAAATCATGGAAGGAATGGACTAAATATGAATCAGAAGAATTACATAAACATCTGGATAAGTTAACACTTACTCAAATTAAACCCAAGTTGGGGAAATTACTATCTTCTAGTGAAAAAAAACTTAGAAAAGCAGAACTTATTGATGTTATAGTTAAAAAAATTACAAAATTGAAAATTCATTATGAAATGGGACCCGGATGATACGACGCAAGAAAGTTATGTTCGAGGAGGATCTTCACGAAATATTTTATAGGTTTCCTTATTTAATTGTAAATAAAACAGCTTCTATTATTAATACAATTCATGAATACAGGCTTGATTCTGCTTCTATCCCAGATATCTACATTGAAACTCTTTTTAAAAAATATTATTGTGAAGTAAAACTGGGAAATTTAAAAGAAATTGATCTATATCAAGCAATACGGTATTCAAATACGATTAAAACCCAAATTGATAACCATGAAATTCAAGAGGATTCTAAAAAATCTATAATTATTCTTATTGGAATAAATATCTCAAGTAATTTAGAGGATATGGCAAAAAAAAAGGACATTTCAGTGAAAATAATTGGCAGGAACATTCCTGAATCTATAACTATATGCAAAAATTGTAGAAAGGCATATGATTCTAAAGTATTTTGTTGTAGCTTTTGTAATTCAAATGAAATTCTCGAAGTCATAACTTTGAAATATAAGTAATTTTCTTTGCAATTGTAATGTGCTTTATCATTATATGTTGTAGGTGATAATCTCTCTTAACAAAGAGCAACAACTTAAATAATAATCGATATTTATACTTTTAAGTTAATAATTTTTATAAGGGTAAGGCGATATTAAATGGTAATTCGCGTTGGGCTATGCTCTGATATTGATTTAGAGAGCAAATTTAAACATATGACTACTAAAAAGAGGTTGGAATATGAAGAGGATCAATTAAGTGATTTTGACCAACTTATAAGAACCATTATAAAGCAAAAAATTGATGCTATCTTTATAACGGGGAATCTTTTTGGAACAGCTAAACCTAAAAATCGAACAATTGAAATGCCTAAAGTTAAAGTTTCGGTTATAAGTCCTTTCAGAGTTCAAGCGAAAATACTGAATAACTTTATTAGTTCTAAAGTAGTTGACCTTCTGAACGGAACAGTTCATGTCATGCAAGGCCAAACAAGAGATATAGTTATTGGATCGATTGCTGCAACAAATTCTTCAATTTTTCTTGCACCACCTAAATATTGGATTTTAGATTTGGCTGAAAACATAGAAGAAATTTTCAAAAGATTAAATTACGATGCTAAGAAATGTCAAAAAATTTATAAATTTAACTTCAGACCGGTATTAGATGAGATAAAGCAAAAATGGAATAAGTCTTTGAAAGAATATAGCCTAAGGAATTTTAATTATAATGAAAGAGAATTAAAAATGAGTACTTATGCAGGATATGAATATAAAGGGAATATAACAAACTAAAAACTGTATCGATCAAATAGTTTTGCCCCAAACATATTTAATGTCCTTTTTAGTCGTGCTAGAAGATGTCTTGTATTGTTCTCTCACGAGGCTATATCCCGCAAAAATATAGTATTAAATTTAGCAAAGTTATGGATTGATACTTATCGTGAGTTCAAGATCCGTGGAGAAATATAAGCTTTTCAACCGGATTTCCTGATTTGTTTGGTAGCTTGTTTTCTTAATTTTGTATTTAATGGTTTAGAATTAGTTAAAATCCTATTTCATTTTCTTAACTTAAATCTTTCGATCCATCAAATCATATCAAGTAATTTGGCTTTAGTAAAGCAATATTTTGATTCTCTGTCCGTAGAGTAATCATATGTGTAGATTTTATTATTTGTTTTACCTTTAAATTAGTGATTGAAATTTAGTACAGCCTTAATTATCTGATCCTGATATTCAAAATACATTTCTTGATTTTAATAAGAGCTTTTTTATTACTGGCTAAAATGCTTTAATACTTGAAATCCCAAATCTTATCCTTTATTTTGTTTTTCTTAAAAATGAATACTTAATCTCATATGTTGTTTCACGAATTAATTAGATTATTTTAAACAAACAATAACCGTTTCACGAACTTTTTCAAGATATTAATTCTAGATAGTCTTCTTATTTTTAAGACATTAAGAGTTTAACTTACAAAATAGTTAAGATTTATAACCTTTGAATAATAATCTGAATTAAAAATTCTTGAGGTTTATGCTTATGAGGATAAAATTGAGTGAATTTAGAATTCGTAATTTTAGATGTATCGATGATAGCGATTGGATAAAAGTTGAAGATATAACCTCCCTAGTAGGAGTTAATGAATCTGGAAAAACAGCTTTATTACAAGCATTATTGACTTTAAACCCCGGAAGTGGAGAAATAGACATAGATTACATTAGAGATTTCCCTAGAGCGAGATTGACTGAAGAGTATACTGAAGACTCTACCCTTGCTGAAGGTCGTTATGTAATTCCTAAAGATTACCTAAATAAGAAATTAGGATTAAATAAATTAAATATAAATCCTAATAAAGAAATAATTTTAACCTTAAAAAGAAAATATGATAAAAAATTATATTATAATTTTAATATTGAACTTGGAAAAAAATTTATCCCACAATTAAAAAAAGTATTACAAGAAGCTAGGAAAAATCTTTCCCGTAAAAATGTTGATCAAATTCCTCAAATTCCTGAAACTCCCAAAAAAGAGGAAGAACAGGATACTCAGACTGAAGATATAAAAGATGATCAAATCAAAAGATTCACAGAAAAAATTAAAAATAATCTTGTCGAACTTATCAATCTATACCTAAAGGAAATTGAGATCTCTTTTAAAGAAAAAAAGATCTTCAATACCCCAGAAAAAAGAGAAGAGATCAAACAAAAAATAAATATGTATAACCAAGCTTTGGGAGAATATTTTCAAACAGCAGAAAATGAGTTAAGAGATTTGCTTGATTATTTTGAAGAATTGTTAAACAATTTAGAAGGAAAAAGTCTTAGCGAGAAATTATATGACCTAGTTAAACAAGATCTTCCTGTATACATCTACTTCGAAGACTATAATATCTTGGATGGGAGCATAATAATATCTAATTTAGTAAAAGCCATTCAAGGAGATATAAAATTTAAGGGATTTAAAATACAGGAAACTTTATTCAAACATGTAAATTTGGATCCAATAGAAATTTATGAACTCGGGTCAACGAAACTTACAGATACACAAAAAATTGAACTTAATTCTAGAATACAGCAGAAAAATATAAATGCGGACCAAGTTACGAATGATTTTTATGAAAAAGTGTCTAAAGAAAAGCAACAAAAATTAAAAAAAAGAAAGATCTTATTAGATTCTGCTTCTCAATTAATGACAAAGACATTGAATAAATATTTTCAAGAAAGAAACTATAAAGTTGAGTATGATACCGATGGTCAATTCTTACAAATTCTTATTTGGGATGATGTAAGACCGTCCAAAATAAATTTAGAGGAAAGAAGTAAAGGATTTAGATGGTACTTTTCATTTTTTCTTGTGTTTTTAGTAGAATCTGAGGGAATGCATAAGAATGCAATTCTATTATTAGATGAACCAGGGATTCATTTACATTTACAAGCTCAATTTAATCTTATCAATTTTTTTCAAAAATTAGAAGAATCTAATCAAATCATTTATTCTACCCATTCTCCATTCTTGATAGATGAATATCATTTAGAACAAGTAAGATCTGTTTATGAGGATGAAAAAGGTATAACCCATGTTACTGATAATAACCTAATTCCAGATAAGAAATCTATATTCCCACTACAAGCGGCGTTAAGTTATAAAACTAGTCAGGTAATCTATCAAGGTTTAAAACAGCTTCTTGTAGAGGGTGATAGTGATTTTAACTATATAAAATCAATAAATTATATTTTAGAGAAAAGTGGGAAAAAATCACTTGATAAAGATATTGTTATAATACCGTGTAAAAGTGCTTCAAAAATTGATATGTATGCAAGACTATTTATTGATTTAGAGAACGTTCCTGTAGTTCTACTTGATTCAGATGCTGAGGGGAAAAGGGTTTTTGATGCTCTTACTGAAAAACTTTTTTCAAAAAATAAAAAAAATGTGTTAATGATAGGAGATTTTCTTAAGGATAGTTACGATACTGAAATTGAGGACCTTATAGGAAGAGAGCTCTTAGTGGATTGTATTAACAAAAATAATATTACTCAATTGCCTGTTTCATTAGATGAGATAGAAGATGGTACATTTGTTGATAAACTAGTTGATTACTGTAACAAAAATAAAATCCCATTTAATGATAAATTAAATTGGAAATATGAAATATCATTAAAGTTTAAAAATAGTATATTAAGTGAAGATATTCATAAAATTATAGGTAAAATAACCCCTGAAAAACTTGGAGATTTTGAAAATCTAATTGGAAAAATAAATCGGAATGCTAAAAAGAAAGTCGATTAATTTCTTTTAGAATGAATAATAAGAAGAAGCTATTTTGCGAAAAAAAGAATAAAAAATTAGATATCATCGGTTATTTCACGAAAAATAATCTATTTTCCTTTTGAATTGCTTTTTTCATTATTATTCTTAGACTTAATTTTAACTAGTTTTCGCAAGGTTTTAGGATCATTTTCTATTAAATGAAGTTGTTTCTTACGAAATATTAACCTTTCATAATTATCTAAGTTATCTAGATATTTTTTGAAAATTTCGTTAGAATTATCAAAATTCTGGCTCCTTTCTATTGCTTCTAAAGCGTTCTCAAAATTATCATGGCAAATTTTAATTCTTTTTTTGATATTGAAAATTTCTTCTTCCAAACTAGCTTTAATTGAATCGATTTCAAGATGTTTATTAATTCTTATAATTTTTTTAGAGATAAATAATATACTCATTAAGACGTAAATTACAATTGCTGAAAATCCAACAATGTATCTTCCAGGATATATAAGTAAATTAGGAATATAATTTACCAACATACCTGCGACAAAAAAAATTAAAGTACTTAGGATTTTAAAAGATTTAAGTTGTGAAAAACTAAGTTGTCTATACATTGCGAAATAATAACTTAAAGCTACAAATATAATACAACCCCCAATAAACAATAAGTAAAACCATGAAATAGCATTCATATAACCTATAAAAATAGATCCAAGGCTTAAAATTACGTTATAAAATAGAAACATACCTAATGAGAAAAAATATAAAATATTATACAAGAGAGAATGATGATTTTTGAGAATTCTTAATATTTTTACACGATATGTATCATATCCTAATTTTTTATCAACCTTCTTATTTGGCTCTTTCATAGTCATCCTAAAAATTTGTGATTTTTTTTACTTTAACTCAACTTAAAATTCTAAATTTTTTTAGATCTGCCCTAAAATACATAAGTACTGACTATATAAAACAGAGATATTAAAGAGAATTAATAAATCTTCCTTTAGATTATTAAGTTAAAACTATTCAAAAAATTTTTTAACATCTTATCTCTAAATTCAAATTAAATTTTTTATCTAATTTCTAAGAAATTATCCAACTCATTTTAAAAAACAAAATCAACACACAAATCAGGAATACAAGCTTTAGGAAAATTTGGTTTTACTACAAATCCATTTTTGAATTTCCAATCAGAAATTCAATAATTTGGATTTTTTTAGAGGAATTAATATAATACTAACCGTTTCACTCAGATAGTAAACCTTTAAAAAAAACTATAAATAATTACTAGTAGAATATCTAAATGAAAACTAATAAAATAGACAAATTCAGATGAATAACAAATTTATTAGGAAATTATATTCTCGGGATTTTGGATTTTTTAAAGAACTAGGGATTGATTTTAATCCTAAATTTAATTATATAGTAGGACCAAATGCGAGTGGAAAATCTACGATTCTAAAATATATTGCACTAGCATTTACCACAAATCGTAATGATTTTAAGATTTTTAGATTCGGTGATAATCCTGAAAATTGGATAGAATACTATGAAAATGAGCAAATCTATCGAATAGGATGGGGAGATAGATTTATTTTAGGAAATTCTATTTATAGAGAAAGAAGGGATTTAAGATATGTTTCTCCGCCTAAAATTAATGGTGTCCGCCCATTGAGACCTAATGATCTTGAAAATGATAACATTAGAGTTGCACCATTATTTATAGGTGCTTACAGAAGAATCAATTATAAAAAAATTGAAGGGATGGTTAAAGAGCAAGATGCCCCCATGCAAAGAGCTGATTATCGGAATATTGGCATAAGTAATCTAGAAGGTATAAAATTACCTCAAGTAAAACAGTGGATGATAAATAGATATTTTCAAATTGAAAAAGATTGGGCAGAAATTGAACGTAAAAATTGGAAATGGCTAATGACCAACATGTTTAAAATCGCTCCAGAGGGGACCCAATTTAATTTTATGGAAATTAGAAAAAATTTGGAATTAAACTTTATATTAGATGATGTACTTTGTTTTCTTGAAGAACTCTCTGCAGGATATCAAGCCTTTCTTTCGATGGTGTTACACATATTTGATTGGATCGAAGGGATTAATGAAATTGATGAGGAACGAATAGTTCAATTTGCAGAGGGAACTGTCATTATAGATGAATTAGATGTTCATATGCATCCTGAATGGCAATTAAATGTAAGAAATTCGTTAGATCAAATTTTCCCAAAACTTCAATTTATAGTTACAACTCACTCTCCTCATTTAATTGCTACAGCAAATAAAAATGAAATAATTATTCTTGATGGTACATCAAGAGAGCTTTTTACTAAACCTGTAAATAAATCTTATTCTGGATGGACTACAGATTTGATATTAGAAGATGTAATGGGTGTTAAAAACCTAGTAAATAAGAAATACAACCAGTTATTACAGAAGTGTTTGAGTGCTATCGATCTTAATGATATAGCCGGATTAGAAAAAGCAATTGCGGAATTTGAAGAAATAACACATCCCAAAGATACTATAATTACTGAATTAAGAATTGTTTTATCTAAAATGATTGCTAACAAATGATACTATGATTTATATTAATAAGCCATCGACTCCACCAAGTTCTCTCTCAAATTTTAAAGCAATAATGAAAGACTTAATTCTTCGATTTGGATCATATGATAATATTCCAGAGGATGAGAAAAATAAATTCATTAATGGATATCGTCATCCGGAAGTAAGAGAAAGATTATTTAGTTGTAGTTTTGGGAAATGTGCTTATTGTGAATTGATCCCAGAAGGAAGTTCACTTAGGGTTGAACATTTTCATCCTAAATCTATATATCCTGAAGAGATTCTTGATTGGAGTAACCTTTTACCTTCTTGTGAAAAGTGTAATGCTTATAAATATACACATGATACTAAAGTCGATCCGATTATTAATCCATGTGAAACCGATCCATCCCTTTATTTTATTTATGATACCTTTAGAATTCTAGCATCTCCCACAGCTCCTAACCTCTCTCTTGCTAGTAAAACAATAAATACCTGTAACTTAAATCGTCCAGAATTAATTAAAAGCAGATCCAATATTTTAGCAAAAATGACTGATTATATAAATGATATTGAAGACAAAATTATTGAACTGCAGAGTAATCCTTCTGATTTAATTATCAGGAGAAGAGTTCTCGCAATTGAAGAATCTTTTGACACTATTGAAAATATGGCGGAAAAAGATAAACACCATTCGGCCTTAATTAGATATCGGTTATATAATAGTTTAGATATTTCGCAAAAAAGAAATTTCTTGGAGAATCTTAAAACAAGCTATTCAAGAATATTTCAAAATTTATAATATCATGGTAATTTCACGAAAACTTCAGTAAATTTATCGGTTATTTCACGAAATTCCTTGAATATTTTTCAGTAGAACTCTATTGATTTTAAATAAAAATTCTAATAATATTTTTAATTTTTCTGCATTATCCTCCATTATTGGTTTATGATCAGTACTGAAAAATGAATGAGCGCTCGAATCGCCCATTTCCTTAAATATTTCCAAGTAATCAACTGTATTTTGCGGTATAGGACCTACCAAAGCTTTAAACTTTTCTTCATTAATCATCCTATTGAAATTTAACCTTAATTCACTAAAAGGGAGAAATTTACCGTTTCTGTAAAACGTTTCTACGTTTTTAATTGAATAATATGCTCTTAAACAATCTATTAGTTGGTTTTCAAGTAATTTTCTTACTAATACATAAGCACAATCATAATAACCTTTATTATATGTATTATTGATAGAAGTAATTATTTTTTTATAATCATCATCTATAGAGATTGAAGGATTGATTAAGACACGGAATTCTAACGTTTCGGAATCATGATCATCTTCTATTAATTCAGCCCTTTGATCTTCAAATTCCTGGAAGTATCTTGGAGATCCAAAAGATTTTTGGAAGTCAACGATATAATTTTCATTAAATTTTTCCCAATATATTTTTATTTCAAAATTGGGGTCACAATCATATTTACTAAAATCTATATCGAAAGGAATTTCATAGTAATCATTATGAATGATAGTAGCTTCTTTAGTTTCAAAATCAATTAAAAATTCTTCCGTTCCACATAATGATTCATTCTCATAGTTTGGTTTAGAAAAAATTCGGAAGAAGATTTTTGATCCAAAAAAAATTTTATGAAAATCTACTTTTCCTGATAATATACCCTTTTCGGAATTAAGCTCTTTAATTCTTACATAAATAGGTAAAATAATAGAAACATATAAACCATTTTGGGAGCCATATCCATCAAGTTGCATGACTCGGTTGATAATATTATAAATATTATCCTCTCCTAGAAGTCTAACTTCTTCGTTTAGATAAATATTAAATCTATTATGATGTTCATTTCGATCGGGAGTACTATAATAATAATTAATGATATTATGATGTTTAACCTCATTTTCAGTGAGAAGGAGTCTTGCTGTTTTAGTGTTATAAATCGATCTGAAATCATCAAGAAAAGATTCTCTATATTCTTCATATTTATTATTATCATAATAAAACTCATCGGTATCATATATTTCTATGTCTTCATTAATCTCATCATATATCTCAATAATTATTTCCTCCCATCCGGAGACATCAATAACTTCATATATGATCTTAAGATTTTTGATGTTGAATTTCTTTAATTCCAAGTCAATGAATCTTCTTTTAATGTCATCTGCATTTTCATTAGAAAATCTTAATACGGTAAGAATTCGGTTCCAGATTCCATCTTTTCTATATAATACACATCTGAAGTCAATGTATTTGTAAGAGTCTTTAAGTAGTTCCAATGTTTGATGAATACCAAGTTTAATCTGTTTGAACATAATTATAGTAAAAATCTATATTAAAATACAATTTCCTTTTTTCATGAATGAGAGTATCAAAATTTGGTAAAATTATGATAATCTAACCGTTTCACGATCTTACTTCATTTCTTTTCAGAATTGTAAAAATTTAAATTTAAATAATTTATCATAAAATCATCATCAGATATGAAATCTTAGTAATAAATAAAATTGAGTAGATAATATGCTTCTAAAAGATATACCTCATGAATTTTTTAACATAAATGCCGACTCTGTAAAATTTAACGATATAAAAAAGTATATTAATATTAGCCTTTCAGAGGATTTAGTCAATAACATAATGAAAACCCCACATGTAGTACTTTCTGGAACATTTGGTATGGGGAAAACAACCATCTTTAAATACTTGGAAAATAGATACATCAATGAATTCGAAGATGAAAAACTACTACCTATTTTTCTGCAATTCACTATTCATGATTTTCAACAAATAGTTCGATTTAAAATTGAGCATAGTCTAAGGATTGAATATTTTACTAGAGCTCTATTACTTACTATTGTAAATAGAATAAAGAAGGTATTAAAAGTAAAAAATTACGCAATTATTCAAGAAAAGATTAAAAAAAAAGATCGAGAGAGAGTACTAGGAATAATTGATGAATTTATTACTAAATCGAAAAAAAAATTAAATGATGTTCAAGAATTTATAAGAAAGAATTCAGCAAATTTGGAATTTGATGTAAAATTTTTCAAAGCTAACAAGGGTAAAAGTGATGTGGAAACACTTAACAGATATTCGGTTATACCAACAGAAATATTTCATGAGTTCCAAGAACTTATTGAAGAAGCCATTGATTATCTTGAAATTGAAAAATTTATTTTTTTATTTGATGAAGCCTTTGCTATATATAGAAATTATGGAATGGAACTTTATACTTTATTTTTAGCTTCTATGAAAGGGCTAAAATCGGCATTAGCTGAATATATTGAATTGAAGATATCTATTTTACCATACCCTAAACCTCCTAAAAACACATACTTCAGAATTAAAGAAGATTTTTATCAATATACAATTCAATATATTAATTTATATAAAGATGATCAAGGTAAAATCATAAATTTTTATAAAAAACTATTATTTGCGAGATTCGAATATTTTAAAGATAATTTAGATATAGAAAGTTTACCTTCTTCACCTGATGAATTAATCAATCAGATTTTTGAACGGGATGCATGGTTGGCAATAGTATATGGAAGTATGGGTATACCACGTCACTTTTTCTTATTACTAAAACAAATAAGAGATGAAAATTTTGAAAGAAAAGTCTCTATAGAAGATGTTGTTGAATCTATGTTTGAATTAGCTAATACTTTAGAAGATGCTATAGAGTCGGAAACTAATAAAAAAATTTTAAAAGATCTACGGAAAGATCTTGATAATACTAACAAAAGAAGGAAATTGCCAAACTTTATCTTTACTTTATTTATTGCTTATCCTAGAAAAATGGAATTTATTGGAGGTATAGAAGAACTAGTCAGAAATAATCTCTTAATATTATGTCAAGAAAGAATCTCATTTGATAATAAAGAAACTAGGGAAAAATTAGGAGGGGATAACTATGGATTGCTGTTTGCTCTTAATATTTGTTATGGTTATAAGGAAAAACTATTTAAAGGTCGTGGTGGTGGACCTATAGGTTTAAGGAACTTGACTAACTATTTCCAATATTTAAATCTACATTCATCCTCCAAAAAATATCGATCAAAAATACGAGATTTTATTCCAGGTCAAGAAATTATTGATGAGGATGAATTTTTACCACTTCCAAGAGATAGTAAAGATGCGATTATTAAAAAAGCAAAAGAAAGTTTAGAAGAATTATTAGCTGAAACAGAAGAGATTAAAGTAAACAATATTGAGACTAAAGAGATTATAATAGATTCAGAGGTTTCTCTTCCAGCGGGATATAAAACTACCTATAAAATAATCAAGAAAATAGTATTCAAGAATGGAGTAAATAATAAAAGTCTTGATGATTTACAAGATAAACTGCGTTATCATAATGCCCAAATGACATCTGATATCGAATTAGCACTCAGATATTTAATGTTATTATATGAAAATGAATATGAACTATTCTCTTCTCTTTGGTTGAAAAATGAACTTCAACATATGGCTATGAATATGGGATTAGCAAAATCAGGTAAAAAAAGTGATATTTCGTTTAGAATAATAAAAAAAATAGAAAAGAATGAAGTCAGTAAAGAACTCGCAGAAAAAAATCAAAATAATGAAAAAGATAAATTAAAGACAGTAGACATTAAAAGGGATCATTCTAATATAAAAAGCGAATTTCAAGAATTCTGGATAGGATTATTAGAAAAATGTATAAATAAAACAGACATATTTAAAAATCGAAAAACGTCAAAAGATATCTTTGTTTGTACAAGAATTGAAGGTTTCGTATATTGTTATGCTGTTCAAAGAAGCAAAAAAACGGTTTCTGTTGAATTGTACATCGATGTTGGTGATAAAAGCAAAAATAAGGCTATTTTTGAATACCTTATAAAGAAGAAAGATGACATCGAGAAACAGTTTGGGGATTTTTTGATTTGGAAGAGATTAGATGAGAGGAGAGCATCAAGAATAGTATATAGCATAGAAGAAATGAATTGGAATGAAAAAAAGAATTGGCCTATTATTCAAGATATTATGATTGATAATATGATTAAACTTAATATTGTCCTACAGAATTATACATTACAAATTGAATTGTAAATCTTTAATTTTTTATTACCGATGTTCTATCTTAATATTCGGTTATTTCACGAAAAATTATTCAATATCTATTAGTTTTTAATAATTCTTTAAGATTTTACTGTGAAATTCACTCATAATTTATAATGTCTTGTGTATTAATTTCTTGTTTATTAAAAACTTATTTTAACCTTCTTCTCAAATTTGATTAAGATGATTATAGCCTATTACGTTTTGGTTTCACGAATTAACTAGATTATTTTAAATAAGCATTAACCGTTTCACGAATATAATTGAATTTTATATTTTTGAATATATTCAATTAGATTTATCCAATATCCGTTTTATTCCATCCTGTGTTGATTTCACATTAATAAATTTATTATAATAGTTTACAAACTCATTATTATTCAAGACTTCATTCAAAATTTCTTTTTCTGTTTTATTATTAAACCATTGAAAAAATTCTTCAACAAATTCAAAAATAAGATCTTTATCTATACTAATACTTAATAGAGCAGCATCTACAGTTTTAATTAAAAGAATAATTTTCAGAAAATTCTCAAACACATCATCAATAGTCCATTCAACGGTTTCATAATTATAATTTTTAAACAAGACTTTAGTTTTATTGAAATCAGGTTTATATTCAATTTTAAAGTTTGAATGAAAAATTGAATTTCTGTATTCTTGGAAAACAGGATTTTGCCTAAGAATCCAAAACAGTTTACCTAATGTATAAGAATCTACGTCAAATTCTTTCCCCTGCAATAAGTTATCCAGTTTTAATATCAACCTTAACACATTTTTTACATGACTTTCAATTATAAAGCTAAGTTTAATCAATAAATCAAATATAAATATCTCAAAATTTCTTTTATCATATTCTTTTAGAGAAGTCTTAAATTCCTCAAAATGCATCTTAAATAGAAGAATTGAAAAACTATTGGAATCGTCGTTATGTTTAACAAAAATTTCTCTTACAACTAAAAAAGAATTAATAATTTTCTCTATTTCAAATAAGTCTTTACTAACTCTTGAATACTCCTCAAGAATATTGCTTGAAATAACAGAATTCTTTTCTCGGGACTTTAAAATATATCCTACCAATTCATTATATAGATTAATATCAATTTCCCCTGATTTAAAAATGATCTTTTCAACACTATTAACTAGATTAAATATGAATTTATTTATCGAATCTTGAATATTATTATCCTTAAAACATCTAATAATTGCATTTATTTGTTCTCTGTTATTTTTAGAATTCATAAAATTAGACCAATAATTGAGAAATATTTTTTGTAAATCTGGATCTCCAAGAGTTTTTCTCCAACTATCAATGATATTTTCGATTATAGGATCCATTTCTTTGGAAATTTTATTTAAATCAAAGGTTACTAACAGTTTTTTACTCTTATCTAACAATTCAGTTAGAGACCTTATTTAAACCACCTCAATTTCTATGTTGATTTTCCTAGAGATACCATTCACCTTTTTCAGTAATATTGAAAAACCTATCTTTTCCTTTTATATTAGTGGAGATTTTTATTAACCCGAGTTCTCGTAGATTTTTCAGATACCTAGAAATCAAACCTTTGCTGAATTTAGTTTGCTCAACTAATTCTCTTTGTGATATCTGTTCTATCTTTAAAATCAATAATAATTTCTTAAGGGGTGCAGATATAGGGATAGGTAAATAGATTTCCAATGGTTTTATCGGAAAATCCAATCCAGTATCCGTAGGGATATAATAGAATTTATCAATTAAATTCTCTGTAGCTGCGATAAAATACGAAGCAAATTTCCAAATCTGTATACCTGATGTTGCATTAAAATAAACTTTATATCCTTCTTTTTTAATCTCCCTTAATTTTTTTTTTAGTTTTTTTATAAAACCTAACACATTTCTAGTTTCTATTCTTATTATTTCAATATTCTTTATGATTTTCAAATCTAGTTTTCTTTTTTCAGACAATTGAAAACCTAAGCTTAACTCGTTTTTTAAGCTATTAGCTAAGTCTAAATATTCCATATTTGGAGTTGTTAAAATTATCAGATAATTCCAATCATAGTATAACAAACCTTCTTTAATCCAATCTGTATTTTTTCCTAACGCTGTTATATGGCAAAATAATTCATCCATATTAAATCAATAAGTTTATAATTAAGGTGAATCTTTACATTATTAGTAAACTCATGTTATAAATAGTAATACTAATTTAAAAAGATTTTGAATATATAATTATATCAATGAAATCGGGTTCTACAAATGAGTAACCAAAAAAATAAAGTAATAATATTTACGGCACCCCCCTCTAAAATAACTAATATTATCGGTGTTTCAGACACGAATTTTGTATCTTTAATAAATGGTGACAATCAAAATATAATTTTTAAATTCATTAATCCTAAATCTAAGGACAATTTTTGTTTTTACATTGTAAAAGAGGGATTTTGCTTTCGCACCAACGGATCTCCTCTTGAAGATTTCCAACAGTATTCTGATACCGTTAAATTAGCAAGTGAGAAAGGTTTTGACTATTTAGAATTTTATTTTCATTCACAAATTTTAGAAATTGAAAACGCAAAAGACTATAATGATTTTCTTCTAAGTGATTTTTATTCTCAAGATTATAATCATGATTATGATAGTGGTTATGATAATGATTATGATAGTGATAATATTCGTGTAAATGATGGATTTAGCCTTTATAAAGGTAGATACAAAGAATTTGCTGAAGCGAGGAGTAAAGGATTCATTAATAGAAAAGATTATCATTATGCAATAGAATTAGGAATTCAAAATCATGTTTTTTTTAAAGAATTTATTGATAGTGGTTATACAGGGACATCCCGTGGAATTCGAGAAATGAAAAGAGATTATAAAATATTTTTAAAGGCTAAAGAGAAAGGATTTTTAGATAAAGAAGATTATGAACTTGCAGAAGAACTTGGGATTAAAAATTATCAGGAACTAGAAGCATTCATGCAAAGTGGATTTTATGGTAGTGACAATTATTATAATACAGATAAATATGAAGAATTTAAAGAAGCTAAGGGATTAGGTTTTGACACTAAAAGTAGTTATGACAAAGGCATGAATTTAGGATTAGATAATTATGATGCGTATAAAAACTTTTTAGAAAGTGGGTGTAAAACAGTTGAAGAATATCAATTTAAAATCATATTTCCACCAATACTCACTCAAAAAACAAACAAGATCAGAGAAATTTTAAATGATTCCAGTATAGCTTTCGATTCAATGAGCTATGAAGAATTTTTTCGACTAAAGTATCTATCTGTCGAAAAAATGGCAGAGATAGCCTATATGAAAATATTCAAAAAGGAATTAAACAAAGATAATGAATTGAAATTTGATGATATTATTAATGAGTTAGATAAAAAGACAGAAAGTAAGCTTGTAGACTTAGAGGAATTAAGATTTTGGCGTAGATTGCGTAATAAAATTATACACGATCATTTTAAATTAGATAAGGATAAGACAATTAAAGGTAAAGAATTTCTTGATGAGTTGTATAATAAATTAAACGAGTTATAAATTAAAGCAAAAATCAAGAGATTTATTATTCGGTTATTTCACGTATTTCTACAAAAACTATTCTAAAAATCATTATTCCCTGTATTTTAATGGTCACAGAATCAATTTATGTAAAAATTAGTTCTTAATTTTCAATAACTAGACGTTTAAATTTTAACTTTTAGTTCTGTAACCGTTTCACGATAAAAAAGAAGCCATAATGCAAATTTGATCTTCAATAATTTCTGTTCTAATTCCTATAGAATTTAATTCATGAATCAATTTTTCTATATCTTGTTTTAAAATAATTGAGAATGGAGTATTCGTTCTTTTTATAGTTTTATAAACCATCAAAACTCTTTCTAAATTATAAAGGGTAAATACTAAATCACCAATTTGCTGAAAGAACTGTGCCCAATTAGTGTATAGCTCTATTTCTTCGTCATAATATTCAATATTTTTTAATTGATTACTACTTTCAAGATACCATATAGCAGAGTTATACATATCATTTCTTTTCCGATAAACAGTTCCTAAATTAGTTTTGATCTCAATCTCTTTTCTAACATTATTTAAACCACTAGAAATTTGTAGAGCTTTTAGTAATAGTTCAAGAGACTCATCAGTTTCACCTTTTAGAAGTTTTACTCTTGCGAGATTATTCAAATGATGTGCCATGCTCACTAGAGACCCAGATTTGGCATCAAATCTCTTGATTTTATTTAAAAGTTTTTCAGCTTCTTCAATATCTCCTGAAATAATTAAGGAATCAGCTAAATTATTTAAAAATGTGGATTTATCCATGAAATCTCCTGAAATTTCTGAAATTCTATAAGCTTCATCAAAATCCTTTTTAGCTCTGTCGTACAATTCTAATCGGCTATGTATTAATCCCCTTGAATTTAATACCATTGCTTTTAATTTGTTGTTTTTATGATGCTTCAGAATATTGAATGCTATATTTATGTATTTCTTTGCTTTCCTTAGATATCTGTAGAAAGTTCATTCCTCGTTTAAATTAAATGATAGCATATATACCGCTTTTGAACTCTTTTTATTTCTTAACTTCTAAGAAATTGGAAGAAATTTATAAATTCTTTAAAGATTCCTTCATAATTACCACTAAAGGTTGATATAGTTGATTTCAATGATACAAAAATTTTTGGATCAATAATGTCTAAATAATAAGAAGACATAAAGGAATCCCATCCTTCATCAATTTCGGTTTCATTAATCTCCTGAAAGCCTTTCCAGTATCCCAAATATTTAAAAAAATCAATAAATCCGAATTTAAAAAATATTTAAATTCTATTCTTTTCAGAGAATGATTTAATAGCGTAGGACAACTTCCAATAAGTTTGGTTAAGTTGATCCTTACATTCAGATATTAGAGTTTTCCTAAGATCATCATAGTTTGCTAATTGTTCCACTAGCTTTTTGCATGAGGCAAATTCATTAAGCACGTTTTTAAAATGCAGTTCCAAGAGGATTTTCTGATTATCAGGATTGTTTTTTAGTTCTTTAGATAATTTACTTAAATCAAAAGGATTGTTAAAATGGTTTAATTCATGAAAGACAGTTACAATAGTCTTATTAATGCTTGAACCATAAGCGCAAAAACAAGTTTTAGAATCCTTGAAAGAATCCATTAATTCTTCTTTATTAATTTTTTTCCCCCATGCATATTCTTCGTGTTCCTCATAAACCAAGTCTTTTCTAATCTTAGGATGCTTTTTCATTTCTCTTACAATGGTACCATGTTTTATGATGTTAATTTCGATGACATCATCAAAATTAAAATTATTTAACATCTCAACTAATGTTTCTCGTTCCTTTTTAGGTATATCCAAATAATTACACTTTTCATCAATATGACTGCCATTCCTATAATGGATTTTCACGTTCCTAAAAAACCTTTTTTATATTTGATTTAAAAAATTTAAGAAATTCTCCATTTTAGAGAATAAGTTACATCCATATAGTTCACCTAATTTTGCTTGCTTTGCAATAGTAATAAAATAATTTTCTCCTAAAACAACATCCAAATATGAGATTGGTACAACATAACTTACTATATCAATAAGATCATTAGGATCAATTTTTCTTTTAAGGTCTCGGTCTCGAAAACTTACCAGAGTCGAATGTGTAAAAATTAATGGGAATTCTTGCATAAATTTGGCTTGCTTTCTACTATTTGTCATATCTTGTTGAAATGTATTTTTATATAATAAAAGATTTCTCACATCATCGGACATAGGTAACATTTTTTCCTCAATTTTATTTAGGTAATTCCTAATTTTTTTTATGAGAGCTATGAAATCATGTTTTATTAAATATCGCTCTCTTTCTTCATCTGAATCCATTTGGAATAAGTCCTTTCTAGCTTCTTCTGCGTTTTGAACGTATTTTAATTGGAATTTATCATCTTTTTGTTTATATCTTTCAAATTCAATTTTCATAAGATCAGGATAATATTCTTTTAATTTCTTATTTATTAATATTAAATTATCTGAGGTTATAGAATCAGATGTTACCTCTGGAGTTTCACCCATCATAAATGGAAATCCCTTTCCGATGGCTATTTCTCTAATACTATTCTCGGGCTTTCTTAGCTTTCTCAAGAAATAGTTTTCGATTTCTAGTTCCTGTAAATAAACCCAAGGAATAACAAAGAACTCTTCAGAAAGAGAGAGCATCAATTTAGATAAATCTTTTCTACTATCTTCATACTTTCTTTGTGAGGTTTCTATAGCTCTTTGGAGGTCTAGAACGATTTTAATTTTATTCTTGGATTTTAAGTCATTTAGCTTTTCTAAAACATCTTGAACCAAGCCATCCTTTAATTTTTTATAAAATACCTTCTCGAGTTTATCCCAGTGATTTTGGTCAATGTATATTATTAGAGGATCTATCAATTTATTGACTCATTTTATGGATTTGGTACAATCTTTTACCAAGTAAAGAATATTGTACTTTTTTAAAAATCTTTTGTATTAATTCTTTAATTTAAGGTTTAAACACACAAAATCCTGAATTTTTAATAATTAGAACTAATTATATTTTTCTTTTTTTGTTTGTAAAATACCACACAAATAATAGCTAAAATTGTTCCTGTAAATCCTAATATCCCGATAGTCCATTCGAATGGAAGATCTTATTTAGAAGTGAAAATCGAAAATGAGATTAAAAAGTTGGTAATAATGATATTTTTATGCAGTAACTGTTAACAATTACCAGTTAATCTCTAAACTAAATTTATCCTCAACCTATCTCTCGTATGAATTTTCAAACAACTCCTACAGACAATTTCTGTGATGTGGGGTGGAAAATATACTTTATATGATTTCCCACATGAACAGTTTAATATTATTACAAATCTAGTATCATGGTCTCTTAATCGAAAGAATAGATCAATATATAGTGCAAAGACATCTATACCTCTATCAAGAAATATCAACTTATGGTAGAATTTCCATAGATCTTCCTTAGGAATTGTCTTATCGTAGGAAAGTGTACCGTTATGTGTTCTGTCTCTTATCCTAACATTATCCTCATCAACAGGGATGATCCCACAAGTGTCTTTATGTGAAGGAGCATTTCGAATATGTATTAATTCAATTAGGGTATCTTTGACTATATCTGGGGGAGTTCTACTATTGTTATCTCTCAACTGATATATTAAAGATAAATTATTTCCATAGGTTTTACCTTCATGTTTACCCCATTCATCCCCTAAATGTTTACACCTTGATAAGAAAATAGCATAATGATTAATATAATTATCTTCAAAGGATTCAATTATATCGACAATATCTGATTCATCTGAATCAAATGCATCCATTAAACTTCTTTCTGAGTAAATTCTATTTAACCTTTTTATCTGGGCTTCATATGCAGCTTTATCTGACACAGGAGCCAATGTATGTAATAACGTGCAGAAATTACTTGGCAGATTAGTTAGGTGCGGGCTTGTTCTAGATATAAGATAATCGAACCATCTACTAGCAAGTTGGAGGGTAGAATCTTTTAATATACCTACTTTATTTAAAATAATATTAGTAAGGGCTTCTTTAATCAATCTGATAAATAAGAATTCCCAATCGTATAGTTTAGGTTCACTCTTGTTTAATACCGTCCATAATTTGTCTAATAAAGGATCTACATCAATCCAATAAAACATATCTTTAAAGCTATTTATTAATTCAGAAGCCCGTTCGTTAATGAAGTCTCTAATCTCATTAGGATCTAAGTTTTCCCACCAAATATTAAAAAGATTATTAAAATTAGACATAGTAGTATTTGGATTATTACTTTTTTCTAAATTGTTAATAATAATTAAGCAACAAATGTGCTTTAAATTTTACTATCTAATAAAAGAGTCTAACTTGTTTAATTTTTTCAAAGGAATTTTCATTGAATTCAGACTCTGAATTTACCTTTCCGTCCAAACATTTAAACAAGAAGTGCGTGAAAACTACGTTTCACGCAGAACTATACATTTAGTATAGAGTTTATACCATTTTTTACCAAAATAACCGTTTCAGAAAAATTAATGTCTCTTAAATTTTTTTGCTTTCTTTCGAATTTCTTCTAAACGTTTAGATTCTTTAAAACCTATATGCAATTTATGTCTTAAAAAACATAAACTAAACTTAAATCTGTTCTTTTTAAATCCTTCACAAATACTATTAGATTTGCGAGTACTAAACAATTGAATCCACATTCTTTTTGTGGATGGTTCTCTATTTTGAAAATAAAAATCATCTTCAATTTTATAGTTAAATGGAAAACAGTGATACATAAGAGGATTATATGGGTGTATAGAGCATTTTCTATCTTTATAATAATAGCATTGATAACTATTATTATCTTTTCCCTTCATTTCAATGCCAATAACTTGCCCTGTTTTTTCATATATATTCAAATTTAAACCAGATAAGTCAATTTTATTTTCTTTCATATAAAAGTAATCATAAATTGTCAGAGATCTCAAATTAGATGTACAACATGTGTTTTCACACATTTTACATTTAAAATTACAACTTTCTTCTATGTTTTGGACAAATTCTCTAACTTTCTTATAATGTTCATAATCTTGTTCTTCAATCTCTTCTATTTTCAAATCATCTCTTATTTTTAATTATAAATAGTCTATAGAATTATTATTCTTTATTTTAGAATTCTAAATGTGTTATAAAAATTTTTAGATTTTACTAAATTGATGCTAAATTTCAAGATTAGGGGAAAATTTGTGATATATTGTTATCTAAAAAATTAGTATCAAACTCAGGCAATTTTTTTGCAACATTTTCTATGAACTTTAATATTTCTTTATGATCATCAGCTCTTCTAATACTATTAAATTTGTCCAATTCCAAGTTCAGTTCTTTGAAGATCACTTCAGTATAAGAAGGATTTTTATTTAATATATCATATTTAACTGATTCAAGACCATTTTCAATTTTACTTTTTAATCTTTCCCTCTCCTTAATTCTCAGGATATAATTTAAACTAGGAAAGAATTTTAAATAACCTTCCATTAACTGGTCAGTTTGAGCGTTGGGAGGAATTTTCATCATACCGGCTAAAATTTCTGTGAGATAATTCAGAAAGAGATTATAGAATTTATCATAAACAGCTATATTATAATCTACAAAACAGTCAACTAATGAATTACAATAATTAAAAAGTAGCAAGAAGCGTTGATTTCTGCTTTTTTTTATGTTATCTGGGGGAATAGCAAAGTAATTATATTTAGTTTTAAAACAAAGAAAAATGTGACCTAATTCATGCACTAGTTCATATTCAGGATGGTAAGTGTTGTATTCAATTTTCCAAATATCATTTTCTATTGAAATTGCGCTAGATCCATTTGATATTGGAATTAGTAATATTTTTTCCTTATGAAGATTTAATATCTTTTTAAATCTTTCAAATTTAGCATTCAAATCTGGAATTCGATGAACTGACATAGATATCTAGAATTTATTTTTATGGATTTATTAATTTTTCACAATCAGATTTCCAATTTAGAAGCATTTTTTTTTTGAAATTCCTTTAATTTTTTCAGCTAATACATTTAAATTTACTTCTTTAAGATTTTCAATTTTAACTATTGATTCCTCATAAAGTTTCTTTAACCTTCCCTCTCCTATCCCTGAAATTTTATTCATAATACTTTCTAAAGGTTACTATCTGAAATTCCTATTTTTTCTTTTCCTTCTTAATAGTCTCAAACTTTTATTTTCCATTAAACTAGCTCTCCAAACTTCTTTAATTTCATACATTTTAATTCGAATATTTCATGAAATTGTGATTAGACAAGTATAAACTTTATACTTTTTTTGTGCGATATAACCGTTTCACGAAATAATTAATCCTTTTAATCTATGATATTACAACTAATTTAGTAATAATTTTATATATTTAGTGTCTCTATTGGTCGACTCTTTGAAGCAGATTCCCAAGAAACATATTGAAAAAACCAGATAAATTCTTGATCTTTTGATTTAATTCCTGTTATTTCTTTTATGTTATCGGTAACTGGAGCTAAAAATATTTCTTCACTGTCTTTTAATACTGCAAAGTACTTTAAAGTCTGATTTAGTTGACGAAATTTAATATTACCAAGTTTAGTCATTAGTTTTATTATGTGATTAAAATCCTCTGTATTATTATAGTATGTTATAAAAAATCTAGCATTTTTAATAGTAAATGATAAATCCGAAATTACCTTTAATAACTCTGGAATAATCATTGGCATAATTAGAATAACTGAAAATTTAGTCTTTGATAAAATATTTGCAATGCAATCCAATACATCTTCTATCCCCTCATATATCTCTATAGAACCCGTTACTTTCGGAAGAATTCTATTCAACATGAGTGCATAATTATCCCCAAGATGTTGTTTTAAATCAAGTGATCTACTTCTTTCCACAAAGAAATCAATGATTTTCTTAATTAAAATAATGTTAGCTTCTTTCATTTTTTAGTTTACAAGATTTTCACGAAGTTGAATAATTTACGATTATTATTTGAATTTAAATTTACTCGGTCTCTTTTTTAGAATAATATTCCCTGGAGTAGATTAGCTTATTAGGCTTGGTAGTTCAATAAATTTAATTTTGTTATTATCAATATCTTCTCTTAGATTTAGAAGAATTTCATCTTTACTAGTAAAATATAATACTTGCCAACCAAGTTGACATATTTTTTTTAGCATTTCAATTTGCCGTTTTAGTCTTTCTGAATCTGCTTTTACAAAAGGATCGTCTAAAATAAAGAATCCAGTTTTATCTTGAAGAACCTGTTCACCCAAAGCAAGTCGAATAGTAAAATACAGTTGATCATATGTACCTCCAGAAATTTGTCCGACATCAAAAATTTGATCATCTTTCCGTATCACTTTAATTTTTCCAGATTCCATCTCAAAAATAACATTTTTATAAACTCCATTTGTGACTTCCCTGAAATATTCAGAAACATTACTTTTCTTACTTAAAAGTTTTGAAATTTTTTCTTTTTCTTGAGTTTTTATATCAGAAAAAAAATTGATTATATCAAGTATAAGATCTCTTTTATTGTAGTTTTGAACCAAAAATTCACTTAATTTCTCTTGTATTTTTTCTAAGTCATTCGAAGTTGTACAAAAAATGTAATCTTCTTCAGGCTCTAAAATACTATTAACTCGTCTCTCAATATCGTTTAGTTCTCTTCTCAGTTCAGTCATTATGTTATTTAGCGTGGCTAAATTCTCTTGTATTTTACTTTTTTTCTCTCTTAAATCATTAATTATCTCCTCCTTATATGTCAGCCCAAGTCCTTTGGATTCGTATTTTTCTAAATTTTTTAATTCAAGAGTCCAATAGGATATAAGATCTTCAACTGATTCGCCTGCATAGCTAAATAAATTTCTTAAAATCTTTCTTTGAGTAGTTAAATTCGTCTCATTTTCCTGTTTTACTATTAATTTTTCCTCATATTCTTGAATTGTCCTAACCATTGATTTCTTTCTTAAATCTAAAATTTTATTTTTAAGACTATCAATCTTTACTTCAATCTCAGGAATTTCTTCGTCTCTCATGTCTTTTATCTTTTCTTCTAATTTTTCTGTAGATTTCCTTAAATTATCTAATTCAGTTTTTTTAATAACGTAATTATTTTCAAATTGCTGGATGTTTGAATAAACTTCTTTAAATCCCTTACTTGGTAATCCAATCTTTATAAGTTTGAGATTTAATCTTTCAATAAAACCCTCAAGAAAAGCCTTATTTTTAATATATATCAATTTATAGACTACTGTGCCTAAAGTTAGAATGGAGAATAACACAGCAAGAATGTAACCTAATAATAGTGACGCTATCATCCCTCCTAACAAAGAAATTCCTAATAAAAAGGAAGATATAATTAAAATGAAAGTAAAAAATTTACTTCTTTCTGCTTGTCCGGCAATTTCACCTCTTTTTATTTCATATGTTTTTAATTCTGGTTTAATGTCATCTTCTAAGATTTTATTCTCTCTATCAGGAATCTGAAAATCTAATTCTTTTTTCTTGAGTAATTGATTCTCTTCAATTAAATTCTTTTTGTATTCATCAAGACTAACCAATAACTTTTGTCGATTTTCGGAGTTTCGATTAAGATCCTTTTCATAATCTTTCCAATTTTCTTTATCACTCTCACCAAAAATCATCAAATTTTTGATTTTCCTGGCACTTTCATTTAATTCATTTAATGCTTCATTCCCTTTTTCATAGATTTCTCGTCTTCTCGCGTCCTCATAATTTTCAATCTCCTGTTCTATTTTTTCTAATTTTTCTTCAAATAGTAATGATTCCTCTTCTAATTTATCAAATTGTTCGTTTTCAATTTTATCAGATAATTGTTTGATGAGTTGTATACAGTTATCTGCATTATTTATTCTTTCATCAAATTTTTCCGGTTTTGTGTTTCTAAATTTGCCAGTAGGGGTTAACTTTCCTATATCTCTTAAATTATTTACAATTAGCTCAACATCTTTTATCCGTAGACCTAACAATCGGTCAGTAACAGTATTATAGAAATCATCCTCACTAAATAAGGTCAAATCACTATCTCTAATTATAAAAAGGTTGTTGAATTCGTTATAAGATAAGTCCACTATATTACTTATATTTTTTGGACCCTTTAACTTAACTTCCCTACCTTTTTCATCAGAAATGATAATATAACCTTCTGGTTTTTCTTCAACACGGTTAATATTTTTAAACTGAGAAATATTCCTCCCATTCAAAATTTTTAATAGGGCATCAATTGTTAATGTTTTTCCACTTTCATTTTTACCATAAAACAAATTAAATTTATCTAGAGGAGTTCGCCCTCTATCAGGCAAAGGTCCGTATTCTCTTATTGAAAATTCTTTTATTTTCATAATTTTATCCCCATCATACTTTTAATAACAAGATTTTTCATCTCATCCTTTATCTTTTCATCATATTCAGTAGCATCTAATTTCTTCAAAAATTTTCTAAATAGCTCATCCTCTAGAATGATACTAATATCCCGAAAATCATAATCTATTACTTCGCATTTATCCGCTACACTGTTATTAATTTGATCAACGAGTTCCTCTTCACTAATACCTAATACATTGTTATCTAAATATCCACCAATCTTTAAAATTACACGCGCTTGCGGGTGAAGATTTAGAAAAGATTTTTTAACTACATCTAAGGGATCTGTTTCTGTAAATGGATTAAAATCAATATGTATTTCCTCAAAATGAGGTGTATTCAGTGGAAATTCTTGGGGAGGTTTTCCTACTTCAAATAAATTCACTTTTCTAATGCCAAGCTCCTTTCTAGTTATTGAAATTGGTGAACTAGGATAAACAAAGAATTGCTGTTCACCAAATTGCCAAACTTCATATCTTGAGTGAAAATGACCCGCAAGTATATAATTAATATTTAAATCTTGAAAGTAGGACAATTTAACTGGCATATATCTTTCCTCACCCTCTTCCCCGAAATCCTTTCTAGAAAAAAAAGCGTCTAGCAATTCACCATGGTAGAGTAAAATATTTGTTTTATCCTCTGTCAGGTTACTTCTTATGATGTGAAGCTTTTCAAGTACTTCTTTTTCACTAAGTGACTCATAGGGTATTCCCCATATTCTTACGGTATCGTACTCGAACGGTACTGTTATCTCATTCAGGATTGTTACACCTTCACCGTAGTAAAGACCACTTCTATATGCACCACTATCGTGATTTCCTGGTAAAATAACAATATTGAAACCACAATCTGAGAAAATTTTCCTCAAATTTGGTCTTAAATCTTCCCCAACATTTTCTTTATCGAACAGATCTCCGCTGATTGTAAATACATCTATTTCTTGTTCTTTTCCAATTTCAAGTAGATTAACAAGAGCATCCCATCTTTCATCTTGAAAAGATTGTAAATGAATATCTGAAGTATGAAGGATTTTCATCATATAGCCTTAAGTTTAATTTTAATATATAATACTTTTTTGTCAATTAGATTTCAACGATAAATTATTTAAATATTTTGATAAACTGTGAAATTATCCGTTATTTATTGTTGTATTTAACCAAATTCTTTTCATATATTTGGCTTAAAAAAATCTAATAAATTTTTACAACAAGAATACTTATGACGGTTATTTCACGAAACCCTTGAATTTTTAGGCATTAAAAACTCTCTTCTAAAGACTTGTCCTAACTTTCATTATTTATTATTAAGAAATCTCATATTTTACTATGACTATAATGAAGAATTATTATTTTTAATTCAGTAACCATTTCCCGTAGAAAAATTCAAGGTTGATAAGATTAAATGTAATTATCATATTAATAAAAAATCAAAATTACCTTCCAGAATGGTAAGTACACAATCTAGGACGACCAAAATTATCTCTCCACTTTTTTTCAATTAAATCCAAATATGAAACAGATTTTAACCCAGCAATATAAAATACTTTAAAAATATATTTGCTATGTTTTGCATTAAAATTCTCGTCAAATACATTTATTCCATTCCTAAAATAAAAATTTTCAAAATCATTTAATTTTACAAAGCTTTTCTCTTCGATTGATAAATTTAGTTGAAGCAATTGTTCTTTAGTTCTTATTTGTTTGCCATGTAGGTAAGGTACTTTAGTGTTTTTTATTGTAGACATAGCTCGTTTTCTATGAGATCCTTCATATTTTATCGGTAGGATATCGATACTAATCGCAGACCAGCCGGGATCCTGTTTATTTATTAAAAGATGGTATTTAATCCTACTCTGAATATCATCTTTAGCTATTCCATTATATATAATATCAAAATCTCCTATTTTTTCTGGTAACTCACGTCTATGAAATGTATAGTTTATCGGTTCATTTGTTAGAAACCAATAGCATCCACCAGTTTTAGGAATTTTTTCAAAATCCTTTACAGATTTTAATTCAATATTTTCAACATTATCTAAAGTTTTATTTGGGATTTTTATATGTTTTTCCAACTCAATTACTTTGTTGTCCTCGTTAATCCAAATATTTTGATTGTTTATTTTCTTTTGTAATAATTTTTCTCTAAATTAAATATATTCGAGGTATCCCAATATTTAAATTTAGACTTTAAAGTTGAAATTTAATTTCACTTCATTTCTTTTAAAATAATATTTTATTATGACAATATGAGAATAATATTTTGATTTATTAGCTAATTTTAATGGGTCATATATATGAAATTGAAAATAAAGGGTGAAATTATCAAAAAATTAATTAATTATTCAGAAAAATCGTTTCCAAAGTATTCTTCTCAAATATTAAATTTGGCCAATAAAAATTCTCAAGCTACAAGACCTAAAAATGTTGGCCAAATGTCTGAACTAATAAAACAATTTAGAAATTCAAATCCTCATGGCTCATTATCTGATTGGGAATCTTGGTATAAATCGAGAAACTTAGGAAAAATAAAAATAGCGACTAATAAAATTTCTAAGATGGTAAAAAATTTAAAAAATTCCATTGAAAACATTACAGATGAATTAATCGAAGTATGGGTTGAAGATTTAATTATAGATAAAACTTACTAAGGTTTAAATTTCCAAGATTCTATACTGGAGTTTCTCTCACAAACATTCAATATCGTATATAAACAATCAGACCCTACAGAAGAATCTCAAGGGATTGATGGATATTTAAATGAATATCCAATTTCTATTAAACCAATTACTTATAAACAAAAAATTGTATCAAAGCAAGAAAAAATCGATGTGGAAATCATTTACTATATAAAGAAGGAAAGGAGTAAGGATATAGAAATTGAAGTAAGTGAAAATTTTATAAACAGAATTAGGAATCAGCATTAAGATAAGATAGAATATCTTTACTTTTTCTTATAGAGTCCCCATATCTGATTGTTTTAGCATTTTTAAAAAAATTTGAAATCTGAAATTCCTTAAAAATTATTTGGTCATACGATATAATTTGAAGTGCTTTTGATGATCCCATATATTCAAGAAAATTCTTTATTAAATCCCTAAATTCATTTTTATTTGAAAAATTTGAATTTATTATAATTATATAGTT
Organism: uncultured archaeon; assembly: GCA_964486045.1. Taxonomy (GTDB): domain Archaea; phylum Asgardarchaeota; class Lokiarchaeia; order Sigyniarchaeales; family SOKP01; genus Loki-b32. The sequence goes on from CAZALK010000004.1 coordinate 62,425, forward strand.
TATGTAGTGATTCCACTTATCTTTTTCAACTAAATAATTTTGCGTAGGATTTTCTTTAATTTTGGATTTTAGTTCTTTTATTATCTTTTCCTCATTAAATTCTTTGATTTCGATTAATAAATAATCTAATATTATTTGATAATTTTTCTCATTTTCTAATATTATGATTCCTTTCTGTTTTTGATTTTCAAATTTAATTTTTAATCCTTCTTTTTTAGATTTTTGAAAAATTACATATAACATTAACTGGTAATCTCTAAAGTAGCCTATTCTACCTTGTTTTATTTTATCCTCGATAATTTTTTCAAAATCTTTATTGATTTCATAACCAACCCCATTTCGACAGAGAGATTTTGCTACTTTCAGCGTTGTTCCTGATCCTAAGAAGGGATCTAGTATTTTATCGCCAATAAAAGAAAACATCCTTATTAACCTATAAGGTAATTCTTCAGGAAACATAGCAATATGCTCTTTTTGGATTATTCCTGGAAATCTCCAATGACCCACAAACCACTTTTTCCATTCGGTTAATGATATTTTTGATAATTCTTTTATTTGACGTTCAACTTTCCTCGCTTTACCATTATGTTTTTTAAAGATCAATATATGTTCATAATCAAAAGTCAATAGCCCATTCCTTGGATAATAAATAGAGCCCATCAAAGAACAACCACCTGTAGTGTTAGTAGTACTTACTTTTTGCCAAATTATATCTCCTAAAAAGTCAAATCCTAATTCCAAACAATCATTTATGATTTGGCTTGCTATAGATAATATTCTATACCGTCTATATTCTTTAGTCCGAAGATATTGATCCCCAATATTTATTATTATTCTACACTGTGGTTCAAGAACTCGATAACATTCAGTCCAGACTTGCTTTAATCTCTCAAAATATTTTTTAAAAGAATCTGAGAACCCTATTTGTTCTTGTGAACCATAATCCTTTATTCTTCCGTATGGAGGTGAAGTTATTACCAATTGAACTGTCGCATCATCAATTTCTTCCATATTTTCAGAAGATTTGAAATAAATTCTTGGTTCTTCTACATTTAACAATTCTTTTTCCTCATAAGAATAGTACATTGAATAAATTTACATATTATTATTATTATTTATAATTATTAAAAGAAAAATAACAAAGGATTTTTTAATTCCTATTATTTTGTCATTTTCTGTTAACTTTAAATAGAATTATTACATATTAAAAAAAAAACTGGGCACATATTTATCAATTTAATGATATAGGTTGCCCCTTTAAAATCCGGATCTTCTACAAAATGTAAGCTTTTCTTTAAAATCTTTCTTAACCAAGTCAATTATTTGTTTGAGCTCATACTCCGGTTATTTCACATATCTTTACTAAAACTAATCTAACATTTATTATATCCAGAATCTTAATGGTCTATAAATCAATTTAAAAAAGCACAATTCAATGGTTTACTACCTTCATCATTAGAAATAAAGATAATTTCACATTAGATTGGCTCAGAGGGCAAAAGCTAACATATGTTAAACACTAATTTATTCGATTTATTCCCTTCTACATCCACAAAAGGATACTCTGTGTCAAAACCATCATCAGAGGTATAGCGAGATTCAACATAAATAGGGGCTTCTAATGCACCTTCATATCTACTACTTTTCATATATATATCAATCCTTTTAACAATCCTGTCAAGTTCGTCGTAATCAGGATTTTTTGATATTCCATATTTCTCAATGGCAGATTTAAGAATATCTCAATAGTACCTGGAGCAAATCATTGTCAAGTGGGTAATAGACAATTGGCGTTAGATTTCATTCTTAATTGGATTAATTTTTTAGGAAAGACTTATCACAACCACAGCAATGACCGCAATTATTAAAATTACAAGGAATCCTATGCATAGCATCGTATTTTTCTTTTTATTAGCTGGGCCACTCCTCCCAGAACGGGATTTTTGGATACCATCTTGCATTGTCTTAAACTGATTTTCTACAGTTAAATAAAAGACTTCAGAAAAAGAGTCGTGTAGTATATATTAAAATAAATCAGAATTAAATTAATTTAGATGTATTTCTTATATTTAATTAATTATTATGACTCAAGTGAAATTGGATAAAGCACTAGCAGAGGATTTAATTACATCCAAATTAAGAACTTTAAAAGGATATATAGATGAGTTATTAACTCGTTATAATGAATCTTCCTCTAAGGACTTCTTAGAGAAAACACGTAATGGAATTTATCAAAATGCTGAAGAGGATGCAGTGGAATTGCGTCAATTACTTTTAGATTATTCTAAATTACAAGAGATTTTAGAAAATTTATAAAAATTTCCGTTGATATATATATGGATTCTAGAAGGAATCTTGAGTTAGCTCGAAAGATCATTATAATAATTATAATGATTATATAAGAGATATTATCCTCGATAAAGAGAAACCGGTCTTAAAAATTATATTTCATAAAGAAATCTACCTATATTTACGTTATAATGATTATGGGGAATATTCTTATAGTACTATTTTTTCTCCTAATCCTGACGATCAATTGCGATTTGATAATTATGATGATATATGGGACGTAAAAACACGTCCTCATCATTTTCACACTCGAGGCTTGAAAAAAGTTATAGATAGTTCTATGAAAGGAGAACCTGAGCACGATATACCTATCCTTTTAACATTTTTGATAGAAAATAATAAGAAATAGTATTATATGATTATCTTTCGGTTATTTCACGAATTCACACTCATTAACCTCTTCTTACTAATAAAATAGAATTTAGTATGTGTAAATATTATAGAAATTAGTGCAATTTATTCTTGACAGTTAGCTATATGAGAGTAATATCCCTGTAGTACTTAATATTACTCTAAGAAATCATTAATAAAGGATTTAAGTTCTGGTAATCGTTTATGAATTGTCTTCCAAACTAAACTTAGATCTACCCTAGAATAGGCGTGAATTAACTTGTCTCTCATTCCTGCAATATCTTTCCATGGAATTTGTGGATATTTTTTTTTTAATTCCTCAGGTATGCTTTTACTAGCCTCTCCAATAATTTCAAATTTACATATTACAGCACTGGAAGTTTTATCGTCATTCAAGAATTGGTCGAAGGTCATTCCTTGGATAAATTTTTCTCAGGCATAAATGACCTCATTAAGAATATTTTGCTTTAATTCTTCTTTTAGGCTAGGTTTTGAAACAATGGCCACTTTTGCATTAAAAATTTCTTCTAAGTAACGAGAAAGAGCTATAAAATGAATTAAATCAGCTTCTTTATCGAATTCTACTAAAAAATCAATATCACTGGCAGCAGTTTGATTATTGCTTACATATGAGCCAAAAAGCCCAATTAATTCTACCATATAATCACTTTTGAGCTTTTTCTTTATTTTTTTAAGTTTCTCCAGAATCTCTTCTTTAGTTTTTACCATTGTATTAATTTTTTTATGTTAAAATGTAATTAAGAGTACTTATATTTCTAATAAATTCTTACTCTTTAAAGAATTACTATCAATTTTAACTAATAAATAACTATTTAATTTTTATTTCGATTATTTCACGTAATTCTACTAATATTGAATTAAACTTAATAGCTGAAAGAATCCATATTATTATGGAACAATAAAAGAAATCAATTTTTAATCCAGATGAATGTAATAACAAAATGACTTCTACAGATTTATTCAATTGGTTGTTGGAGAATGGTGGACCAGTCATCCGTTATAAAACCGCTACTGAATTTGCAACAGATCAAGTGAAAATCGATGTTGAGAAACTTCGAAGTGATCTGCTCAAATCGGAAATCGTTCAAAAATGGCTTCAGTTAAACCCCGTATCAAAGTTACCAGGCATCTATGCTCTACATCATAGTAGATCATCCATATATGAAAATCTGATGAATAAGCTTATTCAATTAGGGTTAAACTCAACCTTCAAGGCTTACGATAAGTTCGCTCAAGAAAGCTTGGAAATCCTTCGAACTTTAATGAGCCCACACAATATCTTCTTTAAACAGTTTTTAATATCTCTAATACTCTCGTTTTTATGTAGATCTGGATATGAGAATGAAGAGCTGGTAAAACAAGCTTTAGATCGCAGATTTGATGCTTTAAAAGATTTCGTTCAGCTGAAAAAACTTGATTTTTACGTGGATCCTGCTGAATTTCCACGATTGCCGAAAATTAGACGTCATGATATCGTGAATCCTGAGCTTTATAGCGACGGGAAACTCCGATTTCCGTTTATTCACGATATTTGGGCGTTCTCAGGAATCCTAAAATCCGAATTACACCAAGATAAAAAAGATTTAATCGAGAAGGTCATCAAACGGATATTAAGTGATGATTATCAGAAGTTAAAAGAGGGATATGGAATAGTAGTAGAATCTCCAACGAAGGCTTATGGTATGGGGTGGTCAGTTCATCTGCCTTTTTTCCAAGATCCTAACCAACTAGATTTTTCTACAGCTTCATTAAAAGTAATGAGAAAATCAAATCCTTCCTATTTTTTACAACGACTTTATCTAATGTCTCAATTTCCTTCTGCACGAAAAAATGATTGGTTTATTACATGCTTTAAAAAATTAGAATCTTATAAAACAGATAAGGGGACTTATTTATTACCCAAATCTTGTTTAATAGAGAGACCTAACGGTTATTGGGTTCTTGGAGCTTATATGGGGTTAGGAGAAAACAGACGGGTAAAGAAGTGGGCAGAAATAGAATCAACTTTTTGGATGGCGAAAATTAAAAGGGAAATTAGGGAATTTTAAACTAAGTACAACACATGATTGAAGAAGGACAAAATTTGAAAAAGATTTGATATCTCGGTTATTTCACGATTAACTCATTTGAACTCATTTTTATTAAATGATAACACTAAATAATCTTTAGATTTGAATATATCACAATCCAAAGTTATCCAACTAAGAGGAGAGAATACCTTTTCAAAGCTTTTAATTTGATAACCGTTTTGCGAAGATTAATATGAGGATATTTTCAGAGCTTACAAAATAACAAAAGTAGAGATAAAAATAAATAAATTAAATAATAACCTTTTTTAAGAGTTTATCTGACTATATTTAAATGTTGAATAAAATGAGATATAAATTAAAATTATACTTAGACACATCAGTTCTCTCAGCGCTATTTGATGAGAGAAATCCTGAAAGGAAATCTCTTACTGAGTCCTTCTTTAGTGAGTTGAAAGATTTTGAAATCTTTATTTCTGATATTACTCTTGCTGAGATTGATAATACACCTGATGAGGAACTTAAAACAAAAATGAAGGAAAAAATAACAAACTTTTCGATTCTTACTAGTTCAAATGAAATAGAAGAACTGGTAAAAGATATTATTCAAAAGGGAGCAATAAATGAGTCATATTCCGAAGATGCTTATCATATTGCCATAGCTATAATCAATGATATGGATTTTCTTTTAAGTTGGAATTTTAGGCATATAGTTAGAAAAAAAACAAGGGATATTGTGAGAATGATATGCACTTTAAACAATTTAAGACAGATAGAAATAATAACTCCTGCAGAATTATTATAATATAGGTGAGTAAAAACGTTAAATGAAAAAGAAATTGAAAAAATTAAAAAAGCCAGTGAACTTGAATTTCCATACGATATAGCATTACAGCAAATTCATATTGCAAGAAAGATTATTGCTAAAGAAGCAGAAAAGAAAGGTTTAAAATACCTTGATTATATAAAATTAATTTCCAAAGAAGTAAAACCAATTTAATAAATTGTCTATGCTAATTATTGGATTTTTGATATCCTTCAAATATTTCAAATCATTAAGAATCGGATCCTCATTCGTTCTAGCGCATGCTTAGTAAACTTTATTAGCATTATGCTACTCTTGGTATTAATTCTTCGCTATTTAATTGAATGAGATCATCAAGATTTAGCTTTCTCTCTGTAAAATTTAAAATTTCCACACCTACAATATTTTGATTTTACAGCTTCATTAAAAGTAATGAGAAAATCAAATCCTTCCTATTTTTTACAACGACTTTATCTAATGTCTCAATTTCCTTCTGCACGAAAAAATGATTGGTTTATTACATGCTTTAAAAAATTAGAATCTTATAAAACAGATAAGGGGACTTATTTATTACCCAAATCATGTCTAATAGAGAGATCGAGTGGATATTGGGTATTAGGAGCTTACCTGGGTTTAGGAGAAAACAGACGGGTAAAGAAATGGGCAGAAATAGAATCAACTTTTTGGATGGTGAAAATTAAAAAAGAAATTGGGGAATTGTGAACTAAGTGCAATAAGTCGCAGTTCTCTCCTGATCTTTTGTATTTACTGTAGGTTCTCTATCCAAATATGGGCATTTCAACACCACTATTCAATCTTACTTTCGAATTAATTGATAAAGTCATTTCTAATCACATTTATAATCTGATTCACTCAAAGAACCGATAGGCAAAGGCATCTTCCTCACCTGCTCGTGCTTTTTGTCCACGACCAGTAACGGGTAGTCTCGTTCCATCAAGACGAGGATCAACATAACGGGAATATCATTCCTCCAGATCTCGTCGCATCGTCCTGATTTTATCGGCATAATCGGGAGAGTTGAAGAGGTTATTCATTTCACTTGAATCTTCGATCAAGTTGTATAATTCATGAGGACCACCCGGATAACGCCACACAAGTTTCCACTCCCGTGACCGTATCATGCGGACAGGACCATATTCATCAAAAACGACGATATTTTCTCGTTCCCCCAAGATTTTTCCCTCAAGGAGAGGAGAAAAGGAGCGACCTGGAAGACCTTGCGGAACCTGATCCTCCAAACCGATTTATTCCATCAGGGTGGGAAACCAATCATATTGACTGAGAAGATTGGTATCGATGTGGTTTTTCGGCACGAATCCAGGACGGCTGATAATGCATGGGATCTTAACACTGGTATCGAACATATTCTGCGGCCAGGTGGCATTCCCCTTTCCATAAAGACCGTGATGCCCCATATTCATACCGTTATCGCTCATAAATACAATAAGTGTGTTCTCACGTAAACCTTTCTCCTCGAGCCAATCCAATATCCGTCCGACGCCATGGTCCATAGCGGTTATGGCTGCAAAATATCCCGATAGAGCCCGTCGCCGTCCGTCTTCGCTTATACCCCTAGCCCAAAAACCCTTGGGTAAAGGCTCCTCGTGAGTTGGGACTGAATTGAAGGGACAATTGTTATAATAATCTTCCCATAATTCGGGAGGATGATGTTTTCTTCCCCATGGTGAATGGGGTGCAGTGTAATGGACATGTAGACAAAATGGATTGTCAATGTCAATCTGACCATCTAAAAATTTTAATGCGTTATCAGTGTAAATATCTGTGGCGTATACACCCTCCCGCGTTAACGTTTTGCCATTTTCCACTACAGGTGCACTGTAGTAGGGAGAAGCTCCATAAGGCATGACATTCCAGATCTGGAAGCCAATTTGTGGTTCCAACCCATAACCAAGGTGCCACTTCCCGCTCAAACATGTATTGTACCCTGTTTGCCTAAGGGTGGTCATATAGGTTGGCTGTCCATCAAGAAACCGGATCTCATCTGCCTTGACATTTTTTCCCACAAGTCCTGGTCCCCAGTGGAGAAAATCATGGACACCATGCTGTGAAGGTATCCGACCAGTCAAGATCGATGCCCGAGCTGGCGAACAAACAGGTGAGGTGCAGAAGAAGTTTTCAAAGCGTGTACCTTCCTTACCGAGACGGTCCAGATTGGGAGAGCGTATCTCTCCATTACCGGTACAACCCATGGCCCACGCCCCCTGGTCATCAGTTAAGATAAATATTAGATTTGGTTTTTTTACATTCTGACTTGCCATATGATCTCCTTTTATCTGTAAGACTTGGTCTATATCCCAAAATACTACAAAGATATCATTTAATGACCATATTAACCTTCATGTTACATATTCTTTAAAATTCTTCTTTTAACCTTAAAAATATTGAAGTGAGAATGATTTTTTTAAAATTCAAAAAATGATGTTAAGTATTCTTAACGTTCCATAGAAGCTTATTAGAAATCCTAAATACTTTGTTCTTTGATTAATTCGAAACTTTTAAATACTCATGTTAAATATAGTAACATAATAAATGATCATTTTTTAAATCGATTGGTAAAAAGTTAATACCACTTGATTAAGATGATTTTTAGAATTTAACATTTAAAAAATTGGTGAAAAAAAAGATGAGTAATGAAAAAAATTCATATGAAGGTGGTATTTCTAGCTCTTATAAAAACAAAGAACTGCTAAAAATCACGATTACAACTGGGATTATTGCCGCTGCTATCACAGTGGTGTTTCTCACAGGAATGTTTCTCGCATGGTGGACTATTCCTATAGAATGGATATACTTTGTATACTTGGGATTCATAATCTTTTATAGCCTTTTTGCCGTAATAATAATTCTCACTTATATGTATAATCGGGCTTATATCAAAAATCTCACATACACAATTTCAGAGGATCATATCATTATAAGACATGGTATATTTACAAAAGTAGTCGCAACTATACCCTATAGTAGGATTCAAAATATTAACATAGTAAACGGTGTTTTCGATAGGATGTTCAAGACTTTTACGGTGAAGATAGAGACAGCGGGATCAAGTGCAGCAGCAACAAGTGCTCAGAGAGGCATTATGAGACCTGAAGGATATATTCCTGGCTTAAAGGACCCTTATATCATTGAGAAAAAGATAAAAGAGATGATGACGAAGCTTTCTACGGTTCCAAGCGGTCTTGAAGATAAAATCTTCAAACCAGAGGAGTTGGCATTTGATAACTTCATCAGCTATATACTTTCAAAGATGAGGGAAGGTGAGAAACTGAAAACCAGTATAACGGAATTACGTGAAAAAGCCAACCTCTCTACTGCTGAATTGGCTGAAAAGGTCGGTGTTCCACTTCAGACAATTAATTACTTAGCTGAAGGGAGTTATAATCCAAGTTTAGCATTAGCTTATAAGATCGCGGAAGTATTACGGTGTAAAATAGAAGATTTGTTTAAATTAGTCTAAAAATTCAATTTTTTTTTTAATTATTATTACTATTATTAGGGCTCCTGAAAGAGTAATGGAGGGGTGAGAGAGCATGAAATTTAAGAAAAAAATCGTTTCACGAATAAAGCAATTCAGGGAGGAGTTAGAACTGCTCCAATTAGAATTAGCGAAACTTGTAGGGGTTTCTCGCCAGACAATTTATTACTTAGAGCGGGGTTCATACAATCCATCCTTGACAATATCATTTAAAATATCGGAGATCTTGAAAAAACCGATTCATGATATATTTTATCAGGAACCAGTTATTAAAAATATCCTAGAAGGTAAATTGCTCGCAGAATTAAGGGAGATTGCAGAAATCGCAGGGATTAACCTTGAAAAGCTTGCTTCCTTAAGTGAGATAGATGACGAACAACTTACAAAAGATTTTAAGGAGGGAATCCTAATTAAAATCGCGTTAGCACTGGGAATAGACTTCAAAGATCTGTTTGAAAAAGAAGACGAAAATTAAAAATCTTATAATTCCCAAAAAGTGAATATTAGAAATGTTTTATTTCATTTAAAAACCATTGATTTCTTATCATTTTAACTGAATGTGATAAATTTGTATGTAGAATGATCATTTTCTGGGGCCTCTTTATTTAGAATTTACTTGCTCAATTTTTTCCATTTATACTTCATTAATTTTCAAAAATTATAAAAGTTATAATTGTTTAAACGCAATTAATGAGTTATCCCTTTGATTTCATGTATGAGAAAATTGTAAACAAAGAATCACAATTTGACGGAAAATTCTTTACTTGTATAAAAACGACGAAAATATTCTGTCTTCCTTCATGTAAAGCAAAAACACCTTTTAAAAAAAATGTTGAATTTGTTTATTCTGCAGAACGTGCTGTTGAGAACGGTTATCGTCATTGCTATAGATGTCATCCATTAAATTCTCCCGATTTTTTTCCAGATTGGTTGGATACAATTGAAGAATTTTTAAACAAAAATTTGTATCGAAGATTAGCAGATAAAGAATTAGCTGAATTGGTTAACCTTGAGATCTCTACAATTCGCAGATATTTCAAAAGGAAACATTCTATGTCACTAAAGGAATATCATAGGCTTCGTCGGTTAAATGAAGCAAAAAAATATATTGAAAAAGGTATTGGGATAGAAAAAGTTGCGTCATTAACAGGATATCACTCTATAAAAGGATTTAAACTAGCATTTAAGAAACAATACAGAGATATTAATTTTGAAAAAATCTAATTTAGTTTTTAAAGAGGTAAAAACACCGATTGGGGTCATGGTATTTGGATCATCTGAAAAAGGATTATGTTTACTCGATTTTAAATATAGGAAAAGTTTTCCACGAATCCTTAGACGAATTAATGAATATTATGGAGACTCTGCAACCTATGGAACATCTCAATTCATTGAATTAGCTGAAAATCAACTAGAAAAGTATTTGCATGGAGATTTAAAGATTTTTACAGTTCCTTTAGATATTCGAGGAACTCAATTTCAATTAAAAGTCTGGAATGCATTATTACAAATAAAATATGGAAAGACAGCTTCTTATCTTGAAATTGCTAAAAAAATTGAAAGACCTACAGCAGTACGAGCGATTGCTAATGCAAATGGGCAAAATTCTATTGCCGTAATTATTCCCTGTCACAGAATAATAGGTTCTGATGGTTCTTTGACTGGTTATGGGGGGGAATCAAAATAAAGCAAAAATTACTAACCTTTCCAATAGATTCATTTAAATTAATTTGTATTGATGATTCTCGCTCAACCACTATTATCAGTTAATTTTAAATTTTTAAATTAAAATTAACATTTATAATTAATCATGAAAAGAAAAACAAGATAGGAGAGAAATTTAAACAGGAAAGAATATTTTCTTGAACTTCTATTCTTTTTCCAAAAGTGTTTTATATTACCAATTCTAAAATGTTTTGATTGTATAAATTATAAAAAATATTCATGAATTATCTTTGATTAGTATGCGGAAGGGATTTATTGAACTAAACGAAAGTGGGGATATACGAGAAATAGTTTTAGAGGGAATTGCTGATGTGGAAAAAACACACAAACTAAATAAACTTACTATAGATGAAATCGCTGAGGAAATCGCTCAGAGAAATGTTTTAGAAGATAGTCTTGTTTCAATTTTGGCTGTAATTTCAACTTCTTATGCGTACTTCAAGCATATTTGTAAAAGGGCATCTATTGAAAAACTTGAAGAACTGATAGAGCATCCAAATTATGTTGTACAGTGTTATGCTTTCGTTGCTCTCACTCAGAAAAACACGGATAAGCTCTTTAAGATAATAATGTCAAAGCTTCATATTACTGAAGTAATAAAAACAATGGGATTTGATATTGGGGGGAGGACTAAAGTCGCTGACTTCTTTCTTTATGAGGGGCAACCATTTCTTACAGAAGAACAATTTCACAAAGTGGTTGAAGAAGTGCTTGAAAACAATTATGACCTTCAATTCAAATCATATTATTTCTTAGAATTAAATCCTAAAGAAAAGGATTATAAGATGATAAGGAAATTTGTTACAGAATATAAAAATCCTTATGCACTTGTAGCTCTAGCGAAATTTCAAAAAAATGTGGATTTAGAAATTATTAAGAGTTTCTCTCATGGAGAATTATGGCAATTTAATAAAGCAGTCCAAATTTTTCCTCATCCTTCTTTATTGAATCCATTGCTGAAAATTCACAACAAGGGATTAGAAAGAAAAGAAACTTATCCTCCCAACCTTGAATCTTTATATACAGCTCTCTCCGTTTATCATAATATCGAAGCACTAGAAGTTTTAACAAAAACATTTGATAGAATTAAAAATCGAGATTTTGTAGAGTATCATGCAGAAGCAATTTTCCGGGCGATAAGGGATTTTCAAGACGGTTTTTATGATAAACTGCTATTTATACTTTGGAAAGATTACAATCAGATTAATTTAGAAATATTCGACTACTTATGGGAAAAAAATTCAGAACTCTCTCTTGAAACGATAAAAATTTCGGTAAACAATCCAGATAAATTTTACCAAATGATTCATAATTGGGATAATTTTAAAGATACTACACAGGGGGTAGAAAAACTTGCGGAGAAAATGATTAGAATATTTGTCAGAGAAGATAAAAAAAACGCCTTTAAGGCAATTAAAACAAATATCCTGTTACAAAATGTAAATTATTTGCCAGTAATTACAAAAATTGTATCTAAGTTATCAGAGGTAAAGGATGAGTTTATTGAAGTTTTATTTAATAGGTTTTCAAATGATAAAAATTACCATGTTTACTGCGAAATTGCTAAGTGCCTATTAGATTATAATTCGTCTGAAATTAACAGCAAAATGTTACAAATTTTTAAAGAGAAATCATATTTACGCAAAAATGCTGAATTAAAGGAAATTTTGAAAAATGAAATCCGTTAGGTAAGGAACTTTATCAGATAATATCACTCCTTTCCTAAAACAAAATATAAAATCTCAGATATAATTGAATAATTTGAGCTCCGAAATTTACCTATAAAGATTTCTTAGAGTAATAAGAATAATTAAAATCAGAATCTGATCCGCATTGAAATTCCTCTGAAAAAACTAAGAGGAATCCAACAATGTTAAATGTAATTGGTGAATTATTTCCTTTACAAACAACAGTTAAAAATTATAAAATTATAATTATAAATATAAATAGCTGTGAAGGTATCTTGGTTAAAATCTATTCTATATCGACAATAAGGAAAAAAGTTAGAGAATATGGGAAGAAAATTAGCGCTCCAACTCATTTATTGACCGTTCGATCTTCTAGTGATGGGTTTGGGACACCTCATATTGAAATTGATGAGAATGGGTATAATTATGTAGTCAGTGAGAGAGGAACAGAATTTGAACGAAAACAGACAAAAGATATTAACTTAATATTATACTGGATATTCAAACCGATTATATTTAGAATGGCGAGTGATTATGAATTAGAAAATCGAAAACCCAATGAAGATTCAAGAAGGCAATTATTTGCCAAACTACTAAAATTGATGGAGCAACTTGATTCGAATTTTGCAAAATGGGAAAAGGAGGAGCTTGATAAATTTCTTGAGAAGGATCCTTACGAAAATAATTTATAAGTAAATAAAATACAAAGAAAAGAAAATACATTAAGCTAAAATTAGAGAAGCACGATCTTCATAGTTTTAAACGTTTTCGGGATTGGACTGAATTAAAAATTATAATTTATATTTAATTGTGAGCAGAAAAACAAGATGTTAAATAGCCTTTTATTTGTTTTATCCCTTTAAATAGTAATTTGAAAAAATCTAATTTAGTTTTTAAAGAGGTAAAAACACCGATTGGGGTCATGGTATTTGGATCATCTGAAAAAGGATTATGTTTACTCGATTTTAAATATAGGAAAAGTTTTCCACGAATCCTTAGACGAATTAATGAATATTATGGAGACTCTGCAACCTATGGAACATCTCAATTCATTGAATTAGCTGAAAATCAACTAGAAAAGTATTTGCATGGAGATTTAAAGATTTTTACAGTTCCTTTAGATATTCGAGGAACTCAATTTCAATTAAAAGTCTGGAATGCATTATTACAAATAAAATATGGAAAGACAGCTTCTTATCTTGAAATTGCTAAAAAAATTGAAAGACCTACAGCAGTACGAGCGATTGCTAATGCAAATGGGCAAAATTCTATTGCCGTAATTATTCCCTGTCACAGAATAATAGGTTCTGATGGTTCTTTGACTGGTTATGGGGGGGGAATCAAAATAAAGCAAAAATTACTGCATCTTGAATCAAAAAACGGGAGTAAAAAAATTACGGATTTTGCTTAATAATCAATCATCTTAAATTATAGGTGGAAATTATATCTAATTCTGAATAAAGTAATTAGATTGGAAATTAGAATTCTCGTAATGAAAGATATTAAAGATTTTTTAAAACTCATCAATTTAACTAAAGATAGCAGTTATTATGAAAATTTTTTTAAATCCATAGGATCATACGTAATTTTCAGTGCTTTTTCTACATCTAAACGATATCCATTTGAATCCTGTTCAACCATTTTTATAATTTAATTTTTAATTTTTAATACATTCCTATTAAAAATATCATCTATATTTAATCATGAAAAGAAAAACAAGATTCGGTGAGAAATTTAAGTAGCAAAAAAATTCCAGTAATTCTGGATACCGATATTGGGATGGATATTGATGATACGTGGGCTTTGGGCTTAATATTGAAGTGTCCCGAATTCGATGTAAAATTAATTACAACATCATCAGACAATACCACTATAAAAGCTAGGCTTGTTGCTAAATTTCTCGAAATTGCAGGGCGTACGGACATTCCTATAGGGATTGGTCCCTCAGAAAATCGTAAAAAAGGTAAATTATATCGTTGGATTGAAGATTATGAATTATCAAAATATCCTGGATCTGTCCATGAAAACGGCATGGAGGTTCTTTGTTCCACGATAATTGATTCTCCAGATCCCCTTACACTCATTGCAATTGGTCCTTTAGGAACCGTAGCAGGGGCACTTAAAATGAACCCAAATATTACAGAAAATGCTCGATTTGTAGGAATGCACGGAAGCATTCGAATTGGATACCAAGATGCACCTTCTCCACACCCCGAATATAATGTGATACGTGATATTCAAGCGTGTAAAGACGTGTTTCAAGCACCATGGGAGAAAACCATAACTCCATTGGATACGTGTGGAAACATCGTGCTATCGGGTAAAGATTTTGAACGCATTATGAATTGTGATAATACAATTGTCAAAATAATCAAGGAAAATTTTAAGATATGGGCTAAGGAAAATAGATTAACTAAATTGATCACTGAAGATAAAAAAACGTCGATCCTATTTGATATGGTGGCGATTTACCTCGGTTTCTCTGAAGAGTTACTAAATATAGAAGATTTAAAAATTGAAGTCACTGAGAAGGGGATTACCAAGATAAGTGAAAAAGGAAGTAATATACGATGTGCAACTTCTTGGAAAGATGTTCAAGCTTTTAAAGATCTGATTGTTAATCGACTAGTTAAATCTTAGTTTCCAAAATACATTATTGACCTTGAAAAATGACCGTTATAGCAAACCCTCTTTTTTAAGCTTCGATTCAACGTCTTTTAAATCCAGTTTTTGTAATATTTCTGAAGTGGGTACACCTTCCTCATTCCACCCTACTGCTTTGTAATATTCGGATTTCAATTTCTCGAATGTATTTTTATCTATTGATTCCCCTTTAAACGGTCCCGATGGGAGAGGTTCCCAAAATCTTGACGGTAGAGTATCATCTTGCTTTGATTTCCATTCAGCATCCGGTCCTCCAAGTAGTGATACAGCTCTCTGTAATTGTAAAATTCTTAATGCTTTTTCACTGAACCATCTTTCTTTTGTTAATTCCCAACCTGTAACTGCTTGATAGAAACTTGCAATTTGAGCAAAAGCTAGCGTAAAGGTAGTAAAGTTACAATATACTCCAGAATCACTCATAATTGAGCGTAATTCACTCCCACGTCCATCAATAGGAAGAGCAGCTGATGATGTATGGTCTCCTGCTTGAACTGATACACTATATCCAATTGAAGTTGTAGTGACCATGTCCTTACCGCTTCTAAGACCATGAGCTCCGATTGCCATGCCTTTAAGATGAATTGCATATTTGAGAACTTCAGTTTCTTTCATTTCTTCAAGTTTCAAAGCCGCCCGATATATACCTTCTGCTAATATATCACCAATACCTTCTCTAAAAGCAATTTTTCTTGCTAATTCTGCAAATGCATCAACATTTCCCCATTTAAGATCAATCCCTCCTAAATCTTCTTTTGAAATGATACCTCTTTGGAATAATTCCCCTGTAAAACCCAAAAGTGAACCACCTTGAATTCCACAAAATCCTAATTCTTCTATTATATAAGATAAATAAATGTTCTGTTCTGGTGAAAAAATACCCAAATTTGGCCCCAGGAATGCTTCAAGCTCGTAATCAGGATTATCACAGATTGCCCCCTCATATTTTCCATCTCTTAACACCGCCAACTTTAGGCATGTAACAGGGCAACCGAAATCTCCCCAGTATTTTTTTACCCAAAGTTTGTCGAATTCTTCACCTTTATAACCTTCCTCATTGTGCCATTCTTCCTGCCAATTTTTAATGGGCTCTGAACTTGAGTCAGCACCAAATGTATATCCTCCGGATCCTGTACCCCACCGTCTAAAAAGTTCTATCATAAAACATCTATCTGAAAATTCCTTCGACAGCTCGAGCATTTTACCCTGATCAAATACATCTGGTAAGGGGCCAAAACCTTTTACAACCACAGCTTTTAAGTTTTTAGATCCCATTACACCACCGTATCCTCCGTAACCAGCCGCATGTGTATATTTCGCTGCTACGGCTGCTACTCTGGATTTGTTTTCTCCAGCAGGACCTATATAGAGAACGGAAGGTTCCTTAAACTCCCCATAATTAGGACAAATTTTTTTGATATCATTAATCGAATCCTTTATGAGATAACGCATAGATTCTCTGCTAGTTTTTCCCCATAAATGTGAAGCATCTTTAATCTCTATGTTATCATCGCAAATAAATAGGTAACATGGTTTTTCAGCCTTTCCTGTAAAAATTATTCCGTCATACCCCGCGCATTTCAATTCCACCCCAAACTCTCCCCCGACTGTTGACCCTATAATCCCATTGCCTTGGGGAGATTTTCCAGTTACGCAAGTTCTAGCACCGAGAAAATATCCTGTAAAAGGTCCAGTAAGCATGAGTAAAATATTTTCAGGGCCTAGAGGATCAATCGTTTCCCACTTATTTCCAAGTCTATCCCATAATATCTTTACTCCTAAACCCCTTCCTCCCATATAATCTTGAAGAATTTTATCTGAAAATGTAATTTCTTCAATTTTCTTATTTCCAAGATCTATTTCCAGAAATTTTCCAGCATAACCATTCACCATTCATACACCTCTTCAGTTGCTTTTTCTCCCAAAATTTTTCTTGCAGTTTCATGTGTGAGTTCCTTAGGTGTTTTAGCTGTGATGTTTTCCATTTCCACATCTTGACTCTCTAAGAGAATCAAAGTATCCCACTTACCTTCCTGACAAATAGTCGTACATTTCGGTTTTCCCCCACATAAATCGCAAATTACTATATGATCATCTTGAGGATGGAGATGTGGTACTCTTCCAGGACAGGCATTAATACATATTCCACATGCGGTACATTTCGATTTGTCAGTGATTACAGCTCTAGTTTGATCATCTACCGATAGAGCTTCCTCGGGACATTCCTCAACACATGGGTAATCATTACATTGAAAACAGAGGTGAGGTATTTCAACTCCTGGAACAAGCATGAAAACTCTGACCCTGGAAGCTTCCGGCCAAATTTTCCCTTCGTGATGTAGAGAACATGTAATCTCACATCTTCTGCATCCGCTGCATTTTTCATAAATTCTTTTTATCCATAGTTTATTTACATTTTGCATAACAATGCGCCATTACTTGTAAATGGTCATAATTCTTTATTTTTTTCTTATTTGTAATTTTTATAAACTTATTCACGATGATAGAATACACATCTGATGATTTGTAGAAGTGTATTTTTAACACAAATCAGACTTCAAATTATTTAAGTTTGAAGCGAGAGTTAAATAGAGATAAAAAATAATTTCTTAAAAGTATTGAAACCGTCATTAAAAAACCAAACATGCATCAACCTGGCGCAAGTCAAATAATTTAAAGTTCGTGGTTAAATCTACCATGAATTAAACTTTTTCTATTATCTCTACAATTTTATGATCCCTGAAAAAATATTGACAATCAGCATAGAATGAAGATATTGTATGGTGAGTTTCCAATAAAATTGCGATTTTATGATGTTTTGCGAGCATGTTAAGTACGTTTAACCATTTCTCCAAGATCTCCCCGCGTATATTCATAAAGGGTTCATTCATCAAGATTAACTTAGGTTTTAGTTTGAAAATTGCCATGCAATGATAAAAAAAATTATCGATAGAAGTCATTGAATTTTTCAAATCATTCACCGCAGAAATTATCTCTTTGGGATGATCATTAATGAAATCATCAATGAAATTGATAAAGTCACTCTCTTTTGGATGGTTTTTCATGATATTTTTAGGTAATACCACTCTTCCCTCAACAACTAACGCTATCTTGTTATTTCTGAAGTCCTTCATTAATTTACCCTTGAGTCCACCTAATAAAGTCCCGTCAATGAGAATTTCTCCCTTTTCTGGATGTTCCGTACCAAGTAGATAATTAATTATCTTCGATTTACCTGATCCCATTGGACCTCTCAGAGTAACCAATTCTCCTTTACCAATATTAATTACTCCCGTAATTTTTCCTTCAATTAGTTTTGCTTGTACTAGCGTTTTATGTTGAGATCTTTGGACAGGATTGTCTTCGGCAAACTTAATGGAATAATAAAAATCTCTCATCCAATCTGCCTTACTCGAGTAAGTACAGGAACGACCACCATCTGCACTTAAATAATATTCACCCTTTAAAAAAACTGATGATTTACCTTTACAGTAGACGATATAAGAGTTACCATCCGAAATGTAACTTGCGCTATAAAATTTCACTTTTCCGTGTTTTGAATGCAGAGTGACTTGATCTGCCTTAATGTATTGAAATGGGGGCTCTGTTTTTTTACTGAAATTATTATTACCTGCATTTTTTAAACCAGTTAATTTACTTTCGAGCGATTCTCTGATATCCGGTGTATTATCTCCAATTAAATCCATCGCCCTCTCTAATTGTACTTTTGCGTTTTCTAAGTCACCTATTTTGATGAATAATCCTCCCAACATATCTCGTATCTTTAATATCCGGTTTAAAGGTATTGTTTCTTTAATAACAGAATCATATTTTTTAACAAGAGGCTGCAATTTTTTTCGAATATCTTCCTCATCCTGATAACTAAGTGACAAGAGTTTATACTGAAATTTCACAACCTTAGGGACAATTTCAAATAATTCTTCAATATAATTGCCTCTTGTAATGTAATCTTTCTCATTGAGCTTGATTTTCAATTCGAGGTATTTTAATAGAAGATAATTATGATTAGATGAATATAATGAGCTGATATCAGCTTCGAACTTTTGTAGAAACTCTTGTATACGATCCTTAAAATGGAATTGATGATTAATGAGTGCGCGAAATAGGTAGTATTCGAGCTTATGAAATGGATTATCACCGAGTTTCCACATTTCGATCGCGTGTGAAACGGACTCCTCAAAGTAGGATTGTGCCATAAAGAGTTTCGCTTTATATTTATGAAAATCATACCCCTTCAATTGGTTGATTTCTTTTAGTGCCTTATCAAACAATTTAAGAGTTATCAAATCATCAATTTCCATAACATACATAATAAAAATCCAAATTGATATATTTTATGATTTTTATTTATATTTTGAGTTATGAGCAAATACCAACCATCCTCTGCAACAGAATTTATTGATTTCATTTCAAAAATTGTTATTCCTTTAAAATTTAAACCTGCCGTAGTTAGAATAGATAAAGGTCCTGTTCTTTGGGTTGGTGATATTCATGGATTTTATGATAATATTACCCATGCAATAGAAATGGCAAAAGAAAACTCAGTTTCAACCTTGATATTTTTAGGGGATTATGTTGACAGGGGACCTTTACAAACGCAGAGTTTAACCAATATTGTTTATAGTTTTGCCAGAAGTGAAGGTTATGACGGGAATTTTGATTTCATTGATCCCCTCTTTCTAGAATCATTTCCATTCAAAATTATTGCTTTGAAAGGTAACCATGAAGATATTGCAGTTAATAAAAGATATGGTTTTCTGTCTGAAATTGTTGAAATCTATGGTAAAACTAATTTAAAAAGCATTATTCAATCAATAGAAATAGTTTATGAACATTTGCCAATTATTGCAGAAACTAAATGGGGAACACTTGGAGTACATGGGGGAATTCCTGAATTTAAATCCTTTAATGATACAGTAGAACTAGAAATGGTGAAAACACTGCGAAAACTTAAAATTCCCATTAAACACAATCCATTGAAATTAAAAATGGATCTAAAAATGGCAATCGAACAATTTCTGTGGAATGATCCAGATGAAAAGTTATCAAATGAGCATATTATATTCAGTGATAGCATGCGTGGAAGCCCATATAAAGTTTTTAATCAAAAAGCATTTAATGTATTTATGGAGAATCTCGGATATAATAGGTTAGTTCGAAGCCACCAATCATCTAAAGGCGCTTTTGATTCATTATGGAACGATACACTAATTCACATCTTTAGTGCATTTCCTTATTTTGGGAATTGTAATACTCCTGCATTTTTTTTAGAATTTCAAGATGGAAGTGGGAAAATCATAAATCATCAAAATCAGACTCTGTATTCAATAAAAAAATGATTTTAAGAATCAATTTGTTAACTATTATATAGTTTTCAGCTATACTTTAAAGGAAGAGTTTATTATATCATATAAAAGATTTTTAGGTCCAAAATATGAAGTATGTTAGATTAGGGAAAACTGGGGTTGAAGTTTCCCGAATATGTTTGGGTATGATGTCGTTTGGAAACAAACGAGAGTGGCAGCTTGAATTAGACCAAGCAAGGCCCATTGTTAATACCGCCTTAGATTTAGGAATAAATTTCTTCGATACAGCTAATGTATATAGTGCTGGTCGTTCAGAAGAAATCACGGGTGAATTGCTTAAAGATTCAAGGGATGATGTTATAATTGCCACAAAAGTGTATTTATCGGCATCAGGGATTAGAGATCCAAAAGAAAAACCAAATCAAATAGGTTTGTCACGAAAAATAATACGAAGAGAAATAGCTGGATCATTAAAAAGACTTGATGTAGACTACATTGACGTATATCAAATTCACCGATTAGATTCGAATTTACCTATTGAAGAAATCCTAAGAAGTTTAAATCATTTAATTAATGAAGGAAAAGTGCTCCATATAGGTGCAAGTTCCATGTTTGCTTGGCAATTTGCTAAAAGTTTGTGGATTGCTGAAAAATATGATCTGGAACCATTCAGAACTATGCAAAACCATTATAATCTAGTATACAGAGAAGAAGAAAGAGAAATGATACCCTTGTGTAAAGATCAAGGAATAGGTATAATCTCTTGGTCACCATTGGCACGAGGATTTCTTAGTGGAAGATATTCCCGTTCAGATGAACCTGATTCTCCCCGAGTAAGATCGGATCCAAATTTGAAAATGAGATATTTCCATCCGGCAGATTTTGATGTTTTGGAAGCCGTAGTGGAACTTGCTAAGAACAAGGGTGTTTCTCCTGCTCAAATTGCTCTTGCATGGATGTTTTCAAAGGATTATGTCTCATCTCCGATATTGGGAGTTACAAAAGTAGAGCACGTTGAGCAAGCGGTTGAAGCTTTAAATATAAAACTTTCAGACGATGAAATTAAGAAATTAGAAGAACCTTATAAACCACATCATATAATAGGACATGTTTAAGACACTAATGCAGGATTAAATTGGTGAATGTAAAGGTAAATTGGCCCTAGGCACCTATAGTCCTCAGTCGTTTGGATAAAATTCATTTTAAATTCTTGTAGAAAAAATCCAAAAGTTACTTCAGGTAATTTTATCTCATAAAGCAATAAGCCTTTTTCAATATTAATAGTGATAATCCTAGAATATTTGTCGTATTTCAACATTAATGTAAAAAGTATTATTTAAAATTCAAAAAGTGATGTTCATCAGTTAGATTAGAAAAGAAGTTTACTAGAAAATCTTTAAATTTATAGAAAAAAAAGGAAAGTTAAAGATTAAAAGTTGACTTTTAATCTATTTCAGTTTTTTTTTTTGCTTCCTTATGAGTGAAAATGTTGATACCGTAGCAAGTGCGAGAACAATGGGTAGATAATATCCCGGAACTGCAGGACTTGGAGTGGTTGGGGGATCTGGAGGGTCTGGAGGGTCTGGAGGATCTGGAGGGTCTGGAGGATCTGGGGGGTCTGGGGGTGCGTCAATCCCGAACATATTGTAATACTTATAATACGTAGATTGTTGATGCCTTATACTATTATTATATTCCCCGAATACCCAGAAAACTTCATTAGGGAAAGTCATGGTCCCATATCCACCAACTATAATTCCAATCTCCTCGCTTGCGTTGTAAAGTTCAAGTTCCGATTTTGGAATTTTTATTTCGAACATTCTATGATCGGACGCGTTGTTTGCGCTTGGTCCAAAGCTCCATTGAATATCGTAATTAGAAATCGAAGAGTAGGCATTCAACATAGCCCCACCAAAAGTATTGGTGTAATTATATCTTATAGTAAACTCAATGTATTCGAAATAGGTCTCGAAAGGTGCGCTATTGTTGCCAATAATACTAAATTTCATTATATGGTCGGATGATAAGTTCGCAACACCATAATCAAAAGATTCTTGAAGGAAACTCGTCCCATTATTAATTGATTTAGTTTGTTGGGGATCGTTAGTATTCATCGTTCCATCGTTGTACCAGAACACTACTTTATGGTCATCGATGGTTATGTTAGATCTGGATTTAATCAAGAGTCTCATTTCGTTTACAGCATCAGCATAAAAATCAGAAAAAAGTGAGAACCATTCCTTGATATCTACAGAAAAATCTATTTGAGTTAAATTATCACCGACGACAGAAGCAGATGTAATATTGAAAGTAGTTGGCCCAAAATCGAAGTTTGTGTAATCTCCTTGAGTATTGCCATGAACGGCGTTATATTCACCATCGTTATTTACATCGTAACCAGAATATAATGAAGTTGTTTGATTTCGGAAAAATGGGAGAGGTTGATCGTTTTCTACATCGTGAAGTACTGATTCAGTGCCATTATCGAGATAAGAAGCCCAAGTTGTTAGGTCATTAAAAGATCTATTATTCACGTTCATCCAGATGGCTAGCCATTCACCTGTTGGATCCCCCGTTTGATCGCTGCACAAATCAAGGCCGACATAAAAGTTTGTATGATCTTCACCGAGATACATATAATTGGTGCCGTCTTTATCTGGAGGATTAAAAACATCGTCAATATCCAAAGTGAAATTAATTTTCCAATCTCGGTCTGCCCATTCTGCTTCATTAATTACTCCATCAATAACAACCGTCTGCAAAGGTGTTGTTCCACTAGTTTTAGGAACTTGTGCTGAAACACCGAACGAAAATATACTTAAACACGATAGAATTGTTAAAAAGAACAGCAATAATATCGTTTTAATTTTTCGATTTACCATTATCTTTTCATTTCAGATTTTAAATTAGTTTAAAGATAGTATTCAATTTGTCTATATAAATTTGCTTATATTGTTAATTTCCTTTGAAATGTGTGAGATTTTTCAATATTGGCTACTCTCTTTAAGAGACGTGAAATGAAATACTTATTTAGTGTAATTCACTACCCATTAGTATTTATGATTAAACCCAATGAAAAAGAGCCGGATCAGATCACTGGTAAACTAATAACCTATCTGAGAGAGGAACTTCGTGATTCCACAATAGATTATTCCTCACCCTTAACTCAATTAAAGGGTGGGTTTGAAACTTTCATGTATTGTTTTAAACTAAAGAACGTTAAAGAAGAACTGAATCAATCACTGGTGTTAAGGTTATATCCTGAGTATTATAGTCCTGAGAGTGTGGTCTGGGAAAGCACGATACAGAATTCTCTAGCAGACGAAGGATATCCTGTTCCCAGGACACTCATGATCTGCACTGACAAGTCGATATTGGGTGGTGTATTCTTTATTATGGAATTCTTGACAGGGGAACCCATGATGACTGCTTCTAAAAATGTACCTGAAATACTGGGAAAAAGCCACGCGACTCTTCATAGAATTGATCCAAAGCCATTGATCAAGTCTCTAAAAAAACAGGGTTTTAAAAAGAATAACTATCTTTTCAAAAAATCTTTTGATAATGATTTAAACGTTGCCAAGAAATCAGAATTACCCTGGGTTCTTGACATTGTAGAGTGGCTTATAAAGAACCGTCCACCTGAACCGAAGAGTCTCTCAATCTGCCATGGAGACTTTCACCCATATAATATTCTCATCCAGGAAGGGAAAATCTCAGGTGTGTTGGATTGGGGGGGCACTCTTATGGCTGATCCAGCTATGGATGTCGCCAATACAATTAAGCTAATCACTATCTTTCCAAAACATCTCCCCTTAGGGCCAGGATATAAGTCTGTCGATTGGGACAAATTATCACGACAGTACTTGGATGCATACCTTTTACACTTTCCTCTAGATGATACAAAAATTGATTACTATGGGGTTGTGCGATGCTTAACAAACATCTTAGAAGGTTTAGGGGGTAATCAAGTACTACGTCACCCCCCACTTGTAAGAGATCTACTCGAATTCATTCATAAAATCACTGGAATTCGAATACCAGAGTCATTGGAATTGGATATTAATCTATAATTTTATTAAATTAACTCAATCTGAAAAATGAATAGAAAAAAAATATGACAATTAATCTAGTATAAATCTATTAAGAAGATAAAAAAGCATAAATATCAACAATATATCAATATGCCATAAGTATCAATTTTATTTTTTGAAAAATCATGAGTGATACTAAGAAGTCTAAAAAAACTAATATTTTTCTTATAATATTTTTGGTCATTATTATTATAATAACTATTTTATGCATAATTTTTCCCTCGTTTGGAGCAATTTTCAACCTTGGTAATTGGTTTAATACAGGTACTTTAGGATCAGTAAATTACTGGGTTGCTATAGGATTTGTAATGTTATTATGTTTTATCGGAGCTCTGATACCTGTACCAATTCCATACATGCTTCCTGTTGCATTATTTTCCGCTGCTTGGATTGCCGATGGTAGCCTTATAGCTATTGCCTGGCTCTATATCATTGGTTTAGTATTATTCTCATCACTTGCAAATACGATTGGGGATATTGTAGATTATTATATCGGAAGAGGTGCGGAGTATATTTTAAGTCAAGACGATCCTGAATTACAGAATAGGTGGGCTAATTTAATATTAAAACGGCCAAAAGTCATACCCTTCGTTATCGTAATTTTTGGTGTTTCTCCACTTCCCGAATCACTTCTAATGGTACCATTGGGAATGGTAAAATACGATGTTAAGAAAACATTCTTTTGGATGTTCATTGGCAAAATTCTAATGATGCTCGTGATGGTCTTTTTAGGTCAAATATTGATAAATCTAGGATTTTTTGATGAAGGACCAGTAGGTTGGATTATAGGAATTGGAACCCTCTATTTAATGTGGATAATAATAGTATTCATGGTAAGATATAAACCAAAATAAGTTAGGTGATTGCAATGACTGACGAGAAATATACGTCTAATCACTTACTGTTTACACAGAAGGATGCAGTAGCGATTGTGTCTATAAACAAACCACCTATGAACCCAATGAGTCTGGAGTTATTCGACGAGTTGGAAGTGCTAGTCCCGAAGCTTTCGACTGACCGAACTGTTCGCGCTATCGTGATTACGGGTGAAGGAGAGGATAATTTCTCAGTGGGTATGGACTTAAAACAGATCGCTCAGGTAGGAAACGATCCTAAGCGCATGTTAAACATCCTAGACCAACGTGCACGAGTACTCAGCGCGATCGAGAACATTCGTAAGCCAGTAGTGGCCACGCTTTTCGGTTATTGCCTTGGAGGGGGGCTGGAACTACCACTCTCCTGTCATTTTCGCCTGGCCGCCGAGAATGGTGCAAAGATCGGTCTACCGGAGCTGGATCTAGGCACAGTGCCAGCTTGGGGAGGAAGTGCGAGATTAATTCGTTGTGTGGGTCGAATGTACGCACTTGATATGATACTACGGGCAAGAATGATTTCCGGTCAGGAAGCATTCCGGATCGGGCTGGTCAACGAAGTTGTTTCGAACGAGCAGCTTAAAGAACGTGCCTTTGACTTGGCGAAAGAGCTTTCAGAAATGCCAGCGACTGCGGTTTCTGAAATATTACGTTGTATCGTTGAATATGGGGATCAACCGTTACAGGAAGGGTTACATCAAGAACGTCAGGCGGTAATCAAAACAATGGGTACAAAGGACAACCAAGAAGGCATAATGGCTTTCCTCCAAAAACGAAAGCCCAAATTTAATAAGCCTAACTTATAGAATTTTGTTCTGGGACTTTTTAAAAAGAAAATTTATAGTTTAAGCTTGAATTCTATTGTCAATAATAGACCAAATTGAAAAATAAACAGAGAAAAAGCTGAGGGGAGTTTACGATACGCGAACTTTCACAAGGCTGCCTTAGGTCTTTTCATTGTAATTAAAAAAGTCTAAAAGAAGAGAAATTTTTAAAAATATATGGAAACAACAATCTATTATTTTACAGGAACAGGAAATTCCTTGAAGGTAGCAAAAGATCTCTGCGAAAAATTAAATGGTTGCGAACTAATCCCTATTGCAAAGCAAAGGGAAATGGAAGATCTTGACTCAATCAGTGAAAAGATTGGTTTTTTCTTCCCTCTGTACTATTCTGGTTTACCTAAAATTGTCCTTGATTTTGTAAAAGAATTAGACGTCAATAAATCTAATTATTTTTTTGCTGGTGTAACAAGTGCTGAAGATCTTAACGAGTATCCCTTACAACAATTAGAGAAGATTCTGAGAGCAAAAGATAAAAGCCTTAACGCCGGACTTCTTATTAATATGCCCAACAATTTTGTTATCGGATATGATATTACTTCAGAAAAGGCTCAAATAGATTTTTTCGAAAAAGCAAAAAAAGAAATTGACGATTTCTCTGAAATTGTGAACAATGGAAAGGATAATTTAGACAGCAGCGTATTTAAAAAAGATACAGGAAGGAGTGACAAAGTTAATGATTGGTTTCAAGCAGAAGTGAATAACCTTGATAAATCCTTCCATGTTGATGATAATTGCAATAGTTGCGGTGTATGCGAAAAAGTATGTCCAGTTAAAAATATTATATTATCAGATGGAATCCCTCAATGGCAACATAAATGCCAGCATTGCCTAGCTTGTATCAATTTTTGTCCTGAAAAATCCATTCAATTTGGGGAAAAAACATTAAAAACAGGAAGATATCATCATCCTGATATAAAACTCAAGGAAATAATCAATCAGAAAAAATCATCCTGATCGATTTTTCATTTCAACTTTCCTGAGAATAAATTATTTTAGGAGTAGCCCTTATACGAATTGAATTGCTATCTTTTGATTGTTCTTTAATATCTAATAAGCGTTCTAAAAAATCAGTGATACTCTCTTCATCTTTTTTACTATCTAATAATTTTTTATAAATTCTTTCGCTAATTTTTATTGTTTTTAAAGTCATAATTCTCAATTGAAACTTTATAATTAGTGGATCTGTTTCAAGTCTTCTTAATTTCTTAGAATTTAATAACCAATAATAGGATCATTAGTTGCCCCATACGAGGTAGGGGACCCAAGCCCATGATCCCATGGTCCCTCTCATGTGCGGCTTCCAGAAATAAGATTATTAATCTTTCACTACAACAGAAGTGTTATGGATATATATTTCCAATTAAAAATCTCTTTAAATTAAAAAAGTGGCTTAAAGGAGTAGCCTATAATGTGGAAGTACACAATCATACTAGAAGTATTGGAATATTTTGTCATTCGAGAGAGACTCCATCTTTGAATCGAGAAGAAGAGATAAACAAACTGTTTGGAATTTTAAGTAAACATTCAAAGGAAGAGATTAAATACCCTTAAGGAACTATATTAGCATTGTGCTAATCTCGGTATTGGAATTATTATTAGTATAATGTGTAAGATGTGGTTCCTGCCGCTGAGAAGGAGTTTTATATTAAATTAAGATAACATTAAAAATCAGTATTATACAAGATATTTCAGATTTTATGTGAGATAAATTCCTCGGGTGTGTATATTTTAATACCCTTGACCCATTTAAAGTGATTTTGGTTATAGCTAATAATATTTAATCTAAGATTTTCACACTGTGTGCCGATCAGGAAGTCTCGGAAATGATGCCTAAATGGTAGGGTGAATCTATTATCTAAAGCATTTTTAAGAACATCTTTTTGCAGGATGGTATCCCAATTAAGAAGTATCCCGTTAAACTTCCCAATTTCTTTCAGAAAATTCTCCCATGTAATGCCATTGACGATAAAATAATACCCTACTTCAAAACTCACAATTGTAGGAATCGAAATCTTCATCTCAGACTTAAATTGTCTTAAATAATTGATAAAGTGGAGATTGCGAAACACATTTGAATCAAGGGCAATTTTTTCGAGCAACTCTTTATCCTTGCTTATGCTTGTTTTTTGACTCACGATTCCAACCCATAATCCCAGTTGTTTAACAAAATTTTGTCGAGTGAAATCCGTCCCTTTTTTAATTTTTGTTGGATAGTTTTAGTTTCAGGATCCTTTAACCATATTGCTTCTGTTGCGGCCTGAAGGATCGTTTCTATTTCTTTTTTGCCCGATTTTTCACTTGGATCTAAGTCTGAACCTTGATTAAGAATTACTTTTTTATATTGCGCAATCGCTCGTTTAATGAGTTCTCCCTGAGAGATATCTAACCAAGCTGCTAATTTTTTGATTGTTCTCCTTAAATCAGTATCAATGGCAACAGTTGTTTTAATCGTCATAATAATATAGAAGTTATAAGATTATATAATTATATCAATTATATTTTTTATAAGTAAGAGTAGAATAGGTAAAACCAATCATATTATTAATTTATTAGATTGTATTAATTGTCGTTGATTATTAGGGCCGAAGTTCTCTTTTTGAAAAAATCAGAATTATATAGTAGGGATTTATTTTAAGAAAGTCAAAAAACCTAAAGGGTTTTTAAAATCACTGTAAATATATCATAATCCGTAGATTTTTCTATTACAATAAAGAACCCATCTTAAGAAAACGAAAATTAATAAAATAGGAAAATAAAATGTCTAAGGAAAAATTTGTAAGGAACAAACCTCATGTGAACATTGGAACTATTGCCTTAACAATATTTGGTATAATGTCTATAGTTTCGTTCGGAATGATGATATATATTGATATCATGGAAGAGCGAGATAGTGATGGTGACACAATCTCAGATCTTGCAGAGGGTAATGCGGGTCATCCTTTATTCTTCGACACTTCGAATGATACTCTATCTTTTCATACATATGAGACAGGTACGAGTAATCATGAAGTTGGTCATATTTTGGGTATTTCTCACGATGGGCTTAGTTCGCATGTAAGTGTACAATTAGGTCTGCATGATGACGTTTCCACAGCGACACCCATTCTTGACTTTAATATTAAATACGACTCTCTAATAGAGTTTTTTGACGGAAATGGAAATGGATTCTTTGACCCTGCAACAGATACGGTCATAGGAAAAACAGCATTAAACAATATGCTACGATTAGGGTTTGGATTTGGGGTTGAAGGAGAGCCTGCTTATTATTCAAACTATTCTACTATTGATGGGGTATTAAAAGTTGCTTTCTATACTGCTAGAGAACATGTATTACTAAGTCGTCAAGTTGGATTGTTGAGCCCCTTTGAGTTAAAATCTTCCATAACATTTACTGAATATACACGAATTACAGGCGGGACACACCTGGCTTTAAATCTTTCATTAAGTTCGAGTCATGATATAACATTTTCAGGAACAACTTTATCGGCAATATCTTCAACAGGGAACTATGAAGCGGTGTATGAATGGTATGATTGGGCAATAATAAACGGTGTTGAAACAAAAGTAAATACAACAGTGCCATCTTCTCCCATGTCTTTGAATCTTGGATCAATTTACATAAATTTCGGTGAGATAATAAACGGTACATATGATCCGAAATTATCTTGGCAAATACCAAGACCAAGTAGTTTTAATATTACGGATCTACCTTGGTCGTATATTACAATTGGTTCTATTGGGTTAATAACGTTAGCTATGTCTGTAAAAAAGTTTAGGAAAAAACCTGGGCGAGTAACATATGAACCTATTAAATTTTCAGCAGAATCAGTGGATAAGGTTCCAAGAAAAAAGCCTGGACGAGTAACATATGAACCAATTAAATCTTCAACAGAATCACGAGATAAGGTTCCAAGAAAAAAACCTGAGCGAGTAAAATATAGTGACATTCCTCCATAACCAAAAGAATCATCAAAGACAATTACTAAATCCGAAAAGAGAATTCCGAAGACTTTACGTCATAGAGATAGATAAGAAAAAAGAATCAGACCCAGGAATATCCTTATAATTAAGGGATATTAAAATGTCTCTTTATATATTTCTAATGATATAATAAAAATCCACAAAGAGGAGAAAAAATATATTCTAAGAGGAGAATTTCTAATTTTAATTCGGTAACCGTCTCAGGAAAAAACGATTTTTTACAAATTCCTTTAATTTCGTGAATTTAACCAAAGACAGCTACTTATGTATGAAGAAGTGCTTAATTCCAAGAAACAATTCAAGAAAATTTTTTTTTTTTCACTGAAATTTTCATCGTAATCAGACTCTGAATTTCCTTCTGCAATCCGATTTCAAAGGAAATTAAGATAAAATTTAAAAAAGCTCGAATCTTAGGTTGCAGAAAGAATTTTAAAAATCAATAAAACTATTAAAAATAATATATAGGGAGATTTTAGAATATGAGTGAAAAGCCTAAAAACACTTCAATCGGGGAAGCATTTGCATTGCAATATGATAAAATTTGGGAAATGTTGTCTGAAGCAATTGATAATGCTTCGGATGATTTATGGAAATACTCCAAAAGCACTTGGCGTTATGCGTGGAACTCATTTCACGTAGTAGAAGTAATTTTTTATTTTACCCTTGACGATCCCAAGGGGATTAGGTGGGGCGAGCGTGCAGGTATAAACTGGGAGAAAGATAGCGAAATTAGGTCTTTAGAAAAAATGAAAAAAATAACAAAGGAATTAGTTAGAGAGTTTATTGATGAGATTAGAGATAGTTGGAGTACAAAAATAAAAGAAAAATCCAATGATCATTTTTTTTCTAAGGATGATTTCGGTACCTTTGCGTCGAATTTAGAACGACACATCTATTCTATCAGGCATGCTGCACATCATATAGGTGAGTTAAATACAGAATTACGGGATTTTAATGATAAAGCAATTGAATGGCAATAAAAAATTTGGTAGATCTCAAGGGTGATAAATACGTCATCCTTAATGATATGGTAGACTCTTTTTAGATGTCTTGAAAGCCTTATATGACATAACACATATATAATAATATAATTTCTTTTTTGAAATCATTCGACTTGTAATAAATAGTTTTTTAGAGCTAAATTGGTGAAAAAATTGGAAGATAAATACAACGAAGTCATAAAGGGGAAGAAAATGAAAGCGGTTGTATGGACAAAATATGGTCCTCCGGAGGTTCTTCAGCTCAAAGAGGTAGAAAAACCTATTCCCAAAGACAATGAAGTCCTGATAAGAATATATGCGACAACAGTCACAAAAGGGGAGTGTGAGATTAGAGATCTCAATTTTCCTTTCTTATTTCGTTTCGTTATTCGAATAGGTTTAGGTTTCAGAAAACCAAAGAAAATAACTATACTCGGGCAAGAGTTAGCCGGGGAAATTGAGTTAGTCGGCAAAGATGTAAAATTATTTAAGAAAGGTGACCAAGTTTTTGCTGCTACTGGTTCTAGACTTGGCGCTGATGCTGAGTATGTATGCCTGCCTGAAGAAGGAATGGTTGTACAAAAACCGACCAATATGACCTATGAGGAAGCCACCACCGTTCCTATTGGGGGGCTTACTGCATTACATCTTCTTAGAAAAGGAAATATCCAAAGCGGGGAAAAGGTTTTGATTAATGGTGCAGGTGGAAGTATAGGTACTATGGCGATACAGCTTGCAAAACTATTTGGGGCTGAAGTAACTGGTGTGGATAGCTCGAGTAAGTTGGACATGCTACGCTCTATTGGGGCAGATCATGTCATTGATTACACTCAAGAGGATTTTACCAAAAATGGTGAGACTTATGATGTTATTTTTGATGTGGTAGGTAAAAGCCTGTTATCACGTAGTAAAAGATCGCTTAACAAAAAAGGATTCTATATTTTAGCCAACCCCAGTACTTCACAGAAGATTCGAGGCAGATGGATTGCAAAGACAAGTAGCAAAAAAGTAATATTTTGGTCAGAAAGCAAAGAGACAGAAGAATTATTATACCTTAAAGAGCTTATCGAAGCGGGAAAGATAAAAACTATCATTGATAGACAGTATCCGTTAGAACAAGTTGCCGAGGCCCATAGTTATGTTGAATCAGGACAGAAAATAGGAAACGTAGTTATAACTGTAGGCCATTATGATAAAACCTAACAAGGTAACTGCACGGAATATTTTAATTAATGAAGTAGATGGAAGAAAAAATGAAAAATACTACTATTTTGAAATACCTAAAAGCTTTGCTGCATTATTACCTAAAATAGCTTTGACTTCCTCTTCTGTGAATTTTATTCCTTTAGGTGCGTTCTTCGGAAGGTTTTTAATTAGTTGAATATAATCCTTGGTTGGAATAACTATATCATAAACGGGTCCATCTGAGGCGAACAATACTTTTTCCAATCCTGCGTAGTCTATTAAATCCCTTAATTCTCTACAGAATAATTCATATTTGCCGAATGCATAAGCCTGCCACATAGCCATATCTCCATATAAATTAGGATAAAATGCGGCGAGTGCTGCCCACTCCCTCCATCCGGGTGGACTACCCATATGAGCTCCAATGATCTTTAAGGAAGGGAGTTTATTTGATGTTTCTGAGAGTAGAATTGGTTCAGTATATTTACATTGAGCAGGAGGTCCTAATGGTCCTGTATGGGTAAGTAAAATTCCCTCCTTTTTCTCCAAATATTTCAAAATTTTGATTGATTCTGGACTATTTGGATCGTATCCACTATCGCAGTGGTATTTCAACCCTTTCATCCCATATTCTTCAAAACATTGCTTCAACATGTCTAATGCGTTTTCTCTCCTTGGGTCGATTCCTGCAAAAGCCATTAAACGATCGGGATGTTTATTCGCTATATCTGCAATTCTTTTATTTAGCATCTGAGCGATTTCCTCAGTCATCGCTTCATTATCTGCATTATCTACAGTATTTACGCATGTGAAATCAATACCGGCTTCATTCATCCATTTAATTAATTTTTCCCCGGTAACATCTGGATATCGTTCAGCACCTCTACGGGCTAAGGACTCCTCATCGATTTTTATCCCGGCCGCCTTAGCCAATCTAGATCTCTCTCCCATATTCCCCAATAAATCTTTATATTCTATCTGGTACGGACTTAGGTGATAATGCACATCAATAATCATTTTTTTCCCTCTTTCTTATAATTTCCATTTTATCCTTTAATTCTTATACAATATCATTATTTTAGAATAAAAAAACTTTTTGAGAATCAAATATTTGATTTTTTAAGTTGCTATGTTGAATCAAATTGACTTTTTCGACAAATTATTTTATCCAAAAACTCTCGCCTTTATAGGTGCCAATCCAAGAAGAGTTTGGCATTTAAACGGTTACATAAACAGATTTCCAAAAGATTCTCTATATATTGTTTCGAATTACATCGATGAGTTTATGGAAAACCATGAAGAGTTATTCAAAGGTGTGAATATCTGCAAGGATATTTCAGATATTCCTGATGAAATTGACCACAGTATAATTTCTGTAGGCAGAAATAGATTAATCAACACAATAAAGAAATGTTTAGAAAAAAAATTTTATACTATTCATGTTTTCTCTGCAGGAACTGGGGAATTCGATGAGAAGGGTTTTGAAATTGAAGCGGAATTGTATGATTTGTTCAAAAACAACGAAAATAGCCGACTTGTGGGTCCAAATTGCATGGGAATTTACAGTCCAAGGGGAAGATTCTCATATAGTGGACGTTTTAGTGAACAGGCAGGAAATTTTGCATTAGTGTCTCAAAGTGGGGATCTTACTAATCGGATTGTTTCTGGTCTAAATAGTAGAGGAGTTTATTCTTCTTTTGCGGCGAGTGTAGGTAATTCTATCAGTCTTAGATCTTCAGATTTGATAGATTTCTATAATAGAGATGAAAATACGGATGTTATATTATCTTATATGGAGGGTTTTTCTCAATTTCGAAAATCAGAATTTGAAGGCAGAATTTTTTTCGATTCATTGAAGGAAAATAAGAAGCCACTTCTTCTATTGAAAGGTGGAATTTCAGAATTAGGAAAAAGAGCAGCAAGTAGTCATACAGGGTCATTAGCATCCCAAAATCAAATATGGAATTCAATATACAAGCAAACAAATGCTATCCAAATAGTATCACTCGATGAATTATTAGATACTGCCGTGTTGTTTAGATTCTGTTCCAATTGTGAACCAAAACATAATAGTATACTAATGGTAACTTATAGTGGAGGATCTTCAGTGCTAGGCGTGGATTCAATTGCTCGTTTGAAAGCGGGAATAAATGTTCCTGCGATTCGAGAACCTACTCATTCCAAAATGAAAGAGTTAATCAGAGTAGGTTCTATAACAAACCCTTTAGATCTTCCGGATGTTAGAGATGAAAATCTCCGATTTGAGTTGTTTAAACTAGCTATTAGTGAGGAGTATATATCAGGTGCTATTCGTCTTAACCCCGGACCTAAATGGAGAGGAATGGATCAGGATGAAGAAGCATTAAAGAAATATTATGCAGATTTAAAGAGATATAAAGAAATTTGTGATAAATTAGGTAAACCATTAATGTTAACTATTCCGAATTCAAACGATGCTGATTTCAGAAAAAAGCTGATTGAAATGGAAATACCTGTGTTCTCCAGCTTTTCAAGGGCAGCTAAAGCTTTTTCCAATCTTTATCGTTTTAAAAATCCTAAAATTAAAGCAAATTAAAAGAATAATTTTATCTTTAGTATTTTTCTATTTCAATCTCAACGCTAGCAAAAAATTGAGAAGTATTTAAAGAACTCTATATCATAAAAACTCTTTAAGAATGAAAATTTTTTTAAATTATGACAGAAACGTTTGAATTTCAAGCTGAAATCAAAAAATTACTGAATATCCTCAGCAAATCGTTATATCAACATACCGAGGTGTTTCTTAGGGAACTCATTAGCAACTCGGTAGACGCTCTGAAAAAAATACACTTCATCTTGTTAACCAACCGTGATATTGAGAATCCCGATGTTGAGTTAAAAATAGAAGTATGGATCGATTCTGAAGCAAAGACCCTAACAGTCAAAGATACCGGAGTAGGGATGGTAAAAGATGACTTAATAAACGATCTTGGGACTATAGCTGGGAGTGGGACAGAAAAATTTGCTGCACAACTCGAACAACTAAAAGAAGAAGATAAGGAAAAATTAGATTTGGATATTATCGGTCAATTTGGAGTAGGTTTCTATTCAGTGTTTATGGTAGCTAATAATGTTTCAGTTCTTACAAAATCATACAAAAAAGAAGAACCTGCACTCCATTGGGAATCGGAAGGCTCTGGTAATTTCTCTATAAAGGAAAATAAGCGAGAAATAAGAGGTACAGATGTAACTCTGCACATGAATGAGGAAGGAGTAGAATTTCTGAACCGATACCGAATTGAAGATATAATAAAGAAATATTCTAATTTTGTATCGTTTCCGATTTATGTAAGAGATCTGAAGGAAGAACGAGATGCTGAGAAGCTGGGTAAGGAGAAGAAAGAAGAAGTCAAAAATAAGAAACCAGATGAAAAGAAAACGGAAGAAATTGATGAGGAGAAAGAGAAAAAAGAAGAGATTCCAAAACCTGTTAATGAGACCACACCTTTGTGGAAAAAATCTAAAAATAAGATAAGTGAAGACGATTATAAGAGCTTTTACCAATTTATCTCCAAGCGTTATGATGAATATCAAGAAGTTATTAATTATCGTGTAGATGGTCAGGTACAATTCAAATCTATAATGTTTATTCCTAAAACACCCGATGATAACTTATTTCAACAAGATACCGAGTACGGGCTAAGTTTATATTCTAATAACGTCATGATCATGGAACGATGTAAAGAACTCTTACCACAATGGATGAGATTTGTTAGGGGGGTTGTGGAATCAGACGAAATTCCTTTAAATGTCGCAAGAGAAACTATCCAAACTAACCGGAAGATAAGAAAGATGAGTGATCTTCTGATAAAAAGATTCTTACGAGAACTAAAAGGAAACGCAGAGCTTCATCCTGATAAGTATAAGAAATTCTGGGATGAATATGGTAGTTTTATCAAGGAAGGTCTAATTCAGGACAGAATTCGAGAGAAACGCCTTAAAGAATTATTAAGATTTAAGACATCTAAGACCAATGATGATGAAGTCGTAGGATTTAAAGAATATGTGGAACGTTTGAAAGAAGGACAAGAGGATATCTATTATTTAGTTGGAGAAAATATTGATCGTATGAAACTTTCCCCCCATCTTGGATACTATCTTGAAAATGACCTTGAAGTCATCCTCTTTGATACTACTATTGATAATTTCTTGATGATGAATATTCAAAATTACACGGTTACTGAAGGAGAAGGAGAGGATCAACAAGTAAAAATCTATAAATTAACTCCAATTGACATTTCTGAAAAAACTGAAGAGAGTAAAGACGAAAAGGATACAAAAAAAGAAAAGAAAAAGGAAAAGCTGCCAAAAGATACTAGAAAGTTCTTAGAACGGGTAAAAAAAATAGTTGGTGATAAAATTGTTGATGTTAAAGTTTCCAATGTATTGCATAATTATCCTTGTAGATTAGCGACACCAGCAGAAGGGCCCTCCTCTAGCATGCAGCGAGCCATGCGTTATTGGACACATATTAAGGGTACTGATACATTTGAAATTCCAAGAAAAATATTTGAACTTAATCCCGACCATCCCTTAATCAGAGATCTTATAAAATTACACTCTGAGGATCCTAAGAGTAAAAAAATTGAGCCCGTAGTACTTCAATTATTCGAGAATAGCTTAGTCTCTGAGGGAGATCTCCCCGAACCTGCTTCAATGGTTCCCAGAATTAACCAAATTCTTGAGATGTTCATAACCGGAAAAGATGATGTAGAGCGAATTGAACCGAAGAAACAAGATATTACTGACAACGAGATAAAGGAAGAAGAGCCAGACAAAGAAAAAGATGATGCAGAAGAAGAAGAACTATTAAATGAACAAAAAAAAACTTCTACCAGAAATGCTGATGGGAAAATCATAGTTGATGTGGATCTTGAGGATGACTAACTCTCTTAAATTTTTATTTTCTTCCTTAAGATTAAAGCTCTTTAAATTTTAGAAATCCTTTTATTCATTCTTTTTTTAGTAAATTATTATCTCACTGAGATATAATTCGACTTTTTCGAAAAACTTTTTTATCCAAAAACACTCGCATTTATCGGTGCCAATCCAAGAAGAGTTTGGCATTTAAATGGTTACATAAACAGATTTCCAAATGATTCTCTTTATATTGTTTCAAATTACGTCGACGAATTTTTGAAACAGTAAAAGCTTTTTCGAATTTGTATTGTTATAAAAATCCTAAAATACGGTAAATTAAAAGATAAAGAATTTTCTGAGATCCAAGTAATAAACATTTATCAACTAAAATCATCTAATGAACTATAAATATAAATTTATGTAAGTTAATTTTAAAAAATTTGCTGATATCTTTTTTAGAGTATGAAAAATTAGTTACTTATGTAAATGATTGATTATGGTCATTTGTGCTTGTTAATTTTTGCTCAAGGCACGTGGAAAGAGAATTATAAGCATAAATTGTTGGATCAAATTAAAAAGAATTTTCTTTCAAACGTGGAAATTGATGACATAGATCTTTGGAGTGAGATAAATAAGAGTTCTTTATTTGATCCTAAAAATCCCGAAGCAAATGATAAACCTTGTGAACTATGTCATGTTCTTTATAAAATTTATGAGGGGAAAAAAGGGGGGAATGATGGATTAATCCTTTTTTCTCACAATATTATTAGTTGGAATGGTACAGGAAATTTACTGTCGTTTCTATTAGGTGAAAGAAATATAAAAAAGGTGTACTACTTAGAATTGGATCAAGATTCTTATCTTATAAAAACTAAGGATAGAATTCCTGAGATAATCAATAATATTAAGGATATAAGGATCAATAGAACCGAGTTTTTTACTCTACTTGAAATGAAAGAATTAGAATTTAGCAAATTATATGAAATTGGTAAATTTTAGGATTTAATCATCGATTAATTACGAACGATTTTAAATTTATAAAAGATAAAGCACATTATTCTTTTTGATCGGTTTAAACTTAATTTGAACTTAGATAATTCTTACAGAATTCTTCTGATGTGCCAATTTTTATTAGGTTCTTTACTCGATTAAATTTTCCATCATTAGAGATTAAGAATGACACTTTCTCACGTAAAGAAGCTGCGACAATAATACTATCAGGCAATCTAAGATTTGTTTCACTTCGAATTTTTGCCGATTGATCAGCTAATCCCCTATCCAAATTAACGATTATGTAATTATCTTGTGAATATAATTTTGAAATATATTCATCTTTCTCTTTAGGTTTGTTTATATTATAGTAACCTACACATAGTTCTGCAATTGTAATGATCGAAACAACTCCTTTTAATTGTCCATCTTCAATCGCATCTAAAATCTTAGAAGAATATTCGAAAAATGGTTCTTCTTCTTCCTTAACATTTATAAAGATATTAGTATCAATTGTAATTTTCATTAATCCCATTCCTTTCTTAATTTCCTCTGAAATTCAACACCTTTAACCCCCCAACGAGTATGGCTTTTTAATATCTCTACAAGCCTTCTCTTTTCGGGTTTCTTCAGAATTATCTCATTATCTTTCAAATAAACAATAATTTTATCCCCTTTTAAAATGTTCAATCGTTCTCTAACTTCTTTGGGAATGGTTATTTGCCCTTTTTCACTTACAGTTATTTTAGCTACTATCTCCATTAATCATCATTTTTTACTTTCCTATTTATAAGTAAAACCTTTCTTACTTTTAAGTCTTACTATGAATGGAAATCTATTGAAAATTTTTGGTTTCATTATTAGAAATATCTTTCTAGAACATGAATTATCATAAAATATTGCCGAAATAATTTATAAAAAGTATAATGTGAGAGTCCATATCGTTTAACAAAACCAAATTTCACTTTGTTTCTAAAGATCAATTACTACAAAATAGTTAAAGAAATTCTTGAGATCCACGTAATAAACCTTTAAAAACTAAGACAATTTACATAATGAAATTAATAAAAAATTTGGAGGAATCAGAAATGACACAAGTAGAAGTGAAAGAGAGTTATGAAAATATCCGTAAATTGCTAAGTTCTGGATACTCAAGACGATTGCCAAAACATGAACTCACAGATAAATTAATACAAAATCTCTATCATGAAGAGGAGGTAGCAATAATTTCTTCTAGCTTCAAAGAAATTAAGGAATATCTTACCGTTGACCAGATAAGCGAAAGATCTGGAGTAGAGGATAAGGAAAAATTAAAAAAAATGTTAGATCATATGGTCTATAAAGGTACTCTTATGAGGGGAAGAAATTCAACATATTATATGTTTTCATATTTACCGGGAATTTTTGAAGCATATTTTACTGCTGTAAGGGATACACCGGAGAGGTTGAAAGAAGCAGGGAAAGCACATAGAGGATTACGTAAAATTAGTTTCGGAACTGATGGAAGGTGGCCGGTCCCGTTACCGACTGACTTTAATAAGAAGAGTGCGTGGAGATACGTTCCTACTATGGAACCTGTATTAAGATCAATAGAAATTAATGAAGAATTAGATGTAAAAAATGAAATATTACCATTTGAGGTTCTTGAGAAGCATCTATCTGTTTATGAAGTCTTTTCAGAGACCCCTTGTAGTTGTAGAGAATCAGCAAAATTAGCAGATGAGAAATGTGAGAGAACTACTGAAAATTTTTGTATACAAGCAGGAGATTATGCTAAAGGTGCTATTAATAATGGAACAGGAAAAGCTTTAAGTTATGATGAGGCAATGAAACGTTTGAAAGAAGCAGAAAAGAATGGATTAGTCCATTCTACTACAAATAAATTAGATCCTTCGATGTTTGTATGTAATTGTTGCCCATGTTGTTGTATGGCCTTAGCTCCAGTGATAAAAGGATATAAACTCGGTGCCGCAAAATCGAATTTTGATCCTGTAATTGATCATGATTTATGTGCTTTGTGCGACACGTGTGTAGATATTTGTCCAATGGAAATTATTGAGCATGTTGATGACTTTGATGGTGAAAAAATCATTTTCGGCCTTGATGGTTGTTTAGGATGCGGTTTATGTGCCGCAAATTGCCCTGAAGAAGCGATTTCTTTAGAAAAAGTTAGAAATGATATTCCGCGTCAATCAATGGGAAATTTATTCTCTTAAATATTACCACCTTTTTTAATTCCATTTAATCAACTTATTTTTGTTGTTTTTTCGTTAATTATCTATACGACAAAATTGATATTGAAAGTTTCAAATTTGAATATCAACTGGTCTGATTTGAAAGATTTAAATTGAATAGAACTTAAAATTTGATTCCTGCTAGTCCAAGAGTGAGTCGAGTGAAATGAATTTTTTGGCGAAATCCCGAAAAACAGCATTATCCGGAAACCATATTTTATTCTGGCGACCATATTGCCAAAGGATCATGCGATCCATCAGCATGTAAATACGGAAGCGCTCCTTATAGCCTGGACGTAACGGGCATCGCTCTCGGTAAGCTGTTATGAAGGTTCGTGCTGCGTCTTGATTCGGAAAGGCCAGACTTGCAGTCATACGCGACAAATCTTGCTCTCCGTCTCCATAAGCACAGGTCATAAAGTCGAGGATCCCGCTAAGTTTCCAGCTATCCTTGGATCTCTCAACCAATAAGTTCCCCTCCTTATAGTCGTAGTGGACGAAGCAAGGTTGAAACGGGACTGAAAGCGCTTGCCGATTTTCCTTTATGACCTCGTTAATGAAATTGAGATCCCTGTCGTGAAGCGCATCTGGAACGTTCAGGGTCTTTGTTTGCCAGTCATTGAGCGATCGAATCACCCAATCACTGAACGAATCCTCCGCGCAAATCCCTCCTGAGGTGGGATCGTATTCTCCCGGTTCCAAAGCGGTCAAGCTATGCATTTCTGCTAAACCGTCACCCATCATCCTTGCAATCTCGACGTAATCTTCGGATCTGAGTTGATCTCGGAGATCAGAGGGAGGTATCCCTGGAAGACGCGGCATCAAAGCGTAGTTCCAGCCGAATAAATCCTCTGTTTCCTCGACAAGATAAGGCCAGGGTATCGGTGCTCTAGTGCTGCGATGAAGCTGTTCGAGGAAAAAGCGTTCTTTTGCGAACTGCCAAGGCCAATGGGGCGCGCCCCTTAGAACCCACTCACCGGACTTTGATGTCAGGAAGGCATTTTGACCGAAAAGACCGGCGGTTATTGGCTGGACGTCTATAAGGTCGCCGAGATTATGCTTGTCCAACGCTGCTTGTAACTGATCTCGCGATAATTGCCCAAGTCGCTTAGAGAGCTTAAATTTGTCAGCCTGATCGTTATGCAATTTCTTCATAAAAGCAATCCCCCTCTTCGAGATCCTTGTTAAAATCAATATGTCTTATTCCTGTAGGCATATATAATGACACTATAACGACTAATCCCCCCATAGCACTTAGAAAGAATAATAATCTTATTCCTATAATTTCAGCTAAAAATCCAGTTAGTAATGCACCAATGGGAATCATTAGCAGAGATAATGCACTTCCAATTGAAGTAGCTCTTCCCAATTTATCATGGGGTACATTTGTTTGTACAATTGTTTGAACCACAGTGCTATTAATTATTTGAAAAAACCCCATCAAAAATTCACTTAAAAATATTATAATAATTGCTCTTGTAGGAGCAAAAGCTAACCACATGTACCCAATCATCACAAATACTAATGAAGCGAATGAAGTGTAAATTTTATGATTCCAGTGTTTTTTAACGATAGTAAGTATGGCTCCACAAATAATACCTACTTGAAACCCCACGGAAAATAATGCGTATTCTAGCTCGTTTCCTAAATGAATTACATTCACATAATAAGGAAATAATACATTTAAGGGTTGTATTATTAAGTTAAGAAGCATCCCCATCATAGTAAGAATAAGCACACCAGGAGTTATCCAGATTGTGCGAAGACCCTCCACAACTTCAGCTATAAAAAACTCACTTTTAGTTTTTTCTTCCTCACTCCTTACTTTAGGGATTTTAATTACCAGTAATGGTCCTAAGGCAATAAAAAATGTTATGATATCTAACCATAGAGCTTGCTGTACAGCAACTGATAATGTGAGATTAATTCTCAGAAAAACCAAAATGGTTCCTGCTAGAGCTGGACCTAAAAGTTGTACTGTACCAGTAGCAAAAAAATTAATTCCGTTTACTCTGCTTAATTTATCTTTGGGAACCATTGTTGGGATAATCACAATTACAGTTGATTGATGAAAACCCTGAAAGACACTTCTAATTGTTATAAAGATCAAAAATATCCAATAATCAGTAAATCCAAAAGTCATAAATACCATAAGAATGAAAGTTGCAAACGCCTGCGATGAATCTACTACTAAAATCAGAATTTTTCTATTTAATCTATCAGCAAAAACGCCAGCTATTGGAGTGGCGATAATTAAGGGTACAATATAGCAAACTCGTGCCCATGCTAAGACAGCTGGACTCTGAGTTGTCTCCGTTAAATACCATGTGACGAGAAAATAGACTGCAATAGAGCCCAAGAGGGAAAATACCTGTCCTCCCCAAAAAAATATATAATGTTGAAATGTGGTTTTCGTTGGCTTAGTTTCCAATTTTATTATCAGCTTTTATCTTATCAAATTTCACTAAATTTTC
This sequence comes from uncultured archaeon, assembly GCA_964486045.1. Classification (GTDB taxonomy): domain Archaea; phylum Asgardarchaeota; class Lokiarchaeia; order Sigyniarchaeales; family SOKP01; genus Loki-b32. The sequence goes on from CAZALK010000004.1 coordinate 105,450, forward strand.
ATTGAAATTAGACTTTGAATTTACCATTCTATACTAATTTCAAAGGAAATCGGCACAAAATTTTCAAAAAGCTCGAAAAACTAAGACCAAAAACTGTTTAATATAATTAAAGATAGCTTAAAAAGGATATCACGAAAAACCTCACACCCTGTGGCTAGATACAAATGTAAACCTTCCCCCTAAAAATCGATTTAATAGACAAATTATTAATTGAAAATGAAAAAGGCTATAAAAATCATGGCTCACCGAAAATTATTTGTCTTATGATTGAAAAGTATATAATAATATGAATTATCTTTCGTTCGAAGATGGTAATGTATGAGTAAAATCAAGTTTGGGGTAACGATAAATGCTGCTCCGGATATGCTATACAGATCCGATTACGATTCAATTAGAAAAATAGCTATAGATTGTGAAAGATTGGGTTACGACTCTCTTTGGGCTATGGATCACCTAATATGGGGAAATTTTAATGAGGGAAGCGTTTTCGAAGCTTGGACACTTCTTTCCGCCTTAGCAGTGGAAACTAAAAAAATCAAACTCGGACCTTTAGTAGCCTGCAATTCTTTTAGAAGTCCTTCACTGACCGCTAAAATAGCAGCTACAATAGATGTAATCTCAAAGGGAAGATTGATATTCGGCTATGGAGCCGGTTGGAAGGAACAAGAATATAGAGCTTATGGTTATCGATTCGAAGATCCAGTTACAAGAGTGAAACAAATGAGGGAAGGAATAACACTAATAAAGAAGCTCTGGACAGGAGAAACAACAAGCTTTCAAGGAGATTTCTATGAGGTAAATAATGCAATCTGCAAACCAAAACCCTTACAAAAACCTCATCCTCCAATCATGATCGGTGGGGGGGGTGAAAAATATACACTAAAAGTCGCAGCTGAAATCGGGGATATCTGGGATCGATGGGGAGCTTCTATAGAAGAATATAAAAGAAAGGTGAGTATATTACATGAATACTGCGATAATCTCGGGAGAAAAATCGATGATCTAGAACTATCCTGGAGTGGTCCATTTCTAATCGGAAAAGATAAAATACAATTAAACAAAAAAATTAGTCAGTATGGGAATGATAATGGCATTTCGTGTACGTATGACAAGTGTATAAAAATATTACAAGAGTTTATTGACCTGGGTTGTAAACAATTCATATTCGTCATAAGTGGTTTTAATGATGAAAAAGAGACCTTTATGGATGAGATAGGTTCCTCGTTTTAGAAAAAAACAAAACAGAAGCTAAAATTTTAGAAAAAAAAAAAAATTTCTCCAATGGTTCTCTCTTTTTCACATATTTTTGCGTAAAACTACACTCTCCAGAGGAGTGTGGAAAAATTATTCTCGATATTGAGTTGATCCAAAAGTAATGATACTCCCCCTCGATGATGGGTATGATGATTGAACATTAGAAGCAAAGTACGCCACGTGATGTAATTAAACTTGCCACGTCGTGACTCCATTGTTATTTCTGTAGTATATTGGTCAGGAGAAAGGGCAGTAACCACACGTTCTATTATTTTATCAACCTCTACTCTTACAGTATTATATTCAGAAAGTGTTTTCCAGTGAAGTTCTTTTTGGGGTAGTCGATCAATCTGAAAATCCTCTATTAATGGGGGAACAAAATCTAAATCTGAAATGTTCCCTCCCAGCATTTTAAGCCAACTTATATCCGAAGCCAATAGGTGATCTAGGACTCCTAAAATGGACCCAAAATAAGATCCTAAATCCTCAGTCAACTTGGAAGATTCAAGACCATCTAAAACCTTCACAACATCTTTATTCGCCATAGTATTATACTTAGCAAGCCTTTCAAATACATCCTTTATATTTTCTGGCATCATCCATTACCTCTATTTATATTTTTTTTATAGTTTAATTAATCCTTATCCCAGAATCTATTTAACAATTTAGAATTGGGATTTTTTACTAAATTTTATAATGATTCACTCAAAACTATCTACTTTTAAGATTACAATAAGTTATTTTTAAAAAAGATCCTAAGATTATAATCATAATATAGAAAAAATGTAAAAAATCCTAAATATTTTTAGCTAAAAATTCTAAAATCTTATAATTTAAGGTGATAATTTGGTTAATCTTAACAAGCTTACTGTAAATTACCTTGAAAAATTAGGTAAGGAATTAAAAATTACTTTTAAAAGCTCTAGCAAAAAGTCTGATAAAATAAGAGCAATAAACAATGCAGGTATCCCCGATAATAAGCTAGAAGAATTATTTAACAAATACTTTGCTCAATATCAAGCTTCAAAAGGAAAACCTACTATATTTAAGAAAAAACGAGTCAAACAATCGACTGTGTTAGAAACACGTATCAAATTACTTGAGAAACAAGTTAAGTTTCTAATGTCTAAAATCGATAATATTGAAATCAATATAGCAAAAGAGCGAACTTCCAAAACATTAGGTGGGGGTTACAACATAAAGGAAGTTCAAAATATAATAAAGTCGAAAGTTTCACCCGGAGAATCGATAACTATAGATGAAGTTTTGAATCTAAGGAAACTTAAGAAATTTCCGAGAGATATAATAAAAAAAGGTATTATAGATTTAATAGATGATGAAATTTTCGATGTTTCAGAAGGACGATCGATTCAAAAAATACAAGGAAACATAGCACGATTAATACGCAGGTAAGAGAAAATTCTAAAAGGAGGCAACAATTTGGTATATCAAAGAAGACTAACCTGGGTTTCAACAAGCGATTACGAAAGGTTATCCTCTATAATATTTGAGACGAAAATTAATCCATTTGGTATAGCAGCTTATAATCCTAATGAACCTGTAACAGATTTTGTAGGGAGAAGGGAGGAACTTTTACAATTTAAAGAACAAATACAAATTGTAATTAATAATAAAATCAGTAGATCTGTGAAATTAAATGGACCTGCAGGTGTAGGAAAATCCACATTATTTAATTTTCTTAAGGAATCGATAGAAAAAGAGAGAATATCTATTAGATCAGATTCTGAGTATATTTTAAAAGATTGTGATGTGCTTTCTACGTTCTTTCAAATCCCTGATAAGATCTCTGATTTTTTAGACATTTGGAAACCATTACTAGAGGGTTTAAGGCCAGGATTTGAAAAAGAAATAGGTTATGATATAAGTTTACCAGAATACATCACTTTTCAAATTATCTATCGAATGTTTCTAAAAGATAGAGAAAAATTAGCTGAAATTATATGGAAAGATACAGAGCGCCCTCAGAGATTATACCAGGTAGAACTTAAAGATATTATAGATCCCTTGTTTTCTCAAGGAACTCCAGCAGTTCTAGCACTTCAAGAACATTATTCCTTGAAAAAAAGAGAGCTCCGAGATGTTTTTAAAGTAAGAATAAAAGGCAGGATTTACGAAATCAAACGAAGTGATAATAAAAATATTCTTAATCTTTTCAGAGTTATTGATGAAGATGACCCTGATGATTATTTGGAATTATTACTAGATGCTAATTCAGATTTATTTAAGACCAATGATGATCTGATTAATTATTTTAATGATTTAATGCGTTATTATGCCTGTAGCACAAAAAAACAACCAATTTTATTGATTGGAATTGATGAAGCTGTAAAGGCAGATCCACAAATTTTCAATCAATATTATCAAAATTTAGGAAATTTGTTTGTTAAATTAAGAAATACATTAAATGATATTCTATTTGTTTTCATATCTACTACGGAGGATTGGGCAGAATTTGATAATATAATAAAGAAAAATACTGATCTTCAGAGCCAATTAGGAGAATTTATGCATGAAATGCCCCTAACTCAATTGAGTGTAGATGAATTGGCTCAAGTTTTCAAAAACCGTATGAATAGGTTTTGGGAAAATTATCCTTCCCAACGTCCTCTTGAAGCGCCTTATTATCCTTTCTCTGAGAATTTATTTGAATATGTATATCGTTATAGATTGAGAGATTTACGCGCTACGATACACTTTCTTAAAGATATGTGGATTAAGTTTAAATATTTAAGAAAAATTCCAAAATTTGAGACAATTTTCGAATCGTTGAGAGAAGTTCGGAAATTTGATGCAAGGGGGTTCAATCCTAATACGTTTAAAAGATTTGAGTGGAATATTATAAAAAATTCATTCAATGATCCTACAAGATTTAGAAGTAATTCTGCAAGATCTTCAGAAGTTGAAAAAGGGCTGGAATATGCTTGGAAGTGTCTCTTATATGAAAATCCACCAACAGTTACGAGAGTTGATAATAATTGCACTATTATAACATCAAGTGGTAGTCGTAGACCTGATATTTATTTAGAAATTCTGGGTAATTTAGGGGCTGAATTTCGACGTAATATTGAATTTCAAGTAAAAGCTTACAATCAAGGAGGGACTGTTGCCTTGCACCATATTAAGTCTTCTCTCGAATTATTTACGGAACAATTTACAGATTTTATTTATTTTATAATCACAGGGAAGGGATTAAAACCAGATGCAGAAGCAGCAATTAAAGGCTTAGAAATAACTTATACTAATCGAATACGACGTCCGATTTTAACTGAAGACCAACGAAATCGTCTGTATTTATTAGCATTATATAAAGAAATTACAGGTAAAAATTTAGATGGAACCCTCCCAAAGGACTTTCAAATTGCTAAGGATCTTCTTTCATTTATTATTGGACAACCTATTGAAGATTTTTTGTCTGGGGTTAAAAGATTAGCTTATAGACAAACAATAACCGAAGTTGAGATTATATCCCCTCCGGTTGTTAAACCTTCCGAACCATCTCAAACTGAATTGCCATCTTTTGACGATGATTCAGAAATAATAGTACTCCCTGGAGAGCAATTCGGTACTCAAGTAAAATGGTTAGACGATCATCCCAGTTTAAAACCTTATCGATTTGAAGCATCGGCACTTTGTGGTTACTTAAAAACTAGGGAAGAGGGTAGATACAAATTCAAATTTACCATCCCTACAGTGGAAAAAAATGTTATTATGCCTAATGCCTCTCTAGGTAAACAGTTATTTAGAACACTAGTTAAAGTTTTGAAAGAAAAAGGATATATTGTTCCAGAAAAATCATCATTTAAACTTACTCAGTTAGGAGAGCAACTTTATCAAACAATAAAAGCAGATAATTATTCTTGTTAAAGATTATGGCTTGCGTAAAATATTTTACTTTTTTCTTGATTTTCCTTGAGATTTAGGATTATTTTGGTTCATTTGATTTGATCTATTATCATTTGCTGCTTTAGAAGCCGGATTATTTGGATTTTTTGAATTTGATCTATTATCGTTTGAACTTTTATTTTTACCCATCAACTTCACCTTTATGTTTATTTAAAAATATGATTTGTGGTAAATTAAAATTTACATTTCTGCTCAAATTTTATAAAGCAAATAAAGGAATATATATCTATAAAACCAAATCTAAACTTTTACTTATAGTCATGGCAAATTTCCTAAGTACACCCCCTTTATCAGCTACTGACGGAGAACGAGCGTTTTATAATCGAATTAAGTATCTTTATCTTGGCGAAGATCACTTAATAGGATATTTTGAGCCGGATATTGGAGGGATTCATCCTGATTTTTTACTTCTTTCTCCCATTATCGGAATAATAATAGTAGAGATAAAGGATTATTCAGAGAAATATTTGAAAACGATGGCTAAATCGGGAAAATGGGAGAGATTAAAAGATGATAATCTTATCTTTCTTGATAATCCATTTGATCAGATATATCAATACTGGCGAGTGATAAAAGACAGGATTGATTATTGTCATTTTCCAAAAAACATAGAAATCCCAATAATTCGATTAGTAGTTTTTAGCAAAATTCCTCATGATGGTCATATTGCTGAAGAAATTAGGAAAATTGTCCCTGCGAAAATCCATCTGTGTTTTAAGAACATGTTGAATAGAAATGAGAAATTTAAAGAATATTTTAATGATATTTTACCCTCAAATTTAGAGCTCCTTGCTGAATATTTTAATCTGCTTCGAGCAAATATTATCCCAACATGTAGATTACCCACACAAAAACAAACAGATCTGCTTGAATACTTTACACATGAGGAGAAGGTTAAATTACTCGATCAAGACCAAGAAAAATTTGCACGAGAATTAGGAGAGGGTCATCGACTAATCTTTGGCGTTGCCGGTAGTGGAAAAACAATCTTGTTACTTGCCAGAGCTAGAATCCTTGCTAAACGTCATCCAGATTGGAAGATTTTAATTCTATGTTACAACAAACTACTTAAAAAGCTACTTTTCAACTTATTAAATCCTCAAGATTATGAGGCGGATATCACAATTAGCACTTTTCATGGATGGGCCCGGAATTACATTTTAAACATTGAAAACGAATTCTCTATGATATACAAAAAAGCTGAAGAAAAAGCAAAGAAAGAAGAAAAAATGTATGAATTTTTCCAAGATTTTGTACCAAATTTATTATCAAAGACGATTGAAGTATTAGGAGATACTAAGATTGAATATAACGCAATTTTAATAGACGAAGCTCAAGATTTTGATGAATCTTGGTTTTTACCTCTAATGCAAACATTAAATCTTGAGACTAACTCATTATTAATTACATGTGATGGACTTCAGGGAATATATGCCAGAAAAAGGTTTTATTGGTCTGATGTAGGGATACAAGCAAGGGGAAGAGTTAAAAAATTTAGAAATTCATATCGAACACCACTTGAAATTGGATATTTGGCCCAAGAAACTTTACCTGAAAATCTTAAAGAATTAATAGACAAATTTGATGAATTTCTTTCAACTGACAAGTTTCTGGGTGCCCATGGGACTGTGGAAATTGCCGTATCGGAAAATAGAGATGATGAATACAAGAATATTGTAAGTAAAATAGGTAGACTTCTTAAAAATCCTCAAGAAATATTAGTACTTTTTAAGTACAATATGGCGAAAATTGACTATGATCATTTATTTTGTAGATACCTCGAGGATTCTAAGATTGTGTGGAAAGACCTGCAAGACCATAATTATAATTCTCCCGGATTATTAATAGGGACTCTCCACGGAACTAAAGGTTTAGAATCTGATACCATTATAATTCCTGAAATTGACACATACAGATCTGATAAGGATCGTCAATTACTTTATGTAGGTATAACTCGTTCTCGGAAAAAAATAATCTTAACTGCTAGCAAATCTACAGAATTGATAAAGTCTTTAGAACAATATCAAACCTAAGAACAGATTTGACATATAGGGCAAAGATGGGTTCCAACAATGATGAATCGATCAGTTGGGATAAAGAGGTTTGACCCTAATAATCTTTTAACTAAACCTTTATTTTCAGAATAATCCTTCAAAATGAATTCATTTGGAGCAAGTTCTACGGAATCATGCTTAATAGAAAGTTCGGCTATCGGTTCACCATTAATATCAAGAACATATACTGCAAGTTGACCGTTTAAATATTGTTTTAAATGCAGTTTTCTATCAATACTTATTTGAGTAGTTATCATTTCTTTCATGTTTTATGACATTGTCATTATTTATAAAGAAAAAAAGGGTATTCAAATAATGATTTTTAAACTCTCTAAATATTAGACGTTTTAACTAAATTGATTCTAATCTCTGAATAGAAGATATATATAGTTAAACCATCAGTATTTACATTAGATATAAATATATAATATAGATTGATAACTATGAGCAAAAACCAAATCAAAAGAAACAAAACTCTTAAGATCTATACTGATGGAGCAGCACGAGGAAATCCCGGACCGGCAGCTTACTCATTTATATTCGTTTGTAATGGGGAAATAATACAAAAAGGATTTGGATTCATCGGAACAGCCACAAACAACACAGCAGAATACCAAGCAATTATAAAAGCGTTAAAAGCAGCTGAAAAGTTTCATGGCAGCAATCTCCAAGTTTATTCTGACAGCAAACTAGCTGTTCAACAGATTAATAAAAAGTGGAAAATCAATTATCCACATCTGGTGAAAATGTGTAGTGAAGTTCATAAATTAAGTGAGAGATATAAAAAAGTTGAGTTCTTTCATGTAAGTCGTAATAATCCCTTTATTAAAAAATGCGATGAACTATGTAATTCTCAATTGGATAAGCAGAGGTTTTCAAATCAACAATAAATTTTTGACTATCTTTCTTTTATTTATAGAATAAGATGAATTTAGCTTTGAGTGTGAAAATTTTTATACTTACTAGTTAATTATTAAATATTAAAGGAAAGGATATTTCCAAGGTTGATAATCGACATGAAAGACAATGAAGATAAAGAGATAGCACAAGATGATATTATTTTGGTACAGGAAGAGAAGAAAGATCCTATTAGCCAATTTTTCACTGATATTTTCACAGAAATGAAGAATGGCATTGATAGTTTATCTGAAGAATCGGGGGAATACTTCCTAAATGTAAAGAAAGATGTTTCTAGCGATTGGCAAAAGTTTAAGTTGTCCTGGAAAAATATGATTGAAAAAGTCAAGAATTTGGATCCTAAGCATAAAAGATTTAAGAAGTTGTATGACAAAATAAAAACTGTGGAATTAAAGGTCTCCGAAATTAAGGATGATACAACACAAATTAAATTGGAGATTTCTGAAGTTGCAACAATGATTGAGCATCTTATGGAGGGACACGAGGATCTTGAGACTTATATGAAAGAAAATTTAGGATCCGATTGGAAGGTTTTGAAGAACTCATGGAAAAGATGTAAAAAAGGAGATATTACAAAGTGGGAATTCGCGAAGATAGGATTATCAAGGGTAGGGAAGAAATTCGCTGGAATATTTATTAAAGTATAATACAAAAACACCCCCCAATTTATTTGGATTTTATTAACTTAATCGATTTTCCTAATACTAATTAAAAATTCGACGAATAAACATCCGAAAACGAGGTCAACAATAACGGTTGCTACCGGAAGAAAGTTGGAGGCACCTATTATAAAATAGATTAGAAACAGTATAAAAAGATAGAATTTTCCTATTACACCTAACAATATAATACCGTGATTCTTTTCAATATTCCTCGATACTAGATAATAACCTATTCCGAATAAAGAAGTTAAACCAAAAAAACCTTGAAAAAAAACCAGACTAGTTGGTGATTCCATACCAAACAAGGGAAATACTGAATCCGCGAGAGGAGATAAAGCTATGAATAAAAATCCAACGACAAGGTTCCATATTGCCCCAATTAAGAATAAATATTTGTAATAATTTTTCCTTTCCAAACTATTCATAATGAATGACCTTTTGCTTTTTTAATTAATGTTTTTATCATGCTGCAAAAAAGTCTTCTGGAAATAATGTCACAGGTCTCCATTCCAAAATATCTAACATTAGACTAGGTTTGATGCTGTTTATCTTAAGAGGACGACCATTCTGAGTTGATATCACGAAAGGCCCAATAGCATTATTTTCAAAGTTGCTTTGGTAATTTTGCAAGTAGTGAAAGATTCCTTGAGCATTTATTGTTGATTTTATTGATTGATTATGATACAAAACACCAATTTGGGCTCTCGTTTCTCCAACACTGCAATTTTTCTCTTTAAAATCAAGATTAACTTTAATTAATTTTCGTAATCTGCTTTCCTTGATAAGTAGTTTAGCACAGTATGGACAATTATTTTCTTTTAAATCATCTTTTTGAATTTTCCAACGGAAACCATAGCGTAATAACATAATATCGCATTCCTTACAAGCGAATATCTTCTTTCTAGTTCGGGAAATAGTGGGTTTTGCTCCTGGTCTATCAAGAATAACTTTTAAATAGTAGTGAATATCCGTCCCTTTTTTGTACTTGGCAATCTCTTCTAGCATTAGTATCCCAACCTCAGAGAACCTTTTTAATTTATTGGTTTGTATTATATTCATTAAATCAATTAACCCAATCTCATTTAGTTTAAATTCTCTTCCTAACTTCTTTCCCTCCGAATCATTTACAGATACATAATAATCTGCTGAATAATCACCATCATAATATTTGGTCTTGTAATCATTTATTGTTAAATAACAATTTGAAATTTGATCACCAACCTTTACCTTTAAACTATTTTTCAAATAGCTCTCTATTGGTGTAGCATCATCATTTTTAATTACCATTATATTTCATTTTTTCAATTTTTTATTTTTTAACAAAAAATCACTGAAAATTCATTTCATAAGCTTAGCAATTAGCTCTGGAAGATTTTTTGGGGTACAAGCGAGAACATCTATACCCATTTGTTTCATTTCCCTTGCATAGCGACGATCATACATTGGCTGGCTATTATAACCGAGAGCCGCAATTCCTAAAATCTTTGTCTGACCTTCTAATACATGTTTTAATGCCTTGGTTAGATTATCATAACCTCCTCCTTCATAAAAATCGCTAATAATAACCATTATTGCTTTCTTAGGGTTTTTAATTAAAGATTGACCATATCGTACTGCTCTTGTAATATCAGTTCCACCTCCTAATTGAACAGACATTAACACATCAACGGGATCATCGATTTTACTTGAGAGATCAACAACTTGGGTGTCAAATATTAGGAGATTAGTATGAACAGATGGTAAAGTAGCAAAAATTGAAGCCATTACTATTGAATAGATAACTGAATCAGTCATAGATCCGCTCTCATCTATCATAACTACTATCTGCCAAGGTTTTTTCCTTCTTTCAGCGCTAAAAAAACGCGGTTCTGCCATTATTAATTTTTTTAAATTAGGATTATAGTGTTTCAGATTTCTCCGGATACTTTGTTTCCAGTCAATATTTCTAAACACTTTAATAGGAGTATGTTTATCTCTTTTAATTGCTCCTACGATATGTCGTTCTACTTCTTGTTTAAATTTATTTTTTAAAGCATTTACTACTTTTTTCACAATTTTTCGTGCAATATTTTTAACATTCTCTGGAAGCATGTGTTTCATACTGATAATAACTTTTACCATCTCAAGACTCGGTTCCACCTTATCGAATAACTCCGGATTTTTAATGATATCTTTTAAATCAGATCGTTCCACAAAATCTTTTTCAAGTACTTCTTTAGTTTGTTTTGGAAAGAATTTTTTGACATTTTCTATCCATTTTGGGATTGAAAGTCTGCTTCCCTCTAAACCAGCACTTCTTTTTTGATTAGGAGGATGGTAAACGAAATTTAGCGTATTATCGATTTTAGTTAAAGTACTCGCTTGTGGTGTATGTGGAGTTTGTTGACTATTTCTTTGAGAATCTGTTTTAGATTCAGATTCTTCTCTTCCTCCTCCTGGCTTTTTTTTTTGACCTGATTTGGCTTGACTAGAACCAATTTTACCCGATCTGCCTCCAGGTCGAGATTTTGCTTGTCTTTTATGAGCATTGTTTTTCTTCACTCCCTTTCCAGGTTTAGATTGTCCTGCCTTTGAAATATTTTGGTTAGCTTGAGTATTCAGATTATTTTGACCAGCCATCCCCGGATTAGGAGAACTAAAATTTATGCCCTGCTCTTCAGATTTTTTACCTAAAATTAATCTCCATCTATTTAAAGCTGACCTTTTCTCTTCAGAGAGATTTTTTGCATCAAATATTTGATCTGACGTCAATTTATACCTCACCAAACCAAGTTTCAAAAACATCCCTTACCTTTTTATCAATAGATTTAAAGAATATTAGGATTTCGTCATCTACATCATCAAAAACTTCATTAATTTTGGATTCCTTTAAGCCATAATGCTCTGCGAGTTTTTCTATGAATATTTCATATTCCCTTTGTTGGAGTTCTGAAAAGGCTTTTCTTAAAGCAGGTACAATTGCAGTAAAGATATCCCACTCAAGATTTTCAACTACTTCTGCGAAGAGTTCAATTATTTCCTTATTAAATAAAATTTTAGCTTGACATACATAAATAATTCCCCGAATCAAATCTCCCACTTTTACTTGGATTGATTGAACACTATTCACATCATCAAGAACATTTCGTTTTATTTCATTAATGCTAAGTTTATTCATAAGATAAAGTATGCCTAAATTACCGCCTTTTATAAACTCATTTCGAGTGGAATCTATGCATGTTTTGATACTTTCTGTAAAAACATATAGATCAAGGTCAAGTTCTGTTATTGAGTTAAAAGAATCCGCTAATTTCTTTATTGTTACAATGTATTTTTCCGCATCTTGCTGTGGTGGATTAGCAAAATTCGGAATAGCATAACAACACGTATAATAACAACGATTGATTAATTTGGTTATGAGTTCTATGATTTCTTTTCTCGCATCCATCATTAAAAGATATTGATGGATCATAATCAAATTAAAAAATCCACCAGAAAGGCTTAAAAGTTGGTTATCTACACTTATAGAATTGTCACATTCGGTATATAGTTTTTCAAACTGATCTGAAAACCCCATTAATAAACTTTGGAATAGTAGATTAGTTACTTTATTAAAATTTTTAATACTTTTTTTAGTCTCCTCAATTAGCATACTATTACTTGCTTCTTCCACTGAAGCGCCAAAAGCGCTAAGTTCAACGAGTTTTGTATCAATTCTTGGAGTCCAATGTAATGCCCAGACTTCTGTAAATACTCCTGTTATCCCTTGCAAAACATCTGGACCAGAAACCCGCGCCAAATAATCTATTCCTAAAAATTTTATTCTCCAAAACAGTTGTGATGTTTCTATATCTTTTTCTTCGCGTAAACTCAAATGTATTTCTTGTGACCTTTCTTCAAGATCAATTCCACGCGATTCTAATTGAAGATAAAAATCCTCTTGGAGTGGTAATCTTCCTATTTTTTTAGTTACTTTTCCTACCTTATATCCAATTGTTTTACTATATATATAATCTTCTAAATACTTTCCATCTATTTTTGGATTCCCTTTTATGAGTGACATATAAATTGCATCAACAATATCTTTTAATCCTGGTTCTGAACGTCGTCTCAACATCGCGAGCATTTTTGCCCCATTATATGCATTTATAGAATCAGAAATAGAAATAAGGTGGCCTCCTTGACGAGCACTTCTAAAAATGTCTGTAATAATCTCTAATGCAGTAGCTTCATAAGTTTTATGAACTTTGGAATTGAATTTTTCCCAAATATTATTATAAAATTGGGGTGCTTGGTTTCCAGAAAGATAACCTGACTTTTGGCTAATTCTGAAATAAGAGAATGGAATTAATGAATTAGTCATACCCTTAACAGGAAATGTGTAATTTTTCGCTGAAGTATCTGGAAGTGCGATTGAATGGATACCTCCAGTTATCACCAACACATCTCTTCTTTTAACTTTGTATTTATTTATATATTTTTCAATCTGATATTTCATGTAGGCTTCTCTCGCGAGTGTACCATCTATTTTGAGTAAGCTTTTGTCTAGTGTTTGACGTATGCACGAGCAAAATAATAAGATACTTTCTCTTAACTGATTAATATTAGAATGAGGGGCATTAATTTCAAATAGAGTTTCCCATGTTTCATTAAAACTGTCAAATTCAAATACTTGTGCAAATTTTTGATAAAATTTGCTAATTGTATATACCATTTCTTTTTGAACAATAAAGGAATTTAAATCTTTTTTTTCATGAATTTCAGAAAAAAACGATAGTAATCCTGTCATAGGTAAATCAATAAAATGTGTTGGTATTTTCTTTTTTACACATTCAGTTAATGCAACCATTTCGGGGGAGTAAGAAACAAACGGATATAAAACTTCAAAACGAGCAGGTAGAGAAACATCTGGACTAAGAATTCCATTTAGACTAAATTTATTGTTAATATCTGAAAACATCGAAAGGATGGCAATAGGCGGAATTGTATCTTTAGCAACCATAAATTGTATTAGTTTATCTGCAACCGTTGGACCTTCTATTAACACCAATTTAGGTTTATGAACTTCTATCCATTTTTTTACTAGAAAACTAGAACCTGGTGAATGATGGCGAATTGGCAGATATTTAATTTCAGCTTTTTTTACTTTTTGAACCTGATCGTCAATTAAATCAGTGTCTAATTGGAGTAAGTCTCCAATTTCATATAAAATGTTCTTTAAATTTGTTGCATTTAAGGTATTATTGCTCATCTTATCGAAATTGTCTGTATAATATTATAAAAGTTTACGAAATGCACTATCGAACTCCCTCCATATAGGGGATTGGGAAGTTCGATTTCTTACTGCCATATTAAAATACTCTCTTAACTTTGGGAGATTTTCTTTATCATCTTTAACAACAGCATCAATGATGTTCATAGCGATATGTTTTGGTTCCACTTTTGCTTTTCCGAAATATTTAGCATTGATAGCACTATCTACTAATAGTGAAATTTCTTCAGAAGTTGACATAACGGTGGAAATAGGAGTAAATCTGCCTCCTCTTGTACTTCTCCCTGTTCTCAATTCTTGGAAAACTGTAATTAATAAATCCAAGGTTTCATCTGGAATTTGGATTTTGAATCCTATTTTTGATAGTAAATCATCTGTACGTTGTATAACAATTTTCTTTTCCAGATTTTTATCTTGAATTACTGGAATATAAATAAAATTAAATCGACGTTTTAGAGCAGCACTCATTTCGTTTACACCTCTATCTCTATCATTAGCAGAGGCTATTATATTAAAACCCGGGATTCCAAAGATTAAGTATTTAGAGCCCAGTTCTGGTACTGGTATAACCTTTTCAGAGAGGATAGATATCATACTATCTTGAATTTCTTGTGGGCATCTAGTTAATTCTTCAAATCGGAGAATTTTCCCTTCTCTCATAGAATTGATTGTAGGGGAGGGGACAAGTGATTTCGGACTAGGCCCTTCTGAAACTAGTAACGCATAGTTCCACGAATACCTAATCTGATCTTCAGTAGTCCCCGCCGTCCCCTGTATTAAATATGTACTTGTTCCACAAATTGCTGCTGAAAGATGCTCTGAAAGCCATGATTTAGCGGTACCTGGCTCCCCGATAAGCATTAAAGCTCTTTCGCTTGCTAAAGTGACGATTGATTTTTGGATTATATTTCGATCCCCAAAAAATTTGGTGGATATCTTAATCTTTTTTTGTCCACCATTTTGTTTTAAGGGAAATTCTTCATCGGAACCTGAAATAAACAATTCAACCATCTTCGGTGATAACTGCCAATTCGGAGGTTTAGGGTAAGTATCATTTTGTATCAATGCTAATAATTCTTCTTTATGTAAATCCTCTGCGGGAACCCGAATTTTTTGATCTTTAGTTTTAACCGCTTTTTTATCTTTCCCTAAAATAATGTCCTTAGTTTTTTTAATAATTTTCGCAGGAGTGTTTGGTTTTTTAGGAATGGTTTGTTTCTGAGGAGTTTTTTTTAATGGAGCTTTTTTTATAGGTGTTTTTTTCTTAGCCATAATTTTCACATTATTTTATTTTGGTTTTACTTTATAAACTTGTTTTAAATATTCTCTATTATCAAGAGTATGAACTTGTGAAATAGATGGGAAATTTATATGATTATTATCTATAATACTAAGAGGGAATAATCCAAGTTGCCCTCTCTCTAAAATTAATTTACAGAATAAACCATCTATTTTTGTAGATTTTTTGTAAAAGTCATCAAACTTAGTGATTAAATTTTTATTAATATCTTTTTCCGGAATTCGGACAAATAAAGGATATTTCTTTTCATGATCTAGCGGATATATATTCACAGGAGTCTTCTTTTTATCTTCTCCTTCTTTATAACTTCCAATAACATGTGCCTGCTTTATATATATATAATCAAGGAAGCTTGCAGGCAGATCAAATGGAGTAATGTCATGGTCTTTCCTAAGCATTTTATATATCTCTCCTGAATCAAAATAAAACTTTTCCAGTTTTGATATAGAAAATACATCTTCAACTGACTCAGCTGTTTCTTCAACAAATACCTTTGAATCGGGATTTTTTTCCAAGAATATATTTCCTTCCTTAATTGCAGTAGGAATATTTTCAGTTTCAAAATAAGTAGAAAGAATTTTTTCTATGGCACATGGTGGCTCGGAATTGGGTAAAGCAGTTTGGAATAAAACATCTGGATTAAAACCCTTTTTGTAAGGATACATCAAATTCCATTTAAGTATAGCTCCCCTAGTTTTTCCGAATAAAGACATGAAATAAAAAATTAACCCAATCATCGTTCCTTCTAAAACGATTTTCTCAATTCCCGTTACTCGTAATAAAAATCTACTCATTATTTCTGTTTCTGATAATTTCCCCATCAACTTATCGAAAAATTCGACTTTCTTATTATTTTTTTGGGCTTCGATGAATGATATAAAAGCCCTACTCTGCAACCAACAATTACTCAAGAAAAAGACATACCTTTCAATGTTAAATGCTGGACTATTATCTAAAAACCTTTTTAATTCTACGTGTAAATACCGAAGTGATGTTGCTAATCTGAATGATTCTAATTGTGATATGTTTTGTAAAAAGAATTCAATCTCTCTAATTCTTTCCTGGGTGACTAAATTTAACCCCTTATATGTTAAATTTTCACAGTATTTTTTTATTTGTTCACAAACTTTCTCTAATTGGATTTTCATTGTGCTCTTTATTCTTTTTGTAAATCCTTTTTTACAATCTCAAGGGTCATTATCCTCTCAAACATTCTTATAATCGTAATTATATGCAATATATATATCGCCAAATCTTGTTTAAGGTCGTTCGTAACATTACCTTGTAATAGTTGATCTATTTTTGCTATAAACGAAGTTAGTTTCTTGTTTAGGATATTCATGTGCATATTTTCTAAGTTATTCTTTAAATTGATTATTTTATTATAATCTTCTTGACTTACGCTTTCTATTCCTTTAATTAATATTTCATTTAGATGAGGTTTAATTGAATCGAAAACGGAGAAAATTGCTTCTGCATTATTGTGTTCCATATAAATTGATCCTCTCTTAATCAAAAAGCCATAAAATCTTCAGGTAAAATTTCAACAGGGCGCCATTCTATTTTTCCTTCAATTGCATTTTGATATTTTAAAAATATTGCTGTTGCTTCTGGTTTTATGAATTTTGGTTTAAAATTAATCGTATTATTTACCCAACTGATTATTTCATTTACGGTTGCTTGTTTTGATTTAACTGTAGCAATTAGCGCAAGTATAATATGTTTACAAATTTTACCTCTTAAACCACCACATGAATAGAGATTTTGGGTGCCACAGAAAAAAGTCCCATCACTATTTAACGATACCGCATATTCTAATTTATCTGGATGCGTTTGAGATTTAATTACTGCTCTTAAGGCATTATCTGTTTTATCAACATAGAGGAGATTTGACTCCTTTTTAAACATTCTAATTGCCTTATTAATTCGAGGTGGGATCTTTTCATCTCTTATTGACGACTTTAATTTATCCACAAATTTTAGTATATCTTCGGATACACTCATTTGAAACTTCCTAGATTTTTGATAATTATTTTAATTTTACCAATTTAAACTATTAACTTTTATCCCAGTTTTAATTTATTATCAAAAACATATTATGGCCATTTCCAGAGGATTTAATAACGATTTAATTCTATTATTAAAAAATTCTTTATCTCAATTTCTTTAAATACATTAGATTTTAAAATTTAATTATACATCAAAATTCTCAAAAGATGACAAAAATTAAATGGGGGAAAAATGCCAGATAACCCAAATGATTTAGAAGATAGAATCAAATATTTGGTTAAAGAAATAGAACGCCACCGATATCTATATTATAACAAACAGCCAGAGATCTCCGATGCTAAATATGATTCTCTAGAAGATGAGTTAAGAGATATTGATCCAAAGAATCCGATATTATTTAAAATTGGAGTTGATTATTCAGAGCTCTTTACTAAAAGGGAACACATAATACCAATGACTTCTCAAGATAAAGTTTCAAATCCTCAAGATTTTATAGCTTGGGTGCGAAAAAGAAATATTAAAACATTTCTAGTTCAATTTAAACTTGATGGGATAAGCATTGAGCTTCAGTATGAAGATGGTGATTTTAAACATGCAGTAACGCGCGGAGATGGAAAAATTGGGGATGATGTTAGTATCAATGTGATTAAAATGAAAGGTTTTATACCAAAGTTGATAAATCGGTTTACAGGGGCTGTTAGGGCAGAAATATTGTTGTTTCATGATATTTTTGATAAAAAATATGCTGATAAACAAAACTGTAGAAATGCTGCAGCAGGAATTGTAAGAAGGAAGGACGGTGTTGGTTGTAATGATTTAAATCTGATTTTTTATGACGCAATAAGTATAACAGATGATGTAGTTTTTACAAGTGAAGTAAAAAAACTGAAATGGCTAAAAGATCAAAATTTCCCTACTATAAAAACTAAAACAATTCATACACCTCAAGAGGTTATTAAAGTTCGGAAAGACGTAATTGATAACATCAGAAGCTCTTTGGAGTATGATATAGATGGACTTGTAATAAAAGGAAATGAAATTGACATCGAAGATATGCAGAGAACAAAACCTATGAAACAGGTTGCGTTTAAATTTCAAGCTGAGGAAATAGAAACTAAATTGCTTGATGTAGAGTGGTCTATTAGTGGGCAAAATTACACCCCTGTGGCTATTGTAGAGACTGTTAAATTAGCCGGTTCTAATGTAAGTAGAGCAAGTTTAGCTAATCCTAATTTAATTGAGGAATTAGGAATAAAAATTGGTTCTGAGGTAGTGATAAGTAAAAGAGGGGACATAATTCCAAAAATTGAAAGAGTTGTTAAGAATTCCTCAGAAACAAGAGAAATTATAGTTCCAAAAATCTGTGAGGTGTGCGATACTGAATTAGTTAATGAAGGTACTCGAATATTTTGTCCGAATGAAGCCTGTCCTAAGCGTGTATATTACCGTCTGGTTAGGTGGATTAAAAAATTAAATGTTAAACACTTCAGCGAAAAATTAATGTTAAAACCTTTATTTAAAAGCAGAAAAGTAAGAAAAATTGCTGATTTATACAAATTAAAAATAAGAGACCTCACTCTTTTTGAGGCTGTAAAAGAAACATCAGCAAAAAAAGCTTTAGATAATTTACTTGCTGTGAAAGAAGTTTCTTTAGCAAAATTTATAGGCGGCTTTGCTATTGAAAATGTAGGAGAAGATTTAGCACAACGAATAGTAGATGCGGGATATAATACATTGGATAAAATTAGAAATTCATCTGTTCTTCAATTATCCCAGGTAGAAGGATTTGCGAGAAAAACGGCACAGCAATTACTTGAAGGAGTTATAAAAATCTATCCACTAATGAAGGAATTATTAGATACGAACAAAATAAAAATACAAGAAACAAGCCAAAGTAAGAAATTTAACGGATTAAGTTTCTGTTTTACTGGAAAATTAAATACTATCAAGAGGACTAGAGCTGAACAGCTAGTTAAAGATCTTGGGGGTCAACCAAAAAGTAGTGTTGTTAGTAATTTAACATATTTAGTAACAAATTCAACTGATCAATCAGCTAAATACTTGAAGGCACAAAATCAAGTTGGTACCAAAATTATTACAGAAGAGGAGTTCATTAAACTGATTAAAAGTTAATGGATTTTCCTTTCATTTCTAATTTTAAAGCGATCTTTAAATATTTAAATTAGAGAATTAATCTTATAAATCTTCATCAAATATTAGAATAGTTTCAATCAAAATGATTTGAAATATGAATTGCGATCAAAGTAACGAGTGCTTTTGAAACTAAAATCTCCTTCTTATTTAGTATAACATATATCTCAGATTCAGAAACTATTATTTTCTTTCCTCCGCTAAGCACTTTAGACTTACAAATAATTTCACTACCTTTTGCAGGTTTAAAATAATTTATTTTAAATTCAACAGTGAGAATCCGCAAATTTTCGGGTATAGTCGTGTAAGCAGAGTAGCCTGCTGTATGATCAGCCATTGTAGCTATTACACCTGCATGAACAAACCCATCTTGTTGTTTATGTTCTGGACGAATTATAAGACGAGATTCAAATACTCTTTTATCCACTTTATCAACAATAAATCCACAATAAGCCGGAAATCCTTGAACATAATATTTTTTTAAGAAAGTAACCCGATTCTTAAGAGCAGGATATAAACCGAGAGATATGATACCAACAAGCCCTATGATAGCGATATCCAAGAGATTAAACACGTAAATAGATTCTCCGTTGAACCCGGCATTCATTTTAAATAGTTTAACAAGCCAATTGTTTGCAATCCAGCCGACAATAGTATCCGGTCGAAGATCTCCAAAAAGACCAACGATTCCCATTAGGAATAATATAAATACAAGTAGAGAAGCTGCTCCAGCAACCTTATAAAGTGTTTTCCTGACAGTATTTATAGTTTCCGCGCTTGATTCATTCATACGCTTCAATCACCATATTTTACTTCCACTCTAATATTAAATTACATCTTACTTTTTTAATTAATGTTTTTAGCGACCATATAAATAACCAAAAGGCATAAGTCAATATCACTTCAAAAAAATCTACTTTAGGCAGTTTATATTAGCTCTAGATAAATAATTGAAATTAAAATCTTGATAAATATAAAAGATTTTAACTCACAATAATTTTAAACTAAAAAGTTTAAATGTTCTTATTTACCATTTTTTTTATTACACTGTTAAATTTTTATTAAAAATTTGGAATTCGTATTAAGAAAAACGTCTTTTAATTCAGGATAGACATTAGAATATTTTAAAATAGGTGAAAAAATGACAATAATATGTAGAATATGTGAAAAAGATAAAAAAAAAAGAAAAGTTATAAAAAGAATGCCATACGTGGAGAACGAATTGCCAGAGAAATACAGTGATTACCGGGAATACATATGTATGAACGTTATTAAGGAACTTCGTAAAGATAAGAAATGGTATGATAATGTCTGTGAGAATCGGATGTTAGTAAAAAAAAAGAAGTGAAAAAATTTAATGATGTCGACCATTTTTCTTCCAAATCGTTTCGGTCTCATTAGAATTTTTGACTATTAAACCTTTATGGACGAATTCTTTTAATTTGAGCTTAAGATATTTAATATCTGCTTCTTTAGTTAATTCTAATTTATATAAGAGTTCACGAAAATTTTGTCCGTTTCGAGTGAGGGCACCCAAGATATCATCACCTTTTACTTTAAAACCGTATCCGTCAGGTATAACTAATTTTTTTGACTGTTTCTTCTCCTCAGGTTTTTCTTTTACCCTTAGATCGAACGTGAATTTACACTTAGGATACCCCCTACACCCATAGAACCTACCATAAGTTCCAGTTCGCTCTTTCATGATTTTCCCACATTTTGGACAGGAAATATTATATGGATCCTTAAAATTATGTGAATAATTACAGTTAGGATAACCCTTACACCCAAGAAAGATACCATATTTTCCAATATATAATGCTAATTTTTTACTGCATTTTGGGCATGATGAGGGTGTGTTTAAGCCATTCTGTTTTTTCTCAGGTACATTTTTATTAGAGAATTCCTCTGTATACTTACATTTTGGATAATCCATACAATCTAGATAAGTCCCATAAGTCCCTTTTCTTATCTCTAATGGCTTACCGCACCTTGGGCAAGTTTTTGGGATGTCAGCCATAATTGATTTTATTTATATTTTTTGGAAATAAAACACGGATCCTAACCTTAGGTATAAATAATTCCAATTAACCACAATTAAAAAATTTAGAGAATTAATATATTATTTTTAAAACTTATATATAAAACTGAAAAGTGAATTATGATTAGAAAAAATTAATATACAACTTTATCTGATCAAATTTTTACTTTTTTCTATTAGTTGGGGAATATTTTAAGGTGTTTTTTAAAAAAAGCTTATAATTTTTGGTTAAATTTCTTTTAAAATAAGGATTTTTTCCAGTATCTTTCATATATTTTTTATACATTCTGTCTTTCCATTTTATAAAATTCTGAGTCTCTAACTCTTTCCATATAGCATTCTTACCCATTATTATTTCAAAAACATATTGTTCTGAGATTTCTTTTTGATCTTTACTTAAATTTATCTTTTTCTTTTCAGTTGTTTTTTTCGGTTTTTTTTCTTTAATCACAATGTTCTTGGGAAGGGATTTTAAATATTGTGCAAATTTATTTGTAGGTTTGCCTCTATAATGAGTAATATTCCCGGTTTCTAAGCGATATTTATTTACTACTTTTGCTTTCCATTTCTGAAAAACTTTTGTTTCGGATCCATTCCACATTGCATTCTTGCCTGTTAATGTTTTAAAAATATCATGTTCTGAGAATTCTTTTTCGACTTTTTTAGAGCTTCGAGGTTTTAGTGTTTTTTCAATTATTTTTTTGGGCTTTTTTTTTTCAACTTTTTTGTTATTGAGAAGAAATTTCAAATACAGGGAAAATTTAGTTGTAGGTTTTCCTTTATAATGAGTAATATTCCCCGTATCTATACGATATTTATTAGTTGTTCTAGCTTTCCATTTCTGAAAGGTATTAGTTTCGGATTCATTCCAAATAGCTTTTTTATTCGTTAATTTTTCAAAAACGAAAGCTTCAATATTTTCTAGTTTGACATCTTTTATATCCACCAATTTCTTTTTTGGGACTTCTTTTTGTTGTTTTGATACTGGTTTTGTTTTTTTGTTAATGATTTTTAAGATTTCAGAACAATTAATTTTCTTACTATTACCAATCGTAAAAAAGGGCTCATTTAATGCATCCAAATTGACAGAAAAATCAAAAGCTTGGTGATCGACTAAACCTGGACCTAAATATTTCGCTATAACGATAATAGTGCCATTATTTTGAGAAATGTCAATATGATTGTTTGCTGAGGTGGTTGCTTGATATATGGAGAGATGGGTGAAATCTTTTATCTTATTAATTTCATTTATATCTTGTTTATTTTTTATAATCTGGTCATGTTTAGACTTTTTTTTTCCATTAAATAAGGCATCGAGAGCGATTAATCGGTATTCCGCATCCTTTTTCAACGTATTTGAAATAATAAATTTAATAAATTTCTTTATTTGATTCCATTTTGATTTTTTAGTTATTCCAATAATCTCTCTGAGAGTTTCTTCGGACATAAAATATTCATCTTAATGGCAACTCTAAGTTACCTCAACACTTCCAAAAAATAAATAGAAAATTGGCTTAATATGTTTTTATTTTTAAATAATGTTATATATTTAAAAATTATAATTCCAGGCCTGCTTATCGGAGACGAATTTATACGGGATAATTAATCTAAATACGGAGAATTGGGCTTAAATATTACTGTAAGCAAAAATATGAACCCAATTGTTTATCTCTCTCTTTTTATCCTTATTTCTTAACCATACGTCGTGTAAGGTCAAGAAAAGCTTTTTCAACATTTTCTCCAGTTTTTGCTGAGGTTTCGAAATAAGAGCATTTTTCATTATGAGAATATTTTTCTATAGTACTCCGATCTATAATCTGACCTATTTGTTCCATTAAATCGCTTTTATTTCCTATAATTACTTTTGGTATTTCTTGTGCCATAATACTACGCATCTCTGAAAGCCAAGATTTCATTCCTGAAAATGTATTTTGTCTTGAGAGATCAAATACAAGTAATGCGCCTGATGCACCTTCATAAAAGCCGCGATGTAGAAATTTAAATCTTTCTTGACCACCAATATCCCATATATGGAGTTTAATAAATTTAGACGGTTGAAATTCCAAATTTTTAGTTAAAAAATCAGCACCAATCGTCAATTTATATTTCAAAGCAAATTCCTTATGTACAAACCTGTTTAGTAGACTAGTTTTACCAACCGCACTTGGTCCGACAATTATGACTTTAAAAGACAAATCTACATTATCATTCATTTTATCGTTAAATCTATAATCATTTATTATCTTATTAAATTTAATCTAGAGGTTAGTTCTTTATCTGATTAATTTTATAAATCTTTATCAACTAATTCGTTTATAAGATTTTACAACCAATCCAAAACGATAAAAAAACTGTTTTTTAGTTTAACAAATATTATTAAACTTCTTTAACCATAATTATATCAAAATTATATCAAAAAAAAATAAACTCTATTCAAAAAAACAGTTTAAAATTTGCCGAATCCTAATCCCGAGAAGGAGTCAATTCGCTATGCAACGCGTGATGGAGAGAACAAGTTAATTCCCCCATTTCCTGTTGATCCTTGGGAATTGACTAAGCAAACACGTAAGGTTGTTTGTAAAGAAGTCAATGGTATAGTTCACCGGAAATATACCGATTTTTACGCTGTGGGTGTTTATGGAGGAATTGCTACAGCATATTCTGTCGGATGCAACTTTAGGTGTATATTTTGCTGGGTGGATTGGAGTCGTGACTGGCCGGAGCTCTATGGAGACTTTTACTCACCTGATATGGTTTACTCAAAATTACGGCAGGTAATGTCAGGTAAAGGTTTGAGAAGAGCTAGGATAAGTGGTGCTGAACCTACTCTATGCCCGGATCATCTCTGTGGAGTCCTAGAACTAGTTCACCAAGAATCTGATGCCTTTGACCTTTTTGTGATTGAAACAAATGGCGTTGTTCTCGCGCATGATGAGAACTTAGCAACACGTCTTGCTAAATATGCTTCTCGAAATTCAGGCGATGGGACTGTTGGTCATGTGCGTTTGTCAATAAGGGGGGGATTACCTGAATCATTTGAAGAAAAAACAGGAAATGAAAAAGATTTCGTGGATCTCCCGTTTAAAGCTGCTAGGAGACTTTGGGATGCAGGTGTATCATTCCACGTTGCTGTGGTGGTCGATCCGCGATTTACATCTGAGGAAGATAAAGCAACAATCTATAGAAAGCTAAAAAATATTGATCCAATGTTGAAAAAAGAAGTGGAAGAAGAATTTTTATCTCCCTATCCTCATGCTCTTGTGAGACTTAGAGCTGTAGGTCGAACAGACGTGACAGGGAAGGAAATGAAATTAAAGGAACGCGCAGCACTAGGCGGAAAACCTCCTAATTAAGAAAATTGGAATAGTTAACTAAAAGTTTTAGTGATATCCCTATTTGACTCAATTAGTTAAAAAATCTTAAATATAAAGTAATTAAAATACGAGAAAAAAGTTTTCCTTATAAGACAAATATTTGATATTCCCTAAAATTTATCATATAAGGTTTTTCTGCTTCTTTAAAAATTGAATTGTGCGAAATAAATGTAATTCAAAAAGCATTTCATCTTGAGGAAATTCATCCCGTAATTCCTGAATTAAATCTTCTTTTTCTTTTTCTGTCAAATTTAATTCTTCTAAAAGATTTTCTATATCATATAACATATTATATCCTCTATAATTCTGGTGGGGCAAGAATCTCTATGGCTTTATACCCTTCTTTTAAATTAATCAAATTGACTCCGATACGAGTTTTCCTTTTAACTAGATGTTTAAAATTCCAGCTAATTAATATATCTAATGAATAAACTGAAGTTAGGGCGATTAATAATGCATCATTCTCATATTTTTCTGGAATTAAACTCTCATAGATATATCTCTTTGTTAAATTACTAACTTCTTTACTTATTTCAATCTTCTGACCTTTCATTAATAGAGCCTTCAGTTTTTCTTTTAGCTTTTCATTAGATATAGCGTCAATTTCCTCGTTAAGCTTCAAATTTGAAAGTTCATATTTTCCTCAATCTTCAAAAGATACTAAACAATTGAGACTTAAATATTTTAACTGAATTCAAACTAAAATAAGAATATAAGTTTTATTTAGCTTTTTCGGTTTAACGAGTTTATATCTATTTATGAATTACAGTTAAAAAAAAAAAAAAAAAAAAATCTTCTTAGTCATTAGATTTTATTCTGCTACCCGACGGAGCATCATTTCCAGCTTTCCATTTGATCTTTTCGTACCTATAACGAATTGCTTAGGTTTTCCTGTTTGGACAGGATAATTTACATAAATATCGATGGGAAACTTATGCTTTTGAGCTTTTTGCAGATTATCTTCACTCGGAATTAAAGTTCTTTCCGTGAGTGTGATATAATATACACTTGTACTGCTATTACACTTAGGGCACCCGGGAATAAATTTAGAACTTATAAAAATAACAGGATCCTCAAACTTTGGAAGATTTTTTTTGAGAAACTCGCGCATCTCTCCCATTGCAATTACTTCCATATTAGAAGATAAATTAAATTGTACTATTTAACTTGTTCATTTTTCATCTACTTTTACCAACTATACCCATGTATATGGTAAACTCTTCATTTTCATCTAAATCTAATAATTCGTTTATTTCATTATCATAATACCTTCCTATAACACACGCATTTAACCCTAAAGCCTCGGTAGCTAAATACATATTTTGGCCAATATGACCAGCATCTAAGTAAATATATCGATAGCTGCGCTCCCCATATGTAATCCTTGTCCGTTCAATCATCGCGGTCAAGACTAAAATTACTGCTGATTTAGCTACCATTCTCTGGCCATAACTAGCATCAGTAAATGACTTTCCAAAGTCTCCTCCATGCAATAATTCCAGTTCGTGTTTTTTGATATCGTAATGATAAATTCCTTTCTCTACTTCATTAACCTTATTGATTATAGGGTAGATTTCTATAGGAAATTTTGCTCCTGCGGAAGGTACAGTCCGAAAAGCAAAATTAGGAAATTTCCTTGTAAGACCAGACATCCCGAATAAAAGCGAACTTAAATCCATCTTTGATATCGGTTTAATACTAAAAACCCTTGAAGTATGCCTCTTACTTACAATATCCCAAAACTGTGTATCTGGTGAAAATTCTGGTTTCGGAAGCTGGACTCTTGGCGAATCTTCCTCGTATCTTTTATATAATTCTGGTGTTTGCTTACCTGTTGGATTTGAGGATCTATCTATACCCCGAATATTTTTTGACTTTTGCTGGAATATTTCTCCATTTAATCTTTTTTTCTCATTAATCATAGTTAAAACTTTACCCCTAAACTTTATAAAGTTAATTATAGATGTAATTCAGGAAATAAATATTTCTACTGGTAGTACTATGGATTTGACTCGTAAAAATTGTCCAAATTGGTTTAAATATCACAGAAAGAGGTAATCTCTTATATCTATTTTATTGATAAAATTGATAATTCGCATTTATTTATGAGACAAAGGGTGTAGACATTAAATCAATAGAGACAGCTGATGAAGCTTTATACATCCTCAAAACCTTGACTCCTAGAGTAATATTACTTGATATTAACTTAAAGACTAGCAGAATAAGTGGTGACAAATTATGCCAAATGCTAAAATCGAGCCCTCAATACAACTTAATTCCAATAATTCTAATATCTGCTATTTTTTCAGAAAAAGAAAAGGAGGAAATTTTGACAAGGACAGGAGCAGATGATATTATTTTTAAACCCATTGACGAATTGAAAGACTTAGATGTTCTATTTAAATATCTAAAGCAGCAATATTGAAAAGAGAAATCGATTTTTTTAATTCTTTAATTTTTTTTTTTTTAAAAATACTCAGTCCTTAACAATTTACCTAAATAACTTATATATATTCTAAAAATCAAAATAATAATAAATCTTGTTCTATTTAAAGTGAAATATAGTAGAAGTTACTCATTGGAAGTATTTTGAGCTTAGTTGGAGGATCTTAACACGGGAATAAATGAAGTTAAATATGTTAAAGTCTGTTGTAAATCAGGTATTGAGAGAGTCATCAGGTGATTCATAAGGATATATAATTGATCCATTTTATCATTATACACCCGAAACCGAAATTATGATAGATCTAAAGTCGGGTACTTTTACTCCAGAATTGGAAGGAGATGATGTTGAAAGGTATTACAAATCTATTATTGATTGGTTTCATAAAGTGCCCCCAAAAGAAGGGATTTCAATTGAGATAATTGATAAAGCTATTTTAAAGATAAGTCCTCAAGGTAAGGAATGTATTATTGAAGCTCAAGGACGAAAATTTACTTCTTTTATAAAATTTAAATAATTAAACAAAATTTGCATATTAATCTATTATGATTGATGATGTAGCTTTATCATTGAAAAAAGCTTACGAGAAAGGAGAAAATATAACTCAAAAAGAAGCTCAGAAAATGCTTGAGCAATTACATCTAGGAGTTTTCTATATTGTTGTAAGGACCACCTGGTGCAATCAAAAAACCATTGAACTGCGAAATTGTATTTTCAGTAATATCTTGTGTAAATATCCAAAATGAATCTAAATCACACTGAAGCAGATCTTTTGAATGTAAATACCCTTATTCGTAGCCAGGTGTGTTTCAGATTTCGAATTCAAGTCACCGATATTGGCTAGTTTCATTGTCATAATTATATAGATAAATTATAACATCTATGCTTCATAGATAAATTTTTGAATATAAATTGCTATATTATGAACTCACGTTTCCATTTTTTAATCGATAGCTTAAAGAAAGCTAGTATATAATCAAAGGGATATTTTTTAAATTAAACACCATTTCTCTTAGTAGAATGGATATCATCCTACCCGCAATAGTATTGATCTTGGTTTTATTTACTATCTTGATGATATTTTTTTCACAAAATAAGATCGATTATTTCCCTGTTGCATTAATCATAGGGGCAATTGCAGTAGTCTTAATACCCATATTTGGTATTGAACAGGAAAAAATTCCTGGTTTTATCAACTTTAGCACCTTAATTTTTATTTTTGCGATGCAAATTATCATCCATTTTGCATCATCTAACGGTGTTTTAGATTATA
The DNA here is from genome assembly GCA_964486045.1 of uncultured archaeon. GTDB lineage: Archaea > Asgardarchaeota > Lokiarchaeia > Sigyniarchaeales > SOKP01 > Loki-b32. The sequence continues at coordinate 134,105 of CAZALK010000004.1, forward strand.
TCGCGATCAAATTGATTCATATGACGAAAGGGAATAACCGGTTATTTTTCTATATGATATGCTTGTTTACAGGTATATTGGTTGCATTTATTGAGGATCTAACCCTTTCGTTAATAATAGTTCCGTTGATCTATAGAACATGCCGGGTTTTAAAGATTCGTGCTGGTACCTACATGATGGGTATGACAATTACTATAAACATAGGGGCAATACTTACGCCTGTCTCGAGTTTAAAGAATTTGATAATTGGGGCAGAATTTGGGTGGGGTTTTGCTGAGTATCTCGCCAATATGGGTATTTTATACTTAATCACGTTAATTTCCACCATTTTTCTTATGGATCGGTTTATTTTGAAAAAAGAAGAAACTCCAACTGAGGAGAACAAGAAGATCTTACTATCAACACTCGACCCAGCTATTGTTATCAGAGATAGAACATACTTTTTCATGACAGTTGTCATTGTTCTAGCCACTTTTATATTCATGATCTTAGGATTCAGCCCTGCTCTTGTCGCAATTGTATCCGCAGCTATTCTTCTTCTTATTCACTCTAAGAAAACGAATTTTTCTGAAATTAAGAAAGATATCGAATGGAAGCTCCTCATAACATTTGCGGTTTTGTTCATTCTTACAAATTCTTTATCAGGATTTGGCTTTTCAGAGTTAATTTCCACAGGATTGGTGAACTTTATAAATAATAACATTTATCTCGCTGTTTTGATAACATTATTCATTTCAACTCTTTTGTCCGCATTTCTTGCTGGCACACCCGTTACTCTCCTCCTTCTTCCGATCATTTCGACAATTATCGTAAACGGGAGTTTCCTTCCTAACCCGATCATCATTGCTTTCATAGGCGGTGTTAATATGGCAGGTAATTTTTTACCACAAGGTTCTGCCTGTGACCTTCTTACTCTGTCATTGGCAAAAAAATATAATGTGGAGAATTTGGGGTACAAGCGGTTACTTAAAAATGGTTCACGTTTCGCTCTGTTTCACTTCTTAATTATTTTGGGATATACAATGGTTTATACTTTAATTTTAGGTTAAGAGAAAAGTACCATCAAAGAAGACACGATTATTATTCGGATTCTCGTATTCACAGGATCTATTTAATCATTCATTTTGACATATATTGTTTGAGTTATCTAAAAGATTTGAATGCTCTTGATGAGATCTGGGGGCTGTTTAATTTTCTTATCGTTTTATAAAATGATCTTATAAAATTCTCTTGAAATCTTCCATAATTAAATTAGATGGGATACCCAGTTGAGACATTTTGAGAATAAGGTCGTGCAAAGAAACTCTCGCAATTTCCGCTGCTCGTTCAATGGAGATTTCTTTTCTCAAATATTTTTGGAGAGCAAAATTTAAACGTTCTTGATGTAAACCTTCAATTAAAATTTTCCTTACTAATGCAGACCTATCCAGATTTTCTTGTTCTGCGAGCTCTTCAAATTCCTTAATTAAATTTTCATCTAGTCTTAAATTCATTTGTTTGGTCATTTATTTTCCTCCATAGATTTATTATTTTTTGTTTTATTAATTTCTTCTGCTTTTTTATTAAAAAATATGATAATCTCTGGTTTTAATACTTTAATAACAGCAAGTTCTCCGAATAAGGTATTAAATTTTTCATAATCTATTATTGATCTTTTAAGAAGATCTAATAAAATTATTTCAGAAGTTTTAGGTTGCAAACCTACACTTATAGCTAGATTCAATGCTTGGTGATCATCGGTTACAAGTATCCATTCATTTTTAAGGCAAATTTCTATAGTGCTTTTTTCTCCTTTTCCTAAATTTTTAGTCGAAAAAAGATCCTGTATTCTATAATCGGTTTCTTTAATAATTTTCTTCGCAATATTTTTTTTCAATGCTTTTGCGTCTTTAAACCTCTCAATATCTTCTATTAATTCATTCTTAACCGTTGAACTTATGATTAGATCTCCTAATTTAGGGAGCATTTCCTTTATATTAATTTTAGTTAAATATATTAGTGAACAAGCATCAAAAACATATTTTTTCATTTAATTAAATATAGCAATGCTAGCATTTATATCTTTTTGTTATCAATTCATAGCTTTACTATTATCTTTATTTTCTTTTTTTGCTCAATAAATACCCCAAATTAAAGGAGTGCACTTTTCGCTATGTACTGAGAAAAGATTTTTTAAGGAAATTAAAATAATAGACGAGGAGATGAAAAGAAATTATGTGGACAAAATCAAAAATAGGTAGATTAAAGTTTTTCCATAAAATCAAACAGATCCACCGGTTTAGGATATTTTTTTAATACCTTTTCAGGTTTTTCTGGCTGATCATCATATTTTATTTGAGTTGTCCAGAAGGTTCGAATGCGTTTGATTAGATCTGGAGGCTGTTCAATTCTCCAATCGGTCGGAAGAAGGTTTTGATAATAAGGAGTACTAAATCGGTGCCCAATTAACATCACAAATCCACGATCAGTTGATGTCCGGAAAATCCGCCCCCCGGCCTGAATCACTTTCAACATCCCGGGATTCCGATAGGCATATTCGAAACCTCTTTTCCACTTGAATTCAAAGTATTTTCGCATCAAATCTTGTTCCATTGAATAGGCTGGTAATCCAGGTCCAATAATGAAGGCTCCAATTGCCATATCTCCCGTGTAATCCACACCCTCGCTGAAGATTCCTCCATGAACAGCCAATAAAAGATATTTTTTATTAGGATCCTTGAGTTTTTTTAATAGATTTTTGCGTTTATGCTCGCTCATTTTACGCTCTTGCACTAGGAGTTCAACTGACAGTGAATAAGTTTCAATCTCGCGCTGAACAGCTTTAAGATATCCAAATGAAGGAAAAAAAGCCAAATAATTTCCATTTTTAACATTTACAGCTTTACAAATTGTAGAGGCTATTTCATCATATGACTCCATACGGTTTTCATATTTAGTGGAAAGATTAGGTATGAGTAGATAAAGACGATTTTGTTGGGAAAAGGGAGAATTATATTGTATTTTCTGAGCTGAGGGTGGATAACCTAACATTTTTTGGAAATAATCCAGTGGAAATAAAGTTGCTGATTGCATGATGACTGAATGAAAACCTGCAATTTGTTTTTCGAGTTTTAATGCTGCTGATTTGCATAATATTTTGATTTTTCCTTCCTTAATATACAACAATTCGCTATACTCGGGAGAATCACTTTCCTTCAAGATTGTTGAGAATTGACGCAAATTTAAAGCAAATTCTATGAGTTTATCCTTCCCTCCTGGTTGGATCTTTCGTTGGTAATTAATGGCTTGAATATATTCTAAAATAAATTGATCATAATCCTTCAGTATTTTTCGGAAAAATTTTTTATCAAATTTCTCTAAAACTGGTTTCTTTGTTACCACATCGGGAAATTGGTTGATTAAATCTGTAATATAACTGGTAACCTGTTTATAGATGGCAATACCTTTCTTCTCAATAGATTTTGGTATTGCTAGTGATTGCAAATGATCGATAACATTAGTGAGAGACTGTAATGTTATTTCTGGAGAATAATAAGTCATCGCTCGGGCAGGTAGATTATGGGCTTCATCGACAATTAATATGATATCCTCATAAGGTTGGTCAAAAAACCTCTTCAACTTGATGTAGGGATGGAATACATAATTGTAGTCACCGACGATTACATCACAATAGATTGCGCAATCCAGAGAAATTTCAAAAGGGCAGATGTTATGATTTTTTGCTATTTTTCTGATATACCTAGCATCAATGACTTGTTTAGTGAGCATTTCAGAGACAATCTTGACTAAGGAGATCTTCCCATAATTTTCAATATAGGAACATAACGATTTCTCACAGACAAAGACACTATTAATGCACATTTTTTCTTTGGCAGTGAGAATAATCGAATTGAACTTAGCTTTCTTCTTAGTAAACAATCGTAACGTCTCCCGATAGATATGTTGCTGAGTAGTTTTTGAAGTAATAACGAATACACGCTTATTTTTCTTTAAAGTAAACTTTAACGCGGGAAATAGTGTCCCAATTGTCTTTCCTAAACCTGAGGGGGCTAGTAACATTAATCTACCCCGTTGTTGAAGACATTGATTAGTTTGTTGGATGATATCTTCTTGATTTGGGCGATATTCCTCAAAGGGAAAGATGAGTGTTTTAGCACGTTTTCTTTGCTCTTTTTTTAATTTTTGTGCCATCTCCCAAGATTTAAAGATAGTTTCACATTGGTTTTGAATGTATTCTGAAAGATCTTGAGTGGGAACATTGATAATCTTTGTTTTATCGGTGTAAATATCAATTAATACAAGATGACACTGAATAGATTTGCCCAAAGTGAGAAAATAATGCCCATACAATAATAACTGTAAACGATATTCTTCTGCAATATTCGATTCTAAAGAAAAATCTTCAAGGTTTGAGACTGACTTTATTTCTTCAATAATCAAGACTCCTTCCTTTTCATAGACAATATCAGCACGTCCCGAGATGAAGAATTCCCACTCTTGAATATTTGTTTGAAGTTTTACCAGGACCTCGCGTTGGAAGGATTGTTGAGTTTTTTTTCGTTCCGCTTGGAACTTTTGGTGAGTTTCAGTTCCTTTTGAGGCTCGAAGACGTAAGGGAATCACTGAGGTAGAAAATCTTCGTTCGGATGAAGCAAAAATAACATCTTTTATTGAAATGCGGAATTCTTTTTGCTCCTTAATGACTTTCATTTTTTAACTCTAGCTCTAAAAAGTCTATCCCTTGTAATATAAAACCTCCCCTCGATGATATTTTAAATTATTAATGAGAAACTAAGATAATTTTTGGGTTAAGAATAACAAAACATCATTTTGAATTAACTTTAAAGGTATGTTACTATTTTTTTTATGATTGGGAAAGTTTTTTAAGCTTTTCTTCTACAAGACTATAAACATCTGATGATAAGTACATAATTGAGTTAAGTTTTTTTAAACATTGGTGTGCTTCCTCTAAATCTAAGAAGTTTTGCTCAAGTAAATCAACAAGAATTCCTAAAGTTCCTTTAACTTTGATATCCAATTTTCTGGCGAACATTCTCGCTTCTTCATCATCTAGTAAGATAACGTCGACCTCTGACTGAAGCGTAAGTAATATCGCATTAATTTCTCCTTGATGTAATTTTGACGATGTTATATTTCGGTTCTCTTTTTCTACTTTTTCCACTTTGATTTTTTCATTAATAATAGCTTGTTCAAGAATAATAGCATCAGAATGTCCCTCTTCCTTACCTTTTACCACTATCTCATCATAAACAGATTGTGGAATAAGGATTATATCATAAAGTTTGAAAACAAGATCAAGTAATCCAGCTAAGGTTAAATGGATTAAAGGTCCAGAATTACTTACCGCTACTTTCATCGATTTCACGCTCTATCTCCTTAGCGGAAAGTGGAAAAGGTACGTTTTCTTCACGTAATAGATTTAGAAAAAAACGATACGATTCACCGCAATATTCGGCAGCTTTCCAAACAGTCCAATCCCGCAGTCGAACCTTTTCTAATGCCTCTTTCTTTTTTAACTCTTTAATTCCTAGTTCAATGGCTCTGCGAGCAACGCTGGATTTATCTGTTTTCATCTTTTTTGCAATGGAATCGAGTTCTTCATCTTCCTTTTCATCAATTCGAACTGATAAAGTCTTCATCTCTATGTATACAATATCCTATATTGTATATAAATCTCCCCTATGAAAATATACAAAAAAAAATCTTATTTTAAATTGCAATAGTAGTGATCAATGGCTTGATGTAGAGCAAATAATAGCTTGTACATAATCTAGGATATGTCTTCTATACTTTTTTTTACATGACTTTTACGAAATCCTTTTCTCCTAGATTTATGTCTCATCTTTTTGGCAATTACTACAAAAAAAGCCGTGTCTTCCTGCAAGCTCGAAGCGTGTAATCTCGGTATCACAAATTGGGCACCGTCCTTCTTTCTTGCGATTAGGAATTAAAAAATTGTCAGGATATGAACTGAAATCACCTTGTTTCTCAATCCCCACTTTCAAAATATCTTTTATATTTTTGAATAGTTCTTTTATTTTGCTTTCGCCAAGTGAGTTAATTTTAGCCTTAGGATGTATTTTTGAACTGAATAAAATTTCGTCAGAATAAATATTTCCCACACCAGCAATAAAACTTTGATTTAAAAAAGCATTTTTAATAATAGCAGTTCTTTTATGTACTGCTTCTTTAAATTCTTCAAAGCTCATTTTATATGCATCTAGTCCTAATTTCTTGTTTTTAATAAACTTCTCAATTGTGTCAGCAATATCAACCTTTCCAAACATTCTAGTAGAGATATAGGCTAAATTAAAATCGTTATTAAATTGAAATATAACCTTGCTGAATTTTGGGTTATTATCTTTTTTATTAAAATATTCTAAATCTCCGGTCATTCCAAAATGCATTACAAGATATTTCGGGTTAAGATATACAAACAGATACTTACCATGTCGAGTTGAGGATTCAAAAGTTTTACCTTCTAATGACTTTTTAAGATAAGACTTATCAATTTTCAAAATCCTATTATCAGTAACTATTATTTTCCTTATCAACTGTTTTAAGGATGTTTTATCTAAATATCGCTTGAAGGTTTCTACTTCTGGAAGTTCTGGCATGATTACAATTATAAGTTTTATCTAACTATTAAAGAATTTTATAATTATTCGATAGATGCATTAGAGAAACACATTTTTAAACTTCTATCTTGAGTATTTCTGGATTTTAATCAAAAGAGTTTTAAATGAAAATCACCATTAATCTGTTAAATTCATCCATAAATAGGTTATTGTTTTATGAAAGTACAAATTGGAAAAATGATATTGTACGGGGTAATGAGTGCGGTTTTTTACATTGCTGTACCCATAATCTTGTTTGAGGTTCTCGGTGCACTTAACATTATGACGTTTAGCCAAGAGTTTAAACTCTTTATTATAATTTTTGGAATTATTGGTGTGGCTATCTCGATGCTTAGACACTTGTTTCCACCGGATACATCTGCAAATAGGTTAATAGCTTTTGGTGCTACGCTCTACTCTGGGATTTACCTGTTTTATATGTTTGGAGGCTTTACTCCTGGTGTATCTTATGGTACTTATGCTATCGCTCTCGGACCTATTTCAGCTCGTTTAGGTTTACAATTAATTGCTTGGACTCTACTAGCGTCATCGGGAATAAGAGCGTTACAGTATCTAGTTGAAGCTATAGAAATCAGCAAACAAAAGGAATACAGCGTGAATGTGAAAAGAAAATTTAAACTCAGTAAACTCTTTAAAGCGTTTGGAACTATATTGAGTTTAGTCATTGCAGGATACTTTGGGTCATTAATTTATAGCGGAACGCAACTTGGCTTTAAAATCAATCCAGGATTTGCTCCAGTTCATGATGACGGAGGAACTCCTCTCGATCCAAGCGATGATACTATCGGTATTACGATGGGCTTTAATGTGACCAATAATGGACTATATGCAATTTATGATGTTTCTATTGATGTACGCTTCTATACAATTACTTCTGCAAACACTAGCGCGCTACCAGAAGATACTAAAATTGCTGAATCTTTAAGTAATAGTTTTGGCACATTCCACGCTTTTACAGCAACGCCAAATAATAATGTTACAGTTAATATCGACCCTACTTATGTTGTGGGATTAATAACTACCGATGCTACGTTAGAATTCAAAATTTCTTTTTCAACATTATATGCCGGAATACTCGTAAATTTAAATGTATCAATTCTGAACTTAGGTTGGACAGCGCTAATATAAACCAAAAACAGATTAAATTTTTTTATTCTTTTTTTTAGTTAATGAATTTTTCGAAATAAACGTTTTAATAAGATATATTTTAAAATATTGTAAAAGATATTAAAGGAATTACAATTTATTGGCGAACTGGTGGCCAATTTAATAATTCAAAATGAGTAGATTTAAACTTCATATCTTTTCTTATTTACTTGAATTTAAACAAACTAATTTTATGTGAGTTGATTTTGATGTATAAAAAAATATTAGTAGGTGTTGATAGGTCAGATCATGCTATGAAAGCAATTAACAAAGCTATAGAGTTACATAAAAGAGACAATAGTGAAGTTGTTGTATTTCATTCAGTGATCCATAAATTTTCCGATTTTTCACCAGTCATGACTCAAGATATCTATCCTGGCGCAAAAATTATTTACGAATTACGCGAAAATCGAGAAAAAGAGGGTCAAGAGCTTTTAGACGAAGTAAAGAATATTTTTGAAAAAGTTAATGTACCTGTTGAAACACTATTGAAATATGATATCGGCCCTCAATATTATATCGAGAAGCAAGTAGAAAAGGAAGGGTTTGATTTAGTGTTGTTAGGATGTGCTGGTGAACATTCCAAATTTAGACGGACATTTTTGGGGACGGTACCCGAATATATACTAAATAATGTGAGTTGTAATGTTTTAATAGTTAAGTAAAAATTAATTCTTTTTCTTATCTTTTTTATACTGTATCTTAGATTAAAAAGGAAGGAAAAATACTAATAAAATTACAATTAAGATTACTTAAATCGTTTTATGGGAATTACTCATCTTTAAAAATAGGTTCTCTTTTTTCTTGGAGGGATTTAATTGACTCTCTAAAGTTATTCGAGGCAAATGCTTTGCGCATACCTTTATTTTCTAAATCTAAAGTAGAACTAAGGATATCTATGAAATAAGAATGCATAGTTTGTTTCATTGAATGTATTGCCGAGGTTGGACCTTTTGGTGGAATTAATCGAAGGGCCTGTTGCCTTACGAATGGAATTAACTCATCATTAGGGAGAACTTTATTCACCAATCCAAGTTTTTCGGCTTCTTGAGCAGATATTTTATCCCCAAAATAACAGATCTCTTTTGCTTTCTGAAAACCAACCAAGAGTGGGAGAAGAAATGAGGAGGAAAACTCAGGAATGATTGCTCGTTGGCTGAAATATAATCCCAACCAAGCATCTTCTGCCATGTATATTAAATCTGCTCCAACTAAAAGCATTGTATAAGCACCTCCGATAGCTAATCCATTGATGGCGGCAATTATAGGTTTGCTAAATTTGAATAAGCTTAATGTTGTTTCTTTTTGAGCAAGATCACTCATGTCAATCTCGGATCTTAGATCTTCACTAGCATTTTTTAACGTTTCAGAATCAAAAAAAGCCCCCGAAGAGAACGCTCGACCGCGTGGGTCTCCTGTAATTATCAATACCTTGGCACTTTTATCTTTTTCCATATCATCTAAAATTGTTCGAATTTCTAAGAACGAGAAAGCAGAAACAGCGTTACGTTTATCTGGTCTACTAATCATAGCGGTACAAATCCCATTATCTTCTTTCTCATAAATAATACTCTTGATATCGTCTACTTTCATTTTAAATCAAATTTTCATATATTTTATAATAAATTCAATTACAGTTGTCTTCTCATTCTTAATAATTTTCTGGTTTTTTACTTATTAATAAGGACTTGAATAACAAATCTATTGTAAAACACAAATAAAGATATAATAATAAAAAACTTTCATAACCTAAAATTTAGTTATTATAACAAAAAAAGAAGAGTGCTTTCACGCTGGCATTTGGTAGGTAAATGTCTCATACAGATAATAATAAAACTCAAAAATAAGATAAAAAGGAAGTGGTTGAACAATTATTCAATTATCTTTCAGGAACATCAGCCTCCCGTAAAACACTACGTGGTCTTTACACTGGTTTTTCTCTTAGTTCCTTGATCTTTATGATTTCAATCTCAAATAATTTAGCTGTTTACCAATCTAATGGTATAGCATTATTATTAATCGTCGCGTTTTACCTATTCATATTCGCCTCAAGTGGCTTTTATAGAGTTGAAGAAAAGGCTCATCGAATTATGATTGGTAACAAAAATTTAATCGAAATTTACCAACACCTTTCTGAATTAGATCGAAAAAGCAATAAAGCTGGTAAAATAATATCATTAGGGCAAATAATTTTGTTATTTAGCGCTGTCTTTTTTGGATTAACATCTACGTTACCAAATATTTTAGTCATTTGAAGGTTATTTAAAAAGTTAATTTAACAAAATTTGAAGTCTATCTTTTATCCCCATTTTTAATTAGTACCCAGATTTTTCTTTAATGATTTCTTGAATATTATAACAGATTGTATTAATATTATCGTAAAGATATTATGAATGAATTTAAAGATAAAATTGCGGTAATCACTGGTGCAGCCAATGGAATTGGACGCGCTGTTGCTGAGAAATTTGCTCAAGAGGGCATGAAAGTTGTGATATCTGATATTGAAAAAGAAACATTATCCCAGACAGGAGAAGAATTAAAAAAAATGGGATTTGATGTATTGGAAGTACCTGCAGATGTTTCAAAAATTGATGATATCAAAATATTAGCCCAAAAAACACTTGATAATTATGGTGCTGTGCATATTTTGGTTAATAATGCAGGTGTTGGTTTTGCGGGAAAATCCTCAACAACAATATGGGAAAGTCCTCTTACTGAATGGCAATGGATTTTAGGAGTAAATCTCTACGGAGTAATTCATGGAATTCATGTTTTTACCCCAATAATGCTTGAACAAAATTTTGAGTGTTTTATAATTAATACGTGTTCTGTTGCAGGATTAATCCCTCCTCAACCAGGGGCAAGTATCTATAGTATATCAAAACACGCTGTCGTAGCATTATCCGAGGCTTTACAATCTGATTTAACGCAATTAAAATCTAGAATAAAAGTGTTAGCTCTTTGTCCATGCTTTATATCAACAAAAATTACTGAGAGTGAACGAAATCGTCCTAAAGAATTAGATGATGTTAATACCACTAATCCGGAATTAGAACAAACAATGAATCTTTACAAACAAGTAATTGCAAATGGTATATCTCCAAATATCGTAGCTGAGGAATTATTCCAAGCCTTAAACGGTGAAAAATTCTATATTCCTACAGACTCTCATGTGTTTATACAAGGATTTGTAAAGAAAAGAATGGAATTAATCTTAGGGGATATTAAGAAATAATTACATTTGAATTGATTTATATTCATTTACATTAAAACCAAAGTTCGATTTCATTTATTACTACTAATAATCCCAATTCTATCTATTTCTACCTGTTCTACCATATGAGGACTTAATTTGCGAATTGCAATCAAAAAAATCGGGATTAAACACAATCCGGTGTATATCGAAATTATAAAGGGGAGGTTATAATCTAAAGTATCCCATAAAACTCCTCCTATTAATGGACCGATTACTCTTCCTAATCGATCAAACCACATATTTAAACCAAATATTTTACCCCTATGTTTTATGGAAATTCGACTCATGATTGCTTGTATGAGGTACACGTTTGATTCTAATGCTATATATAAAAAAATTAGAATGATTGCGAAATCAATTGAGGAAAAAGCACTAATCAACAACCAAATCATTAACGCTTTGAAAATACCAATTATTAGAACGCTTTTAAGTGGAGAAATATGATCAAATAATTTTCCCAATCTTGATGCCACCAACTGAGAAAGTACCTGAGCAGGAAAATAAACAATCATTACAATTATTGGAACAATTCTCACTGAGAAATCGGGTAAGAGAGATTCTATCAAATACGCTGAGATAAATGGTGAATATATTGTTCCAGTCATAGACGTGGCTAAAATTCCCAGAAGAAGAATAAAGAAACCAATAAAAAATGCTGTTTGATCCTTTTTCCCGTCAGTTAGCTGTGATTCCATAATTTCATTCTTTTCATTTGCATTAATAGCATTTGCAAGTCCACTTCTATTGTTTAAATTTGAGCTAGAACCATTTAATGAAGCGATAAACCTCTCGTAAGTTAGATCTTCATCTACTCTCTTATAAAAACGGTACCCTGCTACTGTATTAATTGTCGCGAATATCAAAAGAGGACTATACATTAATGAAATATTATTAGGCATAAAAATACTAACAGATGCAAAGATGGGAATACTGATAAAAGCCCCCATTAAGAATCCGTACCCAATCATCTTTCCCCTTCCTGTTGCTAATGCCTCAGTCCTATTACCTTTGAAAGATTTTTCGGAAATTAATGAAAAAAATGGAGGCCAGAAAAATCCCACGAGCAAACCTTGAACGAACGTACCTGCTCCAAATAAAACTAAATTTGGTAAAACTAGTGAAATCCAGTATAGAGAATAAGCTAAAGTTCTACCCATTGAACCAATTAGAACTAATTTCTTTTTTGATGTATGATCTGTTAGATACGCAATTAATGGCATTGAAAAGAGTCTTGCTAAAGGCTGCAAAGACATAATAATTCCCACATCAACTCCTGTACCTCCAAAGAAATAAATTACAACATAAGATTTTATAAACATGAAGAATATGAAACCCAATCCGTTCCAAAACGTAATCCGAATCATAGCATTAAAATCTGGAGTCGTTTTAATTGGTTCTGATGATTTTTTGTCTGTTGATTCAGATTTTGATTGAGACAAAATTAAGACACAATAGTCAGATTATTTAAATTCCTTATTTAGCTGATAGATAAGAAAGAGATACACATCTTTTAAACTTCAATCTTTAATATTTCTCTTTTGTTTTGATCTGGAATCAAATCCAAACTTTACATATTATCACGACCTTTAGGTTAATTACAATTCCCTAAATTTTTTCTTCTTTTACTTTATTTCTTTTGGAACATGGCATTATTTAAGGTTCAGACCTAAAAACCTATAAAGCTACTTAAATTAAAACAATAATCTATGACCAATATTAATAGAATAATACAGAAATTTCGTAATGGGTTAAAACTTCATGGTATTGAGGGTAAAATTGTACATGCTAAACACATTCCCGACTTGAGGAATGACATAAGAAAGCGCCATGAACAGAATCTTATTTATCCGCAATTATACAAAGATTATAAAGCATATTTTGAGTTTGAGCCGAATGTGGATTTCCCCCAGATTAATTCGCTATTTATTCTTGCGATCCCAGTACCACAGTTTAAAGCTATATTTCACTTGAATCAAAAGGAGTTTTCCTTCCTTATTCCTCCAACATATTTATACGAGCTAGATCTTTTTAATCAGATGAAAGATTTCTTATCTGATATATTAAGTCCTGAAGGATATAATATAGCTTACGCCCAGTTACCTCAAAAAACCCTAGCCGTGCGATGTGGATTAGCAGAATACGGGAGAAACAATATTACCTACGTTTCAGGAATGGGAAGTTTCCACCGTTTAGCAACATTTTATTCGGACTTTCCAGTTGAACAAGACAATTGGCAAGATCTTCGGATGATGGATCTATGCAAAGAATGTTCTGCTTGTATTCGTAAATGTCCTACAGGTGCAATTCCTACAGATCGATTTCTTCTTCGTGCTGGTAGATGCCTAACTTTTCATAATGAGCAACCAAGAGATATTCCCTTTCCAGAGTGGATAGACCTTACATGGCATAATTGTTTAGTCGGTTGCCTACATTGTCAAAAAATATGCCCTGCTAATAAAAAAGTTAAAGATTGGACTGAACTGGGGCCAGAGTTTACGGAAGAAGAGACTAAATTGCTTTTAAATAGGAAAAAGCTCGATCATTTACCCGAAGAATTAAAGAAAAAACTTGAAAAGTGTAATTTAGATTATTACCTAGAGGTTTTTCCACGAAATTTAGGTGTATTTTTAGGAAAAATTTAACAGTAATTATTTATGTAAAACTATTTAGGATTTACTATTTTCGTCTAATCTAATAATGTACGATCAAAAATTTTATTAGAATAACAACTTTCTTAATCTAAATGAGTCTAAAAATCTTAGGAGTATCAGGCAGCCCTGTGCAAGATAGTAATACAGATCGAGCTGTTAAAGCCGTTCTTAAAGCTAGTGAACTTGAATCTGAATTTGTGAAACTGAGTGATATCACTGTCAGACCATGTCGAGCATGTAAATGCTGTGTAGAGGATAACATTTGTAAACAAGAGGATGATTTTCCTGTTCTTGCCAGTAAAGTTCTTGAAGCAAGTGCTCTTGTGATTGGTGCATATTGTCCTTATAGGTCGCTTGATGCCAGCACAAAAGCTTTTTTGGAACGTTTATGGTCAATGCGACACCAAAGAAATCTCAATGAAGGTATGCAGGTTGTCATAGTGGTGACTGGTGTTATACCCCCGATTGCCAAAATAGTGAGTGATACAATTGCACATGAGATGAGAATGGAAAACATGGAGGTTATCGAGACTATACTGATTAGAGGAAATGTCCCATGTTTAACTTGTGGAAGAGGAAGCGAGTGTAAAATGAGTGGAGTTCCGTTATTATTTGGTAAAGGTACTAAAGCTTCAAGCGACCTTTGCATTCGTGTTGAAGACCAAGATAAAGTTCAAAAACAAATTATTCAAGTGGGAAAAATGCTCCAAGAGCGTCTTTCGGAATAAAATATCATAAGTTTTATTAATTTTAAATCTCTAATTTTCTAAGTTCGGAAATTTGTAAAAATCATTAAAAAAAAATAATTTGGTGATAAAAATAGGCTTAAAGAATCTTTTTAGTCCGGAGTATATAGGTAACGTTAAAATAAGCAATAGAATTGTTCGGACGGCAACGTATATGGCAGGAGCTACAGAAAAAGGATATGTCACGGATGATTTAGTTAAAATTTATGATATATTAGCAGGTGGGGGGATAGGTTTAATTATTTCTGGCTATATTGCTGTGCATCCAACTGGGTCGGCTACACATAGAATGGCATGTTTTTTTGATAAATCTTATAGTGCTGGACAAAAAAGATTAGTTGGTGCCGTTCATGAGCATTCAGAGGTTAAATTTTGTGCTCAGATAGCACACACAGGCAGTCAAGTATACAATCCTGTTCATGAACCTATAGGACCTTCACAGATGATTAATCCAATTACTAAAAGAACGGTTCGAAAGTTGACCATAAAAGAGATTGAAGAGATAATCAAGAGCTTTATCTCCGCTGGGATTGGTTTGTTCGAGTGTGGTTATGACATGATTCAACTCCACGGAGGTCATGGATATTTGTTAAGCGATTTTATCTCACCTTTTACTAATCAGCGCACAGATAACTACGGTGGAAGTATCGACAATAGAATTAGAATCATTAAAGAAATCCTTAAAGGGCTTAAAGATGCTCTTGGAAAAACTTTCCCTATTCTCATAAAATTAAACACCATGGATTTTCTTGGGAAAGAGAAGGGACTTCAATTTAGCGAAGGAAAACAAGTAACAAAAGAAATAGTTAATATGGGGTTCGATTCCGTTGAACCTACTTCTGGACGAACAAGTTTGAAATATAGTAATAATAAAACCTATCCTTCAGCGATGATAAAATCTCCGGATGAGGAGAATTTCTTTCTTCCTTATGTGAGGGAATTAAAACTGTTAATGGACAATTGTAAAATGATACTTATGGGAGGTATCCGGAATCCTTTAAGAGCTGAAGAATTCTTACAGGAGAAATTTACTGATTTTGTATCTCTTTGTAGACCACTGATATATGAACCAAATCTTCCAAATCGATGGAAAAATGGCGATCACTCACCTGCGTTATGTAATAGTTGTAATGCTTGCCTAGGGACAGGATCTCGAGGTTACTTTTACTGTCCAGTAAAGGAAAAAAAAGAAAAGAAAGCAAATTCGTAAAAGTGATCATTTCAGCCTTCTTAACATGTCACTAACTTTCTAAAATTCTTCTAAACGCACGCTTCATGACCATTTTCCAATTAAAAAAAAAGAAAAAATAATCTTTAATTTAGGAAAGAATCTTATTTAATTTTTGATTCTTCTTCGATATTAATAGCCTCAGCTTTGTCTTTTACACTTGTAATAGAGTCAAGTACTTTCTGATGATAAGAAGATTCTACATCAACAATTGTATTGAGAATATTTTGCATCGTTTCTAGTTTAGCTTTATTGAATTCTTCGGTCGCCATTTTCACATCATTTTTTTCCTTCTTGGATATTTCGAGGGCTGCTTTCAATTTACTTTCTGCGTTTTCTAACTCATTTGGTTTTAGCTTTTCCACTTGTTTATTTTTTACTTTATTAAGTTGTTTTTCTGCTTTCTCTTCTAATTTTACCGCTTTTTTTGCTTCTCCTTGCTCCGTTTGAAGTTTTCGTAAGTTGATCACCAGTTCATCTAAGGGTGAGATAAATTCAACTCGAAGTTTATTAACTTTATCTAATCTTTCTTTTTCGATAATTTCAAAAGTATTTGCCAATGAATTAATTGCTTTTCCCAGAGAAGGAGTTTCAGATTCGGCATAACTTTTAAGTGCATTAAAAGTTTCTTTGACTGATTTAGAGGTATTTTCTTCAGCGTTTATATAACGATTAGTTTCCCTGATAATTTCACTGATTTTATTGTTAGCGATTCCCAGGGTATTTGAAACATTATCTAAAAACTTTTTAAACATTTTTTCCACTTTGGTTTGAATTTCCTATATACTAGATAAACAAACCATAATTCTTTTGATATTTAAATCCTTGCTAGATATACCCTATTCTATCTCTTCGTGAGAAAATTAATAGGAGCCTTCTCATAGAAATTATATTGAGTAGCTATGTTCTCAAATATATGGTTTTAGAAATAAAAAATACCAATTCTAAGAAAACTAAATTGTGTGCTATTTACTCATTTCCCAGAAATAATCATTCCCTGCTTTTATTGATCTAACGCTTTTCAACTTGTTCAAGTATTCATAAGTTGTGAATCTTTCTATATCCAGTAAAGTTGCCACTTCTTGAGTAGAGACCTTATCAAACTCCTTTATGAACCTAAGAATGTCTACTTCTTTTAATTGGTATGTATCTTTTTTTAGTGAATCATTAGTCAGTTTTTTGAATAAAATTTCAAAATTTTGATATTGCTGCCATCCACGTAGGAACATTCCTTTTCCATCCCGATTTTTTACATAAAACGTTGGGAATCCATGGATTCCGAAACTCCTACTGAGTTTTATATCCTCAAGAAATTTTTTTTCGGCTTCCCCACTTTCAATATCATTAATAAATTTTTCCTTATCTAAGCCAATATTTTCTGCCAATTCCAGTTGGACGTCGATCTTATGAATGAATCTTTTTTCTGCTGATGTAGCTTCTCTCAATCTCCTAAGATACTTATCAGCTAGGACCTCATTCTGCATTTGAGCTGCTTTATAGGCAATGCTTGCAGGATAAGTTGAGTGGAAATCTCCCTTTAGATCAAAAATGAGTTGATTATCTACGGGTTGACCATGTCTTCCAGATGCTTCCGCCCAATGAGCAGCACCTTGTTCGAACTTTTTAGGCCCACCTATGTTATTGTGTGAGTCGTAAAATGTATCAAAATTTTCAACTAAACCTCCCATTACGAATGAAATCTTGACCTGTTCACCATAGATAGCTTTAATTTTCCTCATAATCGGTTCGGATCCCCAACACCATGTACAATAAGGATCTGTATACTGAGTTATTTCAATTAACCAATTATCACTCTTTTTACTAATATTCTCTTCCATATTTTCAATTTCTGTTGTTTTTTCCATTTCCAAATTTTTCACCTCAATAATAACCTTTTTATATTCTTAATGGTATATAATATATAGTAAGTAATAAAAGTATATAAATCAGTCAGTATCCCTTAGTATAGTAATAAAGTATATCTTTGTATAGTGATGAAAAAATGGAAAAAATCGATAATTCCCAATGTTATGTGGAGGATGTAATAACTTTTCTCAGTAAAAAATGGGCTTTATTAATATTACGTTATCTACTTGAAGGAGAAACACTTCGATTTAATGAATTATTAAAGAGTATTGGACAAATTAGTCCAAGATCCCTATCTCAACGATTAAAAGAATTGGTTGAGTTGAAGATAATAAAGAAGCAGCAATATAATGAGATTCCCCCAAGAGTAGAATATTCATTAACTAAGAGTGGTGAGGATTTGGCCAAATGCTTCGAGGCTTTGGAAGAATGGGGT
Source organism: uncultured archaeon (assembly GCA_964486045.1). Classification (GTDB taxonomy): domain Archaea; phylum Asgardarchaeota; class Lokiarchaeia; order Sigyniarchaeales; family SOKP01; genus Loki-b32. The sequence continues at coordinate 152,093 of CAZALK010000004.1, forward strand.
ATTAAATGGGGAAAAAGTACTTTTCCTAGAGTTTTAAAAATTTTAAAATAATCATCAAAACGATTTTGATCTTTTATATTGAATTAACCACAATTATACTATTAGAAATAACCTAAAAGGATCAAATCTTTTTTATATTCGGATGTTTTATGATACTTTATGAGCCTAATAAACATTTTCATTGAAATCCATCTTAAACTTAAACAATACAAGTTGCAATTTATATTCTTCTTCTTATTTTGGTTTGGTGGTTTTTTATTTTTTCTGATTAGTGAACCCTTGGATAGTTTTAGTGAAATAGCCCTATATTCCCTAACTATTCGTTCTCCGGCGGGCGCTGGAGATTTTGCTAATTTATATGCCTTAGTTTGGCCTATACTGTTGGAAGTTATTTTTTTCGGCTTTATTATGGGGGAATTATTACAGAAGTATAATCCGGTTATTACCAGTAGAATACTCGCTCAACACCAAAGGAATCATACTGTAGTTATAGGGTATCACCATCTATCTGAGAGAATTATTGAGTATTGCATCGAAAAAAAAGAACCCTTCTGCCTTTTAGAGGACGATCGAGAATTAGTAGAAGATTTAATCAATACAAACTCTCCGGTAGTAGTTGGGGACCCCACTGAAACATCAAGCCTCTTATTTGGGAATATTAAACGCGCTAAAGAAATTTTTATCACCATAGACGATGTTAGAATTGTAATAATTTGTACAGAAAAAATTCGCAACCTTAATCCGGATTGCCCAATTTATGTTAGGGCATTTGAAGATCATGTACAAGAATATCTCAAACAAGCCCCGTTAAATGCATTCTCGTTCTCAACATCAAAATGGGCGATGGATGGTATTCGTAAGTGGGTTAAAGGAAAAGAAGGCAAAGCAATTGTGGTAGGTCGGGATAACTTAACTCATCGAATTGCTTATCATATCTCTTTGCAACCAGAACGTGAGGTCTATCTTTTTGATGATGAACATGATGGTGTCGAATTTCCACAAAATTCACGATTACATATCATAAATGAGTTCGCTTGCTTTTTAAGTGATTTTCAAATCCACGTGAACTTAGAAGAGGTTACACAATTATTTATTTGTTGGAAACGAGAGGCTGAGTTCGATGAATCTATTTACCTTACATCAAAAATTAATTTACTACATCCGCATATTAAGGTATATGTACGCATTTTTGATGAAGAACTCATCGATATAGTTGAAAAAAATAACGCAAAAACTTTCTCATCCTCAAGTAAAGCATTTAAAATGCTCCAAAAAGAAGTAACTAGGGATTCTGCAATTGCCATTAGAGATAACTAATTGATGTTCTAATACCGATTTAAGGTTTCTTAGTCATGAAATAAAAAAGGAAATAAAAAAAATTTTATAATTAGTCTAATTTAGGAAACCAGATATAGCTTTAATTCGTTTTTCTGCTTTTTTAACGATATTTTCTATAAGATCAGGTACACTTTCAAGGCTATTGATAATCCCAATACTTTGCCCTACAAGAACGGCTCCATCCTCTACATTACCATTGTAAGCGAGTTCATATTTTTTTGCTTGTTCTAGCGCTTGTACGGGAGATGTTTGTGATTCTTGAGCCATTTTTTCTTCTTTACTCGAAATAAGTTCTCGAGATAAAGAATATTTGTTTTTCCAGAGTCGAATTGGTCCAAATCCTCCGGTCACTAAAACGGTATCTTGAGCTTTAGCAGGTGGAATTATATTCTTTATTGCTTGATTGAATTCACTCTCTTTCGATGCGATAAACCTTGAACCCATAACCATCGCTCCAGCGCCCATAGCTAAAGCTGCTGCGAGTGCTTGACCTGTAGCATACCCTCCACATGCCGCAATAGGCATATCTGGGTATTTTTCAGTGACTTGTTGTAGCAAGACTAAAGAGCTAACTTTCTCATATGATTGGTGTCCTCCACCTTCATTACCAGTTACTACCAACCCATCGACATTTGAAGCAATACATTTATCTGCAAGCCATAATGCTGGCGCAACATGAAAATGTTTAATATTTGATCCACTTTCCCTCAATTTTTTGAAAGATTGAGTTTGGGGAAGCATTTTTGAAGATCCTGCGCTTGTTAGAGCATACACGCATTGTTCTTTTATTTTAGGATTCGACATAATAAATTCTGGGATTTCTTTACATAAAGGCAAAGCAGAAGGGGCTGTTCTTGATGCCAGGATGTTAAATCCAAACGGTTTATCGGTATGTTCTACAACAAATTCCATATTTTTTTTCATCGTATCAACAGGAGTTATTCCTGCCTGATATTCACTGATTAATCCCGTATTACTCAATACTCCAAGACCACCAGCTTCAGAGACGGCAACTGTTAAATCTTTAGTATAAAAGGGTCCCATGGGCGCAGAAAATATGGGATGCTTAATACCAAACATCTCAGTAATATTTGTTTTAATTACCATATCATATCATTTTAGATTTTAATTTTTATTTAACCTTTAATTTTAATGACTTAATTAATTAAAATAATAATTTTAAATTATTGTCTATTAGGTGCTGAAAATTAGCGAAAAATTGAATTTTTTATTTATATTTACAGACCAGCAGAGATCCGATCATTTAAGTTGTTACAATAACAACATGGTTTTAAAAACACCCAACATCGATAGTATAGCTAAAGAAGGAATTAAGTTTACAAACTTCTACTGTAACAACCCAATATGTATGCCTAATAGAAGTACAATCTTTACTGGTCAATATCCGTCAGTTCATGGAGTCACCACCAATGGAAGGAACTTACCAAAACATGCGAAAACCTTTGTCAATATACTCTTAGAATCAGGACTTTATCACACAGCAAGTTTTGGTAAGATTCATTTGAATTACTTTGGAGCACCCTCCGGAAAATATGAAACTCCGGTTGAAAGTCAAGAATATGCTCAATCAAAAGACTACCCTAAATTAAGTAATTATTCTCCCTATTTTGGATTAAAGGAAGTTAAACTTGTTTCAGGGCATGGAACTTTTTGTGGACATCCTGATTATATCAACTGGGTAAAATCAAAAATAAAAGAGAATCCTATATTAGCGAAGCCTCTTCGGATAAAACAAAGTAACACCGATGAAATAATACAAACTAAACTTGCTATAAGTTTTGATACGAGGGATCCTTTAGGTAAGATCCAAGTTCTTAAAAATAAAGTACCAGATGAACTCTATTCGACTACTTTTGTGAAAGAACACACAATCAACTTCTTTAAAAGATTTGCGGATGGTCAATATTCAAAGCAAAATTTTTTCGTTTTCTGTTCTTTTCCTGATCCACACCATCCTTATACTCCCCCAGGGAAATATTTTGATATGTACAAACCCGAAGATGTAGTTTTACCTGAATCTTTTAACGATAATCATCAGAATAGTTCAGCATTTAATAGAAAACACTTTAATGAGTTACTAAAAAGCGAAGGTACAGAAAAAAAGATCTTCCCGATTCCTAAAGATTTGACAGAAGAAGAAGCTAAACGTGTAATTGCAGCTTCATACGGAATGGAAAAAATGATAGATGATGCGATTGGTGAAATTCTAAATTGTTTAGAAGAATGTGGTTTAGCTGATAACACAGTTATCATTTACACTTCTGATCACGGTGACTTAGGAGGTGATCATCGGTTCTTTTTTAAGGGTCCGTTTTTATATCAAGGATTAATTAGAATTCCCTTTCTAATTAAAGTCCCAAACGGTATTAAGGGCCAAGTTAGTGATTCATTAGTAAGCTCGATTGATATTCCTGAAACAATTTTAGAATTAAGCGGATTTAGTATTCCAAGCACCATGCAAGGAAGGAGTATGCTTCCGATCTTAAATAATTCCGCAGAAAAAATTAATGAAGAGATCTTAATAGAGATGGACGATGATCATAACAATGAAAAAACTAGAACATTAATTACTGATCATTGGAGAATTACAGTTTTTCGTAATCACGGAGAATTATATAATTTAAAGGAAGATCCCGACGAGATGAATAATTTATGGAATAATCACTCATTTAATGGAAAAAAGCATCATCTCCTTGTAAGACTCTTGAGAAGATGTATTAATACTCAAAATTTTTCAGTAAATAGAGATTGTGGATATTAATAAAAAATTAATAAAAGTTGGAGAATTGATTTAAACACATTAGTTAGCTTTGTTTGTTTCTTCAACTCTTGTTGGTTCTTCTTCAGTTATTTCTGCTTTAGCTTCTAACTCTCCTTCTAATGGTTTTACTTCCTGAATTTTTATATTTCTAGAACCTAAGAAATTTTGAATATCAGACTCATCTACTTTATCAGAGTTTAAAGCGCCTCTAATTTCAAGAAATTCTTTAAAATCATTTATTAGAAGAGCTACATCTTCGGGATAAAGCTTTTTTTTCATAATAAAACCTTTTCTTTCCAAAGAGTGTTCCGCATACCACCAATAGAAGCTAACTGTAATTAAAATTATTAAGAAATTGTTAATAAGATTAATTTGATTCGCGTTTGCGAATACTCCTGTTAGAGATCCTGCTCCAGTAACCATGATAATCTGACCTGCAATATACAGAAGTGTGAACGCAAAAAGGAAGAATGGAAGATTATTTACTTTAATAATTATCGAATCATATATTTTATCACCTAAACTCTTTAAAACTAATAATGCAGTTATAATCATGAGTAATATATCTATAAGCCTCGATATTATATCCATATCAGGTGAACTTTGGATTACACCTTTTAAAGAATTCAAAAAACTGAAAGATCTGAACCATATAACAAGCCATATGAGAATGTAAAACGTTGAAGAATAGGAATTAGAGGAACTTATTTTTTTACTCCGGTAAAACAATGTACCCAGACGCCACGAAGTGAAAATTATCACGAGTCCGATAATAAAATTGAATGCAATAAATAAAGTTAAATCTTCTGATGTGTTATTAAAATCCTCTAAAAATCCAAAAAAAGTCCCTAACTGGAGTAAAATAGGAATAACCAATGCTAATATAACCATTACCAAATCTACTAATTCTTTTGTTTTGCCCATTCCTAATTTATCAAGTATCTTCTCATCTGTAGTAACTGAAAGATTTTCAAAACCAATTTTTAAATAAAAAATCTGAATCACATTCCATCCAAAATAGATGACTACGAAAATTACTGGGAGTACTACATCCCAACTTAAAAACTGTATTGCTGATTGAGTAGAACTCCCTGCTAAAAAGTAAATTAGTATCAAAACAAAACTAATAAGGAAGTTGACTAAGAAGAATATTAACTTCCTTAGGTCAAATTTTTTTTCTGTTGAAAAGAGATACTTCTCTAATTGAGGAATTAAGCCTTCAAACATTAAAAATATAAATGTTAGAGAGAAATTGGCAACCAAAAATAAGATAACATTTCCCATAACTTGACCTGGAATAAAACTCAATAAGGCAATTAATAGGGATGATATTAAAAAAACTGTAGTGTAAAGGAAATGACTATTATTAAAGATTTTATGAAAATTTTTATCTAAAAATGCTTGAATTTTGCTCAAAATATTATTCGCTCTTTTTAATATAAACGTTAAATTGTGAGTTTTATATCTAAAAAGGTATATAAATCTTCTTATTGATGGGGAATCTTTAAAAAAAAAACGAGTTGTTAAAATAGGTTTTGAATTTTTTTATTCCTTTTGAGATGTAAAATAGCAAAAATAAAGGACTTTTATAAACTCTATAAGTGTTTTCTCTCACTGAAAATATTAAATAATGCAATTTTGGGTTTAGATTTTCTACTTTTCAATGAAAACACTTATAGTTTTACAAAAAAAACTATTATAATTCATCATGCCTAAAAGTTTATATAGGAATATCCATAATTTCAATATGATATTCTTATTTTGAATGGAATGAAAGGGTATGGTTAGTAAAGTTAAAAAAGATTTAAAATCTCTCCCCAACTCCAATGTCTTAAAAAAATGTCTAACAGAGTGTGAAAAAGGAGAAGAAGTAATCGTATTATCTGTGGATGCCGATCTTAAGCAGAAAAGACGTTTAGCTAATTTGGGTATAGTTCCCGGGGCAGAAATTAAAAAAAAAAAAGATGCACCATTTAAAGGACCTTTAGAAGTCATTGTAAAAGGATCTTCTTTAGTGATCGGGAGAGGACTGGCTTCAAAAATTAAGGTACAATGCGATAAGTCCTGCAACGATTAAACCAATATGAAACAACCTGCCTTTATTAATAAAATTTCAGTTAAGTTTTGAAAACTTTAATTAGTTTATTATTGAGTAAAATGAGTTGTCACTTACCAGAAACGGATTCAAAGATAAAAAGAAAAAACCATACAGACACAATCAATATAGCATTAGCTGGTAACCCAAACGTAGGAAAATCAGTAATCTTTAATCAGTTGACAGGGCTTAGTCAAACAATTGGAAATTGGCCAGGTAAAACAGTTGAGAAAAAGGAGGGGTATCTTGACTTTTCAGGGTATCATTTTAACATAGTTGATTTACCAGGGATTTATTCTCTTTCAACTTATACAATAGAAGAAATTGTAAGTCGGGAATATATCGTTTCTGAAGATGTTGATATCATTATTAACGTAATTGATTCGACAAATTTAGAAAGGAATTTATTCTTCACTTTTCAATTATTAGATCTCCAAATTCCAATGATTATTGCGATGAATCAAATGGATATTTTAAGAAAACGCAATATTGATCTTGATTTTGATTTACTACAAGATCTTTTTAAATTACCTGTTCTTCCTGTTGTTGCTGTTCATGGAACAGGAGTTCATCAACTATTAGAACTAGCTATTGAAATGGTAAAAACTTCTGAAAATAACACTTTAGCTGAAAATAGTAGAATTCAAACCCCGGAATTATTACAAATTACCACATTTGGAAAAGAGGTTGAAGAAAAAGTAAGATCATTGCTTCAGAGCATAATGGACAGTCCTACAAAAGATAAAAATAATTTTCATTATTCTCCCCGTTTCTTAGCAATAAAATTATTAGAGAATGATGAAGAAATTCTAAAGTTACTCAGTATAAATAACGAATTTAAGGAAACTATAATATTAGCTAACGAATATCGAACGCAATTAGAAGATTACCATGGAGAGGATATACACACAATTTTATCCTCAGAAATTTATCAAAATATTAATACTATCATTGAAAGCGTAGTGAAAATCAAATCTCACAAGGAATTAAAGAAAGTTTCAATTGCTGACAAATTAGATCATTTAACCACGCATTCTGTTTTTGGATATGTTATATTAATTTTAGTGTTAATTGGAATTTACATGTTCACTTTCGCGATTGGAGACTTCCTCGGCAGACTAATTGATGGTTTATATAAAAATTGGAGTGAAGTGATACATTCCGTTTCCGGGGAGAGTAATTTTTTGATCAATATATTCTGGGACGGTGCCGTGGGAGGATTTTTTGGGGGTTTAGCTGGTGTTTTAGTTTATGTTATTCCTTTCTTTTTTGTGATTGAGATTTTACAAGATTCTGGTTATCTACCACGAGCAGCATTTCTTATGGATAGAATGATGCATGCGATAGGTGTACATGGAAAAACAGTTATTACTATGATTCTTGGGTTTGGGTGTAACGTTCCAGCGTGTATGGGGTGTCGAATTATGGAGACTGAAAGAGAGAAAAAAATCTCAATAGCTTTAACATCTCTCGTGCCATGTGCTGCAGCGATGACTGTAGTTATGGGTTTAGTTGGACGTTATTTAGGTTTAAGTTGGGTTTTAATTCTATTTGTGATTAATTTTTCTGTTATTTTACTTGTTGGCAAGATTTTAAATAAAATAATGCCTGGAAAGTGTACTGAATTAATTATGGAAATGCATGAGTATAGAATGCCTAACTTCAACGTAATCTTTAAACAAACATGGATGAGAACAAAGGGATTCATCTTCAGGGCTTTACCGATAATTATTGGTCTAGGGATTTTATTGGAGCTGCTTTTAATTTTTAACATATTAGAACCAATAAATGGTATATTATCTCCAATTACGGTGTTTTGGTTAGGGTTACCCGCAGTAACCGGCTTGTTTTTAATTTATGGGATCTTGAGAAAGGAGTTGACATTAGTTCTCTTATCCTTATTCGCAGCAAACGTTGGATTAACTATATTAGAACTACTCACACCAATTCAAATGATCGTATTTAGTTTGGTGACAATGTTATATGTTCCTTGTTTTGCGACAATCGTCATTATCGCGAAAAATTCAAGCTGGAAATATGCTTTACAAATCACATTTTTAGAAATTTCAATGGCTTTATTAATAGGTGGGATTGTCCATTTTGGTTTTATATTATTCTCAAGTGTCTAGATCCTGGAAGAAAAAATTAATTGAAACCAATGTTGGCAGTCTTAGAAATAAATTTTAGAAACATAAGAAATAAGTAACTATATGAAAATTTGTTTTTTAGGAACAAATGGTTGGTATTCAACGGCTTTAGGGAATACTGTTTGTATTCTTATTGAAACGAAAACTCACTATATAATTTTAGATGCGGGAGATGGATTTCATAAAATTGATCAATATATTGACAATAAAAAGCCAATTATTCTAATTCTTAGCCATCTCCATCTGGATCATATAATAGGGCTTCATTCATTGGCAAAGTTTCGTTTTAATCAGAAAATAGACCTATATGGATATAAAGGAACAAAGAAGGGAATAGGAAATATCATCAAACATCCTTATTCCTCGCCTATAGCTGGTTTACCCTTAAATTTTCAGATTAATGAATTGAAAGAAGGAAATCATAATATTGGATTCCCAATAACATGCAAGCTTTTGGTCCATGCTGATCCCTGTTTAGGTTATAGAATGCAGATCGAAAATAAAATAATTACTTATTGTACAGATACAGGATTGTGTGATAACATGTATGAACTTGCAAAAGGTGCGGATTTACTGATAACAGAATGTTCTTATAAACCAGGTCAAGAAGAATGGGGATGGCCACATCTTAAACCAGTAGATGCTGCTGATGTTGCTGTGAAATCAAGCGCAAAAAAGTTAATCCTCACTCATTTTGATGCCAGCACTTATTTAACAATACAAGAACGGAAAGAAGCCGAGGAAATTGCTAGAAAGATATTTAAAAATACATTTGCGGCATCAGATGGCTTAGAAATAATGATTCAATAAATTTTTTTAAATCTTCAAGTGTTAAAAAAAAAGAAAAAAGATGTAATGATAAAATAGTGTTAAACTTTCAAAAGGCCATCATAGGCTTTTCTTTTTTTATTAGTTACACTATTAAATTTTCATTTTTTTATAATTTATACAAATTAGTGGAAGTTTATTCTTTATTTTGAATTATAACGTGTAAATTTTTTTCGATTTCATCAATTTCTTTTGAACCTGGCTCTAAAATATACACTGTCTCTTTATTTTTTTCTTGAAGTATAATCATACCCGATCCCTTCACTCTGTCATTAATATAAATGTCCCTATTTTTTATGGCTTCTCTTAAGGTCGAGGTTATTTTATCATATTGTTGTTCGGAGATTTCTTTCTTGATATAATCTCCCCCGTCATAAATTCCGCTTGAACTTTGTAAAGGTTTTACGGGGTTATATTCTATCGTGATTTTAGCTTCATTATTGATAATGTATTCATTCCCACTTCCATCAAGATACCTACAAATATTTAAGTCCATTTATCGTTCACACCATGCTTGAAAAAATTAAAAAAAGGGTTACTAATGATTAGAATAAAGAAGTTTTTAAGGTTAAGCTTTTGCGGCGTTTACACTAATCGCGTCACTTATTTGAGTCCATGTTTCAGGAGGTAAACTATGCCCCATTCCATCTATAACTATTAATTCGGATCCAGGTATTGCTTCATGTGTATCCTTACCACCTTCAAGAGGTACAAGGGGGTCATCACCGCCATGAATTACAAGTGTTGGGACTGTTACTGATGATAATTTTGGTTTTCTATTTCCATTTGCCATGATTGCGAGTAGTTGTCGACCAAATCCCGGTGGATAGTAACACCTATCATAAGCTTTACCCGTAAGTTCACGTGCTCTTTCTTCATTATATGGGAACCCAGAACCATAGAGTAACTTTCCCGTTTTTACAGCATTTTCAATATAAGCCTCACGTTCTGGAGGAACTGGCGTTGTAAGTAATTGTAATATTTCTGGCTTTGCTGGTGGAAGATCAGGATTCCCAGTTGAACTCATAATTGAACATAGGCTTATAACACGGGTTGGGTGCCGGAACGCTATAACTTGTACAATCATACCACCCATTGATGCCCCACAAATATGAGCCTTTTCAATATTTAATGCATCTAAAAGTCCAACAGCATCATCTGCCATATCTTCCAGCGAATACGGCGCTTCTATTGTTCCTCCAGCTTGAGCGGCCATAAAGGCTTGTATTAAATTTGGTTCACCTGCTTCCTCACACTTTGTTGATAAACCAACATCCCTATTATCAAATCTTATTACATAAAAACCACGATCTACTAAATGTTGGATAAATCTTTCATCCCAGCCAATCATCTGAGTACCTAAACCCATTACTAAGAGTAATGGTTTATCTGAAGTGTTTCCAAAAATTTCATATTCAATTTCAATATCATTTGCTTTTGTTTTTGGCATATTTATCAATTTAAAATACAATTTTAATGTACTTTCTAAATATTCAAAAATTTTTAAATTTTCACAAATAAGAGTAAATCGCAATCCGATGTTTTCGTACAAATCACTTAATAATAAATATTATTTTTGGATTTCAGCTTTCGTTGCAATCTTAGCTATTGCATCAGATATTTGAACCCATGCCTCAATAGGTATACTATGCCCCATTCCCTCTACAATAATTAATTCTGATCCAGAAATAGCATCGTGAGTGTCTTGACCACCTTCAACAGGTATAACAGGGTCATCAGCACCATGGATTACAAGTGTAGGAATTCTAATGGAAGACAATTTTGATTTCCTATTTCCATTTACCATTATTGCTAGTGATTGTCGTCCAATCCCGGGAGGATAAAAAGATCTATCAAAAAATCTTCCCGCAATTTCACGATTTTTAGCTTCATCATAGGGGAATGAACCATAAAGTAAGCGTCTGAGTTTTACATAATATTTAATATATCCCTCCCGCTCTGAAGGTGCAGGAGTCATCATGACTTTGCCTACTTCCGGATCCCCTCGTGGAATATCTGGGTTCCCTGTTGTACTCATAATTGATGTAAGGCTTAATACGTGGGTAGGGTGCTTTAAACCTAATAATTGTACAATCATCCCACCCATTGAAACTCCACAAATATGTGCCTTTTCAATATTTAGAGCATCTAGAAGTCCAACAGCATCATTAGCCATATCTTCTAGCGTGTACGGAGGTTCAAATGGTTCTCCTGCTTGAATAGCTAGGTATGCCTGCATCATATCTGGTTCACCTGCTTCTTCACACTTTGTTGATAAACCAACATCCCTATTATCAAATCGAACTACAAAAAAACCACGGTCTACTAAACATTGGATAAACCCTTCATCCCAATTAATCATTTGACTTCCTAAACCATTTATTAAAAGTAATGGATTATCTGAAGCGTTTCCAAAGGTTTCATATTCAATTTCAATATTATTTGTTTGTGCTTTCGGCATTATTATTCCTCATATATTTTGATATTAAATTTAGGCTTTCACTGCGTTCTTAGCAATTGCATCAGATATACGATCCCAAGTTTCAGGAGGTAAACTGTGACCCATTCCCTCGATAATTAATAACTCAGATCCTTGTATTGTTTCAGCTATTTCTTTTCCACATTCAACGGGGTAAAGCAAATCTTCTCTCCCATGTATTACCAAAGTGGGTACTTTTATTACAGAAATCTTTTCCTTCAAATTTCCCTGTACCATAATCGCCATCATCTGTCGCTGAATCCCTTGGGGGTAAAAACTTCTGTCAAAAGATTTCGCTACAATAGTACGTCTTCTTTCCTCATCAAAAGGAAATCCTGATCCATATACAAATTTACCGACCTTTATTTGATTTTCAATTTGAGCATCACGCTCAGGAGGTACCGGACTCATAAAAACTACTGCTGTTTCTTGAGTCATTTGAGGGAGGTCGGGATTATTAGTGGTACTCATAATACAAGTGAGGCTTAATACTCTGGAGGGATGTCTATAAGCTATAGATTGAGCAATCATTCCCCCCACGGAAACTCCGCAAATATGAGCTTGTTTAAATCCTAATACATCCAGGAGTCCTACAGAATCATCTGCCATGTCATCAATTGAGTATGGTGCTTTAATTGGTTCCCCTTGCTGAAAAGCCATCATAGCTCCCATTAAATCTGGCTCACCAGCTTCATCACATTTAGTTGATAATCCAACATCCCTGTTATCAAATATAATTACACAAAATCTTCGATCTGTAAAACTTTTTATAAAACCTTCATCCCAAGAACTCAATTGGTCACCTAATCCCATAATTAGTAGTAACGGCTTATCTGAAGGATCCCCGAAGGTTTCATATTCAATTTCAATATTATTAGCTTTTGCTTTCGGCATTTTTTTTGCCTTAAAAAACATTATGATTTAAGTTTTAAATCATTAACAACTTTTATTTTTAATTAATAAATAGGTATAAAGAGTAGAAATGTTGTGAGTATAGAAGACAAAATTTGTATCATCACCGGAGCTAATTCTGGGATAGGTAAAGCTACTACTCTTGGTTTAGCTAAAATGAATGCTGTGGTCGTAATGCTATGTCGTAGTAAAGAGGCTGGGGAAGAAGCCCAAAAAGAAATTATCGGTGAATCTGGGAATAATAGAGTAGATTTGTTTTTATGTGACTTGTCATCTCAAGAGCAAATTCGTAGGGTTGTAGATGAGTTTAACCAGAAATACAAAACCTTACATGTTTTAATAAACAATGCGGGAGTTATGGCTGCTAAGCGAAAATTATCTGTTGATGGGTTTGAAATGAATTTTGCTGTGAATCACCTTGCACCTTTTTTATTAACGAATTTATTACTCGACGTATTAAAAAAGAGCGTTCCGAGTAGAATTATAAACGTTAGTTCAGGTGCGCATAAAATGGCAAAAATAGATTTTGACGATCTTCAGAGTGAAAATAAGAAACATCGCTTATTTAAAGTGTATGGTATTTCTAAACTGGCACTTATGCTAACTTCTTATGAATTAAGCAGGAGATTGGACGGAACTGGAGTTACTGTTAATATAGTTCACCCAGGGGTTGTGAAAACTAATTTAGGCAGAGATATGTCAAAAATCGGAAGAGGATTTGGCAAACTCTTTTTTAAAAATCCTGAAAAAGGAGCTGAAACTTCTATTTATTTAGCAACTTCACCAGAAGTGGAGGGAATAACCGGAAAATATTATGTAAAAAAACAACAACGAAATTCTTCTGAAGAATCTTATAATGAAGAATATGCTAAAAGGTTATGGGACATCAGTACAGAATTAACAAAGTTAAAATAACATATAGAAAACTTGAGAAATTAACTTGCAAATGAAATTTTATATGTTTTCTTTTATTTTCTATTCCATATTTTCTAAAAAATGTCAAGGAAATTATCATGCAATCCGAAGATTATCCTAGTGAAGAAGAACATGAAGAACAACTGAAGCAATATCAAATAAACCCTAACCGTGCTATGTTTACCCTTATTCTCAGTATTCTTGTTGATGTATTTGGCTTTAGCATGGTTCTCCCATTATTACCCAGTCTAGCGATATCGTTTGGTGCAGATAACCTTATGTATGGTATTATTCTTTCCTCTAATGCTATTGCTGCATTAATTTTTGGCCCCTTATGGGGTAAGTTAAGTGATAGATACGGTCATAAACCGATCTTGATGATTTCTCAAGCTGGTACAGGGCTTGCATTTCTATTATTAGCCTTTTCTAATTCTCTTTATATAATTTTTGCGGGTCGTATTTTAGATGGAATTTTCAGTGGGCAATTTCCAATTATACGAGCATATATCTCTGATGTGTCAACCCCACAAACACGAGCTTCACAAATGAGTAAGATCATGGTGGGATATACCTCTGGAATGATTATAGGACCTCTATTAGGTGGATTTTTAGGTACTTTTGGATGGTCGTATCCAATGATATTCGCAAGTTTCCTCTCAATTATTTCGATTATTTTAACTTCAACAGTTTTAATCGAAAGCATGCCACGGGAAAGAATAAAAGATTTGAAAGCCGAACGGCAATTAAAAATAGATTCTCCTGACGGTAAACAAAGTATTTGGAGTGGAGAAGTTGGCATTCGTTTAGTTCAGGTTTTCTTACAATCTTTAATTTCCATCATCTTTAGCTCCAGTTTATCCTTAATCCTTTTTAGGAGATTTAATGCGAGCCCATCGATAATTGGAACAATAATGTCAATAACTGGTGTTATCCTATTGACTTATGGGTTATTTTTAATGAGACGAGTTCTTCAGAAAATAGGGGAAAAACGAATTTTATTTTCCTGCATTATTGGTTATGTTGTATTATTCATTATTTATCCTTATTTAAATGAACTTTGGATGGTTTATGTATTTATGGTGCCATATGCATTTTGTATGGCCTCTGTTTACCCACTTATTTCTAGTAATATAACTAAAGCAGTAGGCCCGGATAAACAAGGAACTATTAGTGGATGGACTACAAATGTTCAATCGATCTCTCAAACTGTTAGTCCGCTAATATCAACCGGTTTTTTACAGATTGGTGGATTGACATTTGGCTTAATATTTATAAACGCCTATCAATTAATTGGTTTTACAATCGTGATTTTAGCTGTGATACTATTAACAATTGCCTTTATTGATGTAAAGAAACATCCTAGACTTTATGCGTATGAGAAAATAAGACGAAAAAGAAAAGAAGTAACGAAAAGAAATTTAGAAAAGAAGAGAGAGGAGCAAACCAAAATCTAAAGATAAAGTAAATCTTTATCTAGTTCAATGTTGAAACTCATATTTATTCTGTGTAATTCTAAGATTCGATTAAATTATTTTCTCATAATCAACATATGGCCGAAATTTACCTTGATTTTCTGCTTCCTTTAAAGCTCTTACATATTTTTTTAGGTTTCCCCTTACCGATTTTCTCATCATTTCCCAATCTGTATCAATAGCTCCTTCAGGGCATGATTTTTCACAATAGCAGCAATAAATGCATCCTTCATTTTGGATTTCTGGAGGATCGCTTTCTACATTTATCGCATCAACGGGGCAATTTTCTTGACAAGTTAAACACTTAGTACATTTATCAACATTAATACTGAGCCTTGGATGGATCTTTCTTAAAAGGGCGAGTGTTAAAAATTTTGAATCTCTTGCCCACCAAGTATCTTCGATCTCTTCAAATTTGGGGATCAAACTCGATTCTCCGTTTTGGATCCTCAAACTAATATCACATATAGTTTCACCAAATTTAATCGCCTCCTCAACCTCGATTTCATCTGGATGATTAGAAGTATGCATAATTTTTGGATAATACTGAAGGGAGGATTCGGAGTATGAATCAAATGAACCTATAACCGTATATCCTTTTTTCGATAATTCTTCACTCATGTAATAAAGAGTATTTCCAATAATACTCCCATGAGTACAAAAAAGGAAAGAGTGATTCCCTTTTGCCATTTCCATAGCTTGAATGAATTTAAGAACGTTAACCGGTTCTCTAAAATAAAAAGTTGGTGCTCCAATCCCAATTAAATCGTAATTATTTAAGTTTTTCGAATTTGCTCGTTTTATCCCTATAATATCGCAATCATCACCACTTCTTTCAACCCCTTCCTTTATTTTCTCAGCAATTTTTTCAGTCCCACCTGTTTGAGAAAAATAAATAATCAACACTCTCATTATTCAATCATCCTTCTTAGATTCAAATTTGTATTATTTTCTAATTAGTAATACCTTATAACATAAAAATTCTTATGGTTGATAGCATTTTATTAAATTGACTCATTACTTATGATTGAATGGATTAATTTTTTTTCTTTATTTCTCAGCACCCTTATTTTTAGCTATTTTTATACATTAAGCATCCAACCTGTTAAGAGGGAGGAAAAAAGAGGGGAACGTGCCTGGAAGGAATGTATGATGTTGCGTTCCTTATCAATAGGGCTTGAATTTATAAAAACAATCAACCTTGTGCTTTGGCCCTCATTTCCCATCCCAATTTTAAACTGGAAAATATTTTCTAATAATTTACTCGGAATTGCTATAGGAAGTATAATTAGTATTCCGTTTGCTTTTATTCTTCTCAAGGGTGTGAAAGATACAGGTTCTGAGACTATTCAACCTTCTAAGGAGTCTCTCATGAATCGTGGCATCTATAAATATATTCGTCATCCTCAATCAGCTGGAGAATTTCCATTATTTGTAGCTTTGGCTTTTGCGTTAAATTCTTGGTTTCTTGTGATAGTTATGGCTGCCCACATGATAATATATTTACCGATAATGATTTTTTTTGAAGAAAAAGATTTAATTAGACGGTTTGGAGATAATTATCAAGATTACCAGAAAAGAACAGGCGCTATATTTCCCAAAATCAGAAAAAATTGAATATGTGAAGCTTAAATTGAGGTTTAATAAGCTAACCTTATTACAATTCTGTAGATTTTTATCTATTTGTTTACATATTTGAGAAAGATCATATTAAATGAAATTTATATGGATCCCTTTATTTTCAAATCCATACATTACACGGTTTTCAATAAATACAAAGGATAAAATAATGGAGACTCAAGAATTTCAAGATGAAAAAGAACATAAAGAATCTTTAGCGAAGTATCAGATAAATCCCAAGCGTGCGATGTTTACAATCATCCTAAGCATATTTGTTGACTCACTTGGGTTTATTATGGTTCTCCCTTTATTGCCAGGAATTTTTTTTACATTTTTCTACTTTTTCTTAGAAGATCAATAAAATTTTCGATAAACCTAATATATGAAGATTTCTTATTTAATTAGTTAATTTTCTCTTGAAATAATACACTAGTGAGGTTTCATGACTCAGAACAAAACTCCCGCAAATAAAAAGATCAAATGCCCAATTTGTAATTTTGAATTCATACCAGAATCATTTCATTTTGAGAAAAGCCACTTCGACCTTGTTGAATCTAAGGGAGAACTTATGGAGTTTCATAAGGAAAAACACCAGATAGCCGTTAAACCATTTTCTTCAATCAGAGGATCATGGGTAACATACTGCCCTGAATGTGGGTTTATGTTCAAATTTGCAGCAGAAGTAGGCAAAAAAGAAATCGTTGAGGAATCATCTCGTATTAAAAAATTGAGTTCGTTTAAAGAATTTGGTAAGCATTATAAATACACATTCGTCCCTCAGAATAAGCCTTATATGGATTATTTGGATTATTTTATTGAAAAAGTTGATGTTATAAGGAACACTATTAAAAATGCCTTAGATGAGGTTAATTTATTCCAGTGGGGAGATCCCTATCGAGAATGGAAACATGACAAAAATGTTGATTCCTTTAAGTTTTTGGTAAGATTCTTTACCAATTTAGAGGAATATACTAAAACCCAAGTTGAAGAGTATAACAATAAAGATATGGAAGAAAAGATTAAAGAATTAGATTTGCCAGAAGATCTTGAAATTTTAATGCATTCAATAAGAAAATTAAGAAACAAAATTGTTCATGAAGCTTATGAAATAACTGAAGAAGAGGATAACACAATTGAAAGAGCTTTTATAAAGTTTGTATCTCATTTAGTAGTGAAACAATTGAAACCATTAAATTTAGATAAAATAGAGATTGAACCTGGATATGAATTTATTGATATAAATAAGATTAATTATGAAATTCAAAATTTCTTACAGCTTTACCTCTATAGCACATTACGGATTAAAGAATTTCAAAAACTGTTTTTAAATCCGTTATTAGAAGACCTAGGAATTCTTATGCAAAATTTGTTATGATTTTCTCTTATCCTTAATCAGTGTTATCAGCGATATTTCGCTTTAATTACTGAATAAAGGTCTCTATTTTACATTAAAATCGGAAAATGATAAATAGTTAATCAACATCCTATCTTTACAAAAAGAAGATAGAGAAAAATTGACAATAACAATCAAAATTTTTAACGGGGATGATTTTGAATTTGAAGAGTTGTTACAAATAACATATGAAATATGAAAGCAGGTATTGTTAGACAAAGGAATCACATTTGAAGATTTAGGCACAGTTTTTAAAGAGAACTCTTTAAATGGCTCAATTAATTATGTTATAGCTTATGAAGATGAAACAATTGTTGGATGGCTTTTACTCTATCCAACATATCATGAAACTCTTGAGATAAATTTTGGTCAGGCTCTAGGTGGTAATCCATTAGTTGCTTCAACTTACAATTGGACTGAGATTTCATCAAATCTTCTTGCTACAACAAAAATTTTAGCAAAAAAACAAGGATATAGGAGTATTGAGATAACTCTTCCCTTAAATGGGGCAGGAGAAATTGCATCTTTCCCAAATCCAGTTACTTTATTCCGAACCCTAGGTTTTACCACTAAATTAAAATATGTTGAAATGGTGTATGATATCAATTCGAGAGAAATTCCTGAACTTATTATACCCAAGGAAATATCTATGAAATTATTGAATCACGTAGAAGAAATTGCTATATATCTGTGCTATATTGCTTCATTTGAATCGGGAGATGCTAAATTCTTCTCTTATCAAACTAATAATGAGAGATTAGAATACTTTCAAACACTTTACGAACCAGGTATATTAAATAAAGAAGCTTCTATTGCTTTAATGAAGGATAATATGTTAATTGGGTTTTCATATGTTTTAGAATTTGAAGATAACAGTAGACATATTAGTTGTATGTGTATCCATCCTGATTTTCAGAATACAGGATTAGGAAAACTCTTATTATTCAAGATTATCAATGTAGCCTCTAAGCAAGGAGCAAAATATATCACATTAGGAACTGAAACGGAAATGCGAGCATTTCATCTCTATAGAAATAATGGTTTTACTGTATCTGAAGGTTCTATGATTCTTCGCTGGGAATTATAAAAATTTAAACTCTTTTTCAAATTTACTAGTTTAATTTAATTATAAGAGATTGATTTCTAGGACCATAAAAAATAGCTAAAATCCTTAATAATTGAGTTAAGAAGTTTACAATGAATAAATTCAAATGTTAGAGTTAATTTTTTAAATAAAATCATTGGATATATTGAAATGAATGTAGAAAAAATCTGGAAACAGGAAGAATGGGTTGTTCATGCACGGAATATTATTGAAAACTTGGATAAGTTTCCACTTGACTCAAGACTAATCCTAATTTTAAGACATTCTCACAGAAATGATCCAAAACCCTTAGAAAATGTTAATAAGTTAAGATTAACACCTAAAGGTCATGCTATAGCAAAGAGATTTGGTGAAAACTTACCTGAAAACAGACCTATAAGACTTTTTCATAGTATAATTTGGCGATGTGAGGAAACAGCAGAAAATATCCACGCTGGTTTTCAAAATATTGGGGGGAGCAGCGAAATAAAAGGTGTGCTTGGGCCACTCTTTGATATTGGACTGCAAGAAAAGACTTTGACGGAGAAATTCAAAAATGATCATTTTCGTAAAGTTTTGTTTCGTTGGTCTGCGGGATTTTATTCTGAAAAAGATTGGACTCCATTTACGATATATTGCCAACAAGCAGCCCAACTCATTTGGAATCAAGAAAAAAGCGCCCCCAATAACGGAATAGATATTTATGTGACACATGACTGGCATGTAATGTCTTTTCGATTTGGTTGGTTTGGCCTTCCCCCAGACGAAAATTGGGTTAAATATCTTGGGGGATTTGCATTTACATTTGAAAACGATCATATTCTATTGTATGATCATCAGGGTTTATCGTCTTTAGAATTTCCTCACTGGTGGAAACCTAAAAATTAAATGTATACCAAGTGAACTAATGCAAAATAATGTTGAAGTAGAAGAAGTTTGGAGCAAGGGAGTTTGGACAGAACAAGCTCGAAATCTTATCAAAAACCTTAAAGATTCTTCCTTTAATTCAAAAACTATTCTTATAATTAGACATTCACAAAGATATGAACCAAAACTCACAGATGAAAATCAGTATATGGAGCTTACACCACAAGGAAAAAAAATTGCTAGACTGTTTGGTACGAAATTACCTAAAAAAAGGACAATTCGAATTTTTCATAGTCCTGTAAATCGATGTAAAGAAACCGCTGAAATAATCCGCACAGGATATAGTGAAATTGGGGGAGAAGCTATTTTTAAAGGAGAATGTAAGGCAGTATGGGGGATTGGTATAAAAAAACAATTTTTTATGTCCGAATTACAAAAATATCAATATAGAACAGTTTTTTTTAAATGGGCATCAGGTTTTTACACCACAGAGGAGTTTCCTTCTCTAATTCGATATTGTCAGAGAGGTGCAGATGTCATTTTGAATCAACTCAAATTAGCTCCTAAAAATGGAATAGATATATATATTTCTCATGACTGGCACACAACTGCTTTTCGTTTTGGTTGGTTCGGACTACCGCCACATGATAAGTGGGTAGATTATCTCGGAGGATTTGCATTTACATTTGAGAATAACCAAATTACTTTATCTGATTATGGTGAAGTAAAGTCAATAAAAGCCCCGTATTGGTGGAAAAAGAATAAATAAGAAAAAAAAAAAAATTAAAATAATCTTGTTAACTATCTTTAGCTGTTTACCTTGTTAATATTGGTAACAAGTGCTTCTAGAATTTGAGGTGCAACTTCTGGAGGGAAACTATGTCCCATACCATCTAAAATAAGTAGTTTTGCTCCTTGTATTGCCTCGGCAGTGTCGATTCCTCCCTCAAAAGGAATGAGAGGATCTTCTCTTCCATGCACTACCAGAGTGGGGACGGTTATTGACGCAAGGTTAGGCTTTCGATTTCCATTAGCAGAAATCGCTGCTGCTTGACGCATAATACCTACTGGATAAAAACAGCGATCATATGCTTTAGTCCTCAATATACGTGCTTGTTCTTCATTATATGGGAATGTTCCATATGTAAGGTGACCACGTTTAACTCCTTCTTCAATATTCGCCTTACGTTCCATCGGAAGAGGTGCAAATAACTCCTGCATTAATTCTTGGGTTGGTTGCCTTAAATCAGGGTTCCCAGTGGTGCTCATTATTGAAGTTAGACTTAACACTCTAGATTGATGTCTATATGCTATGACCTGTGCTATCATCCCTCCCATAGAAGCCCCACAGATGTGTGCTTTCTCAATATTTAGATCATCCAAAACCCCAATTGCATCATCTGCCATATCCTCTAATGTGTAAGGTACTTCAGGTTTCTCCCCACGTGCTACAGCTGCACCTATTTCCAACAAGTTTGGTAAACCAGCGTCATCAAATTTTGTCGACAATCCAACATCTCGGTTATCGAATCTAATAACAAACAATCCTTGATTTGCTAGACCTTCACACATTTCATCCACCCAAGCGATCATTTGACCACCAAGTCCCATAACTAATAATAAGGGTTTTGATGAGGAGTCACCAAACGTATCATATTCAATTTCTATATTATTGACCTTTGTTTTTGGCATATTTCTTACCTTTTTAATTATTTTAAATCAAAGGTATTTTTATTTCAATTAAAATCATACTATTTTAATTTAGCTCAATATTCAACTTATAGTCTTTAACCACAATAATTTTATAAAGTATTAGTCATATTACAATAAATCAATATCTCTATTCATAAAAATAACTGTAATCTTTAAGATGTCAAACCTTAAAGCTAGAAACCGGTATAGAAATTTAGTAATACTATTTACTCTCTATTGTGTATTTTGGATTATTTTAGTAGTAATTTTGCGTGATGTGTTAAAACCTCAAACTCGGTTTGCTTTGACGCGCTTTCTTCCATTGAATGATGCACTAATAGAACTAGCTATTATTTTTAGCGTAATCTTGCCAATATCAAGCGTCATCGGTGTAATTATTGGAGGATATTTAATTACTCCTGCAGTTTTGTCTTTCCATAAGAAGATTTATGGTTCGAAAATGTACTATGGAATTCAGTATGAAAAACCTTCTATGGATGTAAGGCTATTTTCTCGATCTTTTTTCCCAGTTTTGATGGCGATTAATTTATCATCACTTTTTTTAACTCCTACTGTTATTCAGTTTATTATTGATACAGATCTGTTCGCAGAAATTGATGGAGTTTCGAAGGCGCCTGTACTAACGCGATTTTTAGCAGAAGCAATTTTATTGATGATAACTTACGGTGTATCTACTATGTTATTCTCATCTGTTTGGTTTTTAAAAGATTCAGGAATAATATATTCAAATAAGGAGAGATTAGAGAATTCTAATGAATCCTTTACCCTAAAATCTATTGGAGATTGGCTACAAACAATGTTTCGAGGTTACGCGGGGATTGGGTCCATCATTACCTACATAATAATCATATATGATTTTCTTACGAATTTTATAAATCACTTAGGTTTTCCAGGAAATATTCTTAATATTCCTGGGATAATTTTGTGGATAGGATTACCATTTTATTTAGCAATTTCTCTAATACCAGCTTTAATTTTTAATGATTTAATCAAAAAAAGCAGAACATCATATGTAAGAAAATTTGGGAACAAAATTGGGATTAAAGACTCAGTAGTGATTTCATTTGAACTCAAGAAAAGAGAGCGAGTGTAATTAGCAAATTTTTTTTGTACTTTTATTTTTTAATCATTACATAGACAAACTTACCTACAAAGGATTTCAAAATTTGTATCTTAAGAAATTATCTATTTATAAAATAGTGAATTTAAATACTAAATAATTAAAAGTATAATCAAAATTTTGAAGTGAAGTTCATGAAAATTGTGGAAGGTTTCTTTACTGATACAAAAGAGAATTATCAATTAAATATGATAAATGTTATGAAACATGCTATTAGAAATTTCTCTCGACAGGAAATTGTTAGCAGGAAAATGGACGGAACTCTATTTCGATACACATATCTTGATTCTTATAAAAGGATGCAACAATTAGCTAATGCTTTAATTTCTATCGGGGTTAAAGTTGGTGATAGAGTAGGAGTGTTAGCTTGGAATCATTATCAACATTTCGAAATATACTATGGGTTACCTGGTACTGGAGCGGTAATGGTTTCTTTTAATCTCCGTCTTTCTATACAAGATTTATCATATGTAGTGAATCATTCCGGCGCTTCATTTATTATTGTCGATGAGGATTTAATTCCAATCGCAGAATCAATAATGGATTCTTGTAAGAATGTGAAAGGATATATAATAATAACTGAAAAAGAGCTTAATGAGATAGAAACCAAACTAAAACCATGTTACAGTTATGAACAGCTCTTGAGTAACGCCTCTCCTTACTATAAATGGCCATATTTGGATGAAAATTCTGCTTATGCAGCATGCTATACAACAGGGACTACAGGAAAACCCAAAGGGGTCTATTATTCCCACCGTAATGCCTATATTCAGACAATTGTGTTCGCTGCACAATTTTCAATGACTGTGGATGATGTAGTTTTTCAACTAGTTCCAATGTTTCATGTTCTTGGTTGGTCTAAACCACTCGCAGGAGCTTATGCAGGTTCTAAAATTATTTTTGCCGGGAAATGGAGTTTGGATGATCTTGAAGAGTTAACTAATATAATGGTTCTGGAAGGAGTCACAGTTTCTGGAGCAGTACCCGCTGTTTTCATGGCTATGCTTGAATTTATAAGGAAAATGGACCAAAAACCAGATCTTTCTAAAGCCCGTTTGATTTGTGGGGGTTCAGAGCCCCCAATAGCCTTAATGCGTGGTTTTTGGGATGAAACTGGAGGTGAAATAATTCATTCATATGGTTCGACAGAAGCAATGGCTATTACTACTTTGAATTTTTTTAAACCTTGGTTGAGAAAAGAATTGTCAGAGCAAGAGTTATGGAATCTAAAGAAAAAACAGGGAACAATCGCTCCTGGACTGGACGTTAAAATAATTGATGAAGCGGGTATAGAACTCCCTTTTGATGGAAAATCTTCCGGCGAAATACTTCTTCGTGGGCCTTGGATCTCTAAAAGTTATTACAATGCCCCAACTGCTAAGGATAGTTTTACCGAGGACGGATATTACCGTAGTGGTGATGCGGGGTACCTTGACTCTGAAGGGTATCTGAAAATTACAGACAGAATAAAGGATGTTATTAAAAGCGGTGGGGAGTGGATTAGTTCCATAGATATGGAAAATACTCTAGTATCGCATTCCGCTGTTCTTGAAGCTGCGGTGATAGGAATACCTCATCAAAAATGGGTCGAAAGACCTTTAGCTCTAATAGTTTTACGCAACGAGTTTAAATCCGTGACTAAAGATGAAATTAAAAATCACCTTATCAAAACCTTTGCAAAGTGGCAGATTCCTGACGAGATTTTATTTGTCGATTCGATTCCTAGAACTAGTGTTGGGAAACTTGATAAAAAAGTAATGCGGAACGAATATAAAGATCTTTATGTTGAAAATGAAAGTTAAAAAGGAAATGAGATTGTATGACGATTTTAGATAGAGCAAAAATAACAAGACCAGAGATAATTAAAATCCTTGAAATACAAGATAAGCAACTTGCTCAGGCAGCATCTATATTTTTTAACATAGAAGAAAATAAAAAAATAGATTTTGATTCTCTGTGGGCTAAGGTAATGGACGGCAATACTCGTTGGTTCAGTGGTGAAGAGGTACGAAACTTATTAACTATGAAAGAAATGCGTTTTCTTGCAAAAATGCATAGGAATGCTGTAGAAATTCGATCAAATCTTATGCAAAAGCAAGCATCCTTTATGGCTGATGTAGAAATAAACTCTGTAGATTTAGATGGGGTTCCCGCTGAATGGCAAATTGCAGCTGGGGCAATGAAAGATAAGGTAATTTTATATTTTCATGGTGGGGGATATATTATGGGCTCACCAAATTCTACTAGAATGATTTCGATAAAGCTTGGAATTGCCACAAAAGCGCGAATTTTAAGCATTGATTATCGGCTTGCTCCTGAAAATCCATATCCTCAAGGTATAGAAGATTGCATTTCTTCATATAAATGGCTTTTGTCAAGAGGATTCGACCCTAAAAATATAATAATCTCAGGTGATTCTGCAGGGGGATATTTTACATTAATAACACTAATAAAACTGCGAGATGAAGGCATTCCTTTACCAGCTGGTGCTATTCTCTTCTCACCTGCTACTGATTTGGCCTTAACTGGAGAGTCTGTTATTACAAATGGACCAACTGATCCGATTCTCGCTGACCTAGGAGTATTTTGGTGGAATGAGTGTTATCTAGCGGGGGCGGATCCTCTTAGTCCTGAAGTCTCACCTTTTTATGCTAATCCTATAAACTTACCACCTATATTAACTCAAGTGAGTACGAGTGAAATGTTATACGATGACGCCAGATTATTTGTTGAAAAAGCAAAAATCGCAGGCGTAGATGCGATATTGCAAACCTGGGATGATACACTGCATGAATTTCAGATATATGACTTACCAGAATCTACAGAAGCATTTGAAAAAGTAAGAAAATTTGCTTATTCAATATTTAAGTAAGACATTTATTACAAAAAGAATAATTAGAATAATTAGACTAAAGTACAAGTTGTAACCGAATACCTTAGCTCTTCAATTATTTTATTCTTAGTCTTTTACGGATAATTAGTAGTATGCCAAATGATTGAGTTTTTTTTAAGGACCTTATCTTCAAGAACAAAAAAAGTAAATTGAGAGAATGAATTATTTGATCTCGATTTCCATTGGTTGCTCAATTTGAAACTTCTTTACTTTTTTTAATAAGTAAGTTCTTCTTTTTTCACGAGTCTTATCTAAAACAATTATAGTAGGAATTATCAATGTAGTGATTAAAATTGGATATGTTGCTAAAGTAAAAATTGAAGCTATCCCACTAGTAAGATCTGGACTACTAGCCATTAGTTCGATCATATTATAAAAGAAACTAAAATAATTATAAAAAACAGCGATTCCAGCATATCCCTTTAGAAGCGTGTTATACCAACTTCCAATATTTCTAACTTCAGTTGAATCATACATATCTCGTGTTTTATCTTTATTATGATAGATTATCCCTGAATCTATTAAATGCAAAACTGGAGAAAACACAATCAATGAAGCAGCTGTCGTGATTGGAAGTATTGCGATAAATGTCGCCCATGGTGCCAGAGGGGATTCAAGATCAGGAGTAGGAACTGAAGTTATTAAGTCAGTTACTTTTGGATAACTAGCAAGAATTAAAGCAATATTTATTGAAAATAAAGCTGGCCAAAGAGCTTTGATGAAATAACCTTTAAATTTCTTGGTTAAAGGCTTTTCTTCTATTCCATATACCATATTCCTCCCTACAGTTTTTTTATGGATAAAAATAAAAAGAGGTCCTAAAATATATCCAAAAAAATATCCAAAAATAATAGCACTAAATACAGTTAATAGATTTATTATCAGTGAATCCACCGACATACTAGTGGAAAGTAGTATTATGAACCCTGGTGCGGTCCCTAAAAGTAGAAAATTAATGATAAAAACAATAACTATAGAAAAAATAAATA
Organism: uncultured archaeon; assembly: GCA_964486045.1. Classification (GTDB taxonomy): domain Archaea; phylum Asgardarchaeota; class Lokiarchaeia; order Sigyniarchaeales; family SOKP01; genus Loki-b32. The sequence continues at coordinate 178,740 of CAZALK010000004.1, forward strand.
TAATCAGCGATTTTAAATATTTCGAGAAAGTCATAAATCTAACCTTGCCTTATCTTAATTAGTGGATTAATACATTATAATTAGTTCGGTAAATATAAACATTTTATGAATCAAATTCTATTTAAATATATGTGAAAGGCAAAACTTACGCTTTTCCTCTTTATAGAAAGAATTAAAATAGTATCAATTACCTTTTTTAAATATTTTTAATATCTCTACTAAAATTTTTAACTGAATATTTTTTTGTCTAAAAATAATTTAAAGCGTGCTTAAGAATTAGCAAAACGACCATTTACTTGCTTAATGGGAAAAATTGAAAAAGTTCCAAATGCCTTAGCAACAAGATTTTCATTGTTCATTATTTCAGATTCTAACACACTAATACTCCGTCCTTTATGAATAACCTTAGTGTTGCAAATAAGTTCTCCCTTCAATACCGGTTTTAAATAGTTTATTTTCACTTCTATTGTAGCACAACTTTCATTTTCTTCTAATAGAGAATATAGTGCAGCTCCCATACCCGTATCTGCCATTGAATACATAACACCCCCATGCATAACACCGTGGGGATTCATCAATTTTTTTTCCACCTTTAAAGTGCATTGAGAATATCCTTTTTCACGTTCAACGAATGTTAATCCAATTAGCTCAGCGAAAGGATGAAAAACCTCAAATTCTTTCGTCATATGTAAATTCAATAACTCTTTAAATAAAAGACCTTCTAAGTTCACTACCTAATGCACAATTATTATTAAAAGATGGGTTTGTTTTATCATTCTGCCACCAATGTAACCATAAAAATAATAAATTAGAACACCATAATACTATTCTTCTTCCTTAATAAAACTCATAAAATATGAGATTATAAGAAGAATTCTCTCTTTCGAGGAAGATGTAAATTAAACGAATGAGAGATTCCATGAAAAGTTAAATTAAATTACTACTGATTAATATATAAATTTTAAGAGTGAGAAAAAAAACTCTATCAATCTTCCCAACAATAAAAAATGATTATTTGGATATTGGAAAGTGATTCTGGAATTAAATTGTTATATAAGTCTTTTTTAAAAACAGATGCTGATGAGGATATAGTTTCTGGGTTTTTAACAGCCTTCAATCATTTTTCTGTAATGGAGTTTAAACAATCAATAGATTCAATAGAAATGGGTGGCTTACGATGGATATATATATCAGAACCTAAATATAACCTGCTCTTTGTAGCAGCAGGTACTAAAGAAATGAAAACTGAGATCCTTAAGAGCAGATTAGTGGTGATAAAAAACGCGTTTATAAAGGAATTTGATAAAGTTTGGGAAAAAAAAGGACATAATTGGGATGGAGATCTTAACATCTTTAACCCCTTTCTTCAATTGATAACGGATTATTATCATCAATGGAAAGAAGTTGAAAATTTAACTCAAACAGCAGATTTCTTCGATATTTTAGGAATATTCCAAAACCTTTTTATAATGCTGAGAAATATCGTTGAAAATAAAATGTATAAGAAGTCAAAAAATGAAATACTGGATATTATCAATTCTCATTTTACATCTTATATCACCCAAAAAGACTTTAAAGCTGAACCAGAGTTGAAGAATATATCCTTTACAAAAGACGAATGGTTTAACATTATCGATATTAATTTAATTAAATGTGATAAAGAGCTTGTAATTAATAATCTAAAGCATTTACTTACGCATGTAGTAAAAACATTAAAAGAAGTTAAAGGAAATAATTTGTGTCTGAAATATTTTAGAGAAGAAAAGATATACGGTTATATTATTAATAATATGACTTTATTAAATGATCTAAGTTTAGATATGTATTTATTGGAACTCTTTTTGCAGCTGTAATATTTGATAAATTTAAACTTATTCTGAAGCAATTAAAGTTCAGCCAATATTAGATTGGGATGAAAATTGATGGATAATATATAAAAAGTAATTTATTTTTTTTTAAACGATTTTCCTTTAAAACTACCACTTCAAAACGAAACTCAAGGCAATTTCGATGGATTTTTAACTATTTTTCAACAAGGAAATGAAAAATTCGGTCTGCAAACAGTACTATCAATACCTGGATATTCAATTTTAACTTTTTTATTCATATTTGGGATAGTAATTATCATTTCTGTTGCATCTAAATATAATTTGAATGGCAAAACCAGAATTTGATGCACTAATTCTATGAAAGATTTTTACTTTTAATTATGAAAAGGTGGTTCCTGCCAAGGACCTCAATATGAGGTCAAATCCAATAAAAGAAAAAGTTAAATTTTTAAGTGTGGCTCAAGAGCTACACTACCAAAAGACAAAATTCTGACGAAATCGAGATTTTCGAAATCGGATCCAGGGGATTGACAGGAACCTTGTTTTAAGGACATAATTTTTAGATTTAACATCTCTTATTTTTCATTAAATTCAAGAAAAATTTGTCTTACTTACTTAATCTAATTATTTTCATGAATATAAATATTTAGTGTATAATTTATTCTTTATATAGGAATATCTTGAATTTATACATTAATATCACCATAAAAATAATAAATTATAATACAATATTCTTATTAGGATATAAATAATTTCAACCCTAAATATTTTGAAGTGAAAAAATGTCTGAAAAAGATTCTACTTGTGAAGATGATACCTGCGAGGTGCTCGATTTCTCTAAAATTTTTCAATTAATCAATATTTTAAATAAAAAGTATGATAAGTTGCAACGTAAAATTGTGAAGAATGATAATCTCACCCCACCTCAACATTCAATATTAATGCAGTTATGGGATTCTGATGGAAAACGATTTAAAGAATTAGCGTCGGCGTGCTGTTGCTCCCCTTCAACAATAACGGGAATAGTAGATACTATGGAAAAACATGATTTAGTTTATAGGAAAAATAATCCAGAAGATAGACGAAGTCTTCTTGTAAACCTTACCGAAAAGGGAAGAGAAATTCAAAAGAATACTCAACCAATCAAAATTATTTTAGAGAACTGTTGTGAAGGTTTTTCAGCTGAAGATGTTGATCAACTTACTCATTTATTAAATAAATTGTCTGATTCATTTGAAATTAGTGGATTGGATAACTGTTAATCATTACTTCCATTTGTGGATTAGAATTTTTAATAAATCAATAAATACTTCGGACCCGAAATATTCGGAACTCTTATATATTAGTATTGATTATTAATAATTAAAATAAATTTTTTCTTAAAACTCAAAAAAATAAATAATCTTGAAAGAAATATGACAGATCAAAAAACAGCAGAATTAATTAAAGTGTACGAGTCGAAAAAAGCGAAGAAAGCACTTTATTCTCAATGTAATACTCACCAATGTTACATTCCTCAGTATAATTTGACTTATCAAGGATCTTCCTGTCGATGTTAAGATTGTGGGAAAATAATTAAATAGGATTAAATGATAAGACTTATGAAAAGGCAAGGGATTTATAAACCAACAATAGAGGATATTATTGAAATAAGTGGTATTGAGACTCTCCACCCTGGAGGTATGGTTTTAACACTCCGAGCAGCTGAATTTGCTGGATTAAAGCCAGGAATGAAGGTTTTGGATGTATCGAGTGGTAGAGGTACTCAATCTATTTTGTATGCTAGAGAATTTGGAGTTCATGTTACTGGTGTTGATATTTCGGAAGATATGGTTAAATCTGCTACGGAGAATGCAAAAAAGGAACAAATGGATGAATTAACTACTTTCAAAATAGGTGATTCTCAAAAATTACCATTTGAAGATAATTATTTTGATGTAGTTATTAATGAATGTGCTGTCGGAATTCCAGATGATTCTCAAAAGGTTTTGGATGAGATGGTCCGAGTTGCTAAAAATGGAGCATCAATAGTGATTCACGAATCGACATGGCGTAAAACTATAACCGAAGAAGAAAAGAATGAGATTTCTGAGAGGTATGGTACTACACCATTAGAATATGATGAGTGGATTTCTATGTTAGAAAAAGCTGGTGTAAGGGAAATTACTACCGAGTTTGATGAATGGTCAAAACCTGAGATGTTTTGGAAAATTCGACAAGATCGTGATGTGGAAGATTTTTCGAAAATATACACACGTTCTGAATTATCAACATTAATTGGAAGAGTTTCTCAAAAACACGGACAAGAAGGAGTAATGATAGCACTTGAAAATCAGAAAAAATTTACACAAGTAGTCCTTGATGGTAAATTGGGCTATGGTTTATTTAAAGGAATCAAAAAATAACAAAAAGAAAAAAACAAGATGGAACAAAAATGGTTGAAGAAAATTCTTTAGAAGATGAGAAAATTAGGCAGATAGTAAGAGAACAATATGGAAGGGTAGCCGAAGGGCGATCAGAGAGTTCAAGTTGTTGTGGTCCTACTGCAAATACAGAAGTCCCCACTAATAGTTGTTGCGGTCCGGCTGCACCTACTGTGAACTTAGAGTTAAACTCCAGCAGTGAAAATGCCAGCAGTCCTATAAAGATCCCAGCTGATAAATTAGGTAAATTCATGAAAAGTTATAGTTCTCAATTAGGGTACACTGAAGAGGATCTTAGAACTATTCCTGATGGTGCTAATCTGGGGCTAGGGTGTGGCAATCCAACCGCACACGCATCTATTCAGGAAGGAGAAACAGTTCTGGATCTTGGAGCGGGTGGTGGTTTAGATTGTTTCATAGCAGCAGATAAAGTAGGAAAAACAGGGAAAGTTATTGGAGTAGATATGACTCCTCAGATGATTGATCGAGCTCGAAATAATGCAAGAAAGGGCAATTATGAGAATATTGAATTTCGGCTAGGGGAAATCGAGAACCTCCCTGTTGCTAATGATTCTGTGGATCTAATTATGTCAAATTGTGTTATTAATCTTTCTCCTAATAAAGATAGGGTATTTAATGAAGCTTTCAGAGTGCTCAAGCCAGGTGGAAGGATGCTGATTTCAGATATTGTTCTACTAAAAGAATTACCCGATGTCATCAAAGATAACAAAGAAGCATATTGTGGGTGCATATCAGGAGCAATCTTGAAAAAGCGGTATATAGAATTAATAGAAGAAGCGGGATTTCAAGATGTTGAAATTATGGAAGAGAGCGATTACTCTACAGTTGATTTTTTACTTGATGATCCAATCGCTGGAGCAGCTTTAAAAGAACAAGGAAGAGATCTTGAGGAATTGAAAAATCTAGAAGAATACATCACAAATTCAAGTATAAAAGTTAAAGCAATAAAACCAAATTAATACTTTTTTTATTTATTTTTTAAACTAAAACCTTAGTTCCAACAATTCTAATTCTTATTACCACAATAAGGACATATTTCGACTTTTAGATCAATCAGGTTTTTACAAAATGAACACTCTAATTGATTGTCTTTAACATTATCTAAATCCTTACTTTCTAGTGACTCAAGGTGATTAAGGAAATCAGAAATAGTTTGCTTATTAATAATCATATAATCACCATCAATTGTGAATTCAAACTTCTTAGCCCACTCAAAAATTTTGTCATTAAAACTATGTTTTTCTAATTCTAATGTGGTACGTATCATCTTAAGTTTTAAACGATTCGAAACTTTTAACATCGTTTTTAATTTTTTAAATTTTTCTTTCTCACTTTTTTTAAATTCTAGGCGTTCGGATTCCTTATACATTTTAGTTTGATTTAATACATCATATAGTTTTTCAGTTTTCAACTTATCTTTTCTTAGTTTTCTCCGTTGCATTTTTAAAGGAAATATTGAATAAGTTTTTCCATTTTTTGTTTCAATTTTTACATACGTGGTTGAACCTTCGATTTCCATTGTTATCTCTCTAAAATCTAAGACATCAATCTTATACATTCCTTCTGAATGGAAAGATTTGAATAAAATATAGTTTTCCGTTAAAAAAAGCTGTCCATGAATCGTAATATCTTTTAAATCATAATTGAGGAGAGAACCAATGTGAAAACTTACTACGGCATCAAATAAAATTATTTGATCTCTATTAAAAATTAATCTAGTTAATTGTCTAAACAACTCCATCGTCATTTCTTTGGAAGGACTATAGATATTATTCTTTTGTCTCATGGGATATAGAGTATAAAATGTATGATGTGGTGTCTCGAGTTCTATTAGTGTAATCTTAAATCTAATTTTCCTTGATATATCTTGAATCTCAGATAGTTTAACTTGAAATAGGATTTTATCTACTAATGATTCAAATGAAAGGAAGGTTTCCGTTAGGAAAATAGTTCCTTTGGATTTTTTAGAAACTAAGTGCCTAAACGAAGGTATTCCTGTGCTGAAACTCCCGTATGATTCAAATAAAGTTGCCATACTTAGTCCTCAATAGCAATTATCGGTAAAATGTGTGTTATTATTTTAATATTGATTTTTATGAAGATAAATTTATAGTACCGATTTTTCTTTATAATCAAATTGTACTTACTAAAAGATTAAATTATAAAAACTCTAAAAATTTTCCCTAATTAATAATTTGTAATTAACGAGAAATTACGAGAAATGGTATCTTTTACATTTGTTGTCTGCGCCGAACCTTATAAGTATGAAGCAATAGATACTGTAATTAATTTAGGTGAAGCTATAATAAAAAAGGGGCATGAGATTTTAGGAGTTTTTCTCTATGGAAGCGGTGTATACAATATTAAAAGCAGAGAAATTTCAAGTGATTCCCTAAGAGATTTACCAAAGCGTCTGAGGAACTTCTGTAAAATAAATAAAACCATATTAACATCTTGCAGCACATGGATTAGTTTTACTGGCATCCAATCACCAGAAATTATTGAAGGGGCATCCCAAGAAGGATTAGGGGCATTATCAGATTTTATTGCAAGATCTGATCGAGTTCTCTTTTTTGGTCCAGGAGGGTAATAGTTAATGGCAAATTCAATAATTATAATTTGTGAAGACTCTCCATTTGGAAAAGATTCTCCTGTGGAAACTATTCGTATGGCTACGGGGATATTAGCAATTGGGGATATAGAGAATTGTAAAGTGGTGTTCATGAAAGATGCTTTATACTTTCTTAATAAGAAATTGAATCCTGACGCTTTACAAGTTGATCATTTTGATAATATAATGAGGTTAATTAAGCTTTCTGGGTTAGAGATTTATGTCCATGATACTGCAATGGAAGTAGCTGGGCTGCTTAGATCAGATCTACTGCCAATCGATAATATAAAAATAGTAGGTATAGAGGAAATTAGCCAATTAATATTAGACGCAGATATGAGTTTTAAATATTAGAAAAGTGGTGAAAACTAATGGCGGACAATAATTCCATTGTATATTTATATGGATTTAGCACGGTGTTGGAGTCAAAACTAATAAATTTAATAAAAATTATCGAAAAACAAATTGAGCAAAACAGTAAAATCAGTGTTGTTTTTATCCATGATGGGGTAATTGGAACTTCTAGTGTAAATAAAGCATCACCATCTATGACAAAGCTATTAAATTTACCCATTACGACTTATTCCCTTCTTCCTGATCTTAATGCTCGTGGGATTGATGCAACACAACTTAAAACTAAAATTGTTGGAATTGCTTATGAAGATTTGGTTGACATACTAGTTACAAACCCAAAAATAGTATCGTGGATGTAGATTGAGTTATTTCTTCAAAAAAAAAATAAGTAAAAAATATAAAAGTTTATTCTAAATTTCTGGCAAAAGTTTGAGCTTCCTTTATAGCTACTTCAATATCTCTAGGTTTTTTTCCATCACCAATGAGAACTATTTCGGGAGCTACACCTTCAAATTCTTCGTTTAATTTTTTGCCATGAGTAATGCGTGGACCACAGTAAACCAGAGTTTCAGCTTCAATTGATTGTTCTTCTCCGTTTTCATCAAGGAATTTCACTTCCTTTTCAGTAACATCTACTAACTTTGCATTCTTATATATGGGTATATCTTTTTTCTTTAAATAGTTGAGTAGCCAATGTCTTCTTCCCATATGGGTCTTAAGAAGCCCCGCGACAGTTTTTTCAGGACCAACAATAGCCTTCACATTATATCCTTCTTCTATAAGCGAGATTGCTGATTCTACTCCACCTCTCCAATACACTTCAAGTCCCCAAACTACAATATCCTTCCCCATAGGTTTAGTTTTTAATATCGACTCATCTTGAGTGACTACATTTGGTTTACCTTGTAAATTAACAGGAAGTGTTGCTTCTGAACCTGTAGCAAGCACTAAGATGTCAGGTTTTAATGCTGCGATTTCATCCTTGGTTAATTCCTTGTTTAAATGGATTGGAACACCAAGTTTTTTCAGTTGTGATTCGGTGTAGGTAACTGAATTCATAAAATCAGCTTTTCCAAACTCTGCAGCAACTAACGGGATTAATCCACCAACTTTATCAGACTTTTCATATATCTCAACCTCATGACCTCGGAGTTTTGAAACCCTTGCAGCTTCTAATCCGGCAATCCCTGCTCCTAATATAGTTATTTTCTTAGGGTTAGTTGAAGAAGTAAGTTCTTTGTAGTTTTGGGCACCAAATGCATCTTGTACACAATTCCGACCACAATTTTGCAAACATCCCATACAATGTCTAATCTCATCAGAACGTCCGTCAAAATATTTATTTGGCGTTTCTGGATCACATATTAACTGCCGTCCCATATAAATTATATCTGCTTTTCCTTCTTGAATGAACTGATCTGCCATTGCAGGGTCTATAATTCTTCCAACCCCGATAACGGGAATGTTAACCTCTTTCTTAATAGCTGCGGGGTTGTCCATAAAACATCCGTGTTTACAATAAGAAGGTATCTCGATACCAAACGGGGTTCGATATATAATACCTTGGGTTATATCTAGAACATCAGCACCTCCTTTTTCTAATGCCTTTGCTATTTCTATACCATCTTCAATCCTGTTTCCCTCAGATATAAGTTCATCAGCAGAAAATCGTATAAAAATTGGATGTTCCGGACCTATTTTTTCTCTAATTTTTTGTATAGTTTCAGTATGAAAACGACACCTATTTTCTACAGATCCTCCGTATTCATCAGTTCTTTTATTAAGCCATGGGGATAAAAATGTAGCATGTGTCGTACCATGACCAGAGTGAATGTCTACATAATCGAATCCCGCTTCAATAGCTCGGCGTGCTCCTTCTGCGAATTGATCTTCTATTGCGATAATTTGTTCTTTGGTAAAAGCTTGCATTTCAAAATTTCCACTTTTAATCTGATCAGGCCATGTTGGATCGGCTAACGTTACTGCAGCAGTAGCTTTTGCAATATCAACTTGAGATGGTCCAAAAGGGTTCCAAGTAGGATTAAAATTAAATAAATACTTCATAAAAACAAATCCGATTAAACTCGAGTTTGCAAGTTGCATTCCGATTTTTGCACCATAGCCATGTACCATATCAGTTAGCTTTTTATATGCTGGAATTTTGTCATCGTTCCCCATATTCGCACCTCCGGGACCTGCTTGGGGTTCAAGCCCGGTAGCTTCAAATGTTATTAATCCTGCTCCTCCTTGAGCTTTTAGCCTATGAATATTAAAGGTTCTAGGTGAAGGAGTACCTTTCCCGTCAGCTGAGAATGAAAGCATGGGTGGATATCCTAACCTGTTCTTTGCGGTCATTCCTCTAATTGTGATTGGATCACTTAATTTTGGCATTTCTATACTTTTCTCCTTTTATTCACTTTTATAATTTTATTTTTATAAATTGTCAAATACAAGTTCTTTTGTAAACTTTATTCAAAACATTAGAAAAAAGCGATATTTATTCTCAAAATAGTACAAAATAAATTTGTAAATTTAAACTTAAAAAAAAGAAAAGTTTATTCTAATTCTCTCGCAAAATTTTGAGCATCTTTAAGAGCTTCTTGAATATTTCGAGGGCTCTTACAATCTCCAATAAGAACAATCTGAGGTGCGGCACCTTCAAATCTTTCTTTTAGTTTCTTCCCGTTCGAAATACGGGCTCCACTATAGATAAGAGTGTCAGCTTCAATGAATTGTTCTTCTCCACTCTTATCAAGAAATTTTATGCCATTTTCAGTGAAGTCTATTAGTTTTGCTTTTGGATAAATTGGAATACTTTTTTCTTTTAAATATCTAATTATCCAAAACCTCCTTGCCCCTGGAAGAACTTGCCCAACTACCGATTCTGGCCCAATAAAGGCTTTCACATTATATCCTTCTTCAATAAAAGATAGAATCGTTTCAGCCCCCCCATGCCAATATCCGTTTAATCCCCAAAGGACTACATTCTTACCAATTGGTTTACTTTTTAAAATCGCTTCATCTTGCGTTAGCACATTTTGTTTTCCTTTCAAATTCACTGGAATTGTCGCTTCTGAGCCTGCAGCTAATACTAATATGTCAGGATTTAGGGTAACTATTTCCTCTTTCGTCAATTCTTTATTAAGATGGATAGGTACTCCTGCTTTTTCTAATTGAGCCTCTAAGTAATCGGAAGCTTTTTTAAAATCCTCTTTTTTGTATTCTAATGCAAGAAGGGGCATTAAACCTCCTTTTTTATCTGATTTTTCATAAATCTCCACTTCATGCCCTCTAAGATTCGCTATTCTTGCAGCTTCCATCCCAGCAATTCCCGCCCCTAATACAACTATCTTTTTGGTATCTGTTGAGGCTGTAAGTTCTGTAAAATTTTGACCACTAAAAGCATCTTGCGCACAAACACTTCCACATCCCACTAAACACCCGATACAGCATCTTATATCGTCATATTTACCTTCAAAAAATTTATTTGGTGTATCAGGATCACATATCAATTGACGGGCAAGGTAAATTATGTCTGCCTTCCCTTGTTGGATAAAGGCATCAGCCATTTTTGGATTGTTAATTCTCCCGACGCCTATTACAGGTATATTAACATTTTTCTTTATCGCTTCAGCATAGTGAATGAAACCACCATGATCGATGTATGTAGGAATTGTTATACCAAACGGTGTCCGATAAATAACTCCTTGCGTAACATCAATACAATCTACTCCTCCTTTTTCCAAAATTTTGGCTATTTCAACCGTATCTTCAATTCGATTTCCATTATCAACAAGCTCATCGGCAGAAATCCTTACAAAAATGGGATATTTATCACCGATTTTCTTCCTTACCTTACCAACAGTCTCAAGCAGGAAACGACAACGATTTTCATAAGACCCTCCGTATTGATCAGTCCTTTTGTTTAAATAGGGAGATAAAAATGTATGATACAATGAACCATGACATGAATGAATTTCTACATAATCAAATCCCGCCTCAACACCATTTTTGGCACCAGCTGCAAACATATCTCCTATTCTATCCATATCTTCGACACTCAACACCTTGACTTCAGGATTATCTTTTGCTACTTTTTCCTTCCACTCCGGAATTAATAACTGAGCTGCTGAAATTGTTTCATACAAATCAACTTTTGATGGACCTATAGGTTGCATGTAAAATCCTGCCGCTTTGTAAAAATAATAAGTTATTAATCCCCCGTCAACTATCTGTACTCCCGTTTTTACACCGTATTTGTGGATCACATCGGTCATTTTTCGGTAATCTGGAATATTGTCGACTATCCCAATATTCGAACCAGTCCCACCAATACCTTTAGGATCAACCCCCGTTCCTTCATAAGTAATTAATCCTACTCCTCCACGAGCGATTCCTTCATAATGATTAAAAGTCTTCTGAGTTGGGCGTCCTTGTTTATCAGATGAACCTGTTAGACATGGAGCAAACCCCAATCGGTTTTTGATTTCCATCCCTCTTATGGTAATGGGATCAGTAATTCTAGGCATATTTTTAATATCACCTTCTTTTGATTTTTGTAATTCGTAAAAATTAATAAAAAAATTGTAAAAAAAAATTTAGCTTAAAGCTTGGTTTACTAATTCTGTTAAATCTACCATTTTGATGGTTGAACCAAGAGCTGATATCGCGTCAGATAGGTTCCTATAGCAGAAAGGGCAAATACTCACTAAATAATCAGCGCCAGTTTCTTCAGCTTCCTGTACTCTACTCTTTGCAATCTCCAAAGCTAGTTCAGGAAAACCTTTCTTAACTCCTCCACCAGCACCACAACATTTGGCACTCTGTTTAATCGTTTTCATCTCTGTTAGATTCGCAATTTTCTTTAAGATCTCTCTTGGTTCTTCATAAACACCAATGTGTCGACCAGCATGGCACGGATCATGGTATGTGACATTATAGCCTAAGTTCTTCAACTGTACATTCTTTTCTTTGATTAATTGATTTAAAAACTGAGCAGTATGTAGAACCTCAACTCCTAATTCTTCAAAACGATCAGCATAGTCTTTCTTTAAAGTTCTAAAACAACCTGAACAGCTTGTAACAATCTTTTTTACTCCACCCTTTTTAATGAGCTCATAATTTTTATTAGCAATCTCATTAAAGGCTTTTAGATCTCCTGTCCTCATTCCTACGCTTCCACAGCACACCTCATGCTCACCAAACACTGAAAAATCCACATCCAACTTTTTAAGAATTTGAGCAGTGTTAATAGCAACATTTTCTATATCTGGAGTTAATGCCGCAGTACATCCTACGAAAAATAGGTATTCTGCTTGCTCATTATTAGCATCCTTGACTTTAAAATCAAGTTTTTCAATCCATTTACTTTTGAGTTTGTTATCTCTTTCATAAGGATTTAAAAGTTCAACCATTGCTTTATTCATAGGAACATGCGCTTCTAAACCACAACCCGCATCTACTAATTCCGCTCTTAATGCTTCAAACAACTCAACATTATCCATATCATAGGCACATGCTTCTGAGCAGGCGTTGCACGTTGGGCATTGGAAAATAACCTCACCCATTTCTTTGCTTAACTCCAGTTTGCCTTGCCATAAGGATCGAATTATCTGCATTTTTCCCCTTCCAAAATAAGGCTCAAATCCAGAAGTATGATCTCTGGAAACACATACACCCCATTTTGGTGGGTTAGCTGAAAAATCGGTTTGTTCTCTACAATCGCCACACGCAATACATTGCAAAACATTTGGACCAATTTCTGCCAAATGTTTAAATTTTACTTTTGGTTCAAATTCTGTCATATTTTCTCATTCACTCCTCATCTTTTACTATATATTTTGAAATATCATCATCATAACTATGTAGGTGAAATTTATTAGGACTTAATAAAAAGTCTGGATCTACGGTCTTTTTCATGTCTTTAAAAAATTGACTAAATTCAGGGGTATACGCACCCGCTTCAACAACAGATTGCGAGATCGATTCTCCAAGCCAATAATGAGCTGCACCATATTTTACTTGGTATTGAATTTTCTTATGCCAGATAGCCATCTGCTTTTCTCGGGCTTCATCCTTGTTATCACCACCTAAACCTCCCAAAACTACAAAATTTCCGTTTGGTAAATAATATAACATCGCGGTGAACATTCCTGGAAAATTCCCAGTGGGAAATTCGTCTTTATGGGCTACATCAAAATTGATAACTTTTTGATGCACTTCTCCCATATTTGAGATTGGAATCTTATGGCATGTTACCATTGAGATCCTTGCTGGAGCTGGGGAAATATTTGCTTGAAAGAAATGAAAGGTCGCTTTTAAATTATACCCGAATATTGTTGAATCATCGGATCCTTCTCTGATAGCTAAGCCAGATATAGATGTACATGCATCATCTTTTGTCATAATTTCTTCAAGTTTTTGGAGATAAGTATTTAGAATACTTTCCTCCGTTGCTTCCAATGTAATATTCATTACGGGACCTTTAATTCTAAGCTTTTTACCATCAGCAGTTTTAGTCTGACCAGCAATCATCTGAGCTGCTATTGTTGGATATACAGATAGATCACGTAATCCATCAGTAATTTCAAATCTTATATCATGGGCTAATTTGGCAACTTTACTGTAATCTTCTTTATTGAGGGCATACATCCTTGCAGCTTTAAAAGGGGGATCACGAAATAATCGTAGAGAAGCTTTCACTTTTACTCCAAGGGTCCCAACATCTCCTAAAAATAAACCTGAGAAATCTGGTGACACTCCATACCTACAAAAAGGCTTCGCATATTTGTTTGCCCATGATCCAGTCTTTATAATCGTCCCTTCAGGATTCGGAAGTACGACTTCAAGCCCAAGACAAATATCTGGAACGAGCCCGTACTTAGTAGAGCCCCCACCGGCAGTACTGTTTGAAAGCCCTCCCCCTATGGTCGCTGCGTAACCACTCCCAGGCCCGATCACACCTGTAGTATAGCCGAGAGGATGTAACGCTGAGATTAACGCGCCCCAAGTAACTCCACACTCAACCACTACATAGTAATCATCCGTATTGATTTCAATAATCTTGTTCATTCGGGTTAAGTCAAGGAGGATTCCACTATCTGTCACAGAACCACCAACCAAGTCTGCTCCGCCCCCTCGCGGTACGATCCGCAGTTTGTACTTATTTGCTACTTTGACAATTTCAGACACTTCTTCTGGAGTCTCGGGGCGTACAATTATATCAGCCCATCTATCTGGGAACGCAGGATCAACATTCCGAGAATATGCTGCCTTCATAAAATCTTTATCAGTAACAAAGTCCGATCCTAATACGTCCTCTATTTCTTTGTAAGCTTCTTTTACCTTAGACACATTTTTCACCATATATTATTTTAGAAATATAAGAAATTTCATCTTTTAAATAAATAAAAGTTTACTTATTAGATTAACCATTTAGTCAAAGTTGATATTCATTTAAAAAGCTATTCGTTTTCCAAATCTGGAATTAGATATTCTCAGCTATTCTGAAATCTATAAACGAAAAATAATTAAAAAAAATATTATTGATTATTTTAATCTGGTTCTGTATAATAATCTGCGAATTTTGAATCGTAAGTATGAAGATGAAATTTGTTAGGGCTCAATAAGAAGTTTGGGTCAACTGTTTTCTTCATGTCTCTAAAAAATTGCTCGTACTCGGGTGTGTACGCTCCTGCTTCAGTAACTGCTTGTGAGATGGATTCCCCTAACCAATAATGTGCTCCACCGTATCGGACCTGCGTTCTGATTTTTGAATGCCATAGCTCCATATTCCTTTCCCTCATTTCATCAACATTATCTCCCACTACACCTCCTAGCACAACCATATTTCCATTAGGTAAGAGGTATTGCGTAGCTTCAAATATTCCTTTCGTCACGGCGCCTGGTATGTCATCTGCATGCCTATTATTCCAATCGACGTTTTCGTCATGAATTTTGCCCAAAGTTGAGATAGGGACCTTGTGACAGGTGGCCATAGCGATTTTACCCGGCACTGGGGAAATTCCTGCTTGAAAATAGTGAAAAGCCGCTTTCAAATTAGGTTTAACGTTAGCGCCAGGGGCGGCAGGAACCATAACTGTGTCCTCTTTCATGATTTCTTCAAGTGTTTTAAGGTACATCTCAAGGATCTCTATTTCCATAGCCTCTAGTGTAACCGTTACCCCTGGGCCTTTAGTATCTTTAAATTGTGGGACATTTTTAAATTGTGCAAAGTAAAACGGTGGAAATGAGCTTAAACCAAGTAGACCATCAGGGATTTCGTACCTAATTTTTTTAGCTAATAAATAGACCTTGTTATAATCATAATCTTTGAGGATAAAAACCCGATTGGCTTTATAGGGATGTTCGCGATATATTCGCATGGAGGCCTTGCACTTAATTCCCATTACACCAACATCACCTAAAAACATTCCCGAGAAATCTGGTGATACACCATACCTACAGAAAGGTTGCGCATACTTGTTTGCCCATGATCCGGTCCTTATAATTGTTCCTTCTGGATTTGGAAGTACTACTTCAAGACCGAGACAATTATCAGGAACAAGACCATACTTAGTAGAACCCCCACCTGCGGTACTGTTTGAAAGCCCACCACCAATAGTCGCAGAGAATCCGCTTCCGGGCCCAGTAACACCTGTAGTGTATCCTTGAGGGACTATTTGAGAAAGTAAATCCCCCCACGTAATTCCCACTCCAACTATTATATAATAATCGTCTTTGTTAAATTCTTCAATCTTATTGAAACGAGTCATGTCTATTAAAATCCCTTCTTCTGTCGTAGAACCACCGACCAAATCAGCCCCGCCCCCGCGAGGAACAATTCTTAGTTTATACTTATTTGCAACTTTTACGATTTCAGATACTTCTTCAGTAGTTTCCGGTCTTACGATAATGTCCGCCCAACGGTCGGGGAAAGCGGGATCTACATTTCGAGAATAAGCAGCCTTCATGAAATCTTTATCAGAAACATAATCTTCTCCAACAACACTTTCAATCTCAGAATAGGCTTCTTTTACTTTTGACATTTTATCACTTTTTTGATATTTAATTTTCTTAATTTTCTTGTAATGATCGTTTGAATTTAATTATTTCTCATTCTTCTTCTTGATTATGAAATCGATAACACACTTAACCAGAGCTTTTAAATTAATTAAAATCTTGAGTTTAAATATTATGGATTAGATGTGAAGGTGGTGTGATTTATTTTAATTCAATTCAACCTCAAATAATAACTACGCAGATGCCTATTTAGTAAGAACATTTCTTGAAATGAATCAAATTCCCATAATTCCCGTCGATATTTCATTAGAATTGCCAAAATTTAGGGATCCTGGTGAGACAAGCTGTTATATCTTAGCAGAATCAGAAGGTCTATGTATCAGCTCAGATATTCGCGCAATAAAAAAATTTAATAATTTTCAGATCCCTTGTATCCAATTAGATACATTCTTTTACAAACAATTTTTAAATAAGAAGATAAGAAGAAATAAATTTACTAGTATTCTAGGAGATCTTAAAAACGTAAATGGTACATCAGCTAATAGGATATCAATTTTTTTAGAATTAATTTCACAAGGAGGAATAAAAGATGAGTAAAACCATAAGCACAAGAATAGATGATGAATATGTTAAAAAATTAGAAGAAATAGCAAAAAGAGAACATATCGACCGTTCTGCATTAATAAGAAAATTTATTCTGCAAATGTTAAAAGAATATGAGCTTAAACGGATGGCAGAATTATATCGTAAGGGCATTGTTAGTCTCCAAGAGGCTGCAACACAGGCAAAACTATCGCTATATGAAATAATGGAATATGTTAAAAAGGAAAATATTCACCCTCCAGACCAAACTAAAGAGGAAATTCTCTTTGAAATTGAAAAATCCAAAAATTATGATGTATAATTTCATTTATGATAGTGAAAATACTTTACCATTCATTTAGATCAGAGAAATAGGTCAGGAAATTTAATAACAAAACTTTACTAAAATAATCCCAAGGTAAAGGAATTTGAAAAAAAAATTGGTAGATAGTTATTAATATGTATATTCACATATATTCACATATATTCACATAACTAACAAATCAACAAATTAAGATTAAAATGGCAAATTTAACTTTATCAATTCCCAATGAATTAAAAAAAATGATGGAAAATTTTCCAGAAATTAATTGGTCTGAAGTAGCAAGAGATTCAATAAAAAAAAAAATAGCACAATTAAATTTTATAAAAGGTTTCCAACTCGATAGTGAAATATCTCCTGAAGAAGCTTTAAATCTTGGAAGAGAAATAAGTGAACTCTTACTAAAACATTATAAGAGTGAGTGAAAAATGAAATTAGTTGTTGATGCTAATATTCTTTTTGCTGCTTTAATAAAAGAGGGATCAACAGCTGAGCTCTTAATTAGCGATAAATTACAGCTTTTTGCCCCCGAATTCTTATTTACGGAATTTATTAAATATGAAGAACTTATTCTTAAGAAAACTCATCGTTCCCGTGAAGAATTCAAATAGTTTTTAGAATTATTAAAAGAACAGATTACCATTATTCCAAAAAAGGATATAACCTCTTTTATAGATAAAGCCGAAAAAATCTCTCCCGATCCCAAAGATACAGTATATTTAGCTCTTGCTTTCGCACTTAAATCTAATATCTGGTCGAACGATAAAAGGTAAAAGCAACGTCAAGTAAAAATAACTGTATTCTCAACAGTAGAATTAATTCATAAAACCAGTTTATTAAAAACCTAGATAGATATAGCATTATTAAAATATGAGAAATTACAAGAATATGGATGGTATTAAATTGAAGCTATTAAAGAGTGGTTTAAGAAATATTCAAAAAAGCTGATAATTTTTATTAAACTACTTTAAGATCTCCTAATGAAAAGTGTATATTTTCCTTCTATTCATTCAGAAAAAGGTCACAGACTTAATTAGTTTTAATATTAAGTGTCAATAGTGGGTTTTTACTCGTAAATATCTCTGTTATAAAACCTTCAAGGAAAGGAAAATTCTTTAATTCAATAACTTGGCTCGTTTCAGAAAACCTATCAAGAGTTTGCATTATTGAAGGAATATTTTGGAGGCGTTCGATAAAATATCCCAACTTCTTTTTTGCCACGTATGTTTGACCTTTATATAAATAACAGATTGAGAACTTTGAAATAGTTTCGATTAAATATTATGATTTTTAACCAACCAATCCAACTCTTCAAGAAGGGGTGTTCCGTTTCAACCAATCTAGCAAGAAAACATTCACTTCATTAGACTTTTCCTGTTGAATCCAATGTCCGCAGTCTAACGTAATGCTTTCTAGATTCGGGATATAGTTCGAAACATCACCACCTTTAGCTACAATGTCGTGGTTACCATATATCATTGCACAGGGAACATCAATGTGTTGAATAAGTTCAGCCGAGTTCTCCCAGTTTCGAGTGATGTTTCGATACCAGTTGATCGGTCCTGTAAAACCGCCTTTAATGAATGCAGAAACAAACACGTCCATTTCCTCTTCCGACATAAGAGGTTCACCCGGAGGATCCAACATCTCAAGTATATTCATCAGAGACACAACGGGAGCAGGGTCACCTGTTGAGGGTAGTGTAGTTTGATTTACCCATTGTCGTTGACGGAATATATTATTGAAAAAGCGTTTTGGTTTGGCTGCAAAAGCAGCATCGGCTACACCGGGTTGTCGGTTGAAATGAACAATATAATTTTCCGGACCAAGGAACTGCTCTAACGCGGAGATGGGTTCAAAATTTCCTCGAGGGAAAAAAGGTACACTCATTCCAACCACACCCGCAACCCTTTTGGGGTGCATAAGCGGCATATTCCAGACAACCATGGATCCCCAGTCATGTCCGATGAAGATCGCTTTTTCTATGTCGAGGGTATCCATCAACCCAATTAAGTCACCACAAAGATGACGCATATCGTATGCTTCTACGGGTTCAGGTTTGTCTGTCTCTCCATATCCCCGCTGATTCGGTACAATAACCCGGAATCCTGCTTCAGCCAGTACGGGAATCTGAAATCGCCAAGAATAGGCGAGTTCAGGAAATCCATGTGCTAAAATTAATGGAAATCCTTCTCCTTGCTCAAAGATTTCTATATTGATCTCGTTGACACGAAGAATCCTCGGTTCGGGAAATTTAATATCCATTTTTCTTAATCCTCCTTTTACATGAAGTTTTGATTTTTAGTAATGATTATTTCATTCTTTTTCATAATAAATTAAATTATTTAAGCCTTTACTCTAACGAGTTAAGGTAATTTTATAAAACCTGACAAAAAACTATAAAATTATTAATATTTATTGACTTTTTACTTAAATAATTTAAAACAAATTCTATTTTAGAATTTAATAATTATTGTTTTATTCTATTTGTGTTTTAAATTTTTTAAATTGAATGAAATCGAAAAATTAAAAAAATGAAATGAAAAAAATAGGAGCCAAGAAAAATGAGTGTAACAATTTTGAACGGAAGCAGAAATGATCTGGAGCAAACAATGGTTGTTAATAAGATACTTGAGCAAGAATTCGAAAATGCAGGGTTGAAACCAGAATCAATAATTCTCCGAAATATTGAAGATCTAAAGCATTGCGTGGGATGTTTTAGATGCTGGGACGAGACACCCGGTATATGTATTATCCCCGGTCCACATCGGGAAATAAATCAAAAGATTATCAATAGCGATCTATTAGTTTACTTGACACCTTTGACATTCGGCGGATACTCATCGGAGATCAAAAAAATGATTGAATTTCAACTTGGGCTTCTACTTCCTGATATGACCTTGAGCAGTGGTGAAACACACCATAAAAAAAGATACAAAAAATATCCATCCGTACTTGCAATAGCAACAACCGAAAATCAAGATGAGGAAGAGGAACGGATGTTTAAAAATCTTATCGACCGCCATGCACTTAACTGGTATCCCCCAGAGCACAGAGCTGTTATAATTCATGCGAAAGAAAATGAAAAGTCCATTCAAGATCGGCTTAAACGCATCATTGAAGAAATGGAGTTGAGAAAATGAATAATTTTAAAAAAGTTTTATTGCTTATCGGTAGCCCCCGGGGTATAAGAAGCAATTCTACATCCGTAGGTAATTATTTGGTTGACACGCTGAAGAAAAACGGAACCATTGATGAAACAGAAACCATCGTACTTACCAGAACGATACGATCTGATGTAAAAATGGAAGAAATGATAGCTTCAATAAAAAAATCAGATTTAATAATACTCGCTTCACCTATTTATGACGACACAGTTTCTTACGTAACTTTAAAAGCGCTTGAATATATCGCGGAACACCAAAAGAAACCTGGAAACGAAAATAAATTTAATGAAAAACTCTTATTTCCCATCGCAAATTCGGGATTTCTCGAACCGGAGCAAATGGAAATGCTTATTGCGCTATTCCATTTCTTTGCAACTAAGACAGGGTTTAAATGGGCAGGTAGTTTATCGGTAGGATCGGGACAAGGTTTGGGGGGGGATAAAGGTAAGACTCTTGAAGAAGGGGGAAAGATGGTTAAATCCGTAATGGAGGCACTGGAAAAAGTAGCAGACTCATTAGCAGAAGGAGAATTCTCGGATGAAACCGTGGGATTGTTCCCGGATCTGTTCTTCAAGTGGTATTTCCGCCCGATGACGAAACTTTTTGTTTGGATTGGAAATAAATCCTGGAAGAAAGAAGCGAAATCGAATGGTGGAAATGTCAAAGCGAAACCTTATGCAAAAGGATAATTTTCAGATTGGTTCTTTCCTTTGAGTAAAGATTTCAGTAATGAGTGATTCGAGGGAGGGGATATCCTTTAATTCAACAACCCGGCTTGTTTTATAAAACTTCTCTAGAGTTTGAGATATTGAAGATTTGTTTTGTATCTCTTGTGCAAATTTAGCTAATTTTTTCGCAGCTAGAGAGGTTCGGCCTTTGAATAAATAACAGATTGAGAAGTTTGCTACAGATTCCATTAGTACTGTATATTGACCGAATTTGGCTCGATCGAATTCTTCAGAAAAGAACTCATCACTGAAGGAATTAAATGCAGATAAAAAACTTCCAAATAGAACATCATCACGTTTCCATTCATCAACAAAAGGATAAGAGAATAAAAGAACACCACCAGCTGTTATAATGAGAAGTACTACTGGTTCTTCATCAACTAACTCCTCGGTAGTAGAGCTAGGTTTTTCAGTGAAAAAGAATAATGAGTCCTCAACTTTAGCCTGCTTTTTAGGTAATAATTTTTTAGGTTTAGCGGATTCTTCTTTTAATCCTAAGTAAAAAAACAAAAAACAAAAATTAATCCCAATTCTTATGATATATAATCCGAATCCAGGAGCTAAAAATAGATCAAAAAACGTAAAGAAAACAAAGATAAAGAAGCCAATTGACAAATACAAATTTTTTCTTCTTATAATGCCTTTTGATTGAAGACTTTTACGAAAAAAGCCAATTCCGTTAAAGAGAACAGAAAAATCGAAAATTACTATAAGAATAAATGCGGGATATAAAATTTTAAAACTAGAATCAATTAAAC
Organism: uncultured archaeon; assembly: GCA_964486045.1. Classification (GTDB taxonomy): domain Archaea; phylum Asgardarchaeota; class Lokiarchaeia; order Sigyniarchaeales; family SOKP01; genus Loki-b32. The sequence continues at coordinate 200,556 of CAZALK010000004.1, forward strand.
TCCATCCTGGGTTCTCGGGAAGATGAAATATAAAGGAATTCTCATTATCAAAAAATACAAAAATTATTCCCAAAATAATGTAAATTGAGACTATATACCATTTCTTCTTGGTAAACAAAATCTCAACAACTTCTCAAGGATCATTCTGGGAACAAATGCAAACCCTGCTTGTATATTTTTTCCTCATACCAGGTAATCTGTTTTCTAAGTATCTCTTCCAAGCTAGTTCTAGGTTTATAGTTCAAGATACTCCTGGCTTTATCAATGTTAGCCTTGGTACGTAGTTGATCTCCAAGACGTTTTGGCATCGATTTAAACTGGGCTTTTCTACCCATTATTTTCTCAACAAGGGCAATCCCCTCACTTGTTTTGATCTCTTTATCAGAACCTATATTGAAGATCTCTCCAATGGCTTTTTCAGGTTGTTTGAGTATAGCTATAAATCCTTCCACAATATCCGTAACAGCAGTATAGCTGCGTGAATGATCCAGACTACCTTCGAACAACGGAAAAGATTCATCTAATAGAATTGAACGAATTAGCTTTGTAAAAAGCTTTTCTGGTCTTTCACGAGGACCGATAACTGAAAAAATTCGCAAAGAACAAGTCGGTAATTTTAACTCTCGGTGATAAGCTAATACTAACTGCTCAGCGGCTAGTTTAGTAACACCATAATATGAGGTAGGTTTAGGTGCCATATCTTCATTATCGTATGCAAATCGACCATAAATCGAGGAAGTAGCGATATTGACTATACACTGCAGATTTGGTAGAGATTTCGCGGCTTCCAATAAATTATGGGTTGCGTGTATATTATTGCGGATATATAGCTCATATGGGGTTGTAGGGGAAATTCCAGGTTGTGCTGCTGCATGATATATGAATTCAACACCTTCTATGATGTCAACTAAGTTATCGGTGGCTAAATCTGCTTCAAAAATCCTCACCCCTTTATCAGAGATGTCTTTAGCATTAAGTCGCTTTAATTCAGGAGCATAATAAGTATTGAAGTTATCAATCCCAATAACTTCATGCCCCATTTCAGCTAGGGTTTCAGATAAATGAGAACCTATAAATCCAGCCGCACCTGTGACTAAAATTTTCATGGTTGTGTTCTCTTTTGATTGATGTTTCTTTAATTGTTGTATTTATAGAGTTTCAGAAAGAAAATAAATACATGTATATTCAAAATGATGAAATTAACAATAGTAATATTAACGCCTATTTAAGAAAATTAGATAAAGCAAAAATAATAGAATTAAAATAGGAAGATTGAAATTATATAATAGTAAATTCAAAACCTAACTTCATCTTGATTGAAAAACATTGTGTTTGTAAGATGTTCTATTCCTTGAATATAGTTATAAAATAATTATCCGACTTCTATAAATTTTTCTTTTAAAGCTCCACAAACTGGGCATTTAGTTGGAGTAGTTCCCTCCGAAGGATAACCACAGAGTGGACAAAGAAAAATCTCCCCATTAGGCAAATCTTTTCCATTTTTAAAAGAATTCAATGCATTTTCAAACACCTTATGATGGATTTTTTCAACCTCACTTGTCATATGAAATGTTCGTTCAGCATCTTTGTTTCCTTCTACCTTTCCATCTTCAATAAATCCAGGATAAATCTTTGTGAAAGCCATGTATTCTCCCATAACTACTGCGTTTAAATTCTCTTCTAGTGATTTTAACTGAATTTTACCGACTTTTAAATCCTTTTTTAATATTTTCCCACCACCCATGGCACGTAACATATTGTGCGCATGGATTGATTCTCCTATAGCTCCTGCTCGAAATAGTTTCGCAATTTGAGGAAATCCTTCCCCTTCTGCGCCTTCAGCAAAAGCTAATAATATCCTATAACCGTAGTTTTCTCCAGAAAACGACCCTACAAGATTTTTTTCTGATTTAGTCATTTAATCACCATTATATCAATAATTTTTTATAAATAAACCATATTCTCAATAATTAAACTTTTTCCCTATTATTTTATAAATGCTTTCTTAGAAATAAAATTCTAATAGCAAGATTCATAGATTAGATAATAAAATTGTAGGATTGGAATATAAATAAAAAAATCAAAACCTAGCATTTTAGAATTTAATATTTTTTGAAAAATTCCTGCTGTTTCGAGTGAGAAGTCAAGAAAGATCTTTTATTAGATCACGACCCTATTTAATATAATAATATAAAAAAATATAGAGGAATAGATATGGCAAAAATAAAAATATCAGTAATTAAAACTTTCCACCCAGAAGAAGTTTTTGGCCATGAAATGAAGTACCCCAATGGTAAAGTAGTAACTTCGTGTGATCATAAAGGATTGAGTGAAGGAAAGGAATGGGTTGTAGAAAATTTGGAAAAACCAGAGAATTTTTGTGAATGGGCGTGGCACGATTTGTATAAAGACTTATGTATACTTTCATTTGGGGGAGATCATTTCTGGTCAGAACCAGGTGTCACATATACAGCCTGTTCTGATGGAATGAGACCGGTATGTTATAAACTTGAAAGGTTTGAATCGACTTAACTTTAGATCTTAGCTGTGTTAGAACATTCCTCAAACCGTTCCAACGATGTAAATCTTTTATAATACTTAAGCTAAAAATCTTTATTTTTTCTAATTCATCAATATTATTTTTTCGATGATAAATTCCAAATCTCGTCTGTATTGTTCTCTTCGTATTATTCTGAGAATAATGTAATATTTTTTTAAGTTCAAATAGACATATTCCGCTAGAAAACCTATTGATTAAATTTAATAAGCTTAAATAGTAAGAATTACTTTTTCATTATTTTTAAATTAATATTACCTAATTTATCGTATTTCTACATCCCAAATTCGAAATTGAGAATCCAAATATAAAAATTTCCTTTAATTCAAGTAATATAGAATTAAGAGATAGGGTCAATCACTTCAATGTTAGGTACTTGTTTAAAACTTTTATCGTGTGTACATATCTTTTGAACTGATAACTTCTTCATTGAGGCTAATATTGTTGCATCTCTAGCTCCTATCCCTGTATGTGTAAAATCTGATAGTTCATTAAATACAAGATCTAAGTCTTGAAATGTTAAATCGTCGTATAAGAAATTCATAGAAGAAAAAAGATCCCATTTAGGTTTAGCAAGATTAGTTCCTAATCTTTTTACAAGGTAATGCATAACTTCGATCATTACAGGGATATTAATAGCAAATTGACATTGATCATAGATTTTTTCAAAATGATTTTTAACATCAGTGTGTTCTACTGTAGTTTCGTCGAAAAGATATATCCAATAATTTGAATCAATGAAAATTATTATTGCATTTTCCATATTTCTTTAATCGACTCCGGGGTAGGTTTTTTTTCAGAAGGGATCTTAATACAACCTACTAGTTTCTCAAATATTTCTTCTTTTGAAGGTTTTTTCTGAAGAGTTATAGTATTATCCGGATTCGTTTTAATAGTTAGTTTATCTCCTGGTTTTATGTTTAAGGAATCTCTTAATTTTGCGGGTAATGTTAATCGACCTCTATCATCAATTTCAATCTTTCCCATTTAATTTCCCATTCCCATAATTTTACCCATTAAATGAAATATGAATTTTCTCTTTATATATTTACTGGATTTCTACTTGTAAAAATTTCTGTTATAAAACCTTCAAGGAAGGGAAAGTTCTTTAATTCAATAACTTGACTTGTCTCATAAAATTTATCAAGTGTCTGCATAATTATAGGAATCATTTCTGGTATTATTGCTTCTTTAGTTCCAATTAAATTTTCAATTGAGTCACTTAACGATGCAAGATTCAATGTAGGTGATTTTATCAAGTGCCTCTGACAATTTACCGTCATACATGAGTTCTTCTGCTTTTACCACTTCTTCGGACCTTGGATCAGACATACTTCTTCTAAAGAATATACTTGGATTAAAAAAGAGAAAGAAAAGTTTCCTTAAAAGCCTTTTGAACTGTGTGATATCAACCGTTAAATTTGACTCAATAAACAGAATTTTTTCTGTTAAAACTAAACCAAATCTAGAGAAGTAACTTTTATTAGGTTATGAGGTCTATCTTTTAATTATTACAATTTTTAAAAAGTAGGGTGTTAAAAATTAGCAAAGTTAAAAATGCGTATAAAGAAATAGAAGATATCCTTGGATCAGACTACATATCAGATAAAGATTTCATGAAGGCGGCTTATTCTCGGAATGTTGATCCTGCGTTCCCAGATCGATGGGCTGATATAATTGTAAGGCCTGAAACCACAGAAGAAGTATCTGAAATTGTTAAAATTGCCAATAAATACAAAATTAGAATTATCCCTCGTGGTGGGGGCGCTGACCTTGTCGGGGGGAGTGTAACTGAGAAAGGGATTCTTCTCGACATCACACGAATGAATCAAATACACGAAATTAATGTGGACGATTATTACTGTATTGTGGGATGCGGTATTACTTGGGGTGCGATGCTTTCAGAATTACAGAAAAAAGGAATGACTACCGGAATTCTTGGGCCAGGCTCTGGATATTCTGCCACTATTGGAGGAGGTCTTTCAAACGCAACCGTAGGATTTTGCTCTACTAAATACGGAGTTGTACCAGATATTTGTCTTGGGCTTGAAGTCGTACTTCCGAATCCTGAAGGGACGATTATAAAGACTGGATCATGGGCAAACAAATATGCGAAGCCTTTTTGTAGGTATGGAGTGTCACCAGATTTCTCAGGTTTATTTTTAGGAGATGTTGGGACCCTTGGAGTAAAAGTGAAAGCTTCTCTACGATTATTTCCTGATCCTCCATATAAAGCGCGAAGATATTTTATGCTTGCAAAAGATGATTACAATCAAGTATTCAAGATAGCTCACAAAATGCGCAGGGAAGTCGGGGATGGATTAAACGATTTAATGGTGTGGCCATCCATATTATTTCAAATGCTTTCCGCCCAAGTCACAAATAAACCAAGTACTAGGCCAAAAATAACCGGTCCAGCATTTGGGGTGACATTAGAAGCAACCGATCAACGAATTTTAGACGTTTATCTAGAAAAAACTAATGAGATTATGATGAAAGACAATGTGTGTCGACCATTTGAATGGCAAGAGATTGATTTAGACATGGTATTGTCGAGAGACTGGAAGTTCACACTAAAGGAAGAGTTCAATTTCTTTCAAAAATACATATCAGCAGCTCCACCAAAAATCTCGTGTACAACTTGCCACAAGGTTGCAATATCCAGACTTGATGAAAGCGTTCAAAAAGGCGTGCAATTCAATATTACTAATCAAAAAGAGTTTCCACCAAAGAATCCACCATATCCCGTTTTTGCTTCCTTCTTGATGTTTTTACCTAATGGAAATGTTGTTATAGTTGGGGGACTCGGCGGTGATAATACTGATGAACATCGTGAAACTACTATGAACATTTGGCATAAAAAGATACGACACCAAGCACGGTATGGGGCTGCTCATTATTGGTTAGGTGAATCAATCAGTCAGTCAATTGTCGAAGCTGGTGCTTTCACTCCTGAATATATGCAATTTTTTAAGGATATGAAAAAAGCAGTCGACCCAAACTATCTCTTGAGCCCAAATAAATTCCACATGTATTCATACGACCATGATTACACCCAACATCTTGTAAAAGACGAGTAGAATCTGTAATATTTGGTTTTAATAAAATTTTAATTCATTTTTTTTAATTTCATAATATTTTAATATTATATTCCTTCTTTGAGAAATAGACAGTTGAATTTGTATTTACTAAAATTTTTTAATACTCGCACTATTAATTTTTAGGAGATTAGTACTCGTTTTTAAATTAATTAAATTAAAGTCTGGCACAATGGATACTGAAAGAAACGATTATTACGAAGCTTCAAAAGCACAAGAAAAAAGCCGTGAAGATTTAGAATCATATAAGGAAGCGTTAAAGAAGGAACTCGATAGTATTAAATCTTTAGTGAGTTCTGAAATCCCAGAAAATAATACGGCTAACAAAGCGAGTATAACCTCAAATAATTCAATTTCACCGGTTGAGTACGAGAAATTAAAGGAAGAAAACAGAACACTAAGATTTGAAAATGAATCTTTGAATTCTACCAATTTAATGTTAGTAAATGATAATAAATTACTAAGAGAGAATCTTGAGAGATTAAATCTGCAAACCTCAAACACCGCCGAATTAGAAATTGAAATTACAATGTTAAAAGAAGTAATATTAAACTTAGAAAAAGAAAATTTAGAGCTTAGAGCGAAAAAACCCGCAGTAATATCTAAAGAACAAGTTTCTCATGACCAAAATCTCCCTGTAGATGTTTCAAATGAGATTAAATCAATATTTGATAGCAATCAACCTCCAGAAACGAGCACTCCACCGGTTCATACAGGTTATACCGTACCTCCTTTAAAACCGAAAAAATTCAGGAGGAAAACAACCTCAAAACCTGAAGAGTTGAAGGTAGAAGGCCCAAAAACCACTTCTAGTGAAGATTCCTCTGCTTTTCAAGAGGTAGACTCTGAAAAAATTATTGCAGAAACAGTAAGAAGAAGGTGTCCAACCTGCTTAAACACAAATAAAAAATTTATTCGTGAATTTCCCGATAAATCTAATATAATTATGCAATATCCACGGATATATGGGAAAATGTACAAATGTGGTTTGTGTACAACAACTTGGAAGTAAGGAGTGGTTTCTGAACCTAATAAAATACTAATAGTTTTTTCTTTAGAAACAACTCTTCCTCCGTAATTTCTGCAATAAACTGTACATATAGTTTCTTGATTTTGATTTTTCCTCATATTTACTAAAATCTCATTCTTAAAAAAAAAATTAAATAACCATTGTTTATTTTATGAGTTAGAACCAAGTTCTCTAAATGTTAAGTGCGTAAAATGGAAGTATATCTCATATTAAAAATAAATAGTAATCCGAGCTAGAATTAAGAGCACAAAATTACTCAAATTGCTTTAATGGCCGGAAATCATAATGATAAAATGAAGATTATATGAAAAACTTCGACATTATTGTTATTGGGGCAGGACCAGGAGGATCAATAGCAGCTAAGGTAGCTGCTGAGAATGGATATTCGACTTGCTTGATAGAAAAAGAAAAACTAAATGAAGAGGGTAGATATAAAGCCTGTGGAGGAGCAATAGCATGGGATTTGATTAAAGAAATCGGCTATCCTGAAGAAAAAATAAGCCGAATTATTGAGTCTTTAGAGTTACATCATCTTGATGGTAATATGTATTCCAAAGCAGGAAAGGGAGCTGTCATTTGGAGAAGCACATTTGATAATGTTCTAACTAATAATGCATCGAATTCAGGAGCGATACTAAAAGATCAAGAACCTGTGATTAATATAAAACAAATAGAAAACGGTTATCAAATTATCACTGAAAAAGAGAAATATTCTACTAAATATGTGATTGCAGCTGATGGGGTAACATCTTCAGTTTTAAAACTGCTGAAATGGCCTTTTTTCAAAAAAGAAGATATAATTTTAACAATCACTCAAGAGATGAAGACATCGAGAGAATATATTAATAAAGTTCTTGGAAAAGACTCACTTCATCTATTCTTTAGTATTAAAAGTTTAATTCCTATGGGATATGCGTGGTTATTCCCTAAAAAAGAAACTATCACCGTAGGATGGGGGAATCAGATTAATTTAATAAAAAACAGTAGAACAGAATTTACAAAATACCTTACACTACCATTTGTTAATCAAGCGCTAAAAAATTCAAAACTTGAAATTTTTAAACCCCACTTAATTCCAGTAGGATTAAGACCTATCATTTATAGCAATAAAGTTTTTGCAATTGGGGATGCGGGTGGATTTGTAGATCCTATAAGTGGAAAGGGGATACCCTATGCTATGTTATCTGGGAAGATAGCAATAGAATCAATTAAAACCTGCGAAAAGAAGGATATAATTAATAAATTAGGAAATATCTATAGAAAATCATTAGATAAAAGTTTTTTAAAAATTTTAAAACTTAAAAGAATCGCTCGAGATGAAATTTATAGAAGCGACGAAACTTTGAAAAAATTTCTATCATTGTGGGAAAAACATCGCAGTTCAGAAATAGTTTTGAGAAAATTGATGTAGATTACCTTGTTGTTTTACAGTCCGAATCTTATTATAATCCTTACAAAAATTAAAAAAATTAAATAGCTAATCGTTATTTTAAGAGATAAAACCAAGTTCTATAAATATTAGGTGTAAAAAATGGTAGATATATCTTATATCAAAAATATTGCAGTAATCGGTGCTGGAATACAAGGGCACGCGATTGCTCAAGTTGCTTTAATGGCTGGTTTTGAAAAAGTATTTTTAAACGATCTTACTATGGAAACAATAGATAAAGGAGTATCTTTAATTAAAAATAATCCAAGACTGGGATTGAAAAAACTTGAATCTGATGGGTTATTAAAAGCAGGGGAGACAGCAGATCTTATCCTAAAAAGGTTGATAAAAGAACCAGATCTTAAAAAAACGGTCGAACAAGCCGATTTTGTATTTGAAGCAGTACCAGAAGTAATGGAAATTAAGAAAGAGGTGTATCGAAAATTGGGTGAATATACCCCAAAAGCCACTGTTTTAGCTTCAAATACGTCTACCATGAGTCCTACAAAATTAGGTGAAGCGTCAGGTAAACCAGAAAATGTTATAGGAATGCACTTTTTTGGACCAATAAGGAATGAATTAATCGAAATTACAAAAGGTGATAAAACTTCAAGTAAGACCATGGAAATAGGTATTGCTGTAGGTAATAAGTTACCATCTACGGGGGGAAAAAGGGTTATAATTCAACTCGAAAAAGAAACTCCCGGACACATCGCGAATAGAGTAGTTGTATCAAGTTACATATATATTAATTGGATTTTCGATCAAGCACGAGAAAGAAATATACCTTTTGAACAACTTGATGCCGATTTTATGGAACTTACTCCTAGAGGTATTTGTGTTCTAGCTGATACTGTTGGATTAGATACACTTTATAATGTATTGAAATACTATTCAGAGACATTATCACCCGAATTCACCCCCGGTAAAGTTCTATCTAATCTAGTCGAAAATGGGGATTTTGGCGTAAAGACGGGGAAAGGCTTTTATGATTGGTCTAAGGGATCCCCTCCTAAAATCGATCCCTCAAAGAAAGCTGGATTTGTGGATGTTGAAGTTTTAATAGCTCACATGTTAAACGAAGGTTGTAGGCTTTTAGAACAAGGAATCGTTAAGGGATACAGAATTATAGATAAAGCAGTTTCTGTAGGATATCGAATGCCGGGTCCTTTCAGCTTGGGAAAAAGAAATTACAAGCACTTATCAAACAAGTTAGAAGAAATTTCAGAAGTTTCAGGTATAACCTATTTAAAACCTTGTTCTCTTATGAAATCTGGTGAATTTCTTAAAATGAGAAAATAAAAGTCGTTTTTAAAATAACGCTCATCTTCTTTTTTTAGGTGGTTTTATACAAAGACAGAAACAATTATTTTCAAAACAAATTTTGAAATCACTTATTATTATAATAATAACTTTTTAATTCTGTTATAGATAAAATATGATTAATAAATATCAACAAACCAAGTTAAAATATGAAAGAAATTACTTTTGAGAGCCAAGCGACTAAGATCGAGAATTTTTATAACGGTTTTGCGGCGACTCATTTGATTCACATAGGAGATAAATTAGGATTATTTGAAGTTTTAAATGATGCTAAAAAAGGGTTAACAACTTCAGAATTAGCTTCAGAATTAGGTCTACACGAGCCTTATTTAAAAATTTGGTGTCAAACAGCTCTATTTTTAGGGATCTTAGATTATGACGAAGGGGGAAGATTTAAATTCCAACCATACATGAATGAGATCTTAGGTAATAAATCCAATTTCAGAAATATTTTAGGAAGATTTAATTCAGCTGTTAATATCCATGGAGAAAGACTTAAAGAAAGTATTATACTTTATAAAACTGGAAAAATCTTAGAAGGATATAGCCCGCAGCATTCAGAAATGGTAGCAAAAGCAACAAAACCTTTTCACACTTATTTAAATGTCTACTTCAAACAGTTACCTAGTACAAATCCTCTCAAACAAATGTTGGAAAAAGGTGTTAATTTTCTTGATATTGGTTGTGGAAATGGAAGGCTCATTATGCAGTTGGCAATGTTATTTACAAATAGCCGTTTTACAGGTGTAGATCCTAGTCTATATGGGATTAATAGTGCTACAAAAAATATTGAACAATTAGGATTAAAAGATCGTGTTTTTGTAAAGAATCTTGGTGGTGAAGAGCTCCAATATAAAGAAGAGTTTGAAATTGCATGTATGACAGTAGTCTTTCACGAAATTAATCCCACTATTCGTTTTAAAGCATTGGAGAACATTTACAAAGCATTGAAAAAAGGAGGACGCCTTATTATTTTTGATTTTTCTTACCCAGAGCATATTGATGATTTCAAAAACCCAAATTACGGTTCAGCAATAATTCATCAATTTAACGAAACATCCTTAGGAGTTGTATTCCTTAACCCTACTGAACAAACCGAAATGTTTACAAAAATCGGATTTAAAGATATCCAACGGATGTCATTAAAAGCAATTGAAATAATTACCACCATGAAATAAATATATTCAGTGAATTCTATCCATATTTTCACCATTTTCTCCCGTGATACAGCGAAAACAAAAATCCCATTTAGGTTTTTTCCAAGGTTATAACTACATTTCCCTTTTTATGCCCTTTATCAACATAGCTATGAGCCTCGACCATTTGTTCCAAAGGATAGCGTCTATCTATGACCGATTTTAGCTTCCCTGCCTCAATCAGTTCTCTGAGGAAGATCAAATCTTCTTCCTTTTCTGTTGCTGCGCCACCTTTATATTCAAAAAATCCAAATCTTCGCTTTTCATTTACTAAATTTATCAATATTCATAGAAAAAATCATAAATAATCAAATTTTAAACAATATAAGGAAATAAGGAGACATTTTGTTGTTATATTGTCGGAGAATTGATAATAAAAATGAGTGATTCAGTATTTAAAATTGTTGATTTATTTTATAATCCAAAATCAATAGCAGTGATTGGTGCTTCAAAGGTTCCCATGAAAGGAGGAAACCGGATAGTTAACAATCTACACTCAAATGGCTACAAAGGTCAGATTTATCCTGTTAACCCCAACTATAGCATAGAAGATGAAATATATGGTTTCAAATTCGTAAAATCTGTTTTAGATATTGAAGGGGAGGTAGATCTTGCCATTTTTTATGTAAACAATCGAATCGTAACTAATATTCTAAAAGATTGTGTCAAGAAAGGAATAAAAGCAGCTATAATACAAAGTGCTGGTTTTGAGGAAGTGGGGGTAGAAGGGTTAAAACTAAGGGATGAAATTGCAGTTATAACAGAAAATTTCTCCAAACTACGTATTATTGGTCCTAACTGTATGGGAATCAGTCGGTTCGATGGGGATTATGATGATAAAAAAGGGGGTTTCTTTACTGGACAATTTGCTCTTACAAATTATAAAAAAGGTAACGTTGCGATCATCACTCAGAGTGGTTTCTTGAATGGTGGAATAGCACCACTAATTTTTCGACAGTACCCAAATCTTGGATTTAGGTACATTGTTTCAATTGGAAATAAGATGGACTTAGGAGAAAATGAATTTTTAGAGTATATATTAGAAGATGAATCTGTGAATGTTATTGCAATATATTTAGAGTCATTTAAAAACCCTAGAAAATTCATCTCTTTATGTAGAAAAGCAAAACAATTACCTAAAAAGACTATTATTCTTGTAAAAGGTGGAAAAACAAGCCAAGGGATGAAAGCAGCTTCTAGTCACACAGGTGCTTTAGTTGAAGATGAAAGATTAATTGATGCTATCATTAAACAAGCAGGAATTATTCAAGCAAATAACTTTTTTGAAATGTTCCAATTTCTAAGAACGTTTTCTATGATGTATAAATCAGGAAAGAAATTCCCTATAAAAGGAAATATCGCTCTTGTTGTTGGGAGTGGAGGTATGGGAACTGTAATGGGAGATATTGCTATGAAATACGGTTTAAAGTTCCCTGAGTTTGGTGAGAATAGTTATAACATTCTTAAAAGTGTATTCCCTGATTGGATGCCTCCAAATCGATTTGCTCTCGTTGATGTTTGGCCTACCATGGAAAAAGCAATGATGGATGCAGCCAAAAAAGCCAAGAGTACTGTTAATAAGTCAACTAAAAAACCTATCAAGAATAATAATGAAAAAAATCCAATTCATGTTATGGGTTCTTTTGGAAATGTTATGCAAGTGATTCAAAGAGCCGTTTTAGAAGAACCTAAAATTGAAGGTTTGTTTACATCCATGCCAGGTGGTCCAAGAGGACGTGGAGGGACAATGGACTTTATGAAACTGATGCTGGAACGCATAGCAAAATACCCAAAGCCCGTTTTCTTTTATTCAATGATGGAAAGTGAGGAATCTTTAGAAATGTTAAGGTTATATGGCAAGTATAATATTCCTTTATTTACCAGAACAGAAGACATTGCCAAAAATTTTGCAGCTTTGGTTCAAGAAACAAAGAATAAAGAAAGATTTTCAAAATTTGGTTTTTAAAAGGAATTTTCATGATTTTGGGCGAAGAATCTATGTGAATGGTATTGAAATTGAAGTAGGACCAGAAATTGAAAAAAACAAACTTAGAGAAGCAATTAAAAATGTATAAATAGGAAGCCTACTTCATCATCTATCTAATTAATAGTTTAGTATGAGAAACTCAGATATTATCATGTTTATATAGGATAAAATCGTATACTATAATATGGTAATATCCAATTCAAGTCCATTAATACATTTAACTAGATTAGGAAAAATCCAGTATTTATTTAAATTGGCGAGAAATATCAACATCCCCAAAGCTGTATTTGATGAGGTCGTGACACAAGGAAAATTGAAGAATTACACAGAAGCATTTATTATTGAAAGTTTTATAAAAAAAGAAAAAATTACGGTAATTAATTTAGATCCCTTTGATGAATCATTTTATCCTCCACTAGGGAGAGGCGAAATAGAGGTTCTAGAACTAGCAAAACAGAAAAATGAATTATTAATAATTGATGAAAAGAAAGCTAGAAATATGGCTCAAATCCTTCAAATTAAACATCAAACAACTATTGCAACAATTTTTGAATTATTAATATCAAAAAATATAGATTTTTTGGATTATAAAACTAATTTGAAGATGTATGCGGAAAGTAGCTGGATTTCAGCAGATGTTATCCAAGAATATATTGAAAAAGGTGAGAATTATGGGGGATAAAATATCTATTATTCTACCAGATGATTTAAAGAAAGAAATTGACAAGTTAAAGGAATTACATAAGGAAGATCAATCCTCGTATATAAGAAAGCTCCTATGGAAAAGTATTGCGCAAGAAAAATTAACTTATGCTCTAAACCAATACCTCGATGATAAGATATCTCTGGGAAAATCTTCCGAAATGGCAGGGATTTCCATTTGGGAAATGCTCGATGAATTACATAAAAAGGATAATACATTAAAATACAAAATTTCAGAAGCAGAATTAGAAATTGAAAAGATATTAAAAAAATATATGAAAATTTAAGATTAATTTTTGAATTATCTTTTTTTCTTGATGAGTACAGCTGCTATCGATATCATAGGAACTATTTATGTATTCTTGCTTATCATAATTTCAAAAGAATTTTCATTGAAATCAGACGATGAATTCACCTTTCCAACCCAATTACAAGGGAAATTGAGACAAAATTTAAAAAAGCTCGAACTTTACAATGCAGAAAGAATTTTAAAAATCAACAAGATTATTTAAAATAATATTTAGGGAGATTTTAGAAAATGAATAAAAATACTAAAAAAACTTCAATCGGGGAAGCATTTGCATCGCAGTATGATAAAATTTGGGAAATACTGATGGAAGCCATTGATAATGCTTCGGATGATTTATGGAAATACTTCAAAAACACATGGCGTTATGCGTAGAACGTATTTCACGTGGTAGAGGTAATCTTTTATTTTACTCTTGACGATCCCGAAGGGATGAATTGGGGTGAACGTGCAAATATAAACTGGGAGAAAGATAATGAAATCAAATCTTTAGAAAAAATGACAAAAATAACAAAGGAATTAGTTAGAGAGTTTATTGATGAGATTAGAGATAGTTGGTACAAAAAAATAAAAGAAAAGTCCGACGAACATTTTTTGTCTAAGGATGATTTCGGTACCTTTACATCGAATTTAGAACGATTTACTAAGTAATGATTATTTAGTAAAAATATCTAAACTAAAAGAATCAAATTGCTTCTAAAATATGTACACACATGGCTGCGGGTCCTGAACCAATGGTACCGCCACCATTTTCAGCTAATGCAAATTTTGGGTCATTAGTTTGTCTTTTTCCAGCGTCTCCACGTAATTGTGTCACAAGCTCATAGATTTGTGCTAAACCAGAAGCACCTAGAGGGTGTCCACGTGATAATAAACCACCGCTAGGGTTTACAGCGACCTTTCCTCCAATCTCTGTTTCCCCGCTCTCAGTAAATTCCCCTCCTTTTCCTAATCCGCAAAATCCCATCTGTTCAATTTGTTCGAGTTCTCCATAAGCTGTAGCATCGTGTACTTCAGCAACGTTTATATCATTAGGGCTAAGACCTGCCATTTTATAAGCCGCTGTAGAAGTTCGCTCAGAAACATTATCTTTTTGCCAAGAACCAGATCTTAGAATTGAAGCTCGAATTAACACAGCTTTATCGTTGGGATGCTCTTTTAAGAACTTTTCAGAACAGAGTATTGCTGCCGCCGATCCATCTCCTACTGGGGCACACATTGCTCTAGTTAATGGAAAAGCTACTTCATAATCATCCATTACCTGATCCACTGTCATGGGAAAAGTATATTGAGCAAGTGGATTCATTGTAGAATTGTTATGGTTCTTTGCTGCGATTGCGGCAAGTTGTCGTTGAGTAGACCCGTATTCTTTCATATGGGCTCGGGCTCCTGCTGCATAGAAATCCATGAAGACAGAATGACCTCCCTTTCCTTTCTTTTTTCCACCGTCTTTTTGACTAGCAGCTTTTTCTGCTCTAAGTTTTGCTGCTTTTTGCATTTGTTCCATCATGGCTTTAGTTCTTTCAACATCTGTATAAGTAATAAATCCTCTCATCATTTTAGCTCGATCTTCTTGATATACTTTTTCAGTGCCGATAGCTAAGGCGCAGTCAAATACTCCTGCTTTTATGCCCATCCATGCTCCATTAAATGCTGTACTCCCACTGGCGCAGGCATTTTCTACATTTGTAATTGGAACTTTATCAACACCATTCGGAGTAAGTGCTACTTGACCACGAATGCTATGTTGAAAATCTGTCATACCCCAACCTGTATTAGAGAACCAAGCAGCCTCAATATGGCTCAAATCAAAATTGTTATCACTTTTTATAGATTTAAGCGCTTCCGCAGTCAAATCTTTAATACCCCTATCAAGAAATTTACCAAACTTAGTCATTCCTACACTATACACATAAATCTTATCACTCATCGGTATCAACTCTTAAAAATTAATGCTACAAAATTATAATACAATATAATTGATAATTATTTCCAATATTGTTATTGGCAGTGCAAAATAAAATATTAATATTAGTTTTCCTTCTTTTTTAGTTATATACTTTTTTAGATAATTAAATAATCTTACAAAATCAATTGGTATATTATGAACGAAACTCAAACTGCTTACGAGGAAATAGAAAATATCGTAGGAACAAAATATGTCAGCGATTCAGAGCCAATACGTTATTCTTATTCAATGAATTGTGATTTCACGTTACAAGGCATCCCAGACATGGTTGTGAAGCCAAAAACTCCCGAGGAAGTTTCTGAAATCTTAAAAGTAGCAAATAAATACGGCACAACAGTTATTCCTAGAGGTAATGGTGCGGATTTAACTGGAGGTTCTAAGCCTATTGGAGATGGGGGCATCGTACTTGACGTTACGCTAATGAATAAAATATTAGATGTCGATGAGAAAAACCGTGTCGTTACTGTAGAAGTTGGAATTTCGTGGAGTGAATTGTGTGAGCAGTTAAGCAATGTGGGAATTGGATATTATACGGGATCTACTGGTCCGGCCTCTGGATTTTCAGCTACTATTGGTGGTGGTCTTTCTAACAATTCGGTTGGAGGAGGAGGTGCTGCCATGTATGGAGCTGTAACAGAGCAGTGTGTTGGATTGGAAGTCGTGTTGCCTACAGGAGAGATAATCAATACTGGAGCAAAAGCTAATTCCTTTCGAGACAAAGCTTTTACTAGATTTGGACTAGGCGCAGACTACTCTGGTTTATTTTTAGGTGATGTTGGTATTCATGGTGTAAAAACAAAAGCTTCTTTTAATATATATCCACTTCCAGAATATAGAGGATATGCGACATATGTTGTTAGAAAAACTGGTGAGAAGACTCCAGTAGAGCGAGTGACAGAATTAATGACTAAATGGCAACATCAAAGATTACCACTACATGATTTCTTTTATCTTACCCCAAATAATGTGAAAAGTAAAATAACCCGAAAGATAGCAAAGGGTTTGTTGAATAAAAATATCGAGGGAGGAATTCTATATTATACTACTGTAGCAGATAGCCAAAGACAATTAGATTATAATATTGAAAGAATAGAAAAGCTTGCTGATGAAGCTGGACTTGAAAAATTAGGCCCTACCGTTGAAGAAGGTAACATAGGAAAGTGGTTTTATGAAGAAGATGGAAAATGGCAATGGGCTAATGGTGGTTGGGGAGGGGGATTTGTATTCAGTTTGAGTGCTTGCTTAAAAGCTCCTACAAATCTTTTACCTGAGTATCGCAAAATGTATGATGAATGGTCAAGAAAGAATTTTTCAAAAATGGCTGAAATTGGACCCGGTGGAGGTGCTGGTTTTATTGCGTTTGGTGTTTATCCATCTTACCTTGATGTTGCGGGTGGTGTAGGTCTCATAAGTACTATAGAACACAGAGAAAAACAGGAGGAAATATGGAAGGATCTCTTAACTACTCAAATAAAAACATTGGGAGGTGTGCACTACTGGATGGGAGAAATTATTGGAAGAGCATTAGTTGATTCAGGGGCATTGACGGAAGAATATTATAATTTCATGATTACAATAAAGAAGGCTCTTGATCCTAACAAAATTTTAAGCCCTGGTAAATTTTATCTCACCGATAATTATTAGTTTAAACTTTATTTTAACTAGATTTTCTTCTTTTTATGTTATTGAATTTTTTAATTAATTTTATAATGTTTCAAAATCTATAAATGAATTATGAACGAAACTCAATCTCAAACTCAAAACGCCTATGAAGAAATAGAAAATATCGTAGGAACCAAATATATCAGCGATTCAGAGCCAATACGTTATTCCTATTCAATGAATTGTGATTTCACGTTACAAGGCATCCCAGATATGGTTGTGAAGCCAAAGACTCCCGAGGAAGTTTCTGAAATCCTAAAAGTTGCAAACAAATACGGCGTTAAAGTTGTTCCTAGAGGTAATGGAGCAGACTTAACCGGAGGTGCTAAGCCTATTGGAGATGGTGGATTAGTCTTAGATGTTACTTTGATGAATAAAATATTAGATGTTGATGAGAAAAACCGTGTCGTTACAGTGGAAGTAGGAATTTCGTGGAGTGAATTGTGTGAGAAGTTAAGTAATGTAGGAATAGGATTTTATACCGGATCTACAGGTCCAGCATCTGGATTCTCTGCTACTATTGGTGGTGGTCTTTCTAACAATACAGTTGGAGGGGGTGGTGCCGCTATGTATGGAGCTGTAACAGAACAGTGTGTCGGATTGGAAGTTGTTTTGCCTACAGGAGAGATAATCAATACTGGAGCAAAAGCTAACTCGTTTCGTGACAAACCGTTTACTAGATTTGGGTTGGGAGCAGATTATTCCGGTTTATTTTTAGGGGATGTGGGAATTCATGGCGTAAAAACTAAAGCTTCACTTAATATTTATCCGATTCCAGAATATAGAGGATATGCAACTTATGTGGTCAAAAAAACGAAGGAGATGACTCCAGCAGAGCGTGCATCAGATTTAATGGTAAAATGGCAACATCAAAGATTGCCATTACATGATTTCTTCTATTATACACCATCTACTGTGAGTAGTTTAACATCACGAAAGATTGCAAAGGGTTTAGCTGATAATAAAGTTAGGGGAGCAATTTTGTACTATACAACTGTGGCTGATACTCAAAAACAATTAGATTATAATGTAGAGAGAATAGAAAAGCTTGCTGATGAAGCTGGACTTGAAAAATTAGGACCTACTGTTGAAGAAGGTAACGTAGGGAAGTGGTTTTATGAAGAAGATGGAAAGTGGCAATGGGGTAATTCTATGTTTGGCGGAGGAAATTTTTTTGGAATGAGTGGTTGCTTGAAAAGTCCCACGGGACTATTACCTGAGTATGATAAGATGGTTACTAATTGGGTAAAAAGGAATTTGCCAAAAATGACGGAAATTGGAGCTGGCGGTGGTGCCGATTTTGTTGCGTTTGGAGTTTATCCTTCTTATATCGATGTAGCCGGTGGTGCTGCTGTCTTTAGCTCAATTGATAATAGAGAAGGTCAAATAGAATTATGGAAAGATTACTTAATCACTCAAATAAAAACTTTAGGAGGAATTCACTACTGGATGGGTGAAATTATTGGAAGAGCTTTAGTTGATTCGGGGGCATTGACGGAAGAATATTACAATTTCATGATTACAATAAAGAAGGCTCTTGATCCTAATAAAATACTTAGTCCGGGAAAATTCTACCTGACTGATAATTATTAAAAGGTGATAATTATGACTGAGATAAAAGAATCATTAAAAAATTTGAGCAAATTTGAAGAAGCAGCTTTAGCATGTGCTCAATGCGGACAGTGTAGGGTTGCTAATTGGCCATCGAAGGGAATATTTTACAGTTGTCCTGTTTATAAGACTGAGGGTATACCAAAATTTGATCCATTTATTCCTCGTGGTAAGAATCTTATCATGAAAGGTCTTCTTTGGGGTCATTTAAAACTAAGCCAAGAAATCAGTGATGTAATTTTTCAATGTACACTCTGTGGTCTATGTGAAGAATTTTGTTTTAACTCTCAAAGCGAAAGTTTTGACTTTCCTTTACATAATATCATGGACCATGTCAATACATTTGAAGCTCTAAGAGCTGATTTAGTAGCTGCTGGATTTCCAATAGAATCTCAAGTTCCTATGAATAAAGCAATGGTTGAATTATTAAATCCCTACGAGCGTGATAATAAAGAAAAACACACTTGGACCGAAGAATTGGATTTCAAAATTAAAAATGCTTATACTGAAGACGCTGAAATTCTTTATTTTGTTGGATGTACCTCTGCATTAACTCCTCAAATCAAACATGTTGTTATAGCTTCTGCAAAAATATTCAATAAACTAGGCATTGATTTTTCTGTATTCGGAGAACGCGAAGTCTGTTGTGGGAGTGTAGGTATGAGAACGGGAGACAGAAAATCTTTTGGAAAAGTTTCAGAACAGAACGCTAATTTATTTAAAGAAAGGGGAATAAAGAGGATTGTTACAAGTTGTGCTGGGTGTTATAGAACTTTTAAAAAGGATTATGGAGAAAACTTAGAAGGTATCGAGGTTCTCCATACAGTTGAATTTCTAAATGATATCATAACTGAAAAAAATGTGCAGTTAAAGAACTTAGGGATAAAAACAACTTATCATGATCCTTGTCATCTAGGACGACATATGGGCGTATATGATGCGCCACGAGAATTATTAAACAAGATATCAACTCTGACTGAAATGAAAACGAATCGCAATGGTGCAATGTGCTGCGGAGCAGGGGGCGGTGTGAAAAAAGGGTTTCCAGAATTATCTATGGAGATGGCTAAAAACCGCGTAAAAGAAGCTGAAGATACAGGCGCAGAATATTTGGTTAGTACGTGTCCATTCTGCTGGAGAAATCTATCTGACGCAATAGAGGCCCTTAACTCCAATCTAAAAATGAAAGATTTAGTAGAATTAATTCTCGACTCTATTTCTTAAAAAGAGCTTTAAAATTTTTTTTAAATTTATTTATGCTTCTTGTTGTTCTGTCTGGCGAACGCTTGTTTTTTCTGGTATTCCCGGTTTGTCCTTATCTTCCCTAAACCATTTCACGGGTCTTCTTTCACGTGGCACCATTCCTTCTTGTTTAAATTTAGGGTATCCTATGCACAATGAACTAACACAAATCCATGGAGGTTCAATTCCTATTTCTTTCTTTAAAGTTGGGTGATAAGTAGCTCCTATTGCAAAAAAACCTGACCATGTAGCCTTAATACCTAATGAATTAGCAACCAAATTCATAGTCTGACCACATATTCCAATACTTATTTGAGGATCACCAATTGATCTTTTATCAGCAAGTAATAGTATTACCGCGGGGGCATTCAAACTTGGTGTTAATCCTCCTTCTGTTCCAACTGCACCCATCCCTCCAATAATAATTCTCGGATCAAAACCCCCTACACCTCCTTTTACCATACTTTCAAGAGCTTTTACAGAATTATCATTCATATAGGAATTATGCAAATTTTTAATTATATTAATTGTGGTTTTGTCAATTTCCTCTATCATTTCTTTATTGGTGATAACTACAAATTTCCAGGGTTGGCAATTACCTCCACTTGGAGCAAATCTACCAGCTTCTAATATTCTCTGAATTAAAGGTTCTGGAACTGGTTTATCTTTAAAATTTCTCACACTTCGTCTTGTAAGAACAGCTTTCTCAATTTCATTCCATTCTGCTGGATTTCCCTCAGTATTTTTGGGCTCAAGTGGCATTTCAGGGGGTAATGGATGCGGTTCGGTTTTAAAAACTCCTGCATCTACATGGTACGAATCAATTATTGATATTGCATTGTTCGGGCATGCTATTTTACAGTTATAGCAACTAAAACAGGCGTATTCTTCTTTTAGAATTGGAAACCCTTCATCATTTTTTTCCCAACATCGGAATGGGCAGTTTTGCATGCATAATTCACACTTATTACATTTGGCTTCATCAACTTTCATGACACCCATATGTACGTCATCCAAATTTGGGCGTAAAATATCTTTTACATCTTCCCATGGCATAATTTTTTTATTTCTCCTTAAAAATTGCTTTTAGACATAAATTTTGAGTTATAAAATATTAAATTAACACTATTTTAAACTTTATACAATTCTTAAATTACAAAATTATTGGTTGGTTGAGAAAAATAAAGTCATTCAAAACCGAAATGTCGCTGTACGAGACTATAATAAAAAATGTTGTAAAAAAAATTAGAGAATAAAATAATTAATTTTTGGATAATTTTTTTACTTTAAGCTTCTTGTTGACCTTTTGAAGGAACCTTTACTTCTTCTTTTACTTCAGATCCTTCCGATTCTTCCTGGAACCAAGCTACGGGTCTGTACTCACGTGGTACAATCCCTTCTTGTTTAAATTTAGGATATCCAAGGCACATTGAGCTAGCAACAGTCCAAGGTTTCTCAATACCGAGTTTTTTCTTTATTGGTTGGAAAAAATTTACACCAGCAGCCATAAATCCATTCCAGCATGCTTTAATTCCTATAGAATTCGCAACTAAATTCATATTCTGACCACAAATACCAAGGTTTAATTGAGGGTCTCCAATGGATCTTTCGTCAGCGAGAAGTAAAATAACAACAGGTGCATCCATACTAGGAAAAAGTTCTCCATGCTTAGCAAGTGTACCAAAGCCTCCGAGCATAACTCGAGGATCAAAAGCCGAAACACTCAAAGGAGGGCCCTCTACCATAGATGCTAAACCCTGTACTGACGTATCATTCTTATACATATTGTATAAATTCTTGAGTAGATTTTTAGTAACCTTGTCAATTTCCGAAATTATTGCTTTATCGGTAATCACTATAAATCTCCAAGGTTGACAATTCCCTGCGCTTGGCGCAAATCTTCCGGCTTCCAAAACTCTCTCGATCAATGATTTTGGTATTGGTTTATCCTTATAGTTTCTTACACTTCGACGAGTAAAAATTGCCTTTTCAATCTCATTCCATCCTGTTGGATTTCCTTCAGCGTCTTTAGCTTCACGTGGCATCTCAGCGGGGAGTGGATGTGGTTCAGTCTTCCAAAATCCATCATCCACATGGTAACTCTCTATTATGTTTACCGCATCATTTGGGCAGGCTACTTTACAGTTATAACAACTAAAACATTCATGATTCTCTTCAAAAATAGGAAATCCTTCATCATTCTTTCCCCAACAACGGAGAGGGCAGTTATCGATACATAATCCACACTTATTACATTTATCCTCATCTACTTTCATAACCCCCATGTGGAGACTATCCAAATTGGGGCGTAATATATCTTTCACATCTTCCCATGGCATAATTTACTTATCCTCCTTAATAATCATTCTTAGACATAAATATTGAGTTATAGAATATTATATTAACAATATTTTAAACTTTATACGGTTTTCAAAATAATTATGTTACATTTTAATTCTTAAAGGAGAATGCATTTAGAAATGATAAAAAAATTTCTTACTTGGTTTTCAAAACTATTCCATCTTCCTTCAAAATAACTATGTTACTTTCTAATTCCTCAAAGGAGAATGAATTTAGAAACTTTTCAAATTTTGGAAGAACATTTTCATCAATTAAGGGATGGATATCAATTAGAATTAAAAAATCTTCATTTTCCGCTTTAATTCAATGAAATCTTTATCATATGTTATAAGAATGCGACTTTCTTTACTGGCTATTTCTAGAAGGGTGCTATTTTTCACCCCTCTTTTGTTCAAATCTTGAACTGTAATAGCATCATATCCTTTAGAGATCAATAGCTTTCTTAAGTTATTAGATACGTTTTCATCTAGTAAAAATTTTGCTTCATGAGATTGAGGCACTTTCCTCTTCCTCGATTATTTTTCTTGCGTATCTAACAGTAGCAGATATATCTTCTTTGGATAACTCGGGGTAAGCATCCATAATCTCCTCAAATGTTTTCCCTGCTTCTAACCATTCAAGAATAATTGAAATTATCATACGAGTTCCTTTTATGCGTGGTTTACCATGGCATATTTCAGGATCTATTTCAATTTTCTCCTCAATTACCATTACTATTATCTCAACATGCTAATTACAAATATAAGAATATACTTCTTCATTAAATAAATGATCAAATCTCAATTAATATTTATCTTTCTCAAATTGAATTTGAAAGTAAGTAACCCTATATTGCACAAAAGAAATTACTCGGTTTTGCTAAAATCATTCAACAACTTAGTTAATCCATACCTTAAATGATTTGCACCACAATAGCCAAGTTATTGAATTGAAGGATTTTACTTTCTTATAAGACTTCATTAAAGATATTTTTGTATATGAATAAAAGATTGTTTTTACACTTTCTTATTTGGGATAACGTTATGCCTAAGCATTTATCATATTTATATAAAAGAAATTCCCATATTCATTATGGAGAAATTTAATATTGATTTTGGAAAACTGAAAGTTGACCAGTTGGGGTTTGTATTCAAAGATATCGAGAAACAAGCTAAAATTATCGAAGAATTATATGGTCTCTCTAAATTTGTATATTTACCAATAGGAGAAGCCCCAACTGAATATAAGGGCAAGAAATCGAAAACTAAAGCAAAACTAGGGTTTAGCCAATTAGGCGATACTGAAATTGAATTAATAGAATGGAAAGAGGGTGAAAGTCCATACAAAGAATTTTTGGAACAAGAACGAGAAGGATTCCACCATATAGGAATTAATGTTGATGATATCGATCCCCACCTTAAGGAATTTAAAGAAAAAGGAATAGAAATTTTATTCTATGGTGAAATTGGCAATAGTAAATTTGCCTATATGGATACTGAACAGACATTTGGTATAATAGTAGAATTTATCCAAAGGGGCTAAACCCGGAAGTTTTATCTCACTACTAAATTTTCTTTCGTTTCTGGATGTTTTAAGTTACAGATTGATAAACTTACTAATGAATTATACAAATACATCCACGGCAACAAAGAAGGAATTTAAAACCCTATTTTTTTTAGTTTCTATTATCTGATCTATTTAACAATAGCATTATATGCTAAGAAGCTTTTACGTGAAAATTTGTTCCACTTGCTTCAGACTTTTTACATTTTTTTTTAAAGTTGAAGGTAGTTTTTTTATAGTTTTGTCATCTGCCGTGATAAAAACTTTTTCTAAACCTATACTTAATCCTAGATAGGAGGCATCATAAATTGAAATCTCATGGTCAACAGCAAATTTTATCATGAGTTTGCGTATCTCCTTTTTAATAGTGATTACTTTAAATCCATAATTCTCTAAACTCTCTCCAGCATCGTTAAGTTCACTTGCATCAAATAATTGACTATATTTCAATGCATTCAAGACTTCAAAGTATAATAATGATGGAACTATCAACTCAATTTTGCCGTCTATGAACTTATCTCGTAGAAGTCTTGCTTTATCTGAACCATTTTCTTCTATGAACCACTTAACGACTACACTAGCATCAATAACTATTTCGTTCATTTAATTTTGCACTCCTAATCTTTTTTTAATGCCTTTCTTCCCTGAATTTACGAATAAGATCCACGCTATTGAAATTTTCAGGAGCCATTTTTCTGATTTTTTCATTTAGCAAAACAGCTTTAGCTCTATTCATCTCTGTTTCATTCTGAATTTCTGATTTAATAGCTTTCCGAATAACTTCACTCCAGTTAAGGTGCTTAAGCGAATCCATTTTCTTTTTTAATTCAGGATCTATTCTTACACTTATGTTTGTCATTTTGCATCAGTATATACATATAATACGTATATAAAAATATTACGATTTAAATAAATTTTGTAATGGTATATCTTTCGGTCTTGTATCCTTAATAACTGTGAAACATAAAAGCATATTCGACTCATAACTATTTTTTTTGTTATTTTTTTATAAGAATATGAGTTGATTCTAAACAATCGGTTTGAATTCTCTCATTAGCATCACCAATTCAAATCAAAATTAGAAAATTTATCAAAACAACAATTTATTATAATTTACATGATTCTAAAAAAATAAAATTACTAATAGGTTTTGAAAAAAAAATGTCATCATCAATTGAAACACTCAGAAAAAATATACAAGAAAAGAATAATATCACTCCCACAACGAGTTTCGCTGATTTAGTAAAAACTAAAGCAGAGGTAGTCGGCAATAAAGTTTACCTAACATTCATTCGAGATTTTGACAAAGGCATAGATGAAACTTATACATACAGCGATATGCATCTGCAATCCAACCGAGTCGCTAACGCTCTATTGAATGCAGGATTGAAAAGAGGAGATGGTATTTCTATCTATCAAATCAACAGTCCCGAATTTCTGTTTGTATTATTTGGTGCCTGGAAAATTGGAATATATACAGTACTTGTGAATACAGGATTGAAGGGTGATGGACTACAATATATCATAGATCATAGTGACAGTAAACTTATTGCAACACATTGGTCTTTAATGGATAATTGTTTAAAGATAAAGGATCAGTTACCAAAAATTGAGCACATTTTAGTAGACATGAATGAAGCCCCTGAAGATTTTACATTACCTGATGGGGTAACATCTCTTCAAGAATTTATGGATGCATCTGATGAGGATACTAATGTTAAAATAGATCCGAAGGATATGGCTACTCTAATCTATACTTCAGGAACAACAGGACTCCCTAAAGCCACCACTTTCTTTCATAGAGGCATGTATGGAATTGCTTTCATTGGAGTAATGATATGGGCTTCTAGAATAGCACAACCTGGCTTTAAACTTTATACTTGCTTACCTTTATTTCATGGAAATGCACTACAATTATGCGCTATGCCCGGGTATTATGGCGAAGTTCCTGTCGTGCTATCTAAACGATTTTCAGCCTCACGGCTTTGGGATATAGTACGAAAATATGAGGTTACCACCTTTAACGTTTTAGGTTCAATGCCACAATATTTAATGAAACAACCACCTCGTCCAAATGATAAAGGCCATAAAGTTCAATTTGTTGGCTCTGCTGCAGCTCCAAAAGAATTGGTGAGAGATTTTGAGGAGAGGTTTGGACTAAAATTATGGGAAGGATACGGCGCAGTAGATGGTGGGGGTTTCAGTTTGGGAGCCCAAGGAGACCCAAATGCCCCCGTAGGTTCTATGGGAAAAGTACAAGGAGGTACTATTGGCGAAATTATGGATGACGATTTAAATATTTTAGGACCTGATGAGGTTGGGGAATTAGTCTTTCTAGTTAAGGAAGCCGAAAAAGATCAACGAAAAGTATCCTATTACAAGAATCCAGAAGCATCGGCAGCACGAATTCAAAAAGCTTCTGATGGTAGGTTTTGGTTTCTCACCGGTGATTTAGCTACTAGAGATGATAATGGTTGGTATTTCTTTGTAGATCGAAAGAAAGATTCAATCCGTCGACGTGGTGAAAATATCGCTGCATGGTCTATTGAACGAGCTATTAATCTACACGATAAAGTACTGGAATCTGCCGCTTATGGTATTAAAGGACATCAAGTTGGAGAAGATTATGCTGAAGACGAAGTTATGGTTGCTGTAGTATTACAACCAAATCAAACAATGGAAGCTGAAGAATTATTGGATTATCTTCAAGATAAGCTTGCTTATTTTCAAATACCTCGCTTCATAGATTTTGTTGATGAGTTGCCAAAGTCGAAAGTTCATAGAATAATGAAAAGATTCCTAAAAGAACATGGTGTAACACAAACAACCTACGACCGAGAAAAGGCAGGTTATGAGGTAAAGAGATAAGATCATATTTTTTTTTCCTTTTTCTTCTGATCTCATTTTATCTAATTGTATCAACAATTTATTAAACTTTATACAATTTTACAAACTAAAATTACAAATTGATTGAAGAATTATGGGGATGTCGTTTGAGTCAATTAGGAAGTTTCTAGTTGAGAAGAATAAGATAACTCCTACATCTACTTTCGCTGATCTCGTAAAAAATAAAGCGGAAACAGTAGGAGATAAAGTTTTCATGACCTATATTAGGGATTTTGACAAAGGCATTGATGAAAAATACACATATCGAGACATGCATATAATGTCCAATCGATTAGCGAATGGATTTTTAAAGCTGGGGCTACAGCGAGGGGATGGGGTTTCTATAGTCCAAATTAATAGTCCTGAATTTCTTTTTGCGCTGTTTGGTGCGTATAAAATTGGGAATTACGTAGTGTTAGTAAATACGGGTTTGAAAGGTGATGGCCTGCAATATATCATTGATCATTCAGACAGTAAAACTCTCGTAATACACTGGACGTTATTAGACAACTATCTAAATATTAAAGACCAATTACCAAAGATCAAGTGTGTCATTGTAGATATAAATGAAGCTCCACCTGATTATAAACTGTCTGATGGTATATTATCACTTCAAAGTGTGATGGAGGCATCAGAGGATGATGTAAACGTAGAGATAAAACCAGATGATATGTCAATGTTAATGTATACATCTGGGACTACAGGATTACCAAAAGCCACAACTTCTTTTTTTAGGGGTATGATTGGATATGCTCTTCTTGGATCAGCATATTTTGCATACGGTCTGGGACGACCTGGGGACACTTTCTTTACATGCTTACCTCTATTCCATGGAAATGCACTGGGATTAACAACAATGCCGGCATACACAGCAGAATTTCCCCTTGTGTTAGGTAAAAGATTTTCAGCCTCAAGATTCTGGGATATAATACGAAAATACGGAGTTACGAACTACAACTTACTCGGTTCGATGCCACAGTATTTAATGAAGCAGCCAGAGCGCCCAAATGATAAAGATCATAAAGTTTGGCGTGTTAATTCAGCAGCCTGCCCAAAAGAACTCGTAAGAGCTTTTGAAGAGAGATTTGGCTTAAAATTGTATGAAGGATATGGTGCAGTTGATGGGGGTGGTTTTAGCTTAGGCACAGGAGGTTCTCCGGATGCTCCAGTAGGCTCGATGGGAAGGCCACCTGAAGGAGTTACTGCTGAAATAATGGATGATGATATGAAAATTTTAGGTGCAGATGTAGTAGGAGAATTAGTCTTCCTTATTAAAGAAGAGGAAAAGGCAACGAGAAAGGTATCTTATTATAAGAATCCCGAAGCATCTGCAGCACGTACTAAAGTGGCACCGGATGGTAGGTCGTGGTTCCTTTCGGGGGATTTAGCAACTAAAGATGAGAATGGATGGTTCTTTTTTGTAGATCGGAAAAAGGATTCGATTAGACGAAGGGGGGAAAATATGTCTGCTTGGAGTATTGAAAGAGTAATTAATGCTCACGATAAAGTACTTGAATCCGCAGCGTATGGTATTAAAGGGCCTCAAGTAGGAGAAGACTATGCTGAAGATGAAGTAATGGCTGCTGTGATTTTAAAACCCGGTAAAACAATGACAGCTGAGGAATTATTAGATTTTATAAAAGATAAGCTAGCATACTTTCAAGTTCCTCGATTCATTGATATTCTAGATGAACTCCCAAAAAGCAAAGTCCATAGGATAATGAAAAGATTCCTAAAAGATCGCGGTGTAACTGAAACAACCTATGATCGTGAAAAAACGGGTTATGAGATAAAAAGATAGAGATAACTGATTTGTTATTTTTTTTATTTTTAGAATTTTTAGTTTAATCCAAAGAGTTTTTCTGGACCTGAAAACAACAAAAAGAATTGTTTATACTAATTTTATATGTGTTTTATTGAAACAAAAAGCCTAAAAATAATATAAGTTTATAGAAACCTACTTACTGAGTCTAGAATATATGATGACAAAGCCAAATATTATCTTGATCTTTCCCGATCAGCATAGAGGAGATGTAATGGGTTGTATGGGAGATCCAGTAGTTATTACACCAAACCTTGATAAACTTGCAACTGAAGGTGTTGTATTCACTCAATGTTTCACCAATTCTCCATTATGCATTCCAGCTCGGGCTACACTGATGACAGGGAAATATGTTAGTGATCATGGAGTGATTAATAATAATATAGAGGCTAGTAGCTCAAGTTAGAGTCATGTAAGAAATATTAAAGATGCGGGGTACCATACTGCTGTAATTGGAAAAACCCATTTATATGTCCATGGAGGAAATTCAGAAGAAACTCATACCAATGAAAAGATTGATGTAATAAAGGAATGGGGTTTTGATGACATTCACGAAATTACCGGCCCAATAGCGTCTATTAGACTTGATTCACCTTATACAGATTATTTAAAAGAAAAAGGTTTACTAGAAGATCATCGAAAATATCTAAGAGACTATTATGCAGAATGGACTCGTGGTGAAGCAAAACCGTGGAAATTACCCCCCTCTCCTCTCCCATCAGAAGATCTATTAGATAGTTACACAGGTCAAAAAGCTGTAGAGTGGATACATGATTACGATGGCGAAAAACCTTTTTATCTTCAAATCTGCTTCCCAGGACCTCATGATCCATTTGATTCACCTCAAGAATATCGAGATTTGTATGATTCAGAAGAAATGCCTGAAGGAATTTTAGAAATGCCAAAAAAACCATATCCGGGTAATATCAATTTTGTATTGAACTGGAGTGGGCTTGACGGGATGACATCAGCTCAAAATCAGATAATGAAAACTTTCTATTATGGGAAGATAACTTTAATTGATGAATGGATCGGGAAAATCGTGAGTGTTTTAGAAGAAAAGGAGTTATTAGATAATACATTGATTATATATACTTCTGATCATGGTGAAATGCTGGGAGATCACATGATGAGTCATAAAATTGTATTTTATGAAGGAGCCTTAAGGATTCCACTCATCGTTAGACCACCAGGGGGTACTAATGGGTGGTGTTGTAATGGACTCACTGATCAAATCGATATTGCGGTTTCTTTAATTGATACTGCTAATGCAAAACCATTAGAAGATTGCGATGGTAGATCATTGATTCCTCAAATTTTAGCTGGATCTGAAGATACACATGCACAACAAGGAAAAGATGTTATTTTTAGTCAAGTTCTTCAATATACTATGATCAGGAATGAACAATATAAATTGGTTGTAAGATCCCATAATCTAGAACCTGTAGAATTTTATGATCTCAAAAAGGATCCGAAAGAATTAGAAAATAAGGTTAAAGATCCATCACTAAGCGATCTTAGACAAAAATTAATTGATAAGCATTTAACAATACTACTTGAACCTTCTAGAATGAAAATACCACCTAAATTGTAAATTTAATGGTTAAAATGAATGATATTGATGTTAGAAAAAAAAGCCCATTCACCATTGTTTCTTCGATATTAGTGTCAGAAAAATTGCTCCCCTCCAAAACAATTAAAGGAGAATATTTAGAAACTTATGCCATCACCCCTACAATCATAATAGATAAAATAGATATTCGAAATAAGAAGGATATATTCGAGTTTGCATCAAGAAAAAAAATTTCTGATCAAATATTCGTACTAGCTCGAATGTATCTTTATGTGGATAACACAAATAATCACATATCATTCTATTTTGATGGTTTTCCTTGGTCTTATCTCTTAGAAAATGTTAATGAAGAAACCATCAAAAAGATAGATAGAATCTATGAGGAAGATCAAATCGCTGACTGTATCGAAGATAATTATCACCAAATCCAAGATCAACTCTCAAGAATGACTGAAATACTCTTAAATGCTGGACATTCACTTACCTGTACTTTAAGATGGGCTGCAATCGAGAAATTGAATCCTCAAAACAGGATTGTAAACTAAATCCAATCATAGAAACTTCTTTTTCTATACTTACATAATAGCAAATTATCGAAAATTACAAAGATAAATTTCAATTAATTACTTTTTTATTATTTCTTTCTTTAAGTTAGTGTATTAGATCTCAAAAAGAAGATATAAATTGATTAAGAGGGTAGAAAAATGTCAGATTTTAAAATAACAGAAACAACCACATTTAATGAAGTGGTAAAAAATAAAGCTGAAACTATAGGAGACAAGGTTTTTTTAACATATATTCGTGATTTTGATAAGAATCTCGATGAAACTTTCAATTATCGCGATATGCATTTATATTCAAATAAGGTAGCAAACGGACTATCAAAATTGGGATTGAAAGCAGGAACTGGGCTTTCACTGATGGAAATAAATTCTCCTGAATTTTTATTTGTTCTGTTTGCGACATGGAAACTAGGGGGGTATGCGGTGTTAATTAATACTGCCTTAAAAGGCTTAACGTTACAGTATATTATTGATCATAGTGATTCAGAAGTACTAGTTATACATTGGAGCATGATTGATTCTTACTTAGACATTAAGGATGAATTACCTAAAGTTAAGCATGTTATTGTAGATATTAATGAAGCACCAGCAGATTTTAAGCTTCCTCATGGGATGAATTCGCTTCAAAAACTAATGGAATCACCTGATGATGATATCGATGCTGAAGTTGACTTTGAAGAAAAGAGTTATCTTATGTATACTTCGGGAACTACTGGACCCCCCAAGGCCACTACCTTTTTTTACAAAAAGACCGTTGCTGGTAATGCTTTAAATAACGCTTCTGGTTTAATAACATTATTTTTAGGGAAGGAAGATCAGGTTATGTTCACTTGTTTACCTTTATTTCACGGAAACGCTCTTCAAATAACAACAGTTCCAGGATATCTGACAGAAAATCCCGTGATTCTTTCTAAAAGATTTAGTGCAAGTCGACTTTGGGATATATGCAGAAAATATAATGTTACATCCTTTAACCTATTAGGAGCGATGCCACAATTTATATTAAAACAACCAGAACGTGCTAATGATGGGGAAAACAAAGTTAAGTTAATTATTTCAGCAGCGTGCCCCAAAGAATTAGTGATACCATTTGAGAAGCGTTTTAATGTTGAGATTAAAGAATTTTATGGTGCTGTTGATGGAGGTGGCTATTTTCTTGGCCCATTTTTCCAAACGAATGTTCCTGTAGGCTCAATGGGTAAAACTCTAGGAAGTACCAAAGCAGGTATTATGGATGATGAAGGAAACCTATTAGGACCTGATGACGTAGGAGAACTTGTTTTCTTAGTCAAGAAGGGAGAGTTAGAAATGAGGAAAGTTACCTATTATAAGGATGAAACTTCAACTAATAATAAAATTCGAGTAGCTAAAGATGGAAACTTATGGCTTCATACAGGAGATCTAGCTACACAGGATGCCGATGGCTGGTTTTATTTTGTAGATAGAAAAAAGGATTCTATTAGGCGGAGAGGTGAGAATATTTCACCATGGTCAGTAGAGCGTGTAATAAATCAAAATGACAAGGTGTTAGAGTCTGCTGCTTATGCGGTCCAACCTTCTGGGGTAGTAGAAGATGAGGTAATGGTTTCAGTCGTATTAAAACCTGGTGAATCAATGATGCCAGAAGAATTACTTGATTATTGTCAAGGTAAGATGGCTTATTTTATGGTACCACGATTCATAGATTTCATTGATGAATTACCTAAAAGTAAAGTTCATAGAACCCTGAAACAAATTCTTAGAGATCGTGGAGTAACTGAAGCAACCTACGATAGAGAAAAAACAGGTTATGAAGTAAAAAAATAAATTACATCACTTTTTTTCGATTTTTTTTCCAATTTCGCATTTAAAATTCAGAAAAACTTATTCAACTTAAAAAAGTAGATCATTCAAGAATTTCAAAATCAAAACAGTTTTATTAGTTTCAACTTTGTTCTAAACAATTAAATTAATGGTAATGAATTATGGAAACTTATAAATTTATTATAGTTGATCAACCTGGGAAATATATAAATCGCATTACTCTAAACCGACCCGAAAAGCGTAATGCTTTAAATAATCAACTTAGAGGAGAAATTTTTAACGCTCTTGAAAAATCAGAGATGGATCAAGATATCCGAGTAACAATAATTAGGGGAGCTGGTACTTGTTTCTCAGCAGGATATGATCTTAACTCCGATACAAGAAAGGATCGTCCTTGGTTTACATCACCGGAACTTGGAGTCAGAACTTTTTCGTGGGCTCGACATGTTACCGAAGGATGGTTTAGGATGTGGGATATGGCTAAACCAATTATAGCACAAGTTCATGGTTACTGTTTAGCAGGTGGAAGTGAATTAGCAACAGCTTGTGATTTAGTATATGTTGCAGATGACGCCCAAATTGGATATCCTGCTGTCAGATCGATCTCCCCCCCAGATTTACAATA
Organism: uncultured archaeon; assembly: GCA_964486045.1. Lineage (GTDB taxonomy): Archaea > Asgardarchaeota > Lokiarchaeia > Sigyniarchaeales > SOKP01 > Loki-b32. The sequence goes on from CAZALK010000004.1 coordinate 233,844, forward strand.
TATGGTATGGTTAATGGGTTTGAGAGGAGCAATGGAGTTCATGTTAACAGGGTCTTCTCTTAGCGGAAGAGAAGCAGCACGTTTAGGCTATGCGAATCGTTCATATCCAGAAAAAGATTTGGAGGAAAAAGTTCTAGAGATAGCTAAAAGTGTTTCCACTATCCCTCCTGACTTACAAATACTTAATAAAAGAAGTGTACATCAAGGTATGGAGATTATGGGTATTCGGACTGCTCTCCGTGCAGGTCACCCTTACGTTTCTTTAGCATGGTACACAAAATCTAATGCAGAATTTTTCAAACAAATGTATTCTGGTGGGGGTTTGAATAAAGCCCTTTCTGACCGCGATGGCAAATGGGGAGATTATAGAACTAAGAAAAAAGAATAGTTGTTGATCGCGTGTAAAACTCAGTTGCTTACTCTATAAAATCCTGACTGGGCAATCCCGGAGGATATCTCCCCTGTTCTTGCAAGCGACGCATCATTTCATCGCGGAGAATTATGTTAGGGTAAGAGAGCCCCACGCGCGTAAATCCTGGACGGTTATCGCTTAGTAAGTTGACGTCAAGGGTGTCCGCATATTGGAAATATATGTCGGCAATTTTTTCATTAGCTTCAACAAACCAATCCGCGTTCGGTGGGCGAAACTTTGCATAAGGAGAACCGGGAGTGGGCACAAATACAAGGGGAGCGCTATAGACGCCTTTTGAAATCCTTTCTTCCAGTCCCTCAACCAACGAGGACATGGGTTCAATTCCTGTCACCATACTCTGAAAAGTTCCACGACCACGTCCGAATATCTCGACTGCAGTTTCTTGAGCTTCTTTCCAATATTCTTGAGGGTGAGACTTGCTCTTGCCAGGACATATTGCTTTGAAGTATGCGGGGTCCATAACTTCGAGATCAAATTCGGCGGCATTAATTCCAAGATCTTTCCACTTGTCCATTTCCTCAAAATCTTCAGGTGGATACACATTTGCAGCGATATGCAGCTGCGAGAGTATTTTATCATCAAGGGACTCACTTAACCCTGTCATTACTTTTTCGAGACCATTTGTCATTCTACCGCGTTGTTTCGGAGGGAGTACTCCCCCAGTTATGGCAAATGTGCCCCGCCAGCCGTTTTGAACAGCGATAACAGCCATTTCTATTTGAAATGCTGTTAATTGGCGTGTGAAACTAACTGGGAAAGTTTTAATCGCAGGCCTGGCGAAAAGTCCGCAGTATTTACAACCTTGACCTGAGTCGTAGTTATAGCAGTGATAATTCATGACAATATTGATGATACTGGCTGAACTACCTGAAGTAGAAAATGAAGTTTCAGCAGGTGAACCATTCGTCATCAACTCATTAAGCCAGGAACGCCGTACTTCCAGTGTCCCCGAACTTATAACTTTTCCCATATCGAAAATAGTCACATTTTCTTCATTAATAACGGCTTCCAAGCGAGAATATATATTTGGTAAAAGAAAAACCACCAATTCGCATCCTTCCATAACAAAGGGACGGAAACTTCTCCCCGTTTTTGGTGACCTCTCCACTTTAAACCGAACGCCTTCGGAAAGCATCCGAGCTTTAAGATGGATATCTTCTTTAGTAATATTTCTTTTTTCAGTTATGGTCAATTTTATGAGCACCTATTTCTTTAGGAAGTGATACTCTAAAAAGTCTAAAATATTTTTTTTTAAATATTTCAAGAAAGGATTATGACTCTTTAAATTTTACTTTAAATAACTGAAGGAAAATCAATGCTACAATCTGAAAAAACCCCATAGACATTAGTCCTATAGTAAGGATAACCGGATTTGTAGAATTTTCACCTTGAAATATAAACCCGTAGAGTATTGAGGATAATGCTCCAACTGTACTTGCAGTAAACATCATTAGTCCATTATATGCACCTGAGAGTCGTGTTACTGCTTGATCCTTATTCAGTGATTCCTGGGCATTCTCGATTAAATGCATCTCGGCGGCACGATCAACCATTTCGTTTAACAATGGTTGGCTGAAAAGAGTAGTTGAATACATACTTCCGATAACTGTGCCAAATGACAATACGAAAAAGATTAACCTTAAAGGCACACTCAGTTCAATAAAAAAAATTAACTCAAAGAATGATGCAAATCCCATAATAATCAGGTTCAATTTATAGGTTTTGAGAAGTTTACCTTGTCTCTTCATTATTATTTTCCAAATAACAAACCATACAAATTTTGTAGAAATACTAATTATGATATATAAAATATAGAAACTACTGATTTGTATTGGAAGTAAATTCCGTCCTAATACAAAGGCTATGAAGGGGATAATCGTAAAAGCAAGTGCAAACTGACTCATTTGAGTAATTACTCCAGCAGCCATAAACTTCATATATTCTTTATCTTTGACCGGAATAAACAAACCTTTAAAAGTATCTTTTATTTTTCTTTTCTCAAAATCTAAGCCTTTTAAATGAAAACTCTCGTCGATTGAGAAAAAAGCAATTAGAATACAGATCAATGCTAAAATACCCAAAAAAATTGAAATTGTAGGCAAAGTATTCATTATGAATTTACCACTACTAGTCCAATACCCTGTGTCTGTCGAATCGTCAACGAGACTCTGTATAATGATTGGGAATGATGTTCCGATAATTGAACTTATGATCGTTAAGTTTGCAGATAAAGTTGCGACTTTTTTTCTATTTTTCAATGTTTGAGAAATTTCAGGAAGAATTGAACTGAAAACAATAAGCAATAAACTCCCAAAAATAGCTCTTATTATGTTCAAAGCCCAATACCATATAGCTGTAGGCCAATATATAACTGTACTTAACATAGCTAGATTTTCAGGTGGGATCCAAGGGGGTAAAAAGGTTAAAATTGTGGTTATTAGCCAAATTGGTAACGCAATAAGAATATATGGTCTTCTTTTACCTATTCTTTTCGGTTTTGTATTATCCAATATTACACCAAAAATTATACTCGAGAATGCCATTGTTACCATACTTAAAGTAGAACCAATTGAGACTAAAATTGAATCCAACCGAATAGTGTATACATAAAACGTATATGAATATGATCCTGTAAACATAAACATTAACATAATTCCAAAAAATCCCATAGAATATCCATACAATCTTGTTCCATGGAGCTCTCTTATTGAAGATGAGGTAAGACTTTTATCAGGATGTTCCATTTGGTATCGCGACTCAATTTTGAAATTTTCCTACAAATATTAGGAACATAATTATTTACTGAAATTAAAAGTTTAGATTGGGTTGAAAAGGTGTGATAAAAGAATTGAATAATTTTTTTAACCTTTCAAAATTTTGATCATGTATGACTTTAGCATTAGAGAATGTTACGATTTTAGATTTATCACGTATGCTGCCAGGACCATATTGTACTATGATCTTATCCGATCTTGGAGCAGAAGTCATTCGTGTTGAGAACCCAAGCGATCCTATGAGTAATCTACCCCCTTTTTTCCGGAAGGGCGACTATTATGAGAGCGCTTTTAATGCTGTTCTCATGAGAAATAAAAAATCAATAACATTAAATTTGAAAACCGATGAAGCCAGGAATATATTCTATGAACTAGTTAAAAAAGCTGACGTTGTCATGGATACTTTTCGACCAAAGGTTATGGCAAAGTTAAAAATTGATTATAAAACATTATCAGCAATTAATCCTTCAATAATCTGTTGTTCTATGACTGGTTATGGACAATATGGTCCTTACGAGCAAAAGGCAGGTCATGATATAAATTACATAGGAATAAGTGGAATTTTAGATGCTACTCGAGTAAGAGCTGTATATGGGAAGGAAGACCAAGAGAGACCGCCTTTAGTTCCGGGCCTTTCCCCGGCAGATATTGGAGGAGCATTAGTCGCAGCTATAGGTATACTCAGTGCTCTTTTTGAGAGAGACCAAAACCCAGAAAGAAGAGGTCAATTCGTGGATATCTCGATGACAGATTCTACCTTTTTTTTCCAGCCTCTTGCTGCTGCAAGTAAATTTGTGAGAGATTTAAGCGGAAAAAAAGGATGGGGCTCAGGTGGGGGCAGTGGTTCTCCATTTTATGGTGTTTATAGAACAAAAGATCACAAATATATAGCAGTTGGAGCAATTGAGCCGAAGTTTTGGCACGCTCTCTGTGAAGGATTAGAAAGAGAGGATTTGAAAGGAAAGCAATATGTTCGGGGAGAAGAAAATGAAAAAATTATTGCTGAAGTGCAAAGTGAATTCTTAAAGAAGACTCAGGCAGAATGGCTCAAACATTTTGAAAATTTCGATACTTGCGTCTCAGCTGTTAAAAATTTTTGGGAAGCATGTGAGGATCCACAAATTTTAGCTCGAGAAATGATTGTAAAAATGGATCACCCTATTTTAGGAAAGGTTCAAAATCTTGGTTCACCGATTAAATTGTCTAGGACACCAGCTATAATTAGAAGTTTTGCTCCAAAACAAGGTCAAAATACAGAAGAAATTTTGAAATCTCTTAATTATTCTGAGGAAGACTTTCAAAATTTTAAAAGAAATAAAATTGTATAAATTTATTTTTTAAAATAATTTTAGGTTATATAAACCTTCATTCATTTTTTTCTTCAAGTATAGAGAATGGATTCTCTCCTTGTTCATCAAGCAATGTATTATGATTAGCTTCCATTTCACGGGATTGCCCATCAACATTTAGAAACATATTCATCCTAGCCTTCGAAGAGGGTAACGCAACAGCTTGCCCAAATAGGTATTGTTCTTCCAAGAGAGCATCTACAATTGGTAGTTCTACTCCTGCTAGTACAGATTTTTTTGCAATGGCTATTGATTCCGCAGGAAATGACGCTATCCTATAAGCTAAATTTTCAACATAGAGGGTTAATTTATCTGGTGGAAGGGCACGGTTAATTAATCCATAAAGCTCGGCCAACTCAGCAGGAAAATCATGACCTCCAAGAACAATCTCCATTGCACGCCTTCGTCCAACAGTGCGAGGAATTCTAATTGTCCCTCCCCCTCCTGGTATAATTCCGACACCAATTTCTGGTTGAGCAAATACTGCTTTCCCGAGCTCACCAAATATCATATCGAAACTCTGAATGAATTCAAATCCTCCTCCACGTACTATTCCTTCAACTTTAGCAATTGAAACCTTCGACATCGTACGATATGTTTCATTTATCATATGGACTGTGCCCTCGAGGTTTTCTTTTTTTGGTGCAGCTTCATCAGGCATTACAACTAAACCAGAGACATCAAAGTGTGCAATAAAGAAATCAGGATCAGCGCTATCAAAAACCAAAACTCGTACGTTATCATCATTTTGAACAGTTTGAGCAAGACCCGCAAATTCCATTATCATTTGCATATTCAAAAGATTCATCGGGGGGTTTTCAATTGTCACAAATGCAACGCCTCTATCTACTTTCACTTTTAACATTTTAAGATTGTCGTAACTCATCTTTTTTCATCCTTTCCATTTATACATATTATAAATTCTTTGATTATTGATTTAGGAATTTATCCTATGAACTTAGTTTAAGCAGAAATATATTTATAAGTTTTGAATTGAGAAAAAATGAAACTAAATCAAAAAAATAGGGTAAGTAAAAAAAAAAGGATTAAAGATTGTCCCCTAATATTTTTTGCATTTCTTCTAATCTCCTTTTGGGACCTAATTCACTCTCACGTGTTTGCAACCCGGAATCAAGAACCTGGTTCATCCTTACTTTAGATTCCCCTGATCCTGCTGCTATACCAAAAAGATGACCCTCCTCAAGTAAACCTTCTTTACGGGGCATTTCCTCAGCAACAACAACAGATCTTTTAACAAGAGCTATAGTTTCAGCCGAAATATAAGCTATGCTATTAGCTAAAATCTCAACAAACTGTCCAATCTTATCTGCTGGTAATGCTCTATTAATCCAACCATATCGCTCTGCCATCTTAGCAGAGTAAGGCATTAATCCTAACATGGCTTCTAATGATCGAGATCTTCCCATTAAGCGTGTTAGCCAATGTGTCCCCCCGCCTCCGGCAATAATTCCTACTGCTGCTTCAGTTTGGGAGAAAACAGCCTTTCCAATCGCTCCAAAACGCATATCAAGAGAAAGACAGAATTCATTTCCTCCTCCACCCACTATTCCTTCGATCTTTGCAATCGTTACTTTAGGTAATGTCCGAAATTCCATAAAATACTTTTTCCAGCCTTGTAATTCTTTGGCTGCAGGTGCAGCTTCTTCTGGGAAATCAGTTAAAGCAGTGACATCAAAATGTGAAATAAAGATTTCCGGATCAGCACTTTGAAAAACAATAACTTTTACATCATCATCTGCTTTGACTTGATTGAAAAAACGTTCCATATCCTCTAAAAAAGCCATGTTAATTAAATTTACAGGGGGATTATCAATTGTCACCCATGCTATACTATTTTTTACTTCAATCTTCCATACTTTATAATCTTTATACTCCATATTTTTAACCTTAATTTTACTAATTTTATTAATATTTTTGACAAAGTATCAAATAAGAAGTTTTTTCTTATGACCCTTAAAAAGATAAAAAAATCTTAGTGTGGTAGAAAATAATCAATATCTGTTTACCAATGAATAATTTTAAGGTTATCTCTGGGTTGTGTCATATATAACCACCATTTTTCTAACCATGGAGAGTAGTTTCCCTTATCTTGAGCTGATTCAACCAATATTCTTCGTATAATTCGTAATTCTTGACTAATTGGATGATCCGCTTCAGAACCTTTAAACCGAAGATTATCTTTTGCAATAAGATCGAGGATTTTCTCAACACTTGAAGTAAGTTTTTTCCCTGTAGGGGTTTGAGATGCAGCATAATAAAGCCATTTATCATAAGGATATGGTTCACCATCAAGAACCATAGCTGCCCTCAAAGCATGAGCTATTGCTTTAGGTAATGATAATAAAACACCAACTGGATCCTGTCTCTCCATCGGATTATCGCATGCACGATGCTCACTTCGCATTTCTACATAATGAAAAAAGAAAAATAAATCACTTACTTCTTTTCTCATTAGCTGACACGCTAACTTAATTAGCTCATTTCCTATACCAGACTTATCTATCACAATTTCTGCATTTCTTAATTGAAAGACAATATCCATATCGCTCTGGTCATAATAATTTTTAAGCTGATGGAAACGTTCTGAGAAATCTTCAGTTGATTCTGCATTTAAATGACCTGGTTTATTATTAATCTCAAGATCAAAAAACAATGAATCAGAAACTCTCTTAAGATCAACCAGTTCTTCTTCGGGAATTAGGAACCAGAGATCGATATCCGAAAAAGGATCATCAAATCCTAGTGTAATCGACCCATGAAGTATTACAGAAGCATTCTCTTGAAAGTTCTTAAGTATTGGGTGTTGTTCAAGAAATCCAGGAATATATTTCTTTATTTTTCTCACCCAATCATCCTTCCTTTCGATATTTGGGGTAAATATTGTCATGCTTTTTATTATGTTACAAACTTTTTTATCTTAATTAATTAGGAAAACATCTTAAAGTTTGTAAATGTGGAAAAAAAAAGAATATTTTTTGGCTCTTGTTTTAAGAGTATTACTTTTCTTCAAGTTTTTTAGTATACTCATCTACTACTTTAAAGATATCAAGTTCACCCTCACGTGTCTGACCACCCATTTGAACAAACAACCCCATTCTTTCTTTCGCAGCCGCTGATACGCACGTAAGATTGAATAAATGAGTTTCTTCTATCAATCCTTCTACAACAGGCTTTTCTAGAGCTAGTAAGACGGCTTTTTTTGCTATAGCGATTGTTTCTGCCGGATATGATGCAATCCGATACGCAAGTTCTTCTACAAATGGTGTTAATTCTTCCGGTGGAAGAGCACGATTAATATACCCATATTTTTCAGCAATATCTGCAGGAAAATCCATGCCACCTACTACAACTTCCATAGCTCGAGACCTTCCTATTAGCCGTGGGAGTCTTTGAGTGCCACCACCTCCAGGAATAATACCCAATGGTACCTCAATTTGACCTAAAATTGCTTTTCCTAGAGCCCCAAACCGCATATCTAAAGCTAAACAAAATTCACTCCCTCCCCCTCGAACTCGACCTTCAATTTTTGCTATTGATATCTTTGGCATAGTCCGATATGCCTCTTGCAATTGATGACCCCCATGTAATTCAGTCGGCTTTGGTGGTGCCTCGTCTGGATATTTAAGCAAGAGATTTACATCATAATGAGCAATAAAATAATCAGGATCGGCACTATCAAAAATTATTACTTTAACATTATCATCTTTAGCGACTTGATATGCTAACTTACCAAACTCTCCATAGAGTTCATTTGTTAATATATTCATAGGTGGATTATTAATAGTTGCGAATAATACGCCACGATCTACACGAATTTCCAAAAGTTCGAACCCATCATAAGACATTTCATATTTTCCTCCTAATTAGTCATAAATTTAACAATAAATATTGTGTTACTACCTAGCTTAATATAAAATAATATATAGATTTTGAAAAATAAAACACAATGATGAAGAATAGGAAATTAGTGTTAGTAAATTAAATTAAATAGGAGCTGTTGAATGATTAAAATTTCAATTTTCCAGCTTTTACTTGTTCATACAAATCAGGACTGAAGGGGATATAAGATTTTTTGGATGCATCCCAACAATAAATTCGGTCTTTTACCTTTTCAATGTCATATCCTTCTCGCTTTAGGTCAACTTTTGTAATTTTATATGAACCGGTCAAAGCGAGAACTTCCCGAATTCGGAGAAAGACTGGAACAGAATATTTAGGTAAAGCCTCGCTGATAAATTTTGAAACGGTGCTTATATCGATCTCCGAAGCGGATTCAACCATTAATGATGCCATACCTGCTTTCCCTTCGGTTTTTGGAATAGATACTCCATAAACTGCACTTGATAGAACCATTTCATTAATATCGAGGATATTTTCGACTTCTAGGGTTGAAACATTCTCTCCCTTCCACCTAAAAGTATCACCAAATCTGTCAGCAAAACTAACCCAGTGGTCATCATGTAAATTCAAAAAATCAAAAGTTTTAAAATAAGCATCTCCCTGCTCAAAAACATTTTGGATTAATCTTTGTTTGGTTTTTTCATTATCCCGGTACTTCGTATAATTTTCAACATCTTCGATTTTTAGAAGAGACATTCCTGTATCTCCTGATATACATCTTATCATAAAACCATCCTCATTTTTTAATAATTCTCCTGTTTCGGCATTTACTTTCGCAATCGCAGAATTTGGATTAGTATTCCGTCCGATCATACCAGGAACTTCATCAAAATTAACTAACGGACCAAAACCTTCTGTTGATGAATAATATTCATAAATATGCTCAATATTGAATCGGGATTTAAATTCTAACCAAATATCTTTTCTAAGACCTAGACCTATTAATTTTTTGAGGGTATGATTCTTATCTTGATCAGAGAGAGGTCGATTTAGAAGATAGCGAGGAATTTCACCAATATAAAACGCTACTGAAACATTATATTTCCGGATATCGTTCCAATAATTTGAAACTGAGAATCTTTTCGCTAAAACAAATGTTGAACCCGCGTATGCTGCATTTCCCCATGCTGTACACTGGCCAAGAGAATGATACAAAGGTGTAACTGAATAGATAACATCATCAGAATCTAGATGCGCAAGACAAGATCCATAATATAATCCATTAAATGGAAAAGCCCAATTAGGAATTATTACAGCTTTTGGTAAACCTGTCGTTCCAGAGGTATAAATGTATTCAGCAGTATCTGCTAATTTTGAATCGTGAGTAGTAGGAGGATTTTCTTTAGAGGAAAGTTTCAAATCTTCGCTTAAATCCATATATTTATGGGTTTTCTTTTCGGAATTATTTACAACAAAAATATTTTCTTTTTCAATTGATAATTCATCTACGATTTCGTCAAAAAACTCTAAAAATTTTACATCTCCGATTATAACCCATTTTGGACTAACTATTTCTATAGCATGAATAAGTGCTTGCTTTCTCTGATTAAGGTTAATCAATGCACTTACCCCTTGGATTTTGTTGATACCCACTGTGATAAAAATATAATCAGGTGAATTTTCATGAATCAAAGCAATTATGTCTCCCGGTTCCAGACCTATACTACGGAAGTAATTAGAAACAGCATTACTTTCGTCATTAATTTGACCCCAAGTAAAAGATTCATCCTCAAAATATAAACCGACTTTGTCAGTTTTTTCCTTAGCCCAATGTTCAATCAAAGTTCCAAGACTTTGTTGGTTAGGATTTTCTCCTAATTTTGGAAGTTCTGCTAAGTATTTTTCTCTAGCTATTGATTCTTTTTCAGTTAAAATTGGTGGCTCCATAGTGATTCAATAATAATTTCTGAATAATTCTTAGATATAAATTAATAATAAAAAATCAAAAAAAAATAAAAACTTAGAGATCTCTTGAAAAGACATGCATTACGTTGGTAAAACCCAAGCCTGGTTGTCCTAAAGTATGTTGAAGTCCCAGATCGAGATGTTTATCAGGAACTTGACGTTTTGCGCATTCTTTATTCTTTGTCATTTGCCAATGTATTTCTACAATCTGTCGTACTCCTGTTGCTCCAAGTGGATGACCAACTGACAATAAACCACCACTGGGATTAATAGGAAGGTCTCCATCTATCTCAACAACTCCATCATTTATCATATCAGCACCTTCACCTTTTTTGCAGAAGCCAAAATCTTCATAATGGACAAATTCTGAGACAGAAAAACAATCGTGACATTCAACAAAACCTCGGTCATAAAAATCTTTAGCCTCAACTTTAGCCATTTTGTAGACTTTCTGTGCAGTTAAATAATCTGTAAGAAAACCTGGCGGGTAAGCACTTCCCGTCTTTTCGAACCAAGCTCTTTCATTTGCTCCTCCATAATTACTCCCCATAGCACTCCCTTTAACCCAAATAGGAGTGTCTATATGATGCTCTTTGACGTAATCTTCACTCATAAGAACCACCGCCGCGGCTCCATCTGTTCGTGGGCAACACTGAGATCTGGTTAATGGATCATTTATCATAACATCATCTAAAACCTCATCTAACGTCATGGGATTTTGATATTCTGCTTTGGGATTTTTTGAGCCATTTCTTCTACTTTTAACTGTTATATTGGCAAAATCTTCCACTTTTGTTCCGTACATCTTCATGTGTACTCGACCCATCAAGGCAAAACCGGCTGCCATACCACCACCGCCACCCCCACCACCTGCCATAAAAGAACCATGAGCGAAAGCTTTTGCTTCAATCTGAAACCTGGTTCCACCTCCAACCATACCCATGGATACATCTTTCATTTTTTCGATTCCCATTGCCAATGAACAGTCACTCAAACCAGAAGCTACATCCATATAAGCTAATCTGAATGCATTTGAACCGGAGCTACAAGCGTTAACTGCTCTAGTAATTGGAATCCCAATCATCCCACTTTCATTTATGATTTCATGACCGACTCCTACGCCACCACAACTGCCATAATAAGCACTCTGGACCAGTTTACGATCAATCCCTGCATTTTCAATGGCATCCAATACTGCAGGTCTACCAATTTCTTGATATAAAAGTGCATCGAGTCTTCCAAAAGGAGACATTCCCGCACCCACTACTGCTACATTTCTCATTTTTTTAATCCTCCGCGAGTTTAAATAAGTTATACTTCTCAATAGGTAATAACTCTACTTTTTGCCCAATTTCAAGACTATCAATACTTTTTACATCAAATGATCCACTTACACCAATAGAATCTTCCCCATTATCAGAAAAAAGTCTGACAGCACCAAAAAATGTTTGTTTATCATCTGCTTTCCTTTTATAAGATGACGAAAAGGTTGTAATAACCCCCTTAGGTCCAAATACAACCTCTGTAAAATCGGTACCTTGACATTTATTACAGTAAGTCCTTGGTGGATTTCTAACATTTCCACAATTGTTACATCGTCTAACTCTTATTTTATTTCCTAATCTTGTTGGAACTTTTACACGTGTTATTAGACTTTCTTGAATACTTTTCATAATAGTTTCCCTTAAATTAATTCTAGTTTAGTATATGACTTTTTTATTCATAAAATTTTCTATAGTGTTTCAGTTGAAAAAAACTATAGAACTTATAAAACTTACAATTTTCTTTTATATACTATTTATTTTGATATTTTGGCTTTCTTCCTTGCGAAATATCCATAAGCCACTCAGCAAAATCCTCCGTTGAGGAAACTACACCATATCCATAGGCATCTAATTCAAGAGCAATATCCATTGGAAGAGATGCTCCAAAGGTGACCATTTGTTTTGCGATTCCAACACCTATGGGGGCACAATTATTTAGCAAAAACGAAGAAATAAAGAAAATACTAAACTAAAAATGGATGTAATAATTTAAGACCAATTATTAGATGAATGAATAATTGGTCTTATTTTTGCATAAATTAAACTCTGAAACACGTGAAATTGATGGCGTATTTCGATTTCAAATCGATTTTCCTACCTCATATGGGTTAAAATTTGTGTGCATTTATTTAATTAAAATTGAAGACAAAAATGTGTTAATTGATGCCGGATTAAATTTCCCAGATTGGGAGAAAATTTTTTTTTCAGAACTTCAAAAATTGAATTTATCTATCGGAGATATCGATTACTTAATAGTCACACATGGACATCCCGATCATTTAGGTGTTATGAATACTTTAAAAACCAAGAATCCAGACGTTCAAATTTTAATGCATGAACTTACTCAGGAAAGTATTGCATGGATGAAAAACACTGATAATCTAGATGAAAAAAGTAAGAGAGCAGAAGAAATGTCGAAACAAATGATGATGTACGGTGTTAGCGAAAAACAAGGTAAAAGGATTATGCAGTTTCTTACTGCAATGCGAAGCTTCACAGAATTCCAAGAACCTGATAGAATTTTACTCGACAATGAAGAAATCTCTATAGGTAGCAACATATTAAAAATAATTTGGACCCCTGGTCATTCATTAGGTCATATTTGCATTTTTAATGAAAATACTTCTCATTTATTTGCAGGAGATCATATTCTTTCTAGAATAACTCCGCATATCGGGAGTTTTATGGTCCCTGTGGATATCTCAGCAAATTATCAAAACTATGATTTCAATAATATTTTGAAATATTATTTAAAATCTTTGGATCGGATAGATGAGCTAGATCCTAAAATTATTTTTCCTGCTCATCAAGATGTTATATATAATTCCCATGAACGTATATTAGAAATGAAAGCTCATCATCAAAGTAGGTTAATTGAAATTTCTCGGTTAATTGAAAATAACCCATTAACTCCTTATGAAATCTCTCAAATTCATTTTGGAGATGAATTAGACGAGATAAATACCTTTTTAGGTCTTGGTGAAATTCTAAGCCATCTCATTTATCTGGAAAATCAAGATAAAGTAAAAAGAATTGAGAAAAATAATAGAATCTATTTTTTAAAAATCTGATAGTTATTCTTCAAATGATTGCAAAATGGCATCGAATCGTTTTTTTACTTGCTCTTTCCAAAATGAATCATTATGAGTGAAAATATATAATTTCTCCTTTTTAATCGCTTGGAATACAATATCTGCTACTTGATCAGGTAGAAGCATAGGAGATCCTTCCATTAACCTTTGTATTTCCTCTGCCCTTTCCTCACTCCTCCCTTCAGGGGATAATAACTCTTTTCTCCGTTTTTCAGATATACGGCTAAGAGCAGATAAAAATATATTGGTCTTAACAAATCCGGGACATAGAACTGAAACTTTAATATTTGGTCCATTTTCCTCCAATTCAAAGGCTAGTCTTTCTGTAAGGTGCATTAAAGCATGTTTACAAACTCCATATGTAGCACCTCCAACTCCGTTAGAAATTACTCCTTCAATTGATGAAGTATTTACAATATGACATTCATTACCTTGTTTGAGCATGATGGGAATGAACGTACGTATGCCATGAATTACTCCCCACAAATTCACCCCTAAAACCTGTTCCCATTCTTTTAGATCATATTCCCATACCAAATTCGGTACTGCAATTCCAGCATTGTTGAACAGTAAATTTACTTCTCCAAAGGTTTCTATTGTTTGTTTCGCTAAATCTTCAACTGCATTAGCTTTTGAAACGTCTACTACAACTGAAAGAACTTGCGTTCTTTCCCGTTTGAATTTTCTTTCTAACCTTTTTAAACGTCTCTCATCTATATCTGATATAACTACCTTCATTCCTTCTATAGCACATTTTTCGGCTAACCCTTGTCCTATGCCACTAGCCGCTCCAGTGATTACTGCTACCTTATCCTTAAATTCTTTCATATTAAGTATATCATCTATATTCAATAAAAAGCTTATTCCATGCATCTCAAAACTAATCAATCCTTATTAAGAGTGAAAGATAATTAGTTATTTAATAAAATATCAATTTTCTGTAAAAACAAATTTAACGATCACGATTAATTATGAAAGCGGCAGTTTTTTATGGACCACGAGATATCAAAACAGAAGAAGTGGTGGATTACAAGATTCTAGATAACGAAATCCTTATAAAAGTTAAAGCTTGTGGAATTTGTGGTTCAGATTTGCATATGTATAAATTGAATCTTTTTTCTATGATACTTGTAAAACCTTCAAAGAATGGGGGAATCCCCGGTCATGAATTTAGTGGTGAGATTGTAAAAGTAGGAAGTAAAGTCAAGGGATTTATGGAAGGAGATAGAGTTGTCGCACTTACTAATGGGGGTATGGCTGAATACGTATCTGTTCCCATTATGGATGGCCTTAATATTATAAAATTACCCTCTGGTGTTAGTTACGAGGAGGCAGCAACACTCGAACCCTTAGCAAATTCTTATCATGCAATGATGAGGGGTAAACCTTTTAAAGGTGCGAATATTGTTATTTTTGGTGTAGGTGCAATAGGATTAGGTATAATCCAATGCTTGAGAGCGCTTAGTATAGACGTAAATAAGATAATTGCAATAGATTTATCAGATCATCGTTTAGATGTTGCTAAAAAGTTTGGTGCTGATGAAATTATTAATTCCAAAGGGATAGATCCCATTCCAAAAGTTACAAAAATTGTGGGTAGTGTTCCCCTTTTTGGATCCCCCTTATTAAAGATGCCTAAAGTCGACATTGTGTATGACTGTGTAGGTTACATGAAAGAATATAAAGGACCTATAGTTCTCCAGCAATCTATAAACATGGTTCGTGATAAAACAGGTACTATCGTGGTCCACGGGATATTCGAGGATAGTGTCTCTTTAGATCTAGTTTTTATGGTTGGTAAAGAAGTGACAATTAAGGGATCATTTGCGTTTTCTCGAGAAGAGCTCGAAAAAAGTTTAGAATTAATGCAGAACAAACAAATTGATAGAACTCAAATTATTTCTCATGAATTTTCTATAGATGAAGCAAATAAAGCTTTTGAAACTCAATGTAACACAGAGGAATCATTAAAGGTTCTAATAAAACCTTAATTTTTTTTAGAAAATATTATACTTAAAAATTAAGCATTTTTTGGTTCATTTATCTTATTTATTTTTCTTGTTTCCTTTAATTGTTTTTTAATAAATTTAAAGTAAATAAATTTAGAGCTATGAATCAAATGCTTTAAGAATTCCATCAAATCGTTCTTTAACTCGGCTTTTCATAAATATATCTTTATGAGTAAGAATGTAGAATCTTTCTGCTTTTATTTCTTTCATTATAATCTCAGCAGCTTTTTCTGGAGAGATAGTAAGTGATTGTTTTAAAGCTTCTTCAACATCAAAATCTAATTTTGAGTAAATTACTTTTTCTAATTATTACATGTAATCTTCGATATTTATTCCATGTTTATGAAAGTGCTCCCTAAAGGTGTTACCTCGATTTTTTATCCCTTCTGTTAAGAAATTCTCATATTGTTGTGGATCCTTCCCTTTCAAAGCCAAGATTTCGAGATAAAAAGGATTATCAAAAACATATAATTGATTCTTTTCAATTCCCTCAAGATATTTTTCTACAGCATCGTCAGGTGAAATGGCACCTTCGGCAACAGTACCCATCAGGGATTGATAAGCTTCATCTAATTTTTCTTTGCCAAAATCTTTTAAAAGCTTTGGAGGATATTGTATCTTATCAGTATCAATATTAAGTATGTTAGTTTTTATCCATGCTGGTACAATAACAGATACGTTTATACCAAGATTATTAAGACGTGCAAAAAAAGTTTCTGATAGTCCTACTACACCAAATTTAGCCGCGATATATGGAAGTGGTTCTGCCATACCTAAAATACCGGCTCCTGAGGCTACATTTGCTATATGTCCAGATCGTCTTTTAACCATGCGCGGTAAAAATGCCTTCATAGAATGGATTATACTCCATAAATCCGTATCGATTACTTTCTTCCAGACCTTTAAATCGATATTGAGCATATCCCCATCCATAGCAATTCCCGCATTGTTTATTAGAAGATCTACATCTTGAAATTTGTTATAAAATTCATCAGCAGATCTTTCAAAATCTTCATATATCGATACGTCACACTTACTCGTAAACACCTTAACATCCTCATTTTCAGCTTCTTTCTTAACTTTTTCTAGCCCCTCAATGTTAATATCCGTGAGAAAGAGATTCATTCCCCGTTTCGCTAAAGCAAGAGCAAACGAACGTCCGATACCACTGGCTGCTCCAGTTATAAAGCCATTTTTATCTTTAAAATCCTTCATAGTTTTTCATTCCTATTTTGACATTAATTTATGAAAAATGAAGTTAGGCATAAAAAGTTTTAAAATGTCTACATCAAGCGATTAGTTGAAAAGTTTTTAATTGATAGAATGAAATTTGAAGTGTGTCTAATAGTCTTCTATATTGATAATCTGTTTAAAAAATTAAAATCTTAAAATAAAAAAAAAAAAGAATTTTAAGGAAGTACTACTTCCTTTTCACCCATATAATAAAAAATCGCTGTTAACAGACTCCCAATGATCCCTCCATAAAATCCTGCATCAAACCACCACCACCATTCCTCATCTGTCGCAATTGCAGCAAAAATTATCCCACCTATGATTGAAAGAATAAAAGCGCCAACGGCAGAGTATAATCCATACTTAACATATTTTTTATCAGGGATTTTTTCCGGAAATTTAAGCACCAGAATAGAAATAATCATGCTGTAGAGAAGCAAAAATGCCGTTATGATTATTGGTACACCTGACACCCCAGAGAATGCTCCTACTCCCCCCCACATATAAACACCAAGATAATAATTAGAACCGTTGAAACCACCAAAATCAGTAGCAAGAAGTAGTATTGCTCCCACTGCACTTGTTATTAAAGCACCTACAAAAAAAGTTACAGACCTATTTTCTGACATTTTGATCAATTTTTAATTTTGATTCTTTTTTAATATTTGATAATAAAGTTGAGTTATTAAATTATTTAAAGATTTATTTTATGTTATTAAAATGGGCAAAACTAAAAATTACCCGCTTCTACAGCATCTTTAGAAACGATTTGTATTGTAGATTCAATGATTTTATACTTATTAGACAAAAATTCGTTGATCTTTGAAATCAAATCTTCTTGATTTGAAGTAACCATTTCATTCTTTAATTTTATATGCGATGAATATACAGTCATATTTGGTATAATTGTCCAAAGATGGGAATCAAAAAAGTCAAGAATTTCAGGAAAATTAGTCTTTAAATCTTCGGTGATTGTTTCAATATCCATTCCCTTTGGTGCCATTTCAAGCAATATTCGAGTAGAATCTCTTAATATCCTCCACGACCAATAAATAATTACAGCAGATATGCCTAAGCTCACAATAGGGTCAAGAATAACGATTCCTGTAAAAATTATAATTATAGCTACAATAACAATGCCTATTGAAGAAGCAGCATCTGCAATCATATGGTAAAAAACACTTTTAACATTTAGGCTGGTTTTATGAGTACTCTGAAGAATTAGAACGCTTGTTATGTTTACAGCTAATCCAATAAAAGCTACAATAAGCATATAAAAGCCAAATATTTCTTGAGGATTTAAAAATCGAAGGATTGCTTCAAAGATGATTATCCCTACAATCGGAATAAGAAATAAACCGTTTATAAAAGCGGCTAATACTTCTGCTCGATATAATCCAAAAGTTTTACGATGACTTGCGGGTTTTTTAGAGATCCAATTAGCTAACAAACTAATGCTAATAGCGAAAACATGTGTAAACATATGACCGGAATCGCTAAATAATGCTATACTATTGGTGATAAAACCCCCTATAATTTCTACTATCATGACAACAGCAGTAATTATAAGAGATAAAAGTAATCTTCTTCTTTCTACAGAGCGAAATTGAAACAAATGACCAGTATAAGCACTTTTGGCATCGGTATCTTCCATATCAATCAAGTTTTTTTCTTTTTTTCTCGATTTTTTTTGGTAACACAATAAACTGGACCTTTTCTCATGACTACTAAGCAAGAACTACAACTTTTGCATTTTGCTGGTGAAATATCACCACTTTTCCAACGATTAGGTAGATCAGGTTCGTATATTAAAGGACGACACATCGAAATAAAATCTGCATATTGGTCATCTAGTATTTTTTCTGCAGCGAGGGGATTTTTAATGCCTCCAACCAGAATTAATTTTGTATTATTTATAAGAGGTTTTATCAATTTAGCTGTAGGTAAAAAATAGTTTTCACCCTCCGATGATTTAATCGTTTTGCTAGGATAGGGATTTCTATGGGTTAATTGACTTTCATAAATTCCTCCACTAGGTTCAATAGCATCAAAACCAGTATCGGCAAGAATCTTGGCTATTTTTGAACTCGTACCTAATGTAAGCCCTCCAGGTACCAAATCGTCAGTTTGGAGTTTGACTGTTATAGGGAATTCTTTTCCAAGCTCATCTCTGGTTTGATGGAAGATTTCTACAAGTATTTTAGCCATATTTTCAATACTTCCCCCAAATTCATCTGTTCGTCTATTTGTATAAGGTGATAGGAAATTACTTAGCAGGTAGCCATGAGCAGCGTGGAGTTGGACCATATCATACTCGCATTCGTAGGCTCTAACAGAAGTTTCTTTATATTTTTTAATAAGTTCGTAAATTTCTTTAATACTTAGTTCTTTTGGTGTTGAACCCGTCGTCTTTTCTGGAATCGGAGAAGGTGCAACGGAAGGGAATTTTGGATGCTCACCTTGCCGCCCCATATGAGCAATCTGCATAGCTAGTTTGACATCTGGTTGATCATGAACTAAATTCACTAATTTTTTGTGACCTGGAATATAGGAATCATTATCTAATCGAAGTTGATATGGGCTTCCTGTCGCACTCGGATCAATTCCGGTAAATCCAGTTATAATTAAACCTGTTCCACCGCGTGCTAAATCATTGTAAAAATCTAGTATTTTTTGACCAACATATCCATATTTTTCAGCTCTATGCTCAAAAGTAGCAGACCTGACAATTCTATTACTAATCAAAACGTTCCCAATTCTTTGTGGACTGAATAGCGTTTTTAATTTCATTTTTATCTTGATCTTTATCATTCAGTAATTATCAGGGATTTTGCGAAAGTTTTTTATATATTTTTTTTCCAAATTCTTCTTTGTTACACAATATGTTCCGGTATTCATTGTAGTAAAGCAGGAATTACAACTGATGCATTTCGCTGGCGATAAGTCACCACTTTTCCAACGATTGGGAAGATCTGGTTCATGAATTAATGGTCTAGAAAGTGAAATAAAATCTACTTCCCCTCTTTCTAAGATTTTTTCAACAGATATCGGATTTCGAATCCCACCCACCAATATTAAGGCACAATCATTCATTAACGGTTTCATTTTTTTTACAGTAGGAAGAAAATAATTTTCATGTTCCTCTTTTTTAACTATTTTACTTGAAGGTGTACCACTTGGCTCAATTCCGTCGAATCCAATGTCAGAAAGAATTTTTGAGATTTCGATTCCTACTTCCTTAGTAATCCTATTTGGGAGTAAATCTAATGATTGAAATTTTATTAATATCGGAAATTGTTTTCCGAGTTGATCTCTGATTCCGTTATGAATATCTCTCAAAACTTTAGTTCTCTCTTGAATATTTCCTCCAAACTCATCAGTCCGCTTGTTTGTAAAAGGAGAAAGAAAATTATTTAAAAAATAGCCATGAGCAGCATGGAGTTGGACCATGTCATATCCACATTCGTATGCCTTAAGGCCTGATTCTACAAATTTCTCAATATAATCCTTAACTTCGTCAGTTGTCAAACCCCGTGGTATTATTCCTGTTGCTTCATTAGGGATTGGTGAAGGTGCAACTGTAGGGTATTTTGGATGAATTCCTTGACGCCCAGAGTGCTGAATTTGCAAAGCAATTTTGGTATCATCATGATCATGTACCAATTTAACTAGTTTCTTGTTCCCTGGAAGATGAGATTTATCATACATAACCATTTGATACGGACCACCTGCACCACCTGGATCTACCGCTGCAGCTCCCGTTATGATTAAACCTGTACCACCCTCTGCCAATTCTTCGTACATTTTAAGAAGACGCTCCCCAACATAACCATCTTTCTCGGCTACATGCATAAATGTTGCAGAACGTACAATACGGTTTTTAATCTGGACATTTCCAATTTTTTCCGGGCTGAAAAGGATTTTAAGTTCCATTTATGTCTCAATTTTAGCTAATTTTTGTTATGTCAATTTATATTTAATATTAACAGTTCTGATCTTTTCGGGGCTAAATAAAGTTTTTACATTCACATAAATCGCTTTTATTATGATGTTGAAATAAAATATGAATTTAATAATTATTATTTTGTGATTTTATAAAAGAAGAAATTACGTAAAACAAGGTTAAATGTTAAACTAATTCTCAGCTTTAAACTTTTCAAGGATTTGTTTTAAGGAATTGTAATTAATTGCTCCAGGTTGTCTTTTCAATACTTGACCGCCTTTAAGAAATATAGTTGTTGGAATAGCTGTAATACCAAATTGTTGAGCTATTAACGGATTTTCATCAGTGTCAATTTTAACGAAAATAAAATCTTTATAATATTCTTGTTGTATTTTTTTAAAGATTGGTGCAAAAATCTTACAAGGACCACACCAGACTGCCCAAAAATCAATCACTATTATTTTTTCATTAAAATCATACGACAATCTCTTCAAATCTTCTTCATTTTTTATTGAAACAATTTCTTTGGGGATTGATTGGAGTTTCAATAGCATTTCCGCTTTTTTCTGACGTATTTTTTCTAGTTCATCATCGGACATTCTGATCCCAATATTCGGTTTTTTAATCTTCTTGAAACTTTTATATAAAACAAGTGAATGTATTAATTTAAACACCATGATTATTAGTGATATTTCATAATATAAGAACGGCTTTGGTAAATAATTTGAAAAAAAAAAATCCGGATTTTTAATAAATGGATGAAAAAGGGTTTTAAACAGTTTATTCACAGAAAGATGATATTTAATCTAAAAATTTTAATAATTAGATCCATGTTTTCTTTAAAAATCCTTTTAAGATTAAAATCCTTTAAATTTACTTATAGGAGTAGTTAAGTATTAATTTTCATGAAAATTCATTCTCTCTTTATCCTAAAAAAAACTGGGATTTGTATCTATAATCGAAATTTTACCACCGATTTTGAAAATATTGAGGTTAATTTGATTACACCCTTTTTTTCCGCTATTTTTTCTTTTTCTGAGAATGTAATTTCAAAAAAAACACCTGAAATCCTTGAAATGAGCGAATTAAGATTTGTGTTTAAAATTCATGAAGGCTTTATTTTCACTATCTTATCTGATTCAAGTGCAAGTCTTATTTTCGTTAATTCTCGGTTATCAAGGATAATAGACGAGTTTCTTGACTTATTCCCCGATCTAAGCCAGGTTAAAGATTATCAACAAATAGAGGAACCGAAATTTGATGAACTGGTTGATTCGATAATTACGGGAGAAGAAGAGATATATTTAAGTAAAGTTTTTTTCCAGAAAATAATTGATGTTTTTAAAGCTTTAATGTATGAGAACGAAATCGTTGGGGCAGCTCTTCTCTCAATTAAGGGAAACGTTATTTATACTTCACTTCCTAATGAGATACTTGTAAATTCACTTAAAGAATTAGAAATCAGATATAGAGTTGGGGCATTGACACTACCAGAAATGTATAGTCGATTAGAAAATGGCCAAAAAGTAGTTTCCAAAATAATTGATATTCCCTGGAAATTAGATCCACTTTTAGTTGTTATTTTATATGAAAGCACCGTGCCGTTGGGAATGGCAGAAGTAAATCTAGATAAAATAGCTAACAAAATCATTCATATAATATAACAACAATCGAATCTTCTCATAATAAATAAAAAAAAAGGGGAGATTGTTATATTTATAAATTTTTCATGCTGAAAGTAAATTTTCGTGGGTTTAAGCTGTAATAACTAAATGATTCTTTATATCTTTTGTCTGAACGTCGTCGTTCCCTTTTCGAATCACGATTTTTTTTGCTTCTTATTTTTTTTATCCTTTTAGGGGGTGTATCTACATCAGACTCGAAAACATGAATGAATTTAATGAGCGATTTCTTTTTAGTATTAGCCTCGATTTCTAATTCTTTTTCTAAAACCAAATCATCTACAATTTTTTCTTTTGACTCCATAAAAGATCAACAATGAGATTTAAGTAAATAAAAAAGTGAAAATTTTTTTCTCTTATAGATCACACATAAATTGCTCAATATTTAAATTAATTTTTAAAAAAGAAATTGCGTCCTAGAATAACATAAAAGGGTTTGTTGTAAAAAATAGATGGAATTTTATGAAGTTAAAAAAGATATAAAATTTTCTCAATGCCGTAAAAATTCCAATTCTAAAAATTAAAAACCTAAATTTAATTATTTAAAGTAATTTTATACAAGAATTCCTACTGGTTAAATATGTATGATGTTGTAATCATTGGTGCTGGAGTGTCGGGTTCAATTTTTGCTTCAAAAATTTCAAAACACGCTAATACTCTACTTATAGAATCTCAAGATTATCAAAAAGAGATACCTATAAGAACAAATATCTTTCCGGAACATAATAAACCGTTTGTTAAAGAAGAGCTTGATTGGGATAACAAAGAAATCTTCCCAAGTCTCCACACTACCTCAAATTATATGAGTGATGAGTTTAATGGCGTAATCAACTCTAATGAATTTGGTCTTCCTTTAGGAAATGTAAGTTACACGGAAAACATGATACAATATTTAATTCATAAGTTTGAACAACAGGGAGGAACCTTTAATTCTAATGAAAAGATTTCAAAAATTAATAAACATCCTGATTATTTAGAATTATTGAATGCTAAAGGAGAATCATACACTACAAAACTATTAGTATTAGCAACTGGCTCACGAGGGTTTGAATTACAAAAGTCTCTCGGTTTTGGGATTCCTGATTCTTTTACGGGGGTGTATCTTCATCTTTTTGGAAGTGAAGATAAAATTAATGAAAATTTAAAATGGAATTATAGTTTTCATATTAATCCTAAGATCAGTAGAAATGGTCCCTTTTTCCTTAATAAAGGAATCGAAAGAATCTCTGCAGGATATTTAGGAGAAAAAAATCAATCGAAGGAAGAGGTAGTGCCAAAACTAGAGAGAATATTAAAAAATTATAAACCGATACAACCTATCGTAAACGGTTTATCCTATAATTTATCAGATGCCGTAGTAGGGAAAATATCTAAACATCCAATAAAAAAGTACTCGAATGATCGAGTTCTCATTTTAGGGGAAGCAGCTGGACTAGTCTCTGCGTTCTTTTATGAAGGATTATTACCAGGCGTTGCTTGTGCGCATATCGCATCTGATACTCTAAAACCTTTGTTCGAAGGTGGTAGCAACTTTACTCGAGGAGAGTTGCAAAAATATGATAAAGAAGTTAACCGTGTTCTAATGACGTACTTTAAGAATGGAAATGCCATGGAACACTTGATTTACAATGATAGCTCCTCTGTAAAGTCTTTATGGCGTTTATACACGAAATTGCTAAACGAAAACAAGACTTGTAGAAAATTTATACATGAGGCGTACGTAAACCAGGATCTTTCAAAACATATAGTGGCAAACGATAGATATGTAGGAGAGAAACTTTTCGGGATGCTCCCTACCCTCTCAAAACTTACGCTTAGTCCAAAATTCTTTAAAGCCATGCTGATGTAATCCCCTAATAACATGTAAATCAGACAAAATGAAACTATAGAAGAAAACTTTTACGATTCTTTGAAAAAGAAGAAGACTGAATAAAATTACTCAAAAAATTTTTACTCGTAGGCGAGTATTGGGCAGTTTACCTTCCCAATTGCCTTAAACTCTTTTAGTTGTTTATCAATTTTAACACTAACTTTTGTTTCACAATTGGTGCAATTCCAATCATAACGATTTCTATCTTCTGAAAATATAACTCCATTGTCAAAGTTATGTTTAACACCGCACGGAAAATCACTCACCTTTTTTACCATCACCTAGAATTTTACTTTTTTTAGATTTTTCGTTGAAACCTAAATTTTTTTCAATAAATGTTTTTTTTTGACTATTATCAAACTTATTGATGTATCAAATAATGTATCAATTTCACTTATTTAAAGTTACCCCCATGTATTTCCCACTCATTAAAATATTAGTAAATTGTTAGATCCGACAAAATAAAGTAGATTAGATAGAATAATGAACGAATCTATTATCATGTCATGTTTTTATAAATAATTTTCATAATGAATTTAAATTTTGTGGGGAATTTTGAAAAAAATGTTTAAAATTAGGAGAGTGATGAAAAAAATTGGATTTTTTCTAAAAATCTTTTCCTTTATTATCTATTTATAAAAGATAATGAAAGTATTTCTTGAAGTTTGTTGATTAGACTTTTCAATTCTTTAATGAGATGGTTAATCCCCATGGCCAGGTTTGGATCGAGTTTAATCGCTTTCTCAAGATGTTCAATAGCTCTATGATAATCTTTCTTTTCGAAGTAAGCATACCCCATGAAGAACCATGCTTTAGCAAAACTAGGTTCCAATTCAGTTGCTTTAACATAGCTTTCAATTGCTTTATCAAATTCATTAATTTGTTCATAAATATTACCTATATTAAACCATCCAATAAAATAGTCAGGATCAATCTCAATAGTTTTGTTTAAGAAACTTAGCGCGTTTTCAAACTCATTTTTAGCCATATAAGCTAATCCGATCAAATTCCATGATTCAATATGAGATTTATTGTAATTCAATGCTTTTTGAAAGCTCTCGATTGCAGCATCGTATTTTTTTTTGTAGTTATAAGCTTGTCCAATGTAATAATGAGCATCTACAAACTTTTCATCTAACTCAACCGCTTTTCTGCCATCATCTATTGCATTATCGTATTGTTTATTTTCTATTTCAACCTTTATTTTATTTATCAATTCTTTTTTGTAACTTTCTTTAACTAAATCCTTGTTTTTTACATCAGGGACCTCCATCATATCATTAACTTTTAGTGCCCTTTCATAAAAATTAAAAGCTTCTTCGAATGCTTTCTTTTCCGCGAGTTGATTTCCTTGTTCGATCAAGAATTTAATTTCCTCAGAATGAACATCGTCAATCATATTTTTGATTTTGTTCATTTCTTCAACTTGACGTTCTGGATCCTCAATAGATTGAGCGTATTCTAATCTTTTTTGGAGTTTTCCTATTTCTTTCTCTTTAGTCTCCTGTTGTTCATCTAATTTCCCTTTCCCAACTAACTGTTTTACTTCAGCGTCATAAATAAGACTTTTTATCAAGTTAACCTCTTCTTCCATTTCTTTAGTGAGATACATTTTATTAGTCATATTCAGGGCTTCCTTGAAGACTTCTAAGGCTTTCTCATATTCATTTTGACCAATTAGATCTTTTCCCCTATTAATAACTTCTTTATTTTTGGTAGAATAAACTTTATTTATTATACTTTTTAAATCTTGTAATACTGCATTATCTTCTTCTGGATATGCCATTTGTTTTGCAATACTTAAAGCGACGTATATTTCATTAATAGCTTCTTCATATTTTTGCTTTCCGATTAATTGAATTGATTTATCTTTGATAACATTAATTCCGGGTAAACAAGCTTGGTTAATTGAGTCATTGATTTTTTTAATCTCTAAGTCTTTTCTCTCTGAATTAACCATGGTTTCCGTGATAATTATCGCTTTGTTAAAAATCGCAATAGCTTCATTTATCATTGTAATTGATTCTTTAAAATTATCTGTTTGAGTTACTGCGATTCCTTCTTCTAAAATTGGCCTAATTCGTTCAATATGTATTGGATTTATCGCTTCTGCGATAAGGCTGATCTCAAGTTTTTTTAATTCAGAATCATACATTTTTTCCGCAATGATTAATGCATTCTCTAACTCGGATATAGCTTCATCTTTTAACCCATCTTTAATTAAATCTTTTCCTTTCTCAACCATTAACTTAATTTGCTTAGAATAAATTTCATTTGAAAGATTAATAATGTTAACAATTTCAGTTTTCATCGCATTAGCAGAGAAAGATTTTTCAATATGACTCTTTGCTTTTTCAAAAACTTTAATTGCTTGGTCAAATTGACCTTTCTGCTTCAACTCAGTTCCCTGGTGTAATATTAGCCTGAATTGGGATTCATTCGTTTTATCAATTTCATTCTTAATCTTGGAAGTATATTCTCTCTTACCCTCGAGATGTCGAAATTTTTCCACGAGAATCAACCCATCTTCAAATACCTTAATTGCATCATTTAAGTTGTTTTCTTCCTCTCTTTTTTTTATTCCTTTTAGTATAATCTGTTCTATTTCAACTTCCTTAATCAGTTCATTTATTTCTGCGATTTCAGCATCTCTGAGTTCTTTATCACTAATTTTTTCATTAGCAATCCTAATTCCTTTCTTAAAATTAGTTTTAGCCTTTTCATACTCTTTTAATGAAATTAACCGAGTTGATTCTTGAATAAGGTGGCTTATCTCAACTGAATGTGTTTGATTAATAGCATTTTTTATATTTTCAATCTCAACTTTCTTTTCACTAGGCTCATCGACTTTTATATTAATAAAATTGAGAGCTTGTTCGAATTTTTCTATCGATTTTTGAAATTTATTTTTATCTTTTAAAGTATTGGCTTCTTCAATTATTGTAATTAATTTCTTTAAGATTGATGGTTTCATTTTCGTATCTCTTATGATTTAATCCTATGGAATATAATAGCAATAATTATATAAACCTTATATCTTTCGGAATGTAAGTATAAATATCTGACTCTGTAAGATTGAAATTAATAAAAATGGCTAGTAAGATACCGGCAAGAAAAATATTCTACAACGGAATTATTATCACACTGGAAGAAAAACACCCGAGTGTTGAAGCTGTGGGAATTGAAGGAGAAAAGATTTTAGCTATAGGGATGTTAGAAAAAGTTAAAGAAGAGCTTGGTGTTGAAAACGAGCTGATAGATTTGGGGGGAAACACCCTCCTCCCTGGCTTTATAGATTCACATATGCATCCAATTGGATCTATGTTCATGTTAATGAACCTTGATCTTTCTACCATAGCAAGCTTAGAAAAACTTCAAGAAGTATTGAAAAATTCTGCTGAAAAAAGAGGAAAGGGAGATTTAATATTTGGATTCAGGTTAAAAGAAGAACTCTTTGAAATTCCAAAATTACCCACTCGGTGGGACCTAGATATTGCTTGTCCCGGGAATCCTGTTTTTATTTTACGGTATGATGGTCATATTGGAATTGCAAATACTAAAACCCTAGAATTAGCTGGAGTTAACTCCCAAACAAAAGTTCCTACGGGTGGTGAAATTAGGAAGGATGAAAATGGAGAATTAACCGGTGTTATCAGCGAAAATGCATTAACTGTACTCTATTCTAAAGTTTCTAAATATTTATTTCCCAAACCTGAAGCTCTTCAGGAAATAGCGAAAAAATATTTTAATTCACTAGCTAGTAAAGGAATCACTTCAATTCATGGGATCACCTCTCTTCAACGTGATTTCCCCGTTTATTCATTAGTTAAAGAAGAAGTACTTCAAAGCTGGTATTCACTAATTTCTATCGTAGATCCGACAAAACTTAAAGACCTAAAAAAGCAATCCTTAGACACTAATAAGGAAGATAGCAAATTTAAAACTAGGTGTTGGAAAGGTTATTTTGATGGTACTTTGGGTGCGAAAACAGCGTTAATGCATGAACCCTTTTCTGATGCTCCTGATAAGAAGGGATTTTCCGTAGTCGATGAAGAAACCATGTTTAAAAGAATGAAAATAGCACATGATGATGGTTTTCAAATCAGTATTCATGCAATTGGAGATAAAGGGAATCGAAAATGCGTTGATTTATATAAGAAATTACTAACACAATCCCCGAAAGAAAATCATCGCCATCGAATTGAACATGCCTCATTATTAACTGAGGATGTTATTAAAGATATTAAAAAATATAATATAATTGTTGCGTGCCAACCTCCCTTTATTAATTCAGAATATACTTGGTTGGAGAAGCGTTTGGGTAAAAAACGATGTAATTATATCTATCCATTCAAATCCATCATTGATTCGGGGATTATAATGGCATCAGGATCGGATAGCCCTATAGAAGATCCTGACATAATTATGGGGCTCCATGCTTTAGTTACACGGAACGGTTTTGTTCCGGAACAATGTATCACGATGGAAGAGGCATTAAAAACTTATACTATTAACGGTGCTTACGCCGCATTCGAAGAAAATGTTAAAGGGAGTATTAAGGTTGGTAAATTAGCAGATTTTGTTGTATTGGATAAAAATCCCCTTGAGGTAGATAAAGACCATATTAGAGAAATTCAGGTAATTGAAACGATAATTAGAGGAAAGAGTGTTTTTAAAAAAGATTGAATAATCTCAAAAGCAAATATATTTATATCTAAAATAATCCTCTTTATTTTATTTCTGGAATTAGGATTACAAAATTGCTCCCTTTCTCAAAGTCATTTTTGACTCTATCTTCGACCCATATTTTTCCTTTATAGGAGTCAATAATTTTTTTCACTAGTGACAATCCTAAACCCATACCACGGTCACTTGTTTCTTCACTATATCTTCTCTGAAAAACTTTCTCTTTTCTGGAATCCTCTATTCCAAATCCATTATCCATAATTTCTATTTTAATATAATTGATGTTTTCTATTTTCTCTTTGGAAATCTTTACGAGGATTTCAAGAGCTAGTTTATCATTAAATTTAATTGAATTAACTAAGATATTTTCAAATATATCTTCTAGGAGTTCATTAGCATGCACATAAAGTTTTTTACCAATAGAATCAACTTGAATTTTTATATTTTTTTCCTGGTAAGCATTTTTTACATAAGTAATTGACTTCTCTAAAATGGTGCAAATTTCGACATTTTTAATTAACATTTCCGTTTCATCAAGCTTTGAGAGTTTGCGGATATTAGAAACCAATGTTGCTCCTCTCTTAATTTGATTTTTTATAATGCTATAGTACTCACTTAATTTTTTTAGCTTTTCTGTTCTTCCAATTTCCATTTCACTGAGTTGTATTCCAGATAATATGTTTTGTAAAATGTTATTTATGTCATGGGTGAATAAATCTTTGTAAAATTCTGCCCGATTATAAGCCTCACGATATTCCTTCTCAGACTTTTTTAAAGCTTCTTCAACCTTCTTCTGTTCAGTGATGTTTGTAAAAATAACTGCAAAATGATCTTTTTTAGGAGAATACGCTATGGCATTGTACCATTGATCAAGAGGTTCTGCATAGTTTTGAAATGTCAGTGGGATTCCTGTAAGGGCCACTTTACCATACTTACCGATCCAGTCTGCAGGATCATTCTCTACTCCTGGAAGTATCTCTTTCACGGTTTTTCCGATGATGTCATGTACTTTTAAACCTGTCAGGGCTTCAAAAGCGGCATTTGCTTCTAAAAATTGATAATCAATTGGATTATTATTTTCATCCACAATTATTTTGTGATAAGCAAATCCCCCAATCATATTTTCAAAGAGTGAACGATAGGCTTTTTCTGATTCCTTTACTTTTTGTTCTGCTCTTACACGCTCGGTGACGTCGTTAAAAATCATTCCAAGGCCTTCAATTAATTTAAAAGCGTGTATTGATAAATGTATGTTCCCAAATTTAGGAAGTTGTTCAGCATCATCAGCATAGAATGGTTTTCCTGTTTTTATGACATTTAAATAAGCATTATATCTCCCAGTTTTTTCAAGACCAGGGGTTATCTCAAGTATGTGTTTACCAATTACGGCCTCTCTGCGCATGTTAATAATCCGTAACGCAGAATCGTTGATCTCACGCAATTTTAAGCTTGAATCGTAAACAAGGAAACCTTCAGTTGCGGCTTCCATGAAGTCTTTTAACTTTTTTTCACTTTCTTTTAATTTTTCCTTGGTTGACTTTTCACGTTCAGTCATAGGTTCTATTAGAAGTAATTCCTATTTCATTCCCCCAACTCAACACAAAATAAAACAATTAAACAACAGAGAACAGATCATATAATTAACACTTAATCATTTCTCTGGATAATAAAATCTTCTCTGGAGTAATCTATACCTTCAGCTTTTATTTCAAGCAGTCTTGCTGCCTGTTTTTGAATCAAAATACTATTTTCTTGTTTATTTGCAACAAAGGGGAAAATTTTATTTCCTATAATAATCTCAATTTCTTCTGGCTTTAAACTGTCATCTGAATCTTGTTTATTAGCAACTATCAAGAGTTCTGCATGTGGAATTATCTTATCCGTTATTTCTACCATCAATTTACTCTCCTCCGCATTTTTTTGGGTTGAATCAAGGACTAAAATTACGGCATCCGATCCTAATATAAAAGATTGCCATACTTGTTGGCTTATATCTTCTTGATCAGGAATATCCCATAATAAAATCGGCATTCCAAATAGATCTGCCTTATACTTCTTTAACTGAGTAGTTTCTTTATACTTTTTTGGCATTTTCCCACTTTTAATCATCTCAGTTATATGAGATTTTCCAACAAAGTCATAACCGATTACGCTAATCTTTGCAGGTCTTAGCATTAGCAGATCATCGATCAATGGGGAACATTTGGAATCGAGAAGTTTTTTATTTTCTTCTGAGATTTTTCCTGCTGTAGATACGCCTGTTTTTTCTAAAAACGTTCTTAAAATTTTTAGAATCTTATGCATTTTAGGAAATATTTGCTCTGGAAGTGAGGAATCATCATACGTTAGTGATATAAACAAGGGAATTGGATTTTTCATTTTATAACAAATAATTTTCAATGTTATGATATCTATTACGAGATCTTCTTCATAAAAACCCCTTGAAGTTAATTCCTCATCAATATTCTTGAGCATTTGCGGTAAAACTTCGGGATTTCTAAATGAAACAGCAAAATCTTTATGTAAATATATCTCTTCGCCTTTTAAAATAGTAATATTTTTTAACAATCTTTTATCCACTCCTAATTTTCACTATTAATCTAAAAATATTTATTAAAATGTAATAATATAGTAAAAAGCGTTATTTTAAAGTTAAGTTAAAACAAAAGTTATAATCACGAGTGCGAATCGAAAAAAATTATTAGATATAAACCATTATCTTTCACTACTCATCAATGAAAGAATTTAAAATTAGTGATCTCTTTACAGTTAAATTGGAAGATAACAAAACTATAATATACATCTCCAATAAAAAAGTTATTCAATGTAAATACCTATTACTAAATGATAATGATGTTGGCAGTAAAACTGAAAATGATAGTTTGGCTAAATTATCAATAGATACTCAATCTAAAAATTTGAATCATTCTTTAGAATTGATTGATGAAAATGATATCCCTCCTGAAGTTGAGTTTTGGGCACATTCATCAAATTTACAAGCATGGTACGAGCATGAATACGACACGCAATTACTTCATAGTAATTTAGCATTCCCACTATTGAAGAAATTAGCTCAAGCAGGTGACCTCATGGCTAAGCGAGCATTTAAAAAAGAAATTAAAAAGAGATTTCGCGAAGGGGACTTAAATGTCATGACTTTCTTGGTTATAGAAGGTTATTTGGATGAGTTAAGTATAGAAGAATCAGAGAATTTGTATGAAGAATTAGATTTCGAGGTATATAAAAGACTTCTAGAGCGTTTAAGGGAAACGGAAAAAAGAGAAGTTTTCATTGATTAAAAACTTCATTCTAAATAACCCATCCCCAAATTTTCCAGTTCTAAATGTTAAAAATTAATATCCTTCCTTTAAATCTACGATATTAAGAAAATCAGTCCTATCTTCTGCCATACGTTTGATATTCTCAATTACTTCATCCCAAGGGAAGTTTACCATGGGTGAAGCGGCTCGGTGGGGGGAGAGGACCACATTACTTAAATTTTGGAAGGGGCATGAAAAGGGGTATTTTTTTCCATCACTATCTTCCTTTGGAGAATAATTCCATAAAACATCTATTGCCGCTCCTGCTATTATATTATCATATAACGCTGTATAAAGAGATTCTTCATCAATAATCGCACCACGTCCAACATTTACAAGTAAGCCATCATGCCCAAGAAACTTCAACTCTTCCAGTCTAATCATTCCTTCCGTTTGGGAGGTTAAAGGAGCTGCAATAATAAGAGTGTCTATTTCCTTCAAAAATTCGTGGAGCTCTGGAAAGAGGAATTTTTTGATAGTTGTTGGAGGTGTTTCTGTTTGTTTATCCCAATTTTTTCTTAATGCCGAAAACTCTACTTTAAAACCTGAAAGAAAACGGTGAACCCATGAATTAATTGCTCCATACCCTAACAGTCCTATTTTTCTCGATTTTAGTGGAATTGTAGCAGCATCGCTATCATTTTTTCGCCATTGACCATTACTCAACCAGTTGTGATGAGGGATTATCTTATTGAGAAGAGTTAGTAACATTGCTACTGCGTGTTGCGCACAGGGATATGCATGACCATGTCCGTTTACTAGGACAACTTTTCTGGTTTTATTTACTTCACGAAATATGGAAATTATTCTTTGAACTCCTGTTCCGGGATTTATATATAATTTTACTTTCTTAGCATTCTGAAAAAGATCATTGGGAGGGCGCCAACCTACAATTACATCAGCTCGCGGTAGTAGCTGTTTCAATTCTTGACTGGTTCTTGAATAGTCTTTTGCGAAAAGGAAGTTTACTTGCGGAATATCACTAAACTGTTCTACTAATGTTTTTCTGGCAATTTGAGGGAGATCCCAAATAAAAAGTACGTTTATATCTTTGACAAATTTCCTTTGACTAACTTTAAACACCTTAATTTAATTATAAAAAGAATATTCTAGTGTGTTAAGTAAATCATTACTGGATTTATTTTTTTCTTACCAAATATTTAGAGATTATTTTTTATCTTTTTCCAGATTAATACTTATTTTATTATATTTGAGGAATCCCTTTTAAAATAACTATATTCTCGTAATTGAAATATTAATAAAGGAAAAACAGGTTAAAAAGAAATTTTTTAATCTATTTAATGAAAAATCAATCTGTGAAGTAGAGATGTTCATCGTGTCCTGTTGTTTTTAGCAGATCTTGTCCAAGCTTCTGAATCGCGTTCTTAGTTGGGGTTTGCAGTATTTTCCTCGATATATTAATAACTTTAGCTAATTTAGTGTCAGCAAACTCCCTGACGATATTATCGTAACGAGAGAAGTCTAACCCAGCTGTATAAACTCCTGTAGTACCATGACTCGCTTGAGAAGAGACTTGCCAATGTTCTACCTTGAGTTCAATCTTAGATAGTAAAGCCGAACAGAAAAACCATTCTAAATATAAATTCTGTCTTTTTGATTTTCTTTTAGTTGTTTGGAGCATCTTTAATGCTTTATTTAATCTATCAGGGTGTATCTGTCCAAATACCCTTTCATAATGATCCTTCATATTTTCTTTCACATGGGATCGAATCATTTGCATAATTACTTCAACTTTTTTTGCTCTTTCTCCAGTTACTTCATGTTGAATTGATTGAATATGCTGATCAATTGCATTCTGGGTTGCTTGACTGTTTTCTATAGTAGTAGAAGGTTGATTTGAGCTTCCACCTGATTGATTTCTTGATGGGGGTCTACCCATTTGTTGTACTTCTTCCGGTATACTTATAATTTCTTTGGGGGGTAAGGTAAATAATGCTTCTAATTTTGAGGGATCTTCTTTAACTTCTTTGAATTTTTCTTGAATATCTTGATGAGAATATCCTATCTGGTTAAGATAAAATGCAGCGCTTGAGAGTTGATTTTCTAGTGCTGCAGAAGTGCCACCTGGTGCTCCAAACTCTTTTTCTATTTGTTCATCTGCAATATTACTAATTTTAGCCTCTTTAATGTCATTTAACTTTAAAGATCCCAGCTTAGTCAGAATATACTGAATCTGATTAGAAGCTAAGTAGCTTAAATTACCAGTAGGACCAATCATATACGATATTTTTTCCATTTTTTTGAGAACTTCAGCAAGATCTTCTTGTTTCTTCCCTTTTGATATGATTAAGAAATGTTCTAAGAAATTTTGGTCAAAACCCGCAATAATTTTTAGATATTTTTCGTCGTACTTATTAAGATGCTCGTGCAATTTCCTTCCTTCAAGGTCTGAGGGTAAAGTGATTTGATATACCAGAATATTGTCGGCAATCATATACACATAGTCTGAACTTTGCATAAGCATCTATCCCTTTTAGTAATTTTGCTATAAAGAAAAAAATATTCTTAATAATTAAATAAATTACGTTCTTAAATATTTTACATTATAGTTTTTTGATATTTTCTAGCTATTTTTCGTGCTAAATCCATCTGTTCTTTTGTTTCTAAACAACATGATCTTAATTTACGAATCCATTTTACTGGATCTATTCCATTAGGTATATAACCATTATAAGCTGCCCAGGTTACAATCATTAAACCTGACCTTCCACAACCAGCTACACAATGAACTACTACTGGTTCATTATTTGTACTACTCTCACTAGTTATTTTAAAAAATCTTCTTATTTGTGCTTCTGTGGGTGTACCAAAGTCTGCAATATTGACATGGAGATACTTGAATTCCTTTGGTATATCTTCCTTGTTATCAAATTCAGAACAATTTATTATTACTTTAATTCCTTCTTTTCGATAGGTTTCGATTACTGACGGATCTGGCCACCAAGAAGCTGCCATTTTTCCTTTAATTATCCAAGTAAAAGGTTCTGTTCGTTCGGGCATTCCATTCTTTGGCCAATACCATGGACGAACCATATTATTTCAGCAAATCATTAATCTTTATAATTTGTCAATTCCAATACTATTTAAAGTATATTGTAAAATGTAAAGTTATGGTTGATAGGGAAAAACTTACTGCTTTTGATACAAGACGATATCCAATACGTCCTCACGTCGGTGTTGGCATTCTTCTGGTTAGAAATAAACATTTACTTTTAATTAAAAGAAAATATAACCCCGACGCGGGGTATTGGTCAATCCCCGGGGGGCATCTAGATATAGGAGAAGAAGTTGAAAAAGCTGCTAAAAGAGAGGGATTTGAGGAAACTGGTTTTAAAGTAAAAGTTACTAAATTAGCAGGCATTATCGATAAGATTATGTATGATGATGATGGGAAAATCGAATACCATTATGTTCTTCTCAATTTTTTTGTAGAACAAATAGAAGGAGATAGTAATCAAGCACCTATTGCAGATGATGATGCTTTGGATGCTAAATTTGTCCCTTTTAATGAATTAAAGGAATATGAATTAACAACATCACTAATTAAATTACTAAAACAATTGAAAATTGGATTTGAATAGTTTAATTATTAAAAAAAAAGTTACAATTTTGTAGTAATCTATTTAGTAATTCGGATTAAAAAAATACTAGTGCAATAATTAAGTATTTTACAAATATTGTTTTATTTTCTAAATAATAATCAAACTTGGGAGATTTCATTATGATTGATTTCGAAAAATTATTCAACCCCAGAAGTATTGGGATCATTGGTGTTAATGAAAAACGTGCTGGTAGATATTGGTTAAGTTGTCTTCAAAATTTTGGTTTCGAAAATCCTATATACCTCTTTAATCCCCGCTTAAAAGGAAAATTTATAGCAGATATTCCTGTCTATGGTTCGGTTCTAGAAATACCTGATGATAAGCCCATTGATTATGTAATTATCGCTGTTCCGGCAAGGTTTTGTCCCGCTGTTCTAGAAGAATGTGGAAAGAAAGGAGTTTCATTTGCAACCATATTTGCATCTGGATTTTCTGAGGTAGGGAATCGCCATTTAGAAGTAGAGGTTCTTGAAGTTGTAAAAAAGTATAATATAAGAGTAATAGGTCCAAATTGTATGGGAATTTTTGTTCCAAAAAACAACATCTCTTTTACTCCTGGTCTTCTTTCTAAAGAATCGGGCAATTTTGGTGGAATTTTTCAGTCTGGAGGGTTAGCTATTTATATTTCAGCAAAGGGGCAGTCGATCTATGGAACAAATCCAAGTAAGATTCTTTCAATTGGAAATCAGATCGATTTGAATTTTGTTGATTTTTTGCAATATTTTCTAGAAGATGATGAAACGAAAATCATTGCACTTTATGTAGAAAACATAAAAAGTCAGGCAATAGGCAGAAAATTTTTGAATATAGTTAAAAAATTGACACTTAAGGGGAAACCGGTGATCCTTTGGAAAGTTGGAAGTGGTGAAGCTACAAAAGAGACAATTATGTCTCATACTGGGGGTTTAGCGGGATCTTTAAAAATCTGGGAGGCTATGACCAAACAAACTGGGGCTTTAATGGTTAAAGATTCAAATGAACTAATTAACTTAGCTATGCTTTTTCAGAACATCAGCAACATGTCTATGAATAGAAATATGGGGATTACTACAGGAGGGGGTGGTGCTTCAATTGAAACTACTGATACTTTTGAAAGGAATAATTTAAATATTCCCAAATTTGCGCCAGAAACTGCTGACAAATTTCGAGAATTTGTTCCTGATGTAAATACTATCTTTCGAAACCCACTTGATCTAGGAGGAAGCATGGGAAATCCGGAGATTTTTTATAAATCACTTTTGACATTAGACTCGGATCCAAATATTTCTGCTGTAATTTTCATTAAAGTGTATGACTTTAATCATATCTTTCTCCAAACAATTAAACGGGCTTATAAAGAGATGAAAAAACCTCTTATATGTATAGCTTATAAAATTGTCGACGATACGAGTGATTATGCAAATAAAATACTTTTTAAACGGGAATTATTCAAACTAAAGATTCCCGTATTCGAGTCTGTTGCTTTGGCCGCTAAATCTTTAGATAAAATGTGCACTTTCAGAGAATTTCAAGATACGCATAACTTATAACAGAATAATTCTAATTTTTTTTTAATATTTTCCCTTTTTTCATATTTAATTTTTGTTTAATAATTCATTTTTAGTTTAGAAGACAAAAGAATATAATTTTGTTATAATTATTGTGTAATAGAGATAATTTTACCCTATTAAGAATGAATTAATGAATTAGAGGTATAACAGCTTGTCTACATTAATGAGAATTGCTAGGAATGGGAATTATACTAAAGAAATGGAGATTGTTTCTCAAATTGAGAAAGTCGATGTAGAATTCATACGACGGGGTGTTGAGAAGGGAAGAATAATCATTGCTAAATCAAATCGACGAGAATTGGATACCCCATTAGGGATTGGTAAGGGTTTATTAGTTAAAATTAATGCTAATGTTGGTTCTTCAAAGACTCATTTTGATATCAATGAAGAAGTAGAAAAAGCTAAGATCGCTGTAAAATTTGGGGCAGATACAGTTATGGATTTAAGCACTGGTGTTACCGAAGCTGACATAATTTCCATTAGGAAAAGAATAATTGATGAGGTTAAAGTCCCTTTAGGAACAGTTCCCATCTATCAAACTGCTCTAAGAGCTCTTGAGAATAAAGGAGCAATCATCCACATGGATGAGGATGACATGTTTAATGTTGTCGAAGAACAAGCAAAGGAAGGAGTCGATTTTTTCACTATTCATGTTGGGGTAACCCGAGAAATTGTTAATTTTCTAATAAAACACCCCAGGTTGATGGGAGTAGTTTCTAGAGGTGGAACATTCTTAGCATCATGGATCTTAGAAAATAATATGGAAAACCCTTTCAATAGAAGATATGATTATCTACTAGAGATGGCTCAAGAATACGATTTCACACTTTCTCTCGGGGATGGAATGAGACCAGGCAGTATATTTGACTCAACTGATTTCGCACAGGTCCAAGAGCTATTAGAAATTTCTAAATTAGTAAAACGAGCATGGGCTGCTGATGTCCAAGTTATGGTTGAAGGCCCAGGTCACATCCCTGCGAATGAAATTGAAAGAAATGTCAAAATGCAGAAATCATTATGTGATGAAGCGCCATTTTATGTATTAGGTCCGCTTGTGACTGATATTGCCCCCGGATATGATGATATAGTGGGGGCTATTGGAGGTGTAATCGCGGGATTAGCTGGTGCTGATTATCTATGCTATGTTACCCCCGCTGAACATTTAGGGTTGCCCACCATAGATGATGTAAAGAGAGGTGTTATCTCATCCAAAATTGCTGCTCATGCTGTTAATATCGCGCGATATGGGAAACGAGCTTCAGACTGGGATTATAGGATGGATATCGCAAGAAAGGAACTTGACTGGGAAGGCATGATTGAACAAGCAATTGATCCAGAACTAGCTAGAGAGATACATTACCGAAATGGTTGTGCTGAAGAAGATGGAGATGTATGTAGCATGTGTGGAGAATTCTGTGCGATAAAACTATTAAAAGATACTCTAGAAAGTAAAAGAAATTCTGCTTTATAAGTTGAATATCCGATACTATACTCATTTTTATCAACTACTAATTTTTTCGCTTATTAGGTAGGCTTTCTTTCCCAGATTTTTATTGACCAGAAAATGGTGAATTCCTTTTATTTCAATAAAACTTTAAGAAATTTTTTATAAAATTAAGGTATAATTTACTAAGGGAAATGAAAAAAGTACTCACTATTGCGGGATCTGATTCTGGTGGTGGTGCGGGAATTCAAGCAGATTTGAAAACTTTTTCTGCCCGTGGAGTTTATGGAATGAGCGCAATTACAGCACTTACGGCACAAAATACTATGGGTGTTCAGAGAGTTTATGAAATGGATCCTAGTTTTGTTGGGGAACAAATTGATTCGGTCATGTCGGATATAGGTGCAGATACGTGGAAAACAGGGATGTTAGCAAATACAGAGATAATTCGAATTGTGGCGAATAGAGCTCGTAAATACAATATAAAATTATTAGTAACAGATCCTGTAATGATTGCAAAAAATGGGGATCATTTATTAAAACCTGCAGCTAATGACGCATTGATCTCAGAGCTCGTTCCGCTGGCATATGTTATAACACCAAACCACCATGAAGCTCAAACATTAACAAAAATAAATATTGAAAATTTGACAGATGCTCGAGAAGCGGCTCAAGAGATTCATAATCAAGGAGCCCAAAATGTTGTGATTAAAGGTGGCCATTTACCAGATATTCAATATGCTATTGATATACTATATGATGGAAATAATTTCACAGAATTTCATGCCCCCCGTATTAACACCAAAAACACACATGGTACGGGGTGTACTTTTGCATCTGCAATAGCAGCAGAATTAGCAAAAGGAAACGATGTAAAATCAGCAGTTCACATAGCCAAAGCTTATTTAACTGCAGCAATTCAAAAGGCAGATAGCTTGAGAATTGGTAAAGGACATGGACCTACAAATCATTCTCAGGGAAATATTGTAGAAGTAGATCTTAGTTTAGTAAAAGTAAAATAAGCAATTTATTTAAAATAACTACTCTGTTTTAGCTCTATCAAAAGCCCATTTTGCCTTATCGTGCAATCCAAGCTTTTCATAGGCTTTTCCCAAATATAAAAAACCATCAGGAAAATCAAATCTAAGTTTTACTAGTTTGAATAAAAAATTTATTGTGAGGTCAAATCGTCCTTTCAAAAAATTCGTTTTTCCCAGAATAAATAGTACCTTTAAGTTTTTTGCTTCAGATGAGCCTTCTTCATATAATTCCAAAAGTTTTTCTATAGCCTCCTCATATTGTTTTTCTTCAATTAATTGCTCAATTTCTTCAATAACTTTTAGGAAAATAGTTTCATTTGTTAATTCTTCCATTTTTCTCAAATCTTCTTTCTTTTTTTCAACCTCTATAGCATCCAGTTTCTCTTGCGTTTTTTTTTCAAGGTGTTCTTTAAACTGATTGATAACATTCTGTGAATAGGGTTCAGTGCATAATGGACAATTTTGTGAATGTAATAACCATTCAGCTAAACAATTTTTATGGATGGGATGTTCATTTGTGCACGTGAAAAGAGAATTTGGTGTTTTTCCTATTTCTAAATGACAAACGATACAAGAAGGCATTATAGTTTTATTACTAATTCCTAGGATAATTATATTTTACAATCTATAGGTTTTTTTAATAATAAAATTATAGGCTAAAAACTTAAAAGTATTGGTTTTAGTAAAATCGATTTAAAAAATAATAAATAAAACTTCTGTTATTGTTATTTTAACTAAATAATAAATAAAGGGTAAAACTAGACTTGTCGATTAATCGAACTGCACTCTTCACGGAGCTTTTTGATCAATTTTTACAATCAAACTCCGATGTTGAGGGGGTGATCGTGAGTGATCAGCTAGGTTTCGTCATCGCTGGTCAAAAAAGAAGCGATGTGGACATGGAAATTGTTTCAGTTTTGACGTCTATCATAAATCCAATTGTAGAAAGAATACGTGATGAGTTTGCTTTCAAAAAATTTGGTACAGCTAGCTTTGATACAGAATTCTATAGACTCTTATTTATCTCTTTAGATGAAAGTAGAACCTTGAGCATCGTTTTAAATAATTTAGCTTCGGTAGATAAAGCTTCTCCTTATGCATACCTTCTTGCAGAAAAATCGGTACAAATTTTAAATGCTGAAGAAGGTGATAATATACAGCTAAATATTCCTAATTTTGAATATGAAACAGATGAAACCTCTTACTCCGAAAGAGTAAAAAATCAAATATATCAAATGCGATTAGATCAAGGAGGAACTTATAGATTCAAGTTTGTTGTAATAGGGGATCATGAAGTCGGAAAAACGAGTCTAGTTAGGCGATTTGTAGAAAATAAATTTTTACATGACTATCGTGCTACTATAGGATTAAATATCTTAAGTCATTCATATGAATTCTATGGAAATAATATTATATATAGTTTATGGGATGTTGGAGCTCAACAGTATTTTAAGAGATTTCGACAAACATACTATCTAGGTGCACAAGCAGCGTTTATAGTTTTTGATCTTACGAACCGACAAACTTTTGATGATGTAATACAATGGTACCAAGAATTAGAAAGTTTTATTGGTGGTCGAGAAATCCCAATTATTCTTATCGGAAATAAAATGGATTTAAAAGACCAGAAAGTTATTAAATATGAAGAAGGAGTGAAATTAACAAATGATTTATCTCAAAAGGCTAATCTTAAGATCTCATATATTGAAACGAGTGCTTTATCAGGTGAAAACGTTGAAGACGCCTTTACATTAATTGCATATCATTACATATCTAAAAGTAAAGAAGAAGAGGAAGAAAGAGTTAAAAGCGATTTGTTAGATGAACTCAACTCGATCTTGAAGGAGAAAAAAGTAATTGGAGAAGACTTTGAATCTTTATTAACCCTAACCATCATTTCTGAAAATGAATTTTGGAGCCCGGGGTTACAAATTCTGTCAGAAATAAATGGGTTAGATGAGTGTAAGAAGCTGAAAGATCAAAGAGATGAGAAATTGTATAAATTCTCTAACGGAGTGACCATTAAAAATTATCTTTACCACAATTTTGAAGTTTCTGACGCCGATGGGATTTTTTGCATATTTGACGCTCGGTATAAGGATCATGTTGATCCTGCATGGAGAGATGTTGTCGTGAAAATCATAAACGAAATGGAAGAAAATAAGGTAGTTTTAATTGGTATTCGAGTTTCAGATAAAAGTGATTGGTCTCTAATAATGGAAGAATTTGATGTAAATGAGTTATTAGAACAAAAGATGATATCATTGCTGTTTTTCAAGTTAGGTATTGAATATCGATTGGAAATTTACGATCAACTTAAAGTAATGTTAAATACAATAAAATATTTATAAGGAAATTCTCTCATTTTATTGTATTTTTATGATAGTTGTAATATGTTATGTTCTAACTTAAGTAATCACATTTCATAATCTCCTAAGAATAACAAAAAATAATAACAAGTAAAACTATAATATAGATATAAATAAATGGGTTAGACGATCCTTGGTAATAAGTAAAAATAAGATCTTTTTCGAATTGTTTAACAATTTCTTAGAAATAAATGAGGAAGTAGAAGCCGTTATTGTTTCAGATAGCGAAGGTCTTATTATCGCAGGGGAGAAGAGGAAAGATGTAGATATTGAACTTATTTCAGTTTTAACCTCAATAATTAACCCTGTTTTAGAACGTATGCGAAATGAATTTTCTTTCAAGAAATTTGGGAATACAAGTTTTGATACAGAAGATCATCGTCTTTTGTTTATCTCTGTTGATGAGGAGCACATCCTAAGCCTAGTTTTAGACAATATGGCTTCTCTTGAGAAACTCTCACCATATGGTCTATTTCTCGCTGAAAAAACAGCACAAATTTTGACCGCTGAGGAAGATGACCATATCCAATTGACTGTACCGAATTTTGAATTCGAAGCTGAAAATGTTCAAAGGTTGAAAAATCAACTATATCAGATGGATCTGACAACCCATGGAGAATATCGCTTTAAATTTGTTATTTTGGGGGATCACGAAGTTGGTAAGACTTCGATCATTCGAAGATTTGTCGAAAACAAGTATACGGAAGATTATCGGGCAACTATAGGACTAAATGTTTTGACACACACCTTTGAATTTTTTGGGAATGAAATTGGGG
The DNA here is from genome assembly GCA_964486045.1 of uncultured archaeon. Classification (GTDB taxonomy): domain Archaea; phylum Asgardarchaeota; class Lokiarchaeia; order Sigyniarchaeales; family SOKP01; genus Loki-b32. Next base: position 276,907 of record CAZALK010000004.1, read on the forward strand.
TGACCTTATTTGACTTAGGTGCCCAAAAATTTTTCCGTCGTTTTCGAAAAGTGTATTACTCAGGCGCTCAAGCAGCTTTTATCGTTTTTGATTTATCAAACCGTGAATCTTTTAGTAATGCGTTGAATTGGCATCAAGAATTAAAGGAATTTACATCCGATCAAGAAATTCCTATAGTATTAGTTGGTAATAAATCAGACTTAAACGAAGAACGACAAGTTTTTTATCAAGAAGGGGTGAAACAAGCAAATGAATTGTCTGAGAAAGAAATTATTAAGTTATCTTATATTGAGACAAGTGCCTTGACAGGAGAGAATATTGAGGATGCATTCAATTTGATATCATATCATTACGTAATGAGAAGTAAAGAAATCGAAGATGAGAGACGTGGTGACCTATTATTTGAAAAAATAACCTCTATTATTAAGAAAAAGATTGTATTAACAATATCTTTTATTTCAGAAAATACAATGTGGAGTCCAGGTCTTCAAATTATCGCCAATATAAAGAAATTAGGAGAACAAACACTAGTTAGAGATTATGACGATGAGCAAGTCTACCAATATCTCAATGGGTTAATCACCAAACAGCATATTTTTTCTGCGGCTGATGATATCTCAAGTTCTGATGGCGTATTTTGTATATTTGATTTAAGAGATAAAGAACATGTCGATCCTAAATGGAAAGAAATTATTATTAAAATTATTGAAAATTCTAAAGATAAGGGAGTAGTATTAATTGGGATTAGAGCTGTGGAAAGTAGTAGTTGGTCTCAGATAATAGAAGAATTAAATGTCGATGAACGATTAGAAAATAAAGTAATTGATCTCTTCTTCTTTAGAATTGGAACAGATTTCCGCTTAGATATTTTCGATCAGCTAAAGTCGATGCTTTCAGTTATTGATGATAAGTATTAAACATTGGTTATTATCTTTTTAATCCTGATTTTAATTTATCTGCTATTAAATCTCCCATCTCTTTTGTATTTAGGTTTTTTATTTGAGGATTTTGAAGATCAATTGTCCGACCTTCTTCTAGGGCTTGTTCAACAGAGATTTCTATTTCGTTGGCAATGTCAGGAGAATGAAATGATTCTTGCAACATTAATTTAACACTAAGTATAGTTCCAATTGGGTTTGCTATTCCCTTTCCTGAGATATCTGGGGCAGAACCGTGAATAGGTTCATACATGGATATTTTCCCGGGATGAATATTCCCACTCGAAGCCATTCCTAAGCTCCCTATAAGAAAAGCACCCTCATCACTTATTATGTCACCAAACATGTTACCAGTTACAACAGTTTGGAATTTATCTGGTGCACGAATTAACCATTGGCAGTATGCATCGATGTAGAAATCCTCCTTTTGAAGATCGGAATACTGGGCCCCAATTTCGTGAAAAATCTTGCGCCATAGTTGACTTGGTTTTAATATGTTAGCTTTATCTACAGAAGTAACTTTAGTGTGTCCCATTTTTGTAGCAAATTCATATGCATACCGGATGATTCGTTCACACCCTTTTCGGGTGTAAATCATAAGATTTTCAGCTCGATCGTCTGAGATATCTCCTATATTTGCATATAATCCTTCAGTGTTTTCTCGAACAAAAGTGATATCAATTCCACTCCCAATAAACTCATCTTTAAGAGGACATCTATCTCTAAGTGGTTCATAAAGTTTAATAGGTCTTAAATTAATATACAAATCTAATTCTTGTCTTAGTCTAAGAATAGCAGATTCAGCAACACCCGGTGCTAAGTCTGGGAGCCCTACTGCCCCAAATAAAAGCGCATCAGCACCTTTTATTATATCAAAAGATTTCTCAGGAAGGTTTTCACCATACTTTTTATATATTTCTCCTCCTGCTGGTGCATCTCTAAATTCAAAAGAAAATTCAGTGAATTCGGCTACAATCTTTAAAATTTTAAGTCCCTCATTAACAACTTCAGGACCTACACCGTCTCCTCTAGTTATTGCTATAATCTTCTCTTCCATATTAGATCATCAATATCTAAAATCGATTAATAATCTTCTGGATTTGGTAAAATAATAAATTTTCTGAGATTTATGATTCTTAAACATTTTCTGATAAATTTTATGCTAAATTGATTAAAACTATTTCATAAATGTAAAAAATCAATCATATGGTTAATTTAATTCGCTTAATTGTGAAAAGCAAAATATATTAGGTGATTATTAATTTTTTCATATGGATAATGATTAAAAAACAATTTAAATTACTCATTGGAAGTATCATTTATATCTCTACTTTAGGATTTTTGATTCCATTTTTAATAAGTAAATTTGATTTGTTTGGGGAGATTTACGATTTTTTTGGAAGATTAGCCAGTGCGGGGTTTTTCTTCTTTTTATTTCTTATGTCAACTTTTTTCTTCTTCCCTTTTATTTATGCGACTATGGTAAAAGAAAAATTGAGTTTTAACATCGAACGTAGTAAAAAAAAACAGAAAAATCCCCGTTTTTATGCTTCAATACTAATTGTTATTGGATTTCCTATAATGATTTGGTTGATTCTTGGAAATTTAGGATATTACTCCATTACTGAAGTAAGCGGTGGATTAGGAAATTTTATACATAATGGGTTTTTAGTGAGTTTTATTGTTCTTCAATATTTCTGCATACTTCCTGCGATAATTTTAGGTTTGAAAAAGAACAGATTTTAAATTTGGTGATCTGGAACTTAAACATTCTAAATTGAAAATATAATTTTTTATTCTGCTTTTCATATTAAAAGGTATCATTTAATTCATTTTGATTTATTAGAATCAAATAATCATAATTAGAATTATTAGAAGGAGCTTGAAATGGAATTAATAATAAAATCTTTAGCAGCAAATCTCCTAGATGACTTTATTGAGTATTTTGAGAATGTGGGATTTACTGATAATCCTGAATGGGATGAATGTTATTGTTATTACCACCATTGTCCAGGAGGAATCAAAGAATTTAACAAACAGACAAAAGAGGAACATAAAACATCAACGATTGAATTAATTCGGTCTGGTAAATTAAATGGATTTCTCGCATATTCAAATGGGAAACCAGTAGGGTGGTGTAAGGCTGATTTAAAAGAAAATTTTGTAAATTTGCCTTTCAAAGACGATGAAACATCATTAATTAATGTCAAACTAGCATCTGTAGCTTGTTTTTTGATCGCTCCTACGCAACGGAGGCAAGGAATTGCGCGAAAACTCCTTCAACATACATGCTCAAGCTTTAGTAATCAAGGATATAAGATGGTAGAAGGATATCCAAGGAAGGGAATGCATTCTGATGCTCATAGCTATAATGGGCCATTATCATTGTATAAGTCGGAAGGATTCATGATCTTTAAAGAGTTGGAGAATATTTTTATCACTCGCAAAATTCTATAATGGAATCAACATTTCTAATAAATTGTTGGTAATTAATCTATTCAACATAAAAATTCAAAACTCCATTACAAAAAAACTATTCAAGATTCTCATTTTCGAGGAATGTGCTAAAATTCTTTATAAAGTTACTTAGATCTTCCATAATTTTAATATTTAAAAATAATCTTAGATCTAATAGCTCGGAAGTATCTCTACCAATTTTCTTCTAGGACATCAGTATTTTGAGGTTATTAACCCAAACATATTGTATCGAAGATCTACCGTAATCCTTATATATCTAAAATAAGTAATATAACTTAAAGAAGTTTTTTGTAAAAATTAAAGAACTTTTTAAATAAAATTTACATAGTGACAAAATAAAATAGTTGGTAATTACCCTTAAAAGTAGAGGAAATTATCCAAAATATGATAAAAGTGGAGGAATAAAATTATGGCAAAAAAAGTTTTTGCTTGGAGTCCAGTTAGAAAGTTAATGAAAGACAATGGCGCTGAAATGGTTGCCCGAGATGCTGTAGATGCCTTAATTGATTATTTAGAAAAATTAGCTAGAGGCATGACAAATAAAGCTCTTGAGATGACCCGACACGCCGGTCGTAAGAAATTAACTCTCAATGACATGGACCTAGCAATGGATTTAATATAGAAAGTGTTTAATTAAACGATAATTTAAACTTAATTTTTTTTCTTTTTTTTCTTTATTCCCTAAAAATACCTCTTTACAAGTTGATAATAGCCGTCTATTCTGATCTTATTCAAATAATCAATAAAAACAATTATTAAAGAAAAATAATCCGAGAGTAGGTTCGGTCATTCCCGGAATATGCATCATCGCTTCAATAAACATGTAGGATAAATCGTTGGAGCCATCAGTCCCATCAGGTTTCAACCCCCCAACATCATGATGGTGCCTTGGCATATGCATTTTCTCATTGAAAATAATATAGATTTAGTAATGAAAGTATAGGTAAAACCTAAAATATTTATAAATTTATTACTTTTTTTTTAACTAATCTAAAAAATAATTATTATTTAAGGAAATAACAAACTGATCTACATCTTCTTGTATATCACCGCAAATTTTAAGCAAATGGGAATTCGTTAAGGTGATTTTCTCTACTCTAAAACCGTACTCTCTAGCTAAGATTTCACACGCATTCAAATCATCAATTTTAGTGGTGTTATACTCTGCACATTTAGAACCAAGAGAAATCTTGCGAAAACAATGGGCTCCTGCTTCTTTATCTTTCGCATCAAAAGTTCTATATCGACATAAACCATATTTTTTTTCTGGTCTCGCTAAAAAAATAACATCTTTCATCTCAGTCGTACAATAGACAATCTCCCCAATTTTCACTTTTTCCAAGAACTTTTTGGACCGTACTTGTATTTTATCTGCAAGATAATCATGATATAAAAGCTTATCTTTAAGCCCAGGACAAATCTTTAGCGCTTCAATTTTAAAAGATTTACTAAGTTCTACAAAGGAATTAAAAAACCTACAATAAATAATATTCTTGCGTAATATCTTAAACTGGCAACCCTTAAAAGCACTCAAGCAAATGTAAGAATCTTGGATATTCGAATAATTGCTTTCCATATATAATAAATAAGAAAATAAAAATATATAATTTTAACTATCAGAATGAGCTTAAAATGTTCCGATAATTTTTAATTTTCTTCTGAGGAGCATCTGTACCAGTTAATCTTTTATACTCATCTGATATATATGCTTGCATATCACTATATTTGACGGTATAAGGAACAACAATCAGATCAACCCCATTCTTTTTGCAGAGTTCTACCTTTAATTTATCATTTTGTTGAATTCTCTGTAGTCTTTTTAATGCAACATCCCTACTTAATTTATAAACCTTTATATGGAACTCTAAATCATAATGTTGAGGACCGTTATACTCAATTGCTAACCTCAACTTTTCGTTGTAACCATCTAATTCAAGTAATCCACCAACCCCCTGTAACCATTTCACTGATCCCTTAGGATATTTTCTAAATCTTGCATTAAAAATATACTTCATATAAGCACGCGAAAGCATTTCTGGCTCCGTGTCTTTAGAATGTCTATTTATGAAATTCCTTATGATTCGGGATGCTTTTTGTTGGATACTAACTAAATCATCATGACTGATTGCATAATGTGTGATTTTTTCAAATTCAGTGGTCGTTAAATCTTCTATATTCTGAATCATTCTTGTTAAAGTTTCAAGAGCAGGATTAGTATAAACTCGCTGTCCAAAAAAGCTTTCAAATAGATTATATCTATGACCATAAAGTAATAAAGATAGAGCAATTCGTGATTTTAATGAACCTTGCGGAAATAAGGCTATCAATCTGCCAACTAACTTTCCACGAGGTGTATGGGAAATCTCTAAGGGAACTAAATCATTAGCAGAAACTGTAGCAAAAAAGATGTCAAATGATTTAATAAATGAATCGTATACATTATGGGCTTGTAAATCTTCAGAATGCTTAGATTTCAATTCACCAAATAACTTAGCATATATTGATGGTGTAATCCCACGGGAAGCGTCACTTCTCATTAAAGATAAAGTCGCTGAAAAAGCTACTTTAAATTTCTTCTCAAAAATTCTAACTGATTGCTTATCTATGATCTTGGCTTTATAAAAAATCAAAGCTAAACTTCGTGATAGTGTTAAAAGAGGTAAATAGCTAGGATTCTCTATAGTCTGGTAAACCGGTGTTTCATAATATTCTGTAAAGACATCCAAAATATCTAAAATATCGTCAAAGTGATTTTTTTCCTCTATTACTGATTTTTGGTACAATTTCAACTTAGCAATTGATAATAAATCAAAGAGAAATTTCTCTGTTACTTTTTCAAGATTTCCCTTTCCAATTTGGTATCTTGTAGCAGTAAAATAATTCTCATTGACTTCGAAAAAATTTGCAAGTTGAGTGTCAAAAAAATCAATACCAAACACTTCAGATAATTTATCCTTTAACCGAGAGGTGAACCTGTTATAAGCATTTAGACTTACTTTCCGGCCGTTATAACGTATCAATTTATTCATAAATGCCTCTGTAGCGGTAAACATTCGACTCAGCGCTTTAATCAATTTAGGATTAGGTAGGACTGCCGCACCGCTAACTTGTCCAACCGGGAGGATTTGTTCGTTTGGATCGTTAAATAGATAAAACTTTCCATCAATAACAACTCCATCCTCGAGATTGTTAGGGACAGGACTTAATTTTCCATCGTCTGTTATGTCCTGCATCACATCAGAAATACCTACCATATCAAGATCAGAAATAATTTTTGCAGATTCACTTGATGATGATTGAACCACTATATTATGAATAATGGTTTTATGTATCTTGAAGCTCTTGGAGAACGTCTTAATCGCTGAAAATCCGGCAACAAGTGTGCCACTGAAGAACATCGGTCCGCCAATGCCGACAAGTGCAGCCCCGAGTACAAGGGAGGCTCCGGTCTTTATTATAGAGCTCCATTGGGGTTTTATTTTGATGTGAGATTCTCTTTCGCTAATTGTCTCTAGAGCAGCTTTTTCTGCTGAAATCTCATTAGTTATGTGGCGTTCGGACACTAAATTTTGAGTGTTCGTTTGGGTGTCTCCGAATAGGAATTGGGACATCGGACCTGTGATAGACTCACGTCCTCCTTCTACGAGGCTATTAATAAACACCTGCATGAAAATATCCAGACCTAAGCCTGCAACAAGCTCAGATACGACAATTTCGAGAAGGGGGTCTGTAAAAATTTCTTGCAGTGATTCAAAAATCGGGGATGTAATGAATTTTACTAATGTCGTACTAGCTGCCATGCCGGCGATCATAGTTCCAATGGTAGGTCTAATAGCCCACTTAGAAACATCATCTAAAAGGCTTTGTGTAAACGTTGGAATCATGGCGGCGCTTGCTCCTTTAGTTAAATATTTTGCAAGTTTACCTATACCGAAAGTAGCACCCACAGTAAGAATTGTACTTATTGTAGTTACGAAAACGGTATAACACATCTGTGACAAAGTCTCTTGTGTAATTTGAGCGTTTCTGTATTGATAGGTATATTCGAGTATGTTCTGTTCGATAGCTTGCATGGTGGCAACGCGATTTTCATCTGAATTGGTAGGATCAAGCGCTTGATATTTAGAAACTTTTATCTCGAATACATAAAACACTTCATAGTCGGGATCACCGATGTATGCACTTGCCTTAGCTTGAGCATTCGATATTAAGTAAGAATAGACACTGTCGCCAAGAGTTAAGACTCCTGTTGTTTTGCTAAATGAGAATGTGTGGTTCAGATATGAGCCAACAAATCTATTATTATGAATGTCATTACCGTTCGAGTCTATACCTAAGTATTCATATTGATATACATCTATTTGTTGAATATCGGCATATATCATATGAATTTTATCTTCAGGGATAAGTTCAATATCTTGTGAACTTTCAGTATCAAATATTTTATAAATAGTAAATTGGTCATTTTCAACTGTGGAGTAGCTACTAGAATCTACAAATATTGGATATTCGTGATAAAATTCGGGTATAGGGAATCCGGTATTTGCACCTGCAAATTGGAAGGTTGGAACAAAAACTCCGTCGTTACGTTGCAAGTATGGGTAAAGTTTGTTGTATTCCCCGTTAGTCTCCTTGTTAATTGCGTTTTCTAAACCCATGATAGCATTTGGACTCTGAGTAGAAGTGAATGAATGTGGCGATAGCCGAGGATCATCGATATCCGAATACCCTGAATAATCACGCGTCTGTATGGCGTAATCAAGCGAAATAGGAAAATTGGAACCCCAATTTGTCTTCTTCCACCCTTGTGGGGCGAGAATAAGGGCTCCCTTGAAGTCATGGTTGTCGTATTCTAAAAATACATCACTGTACACACCGGCAGAACTCCCTATGATCATATCAGGGATTGATCCCCCCCATACCCTATCAGCCTCATTTTTGCTCGAGAGGGTAATAGCACCGTCATAATCTTCATTATAAAGCGTTTGAGAAGCTACTAGTTGGGTGTTATCATGAGCTTGTTTCATAGCATTGAGAGCGCTGAGAATTGCATACATGAGTATGAAACCCGCGGTGCCAGTATGTGTTACGATCCCAAACAGAGTTGAAATAAGTGCAGCCCCAACTTGCCATAAAATGTCTTGAACCATTCTACCTTGTATAGATTGAACAAACTGACTTGAGGTTATGGCTGAGACCTCTCTCATTAGTGTACTAGTCTCTGTATTATACATTATTTTCCAAACATCATATAATGAATCAGAGAATACATCGTCTAAGAAATATCCATCGTAAGAATTATAATCCCGCAAAAATACCCTATTTTGAGGCCCAAGGTTTGAAAAATCCCATAATCCGCTAGATGTGGAACTTATAAGATGTTTTTCACTAAAGATTTTCTTGTTTGGCTCAAAATGAGAATTGTAATCGTAATCAAAACCTATTGCAAGTACTTTCTCGTCTCTGTTAACGACGAAAATAGTGTCGAAAACTCCGTCTTGAGCGCTGGAATAAAACCAATATTCACCGCCAACGTCTACTTTTCTAGGATTTGTTTTCGGATTGCTGTCAATAATTACTTTTCCATCATCAGGAATAATTTGGATTACTTCTAAGGTAGAAGATACCTTATCTGACCTTGAGAGAGAATCTGGAATTGATACTGTCTTTTGAACGGTCAAGATGTTTTCAAAAACTAGTGAGTCGGTAATGGTGGTTTTACTATCAAACAGAGCAGGAACATTGTCGGTAGTATGAGTGAAGCCCAAAAGCTCTTCTAATGCAGGGGCTTGAAGTGTGAGGTCATTTGATGGATCTTCATCCCCGTTATCGTTAGTAATTACCTTTAAATAAGTATTAGGATCGTATTTTGCAGATAGCTCATTAGCGAAAGTATCTTCATAAATCCGAACTGAGCTTACTTCGCCATATTCATAATCTCTAAAGGTAAATAAGTGGGATTTAGCAGAAGTCTCAACGAAAGAGTCACGCAACTCTGTAATGGTCCCCTCGGGGAACATTTTGGTGCTAAAAACATCATCTAAGAAAAATCCCATGATTTCTGTAGTATATGTAGTCGTCTCTGAAAATGTACTCGATGCTTCAAATGTGATGTCTTTATCAATAAGCCCATCTAAATCGAGGTCTTTTTGAATAATTACTGTTGTCTTTGTAGTGGTGCTAGTCGTGGTGGTATTTGTTATTAATGTTCTTCGACCAAAAAGGGTTCCGACCATATAAGGAATACCATTTTTATTTTCTACATAAAATTTATCTCCAAAAATTGTATTATCACCTGCAATCTCATAATACTTAGTACTTCTTACATCGCTGGTCTTTTGCGTCTCTACGTTAGTTGTCTTTGTCTTGATTAAGGTGGTATGGAACACAATCTCCCCTGCGGAGTTAACTTCTCCATATTTATAAACATCGTAAATGCCGTCGATGTCAACATCCTGACTTTGTATGACTAACTCGTGTTCTCCATCAAGGCTAAAATCATAAAGCTCTAGGGCAGTTCGTTTATCATCCTTTCTTGAGAAATTTGCGAAGTCAGTAAGCTGAATATCGTTATTAAACTCATATTCTGAAGTTAAGGTATTATAAATAACAAAATTAACATTTCTCACATATTCAAGGTATTCAAAAAGCGAATCATCAGAGCCAACCGCATAATCTTCCATAAGTAGGAAGTAATCAATATCATTGTATTCGTAATCAACATAGATGCTGTCATTCTTGGTCCAAGCAGGTGGTCCTGATTTATCTTTCCCATTTTGAAGTAGCCTGAATTGAGTGTAATCAGAATAAGCACCTTCAGTAAAGTTAAGATATACAATAACCTTCTCAAAATTTCTCAAACTAATGCTATTTGGCGCTTGAATTTGAATCGATTCTCCGTCAGGGAAATTAGAATCTGCTGGATCAAAATCGACCTCAGATTCGTTGAAAAAGAGTCCTTTTATCATCATGATTTCTAGGTTTTGGGCATCGGAATAATCTTGTGATAAGTCAAATGTATCTGTATCTCCTTCCGAATTATAAGGGAAAATATTCTCAATTGCGATGTGTCGTGCTTCAAATTCGTTTAGGGATTGATCATATGCGACAGATTGATATTCTTCCAAAATCTCATCGTACCATTCAAAAGTGATATCCATTGTGCTGATATTTACGTTTGGGGTCTCAATGGTGTGCCATTCGTTCCATGCATTTTGGTCTGCCCATGAAAGGTAGAGGTATCTGAAAGTGTCAATATGAGGATTATAATATTCAAATAAGTCTTGAAGATCCGAATCTTGGTCACGGTAGGCATAATAATATTCTTCGTTGTATTGAGGATTCCAAGTAATATCATAAACCCCTGAAGTCGTTTCTTGACCACTTAAGTGTTCATCAAAATAATACCAATTACCATCACTATCAAATGCATCGAAATAATAAGTCTCGTTTATTGCAGGATCGTCTTGATATAACGGGAGAAACTCGCTTGCGTCTAGGATTATAGATTCACTATAAATATTCGCATAATCCCCCACATAAAACTTTTCTAAATGGTTATTTTCAAAAATATCGAAAATATCTGAATCGTATAGGGTTGTGTTTTCTTCAAATTCGAATAGAAAAACGGAATCGATTATTAATTCATAGCGTGGGTCGTTGGATGTAATAAGAATGTCTGTTATATAAGAGTGTTCAACGTTATTAGTATCCAATGTCTTGAAATCAGAGTAAATATCGTCTAGAGACACATTGAAAGTTGTCTGTCTGTATTCATTGTAGAGTTCACTTTCAAAGGGAGTTAAGTCTAAGGAGGTTTCCCATGCCACTAATTTATCCCTATTCTCATAGAGATCGCCAGTAGTATAAGGTAATCCGTCATTATTTATTCCTAATAGTGAAATCTCGGCTATTGGAACATCATTGAGTTCTGTTTTATAATTTGTAATGAAAGGACTCTTCTGAAGCACCATATCTTCTACTGTAATACCGATTGATTCCTCTAGAGAGGCGTTATATTTCAAAAACAGTAAATCTCCATTCTTCATTTTCATTGTATCACTTCCTAATATATATGAGCCTGGGAGGGAAGCATTGTTATATTCCACTATGTAGGATTGGCCATTATAGTTCTCTTCTTGTTCTCTCACCCCTGGGCTAACTGCATAAAGGAATTCATACTGGTCATTTAGGACATAGACTTGTTCATTGAGAGAAAATATTTCTTTATCTAGGTCAACGGTTAAATATCCATCCTCAACCTTATTAGCCTCCCATTCTATTGATTGATAAGATGGGAGTCCCTCTTCATAAAAGAAACCTAAATAATCATCGGATTGATAGAATGTAGGACTAAAGGTGATATGGGCATTATTGGCAACTGTGAAATACTGAAAATCAGGAGAATTTGGCAACCTAATATAAACTGCTCCTGAATTATCGGCGAACATAACCGAGGTTACGTTAGTATAACCAATGTAAGTATTGTTATTATAGTAGAATGATACATTTAGATACTCCAACACATCTGGATTCAAAAGACCCATCTTTATGATAAGTGTGTCATAATCTTTCCAACCATTGCTTGCGTCGTCTAATTCCTCAGTAAGGTAATAAGTTAGGTTATTAGTGCTATTTATTATTCCATATACTTGTTTTACTATTCCTGAAGTAATTGGGTCGTAGGCACTGGCTCCATAAATTAAGTTATTTGACTCCAAGTTCGCAATTAGATTATTCGTTGGATCTTGGGCGACCGTCCAGCTCTCCAGGGTGATTACTTTATTACTTAGATCGGTTTGAATATGATGGAACGGTTGGTACTTATTGTGTGTCTCAGGCATGATCATTACATAGATACTATCTCCTTCAACAAGCGTATCTTCTTCGGTAAAGGCGTCGAAATTAGTAATGGTAACTGAGTTATCCCATAAATCATAGTTTACATAATCATCCTCAATTATTTCTTTTTGACTTGAGGAATTTATGAAATATGCAACTATTACAAAACCGTCACTGTCTCCGAGAGGATCGTTTTGGCCTAATTGAATTTTAGCTGATTGACCGCTAGCTTCTTGTTGGCTTAACTCTGTGGAGAATGTTAGAAATGATTTTTCTTGGAGTCGATAATTAAGTGCTAGTTGATATTGATAATTCGCTGATAGATTATAGTATAAAGGCGCTACGATGCTGGAACCGCTGAATGGGTAATAATTATTATAGAACTTCATCTCATAAGGCTGGATTTCGATAAAGAAGTGTTTGGTGTCCAGTAAGCCGCCCTTTGTTTTGAATGAGTACTCGATAGTAAAATTCTCCCCAATGGTTAAATATTGTTTAATGCTATCCGTGAACGTTATATTGTTTCCTTGAATTGAGGATATATTTCCTAACGGTTGGATAATATTTCCAAGTGAATCTCTAATAGTGAACGTATAAGAACTACCATAAAGAATATCATCGTATTTAGTGTAATAACTTGAACTTTCTTTCATGTAATTATAGGTGACCAAAACTTCGGTGTCATTGAGAATATTAAGATATTCAAAATATTCCTTCACCATTGTAAAAGTATAGATGGGTTCAGTGGGATAATTATCATCGTGTGACCAAGAGATCATGTATTTTTCATTTACATAACGCTCACCTGCTTCGGTTTGGATGGTAATACCAAATGGGTTTATTCTATCCCATTGTTCGTCTTGTATAATATCGTCAAATTCTCCGCCGTTAGTTAAATTCAGAGAGACTTCATAAAATCTATCATCAAATCCGGTAAAAATAAATTCGGTAAAGTTATATTCATTTGGATAGAATTGAAATTCTTCAGTGGTAGAGGACATAAAAGCACTCATAGGGGCATACTCGCTCAAATGATAAAATGAAGCACTAAAGGTGGTGGCTGAAGTTAAATCGGGATGATACTCAAATTGATCCCAGAAAAGATATGAGCTATCAGGGAATTTCCAATGAAGGGTAGGACTGTAGGTATTTGCAGGTTCATCTATGCTATAATCAAATTCAATAAATTCGTAGTTAATATGTAAATCAAGCTGGATGGTATTACTGGTGAGTAATAGAATGATATCTTCTTTAGTCTCATAGAAGTGAATTTGGTTTTCTCCCTGTTCAGTAATGACCAAATCGTAGTGCGTTCCTTCAGTAAGGAGAACGGTAGACGGTGTGTAAGTATCAGCATTGTCGGGGTTATATACAATATAATCATCTTGCTTTAAAGCAAATCCTTGCCATGATTCAACCCAAACCCAAGGAGTACTTATCCTATCAATAGTATTTATATCAACATGGTCAATTCTCGTAGTCGCGTTTGGAATTTCTATAGCGAATTGAACTTCGCTTGGCAACCCTGAACTAATAATGTTATTCGAGTCAGTAAGATCAACTCGATGATGTAGATATAAATCCCCGTCTACATACATATATTGACTGGTGAGGGGTTGAGTTGATAATTCGAAATTTTGGGTATTGTAAATGTTGTCATTAAATTGACTAACATCTACGGTATAATCGCTGTACTGCCAATTCATATTAAACTCTTTAGCATCAACAAACACTTCTCCGTAAGGTTCTGTACCTTTTCCAGCATACAGATTAACTTCCCCTTCGATATATTCAGGAAGTTCAAGGTCGTAAGCATTAATGTGAAGACCTAATGATTCCGTAAGCCTGTAATCTTGAGATTGTTCTGACTTAAAGGAATATGAATTGTTGTTAATAACTTCAAACGTAAGTTCATCATAATTATTTTCGTCCTTGTATAACTTAACCAATTCCCCATAGTCATTAAAACCTTCTACTGCTATTGTTACCCAAGCGTCATCAACCACATCGTACGCTTCATTTAGTCTATCAGTGAAAATTTGAGCGTAATGTGCCGTATTTATCGTCTGGGCTACATTTATCTCATTCCTTTTATTCTTCATCGGCTTATCGATGACCTGAAGTATCCTATCATCAGCGGTTAGTTCAAATTTATCAAAAATAACATACTGAGTAATATTCGTATTATTTCCATAGGTAAGAAAATCAATTTCGATGTCATAGGTGGTATAACCTTTAACCGCATACATAGGCTGGAGGTTAATCTCGAAATCAAACCTATTTTCTCCGGTAGAAGGATCAATTGATACATAATCGAAATAAGATTCTCCATCTTCAGTGGTAAAAGTAAATGTTGCAAGTATTGGTTTAAGTTTTGACACATTTCCATAAAGTACAGCATCGTCTAAGAAAAATGAACCATTGAGAACGCTGTCATAGAGCAAAGCGAGATAATTGAATGAGATAGTAGTTTTATTATCTTTTAATATAGGTATTAGTATCTTTGGAATACCTGGATCGAGGGGATCTTGGGGATCGTCTGGAATGGTGAGTAGATTAATATCGGTGCTAGAACTGTGATTGTATAATTTATGTGAATCACGGAATCTTGAAAGTTTTCTGACAGCATCTGTCATATTCATATCAGTTCGTTGATATCCTCTATCAAGCTTATAGGAAGCAATACCATATTTAATGAATACGTCTTTTGGGCCAGTTAAATCAACATCGATTCTAATTTGTTTATTATTATTTATAATGCTAAGTTCATATAAATCCTCAATTTTTTGTCCTGTGTTATCGGTAATATTGTAGATTTTTACATCTTCTAGGGTTATATCACTATCTATAAAACCAACGTCTAGATTAGCCATCCCGGAAATGTCTAATGTATAAGATTCATTAAATATTGAATTATATACACCTAAATAATTTACATGATCTAGTTGGAGTGGAGTTGTATCAGTATTAAACAGTATTTCAGAGAATTCGAATCCATTGGTCTCTGAGAAAGTCCATGTCTTAACCTTATTTTCCTCAAGTTTAACCGTGTATGAAATTACTAAATCGGAGTAGTTATCTAAAGTGGTTCCACTGTTAATTACTATACTATAATCTCCAATAACCGTATAATTATTACCGGCGCCCTCTATCAGAATTACTTCATCATATTCATATATTCCTCTCACTTCTACAATATCAATAATATCGGTGTATCCATTAAGGTTTAATAAAATATCATCAGAATCAATTCCATAAGTATCAATATCATCCGTGTATTCAAAATATCGTTCTACACCATAGTTTTCGGCAAGATTTCCTATCCAGAACTCTCCTATATCTGAATCAGAATAAGAATCAAGTATCACTGAATCAGTTCTAATACTGGAATTTGTAAGAGTAAGGTTTAGAATAAATAATTTTTGCTCTCTATTATCGGCAATCATTCCTGTCTGATTGTAGGTGGCGTCCGCAGATATGTTCAAAATAACTTCTTTACCCATCAACATATCACCATCCTGCCCTAGAGGATATTCAAAGTAATAAAGACCGTCATAGACGAGTGAACTAATGAAAAGATCCTCATCTCCAAGTTCAATCCATGAAAATTCGCTCCAATCAGTAGTATCTCCGATATCCCTTGCCTTCGCTGAAACTTTGAAGTTGATATAATCAGATATACCCTCATCGCTATGTAGGGTTGCAAGATACCCAGTGAGTCGTGGATAGATGTCTTCATAAAACGCATAATCACTTCCGAAATAAGTACCGCCCCATCCTGAATCAAACCAGTTGAGAAGGTCTAAAGTCATGGTAGGTTCTCCAAATTTCATCCAATTCTCAGGTCTCACTTCGAGACTTATAAACCTGTATACATCTTTAGTATATTCCCTTGGAATAGTGAAAATGTTGACTTGGTATACTCCCGGAATCAGTTGGTCTAAATAATGGTCACTGATATTGAAGGTTGCTACTCCGTCACTATCAACATACGCAGAAAATTGAACAAGTCCCTCTTCAAATACACTTTCACCTGAATAATCAGTGATCATTGCTATGATTGGCATTCCATCTATTAAATAGATATTCTGGCTATCTTCAGGAATCAAGTTATTAGTCTCGAAGCTGGTCTCTAATTTGGCAATAGTCATCAATTCAGCATCAGGTACAACATCAGCCTCTGCAATCTCTACACTAAATGAAAAAGTATCGTTTAGTTCCGAGCCCATTTGGTATACTAAGAGATTTGGAACTCCAAGCATAAGATCTTCGGGATGGATTGTAATTAAACCCTCTCCGTACCCTCCTGAATAGAATGTAGTGTCTTTATAATCATATCCGTCTAATTCGGATACTCTACCAAGGTCAAATACATTATTGTCTTGCGACATATAAAGTTGTGAAGCATCATCAAAAGCCATATGACCTATATCATACACAGGGGCATGGAATACGCGAATATATAGCCGATAATCATCAAGCGAGTCAAAGGTTACACTTCCACTACTGAAAAGTGATTCATCGAAAATGCGGTGATGGTCTTCTATTAGATCTTCATCCAAGCTGACATTGAAAGAAACAATTCCTGTATTATCAGTTATTTGATAATCCCAGAATAGGCTTGAGTACTCAGCGACTTGTCCTGTCTCTGAGTCTAGGTACTCCCATGACTCTGGTCTGGTGAACATTCGCGATACCGAATAAGTGGGGTCCAATACACCAGGACCACGCACTACTTCTTGCCCTTGTTCAGTAAACCAAGCTGTTCCTAATGCTTCGGAATCGATATAGTTTCCATCTTCATCCTCCCAATCTAGAATTTTATAATTAAGCCCTGCCTTTGGTTTGAATCCGATTTCCATCCAGACTAACTGATCTGCAAGAAAATCACCTCTCTCATCGGTTAACTCAAATTGGAACTCATAATTATCGGTAATCGTTCTATGGAAATCAAAATAGGTATATGGTTTATCAACTTGTAAGGTCTCATAAGGACTTGTGGTTGTGGTATATACCCTATTTTGAATAGTAGCCCATTGATCGAATGTACGCGAAAATTCGGTTGGAATATAGGAAATCTTACTCTGTTTTCCATTGACAGTTAAAGTAAAGACTTCATTAACAGAAAAGCTGGTATTATATACACTATTAAATCCAGAATAATCAACCCCGATATACTGATCATTATAGGCTGCCAAGGTGGGAGGAAGGTAGATAAGCCTCATGATAGTTTCAACGTTTAATGGAAACTGTAATCCATTTTCACCCATATAAAAACTATAGTCAAAATTACCATCCTCTCTTAACGGAACTCTTGCAAGTGGTTTCCATAATCCATCAGTATCATCAAGAAATTCAAGGATCATATTTTTTACAGGATTGATTTCCTCGGTGAGATAGCCATAATAGGCTAGAAAGTATGCATCATCAATTTCGTAATTAGGAGTAACTGAGCTATAAAAAGTGTAGAATGTTATGTAATTGTTATTGACTCCTGTAATATCATAGTCGATACCGTAAATCATGGGAGTAACGGAAATTGCATTATCTACCATAACTTTAATCGTTGAGTTTACTAAGAAGGTACTCATTGCATAGTGGGTTAGTTTCAGCTTTGGGATATAACCATATTCAACCTTTAGATTAATTGGACCAGACTCTGTATAGGTGATATTAAGAGCGTCAACACCACTCTCGTTTACGATGCTATAGGTGTAATAGCTGTCGTTCAAGAGCTCAAACTCATCAACGCTTATTTCCTTCCACACGTTTTTAAGGGATATGATTCCTGAGCCGATGGAAGAATTAACCACTTGGATCGTTTGGTCTTGAGCAACTGAAGTGTATAAGGAACTATTCTCAAATATAGGATTTACATCAAGAATCTCTTTATCGAATTGTCTGGAATTTTCCCATTCAAAGGTCTCATAGCTAAACATCCTAAAGTCAACGGGAATAATTACATCCTCGATATCTTCAAAAGTGACAGGGGTGATTATTCTTCCTTGGATGACTTTATAGGTAAGTAATAGATTAGTATCATATGGAATTAATTGGCTGTTGTCGGAAGTCCAATTGATAATTAACATGAATTTATTAGGATGATCGGTACGATAGTAGGCATAATAGCTGATCCAGCTGTCTTCGATTACATTGGTTGCATAATTAAAACTACTGCCGTTTACCACTTCGAATAAGGGAGTGATTTCATTGTAATTTTCTCTATCGATAAATTCTAGCTTAAAGTTATTTTTATCAATAAATTCTGTTTCCCCGATGAGACCATTAAGATCAATTTCATATTCAGTAAGTGTAAATTCACCAATTGGATCGGTTGCGATGTAAGGAATAATTTCACGCTCTCGGTAATAGGTAGAATTATCTAAAATATAGCCCATTAAATTCAATTCTTCTTCAAAATCCACATCAAACTTTGTATTAAGAGTAAAAGTATAATCAGGATTGAAAACAACTTCTCTTTCGTTTTTTAAGGCTATTTGTGATAAAATCTGGGGGATCAGTTCAATCTCGACAGAATTAGTCGAATTTACAATCTCTTCAGCAACTGTTGGATAAAGTGTAAAGATAAGATCATAACTGCCCAACTCCTCTGTGACACTAAATCTAGAATGGAATTTATCAACCGAATTATCCCATTCTAAAAATGAGACACCTAAGATAGTACCAGTCAAATTATCGGTCATTACAAGGAAGGGAGTTGCCATTTCATATAATGGAAATGGTGTAATTGCGCTATTTATCCTGAAGTAAATATCGATAATATCCGTAAAGAATAGATCATTTGGCTGGTTCAAAGCTAAGGTTTGAAGGTTGCTAAACGCTTCCATTTCTGTAATTTGGGAATCAAAAGTATCTAATTCGATACTCATGCTTTCATCTACAATAAAATTGTATTGATAATCATTAAAGTAAACTGTTAAGGCTGAATCATTAGCTAAAATATCATAAAAGCTCATTTGTGAAATACCGAATATCTGATATGGGAAGTTAATAATGGTAAATCCGGTATTAGGATCATACATTGAAACACTTCCCGGCCATACTGGAGCGTCGGATACTACAAAACTAACGGAATGAATCTTGGTTATATCAAACAAGGTCTCTAGATTTGACGCTGTAAGGCTGGCAAAATCGATATAAATTGGTATCTCGAGGAGTTCAGACAGTCCAGGAATAACACGTTTATACTGTGATGCGTCTTTGAAGTATTTATCGAAATCGAGTGAATCCATACTATATACAAATCGGTTATCATCAAAATCAATAAAGAGGATTTGGAGCCTTTCGATTGTACCGTGAGTTGAATAAATATTTGGAACTAAAATCTTTAGGAATAATCCGTCTTTCTGAGTGTCTTTAATGACTTTTGCATAATCCGAACCATAATAATTGAAAAACACTAGGTCATCCTCGATATTATATTGGCTAAAGTTTACATTCCACGAGACCGAGCCGTTGATAGACACAGTAAAATCAATTTCGTCAAAGTTGTGTTTAATATCATACTTTCCGGTCTCACCATTATAGAGGTAGCTAAATACTTCTGAATAATTGATATAATCAAGAAGCCTAAATCCTTCACGCTCAGAAATATCCATAACTGAGGTCCGTTCTTCTTGTAAGAAGTAAGAAAGGACTAGCGGATCTTTTTGGGAAGCGTGTTTTGCAAATGCATAATAATTTGTTCCCGTTGCATCCCAGTTTAATTGAAAGTCAAGAGGATAATTAGATACCAACGTATTTTCAAAAATATTTTCGGAATATAAAATTAAATCGTCAAGACTATCAAACCTAACTTCATATCTTTGTGAGGTTTCGTTCCATAAGGTAATTTCCAAATAATAATTTCCAGATTTGACTTTAATCGAATGATTCTGTAATTCACTATTGTCAGCACCGATTAGCGTGAAATTCACGATAGTTCCAATTCCTTGATAAATTTCATTGACATTAATTAGATTATTATCAAATTGGATAGTAACTTCATTTGATACTAGAATTCGTGGTATTGTCGCATCATAGTTGTATGAATCACCAAGATAACTGGAGTTAGTAATAGTATTACCTGCAGCATCAGTTATTCTGAATTCAATAGTATAATAATACTTAGTATGGTCTTCGAAATTGTTTACAGGTACTCCTAAATCAAATAATGTGGTCTCAATTCCACTTATTGGACTAAATCCAGAAGTGTATAGAGAAGTATTACTCATATCGAATACATTTATCTGATACTCAACGGAAATTTCGTCTATATAATAATAGTTAGTATGATTAATAATGCCTTGCAGATTATCAGTTGTTAAAATGTTAAACAGTGTCCATGGAGCAGCAAAATTGTTTAATGAATAATCGGTAGCTCCATCTCCTATTGATGTAACTGAAGTAGGATCTTCAAAATCAAGCAAAACTGTGTAAGTAAGGTTTAAATAATAAAAAGATATTACATACAGCAGATTCAGCTACGTTTTCAAATGAATTAAAATCTCTTAAAGATGAAATTGATCTGTGCTTTGTTGCCTGTTTTGAGAGCAATTTTAATGATTATCTAAAATTTTTAAAAAAAATTACTCTAAAATTGGTAATTCCATATCATTTTACTACAGAAAAAGAAGGTGGAGCTAAAAAATTAACAGGATTTCTTCTTGATAATGATATTAATTCAACTTTTCTTTCAATTGGAAAAGAATTTGAATTTTCCTTTTAGGAGATATTAGGATTATAAAAAAACTATTTAATAATTTCTTACCGAAATTGAAGTTTAAGTTTAAATTCCCTTTTGGAGTTAAATTTATACTTTATGAGGAGATTGTGCAGATTCTTAAGAAGATTTTTATGTCGAGTGATCTACTAGAAGAAGATAGTAGATTTTAAAAAATTATATTTCTTCATTAGCCTTTTCTTCCTGTCTTGGCTTTTTACCTTTTTTATAACTTTTCATAAATTTTTTATAATTGATTGGTTATAAACCTAATTTTTGTAATTATTTTTCAATTTCTAAATTTTGTTTAAACTTGAGTTATAAGACTGTATTTTAATATTTTTAACCGAATAATAGAGAAAGACAAATAAAAGCAACCAAGTTAATCATAGTATTTAAATTATCAATTAGTTTCTATTAGCGTATAAAATAAACCATTTATTAAAAAATTATTGAAATATAACAATGATACAATTATATCATCAGAAATGTAAGTGTATCATTACTATATCTTTTTAATATGATATAGATATAGCATTGGGTAATCAGTTAACTGTGATATAAATATATCAGTCAATTATGATATTTTTATAGCATTTATATACTATTTTCTTAATATAAATATTAAAGTTAAAAAAAAAGAATTGTTAGAATGTCCGTTCCAGAGAAAATTATTGAAGTATTAAAGAAACAAAACCGATTAACCATGGAAATTGAAGAGTCGAGTTCTTGGGGAGCTCAGCCTCTAAAGTCTTGGGGAAATAGGTTTATTATTATTTTTAATTCAATTCTTATAAATCGAGGCTTCTACAAAAATCCTAAAAAGAATAAAAAATTTTAGAAATTCTCCCATACTCTTGGGTAGCTCTATCTTTAAACCACTCAATAAATTCAGGAAATTTATTTTCATCAATAATATCTTCAATATTATATATATGAAGATATCCTTACCTCGAAAAGTAAACACCTAATTTTTTTATTTCGCTATCTCCTGGCATACTATCAATCCCATCAATTCTATATAGAGTGTAATAACCAATCAATTGATCATAATACTCTCGTTTCATTTGAAATATTTTAGTAGTTTTTATATCTATTAACATCTCATCTATAACTAAATCAGCATCTGCACCTCCAACCATAATAGAAGCATTACCGAAAGTAGGATCTTATCTATTTTTAATAAATTAGCACAATTATCATCCAGATACAAAATTTTAAATAGGAAATTTACTGAATATGAGCTTAATGAGCCCATAAGAATCATGAAAAGAGATAAAAAACAGGAAAAAGAAAGAGAAGATCAGACTGTAAAAAAAAATAATAAAATGTATTTTTCTTTTGGGCTAATAATTGACACCTAACTTTTTTTTACTTTGTAAATTATTTTTATGAGAATATTAAATTTCTATAGGATAGTCAAAAACATAAAGATTCTTGATTTTTGAGCACCCATCCAATTTAAAAAGGAGGAGAAAAAGGTAGAATGCAAATGAGTAATGTTGAAGAAACTAGAAAAAACTTCATAGAACATGCTTTAAATGAGATACGCAGTACACCACATTACGGTAATTTTTACCTTCATACCTATTATGTCATCGCGAAATTGGGGCTACAGCATAAGGCTAAAGTTGAAGGACTTTTCGAAAGCTGAAGGTTTAAGAGAAAAAATTATTTTAATGTGTGGTGGGCCAAGAATAAGCAATACACTCGCTAAAGAAACAGGATTTGATGCGGGATTTGGATCAGGTACTTTTGCAGGGGTAGTTTCTACATTTGCTATTAAAGAGTTAGTTAAAAGAAGAAAACTAAAAGAATAGTATAATGATTACAATCTAGTATTGAGAAACAACATATATCTCCCTTTAAATAATTCGGTGTTAACA
>CAZALK010000005.1:0-254712 GCA_964486045.1 uncultured archaeon
GTATAGATAAAAAGAACAATTTTGTCGGGGGTGAAGATTAGTTTAAAAATATATGTTTTTTTTTCCTTTTTTTTATAATTTAAGAGTAAGTGTAAAAAACTATAAAAAGTATTTATATATGTAATTATATAAGTAAAATAGTACATATTTATCTAAATATGTAAAAAAAGAATAAATTTAACCGGTGAAACCCATAACTGAATATAACCAAGATAAAGAAAGAATATCATTATATGTCGGCAAGGATGTCAAAGAAGAATGGCAGACATTTGCTAAAAATAATGATTTTTCAACACTCTCTAAATTGATACGAGAAGCCTTAAAATTTTATATTCAATGTAAAGGATTAGATCTACCAAGTCTTTCTCACGGTTTAAAAGAACCTTTAACTTCCATTAAAGGATATTTACAATTAATAATTGAGACATCCGGGGATTCATTAGATGACAATATAGTCACCACACTGAAAAATGTTTTAAACCAATGTTCAATTCTCGAGAATAAAATCGTCGATTATTTAGACAAATTTGAACCAGAGGGGGAGGAACTTGGTGTTGGTAATGAAACTGAATATGATTTGTTGTTGATTGAGGATGATGTTGAGACTGTCAATTTATTAACAAGCTACTTTGAATCTATAGGAATTTCATGCAAAGGGATTTTAAGTGGATTTAAAGGATTAAAAGAATTAAAGAGATATAAGCCAAAATTGGTTTTACTTGATATTATCTTGCCTGATATAAATGGGTATGAAATTTTAGAAAAAATAAAGGCAAAGGATAACCTGAAGGACATCCCAGTGTATTTCCTAACAGCTGTCCCTAGCAATGAAGTCGAGAAAAAAACATCAGAACTAGGAGCTGCAGGCTCAATTTTAAAACCTTTTAACTTAACCGATTTTGATGTAATTTACAAATATCTGAAAAAGTAATAGAGTTTCTATTTTACTTCTTGGATTTTTGGCAGCTCAATATTTAAACTCCTCAATAATTATTATTCAAGAAAAAAGGAAAATAATTGCCTTTCCTCTTCGGTGTCCTTCAAGTCTGTCTAATTCTTCTACTATAACAGGATTAAATTCAAGATCTTTTATGCTATATATTTTGTGTGTAAATATGTTTGTGTGTAACATAATATTATCAAAAAAGATTTATATATATATAAACGATATAATTTTATTAGTACAGAAGGTACAAAAAATAGTTGGAAAAACCAAATTTGTACAAAAAGAATCTTAGATCCGAATGATAAATTCCACAGACAATCATCAAAATATTAAGGAACCTCCAGAGGATTTACAAATACAAGGTATTTGTATTTTGGAGATGAGTGTGATAGGAGAGATTGGGATAATTTTCCAGAAAGGTATTGATATAACACTAGTTCAAGAAATCATAAATTTGAATAGAAATAAAATCTTAAATAATGAAGAAGGAGCAATTAAAGACTATATTGGAAGTATTAATGCATATTTAGTCTATTGTGATTCTAGTAAAGGAGATAAAATAATAGCAATTTTTAATGATGAGGAAGCACAACTTTTAGATTACCCAAAATTGGATGCTCTTACAGCTGTTTTATTTAAGAAGATTGGTATTAGCACTGCTAATTTAGAGATTAAAAAAATACGCATCAATGCTGTCAAAATTACTCGTGATAAAGGGTTAATAGGATTTCTTGCTTTAGATAAGACAGGCTTATTGTATTTTTCAAAAGTAAAGAAAAATAGAAAAAAAATATCTAAAAACATTTTTCAAATTGCTGGGTTTATCTCAGCATTATTAATTTATTCGAAAGATCTCATTACTGGTGAAGATCCCGAATTAAGGCTCGAAGATATCAACCTTGGAAGTCACCATTTCTACTTAAATATCAAACATAATGTTATATTTGCTTATTTTATTGAAAAGCATAAGGTAACAGAAAATTTTGACAAATATATTCAAATAGTTGTAGAAAAATTTATAGAAAAATTTTATGATCCTTATGTAACTAATTTTAAAGGTGATCTATCACCTTTTCATAGTTTTGAACAAGTAATAGACCAATATTTTGAGATTTAATTAACACCTCTTGACCTTAAAATAAACTTACTAAAATACAGAACTCTAAATATTTAATTTCGTTAAAATATCTTTTTGATGAGATTTTGTATTGTAATATTAAATTTCACCATAAATTATATATAAATAAACCAATAAATTAATCACAATGACTGCAACTCTAGAAGTTGACTTAGTACTGGAAAATTTAGTAAAAGAACTAGGTTCTGGATTATATTTTATATTAATCACATCTGAAAACGGAGCTGTTATTAAGTCTTATATCAACCAAGAATTCAATAAAACATCAATAGGGTTAAATATGTCTCAATTGTATGAGCTAGCGGAAGAAATATTCTCAGAAATTGGTGTACATGCACCAGACTTCACAGTCATACACTCAGACAACTTCTACGTTCTCTCTATCAAAATCTTAAACAAACTTGTAATAATTTTAATGGAAGATCAAATAGAATTTTCATCCATTTTTGAAATTATTAATAAATGTATTATAACAAACTAAGGAGTTTAACCTCTCCTTTTTTACTATTTTTAAGAATTCAATAATTACCATTTTAAGATTATTTGAAGTCAATTTCATCGAAAAATTTTTAATTTCAAATATATTACTAATCAGAATTACATCTTCAACATATAAATAATGAAATTAGTGAACGCTAAATGAAATATGAGAAGAATCAATATTCAGATGGATTTTCAATATGTACATTAATTATTGCTGGGGCATTTTTATGGTGGGGTATTAACCAATTTATAACTTGGGGTGATGGTTGGGAATGGTGGGGTTTTGTATCAACGGGAATCGGGTTAGCAATTTTAATCGGGCAAATTTTTGCGTTAACAAATAGAAGTAAACTAAGAAATGTGGTATTAGCTGAATTTCAAGAAAGCCCAAAGGTTACAGTAGAGGATGTCAGTAAAAGTACCGGTATCACAATAAAAGATATTAATGCAATAGTGTTGGATCTTAAAGCTTCAGGTCAATTACGAGCAAAATTTAGCTCACAAACAGGTCAAGTAAAACATCTATTACCGCCAAAAAAGGAAGGAACTTCAGAAGAGCAAGGAAAATTTTGTTCAAATTGTGGTACTCCTATTACTAAAGAATCTGCACAATTCTGTGCTTACTGTGGGGCAAAAATTTAGAAAATTAGTTTTTTTCTTTTTTTATAAAAAAATAGAGATTAAATATCGTGCTTATTTTATTTCAATTGTTTTCTTATCTGTGATTTCAGTAATAATTTTTGGAATTCTTAATCTTAGCACTCCATTTTTAAAATTTGCATCAATTCCTTCAGAATTAATCTCTTCAGGGAGGTGAAAACTTCGATAGAAACTTGGCGATCTAAATTCTCTTCTTAAAAAATCTCCTTTAACATCTTTATATTTTTCTTTTTTCTTATCCTTTTTCTCTTTATGTTTATCTTTCTTTTCACCTTTTTTATCTTTATCTTCCTTCTTTTCTTTCTTTTTTTTCTCTTCCTTCTCTTCTTTATGTTTAATTGCCTTTTCGCCAAAGATTTCTAGTATACCTTCTTGAAGCGTAATCTTCACATGTCTTTTATCTAGACCAGGTAATTCTACAAGGAAATAATATCCAGTCTCATTTTCGATTATATTTGTCAGGGGAGTTCTATAAAATGATTCATCTTCATGAATTTCTAAAGACTCAGCTGATCTTATTCTAAATGAACCCCAGACCGAAGATTCTTCAAGTCTGTCCTTTGACTGATTTAAAAAAAAAGTTTGGTGCGTCTTTGATTCTATCTCTTCTTTTTTCTTTTCGCTTTCTATATTTTTTTCATCTTTAATTACTTCAGAAACGCTTTCTTCATTATCAATTTCCTTTTTTATCTCTTCATCCATCTAATTCAAACCACCTAAATTTTCAGAATAACGAAAAATAGATTTAAATAATATAAAAAGTTTTGTTTGAGAAGTGGTAATAAATGCAGAAATTGAAAAATACTCTTCTTGGAAGTCATATAAAAAATGTAATTTTATATCTACCTTAAAAATTAAAAAAAAAATATTTTATTATTTACTTTCTATAGTGCTTAGCTTCTTTTCATGCAATTTTGTTAGTTTTTCTCTATTTTTAGCTAATTTTTCTCCCTTTATTGGATAAAAATACATTCCTACCAATGAAATTCCGAGTACAGCAGCGGGGTAAATACCCATTAGAATTCGAAGCCCCAGAATCACGTTTACTCCAGGATTTGGTGTGTAATTCATCCAATCCGTTGAAGTAAAAACAATTCCAATAATTATAAAATTTAGAATCATCGATAATCTAATTAGGAAATTAAGAACTGCATAGTATATGCCAGATCGTCTTATTCCATATGTGATTTCGTCCTCATCTATAATTTCCGCAATGCATTGATCATAGAAGTAAAGTCCACCTCCCAATCCTACTCCAAATAAGACCATAAAAACTAAAGCCATTAGAAAATTAACTGAAAAGGCAAAAAACACTACTGATACTAACCATAGAGAAATTCCTATTAATCCACATACTCTCGCTCCTTTCCTAACACGAATTATTTCCCATAACGGTGTGGAAATAGCAGCAACGATAAAGGTAACTAAAAGCAATATTCCAATTAGTTCTGAATCTGTAATGCCTACTGCATATGTAAAGAAGAGTGGTGCTAAAGTGGGAAGAAGATTAATAACAAGCCACGTACCAAGAGCAGGAAACAAAAACCATAAAAATGACTTATGCTTAAATGTAAATTTCATAGTTTGTATGAAAGGCATGGCAGATTCTGCATCCTTTGAAATATGCTTTGGGTCTTTAACGCCCCACTTAAGGTTGATTAAGTAGAAGATAAAAATTATTACCGCTGCTACGATTCCAGTAGTCAGATATTGAGTTAACGTTGCTGGATCATCATTAATGTTAGTAATATCCTCAATGATAAAAGTGGGAAAAACCAGAGCGAACATTGTGGCAAGTAACACAAAAATGATGCGTATTCTTCCGATTGAACTACGTTCTCTCATTTCAACGAACATTTCACTGAAAAGGGCATTATAATTCAAATTAAATGAAGTATATGATATATCAAAAAGTATCAATATGATGAAGAAATAAATAAATGTTGAGGTTGGTGGAGTAATAAAAGTTGATGGTGGAGTAAATAATAATATCATTAGAACTCCGAGTGGGATTGTTGCTCCAATCATCCATGGAATCCTTCGTCCCCATCGAGTTTTGGTTTTATCTGAGAGATAACCAATTAATGGATCATTGAAGGCATTCCAGAGAGCCCAAAGGATAAAACCTAAAATCATTAAATGTGTAGGTATCTTTACTACAGTAAAGTAAAATGTAAAAATTAGAAATGTAAAAGTATTTAACGCCATGTTATCTCCAACTTCTCCAGAAGCAAAGGCTAGCTTCTTTCCTAATGAGATTTTACTATTTTCTTCTGCTTTCATAAAATCATTACTCATTTTTTCTAGAGTTTTATTCTAAATTATCTTTTTTTAAGTTGAAATACTAAAATTAAATGTGATTAAATATTTGATCTTTCACTTTAAAAAAGTTTCTACATTTAAGATTATAGAATGAATTTTCTTTTCTAACATTCTAAATTCAAATAAAGAAAGGCTAATATGTGAAGCAATATGGCAAAGATTTATACGATTGGGGTTATTGGAGCAGGTAGAATGGGAAAAATCCATATAGAAAATATTCTACGAAATATTCCTGATTTAAAGTTAAAATTAGTAGCAGATATTAATATAGATGATCAAATGGAACGATGGGCTAATAAGTTAGACGTCCCTTTACTTACTCAAGACGTTAATGATATTTTTAATGATGCTGAAATAGATGCAGTAGTAATTGCCTCGTCTACAGACACCCACGTTAGATTCATTCAAAGAGCTGCCCACATGAAAAAAGACGTTTTTTGTGAAAAACCAATCGATACTGATATAAAGCTTATTAGAGAAACTCTTGGGATCGTTAAAAATGAAAAAATTAAACTAATGATTGGATTTAATCGAAGATTTGACAAAAATTTTAAAAGGGTTAGAGAGATCGTGGCTTCAGGTCAAATCGGAATCCCTCAAATTATTAAAATTACTTCTCGAGATCCTGCTCTCCCTCCAATCGAATATATTAAAGGTTCGGGAGGAATGTTTTTTGATATGACAATTCATGACTGGGATATGGTCTGTTTTCAGGCAGGAAGTGAAGTTGAAGAGGTATATGCCACTGGAGCAGCTCTTATTGACCCAGAAATTGAAAAAGCAGGAGATATTGATACTGCTGTTGTTATTTTAAAACTAAAAAATGGTGCTATTGGTGTGATTGATAATTCTCGTCAAGCAGTATATGGATATGACCAAAGAGTTGAGGTTTTTGGGTCAAAGGGATGTGCTGTAGCCGATAATGAACCGTCTAATACAGTGCGTCTATATACCGCTGAAAAGACAAGAGAAGATAACATACCATACTTCTTTTTAGAGAGATATATGGAGTCTTATGCCGCCGAATTACATTCTTTCTCCGAATGCATGCGCAACAATGAAGAGCCATCTCCAAATGGAGAAGATGGTTTAATAAATGCGATAATTGCATCTGCAGTTCAAAGATCATATGAGGAAAATCGTCCTGTAAAGATATCTGAAATTACAATATAACCTAAAATAAAACCTTTAATAAGATACTCTAAATTCAAAAGGTTAAGGTTAAAAAAGTGGTGTATAGAATATCAAATTTGATTTATCAGCCTTTAAGGTTTTAATTAAAAAGCTTTTTCCTCCTAAAAAAAGTGTATTTACAATAGATACAACAGGAGATGGAAAAGCAGATTCTTTACAAATAAAAGTAATTAATTTACTAATCCCTTTTTCAGTTCCCAAAAATATCAAAGTAGGAGATTTTGATTTAAGAAGTATTGATATAAATAATTTTGATTTGTCCGATTATGTCACACTGTATTTGGATGATAATCAAATTAACATTCCAAAAGAGTCAGTTGATATTGAAAAGCTAAAAACCCAATTTACAATTTATCATAAGGGAGAATCATTTAATTTGGATGATATTCTTGAAGGTAAATTTAGTGGCAGAATAATTGGTTTAGGTGATATTGTTAGCATATTAGTTAAACTTGATGCAACTATTTTAGAAAATCTAATAGAAGGTAAACATGTTTTTAAGATTGAAAGCGAATTAGTATCAAATTTTATGATTAATTTTGAATTAGATGAAACTAATATGAATTTAAAACTTGATTCTCTTAATACTAAATAATATCTAGTTTTGAAAATTCTTTGAAATTTGTGTTTTACTTATCCCTTCGGTCTGTTGTAATTTATATAGGAGTTTTTATGTTTAATTTTTGAGTATAAAAAGAGGATATTATTATGGCAGTTACTAAACTTACTCATACTCCTGAAATCACCACTCCAACTAATAATTCCAAAGTTCAGTTTATCTGTCCAGTTTGTAAATCAGAAAAAAAATTAGAGGTTCCTAAATCAATAGTCAATAAAGCAAAGGGCTTAACCACTATGTCAATTGCTAGAGATTTAGTATGTGAACACCAATTTCAAGCGTTTGTCGATAAAAATTTTATGGTAAGGGGGTATCAAAGAGTAGATTTTGAATTTGAAAAAACCAAAACAGAACATAAACAAAAACCTAAAAATCATATTAAAGACGATAAAGAGTTATTTGAAAATTTAATCTTAGAAGGTAACTATCTTGAATATAATCCGAAAGGGAATAAAGGCAATAACAAGAAATCTCAAAAACAAAAGATTCAAAATAAATCAAGTAAGAATTTTAAATCAATTCAAGAATTGTATGATGAATTTTGGGAATTCATTGATGATGATAATGCCCAATTTCAAGAGTTTATAAAACGTGATGTAAGAAGAAAAAACTTTCTCCCTTAAGATTTTCTTAAAATTAATTATTGGTTTTCCGATGTTATGGATTTAATAAAAATATTTAATTTGAAAACCCCACTTATTAAAGAATTATCGGTTTTCAGAAAATTATTCTAGCTGTCTAATTATAAAATCGGAATAAAAAAATGTAATGATAGACAATTTTAATATTATTTGGGATTGGAACGGTACACTCTTAGATAATGTTGATATCTGTATTGATTCGATCAATGCTTTATTGTCAAAATATAATAAAAAAACTATTTCTAAAGAATCCTATAAGAAAATATTCACGTTTCCAGTTCAAAATTACTATAACAAATTAGGTTTTGATACGTCTATAGAAAATTTTAAGAAGATCGCTGAGGAATTTATGTTAGAATATAATTCCAGATTACCATATTGCCAACTTTTTCCCGGTGTAAAAGAAAATTTGCACTATTTTTCCCATTTGGGTTACAAGCAAACGATAATATCCGCTATGGAACAAGGAATTTTAACCAAATCTGTGCGAGATAAAGAAATACAGGGCTTTTTCCATTCAATAATAGGGTTGTCAAATAATTTTGCTGATAGTAAAACCATTGTTGCAAAAAATTTTATCGAAAATTTTAATTTGGACCGGAAAAAAACATGGTTCATTGGTGATACAAGCCATGATTTCGAAGTTTCACAAGATTGTGGCTGTAATCACGTATTAATTGCCAACGGGCATCAAAATTATGATGAATTATCTTCGATAACAGAAGCAGTTGTAAAAAAATTGAATAAAGTGAAGGATTTTATTCGAATTTAGCTTAACTCATGAATTTAGACTTTTTTTCTCCACTCGCATATAGATTTACTATTTTTCTTCCTTCCGTTAATACTCAATAACAAGATGTATTGTTATATCAGAAGAGATAGATAAACCAATTCAAAGATTATATAATGAATTTTGGGAGTTTATATAAGAGAAAAACGAAATGCTTCAAGATTTCATAAAAAAAGATAAAAGAGGATTTGCATTCTAAGAAAAACTAAAAACTTTATGAGTTATTAAGAATTGAATAAATGCCAAGGGTGAGATTTGAACTCACGATACCTAGATAACTGAAGTCTGTATTATATAAATCAAACGCTTCAGTCTAGTGCGGACGGGGCATATTGCGTTATAATCGCAGTAAAGCTTCCCGGGCTACGCCACCTTGGCCATCTTGGCGAGTTTCCTATGTTTTAACTTATTTTTGACAAATTTATAATTATTATCATCAATAAGATACAAAATAAAGTATAGAATCTCATAAAAATATTTTTAGTCCTTAAATGTGAAAATAAGAAAGTGAAAAAAAGTATTAAGATGTAAAAATTTAATGAAAAAAAATCTCATTTACAGCAGTACCGAGTGAGGGGGGATTATTCAGATCTAGCATTTCACTGGTCTTGATTGACTTCTGGAGGGAGTCCCAAATCTCTGGCCTATTTCTTATGGTTTCGGAAAAACTATTCAGTTTCTTAAGTGCGGAGTAAGATTGTCCTTTAATGACATAGCATATCAAAAATGATTCAATCGGGTTAATAAGGATAAGGTTTTCATCAATTTTTATACGGTCGATGGATTTAGAATTTAGCTGATAAAACTGGTCTTAATTTAAGAAATAAAGTTGCTCATGGATTGATAAAATATAAAGATATACAAGGGCATATACTCATTAGCGTTATCGAAATTATTTTTGCATTAATAGAGAGAATTTGATTTCTGGTTGATTTTATAGAATTTTTTCTAGAATTTCTGCTGAAGTTCTTATGAAATTGGGACATAAAGTGGTAAATAAATTATTTTCACTTGCAGAATTTAATCCTTCAGGAGTACTAATATCACAATCAAGTAAGTCATCACAGGTGCTTGATCCGTTAATTTCTGTAAATTCTTTGACAAATTTTTGAACTAGACTGGAAGTTTTTTCGGCAGCGGCATCATCCTCGATTGAATCTTTTCCATATTTTAATCCAATAACCATTAACGCTCCAGTAACTGCTCCACATGTTTTTCCTAAAAGTCCCGTCCCACCTCCAGTTCCAGTTGCAAGTTTTAAGGCGATATCTCGGTTTAATCCAAATTCAACAGAAAAAGAAGAGAGAATTGACTGGCTACAATTAAATCCATCTTGAAAACAAGAAACTGCCTGCTCTACTCTTGACATGGCTTAAGATCACTAAATATTAGATAAGTCTTATAGTTCCTTTGTTATATAAAAAAAAACTAAGATAGAAGATAAATGATCATCAATCCATATTTAAATCTTGGGGAAAAAGATTTAATTTATGTGCAAAATCTGACACATCAAATAAGTTTTATATACTAATGAGATATGATAATACAATAAAAATTATCTTTTGCAAGTTTAATCACTCACCTCTTTTGATTCTTATGCAAAAATAGACATAAATCAAGGGAAAAACCTATAAAATATTTGTTTAATTAAGGAATAAATTGAATAAAATGAGTAAATTGGAAAGTAACTCTTCTTACTTGAATCGGGCATTTTCTCTAAATAATTATGGTATGATTTACAAAAAAGAAAACATATTTTAATTAAAAGGCATTAGTAAACTACACTATTTAAGATTTTCAGTATCGATGTTTCCCTTTGGGGAGAGTTGTAATCTATATATTATATTAGATCAAATCAATAATCTCCGCGAAATTTTCAATTTTCTGACCATCCCATTCAACTTCAACTAAACGATAGGGATCTAACTCGTTAGGATCACGAATCATAACAGCGTCCATACCTAACTCTGAAGCTCCCGATAGTTCATTACTATCACCATCTCCAAAGTAAAGGCATTCATTTGGTTTGATTCCCAATTGTTCACATGCTAGATTATATATTTGTGCGTCGGGTTTTTTCAAACCTACTGAAGCAGAGAATACAGTAACGTCAAATAATGGAGAAAATTTAGTATTTTTCCAGAAGGAAGGTACTTCGGCAGAACAATTTGTAATTAATCCAATTTTGTATCCTAATCCTCTTAAGCTTTTTAAAATATCAACGGCTCCATTTTTAGGAGTTAAACCTTTGCGTGTGGTTTCTAGTCGGATCTGTTCACATTTCCTAATGTTTTCGTCTCTTACAGATACTTTTAGTTTATTACAAATATATCCTATACTTTCTTCGGTGGTTTTAAAAATCCCAATCCCACGCTCGTAGGTTGTATCACGCCAAAGTTTTGTCCAAAGCTTTGAAAAATCTTCACCAGGTAATTCAAGAGCTGAAGTCATATCTATTAACAATCTATTATATCCTTGAACTGAATAACTATCGACAAGTGTACCAAATAGATCAAAAATAATAGCCTTGTATTTCATAGGATCACACACTCATATCTTTCTTTAAGAAGGTAGTGCTGGAGCAATAGCATTATAAAATTCTCTTGCTGTATCAAGGCTTTCCATTACGAACTTTTTTCCAAAGGTGACAATAACGATATCCAAACTTGGAATCACAAAAATAAATCTACCATAAAAGCCAGTTGCCATAAACATATCTTCGGGTGCGTTAGGTATCATTCTTCCCGTACCATTTTTGAACGGGCGGTTCCATTTCCCTAAAGAATTGTTTAGCCACACAAGATATCCATAACCACTATTAGCACTAAGGAAGCTAGGTTTTATCATTTCGCTTAAATATTGTTCTGATATAATTTGTTTACCATCCCATCTGCCTTTGTTTAGAAATAATTGTCCCAGCTTTGCTGCATCTCTTGAGGAAATCTTCAATCCATATCCGATAGGAAGATCAGTCATATTAGCTACTCCTTCACCCCAAGAGTAATTATGGACACCTAGGGGTTGGAAGAGATTAATTTGTGCAAATTCTTTTGAAGGTATTCCAGATGCTATTGTTATGATTTTACCAAGAGTATTCACTTCATCTTCACTATTATATTTGAAATTTGTTCCTGCGGGGTCGGTTTCAGAGGTATGAGTTAATAAATGTTTAATTTTTGAACCTGTTACGATTCCTTTTACAGGATTAGAAACCCAATCAGTAATAAGATCATCAACACTAAATAATCCTTTAGTTACAGCAACTCCAACAACCAGTGATGCTATAGTTTTGGTAACTGAGGCAATATCATAATGCCATTGCATACGTGCTTCATAACTGCGCTGACCAAAATATTCTTCATAAACTAATACTCCATGTCGAATTACCACAAGACTATTGCGATTTATATCAATTTCTTTAAATTTTTTAGCTGCTTGATCTAGAAGATCTGATCTCATTCCATGAAGCTCGGGTGCTTCTACGCTCCATTCTTCTTTTCCATTTTTTAATTCTTTATTATCAATCTCCTCAAGAAACTCAAGCAATACCGTAAATTTCATAAAATGAGAGCTGTCTCCCTGGTATTCTATTTCTTTTGATGTTAAAGCATTAAAGAAACTTCGAATGTCTAATTTTCCAGAAAATAATTTTTTAGCTAAATTATGGGTTATTTTTAAGGTAAAGTCTGAATCCTCTGCTTTCCCCTCAATATATTCTAATTTTAGACCCGAATTGAAAATATAAAAATAATTATCTTCATTCAAATCAAATTGGATAATTCCGTTCCATCCTTCTATTTCATCTAATACAAGTTCAGATTTGTTGAACTTTTCTAATAAATTTTTAATAGTTGATACCAGATCCTTATTATCTTTTGACATACTTTAAGCATCCTGAATTTTAGAATTAATAATATCTGTCTAAGTTTTTTATTTCTTTAATATTTGTGCTCTTTTATCTTTTGGTAATTTTTCACTTGCATATCTTAATATTAAACGTGGGAAGATTCCTTTATTTTTCATTAAGTAGTTATAAATTATTTCAGGCTTATATTTTGAGCATGTCTTAAGTAACCATCCTATTCCTTTTTCGATATAGGGCTGTCCTCGATATTTAAGCATTTTTTCTACAATTTCAAATACATAACTCTCATCAAAATCTTTCTTTATCATTGTAAGTTTAAGGAGTATTACCATGGAAGCACGTCGAATCCACATGCTTTCAGAGTTAGACCACTCATCGACGGTTTTTTTTGCAAGAGATTCATTTCCTTTTTTACCTAAAAAAGGTCCTAATACTCTAACGCAAGTGCTATCACAGAGACTCCAGGTATGGCAGTATTGAGCGTATTCATTTCGAAATAAATCAATAGTTTCACTCGAAAATAGTTTTTTAAAATTGTTTAAGAAATGAAGACCAGCAAACTTTTCTTCTTCTATATTAGTTCTTATCAATATTTTGAATATTTCAATTGCTTCTTCATAAGAGCAACTAAACGCATTAAAAGTAGATTTTACTTTTTGCTCAAGTAATGCAAATTTTATCCCATAAATAACATAATCTTGTATATCTGGATTTAAAATCTTATAAATTCTTGTTTCCTGCGCATCAGTTAACACTGGGGTATTTTTTTTTAAGATTTTTTTTAATTCCTTAGAAATTTTTTCAACATTATTCATAA
Organism: uncultured archaeon; assembly: GCA_964486045.1. Lineage (GTDB taxonomy): Archaea > Asgardarchaeota > Lokiarchaeia > Sigyniarchaeales > SOKP01 > Loki-b32. The sequence continues at coordinate 13,476 of CAZALK010000005.1, forward strand.
AAATTTATCTAATCCTATTCTTTGTTTTACATCTTCAGTTTTATCTAAATAGGGTTTAACAAGATCAATAACTTCCTGCTTAAAATTTTGTAATTTAGATAACTCTCCTCTTTTGTAAACATCCATGATTGATTCTTCTAAATTATTCAAGTTTAATCCTGCCCACATCATATTTCTGTTATGTTTTCCAGTCTTCAGGGATTCCGTATATTCTTTATTGACTAACAACTCGGAAATTTTGTAATTCCACTTACGATAATCAGAGGGGATCTTTGTCCTATAAACAGAGGAAGGCTGAATAGGCTCTATACCATTTCGTATCATCTGCTCTAGTCTTAAAACTTCCTGTTCAGCATTAGATAATGATATCCCTTCATGTGAAGAAGGTTTACCAGTAGAGCGATCTTCTTGAATTCCAAAAATTAGATCCCCACCAATAGTATTAATAAATGAGACAACACTTGCTAAAAATTTCTTTTTAGATTCATAAGTATTAGATGGGAGTTCACTTTTGTATTCAATAGTCTTACTTTCCAATTCTTCACTTACTATTAAATCTTCAATATCTTCTTCGGTTATAGTATCTAATTTTTTCCTTATCATCGGGTAGATCTATATTTTTGCAACTATATAAATTAAATTAAGAAATTATTTCTTAATCTTCTACTATTGTGTTGTATACAGCGTTAATTCTATTGCATTCGTCTTCTATGTACTCTCTTAGGGCGTAACAAAATTTCTAGAAAAATTGAATTCAAGACTTAAATCCTTGAAGTGTTCTTAAAAGAAGTAAGGTGAAACTATAACTCATCTTAGCTTCCCTCTCTGGTACGCCTGTTATGTTGTCATGGCCAGAATCCCTTCTATTACGTATAGAGCCCACTAGATTTAGAGCAGATAATATTAGATGGTCGATTCCACCTTTGACACCTTTTACTGATTCTCTAAACAGCTTATCTTCTTGACTTCTAATAATACTAGTTAATTGAGAGAGATTTTTATCCTCATACTCCTTTTTGCTCTTTAAGAGAGCATTATAAAATCCTTCAATCGCTTTACAACTATAAAATGGAACATCATTCCAATCAGCATCTTTTAAGTTCTTTTGCGCTTTTCTTAAGTTTTTTGTAACTCTCGTATATTCTTCTAGAGTTTTAAAGGTGATTTTTTCTTCAATTTCTTCTAAAGTATTGCCCAACAACATTAATTTTCCATTAACTAAAGTCATCCATTCATTACCAAGTAATCTAAAGATCTCATTTATTTGATCTTCGAATTCTTTTGAAGTAAATATGTTTTCTTTAGTAAAATCTGTATGGTAGATAAAAAAAGTTTTCTGAAAAGATGATCTTAATGGAATTTCAATTTGAGCCTTCTGATTAACATCCTTTTCATTATATTCATATCTTTCTAATTTATTGATCAACCTACCACGTTCTGAGAGATTTTTTGGAACTCTTCTATATTTGCTTCTTCTAATTGAAAATAAATTTGTGTTAATTTGTATCTGTTTTCGGATAGGTTTAAATAATGGTATGGGTGGTGGGCCTAATTTCTCTAACTCATTTTTGTATTTATCAATCACATTTTTTAATCGTTTTTCTTTTGTTTTTCTATACTGCTTATAGGCTTCTATTATATTTTCTTTTCGGTTAATTTGTGCAATATAACCAGCATCCCATCCTCCGATTCCGTCCATTTTATGGATTTTGGTATACATTTTATTTAACCAAGAGTTTAATTCTTTAAACTGATTATTAACCACGTATTTACGTTCCTGTTTTTTATAATTGACATTAGTTACGAGTTCTTCCAAATGCTTTATTACTTTCTCTCTAATCCCATGTGTATCATCTCTATAAAAACCACTTCTTCTTCTACCAATACTATTTAACCAATCCGAATATATGATAAATCCTTCTCTGTGACTTTTTTCTATTAATCCACAGAATGGATATTCTAAGCCATAACTCTCTCCACCGATCCAAGGAATTTTATGAAAATCCACTTTTAGAGGATTAAAGGGATAACAAAGAAATATATTGTGAAACTTAACTTTAGCTTCTTTAATGTTTATCTTTTCAAAAGCTATTGGTTTAGTCCCATTGCTGATTTCTTTCCTCTTCTTCATAGTTTTTATTTTTATTTTTTTCATTTTTATAACTACTCTTGAAGGAATTGAATTTTCTATAAAAAAATTGGCTCAATATATAAGTCTATTTTTTTAAAACTTTGAAGATTACATTTGATCCATAATGATCTTCAATCTGAATTATATTATTTTGAATTAATTTGATTATTGATGCAATGAATTTGCGATACGATATTGAAAAAGTTTCTTGAATTTGGTTAATATCGGATATCTTTATAAATTTTTCAAACAAATTCTCTTTATTACCATTTGTTGTGTTGATAATTTTTAATATTTCTTCGCATTCATTATCACTAAAGGAGATTGGGCAGAGTTTATCAGTTTTCTCTTGAGAATGAAATCGTGGAATTAATTCCGAATCATTAATTATTATAGCATCAAGATTCAACATATTAATATATGATTTGTTTATTTTTTCAACAATTTCCTTAGTTTTAGATATATTTTGTTCTACCAATAATGCAATTTTCCCAATTTCCTTATCTTCTCTATTATGCTTATCTAAATGACCTAAATTAGCAAAATTTTCCAATGTCTCCTTAATTAAAGAACGGTAAGCCTTACCAAAAAGAATGGAAAAAGAATTTTTCCAAAGATAATTATCATCAATAATACTAGAATAAGCACTCCTAGTAAGATAATAAAGAGAGTTACCTGCACTAGATAATAAATTCCCGTATTGAATAACTTCTTTTTGCTTTATTTTCCTAATATAAATCTGTGTTTTTTTGGGTAAATATTCCTCCCAATTATTTTCATATTTTATAAACAAAATATTGTAAATAAACTCCCTAAGGGTTGTTTCAATCAAATCATGGCATTTTTCTATAGAATTTTTGTACCGTTTCTCCGAGTAGAGTGCTCTGGCGGAATTCAAAGCAATTTTTTCGTTATTGTTCAGATTTTTTGATCCAATAATCAGAATTTTATTGTATAGTATATGCTTGCCAATTTTAAAAACTAATGACTCATAAGCATCGATAAATAGCTTTAAAAATTGTGTATTAATTTTCTTATCATTAACATTTGGGTTCCATCTCTCTGTCCAATTAAAAAATTGCGTTAAAACTCGATTATCTAACCATGTATATTTAAAAATTTTAAAAAGTAAAGATTGGCTATTAAACCTTAAGGGTTCTTTAGAAAGTGCATACAAGAACGTTAATAATTTTTCTATAATTTTATTCATTTCTTCGACTACATTTTCAGAAATGTAAAAATTGGATGTGGTTTCGATCTTATTAATAAGTGCGAAATAATCCTTCTGCGTTAAAACAATTAGTTTTTCAATCTGGTCTTCAATTTCAGGATTATTTTCTTTAAAGCGTTTTATTGTATTTAATATATTGATATATTCTGCTTCAGGACTTACTGGTTGTTGCTCTTCAGCAAATAACAGCTCAAAATAATGAATTGGGCGAAATTTTACTTTATTTTCAATCTCATTAAAAGTTTTATAAATAGCTGGGTGTAAAGCATAGGGTTTTATATCATTTTTCTTATATTTTTCGCTCTTAACAATAATATTTATTTTCTGTAAATAATTAAAGCATTGAGAATTTTTATGATAGAATACATGGTCTTCAAAGAAGTATCCCATATCATACGTTGTAGAGACAGTTTTAAGAATTTTTAATAGTTTAGGCTTTTCATTTTGAAATTCTTTTTTAATTTGAACTAGATTATTATATAAGATTTTATTATTCTTTATTGCTTCAAATATATTGTTCAAGACATCTTCTTCCATAAATGGTTTAAGCTTTATTCTATTTTTAAAAATGAAACCATTTTGGAGAAAAAATTTTATCAATATTCTGAAATTTACATCGGTTGCTAGAGTTCTTTCAATTGAGGTTATTAACAGTTCTATTTCGTTATATTTAATAAATTGTCTCCCCTTCATTTCTGAAAATACAGCAAATCTCCTTTTTAGCATTTCATGCGCCTGTTTTATATTCAATGTATCCATTTTTTCTAATGTAAATATCGAACCAGAAAATTTCTTACTATTATTTATTTTATCTCGCCATTCTAATGATCCGGCAATAAAAATTGTTAAGGAAATCTCGTTCCTCCGATAAAACTCAAGTATATTTTGCAATTCAATTAGAAAATTTAAAGCTGTACTCTTGTGATCTTGAGACTTATGCAAACCATCTAAAAAAATGACAAAACCTTGTTGTTTTCTATCACTTTTAACTCTTTCAAACAGAGATAAAATGCTATATTTACTAAATTTGCTTATATTTCCTCTTGGATCTGTTGAATATTTTGATATGTAGCTAGCTAATTCATTAAATAGTGATTCACTAAAATCTTGATGTAAAGAGGGCAGGGAGGATTTTGCATTTAAAATTATTCTAATTGGTTGGATATTATTCAATAACAAATTATAACCCAAATAATCAAAAAACGTCGTTTTTCCACACCCAAAATCACCGTATATTACAATAGACTTGTTTAAAATCCATTTAGGGTTTTGTTCCAGAATCTCTATGTATTTGTTATAAATTTGAGTTTTCAACACTATCGTTTCATAGTTTTCTTTAGAGATTAAATATAATCCATCTTGAGAAGGAAAAGGATCTTCTTTTAAATCAATTTGCAAAAACCAATCAGGATCATCTTTTAAATAATGGTTTTGCACATATTCATGATTATAAAATGCTAGATCATCATCAATATCAAACTCATTGCTGAAATATGAGTCTGAAATTGTATCTATCTCAAATTTCTCTAAATTATTAGTAATAAATCCATATTTTGAATAATATTTATCAAATTCTTCTTTATTTTTTATTGTTCTTTGTTCAATTTGATGAATTAAAATAAATTTCATGATATCTTTCTTATAGATACTCACATTTGGATGGGGTAATTCCTTTTTTATCTCATTTTTTATTTTAGATATGAAACTATTGCTTAATTTCTCCTTATTCTCCATTGTGGGTATAAATTTTGGAATTACTATCTTAAATGCTTCTTTTTGTTGCTTTTCCATTATTAAAAATCTATGTTTTTAAAATTTAAATTTAATGATAATTATCAACCAAGAATGAAGACTTTGAAAACCCATTTTTTAAAGTCTAAATACATATCAATTAAAAGTGTGTATTATTCATTCGGATGAACTTATATTTCAAGGTGATAATTAAATATTATTTACATAAAATTGATCTAGAAACCTATTTGGTAAAATTAAAAAGGTTTAAATAGAAAATATGAACTTAAACTCATCATAAGGAATTTTTTTGGGTTTTTAATTAAAAAAAGCTAAGAAAATAGGATTTTTATTCTATTATATAGTTAATCGCTTTGATAATTCATCTGTTACTCTTTTAACCCTTCTATTCAAAAATTTTTCATAATCGTCAGTCCAAACACCAAAATCTGTCAAATCATCAATTAAATGTGTCTTCATTGATTCTTCTAAAGCAGAATTTGTCATAGTAAACTCCTTCATATATATTGAAGGCGCGTTATCTCTAATATCCTTTATATTTTCATTTTGATTAATATATGTTATGTTTATTATAGAATTTTTATTCCCTATACCTTTATTTTCTAGATAATTTTTAGGAAAAAAATGATGATAATTACGACTATTAGATCTACGTAAATAGTCATTACCAAGTGAAACTTTTGTTCCATGTTTAAATGATTCTGGCACTTGTTGAGCATAAAGACATAGTATAGCTTTGCAAAAACTATTACCCGTGCTAAAATTTAATTGTTTTAATTCATCTTTATCTAAATGAACTTTTTTATCATAAGAGGGTTTTTTATTATTAAGAATTAAATCAATTCTTTCAGCATCACTCTTAAGTTTTGAGGTAGTAGCGCTACTAAACCTATAGGTTAAAGATGTATTCCAAAAATATTTTCTTAATAAATCAACCTGATTTTTATTAGGATTATTAAATTTATTTATATAGAAGAAGTAAGAGAATGGTACAAATAATGAATCATAAGGTAAAATTTCAGAAACAGTTGGTTTATTGATTATGGATATGATTGATTATGAAAAAAAATTCCTTTCAAAACTAAAGATTTAATAACAATTTCGCCTATTAGAAATGTACGCTTGTCACCCCCTTTTCTACGTTAGCATAAAATGCTCCAATGTATAAGTTATAGATGGTAATATATAAAGCAAACACTTGTTTAGTGTTTATATTATATGAAAATTAATCACTCGTTTTATCTTTTCGGCTTCTAATTATCAGAGCAAAAGAGTCAACAATAATATCCTTTAAATCATCACTTATAGGAAGTAGTAATAAATTCTGATATTTATCACAAAGACTATCAAAAATTTCTTTTGTACTTTTAAGCTCAGCTTTTTTAATAGCTTCTCCATATCTTAATTTTATTTGTTTTCTTGTTTCCTTATTTAGGTCATCTTCAAAGCGATGCATTAAATTCTCAAAAAAATTAGACATTAATTATTCACTCTTAAATTTAGCAAAAAAACTTATCATTATAATTTTGTAATAAAACTGTTTTGATAATAAAAAATCCTTATAGACAATGAATTTATTGATTTTTTCTATTTTTTATTCCCTCCCCCATGGTGCCCTCCTCATTAGTTAGCGCTAAAATTAATTAATTTACTAACTAAAGACATCTTTAAAAGGGGAAATTTGATATTCATAGTCTTTATCAATGGATTTGATATAAACTTCATAGAAAGTGAAAAAGGAGTTCTGAAATTTTCGGAAATCCCGGAATAGCGTTTCAAATTCTTTCAATCCCATTTCCACGGTCTTGCCCCAATATACTCTTCCTTTTGTTTCCCGTTTTAAGTTGAATTTGAGCGTTATTTCTTGTAACTTTCGATCATATAATACATCAAATCCCCTTACATGGTTAATTGCATTTCTATAATCAATGTAATTTTCTTTTTCAGAACGATCAATTTGTAAAGAGTTGCGTGGACTAAGATAATAACCAAAACCTTTCTCAAAATCATCAAAATCTCTATTTTGGTATATCTTTTGGAGATTATAAATGGAAACAATGATCGCCTTTAAATAAGGTTCAATGGCTCTCCCAAATCTGCTCACAAATTCATTCATATAGTCAACAAGATCATCATCGGAGAGCCTGAATAACTCTTGCTTTTTAGTAAAAATAATCTTTAAAAAACTTTCAATAAGGTTTATTGTTGTATCAGTTTTAAAATTTTCAAGTTGGAGCCCAAGTTTATTATAACTAGATTTAATAAATAATGTATCTGGCTGTTGTTGGCGTTCTACATATTTTAGTGCTAATTTAAATGATTTTACTACCGCATTTTTATTTACTTTCTCTGCTCTCTGCAACTCATAGAGAAACCTTTTTTTTAATAAGTCTTCAAACTCATTACCCGTAGAAAAAGAAAGTAATTCTTTACGAAAATCTACAGATTGGAAAATTTGCTCAAAATTCTTCCAGATATCTTCAAGTTGCTGTATTATATCAGGATTATTTTTAAAAGATTGGAAAATCGTCTTTAAATATTTTTTAAAAAAATTTTTAGGGGGCATATCCAATCGGACATTTTGTTCAATATCCTCACCGATCTTTACAGAAATCCCTACTAAATTTATTAGATTTTTGAAAAAGGAAAGCTTTGACTTTTTATTTGTAATTTGTTCTAAATTCTTTTCAAGTTCTTCTAAAGATAGGACTTTCCCAAATATTTTTTCCAAATATTTAAGTCCTTCCTTTTCCCAATTATCATTCATATGATTTATTCAAGTGTCTTTCATTAAATTTTGACCTATCCTATAATAGATGCACTAGAAATATATCTTTTTCCCTATTTATTCCTATAATTAGTTTCTCCCTCCTCTGTGGTGCCCCCTCCTAAAAAAGAAATGTTGTGATTTCGTAAGTAGTATTAAAAATCTGTATTTATCACTAATTCTATTCCCTCTTTAACAATAAAGTAAAAAAAGCATACAGGAATTTAAATTGGTGATTTTAATGGAAAATAAAGATACAAATATTTCTAAGGATTTGAAGATTAACCAGAGACAAAAAGAAATAATTAGAGGTTTAATAGAGCAATCATTTAGTACAAAAAATTTAGCAAACATGTATATTGGTGCTTTGAAGGTTCTTAATGATGAGTCAAATCCAGAAAGAATCCATCAAAGCGCGCATTCTTTGAGAGAATTGGTTAAGAATATGACAGCTCATATAGAAATATCAACTGAAACAAATGGAAAACATAAAGAAAAGATGAAACAATTAATAAACCAATATGATGAGTTAGGTGGAGTTGATAAAGAAGCTATTGTTAGACAATGGCATGACCTTCATCTACATTTCGTAAAGCTTTGTCATCACGGTTTAATCGCACAAGAGGAAGATTTTAAGAATAACCTATTAAAGTTAGAATATATTCTTTCTTCACTACTCGGACCTGTTTACGATACGATTGAAGAACTTGATCATTTAATAAATATCGAAAATCCTATAGAGCAGGATATGGAAATTGTAAAAACTTTATTGAAAAAGCAAAGTCATTATCGATATTTTATTAAAAATTTACACCATCCTAATTGGTTGGATCTTTTGATAGAGAATCAATTTTTTGAAAAAACACCTCAAGCAGGTGATATAGTGTAGAACCATTGTATTTGGCTAAAATTGCTGATAAAAAGCCTGCAAAAGTTGTAGAGATTATTAAAAAATTATCAAGAACAACTCATGAAGGAGCTCAAGTTGAATTTATTAAGGCGTTGCTCAAAGTTCCTATTAATGAATCTTTAAAATTGAAGAATGCAATTAAACGATGGATTTCTAATGCTAAATCGGGTAATTTTACGTTGTCTAAACAAATTACAAAGTATATTAAAAGATTGTTTAAGGAAAACGAAATTAAAATTGGATTTGAATTAGTAACTTCTATATTAGCCATTAGAGAAGAACAAACTTTAGATAATATTCAAACAGATATGTCCAATAAAATAAAGTATAACATTGAGGACTATATTTATGGAGAGATAGTAAAGGAATTGTTTCCTGAGTTAAAACTGTATGATCCCTTGTTATCTTTAAGAATTTTATCAAAAATGTTGGTAATCATAATTATTAAAGAATTAGAGAAGACAAAAGTATCAATTAAAGGAGACAATGATTTATCCCTTAATTGGCGGAGATTAGTAGATGATCATGACTATTATACTTATAATAAAGATACCAAAAATATCCTGGTTAGTGCAATTAGAGATTTAATATTATTTATTAGAAATGAGCAGAAGACAGATTTTAATAAAGCGATCAAAATCTTGCGGGAAAATAATTACTTAATATTTCGCCGTATAGAATTACATGCCATCAGATTCCTCCCCGTATCGTCTGAACAATATATTAATGAAGCAATTTCGAATAAATTATATTTTAATGAACTCTTCAAAATATTAGAGTACTTCAAACTATTAGAAGACTGTTTTTTAAAAGCAAATGATGAATCCCAACAGAGATATTTCAATTGGGTCAAAGAAGGACCCGATATTAAAGGATATAGAGAGTCTTTTGAAAAAAATTGGAAGAGGTCTCCCTCAAAAGACGATTTAAAATCATTTATTCAGTATTGGAGTAGAAGGAAACTAACTCCTGTAAAAAAATATTTACCTAAAGATTTTATTAAGGAATTTAAGTTATCAGATGCAGAAGTTGAAAAAACAAATCCATTTAATAAACGACAAAAAGTTCAAATTGGACCGATCAGTCCCATTAATAAGGAGGAAATGGAAATAATGGCTGTTCAAGACATCTTGAAATATGTTAAAGATTATCAAGAAACCGAAGATTTTTTAGCATTTTCCAAAGTTGGGTTAGGAAGAATTTTAAGGGATGTTATAGCAGCAAATCCACATAAATTTACTTCTATTTCTATGGAATTTTTAAATTCAGATGTGTTACATAAATACATCTCATTTTTCATTGATGGATTTAGAGATGCGCTTAAAAATAAGAATAAGTTCGAATGGCAGGCAGTAATTTCTTTATCTAAAGCCATACTAATTGTTAATTAAGAAAAAGAAGTTATTATAAGTGAAGAGCCGATATTTTATAAAGAAAATTCTCTCAGAGATATAAAGACAAGTATTGGCTGGTTAATCGAAAATGGTTTAACAACTACTGAGAACTCAATTCCAATTTCTTTCAAAAATGATATTTTGGAGATACTCAATGCACTTATTAGTGACAAGGAACCCACATTGGAAGAAGAATTGAGTAATATTAAAGGAAATTGGAGGATACAGGATATGGCAATGAATACTGTTCGTGGTATTGCTATGAACGCTGTTATTGATTATGGGTTATGGTATGCAAAAAAGAATTTTGATGATATCATTCTTGATGATCCTTCAAAAGCTAAATTAAATGTGGATGTAAAGAAGATTCTTGAGGAACATCTTGATTATACTATTGACTCCTCTTACACTATTAGGTATATTTATGGTTTAAATTTGAATAAATTAATTTATCTAGATAAAAAATGGATTAGTGAACACATTAATTCAATTTTTCCAAATGAAATCGAGAAACAAGAATATTGGGAAGTCGCTTGGTCTGGATATCTTGATGGTAATACAACTAATCAAATCTCATTTAAAATATTAAGAGAACATTACAATAGAGCGTTAAAATTACTAAATGATGAAAAACTAGATGTAAAACTGTTTAGTTATTCCGTTGAAAGGTTAGCTAATGAAATAATGCGTTTGTATATTCATGGAATAGAAGATTTAAAATCAAAAAATTCCTTAGTTAATATATTCTTTCTAAGAGCTCCTGATGATATTCTAAAATTAGCGATTGCTTTCATTGGGCAGAACCTTTCTAAATTAAATGATTTTGAAGAGTTTGAAGAGATTTTAAAGAGATTAATGGAATTATGGGAAGATAGGTTATCTAATATTAAAAAAAATGATGTCAACAAACATAAAAGAGAATTAACTTTTTTCTTATTTTGGTTTAAAAACTCTATTTTCGATAAGAAGTGGACAATTTCAAGACTTGAAGAAACCCTAGATTTAACTAGAGGTTCTATTGGTTTGTTTAGTGATGTTTTAGATTCATTAGTAGATTACGTAGGAGAATTTCCACTAAATATAATTAATTGCTTGGAGAAGATTGTTAAAAATCAAGTTGTTGATGACGGATATCTTTTATTTCAAGAAAAATATAAACTAATTTTAAAACTTTTACTTGATTCTGAAAATCAAGAAGCAAAGAATAAAACAAAAGATTTAATTAATTATCTGGGAAATATGGACCTTCATTATTTCCGAGACTTATTAAATTAGTCTTAAAATTAATTTTCCTAATTTCTTTGAAATAAAATATTAATTAAAATTCAAATCATAGAATTTTATGTTTATTAGGTATACTACGAAGGTTTTCTGCTCAACAGTTAACACTGGGGCATTTTTCTTTAAAACTTTCTTTAATTCCTCAGAAATTTTCTCAATATTATTCATAAAAATTTATCTAATCCTATTCTTTGTTTTACTTCTTTAGTTTTATCTAAATAGGGTTTAACAAGATCAATCACTCCCTGTTTAAAATTTTGTAATTTCGATAACTCCCCTCTTTTGTAAACATCTAATATTGATTCTTCCAAGTTATTTAAATTTAATCCAGGCCACATCAATGTTTTATTAGCTTTTCCTGTTTTTAGATTATCGAGATAGACTTTATTCAATAACATTTCAGAAATTTTGTAATTCCACTTACGATAGTCCTCTTTATTAGGAATCCATCTTTTTGTTCTAATTGATATTTTATATCTTTTATGAAGATCTAAAATCTTTTTATTTAACTTCTTATAATAATCGCTCCAGATGTTCTTATTCCCAGAATATAAATCCAATAATGGGTGGATAAAATTTTTATATTTACTATTTTTTAGCTTTTCTATAAAAAAGTCTTTCTGAGAATCCCGTAGGGTTAACCCTCCAAATAATATAAAATCTATTTCCACTTCTTTTGATTTCCGAACTATTTCCTCCATATTCTCTTTACTATCGCATATATAAGGTATGACTGGCATTAAATTTACTCCTACTTGAACATTGGGCGCATTTTCTTTAACTTTTTTTAGAGCATCAAGTCTTTCCTGAGGTGTTGATGAAAAAGGTTCCAAAAATCTTGACAATTCTTCATTCATTGTAGTAATTGAAACCGCTATAGTAAACCACGTATCAGTAGCGATTTTATTGAATAAATCAATATCTCGAGTAAATAAATTAGATTTGGTAGATACAGACACAGGGAATTTGTATTTAGCAAATACTTTAAGGATTTTTTGGGTATTTTTTGCTTTTAGTTCTACAGGTTGATATGCATCGTTTACACCACCCATAGCTACCACATCTGGAAGTAATGATCTCGCTCTTTTGATTCTCAAATCTAATTTTGTATCAACATATGTCTTAATTATAACCTCATTTTCAAAATCTTGAACTTCTTGAAGATAATATCGATTACTTCTGGCATCGCAATAAATACAAGCGTGTTCACAACCAGAATATGGATTAATTGTATATCTACACCAAAACCAAGAATCGGGAAACTTTAACTTATTTAAGATTGTTTTAAATTCTTTAAATGTGTAATTAACCATCTCAATAATTTAAAAAAATGATTATTTTTAGCAATTCCTCATTTTGAAATAAAGTCAATTTTATCATGATTATTTTTCAAATTTTATTAACAATTTAAAACTGAATAACTTTTGTTTAATTAATGCTGTTTTAGATTAAAATGCCCAAAAACGGAGATTCTGAATTACTTGATGATTTTAAGATTTCAGTTTCTTGCAATGACGATATTGAGAAGTATAAAAAATAAATAATTTTTACATTCTAATAAATCCCAAAGAAAGAATAATAGTCTATATTAAGAGATTTAAGTATAATTTCTAAATCTTTTTTCCGAAATAAATCTCTTCCAGATTTTTTGAAAAATTCAGAAAGAAGTTTTTCTTTGAAGTTATAAAAATATTCTAAACTATCATTACCTAAATTATCATTATCAAATATTTTACACATCTGTTTAAATTTATTTAAAAATACATCTTTAAAACCAATTAATTCGGCAAATAAATCATGTCTAATTACCCTCACATTCTTGTAAATCGTATTAATAACTCGTTCTTTATTATTTTTTTTCCATTTTGTTCCGACTATAAATAAAAGCATGTCTTTTTTTTGATATTTTCTGATTTTTGACCTTATATTTTTATCTGAAACATCAGCAGTATAGTCAAATAAGAACCCTTTAATATTTCTTAAATTTATCCCTTCTAAACGAAGCTCATGTAAAAGTTTTGAAGAATTAAGTATTCTATTTTCTAGATAACAGTTGATGTTTAGAAGAAAAGAATCTATTATACAATCTTTCCAACTAAAATCTTCATATATTCTTGATACCAATATTTCGGAATAACTTTTTATACCAATATCATATAAAAAACTACTAACAATGTATTTAATAGCTGTATGTACATGTATGCATAGAATATTGAATATATCACTACATCTAGGGCATCCCGTTCCTTTTCTATTTGGAGTGTCTTTAACATTACTATAAGCCGCTGGAAATTGAATCTCATACTAAATCAGAAATGAAAACTCAAAATATCACTGTTAAAATAACCGAAGAATATTATATTATAATTAAGGAAATCTGTGAAGAGGTTTATTACAAACCTGAGCTATTTATTATGAAGGCGATAAAATGTCAATGGGGATATATTCAAAGTGATATTGATGCGGGGTATTATTATATTATTGATGATTTTTGTAATATTTCAAAAATCAAACAGGCATTAGAAAAAGTGGTAAAACAATTAAGACAAATTGTTTAAGTGAATAAAAATTAAATATTTTTTTAAATAACCAATTGTTTTAGTGATAATTGAATTTTATTTTCAGATGAATTTAAATATACTATTTTAAATCTCTTTTTTTCACCTATAGTTAGATAATCATGGACATTACCTACATAATCATCAGAAATCTCACTTATATGGATTAAGGCATTTTCATTCGCTCCGATATCAACAAAAGCTCCAAAGTTTACAATGGCTACTATCTTTCCTTCAACAATTTCACCTTCATTCAAATCGTTAATTGATTTCTTAGTGTAATGAGATATTTTGAGATCTTCAGTATTTCTTTTCCATACTTTTCTTTTGCCTAAACTTTTTCTTATCATGTATGATGCTTCTTTTCTTCCAATTTTTTCTAAGAATGCCGCATATTTCCGTAGTGAGTGTTGATCATTGGAATTTGCTTCTTTAGCAAGTTCATAGTATTTAATTATTAACTCAACGGGACTGTTTAATACTTGATAACCCCATGCAATATCACAATATATCCAAGATAATACATTAGAGCTTGATTTTTCTGCAACAGTCTTGGCTTTTTCTAATAATGAAATCCCATACTGAGCTTCCCCTCTTCGTATTTCTGATTGACCCCATGCTTGCCAGCATGCTGAACTATTGGGATCAAGAACAGTTGATTTTTTAAATAATTCTGATGCTCTATTAAGATTTTGCTGATTGTTTTCAAAAACTCCCCATTTATGAAATAATATTGGGCTATTTGGTTCTAATTTACTTGCTTCTTTAAAGAGACTTCTCACCCGTTTTTCGTAATACTTACTTTTCTCACGGATTTCAAGATCTGCTAACCTAAGTAGAGGCATTGCAGAATCAGTTGGCAAATTTCTTGCTCTTTCAAAGCACTGTTTAGCTTCATTAAACTCATCATTCTGCATAAAGATTTGACCAAAAGCAAGCCATACTTCAATTGAATCTGGACAACAATTAGTTGCTTCTGTTAGTAAACCTTTTGCTTTTTCAATATCACCACGAAAAGCTGCTTTTCTACTATCTTCAATATATCGATAAGCTTTATATCGAGAATTTGAGGGCAGAATAACTTTTAAAAACTTATCATCAGCTTCAAATTTTGGCTCTGGTGATTCATTTCTGTTCATCTCATGATATATACGAATGATTCCCGTTCCAGCTTTTTCAATCCATTTTTTTTCATACATAAAAGTTGCTAGAGTAGGATTTCTTAAATAGCGCTTCCCTGTACCTAGGTCTTTTAACTTTAATCCTCCTGGTAATCCTCCAAAGTTTGAAATCTCAATTCTATCATCGAACATATATAAATCAATAGGAGGACCATTAATATCTTGATAATCTCGGTGAATTATTGCATTTGCTATCGCTTCTCTTAAAGCGATATCAGGATATTCCTTTAAATCAATTCTTAGTAATGTATCTGGTTCTATTTTACTTTCAGTTGCCATAAATTGTTTTAAATAAGATAATGATTTAGATAACATTGAATCAAGTGTGCCTTTAATATCTATACGTTCAAAAATTCTACCCCCCCTATTATCTCCTTCAAAACGAATTGCATTAATATATGCATTAGAAAAAAATTTCTGAGGATCCTTTCCAAACATTAAAATTGCTGAGTTAGTAGGATAAGATTTTCCTTCTACATCACGATTTAAATCCATGCCTCTTTTAAGAACCTCTGTAATATCTGGTAGATCCCCTCTATATAAAAATTCATTTTCTCTGGTCATTCTATAATGTTCAACTATTTTTTTTTCATCTAAATCATCGTAGGTGGCATGCATATTAGCTAACGCATCGAAGGTTAGGAAAGAAGCGGTGCTTTTCGTTTTTAATAGATTTTCCTCTCCGAACTCTGCAGTTCTAGTCGTAGAAAAGACTCTAACATAACATTTTCCTCTGTATCTATGAGGGCGCATCATTGAGCGATTGACTTTAATTAAAAGGGCTATCTCTCCAGACCTGATTTCAATCTTTGTTAACTGAGGAATGACAGGTGGAATAATGGAATTGCATATATTTGCTAATAATTTCTGAGTTTCATCCCAATTTTCAATTTCTACTCCTTCTATCCATCTAGTTTTTTCATTTACACCTATAACTAAATAACCTACATCTAAATTATTATAATCATTAGCAAAAGCACATATAGTTCTGCCAACTTTATCTTTTTCTATGGATAATTTAAATTCTGTAGTGTCATCTTCCCATTTTGAAATTAATTTATTTATAAAATTTTCATTTTCCATAAAATCACTCTATTTAATTTTATTTGTAATTTCTCTGGATTATTAAGGCTCAACATTAATTAATACAACAATAATATATATTTTTTTTGTAAAAGCAAAAATCTTACGTGTTGTAGAATCTGTATAAAGATTTTATTTGCTTTAAAATTCTTTAAAAAAGTCTTAGGAAAGTCTAATGGTGTTTTCTGTTCCATAATCTCTGGAGTTTGCTCAAACATAGAATCAATATTTGAATTATTGTTTTTTTTTGGTCATATTTACAACCCCACGATTTAACATTCCCTTCTTGATCAGTCGTGACAAATGATTGAGATTCAGCAGGCAAACTGAATTTTATGTATTTCCCATCTTTCTACAATGAAAAGAATGGGAATAGGTACTATGTGATGAGCTACTTAAACTATTACAATTTAGAATGGATTTTAAATCTATACAAATTTAGTGTAAAAAAATACTTGTTTGCATTCTGAACAGCGATATCCAATCCCTTTTTCAGATTGTTGAAAAGATTCAAGGTACATTTCTTTATTGCATAAATAGCATAATTTTTTCCCTTTTAATTCATCAACTTTTTTTTTTTTCGAATCCATGTTTATCCATTAAATGGATTGATATTTAAGTTTTTATTTAAAATACTACAATTGGTACTTTTAACCATATTCTGATCCTAGTTATTAACCTGGTAAACTTCGAAACAAGATCCAATTCCATTTTTATCTTTCGAGCTTTCAATTTTCTCTTGGATTTTGTTAATTATTTCAGGAGTACTATAATCTTTTGAGCCTACGTATCCAAAATACTTAACACTCGAACTATTTTTTTCTATTGTTTTTATTTACATTTTTTAGAACATAATTCTCCCAGTATGATTTATATTTTAGATCTTAACTCCTTTTTGATATAGTTACTAGTATTTTGGTTAACTTTACATAAGTATAAGCAATAAAAAAGAATAATTTAAATGGAAAAATATTTCCTTTAGATTCTTTAAAAAACCAGTTCTGGGTTCTGATTGCAGTCTGAATCCTTTAAAATCATCATTATTTTCATCTAAAATTAATGTAGAAATCAATTTTTGACATTAAATCTCAAAAAACTGCTGATGGGTTTCCATTCTAAAACTTGATAACATTAGTCTTTTAATAATGTTACTTTTAAGTTTTAAATTAATATATGGTAATAGAATTAATCTCGAGATTGTTACAGAACAAATTTAACGATAAAAATGATTGATTAGATTTATGAAGTTATGGAAAAATGCATTCAATATTTGGGAAAATTTATGCCCATTTGTTAAAAGAGAATTATTAACAAAAGCAGATTTTGTAAATTGGGCAGAAGAAATACGGATTATTAATTCGATTGAGAAAGATACATTTTATTCGTATATCAATATTTTAGAAGAGTGTGAGATTATATGTCCACTAGTTTTAAAAGAAGATGGGAGAAATCATCCATATGATTATAGAGTAATTTACTCATTTATCAAATTCGAGGAAAAAATTGAGCCGTTATATCATCCTTTGCAATTTTTCCAAGTAATTTATTGGTTTAAACATAGTTTTAGAAAAAAACCTTATTATCCCAGCAAGGAATTTAAGGAATTTTTTTCATTTAATCAATTAAAATTGAATATAGAGAAAATGAGAAGAGAGATTGAATCTCAAAAGCATTATAATCTAACAACAGAAAGTACAAGAGAACATTTAACTAAGCTAGAGAATAAATTAAAAATATCTCAAAAACAGACGATACTCTATCCTAAAGGTAATGAACTAAGAAAAAAATTAAAAATTACGAGAGTAAGAAGTTTTTTGACTGAAGATTTTTTAAGTGTTTGGATTAAAATAGAATCTCTTCTACTACAAGATGAATCGCGAGTCTTTGCGCCGAATCCACCAATGATGAAATTAAACATTAAAGATGAGTCAAATTTTATTTTAGTTAAAGCATGTATAAGAAATTACCGGGTATGGCGTAATCAGATTTTACAAAATAAGAAAGATTTTTTATCTGAGGATGAAATTAAATATCTTAAAAATTTTCATTGGGAACTTAATCGAATAGTAAATGATTGTGATTTTGGTAATTCTGGAAACAAAGGAAATTGGTTTGACTTGTTTGATCTTATACCTTCAGATAAAAAAGACAAACTAGGGGGTTTCACATCATTTTATATTAATTTATTATCTATTAAGAGATATATAGAGAGAGTATATTGGGATTTGTTTGAAATGGAAGTACTCAAATTTCCAGATGATCCTGATATGAAACCTTATTTCTATTATAACAATAATAAGGATTATGATCTTTATATGAGAAGTATTTTATTACAATTTGGTCTATTTAGTTCAAATCCATTTATTCTTTACGTAGAGGGTGAAACTGAGAGAACACTACTACTAGAATATTTAAAAAGAAGAAGATTTATTCGATTTAAAATAAAAAACATAAAAGGAATAGGGAATGTTTCTCATTATATGAAAGTAACTGAAGAATTTGAAGATAAAGAGTTCTACTTCTTTATCGATTATGATAGTTATAATAAATATAAAAAAAATGCAAGAATGTATGGAGATAATTGTGCTTTCTTCTTTCAAGATTTCGTTACTGAGAACTTTTCCGCAATACAATTTTATGAAGCTTTTATATCCTGGATCAATACTCTTCATCTAAATATGACAGAATTCCAGAAGGAAGAAATTCAAAAAAGACTACGAAAATCTAAATTATATTCTGAAAAAATTAAAAGTTTAATACAGAGAGGAGAAGAAATTAAAGAAAAACCACAATTAGGCTTTGAAAAAATAATAATTAATTTTTTACGGCAACATTATTCTTGTGAGATGCAACAAAATTATCCAAAAATTTTAAAACTTAATAAAAAAAACCAAATAGAAAATACTAAAGAATTTGAAGACCTTATAAAAACTCAACTTGCTTTAAGATTAAAAACTTTTATTGTAGAATCAATGGAGGAAGATCCTCAGCGAAAAGAAAAAATATTTTCCTTTGAAGAAAAATTAAATCCCTTCATAGAAAATATATTAAAAATTATTAATATTACCCCAATTTCCATTTAGTAATGAACCGAGGTTAACCATTAAAATAAATTTTGGGAAATTAAAAGAGAATACAGAAGATAGAAATTTTTCAAAATTAAAAACAGAAGATAAAAAAATTTGGTATTATCGAAACCTAAATCATATTTCTCGCATATATTTAACAATTTAATGTGTAACTTTCGGACATATTCAACAGGAGGATGTATCTGACCCATATATAATTCTAAGATTGGTTTCACAGCTTTATTATATTTACCACTCCTTAACTTGTTTAGAAAATAGTCCGCTTGAGAATCACGTAGGGTCAATCCCGGTGAAAACAGGACAAAATCCGCTCCAGAGTCTTTGGATTGTTTAATTACATCTTCTAAATTTTCATGATCATCCTCGAGAAAGGGAATAATTGGCATTAAATATGTTCCAACTTGAATGTTAGGAGCTTGCATTTTAATAGTCTTTATGGCTTCAAATCTTTCCGAGGGGGGTGAAGAATTAGGTTCTAAAAAACTTGCGAGTTCTTCATTTGTTGTGGTAATTGAGAAGCCTACTGTACTCCAAGTATCGATGGCAATGTTTTTTAAAATATCAATATCTCTAACAACTAAATTTGATTTAGTAGCAATATTGAGAGGAAATTTATATTTCTCAATAATTTTTAAAACTTTTCTTGTATGTTCAATCTCTTTTTCAATAGGCTGATAAGCGTCATTCACACCCCCTGGAGCAATTACATCAATTAAAAGTGTACGCGCCCTTTTAAATCTCTGGTCGAGTTTTTTGTCAAAATTAGTTTTTATGATGACCTCGTTTTCAAAGTCTTTTAAATAATATCGCTCACTTCGCGCATCGCAATAAATACAAGCGTGGGCACATCCGGAGTATGTGTTTAAAGTATATCGTGACCAAAACCATGAATCAGGGTATTTTAATTTGTTTAAAACTGATTTGAATTCTTTATATTTATACTCGATCATGATTATGAATTATATTTTTGTATTCCTCAATAATAAACTTAAGGATTTAAGATTTTTGTAAGGAAAAATTAGCATCAATTTGTAAATTAGGAAAACTCGCCAGGTAAATAAAAAGTGATCTAAATATGGAAATGGAAAAGAAATTTAGCTGGCGTTTTTTCGAATATAAGATACAACTTTATAAATTTAATATTTTGCTTTCTCCCAAAAAAATTCAATCAATTTTAGTTCAAATAAAATAAGAAATAAATTAAAATTTATTTTCTAAGGTTAAGTAAAAAATACTACAAGTCGAAAACATAATCTAAAAATCCATTTCTAATACCCCCTAGAACTAGTGCATTAAGTAGTGAACTCCCCCGATGCACTACTCGATCACAAGTGCATAATGCATTGAACTTTAAAACAAAGATCGGTGTGATCAAGTTCATAGTCGAATGAACTCAAACCAATCAAAAATTAAAATTTTATAGGTTTTAATCAAAATCCATTTGAAAAGAGGTTAAAAAGCAGAAAAGTTAAAATAAATTGAGTACTTTTTTATTTACTGATTTTAATCAAAGGTGTATTAAGCGCCCGTTGTGTAGCGGCTATCATCCAGGACTTCCAATTCTGGGACCCGGGTTCGATTCCCGGCGAGCGCATCTTAGGAGGGTATTTTAAGTGATTTTAAGTGACCTTCTTTATTCAATTGTAATCTAAACAGAATAGGTGTTTTAATAAATCCAAATACGTTTAATGCTAGTGCATTTAAATATGGAAAGCACCGCCATTATAACAAGAAAGATTTTTAAATTCTCTAAAATAAAATGTATGATTTCAAGGTTAATGATTATATCACGCTAAAGCTCGAAGGGAAGAACACTATCATCTACGTGGCTGGTGTGAGATTCTGGCAGTGCAAATATTTATTATTAGATATACCTGCTGATAAAGTTAGCTCATTTGATGGTGTTCAATCAATTGATGAGGTAGCTCAAAAGCTGGATAGAGCCTTAGAGTCGATGGTAAGCCCACAAGAAGATATATACACTATTGACATACCCCCAGAAGTAGGATATTGGGCGCATTGTTCTAATTTACAGGCGTGGAGTGAAAATCGCTATAACACGAACCTTTTACACTCCAATTTAGCATTCCCATTATTAAAAAGGCTTGTAGAGGTTGGAGATGAAAGAGCGATGAAAGCATTTAAAGAGGAGATAGCAAAACGATTAGAGAGTGGATATCTTCCCACGATCAAATATTTGTGGAATCAAGGTTTTATAAAATACCTTACGCGTGAAGAGCTCTCAGCTATCCCGAATTTTAAATATAAGGAGCTTAAGTATTTTCTCGATGTCGAGGCGCGCGTAAATGTGAAATTTATATGGTCAAATGACAGAGATGATGTAATAGAGAATATGGCTCGTTTCTCTGTTATAGAAGAGTGTATCTCTGAGGTGGAACTAAACTCTCAACCTAACTTGAATGTTTTTCCAGAGGTCATTACAAATTTAAGGCACCTTACTTATTTAAAACTTTATGGAAATTCCATAAAATCAATACCCGATTCGATCGGTAACTTGACATCACTTACATTTTTAGATCTATCGGGGAATAAATTAACCAAGATCCCAGAGACGATAGGCGGTTGTAAGAACCTTAAGGTTCTTAAATTGCGCGGAAATTTGATAACAGAACTCCCACAATCGATAGAAAATCTTACCTCTCTTAATCGATTAGAGCTATATAGTAATTCTCTATCTTTACTACCAGACTCTATTGGAAAATTAGTCGATCTTAAAAAATTACATATTGGTCAAAACAAGGTAAAAACTCTCCCATCTTCAACACAAAACTTACAATCTTTAGAGAGTTTAGACTTACAAAATAATAAATTTGAATCAATCCCAAAATCTGTCGGTAATTTGAAATCGTTAAAATCTCTCTTAATAAATGGGAATAAATTAGAAAACACAGAGGAATTCCGTAAAAACCTTTTAAGTATCAGTGGATTAAATTCTTTACAAATTAACAAAAACCAGTTAGGATTATTCAATGAATTTATAAAAAAAATAGAAAGTAAAAATAAACTATTCAGTGTACATTTAGTTTAACCTATATATATTATATATCAAGTTCTAGAAGGTCATTTGGGTTGATAATCTTGGGAAATATGCTACCAACTCCTTCCATTCCATTCCTGTTATTGAAGAGTTGCGAAATCAATATATGAAATCTATCTGAATCGGCAAATTTGTGAATAGGAAACATGTTGGTTAGTGTAAATCATTTAGAACTAAAAGAGCTTTACAAAGACACAAACCAACTTCTCGACCTTTATTCCCAACTATTACAATTAATTTATAGAATGGAATTTGGGAGGAGATAGAAATGGTTGAAATAAAAACAGCTGAATATCGAAATTCAAGATCTTCAAAATCTACCCTCAAGAACTATTCCTTATCTCAAGAAATCACAAATTCTCCAAAAATTGATTTTACAACCGAGAATTTAAATCAAAAAATAGCACAGATTAGGAAAAAATACAAACCAGAACTAAAGAGTATAAGAAAAGCATTTGGAGGTACTCGAAAAGGAAAAAAGCACATTTGCTACCGCTTTGAGTATAAAGATGAGGTTTATGATTTAGAAATTGATGAATTTGGAAAGTATTACCTACACCCCTTTAACAACTATAAAAAAAGAGATTATAAACGCTTTTCTTCAGTAAAAGAAATGATAACAGAATTAGAAGATTTTTTGAACACTAAGAAAACTAACCTCTAAACAAGTCAGATCTTATTATTTTTTTCTTTTTATGAATTTCGGAAAATAGCAAAACAAATTTTACTTGATAAGATTATGAATTTGTCCAGATTACTAGACATTCGTTCTCACTCATTTTAAATATATAATAAAAGACTATGCAAAAAACGAAGTACTAGCCGAGTTAACCAGCTACCTACTCTTAAAGAAATTTGATGAGACCATTAACTACAATTTTGCTTATAGTAATGTCTGGGCTAACAAAATAACAAAACATTTTGAACTAGACGAGTTTATCAAATGTTATCAAGCTATTTCTAAATATATTGAAGAGAAGTTAATCTTCTAATTTTTTTATTTTAATTATTGTAAAAAATAACAAGAGGATGATAAAAAATGCTACACAGTAAAGAAAGAATTTTTAAACAAGGGAGTAGATGAGAATTATATCAATGAAATCTACCAAAGATCTAGAACTTAAGTTAGAACATTTAAGGGATACTGAAATCATCATTAAAGTACTTAATTTCTTTTAACTTTTCTGCTTTGAGCAATGTTAGTTGATGTTATGGGAAAGTTCATACATATTAATAATCTTACTTATAACAATCCAAGCATCTAAAGAATACTTTGAAATAGAAATTAAATTGTTAGACAAACGCATAATAGACTTAGAGTAGCTGTTTTTCTGAAATCCGCCAATAATAGCCACTAGTTCTTGAGATGAAGATTCAAAAAAAAATTTTTGATAATCTTGTATTAATTTACCCTCGCTTGAACACAAAAGAATTTTAGGAGTTTTAAATGTATCTATGAGATCCTGTAATTCACCATTATACTTGGAGATTAATTGGAGCCCATTTACAGTTACATCTCCCTCAATCAAGAGTTTTGCTATTAATCCCTTAAATCTATTGTAATTTCTTGCAATTCTAATTTTTGGGTTAAATTTAAAAATTTTATTATTAATTGTATGTACATATAGGATTAGATTACTCGATTTATTTAAGGGAGAACCTAAAGCATTAAGCAAACATAGATGAGTAATATCTGGTCTACCTCTTTTTTCGGGATGTTCTATATTCCTCATAGCAGTATGATGGAGAGCGGTATCTAAAAGTTGGGAGGAATAGATCTCTGGGGACAGATTTTTTTTAACAGCAGAATGGTGTCTAATTTCCTTAGGTATTAATTCTATGCCACATTCTACTAATATAATGATAAGGGGCATGATCTTCTTTAGATAGTTAATTCAAATTAGATTCTTCTTTATTCTTTCTGTTAATTTTAATAAAATATCGGGTTGTATTATTACATTCAAAACATGTTAAGGAAACATGAGATCCCTTTCCTTTATGTGAGTGCATTCTAGTTCTACAATTTAGCCCAGGATATAAGAATTTTTTACAATTATTACATATCCGCTTTTTCCACTTAAGGGGTATATCAATTTTTGCTCTTTGAGCGTATCGTCTAGCTAAGTAGATATATCTATTTGATAGATCAGGATTCTCAGGAAATATCTCCTGAGCTTTTTGAAATAAGTAATTCATACGAGTTTTCGCTATTCTTTTGATTATTACTCGATGATTTTTACTTTTTTTCCTCATTTAAAACAACAACAATTATTAATAATATATTTTTATATCGATTTGAGTGAAATAATAAAATTTCTACCTCTGACGTCTAACAATTTAGAATTGGTCAATTGCGAAATCGTGTCTGCTAAATCTTTAATGTTAGATTTTGAAGCTACTGTTTTTAATGCCTTTATTTTAATAACTCTATACCTTTTTAAAAATTTTGCTACATGGCTGATAAACTCATTTGTAATTCCACCTTTACCAAGAATACAGTGAGGCTGAGATAATAATACTTTCTTAAATTCTTTTTGATAATCCATTGTCTCAGAGCTTATAAAATACAAAAATTTTTAACTTATTTTAGCTTTAAAAATGTATTAAATTTAATAAAGAAATACTGAATTAAAGATTAATATGTCTGTCTTTGTCGTTCAACCTGAGAAATTAATTGAAACTCTAGCAAAAAAATTAAAGGATTATCCTGAAATATCACCACCGAAAGGTTCAGAATTCTGGAAAACTGCTTTTTTTAAGGAATTAGCACCAAGTGATTCAGAGAATTTCTGGTACATCCGATGTGCCTCAATCCTTAGAAAAGTGAAGAAATATGGACCAATTGGTGTAAATAAACTTCGAAAATTTTATGGAGGGAAAAATAGAAAAGGAAAAGGTTTGCATCACTCCGCTAAAGCTAGTGGAAAAATAATAAGGGTTGCTCTTCAGCAATTAGGAAAAGCGAGTTTACTGGTTATGAATGAAAGACAAGGACGAGTTCTTTCTCCAGAAGGAACAAGTTTAATAGAACGAATGGCATATGAGATTATAAGAAATAAAGAGCAATAATAGGAAAAATGGTAATTATTGGGGTTTTAATTTGAGTGACGATGACGAATTAGCTAACATTAGGAGGAGAAGGTTAGAAGAATTACAGCAACAAGCAGCGCAACAACATATTGCAGAAACTCAACAAAAAGATTTTGTAGAAAAAAAGTATCTGATAATGAGGAAGATTCTTAGTGTTGAAGGTAGACAAAGATTAGAAAATATTCGAATAGTTAAACCACAGTTTGCAGAACAAATAGAAATGCAACTAATTCAACTATTTCAAAGTGGAAAGTTAAAAGGAGCAGTACCATTACCAGATAAAGCATTTAAAAAACTCTTAGAGCAATTAACTACATTAGGAAGAAAAAAGGATTATAAAATTAAAAAGTAAGGAGAGAGAAAAATGGCCCGTAATAAAAATCTTCCCTCCAAATTGCGCAGAGCAAAAAAATCAAACGAGAGTAAAAGTATTCCAAATTGGATTGTGATGCGAACCAAAGGGAAAGTAAGGAATAGCCCGCATTCTAACAGAACATGGAGGAATACGAGGTTAAAAAGAGATTAAATTTAATTTTAAAGAAAAAAATTTACCGTAGTAATCAAAATGGCTAAAAAAAAAGCAAAAGAAATTAATTTAGACAATTTAGAAGAAGAGTTGGGTACTCCAGAAGACAAAATACAAGAAGAAAAAATAGAGGAGATTGAGGAATTTAGCCTAGACGAAATTTCAGAAGAAGAAGAAATTAGTGAAATTTTTGAGGAAGAAGCCGAGATTATTGAAGAAGTTGAGGAACTAGCACCTGAAGAAGAAATCATTGATGAGAGAATATATATTATCCCTCTTGCAAAAGCTCGAAGAGGACCTAGATATAAATGGGCTAAAAAATCAATTCGATACCTAAGAGAATTTATGACCCGTCATTTCAAACCAGAGTCACTGATAATATCTCAAGAAGTAAATGAAAGAATATGGGAGCGTGGAATGCAGAAACCCCCTAGAAAATTAAAGGTAAGGGTTACAAAAAATATAGATGGACTATGTGTTGTGTATTTAGCTTAAATTTTATACTAAATTAGTTTTAAAGGGAATATCCTATTTTTATTATAATTTATGAGAACCGGATAAATCTATCACCTTAAATAATGGCAATTTTAAAATCTCAAGTTTTTGGCCGCAGTTTAATTGGAGTATACCTTTCTGCTAACAACGCCTACGTTCTTTATCCACCTACCTTATTAAAGCCATCACTTATTAAGTATAAAAATATTTTTAAAGAACCTTTTTATCCCACGACAATTCATGGTTCTAATCTCTTAGGAATATATACAGCATCAAATAAATTTGGGATAATTGTCCCTCACATCATTAAAGATGATGAATATGAGAAATTAAATGAAATTTTTAAGGAAGAAAATAACTCTCCTCGAATAGGTGTCCTGAAATCTATTGATAATGCATATGGTAATTTGATTCTTTGTAATGATAAAGGAGCTATAATTAGTTCACTATTAAAAGATTTTAAAAGGGAAATTGAGGATATATTAAGTGTTGAAACTGTTGTTTTTGAATTTGCTAATAGTTATCTTCCCGGTTCAATTTCACTAGCAAATAATAATGGTTGTTTAGTACACCCTTTATCTACAGATGATGAAATAGAATTTATATCGTCTATATTAAAAGTGGATGAAGCTGATGTCTCCACTATTAATCGTGGAGTGCCTTATCTCAGTTCAGGGGCGATAGTAAGTGATGAAAGTGGGATTTTTGGTGTGAATTGCACAGGACCTGAATTGATGAGAATCACGAGCGTATTACAGTTATAATGCTTCGGAAAAAGTATTTGTAAAAAGCAAAATTTAATATTTTTCAAAGTATTAGTCTTTTTTATAAACATAGAAATAATGGATCTAAGTAGCATTGTCAGATATTAAAATTTATAGAATCATTGGTAATTACCAAAAAAAATTCAAGAAATATTTATTTCGAAAAGAAGTTCGAGCTTTGAAAGAGGAAGATGCTCTTGAAAAAGTTCTATGCCGTATTACTTCTATTGGAATTTTACGTCGCCAAATTAATATTCAAGAGATCAAAGAAATAACTTTAGAAGAATCTCAAGATTATTTAATAAGGGAATTATCAAATTAAATAAAAATTTAAGTTGAGTAGATAGAAATGAAATCTCAAAATTATCAAGATCAATTACAAATGTTCAGCTACTTGAAACAGCAAAGAGACATATATCAGGGGCAATTGGAATATGTTAATGCAATCATCGCAAACTATATTAATACCAAGAAAACACTTGAAAATTTAAAAGAAGGAGTTAACGTAGGTGACGAAATCTTAGTGCCTTTAGGCGGCATCGCAAATATCAAAGCAACTATTAAAGACACCGAAAAAATTTTAGTAGCAGTAACCCAAGATGTGATAATAGAGAAAGATCTTGATAGTGCAATCGAGTTTCTTGAGAAACGGATAGAGCAGCATAATAAAGAATTACAGTTCATTAGAACTCAATTACAGAATTTTGAAGTGAATATGCAGAAAACCTCTCAACAACTTCAACAAGGGTATCAACGACAGTAAATTAACTTAACTATTGTAATTTTAATAAACTTGTTTGTTTAATTCTAATTTTTGTGGAGAACCGCATGCTTGAAAAACTAAAAAATGTGTTTTCAACTTTTGTCAATAAAACATTAACTGAGAAAAAGATAGATGAGGCTATAAGCGATTTAAGAATTCTACTCATTAGTAATGACGTTGCAGTTGATACTGTTGATGAAATTTGCAAAAAAATTATAGATTCCTATAAAGACCACCAGATAAATCGATTAACTTCAACAAAAAAAATGATGATGGATATATTAAATGAGATAATCGTAGAAATCTTAACCCCTAAAGAAAATATTGATATAATTAAGGAAATCAAAAAGAAAAATTCCCAGAATTTACCCTTCGTAATGGTCTTTCTCGGTATTAATGGGACAGGTAAAACTACAACTATTGCTAAAGTGGCTAATTTTCTTAAGAATCAGAATATAACTTCAGTTGCAGCTGCTTCAGATACTTTTCGAGCTGGTGCTATTGAACAATTAACCAAACACATGGAAAATATCGGAATAAAAGTCATAAAACATGGGTACCAATCCGATCCTGCTTCAGTAGCCTACGATGCAATTGAACATGCAAAAGCAAAGAACATAGATGTAGTCTTGGTAGATACAGCTGGAAGGCAAGTAGTGAATAAAAACTTAATGATTGAAATGCAAAAAATCTGTAGGGTGGCACAACCCGACTTAATTATATTCGTTGGTGATAGTCTTGCTGGTAACGATGTTCTTAATCAAGCGAGAGAGTTTAAGAGGAGTGTGGGGATTGACGCGAATATCTTAACTAAATTTGATGCCGATGCTAAAGGAGGTGCTGCTTTATCAATTTCTTATGAAACCGGAAAGCCAATCATTTTCTTGGGAGTTGGTCAAGGATATGATGATTTGAAATCATTTGATAAAGATATATTTATTTCTAATATTCTTAATTTCAATTAGAATATTAATTCATAGTTTTCTTGAGGGATAACTTAAAATATCTTCCTTAATTAAATTTAATGTGTCTGAAATACGTTATCCGAAGTATGAAAAGTATTCTAAACATGATCGACAAAAAAAACCGGGTATTTTCGCTAGAATCGGTTTTTTCTTCAGAAATGCAAAAAGGATTTTAAAATTAGCTAATAAGCCAAATCGGAAAGATTATTTTACTGTTTTTAAAATATGTGCAATTGGCATTGTTATTTTAGGAGCACTATCATATGTTATCCAATTAATATTTGCTGTAATTCCACTTGGCTCGTAACCCGTACTTTTTTAAGAGAAAGGTAATTTTTTTTCTAGGTGTAAAACACATTTATATGTTCTGGAATATTCAGTTCTTCTTTATTATCCAATTGATCTTTTCTGTAGCATTACCTATAGGTTAACAATACATTATTATTTTTCTTTAAATATAAAACACGACTATACTGTCTGGAACTACTAGTTCCTCTTCCTTATTTTTACAGGCAATGAACTTTATTTTCATTTTTATAGAGAGAGAGAGTAACCGTTTTGTTAAAATGCCATCAATAATTAAATAATGAGTATCTTTAAACGTCTTAATCTTTCCAAAAATTTCACCAACAGGTAAATCGAATAGCTTATCAAAATTTTTATTTAAGCCGATACTATGACCTCTTTCGATACCATTTATAATCTCCGTAATTTTAGAATCATCTTTTACTTTCATTTTTTTTAAGAATTTCTGAAGAGTACTTCCCTTACTGTTGTATCCTCGTTCTTCTCCTTCTCCATTTTTGAAATTTTTCATTTGTTTTGGAGGTCTTTTATTTTGTAAAGCTTTCACCATTTGTTTTCTTGTCAATTCCTCAACTTCAAAACCATCAGGAGCTCTAGCAACATAATCTATTTTTATTAATTGCATTAATTCATTTAATATAATGGTTCCACCTCGATCCCCATCTAAAAAACAGGTCACGATCTTTTTCTTTTTTGCTAAATTAGTTACTGATTTTGGTATCTGAGTTCCTTGTACAGCAATACTATTTTTAATACCGATACGTAGTAAATTAAGGACATCCGCTCGTCCTTCCACAATAATGAGATCTTGATTACTATCCACTTCAGGACCGGCTGGGATTTTGTCGCGACCCCAAGATATGATTTCTCCAAGTTTAATGTCAGTGTCTAGCTGTTCTTCAATTTCACTTTGCTCCAATGATTTCTGATCCCATTCTTTTAAAAGTTCAGCAGCTCTCTCTATAATTTTCTGACGTTTTGTTTCTCGAACATCACGAATTTCAATGAGAGAGATTTCAGCCTCGCAAGGACCGACTCTCGATACAGTTTCCACTGTAGCTGCTAATAGTGCCGTCTCCTTTCTAGTTAAAGAAGATGGAATCTTAATGAAACCTTCTGACACCCCCTCTTTAGATTCAGTTTCAACTTCTATTCTCCCTATTCTTCCTGATTTTTGAAGATCTCTTAAATCTAAATCTAAAAGAAGGCCCTCAGTTTGTCCAAAAATAGCCCCCACAATATCACTCTTCTCCACCACGCCCTTTATAGTAAATTTTACTTCAATTATATATTTAGTTGTAAAATCTGATTGAGAATTAATCCTTATCACTTCCTGTTTTATTTATTTTTTCGTTTGTCTATTTGATTTTTTATTTTCAATAAATCAAAATTTTTAGTAAACTTATAAAACAGAAGTACTATCGGACTCTATGAGAAATAATTAGCGCTGATTAGAAAATTCTAGCAGAGTTTTGAACCTAATGTCTATTATAGAAACCTAATGATATTATTAAGCTTGATTTATGAACCTACTTCTTAAGTCTTATTATAAGTCTGACTAATTATATTTTTTAATTTACTGAACTGATTATAATTCTAATTATTTACTGGTTTGATTTGCTATTTTGATAATTTAATTTATTCTTTTATAAAATTTGATAAATATTCTAATTTGATTAATAAATGTAAAGTGTTAATCTAATTATTTAATCTGTTTAATTTATAATAAATGATATTTATAATTTGAAATATTATATATACTCATAAAATCGTACAGTGTATTTATTTTTTGTTAAATAAAAGAGTTTTAAAACCAATATTTAAAATATTTGGTTAGTTTTTTATGTCATATTTGTTTTTGTAATATAAAACTAAGCAAATAGTTAAGGAGAATTAACGAATTGGAGAAAATAATTGTTCTAGGAGGAAAAGGGGGTGTTGGAAAAAGCACCATTAGTTCAGCTACAGCTTTAGTTTTAGCAGATCTTCTTCCTGAGAAGAAAATCCTTCTAATATCCTTTGATATGGCTCATAATATAAGTGATTTATTTAAGGAAAAAATTGGGAATAAATTGACCCCAATAACTAATAATCTTTGGTGTATCGAACCAGATCCAAATATCTATGCTGAAGAATACACAAAAAATTTAGTGGAAAAAATAAAGACTCTGATGAACCAAATGCCTGTTGTAGGGATGATACCTCAAATCAGACAATTTATAGATACAACTTTCACATCTGATTCAATCCCTCTTGCTCTTAAAAATGCAATGTTTTTCCAAAAGATTTTAGATGCTGAAGATGAAAATGTGGATTCTATTAAATTTGATATAATCATTGCTGATTTTCCTCCAACAGCAAATATGATAGCATTGTTTGAGATCCCAGAAGATCAAGTAAAGGTTGTTTTAAAATATTCACTTAATTTTTATAACTCAATTAGAGGTGCTATTAGAAAATTCTCAAAAGTTTTAAGAAATATTATAAAACCCTTTGATGATCATGAAAAACGAAGAGAATTGGGAAAGGAAATTTTCAATATGATTGTAGATCTAGAAAAACGAGGTGAAAGAATCACGGAATTAATTCACGAAATTGGATCACTTCGACTTGTTACAATTGCTGAAAAACCAAGTTTTGAAGAAATTAAAAGAGCGCGGGACTTAACAGAAAAGTATATTACCCTCGAAGCTGTTCATATAAACTTGTTAATTCCTGGAGAACATGTCAAAACATGTGATTTTTGCGGTAAAATCCATGCTCTCCAACAAATTTATCGTGATCAAATTGTTAACGAATTTAAGAATCTTAAGCTTTGGGAATCACGAAAGCTTAAGGAAGAACCTATTGGCCTTGATGGATTAAGGAAACTTGCTTATGAAATTTATGGAAAAGTAAATGTTGAAAAAATACTAAATCCAAAATTTTAAAAATCCTAGGTTTCATTTACTAAGTTCTAAAGACAATTCATATATCTTTGAAGAAACCTTACTATAAATTGCTCTTAATACAATCTCAAAAGCTTTATTCTCAATGATGTGGGGAATTCCTAAATTCTCTAAAGTCTCTATTATTTTTCCGGGTTTTTTAAAGTTAAAACCAATATTATCCTGATTTATTCCTAATTTTTTTTTTTCCTCTGATAATTCTTGAACAGATATTTTTGGAACATTAAATACAAACTCATCAATATTCTCTTTAGTAGAAACTTCTTCTGAAGCATTTTTGCCATTTGCTGATCGAATTAAGCTTAAATCGTTAAGAATCTCATGCTTAGTTTTACCTCGTAATTCTAATAATAAAAAAGGGTTATAATCTATTACCCGAGCTAGATATAAAATTACTGCAGCTATATGTTTGCATGGAATTGCTGTATCAGGGCAAGAACAAGTGGCATTTAAACCTTTTAATGCATCCGGAAACAATGAATATTCACTCTCATCAAATATTGTTATTACATTTTCCGGTAAAATACCATCTAATAATTCAACAAGATTGATTATTTTATTTGTGATGCGTTTTAGAATCAGTTCCCAGCCCTCTTCTAGAATAGTTTCGAATTTAATTTTCACTCGATATGGAGTGGGAGCAGTTCCTTGTACTGTTGCAAAGATTTGACCCGTAGTAATTGAAAAATTATCTATTCGTCTTTCATCTTTAACATAGTCAATACCTCTTTGCATTCTGAAAGGACGCCCAATTTTTAAATTTGATTTAATCCATTTTTTTCCCCATGAGGTTTTAGCAAAATTTGTAAGTTCTCTTTTGATTTGGTCAACTTCTTCACTAGTACGTTTTTTTTCAAGTTCGGTTTTTTTTTGGGGAATGCCTAACTTTTTCCGTTTATGTTTTCGACTATCCATAAATATCTTTTTTCGATTATTCATTTTTGTCAAAGTAATTAATTAATTAGTTAATTGTAATAATTCTCTTAATTTTTTATCATTTAAATCAGAAATCCAAGATTCTCCAGTAGATTGGATAATTTTATCAGTTAATTCTAGCTTTTCCAACAACAAAAAGTCGATTTTCTCTTCAATGGTTCCATTAGTAATGAATTTATATACATTTACTGCGGATTTTTGACCTATTCTATAGGCTCTATCAGTGGCTTGGTTTTCAACTGCTGGATTCCACCATCTATCAAAGTGAATAACCGTTGTTCCTTGGGTTAGATTTAAACCAGTTCCCCCAGCTTTTAAGGATAAAATTAATATTGGGGGACTCTCTAAATCGTCTAATTGAAACTCATCAACAATTTCTCTTCTCTTTTTTTCCGGTATACCCCCGTGAAAATATAATATCTTGAAATCATACTTAAATTCCAAAATTTTTAACAAAATATTTCCCATTTGAGTAAATTGGGTAAAAATCAAGGCTTTTTCTCCATTTGAGATAACTTCTTCAGTCATTTCGAGCAATCTCTCCAATTTGTGTGATTGTGAAATAATTTCTTTCATTTTTAACCCATCTTTTATAGATGTCATTTCAATTTTAAGATATTGATAAGGATGATTACAAATTTGCTTTAATTTGACTATTAATCCTAAAATCAACCCCCGCTTCTTCCTTTTATCAGAAGATTCATCTTCAATCTCTTTCAAGGTTTTTTCTACAAGTTCTTGATATAATTTTACTTGGGTTTTGCTTAATTCGATGAGGATTTTCATTTCATTTTTTTCAGGCAAATCTTTTATTATAGTCTTGTCTGATTTGAGGCGACGCATGATAAAAGGAGCAGTAATTACCTTTAATTTATCAATAACTTCTTGATTTTGAAATCGTTCAATTGGTAAGATATACTCATTTTGAAACTCCACTTTGCTTCCTAAAAGACCCGGATTTAAAAAGTTAAAAAGTGACCATAGCTCTAGTAATCGATTTTCTATTGGAGTACCACTTAAACAGATTTTATATTGACTTTTTAATTTGTCTATTGCTTGTGTTTGTTTAGAAGCGTAATTTTTCATATTTTGACTCTCATCGATGATAATTCCACTAAAATCAATTGTTTCTAGAAAGTCAATATCATTTCTTATTGTTCCATAAGATGTTAGAAAAATTCGATGTGGTTTTAAAAATTCTGGAATTTTAAAGACTTCTTTTATGCGTTTAGTTCCATGATGAATTATTATTTCTAAATCAGGGGCGAATTTTTTAAACTCTCGGTGCCAATTAAATAGTATTGAAGTAGGACAGACAATTAAAACACCTCCGGGATTATTTGGGTATGTTTCTTTGAGATAGAGCAAAAAGGCTATAATTTGAATTGTTTTCCCAAGTCCCATATCATCAGCCAAACATAATCCAAAATTGAATTTTGTCATGTTTACCATCCACGTAAGTGCCGTTTGTTGATAAGGACGTAATTTGCCGTTAAATGATGATGGGCAAGGAATTTGTTCAAAAACATCTATTGATTGAATTCTCTCAATAATTCCTTTTAATTCTCCCTCAACTAGTACATCATATTCATTTCCATTTTCTCGAAGTTGAATTTTTCCAGTCAATCCAAGTTTTAGAGCATCCATGTAACTTTTCGTTTCAGATTCTTTAATATTTTTTAAATCTTCTACATCTTGTTGATCAACTAAAATCCATTTTCCTCTTACATTAATCAAAGATTCCTTAGAGTTAATCAAATTATTAAGTTCTTCTTCCATAAGTTTCTTTCCTTCAAGTCCAATCTCCCATTTATATTCTAGCATCGAATTAAAGTTAAATATTGATGGTAAAACCGAAGATTTCCCTCTTTTTATCTCTTTATGATCTTTTGAACGAATGATTAATCTGGCAGATAAACGTTGTCTTCCACCTCTTATAAATACTTCAGGAAGAACGATGTTATACCCACTTTGAATTAATAAATCTTTTGGGTATTTTAAAAAATCTAACACCTCGCTTGTTGTGAGATTAATTTTGTGTTGAATTTTTTCTAAAAAAACTCTTTTAATAGGTGGAAATATTTTTGATGCTGCACTCAATGCTCTTAGAATTATTTCTATAAAATGTTCGTCGTCGTCAAAAAGTTTTAGAAATTCTTTTTGTTTTATTTCGTTTCCTTTCCAGAGGTCATTTAAAGGGATCGTTATAGCACCATCTTGTAATGACAGATAAAATAATAAAATCCAATCATCTTCCGGCTTTTTTGGATATTGTAATTCTATGTTAAAGGCAAATTCGTGTTTAAGTGTAAATCCTTGAGCAGATTGAGTCCAATTTTTAATTAAGGTAGGTAAAATTGTTTCAGAAAATTCTTCTACATTAAACTTAGGATCTTCTCTGATAAGAGCTTTAAGAAATTTATAATCCCATCCCAATTTAAAATCTAAATCTTGCTCCTTTTTAATTTCAGAACTATAAAATTCTTTAAAAGTTTGAAATTTACTTTTGCTTAGAGTAGAACGGATTAAAGAATCTCCAACATTATTTAAGAAGATTGAAAAAATATAGGATGGGTGCCAAAGACCATTTGATTTAATCTTTCCATTTTCACGTAAAAAATTTATAGGAAGACAAAAAGAAGGCCAAGAACTAGTACTTAATATTGTTTTAAAACGATATCGATCATTCTGGGATTTTAGTAATAAGTGCCATTGACCAATATACCTGTTAGCTGTTATTGATTCTAATGCAGGAACGAATTGACCTTTATTTAATAATTCAAATATTAATTTCGTAAGAAAAGCCCATGTTATAATAGAATTACTAAAATGTGTCAGACTTCGATCTAAGCTTTCCATTATTTCCAATTGGTATAATAATTTCACTGCAGGTGTTATAGGTATAATTTTTCCTATGTGAATCAATATTTTAAAAAATTTTCCGGAAGATACTTTGTTTGTTGTAGATTCTGATAAGTGAAAAGGAACAGCAAGGTTAATATTGCAAGTTAAAAGTTTTTTTGCTGGAATTGTTGGAAACTTCTGTTTAATATATTCAATTAGTTTTTCTTCTGATTTATTTGATGGAATCCACAAAATGAAAAAATTAGAGTTTTTTGGAAGCTGCTTTCCCTCTGAGGTTAATTTAAATCTACTTAATGGTTCATTCCAATATTTTGACGGAATGTAGGTTAACTCTAGTTTACTAAGTTGTTTCATATATCAACAAAACTCCAAATTGAGGAGATGTTAGCTATTAATTTTACATAAAAGAATTCTATACGGTAAAATAATCAAAAAATCTGTACACTTATATTTATAGTTCGATGTAGTTAATGTAAAATCAGTTTAAAATATATATAATTTACCTTCAAAATAAGATAATACTCCCTAATACCCCAAAAAAAGATTTATAAATTATTTTGATAAAATCTGTTAATGTAATCTTATTGATTTGATCATTCGTTTTATAACAGATGTGAAATTCTTTTCATATTTTTGAAGGCAAGTTCAGGATAACATAATTACGGTCAGATCTATTATCGTCCAACGGTTGTATGTCAATAATTCTTGATTTTCTTCATTATATTCATAACAATATTCCCTTGCTGGAATGTCAAATAAAATCGCATTTGAGAGCGGAATATTTACTTCCGTAGGAGATTTTTCACCCTTTAAATTACTCAATACTCTCATGGAATAAGATTGTAACAATTCTGGGGAGGGCTCTAAGTCTTTAATTATAATTACATATAACAATTCTCTAAGTGAAAAATCCTCATTTTTTGGTGGAGAGAGAAAAGTTATAAGAGTCTCCTCGCCTTGTTTTTCTGTAACGCTCCATTTGCTAGGATAATCGATTTGAAAAGAGAAATTACGGTTTTTCGATGTATTAATGGAAATGATAGCTTTTTGATACTTCATGATATAAAATCGTATGTTTAGTCAATATTTGAAAAGATCCTTAATCATATCTGTCTTTTCATGAAAAGATGAAAAAAAAAAATTATAAAACTATTATGTTCCGTCTTCATAGCCATGGATGTAGTTATATTGCTCCTCTGTTAGCTTGTCGATCTTTACACCCATTGCTTGTAATTTTAGAAAGCCAACCCTATCATCGATTTCAATAGGTACATTAACCATCCCAGGCTTTAGACTGTCCTTATTTTTCACAATATACTCTGACATAAGAGATTGCAAACCAAATGACATGTCCATTACTTCTGCTGGATGCCCTTCTGATAACACCAAATTCGCTAAACGACCCTTAGCCAGAATATAAATCTTTTTACCACCGGGAAAGATGAGTTCTTCTACGTTACTTCTAATTGGGTTAATTTCTTTAGCATACTCATATAATTCTTTAGTTGGGATTTCAATATCAAAATGACCTAAATTTCCCAAAATAACTCCGTCTTTTAGAGCATCAAAATTTTCTTTTGTAGGCAGTATTACGTGCTTACAACCAGTAGCAGTTAGGATAATTTCTGCTGTTGGTAAGGTCTCTGCTATAGGTTTCACATTAAATCCCGCAAACTTAGCTTGAAGGGCTTTTATTGGATCTATTTCTGTTACAGTAACATTAGCACCTAAACCTCTGGCTCTAAGTGCCATTCCTCCAGAACAATGTCCATAGCCCGCAATTACAACATTTTTTCCTGCGAAGAGTACATGCATTCCATAGATTGCAGCTACAATACCTTGTCCTGTACCTAATTCATTATCAAATTGGTTTTTGCATCGTGCATCATTTACAGGGAAAAGTGGTACTTTTAAATCTCCAGCCTTATCCATTGCTTTAAATCGCTTTACGCCAGTTGTTGTTTCTTCTTGACACCCTATAATTACACCGTCAGTAATTAATTCGGGAAACTCTTTATGAGCTGTAACGATCATATCAGCCCCGTCATCAATGAGGATATTAGGTTTAGCTTTTAAACACTCACGAATACACCAATAAAATTCTCCATCTGTATTGCCGTGCCATGCAAAAGTATTGATATCTTCCTTTACTAAGGCGGCAGCTACATCGTCTTGAGTGGATAACGGATTGCTACCACATAACCAAACATCAGCACCACCTGCTTTTAAGGTTCGCGCTAAATTTGCAGTTTCTTTAGTAATATGTAAGCATCCTGCAATAGTTATACCTTCTAAAGGCTTTTCCTTTGCGAAACGCTTCCGAATAACCTTAGCAGTCACCGGCATCTTGATTTCCGCAACATATATCGATTCTAATCCTTTTTCTGCTAAACTTTCATCAGCAACTTTAAAATTTACCATTAGAATTCACTTTTTGATTTTTAAGAATATTAATTTTAATTAATTAATAAAACTTTTTTTGGTAAAAAGCAAATATTCATATATTAAATTTAACATTTGATTAATAGTAAATCAAAAATCTGAAAAATTGTAATAAGATGAGATATATTAGAGATCAGTTAGAAGCTCAACGTTTTATAAAGAATTTAAGTGGTAAAACCAAATTTATTATTTCAAGAAATTCACGAGCTATAGGGCTTTCTAGACAAACATATCAAAACAAACTTGACCGTTTGAGAGATCAACAAATAATTACCAATTTTACCATTAATATTAATCCAAGTCTTCATCCAAATAATCTGAAATATGTAATGCTTGAAATCAAAACCAACCCTCAAGAACCGGAATTGGTGAAAAATCTATTAGAAATAC
This sequence comes from uncultured archaeon, assembly GCA_964486045.1. GTDB lineage: Archaea > Asgardarchaeota > Lokiarchaeia > Sigyniarchaeales > SOKP01 > Loki-b32. Next base: position 52,401 of record CAZALK010000005.1, read on the forward strand.
CTCATTTAAGAATGTTGGATGGGATTATTGGAGATTTTTCTTTATTCGCCTTATTTATCTTTAATTCCCCTGAAGAATATTACCAGATATTAAATACGATTGATAAAATAATGTCTAAATCATATTTTAAAAAATATCAAATAATTGACACCATTAAGGTTTTTAAAACAAATGGGATTAGTCTTAAGAACTCAAAAATGTCTATTGAAGAAGCTCTTCTTCAAAAACTTTTAGATCAATTAATTGATAAAATAAAAGAAAAACAAGTCTATGAAAGCGAAAATATAATAATAGAAATTTCAGAAAGAATTGATTTAAATCAAATTGCTCAAAACAATGCAGATATTGAGTATAATCCCGAGAGATTCCCAGGGATTGTAATTAGAATTGAAAATCACCCCACAACAATTTTAATCTTCTCAAATGGCAAAATGGTTGTGAATGGTTTAAAGAATGCAACAGAAGCAGAGCTCGTTACAGATAAAATAATTGAAATTAGAAATAAAATTGGATTAAAATTAGATAAAAGAAACAAAGGCTTAAATTTTGAATTAGACAGTATTGATTTTAATATTTTAAAAATATTACGAGATGGTCAAGGGCTAAAACCAATATCTACTTATGAAATACGCAAAATATTTGAGGAAAAACTTAAAATAGAAATTTCTCAATCAACTATTCATAACAGAATTAAAAAACTTGAAAGAGAAAGCATTATCTTAAATTATAATGTAAATTTTAATCCAAAAAAAATTGGTTTTAAAGGAAAATATCTCCTTCGAATTAAACCAAAAGATCCTTCAAAGTACAATGAGCTTGCGTTAAGGTTGGATATGAATAAAAATATAACTGATTTATTTCGAATAGGTGAACAATATGGACTTTTCGCTATAGTAAGAGTAAAAAAAATTGAAGATTATGCGATTTTTATCAAGGATTTATATAACTCGGATGAAATCGAGGATACTTATACAAATTTTGTATTGGATGAGTTAATTTCTTACACTAATTTTATAATATCATAGAGAATAAGAGATAGTAAAAGGATTCTTTTTTAATTGTTTAATGCATTCTTCAATTATCGAAAAATTTCTTTTTCCTAAATTCTTAATAATTTTGGCTGATTAGAGAACTTAAGCTGAACAAATTTAATTCGATAAATTAATCCTTCTTATTAAAAAGAATGAGCAATTTTTTTGAACTCTTGGAAAATAGAATTGGTTTTTCAAGAATTGGTAGGATAAATTTATCTAAAGAGAGGAAACTCTATATAAGGACACCAAATGTCACTATTCCAATTAAGAATGTCTTGATGAAACAGTTTAGCTTCATACAAGAATTTGAAAATCACGACTTATTCATTATATCAAAAGAAATTTTCTTGAAGATAGGTTTTCTTAGAGAAAAATTCAAAAATACTGGTTTTATTTTTTCCAATCCAGGTACATTTGAAAAATACGAGAAGATTTTAAGAAAAAATGAAGAAATTTTTACCAAAGATAATGTTTTATCGATTATCCCTTTCAATTTTCCCTCAACAGCAATAGGAATAGATTTTGCAAGAAGAGAAGTCAGGTTTTATCTTTCTAATGCTACCAAAATATTAAAAACTTATTCTAAAATTAATTTTGGTTTATCAATTAGGCTTTATGGTTATTCAGAGTTAATTCACCTTTATATTCCAACAATTAAGGAGTACGAAAATATAAAAATCCTAAATTTAGTTGATCTATTTGATAATTTCAACAATTTCAGGAATATTATTAACATTCTTGTTGAAATCAAAACACAATTGGATAATAATATAGTTATCATGGCTTCTGGGAAAATAATTCCTAAATATTATCCTATATTAGTATATTTGGGGATAGATTTAATTGATTCCTCCTTTTTATTATACAAGTCGGCTGAAAATTTGTATGATACCATCGAGTATTTTCTTCCAAGATATAAAGTTAAATATTTGCCTTGTTCTTGCGTTGCATGCAAAGGAAATTTGAAAAACCTTGTTAGTTCTAGATATTCAAGCGAAATGTTAGATTTACTTTGCTTACATAACCTAATTGTAGCCCTTAATTACATGATGAAAATCAAACAATACTTACGTTATGAAGATTATAGGGGATTCGTTGAAAAGTCATCTCTTGATGATATTGCCTTAATTTCAATGTTAAAAATCTTGGATAAAGATTACTTTAATCTTATTCGGTTTGAAACACCTATCTCCCAAAAAAATAAAAAGATTAATTGCCTAGGACCTTCTTCATATAATCGACCAGATTTTAGAGAATTTAGGCAAAGATCGGTTAAAAGTTTTGAACCAGAACCATGGACCACTATGATTATTGTATTACCTTGTTCTGCTAAAAAACCTTATTCATTATCAAAATCACATAAATTTTTTCATAGTGTACTTAGAAAGTTTCGCGAATTTGCAAATTTTCAAGAAATTATTCTAACATCCCCACTTGGAGCTATTCCGAGACAATTAGAGAACGTATATCCAGTTAACTCATATGATATATCTGTAACTGGTGATTGGGATGACGCTGAAAAAGAAATAACGTCAGAAATGTTACACCAAATTGTAACAAAATATAATGAAAATATTCCAATAATTTGCCATCTTGAGGGTGATTACCTTGATATCGCTGATATAGTTAATTCTAAATTACCGCATAATTTTTATTTTACAAAAGTTAATGGGAAAGTGACCTCTAAAGAATCTCTTAAATCACTTGAATCATTAGTAAAGCAGCATATAAGTGATTTTAGATCTTTAAAACCATTACCTGAAGGTAATTATTTATCTAATACTTGGATTAGAAAATTAATAAAAATATTAGATTATCAATTTGGTGAGGGATCAGGATTGAATATTATTAGAAACGAATTAGCTCCCCTCAAATTTAATTCTAATTCACAAATTAATTTGATTGATTTAATATCTAAAGAAAAAATAGGAGTCTTCAAAACTCTATCAGGTCAAATATGTTTGACAATACAAGGTTTGAAAAGAATGGTTCAATCACCGTTTTCTATTGATTCAAATATTATCGTTTTTGATGGGCAAGAAATTCAGGGTAACAATCTATTTCGGCAAGGTATTTTAGATTTCAGCTCAGATTTGATCTCTAATAATTATGCTATCATTATTGATAAAGAAAAAAAGGAGATAATTGGAACCGGGAAACTAATTGTAGGCTCAAATTTTATAAAAAATTCTAAAACAGGAAGGATTGCTGAAATTAATGAAAAAAAATAGCATTACTGACGATTACAAAACAAAAATCTCTGAGAAAATAAAGTCTATAAGACTAAGGTCTTTGAACAAAAGGAAAAGAATTAGCAGAAAAGATCTTGATCGTCCTGTAAGTTTTTGGATTAAAAAAGACAGACTTGTCAATGAAGTTGGGAAAGAATTAACTATTATTCTAAGAACAAAAGGATGTAGTTGGGCTTTAGGTGAAACTGGAGGATGTTCTATGTGTGGTTATGTTCAAGATGCGAATATTGAAGAAGTTAATCAAAATCATATTCGAAATCAAATTGATTTTGTTTTAAACAACAAAATTAAGGAAATTTCAGAAGCTAATGAAAATTTTGTAATAAAAATATTCAATTCAGGGAGTTTTTTTGATGAGAACGAGATTTCTGAAGAAACTAAACAATACATTTATGAAAAGGTAGCAAACATTGATAATTTAAAAGAATTCATTATAGAGAGTCGACCAGAATTCATAAAATCTGAAAATCTTAAGGAATTAAAAGATTATCTAAAAGGAAAGTACGTAGAAATTGCAATAGGACTTGAGACTGTTAATGATTATATCAGAAATTATTACATAAACAAGGGAATGACATATGAAGATTTTATAAATGTATTTAAAATTTGTAAAGATAATAGAATGGGTGTAAAAGCTTATTTATTGCTTAAACCTCCATTTCTTAATGAGGCAGGAGCAATAGATGATTGTGTAAATTCTATTAAAAATTTAGTTAAGTTAAAAGTCAATACAATATCTATTAACCCTCTAAATATCCAGAGAGGAACTCTAGCAGAGTACTTATGGTACAATAATAAATATCGCCCTCCTTGGTTTCATTCACTTTTTAAAGTTATAAAAAAATCAATATCTCAAAATGACCTTTTAAATGTAAGACTATTATCTGATCCTTCTGGAGCTGGAACAAAAAGAGGTATTCATAATTGTTTAAAAAGGGAATGTGAAAAAGCCGCTAAAAGAAGTCTACAAAAATTTGTATTCTCTCAAGAATTAGGTACATTAGACAATAATAACTTTGAATGCGAGTGTAAAAGAAAATATCAGCTTCAAAAACATTTATATTAAAAATTACTCCATACAAAATTTTGATTTAATAAACATTTTGATACTAAGTGAATATTATTTCTATCTTCATCCTTGAGCTTATTATTGATGCCAATAACCTCTTTTATGTATTACCCATTTTTGCAACAATATATAGTGAAAAACATTATATTTAAATATGAGCTACCATCTTTAATTTTAAATTAAATTTTCATCTGCTTAGCAAGAGGATCTCTTGAAAAAAAAATGGGTTAAATTAAACCTATTCTATATTGGACAATCAGCAAAAAGGCATCAAATCTTCAGAGTAAAACAATGGAATAGCAGTCTTGAAAGAATTTTAAAACAACTTTTATACGATGAGAACTATAAAGTTATAGGTTTTATACAAGATATTTTTGGTCCAATTAACCTGCCATTTATTTCAATTAAAACTCTTCCAAATTCACAATTTGATCCCAATTTAAAGTTTTACACAAAATTAACTTAAATTTTAAACAGTCTTTAAAGCAAGATATAAATTTTTTGATTAAAAAGGTGGTATCGATTTCAAGTTGGAGAGAAATAAACTCGGTTTCAATTGAATTTTTTAGTGTAGAGAGTAATAAGTGCATAGAATGCGGGAAGAATATATTTTTTGATGAAAACAGAGGTTTGCTAGTTTGTGAAGACTGCGGTTTAGTTCACTCTGAAAAACATATTGATCGGGGTCCAGAATGGAGAGCATTTGATGCAGATCAGAAGAAGAAGAGAACTAGAACAGGCGCACCTATGACATATATGATTCACGATAAGGGACTTAGCACTATGATAGACTGGAAAAATAGAGATATCTTTGGAAAGGAAATCCCCGCGAAATTAAGGGGTCAAATATATCGCCTTCGAAAGTGGCAGAGCCGAATTAGAGTATCAGATGCAACTGAAAGAAATCTTACGTTCGCTCTTAGTGAACTTGATAGAATGGCATCAAATCTTGATCTTCAACAAAATCTAAGAGAGGGTGCTGCAAAAATTTATCGGGATGCTGTCAACGCCCATTTAATTCGTGGTAGGAGTATTGAGGGTGTTGCGGCAGCAAGTTTATATGCAGCATGCAGAATGTATAAAGTACCACGAACTCTAAACGAAATTGCTGAAGTCGCTCGTGTCGAGAAGAAGGAAATCAGTCGTTCGTTTCGATTTATTTCAACGGAGTTAGAGCTGAGTCTAAATCCAACTAAACCAATGGATTTTCTTACAAGGTTCATTTCAGAATTAGATTTATCTGCAGAATGCCAAAAAATTGCAAAACAAGTTATTAGAATGGCAGAAGACAGAGGATTAACGTCAGGTAGAGGCCCCACAGGTGTTTGTGCCGCTGCAATTTATGTTTCAAGCATTATCACTAATGAACGGAGAACTCAGAGAAGTATAGCTCGTGTCAGTTGTGTAACAGAGGTAACTGTCCGAAATCGTTTTAGTGAGCTTGTTGAAAACCTAAATCTAGGTATTTCATTAAAGAGAACCAATAAATGATTACTTTCTTCTTAATTAGATTTGGATGTCACAAAAATAATATTTTAACAAAATGGTTTTTTGTTAAGTTAATTAAAAATCATTTCAAATCTCAAGCTCTAAGCGTATTATCTCCATCATATACCATTTAATGACCTAATTTTTTTATTTTTTAATTATTAACTTGAAAAATTGATAGATTAGGTGTTATAAAATTGGGTAATATACTAAATCAAGATGAGGTTAATTATTTCTTACAAAGGATAGAAAAAAACTTCCCAAATTTTGTAGCAGGAATTATAACTGATAAACATGGTTTTCCTTTAGCGAGTAAAATATCTAAGAAACTATGGGTGCTTGAAAACACATTAGCGTTATCAGCAATTACAAAAAATCGCGATTTTATAGAGGACTCTAAATTGGTACAAATCAAGCGAGATTTGGATAAGAATAAAAACTACAGATTAATGATTTTATTAGAAAAGTCTAAATATCACAAAAATCGTTTAAAACCTCTAAAAACCTTAATTAAAAGCCAGGATCTTTTCTAAGATTGTGATCAGCAAGAACACAAGAAATAGAGTTTTTTATTGCGAGCCGTAGAAAAACAATTAGTTTGCTAAAATTTTTATATATAAAATTTCATCATTAACTAAATAAGGTTTGAGAAAAAATATATCGTTAGGTTTTAATAAATAGTGTTAAAATCTAAGAAAACCATTTTATAGAGATACCACACTTATTAGGTTGACAAATTTTTGAGTTTTTCAGAAGATGAGTTAAAATTAAAGAAAGTATTAAATAATATTATTAATAGCACTCCTGGATTGAAATATGCAGTAATTGTTGACGATACAGGAATTACTATTCTGAGTCAATCTAAATTTACTTTTTCTGATAATAATGCTATATCTATTGAAAAAATTGGTGCAATTGGAGGAGCTGTCTTTGTTGCCGGTGAAGAACAAGGTCACATTTTAGGATATGGAAATATTTCCCTACAAATTACAGAATATTTTGAAGGAATGATCTTTTCGATGAAAGTGGGTAAAGGAGTTTTATGTATAGCTACTGATAAAAAAGTTCAAATTGGATTCATTATCGCTACAATGAAAAAACATGCATCCCGTATTGCTGCAATCCTAAATCAGTATTTACAAGTAGACCAGGGTGAAATGAGTGAAGAAATCAAAGAATTGTTTAGATCTGATTTTATTGGATTATAGTAAAAGAAAAAAATAACCTTGATGGCACCGAGGAGAACCAAAGATAATTCACAAAAAGTAAAGTTTTCTGAATTAAAATAATTTTAAATTTTGATAATTCATATTTTAATAAACTTCTGGTGAGTTTTTATTTGCATTTAGTTTTATCTTACTTTGATGGAATTCTGGGTCCAAGTGTGTTACTTTCCTACCCAGATGTAGTTTTAGAAGAAGATCTCATAAATAAGCTCAAGAAGTTTTTTGACTTAGAAATCGATGAAACATTTTTCGAAATCATTCTAATTACAAAAAAAAAAAAAATTATCAATTTTCATTTTGAAATACCGTCTGAGTGGGCTCGTGGTAAGAAAGAATTTGCTATGCTCTCTCTAATAATGAAATTAGATTATAAAAGTGAAGATCTTTATGCCTTTTTAGTTGATTCTTCATATAAAATTCTTAAAACCAAAAATGTGTATAAAGCATTTTATAAGTTTGATGAATTTCGCGACAACGATATAGAAATCGACTTAAACTATGAGATAATAAGAAAAATTCTCTTTAATTGCCTAAAAAGCTTAATTCTAAGAATAGAAGATAAGATTAAGGGTGTAAATAAAAAAGAACCCTTCCCTTTTTCCAAATTATGAAAAATTTTATAATCTAATTTTTCTACTATAATATTGGGAGTACAATGATGGAAAATATGCGCTTTCGAGGACTCATATGACCAAAAAATGATTATGCAGTGCAAAACAGCGCGAAAATCCAGAGTCTAATAATCAATATATGCAAGAACAATATGGGCTCTTATCTTAGCAAAGGTATACACCAAAGCAATGAGGATTGAGTCAGAAATCCCTATATTGCAGACATGATTATGTCCCAAATGTGCAAATGCCTGACACGAGAGAACATCTTTGATTTAAATGGATATACCTTAAGATGAAAAAGATTGTGTTAGTGTTTCAGGCAACAATTTTTCATATAGTCTTAAATTTTTTTTGTATTTACACTAGGCATTCTTAGCAAATCTGATAATGCAAACCTATCTTTACCATGAGAAAAAATTAATTTAGTATTATGAATATAATATTTTTCATTAAATCAGCTACAGTCTCCCTTGAAAACTATAATATTAAGGATATTCCTGGATCTTCTGGTCGATTGGACGTAATTTCAAGATGTATTCTTTCAGCAATACTAAGTAATAATGAATTTGAACGAAATATTCAGATATGGGTATTTTTAGATCGTTATGGTACATTTATTTTTGATCCAGAGTTCTTCAATTATGAAACTTTCCCTAAAAATGAGTTACTCTTTACAGATTATTTTGTTGATCTCTTGAAAAAATATCCTACCCACAAAAATCCTCATCTTAATCCATTGAACTCAGTAAAAAGATCAAAAATGGGCATTTTAGAAGGGATAACACACTTTAAAAAGTTAAAATATGAAATATTTGTACTAAAGGAAGGTTGTAAAGATTTCTTTAAATTAAGAAATGACATTCTACGGATGAATAGTATTATATTTATCCTTGGTAGCCAAGTGGATGAATTTCTTGATTCAAAAGAATTATTAGAATTAAAAATTCCAACTATAAGCATTGGTTTTCAATCTTACTTAGCATCTTCTGTAATCCGATTATTGAAATTACATATATTAGCTTTACCATAAATTTTTATTATAAAGAAATTTTAAAGATAATAATCCTAGAGTTAAGAATTTAAGGATTTAGAAAGAAAGTGAATGACGAAGAAGAATCAACAAAAAGAACTCGACAGAGAGAATTTTCAAATAGATTCATAAAAATTCCCGTAGATTTTCTAATTAAGCACAATTTTACTCCTAATAAGATCTCATTAATAGGATTCATATTATCCTCAATTGGGTCATTTTTAATAGCTATTGGTTGGATGTATGCTTCAATTTGGTTTTCTTGGATAGTACCTGTTTTTATTGGGTTAGCGGGTACTTTTGACCTCCTTGATGGAGAAGTGGCAAGAAGAACTGGTCATGAAACTCCGGCTGGAGCATATCTAGATTCAAATTTAGATAGACTTTCTGATGCTGTACTTATTTTAGGTTTTATTTATGGAGGTTTGATTGATTATTTATTAGGTTACATAATTTTGTTCTTAGTTATAATGATTTCTTATACACGTTCAAGAGCTGAGAATGAAGGAGTTGATATGAAAGGAATCGGATTTATGGAACGAGCTGAACGAGTATTATTTTTAATATTTACAATAATAATAGAATTGATCTTTTATTTTTCAACCTTGCTCATATTTGGTAAACCGATAACAATTTCTATCCCATTTATATCAGGAGGGCCAGTCACACCAATTTTTCTTATAGGCATTATTATTTTTGTAGTTTCATTAATCTACACAATCATACAGAGATTAAGTTTTGCCTCTAGGAATTTAAAGAACAGAAGCCTAAACGAAGAGGAAATTTAATTTAAGTGCAATAAAACGTCCAATTAACTCAAGTGAAGGTTAATTTCGTAATTTTTCGAGACCAAAGAAAAAATTTTTAAGTTTTAAACAATTGACAAATGTAAAGATTATTCATAAAAAATTAAAGCAAGCTGATATTTATTCCTAAAAAAAGAAAAAGTGGCGGAAAAACAGGTTCTAGAAAAGGACAATATAGTAAAGTTCAATGTACAAAGTGCGGTCGGACTGTTGCTCGTAGTAAAGCTAAAGCTGTTACAAGAAGAGTCTCTTTAGTTGATTCTCGGATGTATGCTGAATTAAAAAAAACAGGAACGATCATACAAACTCCCACTAAGACGAAGTATTATTGTATTTCATGTGCAGTGCACAGTCATCAAATTTCGCAGAGAGATAAGAGGACAAGGAAAGGTTAACGTATTTTCTTACATTTCGAGCAGTTTCCTAACATATTTGCATAAATTTGGAACTAAATTAATTGATGATGAGTAATTAAATTGGTTTAGTTTTAGTGTATGAACCTAATGACTAAACAGATAAAATAGCAATATAAATTATATTTCCGATTAATTCCTTAACACTTAATATTATTGTGGGTTATATTTGTTCCAATCCCATTTTTTTTCGACTAATTCTAAGATGTCATCAGGAACTTCTTCAGAAATTCTATCTCTGGTGGGAATCGTGATCGATAAGATAATCTTAATCTATCTAAAAAGATTTTTCTAATTTAACCTTAAAATATAGGTTTTGATTATATTAGTATAAGCCTTTAAACTTAAATTCATAGAACCTTTATCATTTAATATAATTCTTAATTCTGTCGCAGTTATAAAAAAATGAAAGAATTTAAAGTAAATAAAAGTATAACTCTTAAGTTGGAAAACAATAAGACGAACATCTACATTAATGATGAATTATTCCTCCAATGTAAATTTTTATTGCTAAATATCCCAACTGGTGGTGTTAATTCACCCAAAATTATTAACTCGATTGATGAGGCTGCAGAAGAATTGGATAGTTACTTAGAGGTCGGAGTTGATTATAAACTAAAGATGTCTGCAGAAGATGAATACTGGGCACATTCTTCAAATCTACAAGCATGGTCTGAAAATGAATATGATACTCGAATCCTTCATAGCAATTTATCATTTTCGCTGCTAAAAAAACTATCTGAAAGCGGAGATTTGCTGGCTAAAAGGAAATACAAAGAAGAGATAGCAAAAAGGTTTATATATGGTAATAATAAGATTCAAGATTTCCTTTTAGAAGAAAATTACTTAAATGACCTATCTAAAGAGGAATTATTAAGTGTAGTTAATGAAAGTGATATTATTTTTGAGCTAGAACGCATTTTAAGACAAAATCTGGAAATAAATACATCGTATTATCCATACCCCCAGGGAATTGTAATAGAAAGCGCTGAGATCAAATGGTTGAGTCTACAAAATTGTAGCCTTAAAAAAATACCTGAACTGGTTAAGGAATTAAAAAAATTAAAAGGTTTGATTCTCAGAGGAAACTCTTTAGCAACCCTTCCAAATTGGATCGGAGAATTTAAATGGCTGGAGTGGCTAGACGTTTCCAATAATAAATTAAAAGATCTTCCAGACTCAATTGGTAATCTACGAACATTAAAAAGATTTGAATTGCAAAATAATAAATTAAAAGATCTTCCAGACTCAATTGGTGACCTAATTCAGCTTGAAGTCCTTTCAGCTAATGGAAACTTGATAGAAAAACTACCAGACTCAATTGGAAATCTTGCATTGATGAAAAATTTAAGTCTTGGAGATAATGTTATAAGTACGATCCCTAAATCAATGGGAAATATGATATCACTTAAAATTCTGGATTTAAGCAAAAATCCGCTTCAAAAACTACCTAATTCAATTTCAAGACTCGAAAATTTAGAAAGTCTTTATCTAAGGGGAATTACCCAAAGCTTCTCAAATCTGAAAAATGATCTACGACGAAAAAAAATCATAATAATAAAATAATAAAAATAGGAAAAAATTCTAAAATTATGTGTTGGGTTGCTTTTCTCTTTTTACTGTTAAGTCATCTATTTTTATTTCAGTACCCTCTATTCTCGTAAACAAACGATTAAATGTAGCTAGTATATCTTGGAAGGAAGTATCGAAACCTAAGAAATGATGAGTATCTTTGTGGTCGAAAATTTTATTATTAATATCATTTGCATAAGCTTCATATTTTGCTCTGGTTAGTCCAGCTCTACCCAGATCATTCCTCCCATCCCACATGAAAGTTCCGCCTAGATTAACGTATTCAGGCATATGAATTTTAAAGAGATCCGCATATAGGAAGACGAGTTTTGACTTACTTATCTTGACATTAATAAATGTATCGGGAAGAAGATATTTGTATGCGATTAAACTTGCAATGGCATTTTTGAGCTGAGTTGGATCACTAGGAGTGAATAAGATGTGAGATTCCTTAACTTCAGGATACCTTTGAGCAATGGTGTTAGTGCTAACAACTCCCGCGCCGCTATCCTGAATAAAATCGATCCTAAAAGTCCTCGTATGAAATTTTCCAAGATTATCTTTGGAAAACATTTCTTTGTATTTTTCATATATGGTTTCAATCTTCTTACCAATCTCTCCTCCTTTTTGTCCCCAAAAAGTATTGAAGTCTAGATTCGAATATCCAGTCTGTATTACAAATAGAGCGTCGTCAGAAAATCCTTCTATTTCGTTAGGCTTAATAAGATCTATAATATCACTGAATTCTATCGGAACCTTAATTTATACTATCCCTGAATCGATAGGGAATATGACATCACTCAAGAGCTTGGATGTGGGAGGGAATCCAATAAGGAAACTACCTAATTCGATAGCGAGACTTGAAAATTTAAAAAGCTTGTATCTGAAAGGAGTAAACCAAGAATTTCCCAATTTAAGAAATGATCTTAAACGATTAATTATTCGAAGATTTTAGGGATCAATATTACATAACTTTTCCTTACATTCTTCAAGAATTTGATATAAAAGATAAAAGCTTCATAGGGATTCGGAAATATTTGATACAGAAGAAAAGCTCAGAAAATTAGTATAATTTAAGTTTTAATCATTAGATTAATTATTATAAATTTACTGCAACAACAATAACTATAGCTATTATCAAAAACAAAAGGAACCCTAAACACATCCTGACGTTTTTTTTTTTATCGACAGGTCCACTCCTCCCAGATCCCCCATTACGTATGGTTTTTTGATATTTTACCTCAGCATCAGCAGCTCTCTCTCTCTCTTTATCTAGGTTTCTCAAATATTCACTCATTTTTTCTTTCTCGGTTTTTTGTTATTTTTATAATTTATTTTTCTTTCTTATCCCATATAAAGTTTGCTAACAATATCCTCATGTCTAGATCTCTTACCTTGTTAAAATATACTTTAAGAATTGCTAGTTCGTTTGCGGATTGAAATGAAAAACTCCGAATCTATTTATTTTTTTTTCCCAATACAAAAGAAGTACGACTTAAGAAGGAAATCTCTTTTTATTACATCGGTCAATTCCTTTTTCATCATAGAGTATAGTTCTAGACTATTTTGATGACCTTCATAGGTTCCACCATATTTTTTTGCAAGAGAGATGGTTAGTTTAGTCTTTAAACCAGCAAGCCTACCAGATGCTATTTGCATATCTCCAATAATAATTTCTCCTTGTTTCTTAACATTAGAGAGTAAATTATAATATGCTGATTTAAACTCTGGAATTATTGACATTCCTAGAGTACAGACCCCTACGTCGGCCTTCTCTTCAAGTCTATCCTTAAATTTGGTAATATCAGCTTCTATTAACTCGACATTTTCCCATTTTTCCTTTCTAATTATTTCTTCAGCTTTTTTCAACATTTCAGAGGAAAAATCAACACCAATTATTTTTCCTTCTTTTCCAATCTTCTTTAAAATATGAGAAAAATCTAAACCTGTTCCACAGCAAAACACTAAAACAGTATCCCCAATTTTTAAAGAGGATTCATTCAATGCTTTTTCTTTATATTTTTCAAAGCGCGCCATTGATGAACCGTTTTCTTTAGCTACTTCGCCACTATAAATCTCTTCGATCCTTTTTTTATCTAACGTCATTTTAACCTCACTAAATATAAATTAATGTTTTAAATTTATTAATTTTTCTTTTATTGTCTTAAGAAAGAAGCAAATGATTACCTAAAATGCTTTAATTTTTAACATTACAAATTTAATTGCTTAAAGAAAGATGGAAGTGAAAAATTAATTTTGACCTTGTCCTTCTGCGTTATTTCAATAATGGCACGGATCAAAAAATTATTTTTTAAATCCTTATCAGGAGCATAGATTTTTACTTTTGCAGAAGGTTTTATTTTTAGGGAGTAATTTTCCGCAATTCCAGTGACGGTTTCACTAGTTTTAACTTTAATCCCTAGGAGACCTAACTCGTAATGAGATACTATGAACAGTATTTGATCTTGATTTTCTGAGGTTTTTTCAAAATAGACAACTTCAAGGTAATCTTCTTTTAACTCTTTAGGTAGTTGTGAAAATGGTATAACCTTCTTTTTACCAGTAATATAGGGGAATGGAGTGTAGAATAATTTATTAAAACTAGAGATTTTTTTAATTTGTTCATTATATTTTTCAACATCCTTGATAGTATATGCTTTATCTAACAAAAGATCTATTTTATCGACCATGTCTTCTGCTGAATACCCGTCTAATACAGTAGATATATAGGATCTTTTGAGTTTTTCTAAAAGTATTTCACTTTTTAGAGTTAGTTTATAGTCAATAGAAACTTCTAATGCTTGGTTATATAAATTTACGGCAATTTGGGAATGTCCTAATGCTAAAAAATAATCACCTAGTTCACTAAATACAGTAATGGCATCAAGGAAGTTTTCATCTAAATTTAAAGTTGAAATTTCTTCCATAATATTCATCGCAGTTTCTCTCTCTTCTCCTTCAATAAAAAGAGAAATTGCTTTTCCAATTAGACATTTGAGTTTTAATCTTTCATCTCCATAGATTTCTGCCAATTCTTCAGTAAAGTTGTATTGTAAAATAGCACTCTTGTACAATCCATGGAATAAATAAATTAAAGCCTTAATGTAGTTAAGAGTTAAACAGATCTTATAATTATGAATAATAGTAGAAAATAGAGCGGCTCTTTCAATCGAACCAATTGCGGAATTGATCCTCCCAAGCGATACTAATAAATATGCTCGTAAAAATTCCATTTTACTGATTTCTGAACAGATAATTTGCTCAATAATTTCATAATCCTTTATTTTCGTTAATTCTCCTGAAGCAACTTGGAGTAATGATGTTAAAAACTGATTTCCCTTTTTCAAATATTTTACAGCTTCTTTAGATTTACTTTTTATAATAGCTTCTCTTGCTCTAATCACGTATTCTCTTGAAATCCTCAAGTTTTCTAAAAATTTTATAAGACCAAATACTTGTTCCTCTTCACTTTGGGGAAGATCTTGATTGGCAATATATTTTTCAGCAATATTGATTTCTTCTGAATATCGAGAGGCACCCACTTCAAACTTCATACCAATATCACGATTCTCTAATTCAAAATCTTGGGTCAAAATAGAGTCTTCTGTAACCGTAATTGCTTTTTCAATTAACCATGTAATTTTTTGTTCGGCAGGATATGTTTTAGAGCGTTCTATCATATAAGATAACGTATAATTTAGGCTTCTCTTCCATATATCTTTAAAATACTTTCTCATTTGAGAAATAGAAGTAGTCCTCTGAATTTTTAATAGAAAACTTGAGAGAGACAAAATATTAATTTTTCCTTTATAAAGCAGACTAGTGTTTTTTACCAGCTTAAAATCATCTGTTATGAGGTGAACATGTGAAGTATCAGATTTATCTAGTAAATTTTTTGCTATATAAACAAGAGAGAGGTCAGGATCTTGTGCGGGGAACCGAATGTTAAATTGAGTTAGATCATTCTTTACATCTTCAATTTCAATTGGTAAGATTTTTTCCACGTTCACTATCTGTCTTAATTTCTCTTTGTAAGTATGGGGAGCTTTTATCTCATCAAACACAACTTCTGAGATATAATATTCATAGCCCAATTCGTTAGCAGCTTTAGATAAATTCCCTAATATATTACGAGCTCGAATTTGGAGCATGCAAATAAAAAAATTTGCATCGAACACTAATTTGTGTTTTTTATCAGGCATTTGGATATAAATCTATTTTGAATTATACAGAAAATCTTATTTAAATAAATATTAAATATTAAAATATTATAATCTTTTTTATTGAAAATTATAGGAATAAAAAAGATTAAGTCAACAAGAATTAAAGAAGTAAGAAAAATTAGTGTGTGTGATTGTAATTAAAATTATTGATGTCATAGGGTATTCTGGTTCAGGAAAGACATATTTAATAACAAACGCTATAAAATTACTTAAAACACAGCTGAATTATAATATTGTTGTTATTAAAAATGTTAAACATCACCAAATTGATGAAGAAGGAAAAGATTCGCATAAATTCACAGAATCTGGAGCATCTTATTCAATAATCAAAAACAACGTAAATGATTTGGGTATTTTCTTAAATGTAAAAGAAGAAAAATTAGAAGAAATTTTTAATTGGCTTCAGAAAGGTCCATATAAGGTAGATTTATTATTAACAGAAGGATTTAGACATTTAAAGCATCCTACTATATTATGTGTGAGTAAATTAGATGAGATAGCATCTCAATTAAACGAAAATGTTAAAATAATCTCTGGAATAATCTGCTCTAATATCAAGATGACTAATAGTTTTACAAGACTGCCGATAGTAGATCTTGAAAAAAAATTTCAAAGATTTTTAGAAATATTCAAAATCGAATAAAAATTGGAAAGGTCATTTGATTTAATCAATGCCTTTCCAAAATAAAGCAAGTTCCTCACAAACAAATTTAAGATCATTTAAAATTTCTTTATTTTCAATATCGGAGAGGAAGACTTCGCATAATTGTTCGAATACTTCAACTTTATTTGAAGGATCCTTCACAGAATTTCGAATACTCAGAATTAAATCGTTCAAAGGAATAATAATTTCATGAATCAACCACTCCTCAAAATAAGGTTGATCTGAGAAAGACTGTATATTATACGTTAGCATTATCTGTGTTAGTTCTTCATCCGAATAGAAATTTGTTTCTGGAATAACAATATTAAATTTATTTTTAACTTTTTGCCTTAAATATTCTTTATTTAAACTGATTACAAAATCAGGCCAAATATCGTCACTGTAGTTGATATCTTGAAAAACAAATAATTCTAATACTCGTAATGCGATGTTTTTACCGATATAACGACTCCGTGGATCAATAAAATTTTTTGAGGCATCGTCAGGATTAATCCTTAGAAAGATTTTGTCAATAATTACATAAAGAATTCTACATATATGATCGACAATTTTATCAAAAGTAAATGGGAAATTCTCCGGATTTTCCGAGAGGAGCTTGTTTTCCTGATTTATCTTTAAAGTAAAATTTGAATTGAAACTTTTTAAAAATGTCTTAAAAAAACCATAATTTAAGTGAGATATGTTTTTCTTAAAGATCTTTTTGAAAAAAAGGTCAATGTGATCAGTGTTAGAAAGAGTGTAAAGAAAATTCAAAAAACTTTTTATATTATTTATAGAGTTAGTCCCTATTACATCATCTACATTTCTATTATATTTATCTAATGTATTCTTAAAAATTGTTGGTAAAAATAGTAGATCTCCTACCTCCAAGGCTTCAAGACCGCTTCCAACATAATATTTCATATACAGGAGGAATAAATTTAGCTGAGATTTTTGAGAGGGAAGGTTATTTGCTTGAAATGTTGAGTACAGCGTTGATTTTTTATCCAGAAAGTCAAAAAATTTCATGAGTGAATTTTTTTTCTCAGCACTATAATCATCAAGGTTAGCTAGAAATTCCTTTCTGACAATTTCTACTTTCGAAAATACAGAGTCTTCTACTCTTGCTCCCACAAAATTAAAGAAGTCTAACAATGGAGAAAAACTCTGTAATAAATTACACTTTTTATAAAAATAATATAACAAATCAACCAATTTTTCTTTAACTAAGGGATAATTATCCATTGCCATCTGGTATAACTTTTCTCTTCCTTTTAAAAGTTTGTTATAAAATTCTTCGGTAATGCCTTTAATGGGTCTAAGGAAATAGTATAGAACCATATCGTAATAACTATGAAATATTTCATCCTTACTATCCTTTATTATAATCATAAAATTCAAAGATGAATTATTTTTGCCTGTGTTAACGATTATGGCATCTAGCAAGATGAATATTTCTTCTTGAATTGTTTTCCTAATTAACATACCTAAGACTCGAATAAGAAAATACAAGTATCCCATAGGAAAAGAAAAACCAAAAAAAACTTCAGAATCAAATTTTCTTGAAATTTTTAGAAAATGTTCCTCCTCTTTAGGAGTTAAGAAGTAATTATATTCTAAGAATAAAAATTCCTCAGAGATCTTTTCTTTGTTTATCATTTCTAAAGAATTTTCATTAAAACCAAAAAAGTTCTGCAAAAAATATTTAAAAAACTGATGAAAATTATCATAGAAAAACGTTGTAAACGTCTTTTTTATTATTCTTTTCTGGTTTTTTTGAATAAATTTATCCCATTTTAAAGTGATTTCATTTTGAAACTCTTTAAAATTCTCATTTTTTCTTTCTAAAATTTCAAAAAGTACACTTGTTTCTAACTTAAAGTCGAATCCTAATCCTTTAACTTTTTCCGCTAAGAATTCTAACGTAGAAACTAATTCTTTGCTATCCAAATTTTATCATTTATTTATTTAATAACAATATATTATTGATACCTTACAACCCAAATTAAAGCTATTTATTAATAAAATAAAATTTTGAAAATAAAAATATTAGTATAATCTTTAAAATCAGTCAACTTCATTATAAATTAAAAAATTTTTGTTATCTCATCCGTTTCAGAGTACTCAAGCGGATAGGTATTCCCATCTTTTTTTTTAACTCTCAAACCCTTTTCTTTGGATACAAATTTACCTATTTGTTCTGCTATTATATTATTTGTTCTTAGTAATTCAATTAGGTCAGATGAATTTTCTTGGTTAACAGCAATTAATAAAGATCCAGATGAAATAGTATTATATGGGTTAAGATTAAACATTTCACTAAAAATTTTGGACTCTGGAAATATATTTATTTTTTCCTCTTCAATTACTACCCCCGTCATTGAAGAAATTGTCATTTCGGCTATAGCCGTGTAAATACCTCCTTCAGTGGGATCGTGACACGATTTAATTTTAAAATTATTATGTGCTAACAGAGCTTCCTTATAAACACTTATACCTGGATGAAATAAGTATGCTTTACTCTTTTGTATAAAATCATAAGTGAACCCTTGATCTACCAAGGTCTTTTCTTTTTCGCGTCCTATGATCGAAGTCCCTTCAATGAATATTCCTTTAGTTAAAATGAGTGCATCCCCCGCTTCTGCGCCTGAAGTAAGAACAAGTTTTTTCTTTTCGACTTCTCCTAATAGCGAGCCAATAATCACTGGTCTATCGAGGTGTGCCGTAATTTCTATATGTCCCCCGATTACTGTTATCCCCATAGGTTTGCATGTATTATTAATATCCTCAAATATTTTTTTAATTAGTTTAGCTGTTGTTTCTTTTTCTGGTAATAAAATTGTAGATTGGAACCATTGTGGTTTTGCCCCAGTACATACAAGATCATTTACGTTAATATTTACCACATAATACCCTATCTGATCAGTAGCAAAAGTAATAGGATCAGTTTTAGCAACCAAATAATTATCACCTGGTATATCAATTACAGCGGCATCTTCACCAATCTTTGAACCTGAGATAACTCTCTCATCATAAATTTCTATACCTGAAATCAACTCAGCTAAATATTTATGCTTGAGTTTTCCAAGAGCAAATTTATTGCCATTTCTTCTCATAAAATTTATCACTATAATAAGAGAATATAAATATTTAAATTTTGGAGATGTAATTTGCTGACGAGTATTGAATTTTTTTTAATGTATAACCTACAATTTGGATAACTAAAGTAGATTATTTATTGAAAATGGA
Organism: uncultured archaeon; assembly: GCA_964486045.1. Taxonomy (GTDB): domain Archaea; phylum Asgardarchaeota; class Lokiarchaeia; order Sigyniarchaeales; family SOKP01; genus Loki-b32. Next base: position 72,020 of record CAZALK010000005.1, read on the forward strand.
TTTTATAAAAGATTAAATTTGTGTAAATCTCTTTTTCAAGTCAAAAATCAAGGATGTTATTAAGAAAAAACTGTTGAATCTAAAAAATGTCTTCACTAAAATTTAAAAAATGAATTACATTTATATCGTTATATATTTATTCTTATTCAAAAACATTAATTAGAATTCTTTTAGAAAGAAGAGACTGAGAAAAATGGGATTTGGCAAATCATTTTTATTAAGTTTAGTGGCTTTTATTGGATTAAATTTTGTTTTTACAATTTTGTATTATTTGCTGGGTGCTGGATTTAACGCTTTGATTAATGAAATTCAGACCGCTCCTCTAATGATTATTTATTATTTATTCGGCTCTATAGCTAGTGTTCCCTCAAATATTTTAAATTGGGTTATTGTTGACCCTCTTTTTAATCCCCCACTTATTATGTCTAATCTATTAATGGGGATAGGATTTCTCATTGCACCACTCATCGCAGCAATTCTGGCGGGTAAATTTGCAGAAAGTAAGCTTCAAGGATTCGCAGGGTGGTTATTAACTGTTGTCATTAGTACTGGAGCAATAATTATTGGTGCGATTTTAAGTCCTACGTTTCAAACAATTCTAACAACTTTATACCCTACATGGTCTAGTTTCAATTTGATCTTAATATACCTTGTAGTCAGCTGTATAGTAAATATTGTTTTCTATGGATTCTTCGCATTGCTAGTGTCGAAATCAGAATATTATTGATTCTATCTGAAATTAAAAAGAGTATTTACATCTTTTTCCTATTTTTAAATTTTAATGAATAATCCAGAATATTAAAAGAGTAAATAATTATTAGATAATTAAAAAAAATAGATCCCCCAACAATAAATGCTGGAGGATGCATTTATCCTGCCTAACTCTGGATTCTAATTTTTTTGTCTAAGAGATATTGGGTAGGAGTATGACTTATAAATATTATCATGAAAGAGTAGATCGGCAAGTAGAAGTCTTCTAATCTACAGATTCGATTTAACGAAAATGTCGAATACTTATAAATTTCAATTATAGTTGTCATTAACATAATTGTCAATTAAGGAAAATTGTCTTATGTTCTGAAAAAAATGAATAGAATAGCCAGAGTAGTTATGGAAGAAAATTTGTTAGAAAGATCTATAAGTATTATCGAAGAAAATTATGAGGATATTTATTGTCAGCGTGCTAAACATAGAATCAAATCAAAATTATTTATCAAAGTTGATTTCTATCTATTTTCAGAATCTCTATCATTAATTTTAGTATTATTTGTTTTAGAACCAAAAAACAAATCTGGATAAATTGGTTCAAATTTTTCAGTGAAAATTTTATGATTCATCCAAATTTTATCTTTGCCATTCCATCTGAGGTTAATTAATGGGTTATATTGTTTCAAGAATTTTAAACTACCGAATGCATTTTTAATTAGAGTTTCTCCTTGGACTAAGTCAGTTAGTATTAGATAATGTTTAATTTCTAAGTACTCAAATAGTAAATCAAAAACATCAAAAAATTTATCCAATTCACATTTAGGAAACCAAATCTCAATCATGAATCCTGTTTCAAATGATTTTATGTCTTTAAAGCCATAAAAGTAAAAATTTCCTTCAATTTCATATATTCGACATACATTAAAGAAATTGAAAACTTTTAATATTTCATTATTTAAGCTTTTTTTAACATTTGGGAGAATTATTGAGATTTTTTCTTGAAATCCTAGATTTTTCAAATTAAGATATGGAAATATTAACTTTCTCTTTAATAATGAAGTAATTGATTTAATGAAATTATATTTATTCGTTCCTAAATATGATTTTAAATTCACTGGTCCTCGCTTATAAAGTTGAATTAACTCAGAAAACTCTGGTGTATCTACACCATAGGTTTCACTTTTTGAATGTTGGTCAATATTGAATTTTCTTACACTTATTGGCTGAAGTGCATAATTTGGATTAAAAAGGACATTTTGTATATGAATTTTAAAACGGTTTGATGAATAATGCCATCCTGTTATGCTTAAATTAATATCAAAATGAGTTATGTCATAAAATCTCTTAATAAAGAAGAAACAGCACTCACTTATTGCTTTTTTTGATTTTATTAACCAGTTTAGGTATGAGTCATTAGGAGTTCTATAAGGGAAAAGAGCTTTTATAAGAACAGGTTGATTCTGGTCAATCTGAGCCGGATGTTTAATTTTCTGAAATGTGTTTATGAATAATAATTTCAAGTCGATATCATTCCAATCATGAGGACAAAGATATAAATAATATTGAGCAAGACCATATTTTCTAAACGCTGGTATAAATTTAATAGACTTAACAAAAGTATTTAAAAAAACAGTAGATTTTACATTTTTAAATATCTCTTGGTCAAGGAGAAATTGTTCTAGCTTATCATTAAATTCAAAAAGTTTATTTAAATAATTCGAATTAAAGTTTTTTTTTTGGTGAGAGACTCTTTTTTTTACATTAATTATTAAATCTTCCAACTTATAATTAGGAGACCAGAACAACTTTGAATTTGGTTCTATTTTTATTTTATCAAATTTTTCCAACCTGTTCTTCCCTAAAATTTTTTGAGTATATAAATAAAATTGTTCGAAAAAATCTTTAGTATAAAAAAACTGCTTGTTCTCAAAATCGTAAAAATTTTTAGCTTTAACAAGGGATGTTCTAGCAAGACCTCTCCAAAAAACCCTGATAATTGTTATTAAATCATCTTTAAAGATCTGAAATACGCTTGAAATAAATTCCCCCTTCTCTTTGATATTTACAGAATAAGATAATATTTGTATCAACCTCTCTTTAGTGTTTCCATCTTCCACTTCTGAAATTAAAACTCTGGGAAAATAGGATTTAAATTTTTCAAGCTTCTTATGGGTTTCGAAGGTATTTTTAAGGAGTATTACTGGATAATATTTAGCAAATTGGCTTGTTATTATCGTGTTTAGAAGCATTGGAACGATAATAGGAGGAGTATTACCTAAGAATTTGTCGATGGTTACCTCAATTTTTTGATTTGTTATTGTGTATGATTTGGCTTGTTTAAATGCTTTTATGAGTCTTTTCTCTTTCGTTCTGTTAACTTCTGTAATCAATTTTGGATTTTTTAGAATGGAGGTTATTGAATTTAAGTTAAAGAGTTTAAGATTATAGCAAGAATTTAATAAATCGTAAAATAGTTGTATTTTTTCAAATTCTTTCTTAAATGATTTAATAGATTGGAAATATTTTGGGAGAATAGTATTAAAAATAATTTTTTTTACAGTAATATCTTGGAAAAGTATCCCATCTTCAAGAACATCAGAGATATTATTTTTTTGTAAAAATTTACTAAGTCTATCAGCATTAGGGATCTTCGGATTATCAATTAAAATTTGTTCTATCAATGTTAAATTCTTCAGCAAAAAACTCAAGGTTTCATACAGAAAGAAAAAACCTTGGTTAAGGTTTTGGGTAAGAAAAATTATGAATTCTTCCTTTAATTGTTCAAACTGTAATAATTTATTAAAATTTTCCTTGAATTCTGTTAAATTAGTTAATTGGTTCCGATACTCATTTTTTATATCCTCCTTTATAGCATTTAAAGTCTCAACTCTTTTATCAAAGGTTAAACCCGTAACCGAAAGAAACTTTACTCTATTAAGAATAGCGCTCTCGAATACTGAGAGTGGATATATAGGAGGATTGAAAGGAAATACAACTGAGTGTTCGTTCTCATAATCTTTCTTGTAGCTTTTTAACAATGGATCAATTATCTTAGAGGAGTTGGAGATAACTGAATAATAATTTAGATTTAAAAAATTCTTTGCTGTTTTAAAATAATAAAGTTGGTGGTCAATGATATAACCCTGTGCTTTACAGTTATTAAAATAGTTATGTAAATCCTTTAAATACACTTTTGGTAAATTAATTATCATAGCAAATTTACTAGCAAAGCTGTTTTCCATTGTTTTTGGTGAATCCACAAATGGTAGGTTATCAAATAATCTTTTTACTTTATTCCTTTCTAAAAGAGGATTGAATGTTAGTTCACAAATAAGAGGAAAACGACCAATTGCATTAGAAACAATATTATAACTAGGAGCGATTGATGTACATTTATTAACCCATTGCAAGTTATTATAAAATCTTTTTAAACTTAGATTTGATTTTACTTTCTTCTCTTCTAATAGATTTTTGTAATGATTTTGATAATCTATAAGATTCATATATTTTTTGTTTTTAAAAAATATGGTTAGTAATAATTGTAGAGTCTCAATAACGTCTTTATTATAAAGAGATTTTGAGGTTTTGTATGTGTACTTTTCAAATAACTCATCATAATAACTGACAATGTTACGATTTCCAATAAGTAAAGCGTTTTCATGAATTTCACTAAAAAAAAATTGAACTGGGTTTTCTTGTTCTTCAGATGCTTCAATCTTAAAAAACTTCCGTAGTTTATCTGATTGTGCAATTAAAAAATCTCTATCGACTAATATGTCTCGAATAAGGATATGCCAATTATTGAATCCAACAGTTTTCTCAAGATCATTTTCAATAATCTGATTAATATAAACTTTAATCATTTCATTGTCTTTCACTTCTTTTGGCACGAAACAGTAATATGCCTCCCGAAGTAAAATTAAAGGTAAGAAATCTCTTTTCTTTTCATAGATCTCAATTATAAGAGAATTATTTTTATATTTTCTATTAACACCTAGATCAAGGATTTTTGCATTCTCTCCAACTTCAATATCTTCTGAAAGTAACTTAATTTCAACATTTTTATTAATTGGCTGTAAACCTAAATAATCAACTAATTCTGATATTAGAAGTTCAAAGATATTTTGAAGCTGAATATTTTCTGGGTTGTTTAATAATTTACTCAATATATCTAAATTTTTTCTAGTTGACATGAATATTTAAATTTTTAACCCGTTGTTGAAACTCTTCTATTTTTTGAATAATCTTGTTGTATATATATAATTTTACTTCGATAAATTTACTTTTATAAGATTTTTGTCAGACTAAGATCTTTCCATTTTTTCTTGTACTTTATATAAATAAAATATGAAATGTTACCACCTTACCATGTATAGTTGGAAAAGAGGTTTACTAAAATGCCATATCAAGGGGAAGGACAACCATAAAGGACTAGTTTGATCCAATTTGGATTCAAACTCTATATTTCTTTTATTATAGTAATGTTTTCGGGCATTTTTTTAATTTTATCTCAAAAAGAATTAAAATTTCGTATGTGTTAAAGAAGGAATCCGGAAAATAACAGGAATTAACGGGGTTAATTCTTTTTACTTTTTGCAAAAATATTTCATATAATCGCTGACCATAAATTAATAATTTTATTGTATGATTATAAATATTTAGTGGGATCAAAATACTCTTTAATAAGATTTTAATTGAATTTATAATTAGTCTAATCATAAAACATCCTAAAGAGAAATAGTAAGAATTAAATATTTGGGGAAAATAAAATGCCAAGGCCAAGTCCACTTGAAGTGTACGCTGTCTTAGACAAAAGTAATTGTAGGGAATGCGGATATGATACTTGCATGGCTTTTGCAACAGATATCTTAGAAAGGAAGGTCAGAGTTCAGGATTGTACTCACTTGACGCAAGATCTAAAACAATCAAAAAATAAAGATAAACTTATTAAGCTAATCACTCCACCTCAAAAACCTGTTATTATAGGAGTAGGAGATCGTGCGGTAACTATCGGTGGTGAGGAAGTATTAATGAGACATCAATTGACTTTTTATAACCAAACAGCTATCTTTATAGAAATCGCGGATGATGATGCTGATTTAGAAGAAATTATCAATTATCTTACTAACCTAAAGTTAGAGAGGATTGGTGAGGTGCTTACTTTAGATGGAGTTGCTTTAAGAAATGTGTCTGGAGATAAAGAGCAATTTAAGTTGGCAGCAAATAAAATAACAAAACTTTCAAATCTTCCTATTATGTTATGCACTTTCAATGTAGATAATTTGTTGTATGCCGCAGAAGCAATTAAGGTTAACAGACCACTATTATATGCTGTTACAAAAGATTCGTGGGAAGAAATTGGAAAGTTTGCATTACAAAATAGTTTACCAGTTGCTGTGTTTTCAAACAATTTAGATGAATTAATGTCTTTAAGTGCAACATTACAGAAATTAGGAGTAAAAGAAATTGTATTAGATTCTGGCACATTTTTTGGTTCAGGCAATCTTTCAGCAACTTATGATAAAATTATGCAGTTAAGAACATCTGCTATAAATAAGGAAGATGTTAATGCGGGATGGCCGATTATGGGTGTTCCTGCAGGGTATTGGAATCAAGTGAAAGTTGGAGATGAGAAAGAACAATGGGAACACAAATTTCAAGAAATTATCATGGGAGCAATAATGGAATCAATCGATACAAACTTAATTGTATTACACACTGGTCAGAAAAAGGAAGATATTTGGGCACTTTTAGCAATAATGACACTACGTCAAAGTGTGTTCTCAGATCCAAGAATTTACCCTGCAGTCGATGCAGGAATTTACAAAGTTGGGGAACCAGATGACATGGCACCTATTTTTGTTACAAGTAATTATAGAATGACTAAAATCCCTGTGGAACAAGATTTACTAGGAGCTAACATTAATTGCTGGCTACTAGTAGTAGACACTGAGGGAATCGGGATAGAAAGTGCTGTAGCAGGAGGCCAGTTTAACGCGGGTGGAATCGGAGAAGCTGTGAAAGAATTTAACGCATTTGACAATGTTAATCATCGGATTCTTGTTATCCCAGGAATGGCTGCTCGATTAAGTGGAGCCTTGGAAGATGAAGCTGATACATATGTTGTAGTTGGACCAAGAGATAGTAGTGGAATCCCAAAATTTATGGACACTCAATGGAAACCCAAAGATTTCATGAAAGAGTATGCATCTTGGGAAAAAGAATGATTTTTTTTTCTTAGATATTTTAAACTTCAGTAATTTCGTTCTAAAAGCATTAGATGAGAGAATATATCATATTTTCCGATAGATCTTTAACACTATTTATTATAATGGATCTATTTTTTCTGACTTCTTCTAAAGTTTTAGACGAATGAAAACCGGTTAAAACCCCTATGAATGGACATTTTAACAATATCGAAAGCTCAGCATCATTCGGATGGTCACCTATAACAATGAATTGAAAATTAGGATATTCTTTATCCAAATAATTCTTAATTTTAATATCTGTTTTACTTTTTATTTCTTCTGTTTCTCCTAGAATATAGTCAAAATAGCAAGAAATTTGTAAATATTTAACAATTCTTTCAGCCATTTCTTGCTTTTTTGAAGTTATTAAACCAAGTGTAAATTTCTTAATTCTCAACTCATCTAACTTTTCCTTGATTCCAGGTAATAAATATGATTGGAAAATACCCTTCTCTCCGTAATATTAGCGAAATATTACGGCTAATTTCGTTGGATTTACACCTGAAACTCTCCTGAACATATCTACTAAAGGAATTCCAATCATTTCTTCAATTTCAACCTCGGGTAACTCAGGAATTTTAAACTTCATTAGTGCGAAGTTAAATGAATTGATGATTCCCTGTTTATTATTTATTAAAGTAAAATCAAGATCAAAACTCAAAACAATTTTTTGATTCATTTCTAACTGCCAATTAAGATAAAATTTAAGTTGGTTATTTTTAAGAGGTAATAACACAAGGTTAAAACAAAAAAAAAATTTAGAAATTTATTAATTTATTCATGGTTTGATTATCTTTCGCTTCTTTGTCAAGTATTTCGCCACTATTACAACCGCAATTGAAGAAACAACTCCAATTAGCAGAACACCAGGACCTGGGATAAATGGACTTTCATCTGGAGTGGGATCATCTGGAGGGGGTGTAGATTGTTTGAATACGGCATCTGGATCAACAGCAATTTCAGTATCATGAGTAGCGTCAGCATAACCTTGCTTACTCGCCGTTAAGTTGAGCCATTTTCCAGGTTGGAGTGGACTCACCAATATAGCCGTTAAAGTAAAATCATAAGTACCATCTCCATTATCGGTCACAGTTCCAATTGAAAGGCCATTCCAAGTTCCAGTGACCGTAGCCCCGGATACAGGATTATCCCAGGGATCCTTTACTAGAATAGTAATATCAAATGTAGTATTAGTAAATAAAGTTTTGATGATGTCGATTTGTAAAACATTCGGTAATACCGGTGTTGGAACGTAGAAAATGTAAATCCAATGCCAATAGAGATAGTAATATTCAATCCATATAATGAAATCAATAAAAATCCAGGTAAAGTCTATAATTATAAACCACCACTGTATTTTTATAATCCACCACTCCCACCAAAAAATTACAACCCAGTGAATGTAGTAGTGAAAGTACCATATTGTGATTTGTAGATATATCCATACAATTACGATGTAAGTATAGTAGTATTCAATCTTATAGTCATAATCAGGGTAGGTGATGATAAACAATAGTTCATATAAAATCCATAAATAGAATATATAAGTCCAGTAGCCCCAGAATATTGAAATACTTACCCACAATGTCGGCCAAAAAATTATAAATGGTTCGGTCAAGTGATAAATAGCAACATCAAATCCTAAAGAGGTCAAAACCAAAATAATTTCAAAACCTCCATACGTTATAATGACTGTATCGTTGAAAGTTACTAATGATAAACCGGGTACAATATCGTGAATAAACCCTGATCCTACTCCAAATCCAGTAGGGGCTCCATTATATGAAATTTGGCCAGTAAATGTCGAAATATTATAAACATCAGTCCCAAATACAACAGCTATCCAATCAAATGCCTGATAAATAAAGAATGGTGCTCCGAAATTTACAGTTAAGCAGGAAACATCTGTAGCGTAGTCCCAATCATAGATAACAGCCCAAGGTATTGTTCCATGTTCCCAAACCTCAAAATGTTGCATAAATCCTTCGGTCATATTAGCTGTTGCTGATGCACTTACATTACTATTGCCTACTTCTGATGAATCCGCCTCAATACTATCTACACTGTGAGGATTAAATCCATTATCTACTGTAACATTAAAACCTGTGTCTTTATCTTTTAAAATTGTTTTGTTGCCAGTGGTTGTAGAAATTTCAACTGAATTGTTGATTACCGCTTTACTGTTTCCAGAGGGTCCTTCTGTGAATGTAGAATCAATTGGTAACGAATCCGTCCCGTTATTTAGTGTTGTAATTGTGTTATCAGCGGTATCATCTGAAAGGATATTCATCGTATTTCCTCCGGCTAAATCATATGTTTCGTTATAATTTGATAAGACAGGGGACTCTTCGTTTTCTTCAGCAGCTGCAAGGCTAGATGCTAAATTATTAGTTTGAGCAAAAATTCCAAGAATTAAGAAAACACTAATAAAAACTACTGTTATTGTTTTTGTTTTGTTATTCAATATTAGTCACAATTTTTAGTAGATTTATTTTTATTTGTTATAAGGTAATTAATAGGTTGGTTATTTATACATTGCTAAATTTCTTATCTGATTCAAAAACGTTTTTTTACAAAAAAGTACAATAAGTATAAATAAATTTACCCTAGTTTGAAGCCTTTAAATAATTTTAAAAAGAACAAAATTTCTCCAGAACTTTCAATTAATCTTCTTAAATTATAAGGAAAATCATTTAGTACAACTTCTTTTCCTTTGGATATACGGTCAATCATTATTTTTATTATTTCTTTATATTTTCTAACAGTTTTGCCATCTGAATCAATTTCCGATATGATTTTCCAAGCTTTTTCAAACTTACCATTTAACATGCATGACATTGAAGCTAACACATAGCTTAGTATGATGTGAGCGGAACTTATCTTCTTTAAATTTGCTGCACGATAATAATAGCGATAAACATTATTGACCATCTCTCTTAAGAGAAAGTCTTTTGCTGTATCAAGTTGTTCATAAAATTTGATACTCTCCAAAATGAGAGTCGCTGCGGTAAAAAATTGTTTGTTTTTTAAATCTTCTTCTGCTATCTTATTTAATCCCCTAATTATTTGATTGAAGATACCGTATCTGTCATATTCCAAGCGTCCTTCAATAGCAATGTCATAAGCATTCAAATAGCTTTCTGTAGATTCATTGATACTCCCTAATTTCCAAAAGTTATCCCCTGCCTTTATAAAATGTTTGTAAGCTAAGTCCATATTATTCAATTCCTTGAATATATTAGCACCATCGAAAAAGTTAATAGCTGCTTGGCTATAATCCTTAATTTTCTTAGAAAAATTCCCAGCTAACAAAAAACAAGAGGCACATTCAATTAAATTATTTTTTATTTCTTGATAACATAATCCTGCGCCTCGATAATATCTTGCGATCTTATTATAATTTTCAGGATTTTTTTCTAAATTTTCAGCTAGATCTATATAGGCTCCGGCCTCTTTTTTAGAAAAATTAATATAGTTTTCTTCTTCAGCTAAAATCTTATATAAGTTTTTCAGTATCTGATATATTTGGGCTAATGTTAAATTCTCGTTCTTTTCTTCTAATTCTGTTGCTAAGTTTGAGAATAATTCTACAGCTTCTAAAATAACATCTTGAGATTTGCTATAATCATCTATTTCTTCATAGCACGTGCTAATTTGTTGATATGAGTAAGAGAGCATATCATAATAATGATGGTTTTCTGAAATTTTGATAACTCTTTGGTAATATTTTATAGAATTTGGAAAATCAGATAATTTTAAAAATAATTCTGCGATATTTTGGTAATTTTGGGCAAGCTTCCTTGTTTCGTTAAATTCTTTTAAGAGGGTACTTTCTTGTTTTAAGAATTTTATACTATTCAAGAGATTCTTCTTTTCCGTAATTGTGTCTTGGAATTTTTCCATAGAAATTTCGGCAATTCTAAGATACAATTCCGCGATCTCATGCAACTTTGCTTGTAATTTATAGTCAACAATTTGTTTCTTATAAAGCTCAATAATTTGTTTATATAATTTTGACGCTTCTAAGGAATCAAGATCCTCAATGATTACCGCAGCAGAATATAAAAATTCTCCAGCTTCGAAGAATTCCCCCGATTGAGCAATTTCGTTTGAAAAGTTAATTGAAGATGAAATAATCTCTTGTATTGATTTATTTCGCATCACAGGATCATCGAGACTCCTAATTCTTAACCCATTATCTCTAATTTTCTCTAAAAACTCTGCGTAATCTATGAATTCTTCCTCTTCGATAATCTATGATCTCCTCAGATTAAAAATGACAACTATGTATTGAAATTTATTAGCTAATAAAAAATTTAGTTTTCCTCTTTTTCAATTTAGAATAATGCCTACAAGCTGTAACGTTGGGATCCACTGTGATGTACTTAACTTGAAAAAATTATTGTTTTATTCATTTTTAATGATAAATATTTCTGTTATGAGCGATTCAAGAGAAGGATTATCCTTTTATTCCATAAAAAATATGTTAAAAATGAAATTTTAAGGAAGGAAATCTGTTAAATATTAATATTTCATATTATTAACTAAAAACTTAAATCATTGATTATAAGGGTAAAAAATGAAGAGAAAAATTGATTTAACTTTTTTTGTGGGTATTACGTTATTTTTGTTTGGATCAATTTCAGCCTCATATGGAATTATAACCGTAATTATAAAGCTGTTCTTTGGCAATGCAGGCTTTATTGTTTACGTTAAGGATGAACTTTATGATCTAGTTTTCCTACTTCTTGGATTACTATTAATTAGGAGGAATAAGAATATTTATTTTCGATCAAATCAAATTAAAAGATAATTGCTAAAATAGCCATTATTTTGGGATCAGTTCAATCACCCCCTGTTTTACATTTCCCCGTGGTGCCTCTCATAAATAAATGCTAATAAATTATAACTTCTAGATTAGCAGTGATGTATTTATCTTGAATAAATAGTTGTTTTATTAAATTTTATTGATAAATATTTCTGTAATGAGCAATCTACCTAGCTGGATATGCCTGACCTTTAAACAAGAAACAAATCGATGAAGGGCCAACTAACTGCATTAAAATGAAATCATCACCAAATTTAGCACGATCAAGCCCTTTAGTGAAACTAAAAGAATTTGAAGAGTTAATTAGTGATTAAAGTTTCAATAAATAATATTTAAAAATTTAATCATTATCTTTATAATAATATCAATCAATAAATAGGAAAATTAAAATGAAAGATTTAACAGTTCTTTTGGAAAACGTTCCAGGTAAGCTTGCAGACCTGGGGGAAACTCTTGGGAAAAATAACATAAATATGGAAGGATTATGTGGATTTCCGTTAAAAGAGGAAGGCTTTTTGATGCATATTTTAGTAGAAGATGAGACCGAAACTCGTCAAGTACTCGAAAAAGCTGGTTTTCAAATTCATTCTGCACATGAAGTAATAGTTCTGACAGGACAACCAGGGAGAAATCCCATATTAGAATCAGGAACAGCTGGGAGAGTCGCTCGCAAAATAGGTGATGTTGGCGTTAATATTGATCTAATGTATTTTGCAGGGCTTAACAGACTTATAATTGGCGTAGACGATTATGAAAAAGCTAAGTCTGTTTTGGAGTGAAAATTTAAACTAGTTTTTAATTTCTTTTTTTTTTAGAGACACAAAGATATGGTAGGCATCCCAAATTTCAAAAATATTAAGGTAGTGCATAAACCTAAATTTTTTTCTGTTATCAAGAATTTGGCATCTAAGTCTCTCTTCTGTCGTGAGGTCGTCTCTTTTTTCGAATTCAATCATTAAGCGTAGTGCTTCTTCTTCTTTCCCTTCATTTAGGAGTCGATATCCTCGCTGGATCTCTTCTGGTATTGAACCATTCATGTTGTTGAAAGTCTATTTAATTACTTTTTATAAAAATTCTATGTTTAAATGTTCTTTTTTTAATCCAGGATATATATGAGGAACTTTAATTGGAATTAATCTAATTGAGGTGATATAATAGTTTTTTTCCTGAAAATATAGCTCTTAATAACTTGGCTCCCAACAGCACCACCTATTGCTCCACCTAAAATAGTCGGAAGTGACTGACTTACGAAGAAAATTATTGGAATGAAGATAATTGGATATCTTAAAGTCATAGCTAATACCATTCCTATTACACCACTTAACACTCCTCGTTTCATATTTTCATTAAGTAAACCAGCAGTAGTTCCACCTATAAATCCAAATAAAAAATAGGAAAAAAAAGATATAAGATCAAAGGAAAAAGTGAAACCAATGTAAAAATTAACAGAAATCATTTCATATAAAATTGCAGAGCCAAAAATACCAAGTATAAGATTTTTATCATAAGATCTTCGATAAACACCATAAAGAAGTAAGACAATAAAAACTATGCAAACTGGAATAATGAGAAGAAAATCCAAGGACATTGTTGTCATTTTTGAGATTAAAGATTACCGTGAGATTTCTTTAATTAAAAGCTGGAATTAATCATTATTATTTAAAGGTTATTAATGCATATTGTATAACTCGTCTTTTGAAATCAAATAGCAAATCGATATATTTGAACTCTTTAAACCGATTTAAGTTAACCGCCAAAATTTTGAAAAAAGTACTCTTATTAAAGAGTTCAGACAAAATCATAATTAAATTTGACAATTTTATCTATATTAAGCTTTTTTATTACTAGAATCAAATTTTTCTAAATCTTGTATAGCATTATCCAACCGCCAAATAACCAATGGAAACAAATTTCGCACTCTAAATTCCTACAAAATATTCATTTACTTTAATGTGAAGATACCCCCAGACATATATATCTTAAAAAATAATTATAAATTTGATTTTGGGTTGGAAACGTAAATTCAGAGTCTGATTTCAATGGAAGTTCATTTGAAATATTAATAGAATCAAATTTTTCTTTTACTTAAACTGCATGGAGTTGAGTGTTCAAATTTATATGAGATTCGCAATTTACCACATTACAGTAATTTCACACTTAGTATATATCATATTATTGCGAAATTAGAAATTGATAGAATAATTTATTACCGGATTTGTTGGTTTCAAAATTTTCTAAAGCAGGACTCACAAAAGTATTGATTTAGCTTAATAGCATTTTTGATAAACTCACTACTTTATTAACCTATTTAAACTATTTATGATAATAAATTAAGAGTATTAAAGACATAAAATGCAAATTGAGAAATCGATATTAAAGGATCTAAAGAAAAAAATACAAATTTTCTTCCAAAAATTAAGAGGATTGAAAAAAAATCAAAAAATCGGGATTTCAATAATGATTATGGGTGTTTTTGTCATAATCGGGGGATCTATTTTTGTTTCTTTAATAGACTCAGCAAGAATTTGGGGTGCTAAATTTTCTTATGAAGATGGACAAATTAAGTTAGAAAATGAATATTTGACAATCCTACGAAATGATTTAATTCAAAATAAATATGATGTTATCATTACCGCATCTTTTGTTTTTTGGGGTAGCTATGTCCAAGGGGAAATAATATTTACACACTTAGCAACGAATATTAGTTACATTTTTAATTACTATTTAACCCCGGGTTTATATATTGGAGAAGTGAGTACAAGTAAAACCTTCATAATGATTCCTGGACGTTATCAAGTTATGGGAGCAGATCAAGGAGATGAGTTATGGGAGCATGGATTTATCCCTCGGAGCCTTGAATGGCTTATCTATATTGGAATTATTATACCCTCTATACTTATTGGAATATTAGGTTACAAAAGAACCCAATACACACCTTCATTTTTAAGAATTGTAAGTGGATAAATAAAACGTTCGAGATTTAAGTTAACTATATCTAAGCAACCTTTCTTTTCTATTTAAAGCAATAAAATTTGTAGGATCAATTTCTAATGCTGTTTCATAACATTCAATTGCTTCTTTTATTTTTCCCATTTTTTTCAGAATATCTCCCATACAATTCAACATTCTTAGATTATTAGGTTCTATTTCTAAAGCGCTGATAATAAAATTCAATGCCATTATATTGTCCCCTCTAATGCGTTCATTTATTGCCCCTACGTAAAATTCTTTAGCATTGTTTGGCATATCGTTTGGCGTTTGTTCTATTGGAGGATTTTGAGATTGGTTTGAGTTAATTATTTCATCCACATTCGATATAACGTTGTTTGTTTGTTCTATTGGATGATTTTGAGGTTGGTGTAAGTTAATTACTTCATCCATATTCATCCATTCTTGCTGGAGAATCCATTTTGAAGCATTTTGAGGTTTAACATAAAAAGATCTGTTTCTTTTTCTGAATTTCATATAGGAGTTTGGATTAATTTTCCGGCCAGATATCCTACCATATATTAACAAACCAAATGCAATGATTAAAACTGTTATGAAAGCAATGCTACCTCCTAAATTAAAAGAAGGGAAAATCGAAGAAATTAAACCAAAAACACCAATTACAAACAATATTAAAGAAATGCAAATGTAAGCTGCCATTTTTGAGTTATATTTGCGAAATCCCTTTTGACATCTAAAACATACAGGAAAAGTTGTAGAAAAAGTAGTAATTTGTTTCCATCCTCTCGATGATATTTTACTGCCTCCAGTTTGAATGTTTTTGGAGAAATTATAAGGAGAAATATATTCTGAGGAGCCACATTTTACACATCTCAATTTATCAAACACCTTTAATATTTTCAAATTTAATAATATATTTATTTTTAGATAAGGTTGAAAAATTAATATTTAATGATTTTTATTTTGTTTTAATAGCCTTTTATTTAATTTTTTTTCTTGCTTTTCTACGGTCTTTTTTATAGTTCTTAATCTACCTACTAGATTATTTTCATAACTTTGGAAAAACAGAGAACTATGCTTTTGGTTAGGGGGATTTGGTAAATTTCTTAATTTCAGCAAAGAAATAACTTTCCCTTCATTATTTATTCTGCTTTTAAGATATCCTATGTTACCCAAT
Organism: uncultured archaeon; assembly: GCA_964486045.1. Classification (GTDB taxonomy): domain Archaea; phylum Asgardarchaeota; class Lokiarchaeia; order Sigyniarchaeales; family SOKP01; genus Loki-b32. Next base: position 87,930 of record CAZALK010000005.1, read on the forward strand.
TTAAATATATGTAATTCTAATACCTCATTCAATAATTTTAAATATTCTTTTTTGTAAATGTTCTTTACTCTTTTCGTTTGTTCGTTATTCATATCAAGCTCAACCTCTTGAATATCTTGAGCAGAGTGGGTTAATTTAGACATGGGCTGATCATAGCTTGACTTTAAAATTGATTTATTAACACGCCAGAGTGGTGAATTTTCCTTAAGTTGCTTATTTTTATTTTCTTGAATGAATGTTATCATAACTTCTAAATTATTAATAATAAGTGGATATATTATTTTGTAGAACTCTTTCTGACGTTTATTAAATTCATTTTCGATTTCAATTTTTGGATCTGAAATAATTTTGATTCTGTAGATAACTGGAGATTGAGTCCAAATATCTATGTGTAATATATCGAAACTTGCAGTAGATATAGATTTAATATTAAGTGGGGTATTATAAGTTGGAAGTTGTTCCGTAGGCTCTTCCTTATCCAATAAATTTCCATATGGACGGCAAAAATAAGCTAAGCCATTTTCTGTTAATAAAAGATGGGAAATATATGTAACCGGATATTTATCCCCTGGGGACTTTTTATAGGTTATATTACACAACGTACTATATAGTATTTCTTCATTTGGGGGGATGAATTTTATCAAATTTGAAGAATCTGTAGGGACATATATGTTGTTCATTGAAATTTGCATTCTGTTATTTTTTTTTATTAAAAGTAAAATAATATAGAAATAATAATCTGAGAATAATTTTAATCTTTAAATTATCTTAAATCAGACTAACATATATTAATTTTATTATTAGGGTTTTTTTGCAGACTTTTTCTTATCGCAAAATTACCCATGAAATTCTTTTACTTTCTATTTTTTATTCCTAAATTTACGAAATATTTTTATTATTATACCTCCCTCCCCCGTGGTGCCTCCTCCTAAAAAAGTAGGTGTAGAATGACATTAAAATATTCTAACAATTAATTATTCCAGATTATCTTTTTAAAAAGGTATTAAGAGACAATTAACAAACTTTTTATGAGCGCTTGGTTAAGGTTGATTTATTAGATGGTGAAACTTATGGTAGAAAAGGAAAATCACTCCAACAAATTAATAAGACTAGAATTTGCATTAAGTTAATAGGGGAGATTTAACATAAATCCCACAATTCTAATCAACTGATTTATAATAGTATAAAAAAAGAATAGAATCTATATGCAGAATATAGTCGACAAATTTATTTCTGAAAAGAATGAAAAAGGTATCATTTTAGAACTTTATGAAAAAGGTCTCAAGCAGAAAGAAATCGAACAGTTCATTATAGACAAGTTTAAACCCTTCTTAAAAAATAAATCTATTTTGAGAGTGCAGATGCTTGCTTATTTACCTCAATATATTGATTCACTTCTCTATGTCTTATCTGACAATGTAAATAAACAGTTATTTGAGAGTTGTCTTGAAGTTTTTTGGAAAGCAAAAATGGAAGATTCAATTAATTGTTATAATTCATATCAATATTGGCAAGATGATGTTATAGCAGCAACCTCAAAGATAATCTCCTTAATAACTCTAGACCAAGATCGGAGTCAAATGAACTTACATGAATTTTCGGAAGATGTATTCACAAAAATCGGAAAAATTATAGAAGCATGCATTCAACCTTATTTAAGAATTCTAGTATATTTAGAAGAGATAATAAATAAAAGAAAACCTTCAAAATTGGACATCAACAAGTTAGATTTAGGAGAACTAGTTAACAAACTAATTAAGTATAAGGTTATAAATAAAATTCTTATTCCTCATCCTTGGAATTTAAAATTAAATGATTGGAGAAATATTCCCAAGCATGATAAGTATTCAGTTAAAGATAATAAGATCCTTTGCAGGTATAAAAAACCCCCAAAAGAGAAAAAGATAAGTTTGCTTAAACCTGAATTATGGTATTTATTTTTAAGCATAAATGATATTTTCTGTATTCTAAGATTGGCTCATTCGCTTTTCTTCTTAGATAATGTTGATGAAATTCAACCGTATTGGAAAAATAAACAATTAAGAGAAGAATCTGCTATATTAGAGCAAATTTCCTTATTTAATATGTTTGGATTCTCCATAGAAAAATATTCAATCGAAAATGATAAGGCAAAATTCAATTTGAAAGATGAAACAGTATTGAAACCTAAAATGAGATTGAAACATTTATTATTCCTCATTAGACCAACTTGGTATAAAATTCGTAAAAAATTCATAATTTTAGAGTATAGTGATTCTCAGGATTGTCCAATTTTTCGGATTGAGGTTGACACTTCAAAAAGAGAAGATATTTTTTCATTGAATGTCGATGAGGAACTCCTTACTATTGAAAATATTGAAGAATGTATTAATTTGACTTATTTAAAAGATATATAGAAGAAGAATATATTGAGTGAGTATTATATGAAAGTTATTAATTCATTTCTTCTGGCTTTAGGTGGTAAAAGATAGATAAAAGGAAAACAACAAAAACTTAGAAAAGTAAAAAATAATTACAAATCCTAATAATGAAATAGCAAATCGATATATAAAATATATTAGAAACTGGATATATAATACAGTATATGAGCATAGAATCTAAATTAGCAGGTATTAAAATATATTATTCAACACATATCACTTTTATTTTAGAAACTGTAATATCCACTATGCAATTTTGGGGTTATAATACTACTTTTATGGGAGATGGTTCAATAAAAGCTATAAAAGATAGATTTAAACACTTTAATTTCCATTCTCAAGAACCTAAGCAAGAAATATTCCCTAAAAATAAATTAGAAAAAATTGATTATCAGATAAATCAAAAACCAGAAACTATAAGGGCTCATATACTAAAGATGGGATTAATTTATTTTTTTTCTCTATTTGAAGCATTTAATAAAGATTATTTTCAAGAAATATATCTTTTCAAACCAGATCTAATGAAAAGTAAGAAAAAGAAAGTAGATTTAGAATATTTACTACAATTCAAAAATTTTAAAGATTTACACAGATCTCTATCTCAAAATCTAATTGAGAGATTTGGCCATCTAGATATTGATAAACTTGCAAGATTATTCCTCAAGAAATTTAATATAGATCTAAAAAATAATTTAGAATGTTGGTCAAATCTGCGAGAAAGCTATTATAGAAGAAATATCATAGTTCACAATGATGGGAAAATATCTGAAACATACTTAAAGAAATTGTCGTTAGGAGAAGATCAACTTAACGTAGAAATTAACTGTGATATTGAATATTTTTGGAAAGCCCACTACGATATTCACTCATACATGGATTTTATTGATGATTCAATAAGAAAAAAATTTAATCTGAAGAGTCTCATTGAATCTTTATAAAGATTTTTGCTAAGTTTGAATTAATGATCCACTTATTCTTTTCTTATCCTACAAACTTCAATTTCTAAAACTTTTAAATTGTTTACATATCCTTCAAATAATCAATAGAACCAAATTTCACACTCTAAATTCCTACAAAATATTCATTTACTTTAATGTGAAGATACCCCCAGACATATATATCTTAAAAAATAATTATAAATAGGATCAAGATAATAATATTATTAATTAAAAATTTGATAGGTGGTTATCATAAAACAAATATCAGAATTGTTAGACACCGGGCTATATGAAACTTTTACGCCCGAGAGAGAAATGTTGGTCGCTGATCTGCTAAAGGAGTTGAATCTGGAAGATAAGTACTTCGGTATCCTTGTCGACGGAAAGAAAGCAGAGCCAAGCACACGCATTAACCCCGAGAGCGAGATAGTTATACTTCCACACATCGCGGGCGGGCTTTAGATCTAAATTTTTTTTATTCTCTTTATTTTTATTATACTTAAGCTTAATAGATTAGCAAAAGATTATCTGATTCAATTCGTAGGTAATTCTCCTCGATTATAACGACGTGAATAGATATTTTAAGGACTTACTTAGAATTCTAAATTAATCATTAAATTAGCCTAATTAACGGCAATTATAAAAATATTTTTACTTCCAGAAATAAAAAAAAGATAAGATTCGATAACAATCGCAAAACTAGGTCTTACTAATTACTACCTACTACTTATTAAATAATATTATTTTTTATTGATTTGTAACAAATAGAAGCTTAAGCCTAATATCGAGAATCTCGTGCTTGGTAAGGAGCGGCTTCAGTTACTACTACTTTACTCGCAGCAGAACCTTTATCACCCTGAGTGATCTCAAATTCTACTTTATCGTTTTCATTTAGCGTAGCAAATTCATCACCTTTCTTAACAATGGCAGAGTGATGAACGAATATATCTCCTTCTTCTTCAGTTGCTATAAATCCATAACCTTTACGGTTATTAAACCATTTAACTGTACCTTCGGTCAATTTTAAAACCAATTTTCAAATAAATTAAATTTTTTTATCAGTTCATGTTGAACTGTTTAAGAAAATGAATGATAGTGTAAATACATTATGTATTTCCAATGATTTATTGGAAAATTCATTATTTATTCTATATAAATAGCTTTATATGAGCTACCATTAAAATTCTTTAATTTTTAATAATATTTTGACAACGTTTTGAAAAAATTCTCAAGGCAAACAACTGGACATGTATGAGGTCTTTTGATTATTTTGAATCTACTTTAAATTTAGATTTTAGACCCAATGCGTTTATAAAACCGATCGATATTCCACCTAATGTCCTGAAAATTAGGGAGTCGGGTCGATTATCCTTAATTTCATTTGGAGAACGACCAAATTTATCTAGAAGAGCAGTTATTATTGAATTGAGATCGCCATTATTCTTCTGATAACTTTCAACTACTGTATCTTTGTAAGCTTTGAATACAGCTTCTGAAATTTTAAATACTTCTTGAACTTCAGGACCGGTAGCCACACCAAAATGAGCTAAACTTACAGATTTTATATTATCAATTTGGGATAACTTCTTAACAGTTTTAGAATAAGATATGTGATTAAAATAAGGAGGATATGCAGTCGGTCGAGAAAATCCTGAACCTAGATGATGCCCCCCAATTGAATCCCCCGGGAATAAATTCATGTTTTTCCTATCCAAAATTGCAATATGCTCAGGAGTATGACCTGGAGCAGTATAAATTTCTAATTTTAAATCATCCAAACTAATAATATCCCCCTCGTCTACATATATCACCCTATTTTTTAGGTTTTGTACCAAATATTCGTGATATTCTGCTAAATCTGATTTCTCTTTTGCAAATTTTGTTTCGGGAAGTTTCTGATAAAATTCTGAAACCACGATTTTGGCTTCAGGAAATTGAGTGGATAATCTTTTTACACCTCCAATGTGATCTAAGTGAACATGGGTCGAAAAAATATAATCAAGGTGATCGATCCCGATATTTTGAAGATAGTTTAATAAACTATCGACCTCACTACTTGTTCCTGTGTCAATTAAAACAGTTTTTCCATTATTTTCAATTACAAAGAGAGCCATTTGTTCTTTCATATTGTAAATTAAACAATCAAACATCCATGTATTTTCATTTATTTTACAGGTTTTTCGAATAAATGGAATTATAATTCACCTTGATTTTTATTTTATAAGTCTTATTTTATTGATTCAGGAATTAATCCTAATTCTTGGTTCATCGAAAATGCACGTTCCCCAATTTCTATTACCTTTTTCGATTGAATAATTAAACGGTAATTCATTAAAAAATATTCCTATCAAGTGATTTATAATTTTGAATATATTATATCATTATAATTTACATTGCCTGAATAATTCATCCTTAGCATAGATATTAGTCTTTCTCCCTTCCAGTTTTACAGAGAGATAAGTTTTAAAGATAATCCTGGTTTCCCTTTGATGATGATTGATCTCTTGATAAATAAAGGAATTTGTCTTAGATAATTACTCCATCGCTTGCGTCTTATTTAAAGCAAACTTGATACTAATGATTGTTCCACCGATAAGACATGCCATAATTTGTAATAGAATCCCTCCAGTTTCGGCAGTATATGGACCAATTGATACTTGATTAGCTACATTTGAGATGAAAAGAGAAGAAATGCGAATAAAAAGTACAAATAGAAGGATCAATGAGCCAGAAACCTCACTTATATTGAACAGAATGGTCGTTTTCTCTTCTCCCTCGTTTTTCTGTTTTTCGATTTTAACACCAAATCGATAACCGATATTCCCGAATGAATAAATAAGAAGAAATAGACTGGAAAGGAAGTCAAACCAGAGTGCGATAGGTACAAGTCCTAATCCAATTCCTGAGGTTTTATTCATAAATAAGACTGAATAAAAGGCTGTATAGACTATTACGAACAAACTATTTAATACAGCTAGTTTAACATCCCTTTCGCGAAAGAAGCGAACTATTCCTATAATGGGAATTACAATAAGGAAAATTGGACCTACAAGACCGAACATCTGAAGCTCAAAAGGAATGTTAGGTTTAAGAATATAATTAAGATAAAATGTGAAGAATAAGCCAGCAGAAATACCCCAAAGTATGAGAAAGGTAATGAAGCGCAAATTTAACTTGGATTTTCCCAAAGAAGTTGAGATTTTATTTTGAATCTTTTTAGATAGTTCGTGAAAGACAAGCAAGGCTAAAATCGCTGATAGTCCTGCCCAGGTTGTAAAGGGTATAAAATAAATAACAACAAAAATATCAGTTGGAAACCAAATTGCAGCTACGAAGCTGACAATATGGAGTAAAATCAATTTAAAATATGTGTTTCCGCGTTGAAGCCAATGACGGGCGGGTTTAATTAGGTATACAACAAGAAGCACAATTAAGAAAATTGCATATGTCACTAAGAGATAAAATGAAATTAAATACACATCAAAACTATTAGTAATATCTGGAATTTTGGCCTGATATCCGCCGATTAATATGAGAAGGCTATAAAGAATTAAAAATGGAACTGAGGTTAAAAATGAATATTTCAACACCGGTTTTTTTAATACATATTTAAGCCCTTCTATGAATTCCAATAACCTATTTCTCCTTAAATCTAATTATTATACTAATCAATTTCAGATTAATAATATTTTTGTAAAAAATTAGCAAGCAAATTAAAATTTAAAACTATTGGAGGGTTATTTTCAAAAGATCTTTAGCTAAAATAGTGTTGGGAAAGATTTCTTTTGCCTCTTCAAGGAGTCCCAGGGCATCCTCTTGATATCTTGTTGAAATGTGAGTAAGAATTAACTGCTTTGCCTTCATCTCCTTGGCATCCATAGCAGCATCAACAGACGTTGAGTGTTTTTTTTCTTTCGCAATTTCAGCCAATTTTTCGGCGAATGTTGCTTCATGAATCAAAATATCTGAGTTATTACCTAAATCGATCAAGGATTTAGTTGGGCTTAAATCACCAGAAAATGTTATTTTTCTCCCAGGCTTTTTTGGCCCGACAATTCCTTCTTTATTTGGATCAATTTTTTTTCCATTAAATTCAATAATTTCCCCTTCATGCAATTTTCTCCAAAGATTACTCTCGGGGATGCCTAACTCTCTTACTTTCTCAGGATTAAATTTTCCCAGACGAGGTTTTTCGATAAACGCATAAGCAAAAGTAATTATTGAATGATCAACTAAGGTAAATTTCACTGAAAAGTATTTCGAATCAAAAATCATATTATCCTTAATTTTAAGTTTTCTTTTAGGTATTTCAGACTCTAGTCCTTCAAATTCCGTTATTTCATTCAATGAAGAGTTTATTTCAACAATAACAATGGGATAATTGGCTTTTAAACCAAGAATTTTTTTATGGGTATAAAGATAGAGGAAGAGGTTTTGCGGTCCAAAAACCGTAAGAGGGGCAGTTCTATCGTTTAAACTTAAACGGAATAGAAATCCGGGAAGTCCAAGGATGTGATCTCCATGAAAATGGCTTATAAAAATCAATAAAGGTTTGTTAAATTTTAAGCCAGCTTCAGCAAATCTACGTTGGAAGTCTTCTCCACAATCAAACAATATAATATGACTTCGATACCTAATAGCAATTGAAGATAGATTCCGTTCTCTTGTAGGAGTTGCTGCGGAGCTCCCTAAAATAATAAGGTCTAGACTCATCTTTTTCGTAGTTGTGCAATTTCTAATCTCTGTTCAAGATTTTGCTTTTCCAATTCTTGAACAAACCCTTTAAGCTCCTTCAGTCTTAAAGATAACTGGGGATCTTTTTGAGGAAGAGTTGGGGTTCGAATAATCTGACTATCGATTTGTTTTTGCAAATCATTTAGTTTTTGATCTCGTAAATTTAATTGATTTTCTAATTGTCTATATCGCTTTTTAATTTGGACTGCCTCATTCTTAATTGTCTCAATTTCTCCTTCTTTGGTTTTTAATTGTTTCTGTAAAAACATTGCCATCTCTCTTTGCATTTTTAATTTTCCTTCCATCTCTTTCTGGGTTTCGCCTGTTCCGGATATTTCACCACTTTTATACTTCATAATTTGTTCCTGAAGTGATTTCACTTGAAATTTTGATTTGTTTAATTGATTTTGCAAATCTTCTCTTAATGTTTTGATCATTTCTGATGATACGACATCAATTTGATCAGATTTTTCAGAGATTTTACCTTTTGAGATTTTTTCATTTCTTAAATTTTCAATTTCAGTATTTTTTGTATCTATGAGATCGTTTAGTTCCTTAACTTGATCTTCTAACTTATTGATTTTTGTGATATCACTTTTTTTTCCTGATTTTTTAGCTTTTTTTGACAGTTTCTGCTTGAATTCGATTATTTCCCTCTTAGACTTATTAAGCTGTTTCTGAAGATCTTCTATTAATTTTTTTGCTACCGAATCACCACTTTCACTATCAGAAGGAGAGCCCAGCTCTTTCAATTTTAGGTTTAGATCATTGATTTCTGATTTATAAATTTCGATAAGATTCTCATTTTCCTTTAGTTTTTCATCAAATTTTTCCGCCTCTTTGACGTGACGTCTTAGCTGAGTTATTTCTGATTTTTGTTTGTTCACTATATCCTGTAAATCTTTTACTAGGGCATTTAAAGGAGCTTGTTGCCTAAAATCTTCTACTCTGATAACATTTGATTCTTCATGGAGTTTTCTAAATTTATCAAATTCTTGTTGAAGTCGGACTTTTTCTTTTCTTAGAAAACCCATTCTATCCTTTAAATCCCTGATATCTTCATCTTTTTCTTTAAATTTGAGAGCCAATTTTGAATTAAATGCTTGCTTCTTTTTGCTTTTTTTTTTCCCGCTTTCTTCAGGTGCAAGAGTTTGTAATTCCGTGATTTCTGCATCTAGTTGTTCTAGTTTGTAGAGATAATCGATAATTTCATTATCTCTATCTGCAAGTTCTTCCTCGAGTTCGCTAATTCTAGCCTCTAGTTCACCAATTCTGGCTTCAAGTGTCACTTCTGGCATATTTAACAATCAACTATTTCTGGAAATTAATTTATTAATAAGAATATAGATTTTAAAATTTAACTCATTCTGTTTTATAAATATTTTCTAACTATATAAGAAATAAGAAAATCTTAATATAAATCAAAATCTTTAATGGAAAATTTATTAATTTTTCTCATTATAGGAATAAGGCTGAGATAATTAAATATTATAAATACAACCATTATAATAGTAAATATTGTAAGAGGAATATATAATGGAGGTAAGTAGACACGACCAAAAATAATGACCGAATTGAGTATCATGCCAATGCTTAAACTTATTAAAAGTGATGGAATAATGACAAATAAAGATTCAAAAAATAATATTCTTTTTAATGACTTGTTCTTAGCACCTACTGCTCTCATAATTAAGAAATCTCTTGCTTTTTCTATAATACCACCTTTTTGATAGTTATATAATACTAACACAGCTAGAATTGCTATTACAACTATTAAGAACATGGGGTATAAAGAAAGATTTGACATAAAACTCAGATTTTTCCTGAATGTAGCATCTAATTTTAAATGAGTAAAATTAGTTCCTAATGTTAGGGATATATTGTCGAGTTCATTTTTGACTTCTTCATAAGATTCGGGCTTATATTTTAAAACAAGTAAATTTATTTCGTCATTCATTAGGTTAAGTATCAATCGGGATTCGTTTATACCCATATAAGCAACCCAACCGGAGTAGAAACTGTCGATAACAACTCCGCTAATATGATATGAATTGCCAAAGGAACTAAGTTCTAAACTCTGATCTAAAGCATAATCGAACAAATTGTGAGCCAAACCATCCCCAATCGTAATATTATCTATTGCACCCTCATTAGTGAAAAAATTACCCTCCATTTCAAAGTTTTGGATAATTTGTTCTGGATTAACGCCAATAATTGGAATATCTGCTTCTCGATTTTGTCCAACTTGCCTAAATTCTTCTAATTCTGCAAAAAAATGTAATCCCAGCTTTTCTTCTACTTCATAAAAATTAATTAATCTCTCATCAAATTCTTCTACACCTTCAAAGCTTTTAATTTCATTTACTGCACTTAGATTAAATAAATATTTTGAGTCTGTAAAGTTGATAACAGTATCATCTATTAAGATCTCCGGATTAGAAAACATCTGATACATTAGAGAATAATTATAGATGACTTCTTGATGCCCAAATATTACAATGTTTTCATTTTGAGACCTATGAATCCATTCCTCTGATGATGTTCTCAAAACAATTATACCTAATCCAAGAGTAAAGACAATAATAGAAATTAATGAAAAAACAATCAGATATCTTCGAAATTCTCCCTTTCTTCTTAAAGTATTAGTAATTGACATTTTAATATTAATACCAAATGATGAAAGCCATTTTGGGATAAATTGGATTTTCTTCAAAGCATTGTAGTTATAAGGGATATCTTTTGAGAACGTTTTCATTATCTTTTCTTTCCCAATTTTTCTTAGGGTATAGCCTGTTACAATATAAATGCTAAAAAAGCAAGAAACAAATAAAATTGAGGTAAAAAGAACGTCAATTTGAAAGTTAATAGATATAAAGAAACTATTCATAATCAAACTAAATATACCGAACGAAACCAGACCACATATTAACCCAAGGAAGAAACCTATAAGGAATATTATATAAACTTCGAGAAGATAAAAACTATACAGCCTACGGGGTAGCGTACCTAAAGCTTTCATAATCCCAATATCTTTTTTTTTGTTGATAATATGAGTTGTCGTAATTGTGACTACAATAAAGACTGCTAGAATCATAAACAAAATCTGAATTAGCGTGTTAAACTGTGTATATACAAGATTAATGCTTCCCGAGAAAAAATAATCATTGGAAAAAAGAGATTTGGTAAAGATATTTAAACCTAAAGAGGAAGTAAAGTATATTAAGAACTCTGTAACTGCTATCACAAAAATTATTACTATTAAATAAGGAAAAGTTTGGTTTTTTTTACGATAGAAATCTTTAAGAGCAAAATCAAATGATGACATTTGTGGGTTTTTAGATTTTTTTTCTAATTTAGGTTTCTTTCTTCTTCAATTATTTTCCCCTGATCAAATAAAATGACTTTGTCTGCAAGTGCTATTAAATCATCATCGTGGGTTGCAATTATGATTGTATTTTCACTATTTCTTAATTCTTTAAAAAGATCTCTAATAAAATGACTGGATTTTTTATCTAAATTCGCAGTAGGTTCATCAGCAAATATCACAGGGGGTTCATTTGCTAAGGCTCTAGCGATGGCTACTCTTTGCTGTTCACCTGCAGATAATTGGAAAGGTAAATGTTCTCTCCTATCACCAAGTCTCATCTTTTTTAATAATTTTGCTGCTCGATTTCTTTGTTCTTCAAATTTCATACCTGAGAGATTCATAGGAAACATCACATTTTCTTCAGCTGTTAGAGTGCTAATAAGATAATAATTTTGGAAGATGAATCCTGAATTTATCAATCGAAATAAAGTTAAAGACTCTTGATCCATATCAGAAATTTTTACACCTTGGTTGTATATAATCCCAGAATTAGGAGAATCTAAACCCCCTAATAGATTTAACAATGTTGTCTTTCCAGCACCGCTCGGACCTTTAATGGCAAGGCATTCACCATTCTTTACATTTAATGATACATTATCAACTGCTTTCACAATAAAATCTCCAATTTCATAATGTTTTACGATTTCCTTACCTATAATAATCAGATCTTTCTCAATTAACTCCTTAGCCAAGTTTTTTTCACTTAAATTCTGGAGTTTTTCTATTGGATCCTCATCCATTTCTCATTCCTCTCCAGTTTCAACTAATTTTAAGATCAGATTCGACCTTGCTAACATTTATATTCTTATGTTCACCAATTATACGAAGTTTACGCTGAACATAAATTTTGATGTAAAGAATTAATATTGTATTTTAATAATTTATGTTTGAATTTAAAATAAATTTAAATATTAAAGTGTCATATTAATATTTCAGAGGGAAGATCGAGAAAATTATAAAATATCCCCTAATTTCCTAATTAAAATGGTAAGTAACTAAATTTAAAACAAAGTCTTAAACTTCCTTTTTAAGATTTTGATTTTTTCTCATCTCCCTCGTTCTCTTTTTTTAATTCAAGCCCTAAATAAGTGAATTTCACTAATTTTAAAAAATAAAATTTAAAGGATTGTCTTAATTTATTACCAAATATAGTTATTAAGGAATACTTACATCGATAGTGAAGATTTTTATGGAATTTGAAAAATTAACTGAACTGATCATTGAACTAGAGGTTGATGACATAGCTGATGCTGTAAAAGAAGCATTAGATGAAGGTAAAGAACCTTTTGATGTTATGGATGCTTTAACAAAAGGAATGGATGAAGTTGGTAAAAGATATGAAGAAAAAGAATACTATCTCACTGAACTAGTTTTAGCAGGAGAAACAATGAAAGAGGCATTTACAATTTTAAAACCTGCCTTAGCGGCTTCAGATACATCTACAGATAAAGTTAAAATAATTATAGGGACTGTTAAAGGAGATAATCACGATATTGGAAAAAATATTCTTGGTTCTCTCTTACTGAGCTCTGGATTCGAAATCTATGATTTAGGTATGGATGTGGATGAAAATACAATAGTAGAAACAGTTAAAGAAACAGGTGCCACTATTGTGGCGTTAAGTTCATTACTTACAATGACTGTAGAACATATAAAAGTTGTCCACGAGGCTTTAATAGCTGCAGGAATTCGAGATAAGGTAAAATTAATTGTGGGTGGTGCTCCATTAAATGAAGAACTCGCGAAAAAACTGGGAGCAGATGATTTTGCCGATGATGCAGTGGATGGAGTTAGACATATAAAAAAATTAGCGGGAAAAGGTTAAGCTAATGAAATTTTAGTTTTTTATTGTATTTTAAAGACTTTCTTACTTTTTTTAATTAGAATTTTTGAGAGATTTATATTTTAAAAGACCTTTATTTTAACTAGTTTATCTCAATTTTATTATTTTTCTTGAAATTGATTAAAATATAATGAGAACATTTATACTTTTTTATATTCCTTTATATCCCAAGGACCATAAAACAATATAGAGTTAACTTGAATAAATGGAGGATAAAATTATGTCTGACGTAGAAAATAAGGAAATTGAATATGATGAACTCCTCGACACAAGGGGCACGTATTGTCCACAACCCTTATTTGAAGTTAGAAATTTAAGTGAGAATCTTGAAATCGGACAGTGCTTTAAAGTCCTCGCAGATGATCCAGCAGCAGAAGAAGATCTTAAACGATGGGCCAAAAGAACAGAAACTAAATTGGTTGAATTTCAAAAAGATGGAGAAGATCTTATCTTTTACTTCAAAAAAGTTAAATAATGGAGAAGAAAATTGTGAGTGTTTATTTAGATCATCAGGCAGCGAAACCGGTCGATGTTCGAGTCATTTCAGAGATGATTATTTATTTAAATCAAAAATTCGCCAACCCCTCATCTCTTCATTGTGAAGGAGATGATGCTACAGATGCTTTAGTAGAATTTCGTCGTAAAGTCGCTGAATTCATAAATGCCCCAGATCCAAGTTCAATTATATTCACATCAGGAGCAACTGAATCGAATAATCTTGCGTTAATCGGAGCAGCAATGAGATACAAAAAGAAAGGGAATCATATCATAATTTCAGAGATAGAACATATTTCGATTTTAAATATTGCAAAGTATTTAGGACGACAAGGGTTTGAAGTTAGTAGAGTTCCTGTTGATCAGTATGGGATTATTAGGCTTGATAAGCTTGAAAGATTAGTTACCGATAAGACCATTTTAATTTCCATCTCTACTGCGAGTAATGAAGTTGGATCCATTCAACCTATAAAGGAAATTAGCGATATTGCCATAAAAAATAAAGTCCTTTTTCATACTGATGCTGTAGCTAGTGAAAGTGTTATACCACTCGATGTTCAAGAAATTCCGGTTGATCTGGTAACGTTATCATCAAATGAGATCTATGGACCGAGAGGTGTAGGTGCCTTATACTTGAAAAAGGGAATAAGAGTAAATCCGATAATAATTGGTGGAGGTCAGGAAAAAGGATTGAGATCTGGCTCCGAAAATATTCCAGGGATTGTAGGATTTGGAAAAGCTGCAGAAATAATGAAGGCTGAAATAAACGAGGAATCTGTTAGACTAAGCTCTTTAAGAGATAAGTTAATTAATGGGATATTGGATACCATTCCAAAGTCTCATTTGAATGGTCATCCTGAAAAGAGACTACCTCATAATGCACATTTTAGATTTGATTATATTGAGGGTGAATCTTTGATCCTCGGTCTGAAGGATGAAAAAATAGCCGCAGCCACAGGTTCGGCATGCTCATCAAAGACTTTAGAACCTTCCCATACTTTAATTTCTATGGGTTTACTGCATGAAGAAGCCCATGGGTCACTTGTGGTGTCTCTAGGAAGGGATACAAAAGAAGCACATATAGATAAATTAATTGAAAAACTACCGAAAATTGTTAAAAGGTTACGATTATTATCTCCCTTAACTCCTCCAGATTTAGTGAAAAATTACGACAAGGTGAATTATTAAATTGAAATCAACACAATATACTGAAAAAGTTATGGATCATTTCCGAAATCCCCGAAATGTGGGTGTAATTGAGAGTCCTGACGGTTCGGGCGAAGTAGGTAATCCGGTTTGTGGAGATCTTATGTCTATTACTATTAAAGTTGGGAAAGATGAAGCTGGTGAAGAGATAATTGAAGATATTAAATTTCAAACATTTGGTTGCGGCTCAGCTATCGCAACTTCATCAATGGTAACAACAATGGCTAAAGGAATGAAAGTTGACGATGCTTATGAAATTACTCGGAAAGATGTTGCTGAAGAATTGGATGGTTTACCCCCAATAAAGATGCATTGTTCTAACTTAGCCGCTGATGCTCTAAAAGCTGCAATTGATAATTATAGAGGAAAGGCAGAAACATTTGTAGAAGTAGAATATAGAACTTGTGAAGCATCCGAACTTAAAATAATCCTGGGTATTGATGAATTTCTTGGTAAGGGAGTTTATAAGAAGAAAATTGAAGATTTCTCTGAGTTTAATAATAAAAGAGTATTGATAATTGACACGGGTGATGATTCTTTAGAGTATGCTCTAGAATTGACGAATCATACAGGCAGAGTCATTGTGGTTACGTCAGCTAAATCTGTTCGCGGTGCTGAAGACTTGCGGAGAAGAATAAAGAGGTCTGATGTAAAGATGATACATCAATCTGATCTTTTAGAAGTTATAGGGACAGACGATGTTGAAAAAGTAAAAATACATGATTTTGATGAAGATGAGAATTACGAGCTCTTCATAGACGTAGTAATAATTCTTGAGGAATAATTGAAAAACCTTTCATCAAATATCTCGGTACTTTTTTTCTCTAATTTTTAAATTTAAAATCTTAAAATAGAGATTTCATGAGAGATAAATTCAAATAGTTTGTTAATCCCCAGCTTTCAATGTTCCAGTGAATGTTTTAAACTGCTTAAAAATGGATAATTCTCCAAATATCTTCGCAAAAATATTGACTGCGGATGCTGCCACGGGATGATCATTTTGACTTCTAGGAGTTTTGCCAAAGAAAATAACTATGCAATCACCTTGCATCCAATACCCAATATCTCCGACTTCACAGTCGATTTGAGTATTTTCAGCTGGGATGCTTAAACCTATTTTTTCATATAACGCCTCACCCCATCTTGCTAAATTTAAATCTAATGGGAGGGCATCAATTATTGCTTTCACTGTGTTTGGATTTTTAAAATTTAACAATTTTGCCTTTATCTGTCCGATTTTATCATTTTCAATTATTATTGAATTCATAACCAAATCAAAAAATTATTATTATTTAAAGATTAATATTTTTTCGTTGATTGTTTTTGGACCATATTCAAAGATATATATCAATCATAATTTACACTTACAATTCATTATTTCTACATTTTAATCGTGATGATAAAAGTTTTTCATTCATATAGTAATAATTCTGGAGGAATCAGTATAATAACCTTTTTTTAATACAGAGAGACCCTTTTTTTCTCTCATTTTTAAATTTAAAATCTTAAAATGTAGATTTCATTTAATTAATCGTATAAAGTTGAAAGTACAATTTGAGAAATTAAGATGACAAAGATTGTAATTATAGGTGGAGTTGCTGGAGGTGCCTCAGCTGCAGCACGCCTAAGACGGTTAAAAGAAAGTTTTGAAATAATACTACTTGAAAAAGGTCCCTATGTTAGTTTTGCTAACTGTGGGCTCCCCTATTATGTTGGTAATATTATTAAAGAACAAAAATCACTTGAACTGGTCTCACCTCGACGATTTAAGAGTTGGTTTAATATTAATGTGAAGATTAATAATGAAGCAATTTCTATAGAGAAAACTAAAAAACAAGTTCTTGTGAGAGATTTAGGTACTATGCATGAATATTCTCTTGATTACGATTCTCTTTTAATAGCTACTGGTTCAACTCCTGTTATTCCGCCATTTAAGGGTCTTGAGGATATTCCATTCCATATAATTTGGACAATTCCAGATGCTGTAAAATTAAAGGAGTTTGTTGAAAAAAATAAAATTGAAGAAGCTGTGATTATTGGTGGAGGATTCATAGGATTAGAAATGGCTGAAAACTTGGTGGAAAAAGGCATTAAGGTAAAAATTATTGAAATGCTTGATCAAGTTATGCCTTCCATTGATAAAGAAATGGCTCAACTAATTCATAAAGAATTAAAATTAAACGGAGTTGCCCTAATACTCGAAGATCCCGTAGAATCATTTGCGAGAACTGAAGACGACAAATATACTGTAAAAACAAAAGGTGGAAGGGAAATTGAAACAGAATTAATTGTAATGGCTGTTGGTATTAAACCAACAAGCAATTTAGCGCTAGATTCGGGATTGGAGTTAAATTCAAAAGGGTATATCATAGTAAATGAGTATATGCGAACTTCAGATCCAAATATTTACGCTGTAGGAGATGCTGTTCAAGTAAACCATTATCAAACAAAAGAACCAATCTCAATTGCATTAGCAGGGCCTGCAAATAAGCAAGGTAGAATTGCTGCGGATAATATCGCTGGAAGGGAAGTTAAATATAAGGGAATTTTAGGTGCATTTGTAATAAAAGTATTTGATAGTTCTGTTGCTACTGTAGGCCTTACAGAAAAACAATTAAAAAACACAGATATCAATTATGAAAAAGTGTATGTTCATCCAAATAATCATGCGGGATATTATCCTGGAGCTACTCCTATTGCTTTAAAGCTCTTGTTTGAAATCCCAAATGGTAGAGTGTTAGGTGCTCAAGCTGTGGGTGGGTCTGGAACGGAAAAAAGAATTGATGTTATTTCTGCTGTGATAAAATTTAGAGGGACTGTGTTCGATTTAGAAGAATTAGAATTAACCTATGCTCCCCCCTATAGTTCAGCAAAAGATCCTGTCAATATGGCTGGATTTGTAGCGTCGAATTTTTTACGGGGAGATATCAAAATTAAACAATGGCATGATATTGATGAATTTAGAAAGATCAAAGGTTTTATTTTAGATGTAAGGACCAACAAAGAGTATGAAGCGGGGAAAATTGAAGACTCTGTCAATATTCCGATCCATGAATTGAGAAATCGATTAAGCGAGATCCCAAAAGGAAAGCCCGTTATGGTCTATTGTGAAGTTGGGTATAGGAGTTATATCTCAACTCGCATATTATTACAACATGGATTTGAGGAAGTATTTGAACTTACTGGAGGATTCAAACTCTATGAAACTGCCACTACTAAGACAGAAGATTTTGTCTTTAATTTATAACTATAAAAGATAAAATTTAGTGGAAATACTTATAAATCCAAGTACATTCAAAAAAATCGACAATTCCAATTTACTGAAAAAGGATAAAAAATATGAAAGAAACACCAAAAAAATTATTTGCTGCTTATGTAGGAGAATCTCAAGCTAGAAATAGATATACTTTCTTTTCTAAAATTGCTAAGAAAGAGGGATACATGCTAGTTTCAAAGATTTTTGAGGAAACTGCAGATCAAGAAAAAACCCATGGAAGCTGGTTCTACAAAATGTTGCAAGAATTCAAAAAAGAAGAAAAATTTGATGACTTTAATGTTAACGAGATGTATCCCACGACTTACGGGAGTACAATCGAAAATTTGAAATCTGCTATAAATGGAGAGACTATGGAATATACTAAACTTTATCCCGATATAGCAGATACTGCTAAAAAAGAAGGATATCTCAATGTTGCTAATAGAACCTCGGCTATTGCGCGCGCTGAACAGCATCATGCTGAACGCTATGGAAAGCTATTAAAGTTAATAGATGATGATATCTTTTTTAAACGAGGAGAAAAGGTCGTGTGGATATGTTTAGAGTGCGGTTATGAAGTGGAATTGGATGAGCTTCCGGAAGATTGGATCTGCCCAAGTTGTTCACATCCACGAGCATATTTCAGAAAGAAGAGTGAAGAATTCTAAAGTATTGGATGAATTTTATATATTTTAATCAAAACCATTAAATAATATTGTATAAATTAATAGAATCAACTAATCTCGATATATTTGATAGTGAGAAAAGTATGAACCAAAAAAATATTTTTAAATGCAATGTGTGTGGAAAAGTAATTGAAATCCTTAATCCAGGTGCTCCTGAAACTGTTTGTTGCGGACAACCGATGGTTTTAATGGAAGAAAAGACCGCAGATTGGAAAGGTGAGAAGCATGTTCCCAAGATTACTATTGATGGGAATAAGGTCACTGTAGATGTTGGAATTTCTATGGGAACTCCACATCCTATGACTGATGAACACTATATCATGTGGATTGAATTAATCTGTGTAAAAAATTGCTATAAAAGGCAGATGTTAAAACCTGGTATGGAACCGAGAGCAACTTTTACTGTTGCGGATACTACCGGATTAAAGGCTCGAGAGTATTGCAACCTTCATGGGCTCTGGGTAGGGACAGAATAAATTAATACCTAATTTTTTTTTTATTTTTGATTATTTCTAAGCTTCGAAACAAAAATTTACAGATTAAGTCATTTTCTAACATGGTAATGTATTGTGATAATCTAAGTATTTAAAAAAAAGCATTTTAAGAAAGATAGTTTACTTTTTTCTTTTTAAATCTAAAATTTTAATATAATCCAACCATAATTATAATTTAACAAAAATCCTAATAGTGAGATAATTGAAAATACAAAAATTTAGTGCTATTTTAGTTTTAATGTTAATTTTTTGGGGGGTTTTAGCTATAATTGTTCCCAGTAGTCCATCGAATTATCAAACCATTGATAAAAAAAGTGGGGAGAAGGCGGAAAGCCAATTTATTGACTTAGTGGAAAACTCCCTTGAAGAAATTAGATCAAAAGATCCCGCTAGCTTAACCTCAAGAACAGCATATGCGATCTTAGTTGGAATTGCAGATTATCCTGGCACTGTTGATGATCTACGATATTCTGCTTCTGATGCCATTTTAATGCGGTCATTACTGGTAAATAGATATCAGTTTGAAACAGGGAATATAATATTACTCAGAAATTCTGAAGCTACAAAAAGCGGAATTATGAGTGCTTTCTTACAAATTGAGGCTGTAATCGGTTCTGATGACGTTTTTCTCTTTTTTTATTCAGGTCATGGCGGTGAAGGGGGTGGAGCATACCATTTTATTGCTCCGTATGATTATTTCCCCTCTAACTACTTCTATGACCTTGAGTTAGATGTATTTCTTGATCGGGTGGCTTGTGCTCAACAATATGTTTTAATTGATGCCTGTAATAGCGGAGGATTCATTCCAGAAGTACAGGCTCCAAACAGGTTTATTATGACTGCATCTACAGCGACACAATTAAGTTGGGAGACTACTGGGTTACACCACGGTGTATTCACCTATCATTTTCAGGCTTCAATATACGGTGCTCCAGATTCAAATGGTGATGGTGCACTCTCTATGGAAGAACAATTTGCTCATCTTCGACCTGCGACTATTAATTACATGCTTGGTTTTGGTGAATTACAACAACCCACTAAATATGACGGAATCTCAGGACACGCAGTATTATTTCCATCAATAGGTAAACTTACATTTATATTTAATGAAAATTTTTTAAATTATTCATTCCATGTCTATGGACACGGTGAGGTTATTACCCTAAACCTAACAGTGGGCTCTATATCTCAAGGAAATGTAGTTATTAAGGAGGATTTAACAGATTACTCACCAACGAGTTCTGGGTTTGGTTATTATACGGGTTCAGTGGATTTAGGATTGGGAAATAACGTCTCCGGATACGAATTCATAGCTCAAATAGACGCGAGTACATTAATATCTTTTAGCAA
This sequence comes from uncultured archaeon, assembly GCA_964486045.1. GTDB lineage: Archaea > Asgardarchaeota > Lokiarchaeia > Sigyniarchaeales > SOKP01 > Loki-b32. The sequence goes on from CAZALK010000005.1 coordinate 108,719, forward strand.
ATCTTATGGAGATTCAGATGGTGATGGTTTAAATGATATATTTGAGATCCTTCATACCAATGGGACAAGTCCTGCAACTAATGATACAGATTCTGATGGTTTAGATGATTATACTGAATTTTACGGAAGCACAAATGCAACCAATAGTGATTCGGATTATGACGGTATGCCAGATGGGTATGAGGTAAACAATGGATTAAATCCCTTAGTAAACGATAGTCACTTAGATCTTGATAGTGATAGTTTAGAGAACTTCTTTGAATATACACTCGGAACCATGGTAAATGATGAGGATACCGATGGAGATCTGATGAATGACGGGTATGAATATAATTACGGATTAGATTATTTTCAAGATGATGCAAGTTCTGACTTAGATAACGACACTTTATCTAATTTAATCGAGTGTCAGCTTAATTCTAATCCCAACAATACCGACACAGATGGAGATACTATGTCTGATGCATATGAATATAACCATAATTTAGACTTACTTATAGATGATAGAAATTCTGATTTCGACGGAGACGGATTAAATAATTTTCTAGAATACCAAATTGGATCAAGACCAGACTTGATGGATACCGATAGTGATGCAATGCCTGATTGGTGGGAATACCACAATAATTTAGATTTAAATTTTAATGATGCCTTATTAGATCCCGATAGTGATACACTCACCAATTTACAGGAGTTTGTTCTTAACACTAATCCTCATTTGGCTGATACCGATGGAGATACATGGGAGGATAATCTAGAAATCGATCATGGCACTGATCCTTTAGACCCAGACGATTTCCCTCAGCTAGAGAACGCAATACCTAGTTTCGATCTATATATCACCATAGTTATAATGGGAATTGGAACGACAATACTTATTAAGAAATATAAGAAGTAACAATTTCTTATTTTCATACACCCTAAACTTTTTTTTTATTTATAGAATGTTATAAAATAATGAAATTTTAAGATAATAAAACACAGTTATTTATATTAAATTTAATTATTCTGTTATTTAATGGAAGAATGATTTTATATCTGTAATTATTTGTTATTATCTGTTTTATTATTGTCATTATTGCCCTTTTTCGGGAAAAAACGGATTTTTTGACATATAGTGTAGCCGCGATGCTAGCTGCGGCTACGGCTATGTTTCTTTTCTCACCTGTGCCTTTTTCTATTGATGAATTTATTCTCTCAATAGATTGGCCTGTTATTTTTTTCTTGATTTCTTTATTTACGATAGTTGTTATTTTAGAGGAGCAGCATATTTTTCAGGAAATAGCATTGAGAATAACCAAAAAATTTGGTACAAACACTCGTAAGTTTTTTTGGGTAATATGCTTAATCTCGACATTGAGTGCTGCTTTTATTGAAGATGTTTCTGTTGCGATTATATTTATTCCCATGATTGTTAGAACAAGTGAGAAGATGAAAATTAACCCTACACCAATTCTTCTTGGAACGACGATATGTATTAACCTTGCCTCAACTCTAACCCCTTTCGGATCTGCAGAGAATATTTTGATAGCAAATAAGTTTGGACTCACTACCACCTGGTTTTTTACAAATTTATCAATATATTTCATTATTGGTACTTTATTAACTCTATTTCTTTTAGATTATTTCGTTCTCAGAAAGCACTTAGATGAAATTTGGATTCCACACTGTGAAGAATATGATGAACCTTTAGAAAGCGTACACATGAAAGAGCATGAATTAGTAATCTTAGAAGAGTCAATTAATCCAAGGATTTTTTATCGCAATTTATTTGCTTTATTCATCTTTTTTATTTTACTTATGGTTATTCCAGATATTTTATTCATTGGGCTTTTAGGAATGTTAATATTCGTGTTTATTAATCCAAGAAGAGGTGAAGCCGGTAAAAAAAAACCAGACATTTCCTATTACTTTACTAAAGTAGATTTTAAGTTACCATTCTTTTTTATAAGCCTGTTTGTTCTTATATTTTGTTTTGATAAAGTAGGACTTATTGGGATTATATCAGATTTTGTGGTTACCATAGCACCAAACAATATCTTCATACTAAGTGTAATCGTATTAATTTTAACGTCTGTTCTTTCCGGATTTCTTGATAATATTCCAGTTACAGTTCTTTTTATACCGATAATAAATGTTTTAATTGACCCGTTAGGGCTTGGTTTTTCTCAAATTCCCTTGTTAATAGCATTTATTTTAGGTATTAATTTAGGGGGGAATTTCCTGCCTCAAGGAAGCGCTGCTGATATGATGACATTGGAACTATCTAAAAAATATTGTGTTGATGAGATGAATTACAGGAAATTATTAAAGACAGGGGGGTTATTTGCTCTTTTACATATCATTTTGGGAATTTCTTATCTTGGAATTATAATATTTTTATTCTTCTAAGAAATTAATGAGTTAAATCATAAATGCAAGTTATATTGTTATATTATGACTAAAAATAAGGCAATAATTTTAGATAGAGATGGAACATTAATAGAAGATAGAAATTACGCATATAAGATCGAAGATCTAGTACTCTTACCGGGAGTAATTGATGGGTTAAAAATCCTACAAGAAGAATTTATATTCTTTATAGTAACCAATCAATCAGGAATAGGTAGAGGATATTACACTGAAGAAGATTTCCATAAATTCAATAATCACCTAATTCAAATACTCAAAAGTGAAAATATTGAAATTCTTAAAACTTATTTCTGTCCTCATTTAAGGGAAGATAACTGTGATTGCAGAAAACCAAAGACTAAATTTATAGAAGAGATAATCAATGATTTTGATGTTAACATCAAAGAGTCATGGATGTTTGGTGATCATCCCTCGGATATGCAATTTGGGATAAACTCAGGTTGCAGAACAGTATTCCTCACTACAGGTCATGGTAAAAACCATATTGACGAAGTAAAATCCCTAAAAGTCAAACCAATAATAATTTCTAATGATTTTTTATCAGCAGCTGAAGAATTATTAAATTTTAAATAATTTCTTTACGATAGTAAGCGATCATTATAAAAAGATCCATTTCCTTTAATCATTTAATATATTAGGTATGAATATATTTTGAGGATCTCATGTATTACAGAAAGATAAATAATGCTGTAATGTGGAAGAATATTCAGAAATTACGGGATCTTATCAAATTGACTCATAACTTTAAGGAGAGATTTTGTTGGAAGTGTGGTAAAGATCTCAATATATATGATTTTTTGAGCGATAACGTTGATTTTACCGCCGATTATATTTTAAAATTATGGCAAGCTCCAACCTTGGAATTCCACTGTTGTGAGTGCTTTAAAAATCTCAAAATTGGTGAATTCAAAAAAATAGAGCAAGAGAAGAATCAGAGAATCTGTCTAAATTGCCATAAAATTATTGATATTTATAAATTTAGTAAATTTCATGACTATTTAAAAATACATGAATTACGAGACCTTTGGTTAGATAGTCATTTTAAGGTTTTTTGCGATAATTTATGCCAAAGAAAATACTATAAGATTTACTATGACTTTCTTAAAGAGAGAAAAAGAAAAAAACAAAGACAATTAGCGAGAAATTTATAAAAATTTTAAATTTTGGATAATTGGTTTTTGGTAGCTCCACATACGGGACAATGCCAATCATCTGGAAGATTTCTAAAAGGGGTTCCTGGAGCAATTCCGCTATCAGGATCTCCTTTAACTGGGTTATACACAAATCCACAGACTTGACATTTATATTTTCCCCCGAGTTCTTCACTTGTCTGTAACACCTTTGGGGCTGGTTCACCTTCTTTTTTCTCGACACTTATTTCTTCTCTTGGTAATTCAAATAAGTTGGGCATAGCATGTTCATATTGCTTTAATATAAAGCGAGAAATAACAATTCTTTGAATTTCTGAAGTTCCTTCGTAGATCTGGTATAACTTTGCATCCCTGAACAATTTTTCAACCGGAAATGTTCTAACATATCCATAGCCACCAAAAATTTGAATAGCTTCAGTTGTAACTTTCATTGCGACATCAGAAGCAAATGCTTTTGCTATAGAAGATGTTAGATTACTATTACGACCTTGATCTCCTTCCCATGCCGCCTTATAAGTTAACAATCTAGCAGCTTCAATATCTTTATACATATTAGCAATTTTAAATTGAATAGCCTGATAATTCGCAATTGGTCTTCCAAAGGTTTTTCTTTTAAGAGCATAATCCATGGAATATTCCATAGCAGATCTAGCGCATCCTATTGCAAATGCTGCAACAGCAGGTCTTGTTTTTTGAAATGTTTGCATTGCAACAACAAAACCTCTTCCTGGTTTTGCTAAAACATTCTCTTTTGGGATTTTAACATCTTTTAAGACAATAGAACAAGTGTTCGACGCTCGTTGACCAAGTTTAGGAATATGTTGCCCTGTGGATACTCCTTCAAGATCTGTAGGTACAATAAACCCCGCAATTCCACGATGTTTCTTTTCAGGATCTACAGTAGCAAATATCGAAACATAATCAGCATATCCAGCATTAGTAATCCAATATTTTGTTCCGTTTAAAATGAAACCGTCTCCATCTTCTTCTGCTCGACATTGCATTCCTGCTACGTCAGATCCCATTCCTGGTTCAGAAGTAGCAAATGCAATTAATTTGAAATTCTTTGTTATGTCTGTTAGAATTCTTTCTTTTTGTTCTTTTTTTCCACCAATAACAATCGGTGCTGAACCTAAATCGTTATCGAACACAGAAGTAGCTATTCCAGGACATGCTGCCGCAATTTCTTCAACAACAATTACAGATTCAACTAAACCATAACCTTGTCCACCATATTCCTTTGGAATACCTAAATTGGTTAATCCTGCCTTCCAGGCTTTTTTAATAACATCCATAGGCATCATTTCTGCCTCATCATAACTAGCAGCTACTGGTAATACCACTTTTACAGCAAATTCTCTGGCCTTTTTTTGTAAAGCTTTTTGGTCTTCTGTTAAATCAAAATCCACAATCAATACCTCTTACTTTATCCCATTTTTTCAATTAATTTATCAATAATTTCTTTAAAATCTAAATCTTCTTTTTTAGGAACAAATTTAATTTCAATTCTTTCATCTATAACTTCTATCCCTGCAGCCTTTAACTCTTTTATAATTTCATCGACAGCCCCAGCACTCCAACCATAAGACCCAAAAGCTAATCCTATTTTATTTATTGGTTTGAGCCCTCTTTGATAGACTAAGTATTCAGCCACAGATGGATAGATTGTTTTATTTAAAGTAGGACTTCCCACTAAAATAGCTCTAGCTTTCATGGCTTCTGTGATAACATCAGAGAAATCTGAACTAAATAGTCGAAATCTTCTCACTGGAATTCCCCTTTTACTAATTTCATTATATAATGCTAGTGCTATTTTTTCAGTACTACCCCACATTGTATCATAAATGATTAATACACTATTTTCCTCAATTTCTCCTTTTGACCATTGTTGATATTTTTTAATTATATTAGGAATATGCTTTTTCCAACAAACCCCATGTGAGGGGCAAATGACATCAATTGGTAAAGATCCTATCTTTAGGAGAGCTTTGGCAATTAAATTCGATAAATAAAGCAAAATATTTGCATAATATTTTTCAGCCTCCTCCATTATAACTCCTAGATCATTTTCTTCATCCCAAATTTGGGAAACTGCAATATGTTGCCCAAAAGCATCATTAGAAAACAAAATATTATCTCCATCATCATCCATCATGAATGAAACCATTGAATCTGGCCAGTGAATCATTGGAACTGGTACAAATGTAATTACTTTTCCATTACCAATGTCAATAGTATCCCCCTCCTTGACTGCTCGAATTTTGTTAAAAATTTCTGCTTCAACTTCTTCATGGTAGTGAAGCTTAAGATTTTCCACACCGATTTTTGATGCTATTATTTCAGCATTGGGAAGGTGTTTAAGAATGAGTGGAAATGATCCTGAATGGTCTGGCTCTACATGATTTACAATAAAATATTCGATTTCCTCAGGATTGCAAATAGATTTGATGTTTTTTAAATAATCTTCGAAATATGTACGTTTAACGGAATCGATTAATGTTATTTTGTCACCTTTAACGATGTAAGCGTTGTATGATGTACCCCTGTGAGTGCTGTACCCGTGGAAATTGCGAACCTCCCAATCAACATAACCAACAAAGAAAACGTCTTTCAATATTTCAAGGTTTTTCATTTTACTTTTCACTCTAATCTTTAGGATTCGTTGATTTTTTATTATTAATTAAAATCAAATTAAAAACTTATATTCTATTGATTATAAATGTTTCAGAAATTAAACAGAAAAAATATAAAAAAAAGTGTTATTTAATCAATTTTTTCAAACATATCTTTACCGACTCCGCAAACTGGACATATATAATCATCAGGTAGATCTTCAAACTTAGTACTTTCGTTACTTTCATCATACAAAAATCCGCAAGCAGTACATTCCCAAATCGAAATTTTTACCACGTTCTCCTATTTTTAAGATATTAGAGAAATTATATTATTTAAAATTATATGCATTAAATAGTGAACTTAATAATAAGAATTTATCTAACAAGTTCTCACTTCATACTTATAATGAAAGTTTTGTCGTCATAAAAAGTATTCCTTATGAAGTATCAATTCCAAGATATAATCTATTCCTTCTATTTGTTATTATATCAGTTGTATCAATCACTATAAGTAAAAAACTAAAAAAAACTTAATTCTAAATATGACAATCTAAAGAATATCACTCTTTTTTCTTAAACCCTTTTTTGGAACCCTTACAATTTGGACATTTAAAATCATCAGGAAGGTCTTTAAATAGAGTTTCCATAACAACTTCATCATATTCCATTCCGCAATTGTCGCATATAAAAATATATAATTCGAGTAAATTTCTTAATTCCTCTTTCGATACTTCTTTTTCCAAGTTACTGTAAACATAAGAAATGGACTTAGTATCTCCTAACAAAATTGCTCCTTTGAGCTTGTTTCCTTTTAATACCAATTTTTGATAGCAACTATCTTTCTTGTCAGATCTTTTTAGAATTTCCCACCCACCGGCTTCCTCTCTGGAGGGATCAATAATGCCTATAGAAGTCAACTCTAAACCAACTATTTTAAGTGTATTTTTGGGTGTTGTTCCAAAATATTCAACTTTTTTTGACCCAAGAACCGATGCAGCAACAATTTTCGATTGTTCCATACACGCAGGGATGATACCCCAAATCTGATTGTTATACTCAATGCAATCTCCAATTGCAAATATGTCTTTCTCACTGGTTTCTAAAAACTCATTTACAATAATACCCCTGTTTGTTGCTAAGTTAATTTTTTTAGCTAAATCAGTTGTGGGTTTGATCCCTGCCTGAATTAGCACAATATCCGCATCTATTCTTGTTCCTCCTTTCAATTTTATGCCTGTTACTATTTCATCCCCTAGTATTTCTTCTGTTGCGGCATCTAAGACAACGTTAATTCCCCTTCTTTCTATTTCTTCCTTTAGCATAGTGCCACATTCGATATCTAATTGCCTTGGTAATAACCGAGGGAAAAATTCAACAACCGTAGTATCTAACTTACAGGCTTGTATTTGATTTGCTAGCTCTAAGCCAAGCAACCCTCCCCCGATAATGATTGATTTCTTTGCTTTTTTACTTTTTATAAACTCTTTAATTTCTAAAGCATCATCAATACTTCGTAATGTGAATACCCCTTTCTTCTCATCTCGCATTTTTACCGCATTTTTGATAGGAGGAATGTTAGGAGTACTTCCTAATGCCAAGATAAGTTTATCATAGGAAACAGGCTCTTCATTACCGTCAAGTTGTATTGTTTTAGTAGTGGGATCGATCTTATCAACGCGACTGTTTAGATTAAGATTAATTTTTTTTTTGTTATACCACTCCGGCTTAAAAACAATTAGTTTATCAATTGTAACCTTCTCTGAGATCAATTCAGGTAAATTTACTCGGGTATAATAGGGATACTTCTCTTGCGTAAAAATCTCAATTTCTGCATCTTCATTTAACAATCTGATATTTTGGGCAGCAAAAGTGCCAGAGACATTATTACCAATAATCACTACCTTCATAGAAATCTTACTCTGTTCTTCTTATTTTAAAGTTTTCATTATAGGTTTTAATTCTAAAGTATTTTAATGCTATGTAAAATCACATTAATGACGACAAGAAAAGGTTAGGTATTTAGTTTTTTATATTCTTCTAAAATTTTATCTGCAACATCATCAGTAGTTCCAAATTTTCCATTTTTTTGATACTTTGGGGGGACTGCATCCTTAGGTAGTGTTTTCCAATTTTTTTCTATGTCTAATCCACCAATAAGTGTATTTTCAATTGCTTTTATTAATCCTATCGATTCTTTCTGATAACCTAAATAATCTAGCATCATGCTAGCAGAAAGAATGGTTGCAGTAGGATTCGCAATTTTTTGACCTGCAATATCTGGAGCAGAGCCATGAGTTGGCTCAAAGTATGGAATTCTTGAACCATAGACTCCTGATCCTGAAACACCCAATCCTCCTACTATTTGTGCTGCTTCATCAGATAAGATATCACCCATCATATTTGGGATTACTATGGTATCATGATAATCTGGAAATCTAATTAATCTGGCCGCAAAATCATCAACTATATATGTTTCAACTTGAAGTTCAGGATATTCCATCTTTGCAATTTTTTTAATTCGTTTTAAAAACATACCATCTTGAGAGCGAAGTACATTTGGTTTACATACAATTTCAAGTAATCCTTTCCCAATTCCTTCATTTTTTCGTCTCATACAAACTTCGCATGCAACTCTACCGATTCTATCTGTTGCTTTTGGGGATATTATTCTAATTGCATATATTGCATCCTCAGTCCATTTCTCTATATCAGGTTTAGAAATAATTCCCTTTCCGATCAACTTTGTAAGTTTTCCTTCTTTTCCAGTAGCTGCATACATTCCCTCTGTGCCTTCTCTTATAAATGTATAATCTACATTTTCAACCAATTCCCTCTTAAGCGTAGTATTCATACCTCTAAAATATTTAATAGGTCTAATATTAGCATAGTTTCCGAGACCCCACCGTAAATAAGCGATTACTTGAACAGCACTTTTATGGGTTGCTCCAAACAGAACGGCGTCACAGTTGTCTACTGCTTTCTTAGTTTCTTCCGGAAATGCAATGCCTTGAGTTTTTATAGCAGTTTCACCGCAAGGCATACTTTTTATTTCTAATCCCCTAATTTTCATACTTTTTAAGATATTGACTGTTGCATTTACTACAGTTGGACCTATACCGTCACCTCCTAGTGCTATAACTTTTTTTGGTGTCTCATTAATCCTTGGGCTTTTTAAGACATTTTTTACATAACTCTTTTCCATAAAATCTAATCTCATCCTTTTTTTTTATAAAAATTAGTAATTATTATACATCTTCCCGTAGTTCAGAAAGTAGTATTTCGATCAAACCGTTCTTTTTTAAAATTTTTAGAAGTAATGGATGAATTTTTTTTCCATTGAATACTTCTTCTGTATTTAAATTTTTGATTTCTGCTTTAGGTATGTTTAATTCAATAATATCTCCAGTTTGAAATTGCTTTGAAATGTTTTCCGCTTCTATTACTGGAAATCCTCGAGCAATAGAAGAACGATAAAATATACGAGCAAAACTCTCAGCAATAACGGCTATTATCCCCTTTTCCTGCAGTATTGTTGGAGCAGTTTCTCTACTTGAACCACATCCAAAATTTCTACCTGCGACAATTATATCCCCATCCTTTACTTCCGTAGGGAATTCTTTAATTAGTGTTTCACAAGTATGTTTTAATGTTGCATTTAAATCATCTAAATACTGACCTGGGGATATTGCATCAGTATCAACATTATCTGGAAATAACCATATTTTTCCATTTATAATTTCTTTAAATTCTTTAGTGGTTCTTTTCCCTATTATAGTCATTTAATCACCTTCAATATTCTCTTGGATCTGAGATTTCACCTTTTAAAGCAGAAGCTGCTACAGTAGCAGGCGATCCAAGATAGATTTCTGCATTGTTACTCCCCATCCTACCCTGAAAGTTCCTATTAGAGCTCGAGATGCATTTCTCACTTGGGGCAAGGAGTCCGCCATGTCCACCAAAGCAAGCACCGCAATTTGGGTTTGTGATTATTGCTCCAGCATTAATTAATTTCTCTGCTATACCAGATTTTGCTGTTTTTAACCATATCTCTTGAGATGCAGGAGTTATGATCATCCTAACGTCTGGATGTATTTTCTTGCCATCCAGAATTTTTGCTGCAATTTCTAAATCTTCAAATCTTCCATTTGTACATGAACCTAAAAAAGCTTGATTTATTTTAATTCCAGTAACTTCGGAAACAGGTTTAACATTGTCAATTGTATGTGGACATGAAACTTGAGGTTCTAAATCATCAACTTCAATTTCATAAATCCTTTCATAAATAGCATTATCATCTGGTTTAATTAATTCAAGGAATTTGTTTGTTTTTTCTTTTAACCACTCTAATACCTTTTGATCTGGAATACCAAAAGCAAATTTGGCTCCTAATTCTAATGCAAAATTAGACATAGTCATACGAGAAGGAATACTTAAGGATTCCATAGTCCCTCCCGTAAATTCAATCGATTTATATATACCAACCTCTGATGTATAATCTCCAGCAATCTTTATTATTAAATCTTTACTCATAACATTATAGGGTAATCTACCATTAATTTCAAACTTGATCGAAGATGGAACCCGAAACCATAATTTTCCAGTCACATAAGCATAAAATAGATCGGTATTCCCTACCCCACAACTAGCTGCATTGAAAGCCCCATATGTAGTTGTATGACTATCACCTCCGATAATTAGCATCCCTGGATTAATATGACCTTTTTCTGGAAGAACCTGATGACATATTCCTTCTCTAATATCATAAAAATTTGTAATTCCTTGATTTTTTACAAATTTGCGAATGAGATCATGTACCCCAGCCCATTTTTCTGTTGGTGCAGGATTGTAATGATCAAATAGAATAACAATTTTATTGGGATCAAAAACTTTCCGTTTCTTGGGTGGATGTATCTTTTGAAAATCTAGGACTACTTTTGCTGTTCCAAAATGACTCATTATTAAATCTATGTTTGCAAAAATTATATCATTCGCTTTAACCTCTTCACCAGAGATTGAATGAGATCCTAAGATTTTTTCAGCAATAGTTTTCCCACTCATTTTACTGACCAATAAAAGAAAAAAATAATTTTTAATAACATCATAAATAGAAATTCATTATTTTTAAAGTCTTAAATCTTCGAGTTTAAATTGTTACTATTATCAATTAATTCTCATCTAATCTGAGAACCTTGAACCAAAAAATAGATACAAATAAAAATATAAATATAAATAAATAAAAATAATGAATGTGTTTATTTAATTTGGTAATTTAAGTGGAAGACCTGGGAAATCTTTGGGACTTCCTAAGTTAACTTCTCTATTTACTGAATCAATAATTATCTTTGCCTTTTTTAGACTGTTTCCTGTGTTTTTTAAAAGAACATTTGTATTTTGAAATAATTCGTTATAATTTGTTCTCTGTGAATTGAAATGTTCCTTAATCATTTTGGTGCTCATTTTTGAAGTTCTTAGCGATCTTCTTATAATTTCGCATGAATTGTTGATTGTTGATAGATTTCCCTTTATAAAATCCCAAGCATTAACGTAATTATTATTTTCTTCAGTTTCTTGACTATTCCTTCTTTTTTCAACCTTATTTTTTCGATTAATCATTTTAAAAACCATTTTTTATTGTGAAAGTTTATTGTAAAATATGTAAAAATTTTAGTTTTTACATATATATTATTTTTTTTGTACCTTTATAAATATTTCTTAATTATTTTATTAATTTTTGATTTTATAAACATTTACGTAGTCAGTATTGAATATGTCTGTATGTCGTATTTTAAACATCATGATTTGAAATTATGAACATGTTCGAAGTTAAGAATATAATTCAATCTCAATTTCAATTAATTATGACTGAAGCAAAACAAAAATTAGTTAATAGAAAAATTATAAAAATTGATGAAGAGCTTTGTACCGGATGCGGTAATTGTATTGTGGATTGCGCAGAGGGAGCTTTAAAAGTTATCGATGGAAAAGCAAGAGTTATAAATGAAATATTTTGTGATGGCCTCGGAGCGTGTATTTCTGGCTGTCCAGAGGATGCACTTGAAATTATTGAGAGAGAATCATTAGAATTCGATGAAGAAGCTGTAGAAAAACATTTAGAGACTTTAAAAACAGAAGAGCCTGAACACCTTTTAGCAACTGAAGAACCCGGATTTGTCGAATGTGGATGCCCTGGTTCTCGTACTATGACATTTGAAGAAAATACTGAGGAAGCAGAACAAATTACAGGAGGAAAAGTGCAATCCCAATTACGCCAATGGCCTATTCAAATGCATTTAATCTCTCCTACAGCACCCTACTTTCAAGGAGCGGACGTTTTGCTTTCTGCTGATTGTGTTGCCTATTCTTTAGGTGGATACCATCCAGAATATTTAAAAGGTAAATCGGTTGGAATCGCTTGTCCTAAATTAGATCAAGGTCAGGAATCTTACATGGAAAAAATTAGGAGTTGGATAGATGATGCTAAAATCAATACCCTTACAGTGATGACTATGCAAGTTCCGTGTTGTTCAGGACTCGTATATCTTGCAAAACAAGCTGCAGCGAAAGCTTCGAGAAAAGTTCCAATTAAGAGTATTGTGATTAGTTTGCAGGGAGAAATTTTAAGTGAAGAATGGATTTAATTTTTTTTTTATTCTTTTTAAATATAAAATTAGATAATGATTTTTAAAAAAAAAGAAGATTTTTTATTTATTTGTTAGAGTTACATCAATCTTATCAACTAATTGTAGTCCCTTCTCTGACAATCTTGATACTAATTTCTCTCTCAAAATTAAGACTTACAGTTTAAACAATGAAAAGTATCATGATCGAGTAACGAGGTTCCTAAATAATATTCAAATACTTTAGTAGATTAGCGCCCTTCCTTTTTTTAAATAAATGGATTCTTAATCTTATTTTCTAATATATTTATACCTGAAAAAGTTCTATTTTCACTACTTAACATAAAAGCTTTGATATAGGAGAATAAATTGCTCTTAAATTTATAAGAATGTGAGTCTTTTATTTTGCAATATAAAACTTTGTTCATTCAATCAAATAACAAAACAAATGTGAAAAAATATGACTCAAAAATTAGATTCATTTAAATCAAAGCTCGCGTTAGTAAAAGGGCCAATAGCTCAATATTTTGCGTTAGCCATCGCTATTACGTGGGCGTTCTGGATCCCCCCATCCTCATAGCTTCAGTCAATGATTATTTTTTACCCAGTGCATATAGTTTTAGGGATATTACGAATACTGGATTTAAAGACGGATTTCATATATTAGTTTTCATTATAAACCAAGTTGGTGTATATGGTCCTCTGTTTGCTGCTATTATCGTTTCATGGAAAAACTAAGGTAAAAGTGATGTAAAAGATCTCTTAGGTAAAATTAAAGTATGGCGAGTTAAACCCAAATGGACACTCATTATTCTCTTACTTCCATTCATATTCGCAGTTATTCCCCTCGGGATTAACCTATTAATGGGAGGTGAAATTTTGGGGGCTTTTAACCCTTGAATGACCGGCCTAATTATATTTCTCACCCTCGCAAATAATATTGTAACCAGTGGACTTGAAGAGCCAGGCTGGCGGGGATTTGCATTTCCTGAGATGAAAAAGAAAGATGAGGCATACAGAAGTAGTCTGATAGTTGGTGTCTTCTGGGCGATATGGCATTATCCTTACGTACTTTACATAAATTATATATCTTTGCCTGCAAATTTTCACCCAGGTGCCATAGTTGGAATTGAAATTTATTCTCTACTTGGATTTACAGCTGTAATTCTGGCGGGAAGTGTAATATTCTCATGGGTTTATGCAAATACAGAAAGTTTGCTTATTTTAATCTTATTTCATGCTTTCCAAAATATTTTTCCAATATTCGTAATGGGGCAAGCAGTTGATATGGGACCAGGTACCCTTTTCGTAGCGTTATTCTAATGGATAGTCGTAGGTTTAATTACGAAATACTACGGAACAGAAACTATGACAGGACTCACTGAGGAAGAGAGAGCTGTGAAAGAAGCGAAAAAAAATAAAAAATAACAATTTTTCCTACATTTTATATCTAATTCTTCTTTTTTTTATTTAATTATTTCTCGAATAAGACTTTCTTTTTAATGATTTTTCAAAGTATTACTTAGAATTCACAAAACATATTCGATCGATAATTGATTATTATAATTTTGCCTAATTGTAAATGAAGGGTCTCCCGCGTTATGACACACAATTACAAAGTAATCAACACCATTGCTATAAACGTAAAGAGAAGATTGTATAGGATAGTACAGTGTACTCGGTTGTGTACTCGGATTAGCTGATATTGAAAATTGTTCAAAAACACTAGCAGTAGAGCCGTTTCTTAGAAGATTTATGGCATATTCTGCATTAGCATCCAAATTATCTAATAAGCATGTTAAAGTTATTTTATAATATCCCTCTTGTATTAATACAAAGCGTGTGTTTCCATTGCTAACAGAAATATAATTAGAGTCGTTCATTGGGCTGTTCCGAAATTCGATTAACCAAGTGCCAGTTAAATCCCAAGGGGCATAATTTGTATTCCTGGCAAGATCCTCCCACAATCCCACTAAGACCAATCCTGAGTCTGGTGTAGGGGTTATTGGGGATAAAAATTCATATTTTAAAAACAGATAACCACTTAAACCTAGTCCCCCAAAGGCAATGATCCCCAACAAAATAACACCAGCGCTTCTTCCGCTCATTTTTATCACACCACCAAAACTATAAAACTATAATATTTTACCATATATATAATTAATACAATTTTTTTATTAGCACTCGTTGCATTATTAACAGAAAAAATTGAGAAAAAGGCCTTTAAGATGCTTCTACTTATTTCTCGAATAAGACTTTCTTTTTAATAATTTTTCTAAGCATTACTGAGAGGGCTGATTTTGACTTTCCCATTTGATTAGCTAATTCTTCTAGTGAGATTTTTCTTGGAACTTCGAAAAAACCCGTTTTAATTGCTCGATCTAGAGTTTTAGATTCATTCAGACTCAATTTATATTTTTCATCATCAAGATCGTAGGGCACACTCCCAATCCGGAGTAATTCATAATTTATTTGCTTTTCATCAAATAAAGTTAATAGTTTATCAATCCTGCCTCTTGAGGAAATTAATCTCCAAAATGCGTAGCCTTCTCTTACATTTACAGGAAAATCGATTAGTACCCCACATTTTATTACGGCATACAATAAGTAAGGATCTTTTGTCTTTATGTTTATTTTTATTCTATTTTCTTCTTGCTCCAAAAGACTGAATTCGACAACAGAGGGATGACCCTTTATTTCTTTAATTATCGATTCAGGATCATAATGCAGAATTTCAAAAATAGAATTGCCTATGGATTTTTCAAGATCATAAGGAAGGAAGTATTGAATTTCCATTCTCACATCCGGAAATTCTTTAAAAATATGAGAAATCCAGAGTTTATCTGGAAATTTTACTTTAATTCGCGCTAAACTAGATTTATCAGACTGCATTTTAAATTTATTTTCTAATCAGTACTTTTTTAATATGGCAGAAAATTAAATAAAATTATGGTTGAAAATAAAAACCAAATTCTTGGGATATGTGGGAGTCCAAGAAAGCAGGGAACTGATTACGCAGTAAATTATGCATTACAATATGCTGCTGACAAGTTTGGTTTTGAAACTGAGTTTTGGTCAGTGAAGAAAAAGATAATAAAGTTCTGCACACACTGTAATTATTGCATACGAGAGAAGAAAGGTTGTATAAACGAAGATGCTTTACAGGAATTATATCCGTTATTAGAAAACGCAAAATTTTTTCTCATTGGTACCCCCGTTTTTCAAGGTACTTTGTCAGGACAATTGAAAACGGTATTTGATCGCTGCCGTGCTTTAGTAGCCAAAAATCCAGAAGTTTTTAAAAATAAGATCGGAGCTGCGTTAGCAGTAGGAGGAGATAGAAATGGGGGACAAGAAATCGCTATAAGAAGTATTTTGGATTTTTATCTTCAGAACCATGTTTTAACTGTATCTGGAGGAGCTTTTGGAGCAAATTTAGGCGCAAGCTTGTGGAGTAATGATTTAGGATTGAAAGGCATTGAGTCTGATAAGGATGGTCTAAGGGGAATTAGAAAGGTCATCAAAAGGATGCATGAATTTAAAGTTTAATATTTCAGGAGTTTTAGTTTATCTTGAATTTGATAAGAAGAAGAGTTTATGCATTTGAAATTTTTTGACTAAATTAAATAAAAAGTAATTAATTGAGGAATAATTTTTCTGCTTCTTTTACTCGTAAACCATTAATTCCCCAAAGTTCTTTAAACCAATACTTACCTTTGTGTAAAACCGCAGGAGTGTTTACAATACATCCATCAGCATCACAGAATGTCGCGAGGAAATTCTTATCATGAAGTAATTCATGAACGAACTCCTCATCATCAATGTCTCTTTCAACATATCCTACATCTTTCTCCTTAAGCCATTCTTTGAGCTCGTGACATCGATGACAATCCTCTTTTGTGATCACAATAGGAACATTTCCTTCAGTCATAGTCATATATAAAAAAAATGAATATATAAAATTTTCATCTTTGGATCGAAAAAGCAAAAGCTGTAAAAGCAATTTGGCTCAAGAAGAATACCACAAAAATTAATATTTAATAAATTTTTAGCAATTTAGTTTAAGTTCTCATTTTAAATCTAATGATTTTTAATAGATTAAAACCAATAGATTAAAATTTCTAAAAATCCTTAAATTGAATAAGGTTCTAAGAGAAAATCTTAATTAAATAAATTAGAAATATCTTATGTCAGTAGAAACTTTAATTAAAAGCTTATCTAAAGAAGTTGAGGGAGAAAAGGGAGCAGAAGAAGATATCATTATTTTCACCCTATCAACGTGTATGTGGTGTAAGAAGTGTAAACGTTTTTTAAATGATCGTAAGTTAAAATATAGATACATTGAAGTTGACAAGATTGAACGATCGGACAAAACGAAAATACTAGATTACTTAAAATCTACATATAATTCAAGAATATCTTACCCTTTTCTTGTATGTAAAAGTGGACATGTTGTTGGATACAACCCAAATCAATATGAGGAATTATTTAACAGTGGAGGGGATAAAAGTGGAAATGGAAACTGAAGAAGGAATGGTCAAATATATAAATCAGGTTGCTGAGATAAACGTATGGATTTTAAACGAAGATAAACCAACATTGGATGATTTAATTGATGGATTAGTTAGTAATAAGAGTTTTTATGGATATCAATCTTGCCCATGTAGACTTGCGAGTGGAAAAAGAGATTTGGATAGAGATCTTATTTGTCCGTGTGAATATGCACCTCTCGATATAAAGCAACATGGAGCTTGTTATTGTAATCTTTTTTTAAGCCCTAATTTCTATGAAAAAAATGTAGATTTTATCGTAGTTCCAGAAAGACGTCCGATAGAAAAAGAAGATGCTGCTTTAAAATACATTAATAAAAAAGATTGATAAATATTAGGAAGATTAATACTAGCCTTTTATTTTTATCATAAGATATATTCAGAGTTCCAATAAATAATAATCTAAATTTTTATATAGTGTCCTTTCTCTTTTTTAAATATGTCTGGGAAAGATGTAAGTGATGAAGATTTAGAAAAAGAACTTGATAAAGCTTTTAAGGAAAATGAGGCTAAACAGGATAATTGTGGAACACCTATGCCATCCAATAAAGAAGTTGGGATTCAAAGAACGGGTGTGAAGCTGAAAAAAGAAGAGGAAAATTAGTAAACTCTTTATTTTATTTTTCTTAAAATTTAGTTTAGTAATAATGATAGGATTGGTTTCAATTTACTTCTGGCATTAATATAATGAAATTACTTCCCTGCTCATAATCATCCTTGACCCGATTTTGAACCCAAATTTCTCCCTTAAAACTTTCGACAATTTTTTTAACCAGAGACAACCCAATCCCCATCCCCCGAATTTTTGAATTTCTGTTAAATCCTTTTTGAAAAATAAGCTCTTTACTTTCTTCAAGAATACCAATCCCATTATCAATAAATTCAATTTTAAGATAATTTTCTCCATCCTTTAGCTCTTTTGAAAACTTGATGTGAATTTTCACTTCTGATCTTTTATTATATTTTATTGCGTTATGTAAAATATTCTCAAATACATCAAGTAAGAATTCATTTGCTTTTACGAAGTTAGCTTCATTCAATTTTGTTATTTTAATATCCAATTCCTTATCTCGAATACTTTTTTTAGCGAAAAGTATGGCTTCATCCAAAATGTCGTAAACCTTGACCTTTTGCAATTCGATATTTGATTCCTCAATTTTCGATAATTTTCTAACATTATCAATTAACTTGGATCCCCTGTCAATTTGACTTGAAATAGTACCGAAGAGATCTTCGGATGAATTTAATTTCTCAGGTTTATCTTTAAGCATTGTTATTAATTCTGCTGAAAATTGAATATTATGGAAGATATTATTCATATCATGTGTAAAAATGTCTTTGTAGAAATTTGCTCTTTCATATGCACTACGATATCTCTTTTCGGATTTCCTTAACTCTTGTTCAGCATGCTGATGTTCACTAACATCTCTAAAGCTCCATAAACGGCCAACTATTTCTCCCTCATGAGAGATAGGGCACGAATATTGTTCAAAAATTCTCCCATCCTTAAAGAAAATCATATCAAAATCATTTTTAGAATTATCTTTAAAATCCAACATCTTCAGTTTGAACTTTTTAGGATCTTTCAGTTGGTCAGAAATTCTATCTAATAACAATTCAAAATCCATTTTTTCAACTATTTCATCCTGAACACGCCACATATAGATAAATCTTTCATTCAAACTAGTAATATGTTCATCTTTATTAATAGCGATTATACCTTCTGCTATTGCCTCAAACATCGCACTTAAAAACTCTTGACTTTCTCTTAAAGCATTTTCTGCTCGTATACGTTCAAAAGTACTTTCAAGAATTTGCGAAAATATTCTCAGAATGGTAAAATCTTTACCTTTCCAAAGTGAGCCTTCTATTACTCTGCTAAAAGATACTAGTCCAATAATCTCTATCTCATGGTATATAGGAAATCCTAAAAAGCTTTTGATATTTTGATATTCCATAAATTCTTTAGTAAATTTCGCATTGACCGGTAATCCTGAGACATCTTCTATATTTATAAAATTAAATTTCTCTATTTGTTTTATCCACCAAGAAATTGTGTTTGTATCAACTTTTTGAAGGATATCTAGATGAGAATCTATCCCTGTTCTACACCATTCATGTGTGTTTGTAATAAAGTTTCTATCCCCGTTGAAAAGGAACAATGAAACCCTATCCGCCCCCGACAAAAAGCCTAAATCTTGGAGTGAAGAATTTATGGCCTCATCAAGATCAATTTTTCCAACAAATCTAGAAGAAATTGAAGATATAATCTTTTCGACATTTAATCTTTTCTCTAACGACACCTTGAAATTCACACGCAGAAAATTTAAATTCTAGCTCCTGATAGTGAGTAGAATTTATTCTAATAACCCTATTTCTGAAAGTAAGATTATTTAGAGAAATTTAAATTTTTGTAAAGCAAAATTATAACGAAACAAAAGAAAGAGAAGTTTAAGTTTATTTGAAAATTTTTTATTTATGAAAAAATGATCTAAAAAATTTTCGATTAGGGAATTCGGTTCAATTTGCTTTTACCTGTCCAACCACAAAAAACAATCGGAACCGTTGCAATAGCAGAAAAATGGACTTCTAATATGGTAATATCTACTGGATTTGGGATCTCTGCTTCTATTTAAATATTACTATCGGTTTTTTTATTGGTTTAGTTATTTATCTCTTATTTAAAGCAAAAATTGAAGGAAATCAGAACTTAAATGAAAAACAGATCTAATTATTGAAAAAATCGTTTTAATTCATTTTTGAAATATTAGGAATATTTCATTAGATTTATTGAAAAATCATTGAATTTTCGATTTCTTTATATTTTAAATCAACAATTATTTTAAGGTATTATTCAGATATTCATAATAGAACTAATTACGATGGTGAATTTAATAATGTTTTCTGAAAATGAACTTAACAATATTAAAAGAGAAATGGCTAAATTAAAAAATTCTGTTGTTTTGAAGTTATTTACAGATTTCAAAACTCAAGCAGATGGGAGTAAACTTAGAAAATGTATGGCTTGCGAGGGTACATATGAGTTATTAAAAACATTAAGAGAGTTATCTAATGGGAAATTAATTATAAAAGAGTTGTCAACAGAAGAGAATGCTGAAGAAGCTGAAAAATATAATATTTCAAGGATTCCAGCGATATTGTTTGTTGATGAAAATGACCAAGAAATTATTCGATACTTAGCACATCCAACAGGATCTGAATTTGTACCCTTTCTAAATAGTATCCAATATTTTTCAGGAGTAAGACCATATTATGCTGATCAAATCATTACTCATCTAAAAAAAATAAAGAAGTCAAAAATGAAGATCTTTATAACCCCCACATGCCCATATTGTCCAATGACAGTACCTGTTCTAACACTCTTTGCTATAGTTTCTAAAGGAAAAATATCAGCAGAAGTTATTGATGTTAATTTGAATCCTGATCTAGGAATGAAATATCAAGTTCAAGGAGTACCTCATACGGTCGTGAATGAAACTGATAATATAATCGGTCAGTTCACTCCTCAAGATTTGTTAGACAAATTAGTTGGATCAAAAGAAAGAGATTTTGGAGGGATGTATGCATAATGTCTTCAGATGATAGATATAAGGAAATTATAAAGACAGAAATGGCTAAATTAACCAGACCTGTTAATTTAAAGGTTTTTACTTGTAAGGAAAAACAACCAGAGGGAAGCCAAATACGAGAATGCATGGATTGTGGGCAATTTATGGCTTTACTGAAGGTTTATGAGGAAAATTCAAATGGGATGCTCACAATAGAAGAATTATGTATTGATGACAACCCCGAATTCGCGAAACAATATGATATATCTCGAGTTCCTACAATTCTATTCATTGACAATGAAGGGAGAGAAGTTATTCGCTATTTAGCATCACCCAAAGCTGGTGAGATTCAACCATTCATTCAAGCGGTATTTGCTTTCGCAGGAGCACCGAATTATTATGAATCAACAATACGAAAGAACTTAGATCGCATCAAACCATCTACAATAAAGGTAATGATAACAGAAACTTGCCCTTACTGTCCACAAGTTGCTACAGTAGTTAATAATTTTGCAATAGCATCGAAAGGAAAAATTAGATCAATTATAATTGATATAACGGCAAATCCCGACATTGGTCAGTACTATGACGCAGCAGGAGTCCCTTACACAATCATTAATGACCAAAAAACGATTGTAGGTATGGTTGGCGCACCTGAGATATTAAAAGCATTGATTGGGAGTGATATTCGAGTTCAATATTAATTCTTTTTTAACTTGTTTAACTCCATTTTTTTCTATGAAGAAAATAATTTATGTATGTATTACTTATAGAAAGGAGAGGAAAAGATGTTTAACTTTGATATGGAAAGTATTGATTTTGAAAAGACTTATGACCTTATTGTTTTAGGGGGTGGCCCCACAGCAATAGGATGTGCTATATATGCCGCAAGGTTTGCAATGGATGTACTTGTTATTGGCAAAATTTTCGGCGGTTTAATAGCAACAACACACATAGTTGAGAATTATCCTGCTATAACCTCTGTCAGTGGTCAAGGGTTAATGGAGATGTTCAGAGACCATATGAATTCACTCAAAATACCGTACATATCAGATGAAATAAAAAGTATTGAAAGAGTGGACGATCATTTTGAGCTTAATTCATTTTTTCAAAAATTTAAAGCATATTCAATTTGTATTGCCACCGGTTCAGAAAGGAAAAAACTTGGAGTTCCGGGGGAGGAAGATTATGCTGGAAGGGGTGTGTCTTATTGTGCAACATGTGATGGACCGTTTTATAAAGATAAAGTTGTTTGTGTAATTGGAGGGAGTGATTCTGCTGCAAAAGAGGCTTTATTCTTATCTCAGAATGTTAAAAAGGTTTATATTATCTACCGTGGAGAAGAAATACGAGCTGAACCGATAAACAAGCAAAGAGTGTATGATAATGATAAAATTGAAATCATTTATGAAACAAACATTCTTGAAATTAAAGGAGATAATACTGTAAAGTCTGTGATTTTTGATAACGGTAAAGAATTTGAGGTGAATGGAGTCTTCATAGAGATAGGGTCGATCCCCAATTCCGAATTAGCAAAAAGAATAGGAGTAAAGACAAATGAGAAAGGAGAGATCATAATTAATCGTAAATCCGAAACAAACATCCCGGGAATCTTTGCTGCGGGAGATGTAGCGGATGCACCATTTAAACAAGCGATTACAGGTGTATCTGAAGGTGTAATTGCTGCTTATTCTGCTTTTGATCATGTTAAAGAAATGAATATTGAATATTAGAATTGTTTTCTTAAAAAAAATATAAAAAGAAAAAAAGTTTAATCTATTTTTATATCTATGCTATGGTATTCGGGTTCTTTAAAGGGTACTTCAATCTTTAAAAGCCCTTGATGATAAACTGCTTTTGCCTCTTCTGGTTTTACTGGACAACATATAGCGTAGGAACCGATATAGATTGTGTCATCGGTTTCTCCTTTGATGAAAAAACTTTCATCATGCATCTTGAGTTTAATTGAATCCTTCTCTGCTCCAGGTAGTTGTATTTCGATTTTATAAGTCTCACTGTCATCATCAGCCCAAGAACAAATTTCAGGAGACATTAAAAACTTATCTTCTTTAGATTCTTCTTTAATTTCTTCTATCGCTTCTTCTTTAATTTCTTCTTTCGTTTCTTCTTTGATTTCTTGCATTCTTTTCACTTTAGAGTTTTTTTTTTAATATAGATTTCTTATTAAACCATCCAAAGTAGCTGATATAAAAGTTCTTTCTATGGTTCATTACAAAAAAGAATTTTTTCACTAAAAGATAAAACCAAAAACTAGTTTTATTTTTAAATTATAAAAAGATGAAATTTTGTGGAATGGGTACTCTTATTGGGGATTTAGTAAATGTGATTCTTTTAATAGTATTTTCAAAATCTTGTCCCAATATTCTTTAACTTCCCATTCTTGTTTTTTTTTTATTTTTGCAGAGATTTCTTTTAAAATTTCCCTAATTGCGAGTGAACTAAAGTATGAGATATTTGGGGCGATTACTGATAACATATATTGTTTTTCTCCAAATCTTTCACGTTCATCTGGAAAAGAATCAAAGAACAGATAACCCTTTTTCTTAATATTTTCTATATTTAATAAAATACTCTCAGCTTGGGTTATCTTGTCATGCCCATAAATAGAAGTTGCTGCGTGAAAAAGCTGTTTCCCAATTGTTCTTGTTGAAAAATGACATAATTCATCAGAAGGATAACTATCCTTCAATCCAGGACCGGTAATATCGTCCCAGCATACGTAGAGTAAACAGAAGAAGGACATTTCATCTTTAGAAATAGGTTGTTGTAATTCTGTATTGGCAGAAGTGAGGAGCTGCTTAATTTTATCATCAATTAAATCGGATTTTCTACTACGGGCAATTTTTCCAGATATTGAGGCAATAAGATCCTCCTTGTTAAATGGTTTCGTAATATAATCATCTACTCCTAACATCTTCCCCAATCGAATATCTTCAGGTGTTGATTTAGCCGTTAGGAATAAAAATGGAACACGATTCCATTGAGAATTGGAGGATACAACAGAAAAAAATTCATAGCCACTCATGTTTGGCATCATAATATCACTTATAATAACTTCAGGTATTGTTTCTAGGGTAGTGAGGATATTGAGTGCTTCATCCCCACTATTAGCAGTTACTACTTCATAATTCATTTTTTCGAGCATTATTTTGAGATTGAAGAGGATGTCTAAATTATCATCTACAACCAGTAATAATGGTTTACCGTTTGAATTTGACATAGTTTTGATTACGTCTAAACACAATTCACAAAGATCTTCAATATTTTATTGAATCGATCTTATATAAATGAGTTTTTCTATTGTTGATTCCATTTTTAATAATCCGAATATAATTTAAAGTTTGTACTAGAGGCTATGAAAGTTGAGGTAGAAATAGATTAATTGTTGTTCCTTTTTCTAATTCACTTTCAATGTATATTTTACCTTGATGGGCCTCTATTAAATCTTTAGCAATAGCTAATCCTAATCCAGTTCCAGTTATTTTATCTACATTACTACCGCGGAAAAATCGTTCAAAAATGTGAGGAATATCTTCTTTTGAGATCCCACGACCATGATCCTTGAATTGAAAGAGAACTCCCTTATTCCCATCCAAATTATATTCACCTTGATAATTATCTATAGCATTAATTTCTATTTTTGAATTTTCATTTGAGTATTTTAAAGCATT
Organism: uncultured archaeon; assembly: GCA_964486045.1. Classification (GTDB taxonomy): domain Archaea; phylum Asgardarchaeota; class Lokiarchaeia; order Sigyniarchaeales; family SOKP01; genus Loki-b32. The sequence goes on from CAZALK010000005.1 coordinate 133,325, forward strand.
TTCTATTAGAATTCGAAAAATTTGATCAATCCTTTTTGAATCACCTCGTAGATGAAGATGGTCATCCACCTCGATTTCAAAATCTATATTCTTTTCCTTGCCTATAGGTTCCATAAGATATAAGATTTCGTTGATTATTTCTAAAGGATTATATTCCTCTCGTTCTATTACTAGCCTATTTTCATCAATTCTTGAAATTAAAAGTATATCTTCTGCTAATTTATTTAGCAATTGGATGTTTCTTGAGATCCCCTCCATCAATTTTTCTTCTAACTCCTTATTGAGTGAACTTTTATTCTTAGTAAGATATTCGATTGACATCAACAAAACGGTAATGGGTGTCCTTAATTCATGTGAAACTGTAGAAATTAATTGGGATATCTTCTGTTCCGCTTTTTTACGTTCTGTAATATCTAATCCGTAAACATTTACATAATCCATATTTTCAACTGGAGTAACAGCTAGAGTATAAGTTCTGCTATTTAACCTTACTTCGAGTTCCTCGTTTTTCTTAGTAGTTAGAGCAGTATATATTGGTTTTTCTAAAACCCTCGGAATGAGATTATCTTCACTAATGTTAAATAATTTCTTACCAATTTTATTAGAATAGATTACTTTTTGGTTATTTACTCTCAATACAGGATTTGGATTTTCAGAAGGAAATTTTGATAAATTAAGTATCTCCTCTTCTGCTTTTTTACGTTCTATAAAAGTAGCAATCATTTCAGAAATTCCGTTAATTAAAAACCGCTCTTCCTTAAAAAAAGGTCCCTCCTCAAATTCAAGCCTTTCCTCTAAATATAAAACTTCTATAGCTCCAGTAGTTTTTCCATATTCTCTAATATTAGCTTTTAGTACCCATTTAGTTTCTCTAAAATTTGCTGTTGTTAGCTCTTGACCTTTGTAAAAAATTCTCGCACAAGTAATTTCAGGATATTGCCAAGCTGGTGGAAGATATCGTAATGTTTCTTCTAGAACTTGCTCTATCGAAATATCTTTTTTTTCAATCAATTTGGAAACATTATAGAAACACGTAAGTTCTTTTACTCTTTCTTTTAAATCGTATTCTCTCTTCTTTATCTCTTCTTCTGCTTTCTTCAATTCTGTAATTTCTGTTGCGACACTAAGTAAGGAGGGAAATTTTGATTCGTAGTCTTCTATCGGCTGTTCTACTATCCAATAAGTTTTTCTACCGACTGGTATGTCGAATGTACGCTGATAAGATCTACTCCTTCCCTCTCTAATTAGCTCTTGGTTACTTTTCATGTATTCATCAGCTAACTTCTGTGGTAGAACGTCATGAAGTGTTTTTCCTATGAAATCCTCGGGTATTCCACCCAACTCACTAGCAGCTTTTTCATTTACTAATAAATATATCCCATTTTCGTCTAGCATTGTGATGCCTGCCCCAGAATGATCAATAATATTTCTTAATTCCAATTCACTTCTCTTGATTTGTCTTAACAATAAATCAAATGGTTTTTCGATTCCAATTTGAATTACAGATTTGTACAAAAGGTAGAATGCAATTATTTTAAAGATATGGCCAACTAAATTTGAAAATCCGTAAACATTAATATAAAATGTGAAGGCCAATTCTGCGATCATTATTGAGACAATTGAACTAACAATCAGGACTAGAACTTTTTTATCAAATTCTTTCCGATTTCTAATAATTAACAAAAGAGAAACAAGCAATACAAGATCAATTACATATTCACTGATGATTTTAAAAGGAGTTAGACCATAGTTTTCAATATAACAGATGGGGAAGAGATTATTAAAGATCAATGTTAGTAAGATAATAGTAATAAGAAAATAGGTTACGAGAAGATAAAAGGGATTGATAGTCCTTTTTAATAGAAGCAAAGCAGTTAAGATAGATCCTGCTTGAAGGTAACGAGCAGCTATCCATAAAGATGTTGGAAGATTTGCATCAAACTCAAGAAAAATCTGCATACCCGTATAAGAAAACGTATGAATTAAATCAAAAATACCAATAAAAAGAGATGAAACCCCAAGAATTAGAAAAAAGGAGTTTTTCATATATCTCCGAGAGTTCCAACCAACGAAAAACACACCTCCTGCGATAATTATGCTGAATATTTCTGCAATGCTATGAAATAATAAATATCTATAAAGACTTGTAATATATACAAGTAGCAACCCCAAAAATAAAATTAAATATTCTATTATTTCCGGATTTACATTAAGAGGGAAAGTTCGATTATTATTTTCCGACATTTTGCTATATAAAGCTCATCTATAAATTAATAATTTTTCCCATCGAAAATCGTTTAAGTGATTGTAGTCTTCTCAAAAATTGCATATATTGAGGTTTTAAATAATGAATATGTAAAATTCGGTGGTATTTTCTCTTTTATTTTTTTTATAAATTTATCAATGATTATCTCATTTAATTCTTGATTAAATTTTAGGTCTGGATCATATTTATGGAGAAAAATTGAAAAATCAATATTCTTACGTTTTTGTATTGATTTTATTACCTTTTCCAAGTACTCAATTGCATGAACATACCTTTTTACATCTTGAATATCAATAACATATATTATTTTACTAGTGTCATCAAAGAATTTGGATGTTTGGTTAATATAATCCCCACGGTATGCTTTTTGTCCACTAAGATCCCAAATGACATACTTCAAATTCAAAGCTTCAAAATTTTCTATATCTGGCTCTCTAGTGGGAACTATTGAATTAAAAATAGATAGGTTCTTAATTCCTTGTAAACATTTTGATATTGATGTTTTTCCACTATTAGCTAATCCAATCATTAAGATTTTTTTTGATTTTTCAGAAGTTTTTGAAATAGTCATAGTTAATCAAAATAAGGCGTTATTTACATAGAGTTTATAATTTTCTTTTAAGATCTTAAGATAAAGTATCATAGATGTCTTGATCTCTTATATGCTTAAATTTTTTTTTATTAATATCCAGTGCAATTGTATTTATTGTCTTTATGAGGTTAAGAATTTCATTATTTTCAATTTTGTAGTATTTGATATTATCTCTTTTCTCAAAGTCGATGAAATTATTCTCTATTAGCATATTTAGATGTTTAGAAATTGTTGATTGAGATCTGTCCAAAGCTAACTTAATTTCTAAGGCAGTTTTTTCACTGTTCTGTAAAAGACTTATTATATCTAATCTTGTTGGATCACCAAGTACCTTCAAGAACTCAACAGTGTATTTTCGTAATTCGCTCATTCAACCGTAACACCATTTTATGAGATAATTCTTTTTTTTGGCTTTTAAACCTTATTTTAATGGATTATTAATTGTTCCTTATTAATACGAAAATCACAAAGATTTAAATATTATATTATCGTAATACAACTATATCGTCATATCGCGATATATGAATATCACTTTTAATTTAAATCTAAAAAGAGATAAAAAAAATGATTAGTGAAAAAATTGGAATAGATTCTATCGATTGTCAGATAATGGATTTAATTCAAAAGTCTCCAAATCTCACACATACTGAAATTGCTACACATGTAAACCGTAGTCAACCTACAGTTGGTATGCGGATTAGGAAACTTGAGAAATTAGGTGTTTTAAAGTACCAGGCAGGAATTAATATTAGGATTGCAAATCTTTGTTTTGCTAGAGTAGAACTTCAGACTAAAAATCCAAAAAAGGCAATAGAGATTGTTAACCGCTGTCCTAATATGATTAACGCGCTTAAATTGAGCGGAAGTACAAATCTAAGCATTTTATTAGCTGGTACAAATTATAAACTCCTCGATGATATTGTTAATGTATATTTTAGAGATGATCCTGATGTTATACACGTCCATATTGATATAATTGAAGATGTTGTCAATGATTTCGTTTTACCGATTGATTATAATCTTGTAGCTGGATAATATGATTAAATAAAATGCTAAATTTTTCATCATACATTATTGAGTTAAAAATAAATCTGGATTACTAACAATCAGATAAATTTTATTTTTGCTAAATTATTATGTTCTAATCTATAATAATCGCTCTTAATTTGCATGCTGTAGTACACATATGACATTTTACACAGCGATCTTCACGATCCTCTACAACAGTACACTTAGGAATAGAATCTTTATTAACAACTTCATATATTCCCCTGAAACAAGCCTCCTCGCAATAAAAATCCCTGCAAGTAACGCACTTACTTACATCAATGTGATGAAATTTGTAACTCTCGATAACACTCTGATCTTCTGCTTTACTCATATAAGTAATCATAGAAAAATAGACATTTATCTATTTAGGTTTTAGAGTATAAGGCTTTTTCTACTAGATAATATAAAACAGAAAAAGAGGAATAAATTGATTTTTATATTTTAAATCAAAAATTATGGGAATGCTTTCCCCTATTAGATTTTGTTATTTTTTGAATATTTCGATTTGTTTTTCAATTGATCCATAATTTTAAATTTTTTTATTCACTTTTCAGTTCACCTTATTTTTACTGCATAACATGAATTAAGATATTTTAGGTGAAATAGATTTTAGAATTTCGAGCATTGAGAGTAATGGGTTATTTAAATAGGTTTATTTACCTAATATTTTATATATCAGCTATAATCCTTTTATATGATGAGCATTCACTGGAGTATTTAGGGAAAGAATTCTATAATCCTATTTTGGGGATAGGGTTTGTTGTTCTGGGGATTACTATTTTCTTCCTTTCCTTTGTTAAGGATATCTATCAATACCTTAAAGATAGAAACCCCAACTGGTAGTAATTATGCTTTCCAAAGCCTAATTTTCACACATATTGCTTTAATTGGATTTTTAGATACCTGTCGGAAATATAAAGAAATTTTTCTTTAGATTTAAAGAAGAATTTCATTCATGACTATGGTCTTCATTGCATACTGGGCAACTTTTGGTGTGCTCGATATTAAAATTTAACGGTAGTACTAAATCATCTGCCACATCAATAATGAGGGACATTTGGACTTTTGCAACAGCCGGGTTTCTTCTAAAATGATGATTTACTATCCGTTCAAGAATACTGAGATTTAACCCAACAATAATAATGCTAATATTCGCATCTCCACTTAAATTGAAAGCGTTTAACATGCACGGACACTTATTAACCATTTCAAATGATTCTTGGGGATTATTAGTTTGGATATCAACCCTTGCAAAGCATAAATCCCGATTCTTAAGTGTAATGCCTGCTTGATATTTCAAAACTCCTAAATTCTCAAGTTTTTTAATTCGCATCCCTATAGTTGGCTGACTACGATTCACGTGCTCAGCGATTTGAGCGTGGGTAAGATTTGGCGACGTCTGGACTAAATCCATTATCTGACAGTCAATTTCATCAATTCCTAGACTTTCACTTAACATATTTTATCACTTCTCTACTGAAATTTTGTAAAAAGCTATAAAAAAGATATAAAATTATCTTTTAGATCCTTACTTTGAAAGAAAATATAATAAAAAATAAAAATTTTTGGCAAATATCACTTGTTTTTTTGAAATATTCTTACATCCATACAAATTAGTAATGATTGGATTGGAATCGATCATGAAGTAAAATCTCCATTGTTTGATTATTACCATGTAATTTACTTTCTATAATCTGTAAGGGGAAGATTGTCTATATCATAAGGAAGAAGGGCATTATCTGGGATAGGATCAATGTAAAGGTTGCGAAATTTTGGATTTTGCATTCTACAGAAAGTAGCTCGATGATTATAAGCAGGATGACGTACTATTTTTCTCCAAATTTCTCTTAAAGTTTGATTTCGGATATTCCCGAAGGATAAAGGGGTAAAATCACAGGGTGCCACATCACCATAGGCAGAAACATAATACTGGATATTTCCTGCCAAACACCCAATTCCACCGAGATATCCTTCTATGGAATTTTGCCATGATTGAGAAGAGAGAGGGGGAATTTTACTTTGATTAAAAATTTTAGAAGAAAATTCGCGAATTTCATCACGCTGCTCCATGGTAAGCATTTCACTTGTGTCCTTTAACATATTTCCTGTTGGTACACCATCAAAAAGAATTACATTATGGACACCTAACCCCTCAGCAAATTTATATAATTTTCTATACATACCCTTTTCTGTACTTGTATGAGTGGCATAGGAAGAAAGACCAACAAATACTCCTTTTGATTTCATCTTCTTAATCCCAGCAACAGCGGTTTCGAAAAGGCCGGGAGTTTGTCTTAGCTGGTCGTGTTCTTCAGAAATGGGACTGTCAATGCTAACAAAAAGCGAATATAACCCAGCCTTTGCTAATTTATCCACATTCTCATCTGTAAGGTACTGCCCATTTGTAAACATGATTGGAACAACCTTTTTTTTATCGACATATGATATAAGATCAAAAATATCTTCACGCAGTAAAGGTTCCCCTCCTGTGAACGCAAGTATTGAAACACCAAGGTTTTGACTGTCATCAATAAGTTTTTTAGCTTCCGCAGTGGTAAGTTCTTTCTTGTCCTTCCTAAAATGCCTTCCCGCACTACAATGGACACAATTACATTGACATCTATAGGTAACGGCAAATGTCATCGCAACTGGAAAAGGATAACGAAAAATTCGACCTTTAATTGCAGCTTTCATCAAACGATACATTGGACGACTCCCAACTGGTGGCGCAAATGTGTTTGAAACTCTTTTACCATTCCATTTACCTAAATTCTTATAACTTCTATAGAATTTTGCCTGAATCATTAGCATGGTGAAGAATCCTAATTTATCAATAATCGGATTCAAAACACCAGTACCTATTATTTCTCCAGTTCCAAGCTTTTTAAAACTAATAAGTTTTCTACCAAATAGTTTTAAATAAATCTTTTCTCGCTCCATGAAAAATTAAACCTTAATAGTTAGTGTGTTATTTAAAATTTTGAAAAAATAGTCGATGATATCGTAATATTTTGCTCATTTAATATTAAAATCTTTTTATTCAAAAATATAAAGCTAATCATTTAACGATTTTATAATTAGCTCTTTTCATTCCAACAACCATTTTTTGGATTCGTCAAACTCTTACATCTTAGAAATTGTACAAAGACAACTTCTTTATCAGACGACTGAAGACTAATTTTTTATAAATTTGTCCTAATATTTTATAAGTTGTATTAATTATACATAATTATAGGAGAAAAAATACCTTTTATTAAAATAAAATGATTTCTACTAAATTAAAACTCGATGATATTGATAGGCAAATAATTTCACTTGTTCAAGAGAATCCAGCTCTAACACATACGGAAATAGCGTCAAGAATAAATAGGTCTCAACCTACTGTCGGAATGCGGATAAAAAAGCTGGAAAAAAGTGGAATTTTACAGTTTCAACCCGGAATCAATTTTAAGAAGGTTGACTTACATTTAGCGACTGTTGAATTAAAGACCAAGAATCCCGACCGGATTATGGATATGGCAAAACACTGTCCATTCATGTTAAATGCGTTTAAATTAAGCGGGGACCATAATATCTGTATTTTACTTGCGAGTTCTAAGCTTCAGAAATTAGATATTGTTGTAAATTACCATTTCCGGAACAATTCCGAGGTACAGAATACCTCAATGGAACTCGTTATTGATATTGCTAAGGATTTCATTTTGCCTATTGATTTTGACTCAGAAGACCACGATCCTACAATTGAGGAAGGCTGCGGTAAAATGTGTAAATTCAAAATCGCTCAAGAAAAAGGATTAGTACAAGCTTCAGGAGACTAATCTTTTTTTAATACCTCTCATTTTTATTTTTTTTGAAGTTAAGGCAATTATTTTATTTTTTCAAAAAAAGATACTACTTATTTATAATTCTTTTTCTTGATTGAATTTAAATTTTGGCAAGTCGCCTTTCATTTGGCAATTTGGACCGCAATGTCTTCCGTCAAAATCTTCAATCTGAAAATCTATTGGTACAACAAAATCATGGATGCTTTCTATTAAGATATTTGTTTTAACGTTGATCACATTTTTATCTCTTCGAAAGCATAAATCAACGAGTTTTTCAATTGTTTGTAAATCTGAGGCCGAGATAAAGCAAAGAACATTAAATTCCCCTGAGATTTTGAATGCGTGGTTAATAAATGGACAGTTTTCAATTTTTTTAACAATTTCTTCAACATCTTTTGTAGACACATACACTATAGCTACTTTTATATCAACCTGTTTAACATTGAAACCAACCATTTTTGTCAGTAAATGTTTTCTCTCCAGCTTGATAATCCGGGCGCCCACAGCAGGCTGAGATTTCTCTATTTCTTTGGCTATATCGGAGTGGGTGATGTCTGGATCGGCCTCGATCATCTCGATGATTTTTTTATCAGCTTCATCTATTTTTAACAATTCGTTAAAACTTTTTTTCTTCATGTCTATGGTTTGGTAACAAATTTATAATTAAAAATTTGAGCACTATTAATTGAAATCTTAATAAATATGTTAATTTAGTGTAATAAGATGAATCATAAATTTGATTCTTTTTTATAAGTATTATAATTATAAATATTAAAAAGCTTTAGTAGATTTTGATTACGACTCATGGAAAAAAAGGTTGTTGGTTGAAACTCATCTAAGAGTGAAGATAGTCTTATAGGATATTTGTAAAAATATTGATAATTATAATCACTATAATGAACCCTACTAGCCCTATTATAAATTTTGTTGGATCTCCCTTTTCCTTTTCTGGGATAACTTCACGAACAATTACATATAGAATTACACCAGATATAAAAGAATAGAAGATAAACAGGAGTTCCAGGCTAATAGGGATGAAGGAATTCATTAGTATTCCTACAAATATACCCACAAAAGCGGCGGTTGATTGTATGTATTTAATTACTGGTCGATGTTCGTGTTCTGCTTCTTCATAAATTTCCAAATCTGTAAAAATTATGTGACGTTCAGATCTTCTTGAGACTAGCGCTCTAAAAAAAGCATAAATGAAGAAAAGTATTCCTGTTATTATAGTTTCTAGAGATAGTAATCCAATAATGATTATTCCAACCAGAAAATGGTAAATGTAATCTGTAATTAACCTAAATTCATGTAAATCTTTATTAATATGGTTCTGAATTTTTGCTTTATATATATTTATTTCAGTTTTCATTTCTTCTTCTTGATCAATCAATGCTGTTAAAGATTGAGCTATATCCTTTAGGGCATCTTCATCTAATTTATCGTTCCTTATTTCTCTAGTAAGGATTCTTTCCATATTATGTTCAACAGTTTCTAGTGTCTCTTCTTTCGTAAGTAATTTTCGCATTTTTTTTTGAGTTCCAGATTCAACTTTTTGTAAAATTAATTTCTCAGTAATATGTATAAAAACAAAACCAACCAGCACGAATAAATATTCAAATAATTCCAAATCAAAAGGAGATTCTGGTAATCTCACACTAATTTCTGGGAGCACAATAAGGAAAAAGTAAACTATAGATATCCCAGCGATGTAAGAGCCATGTATTCGGATGAGTTTATGTTCAAAATAATCCGTGAGGAAGAATAAAGTCCCAAAAAATATTGCGAGAAGTATAACAACAAAATCGACAGACATAACTTGTATTAATTTTTAGGTTTTTAAAGGTTTTACAACAATTTCAAAATAAAGGTATAAATTCTATGCTAATTTTGATAAATACATTGAAAAGTAGTAATTAGGTTGGTGAATGAGTATTCAATTCTTAATTATCACATCAAAAGAAGATAAAGCTTCAATAAATATCAGGAATAATTTGTTAAATTCAAAATATTATAATTTTGAAGAATTTGATTCTTTATGGCATGATCATCCTGTTTTTAAATTAACCGAATTAGCCGCTAACGATGAGGAACAATCCAATCTAGAAAAGACTGATGTATATCTTGGCTTGACCAAGGAACCTCTAATCTTTCTAAACGATTTAAGATTAGAAGAATCGATGATAAGTCCTGACTTCCTAATTTTTGCCAGCCGACATACTTCAAAAACTGCTCAACCTGCCTTTTTAGTGCATACAACCGGAAATTGGGTTCAAAATACTGATTTTGGGGGTGATCCCCATTCATTATCTTTAACAAGTGCCTTGTTACATAAGGCAGGATTTATTTCATTTATTGAAAAAGAGTTACCACCTACAATCTCCGATTTCACGTTTGATATAGAAGTTACACATCATGGACCCACTACATTAGAAATTCCGTTGATATTCATGGAATTAGGAAGTAGTAAGGCAGAATGGGGTATTGATGATGCAGGTGAATCAGTAGCAACTGTAATTATTGAAACAATTTATAAGTATTTAAAATTCAAAAAAGAAAGGGACCTGAAGATATGTTTAGGCTTCGGTGGAACACATTATGGGCCAAACTTTCGTAGACTAATAGAGAATACAGATCTAGCTATGTCTTTCATCTGTCCTAAGTATTATGTTCAAGATTTAGATCGCGAAATGATATTAAAAATGATTCAAAATACTTTCGAAAAAGTTGATTATTTTCTCATAGATTGGAAGGGGACAAATTCTGCAGATAAAAAGCATCTTATTCCCTTATTAGAAGAGTTTGACATCCAAATTAAAAAAACCAAGGACTTTTAAAACATCTTCTTGTGAAAAGATGAATAACAAGTTAATTTGCTTCTTCTTTAATCTTTTCATAAAATTTTACTAAATTCTTAAAAACGTAGTGTGTAGGTGTGTATCCTTGAGTTGCGGATTTAGATAAGACCTTCATAAGAAAATCTTGATGTGTACAATTTTCATCAGGTGTAACATTCAGTTCCCGAATATTATAAAAACTACGCCAGAATCCGGTTGGAAAGTCTACTAGTGGCTGTAACACTTGGTTATATTGTTTTCTTCCTTGTTGACTTAAAACTAATTCTTTTTTTAGCTCATAGAAATTATCTTTACCCTTTTTCTTAATAGTGATTATGCCTTCTGATTTAACTTCCTTCATGATAGTATTTAAGTCAGCAGGCTTAAGACCAGTGATATTCAATTTTTTCATACTATCGAGAATCTCGGTATCTGTTTGGCCCTTGAGTTTGATTAATGTATAATTTCTAGCCATGATATTGTATTTCATTGGAACTGACGTATGATCCATTTTATTATATTGAATTAAATTCCCAAGAATTTGTTTAGCTGTAAGATATTTTAAAACAAGCTGATCATCTTCTGAAAAATCATTTTTAAATAATTCAGAGTTGAAATAGTTATCATATAGAGTCTGTAACAGTGACTTTATTAAGTGAAATCCGTCTACAACAGCATTTTCAACAATTCTTAGAACCTCAATTCTATAATCAATATCATTAAGGAATTTTGTCTTATCAAGAGGGATTTGGCGTATGATGTGGGGTTTGTCATTCAATGGTTTTAAGTATTCATCCCATTTTTTCTTAAAACGGTAAGATTGTGTTTTTGCTATATTTGAGAGTTTATGAACAACATCTAAAAGTTTTGTTAAAAACTCTTGCTCTGTTACCTTCGTCAATTTTTTTGCTTACCTGACCTGACTGTGCTCAACAGCCTTATTAATTAAATTTTTTCTAACCTAATAATAATATTAAAATCTATAGATTTTTAAATTTTTAAATTAAATTGTGAAAACAGAAATAATAATTTCTTTTAATTATTAATTACAATCAAAAATGAAAAAAATAACTATTTACAGGTGTTCCTTAAGATTAAACTCGATCATGTAGCGGTTGGTTCTAATTCTGAACAAGAAGCTGATAAATTCTTTACTGAATTATTAGGTTTAAAAAAGACTAGATCTTTTACAGTTTCAGCTGACTTAATGGAAAGTTTTTTTGGTGTAAAAAACGAGCAGCTAACTATAAGATATGGAGAGGGTAGCTTAAGTTTCGAAGTATTCATTACTAATAATGCCGAGAATGCCAGAGATACTTTTACCCATCCCTGTTTGTCTATAGAAAACAGAAACGAGTTTCTAAGTAGAGCTACGTCTTTGGGATTTCCCATTATAAAAGTTCCAAGGAAGGATAGCGACAATTATTATCTTTTTATTAAAGATTTATTTGACAATTTATATGAAATAAAAGAGATCTAAAAAGTAAGGGCACCTAATCTAAATTATTTAAGATGCCAGAACTTTTTATAATATCTTTATGATCGAACGCTAATTTCAATGGGGAAAATTTTGTTAATGGGATAATTTCTAACGCAGCTGCATCATCTAAAGCTATTGGTTTCTCGTTTTCTGTCAGAGGTTCCCCGAGGAAGGCAATAGAAATATTATGACCTCTTGGGTCACGTTTTGAGTCAGAGAAGACTCCAATCAATTTAATTATCTTTATTTTTATATTTGTCTCTTCTCTTGCTTCTCGAATGCACGCATGTTCCACAGTTTCACCAACTTCAACAAAACCATCAGGTAAAGCTAGTTCCCCTTGAAAAGGTGGGTGTTTTCTCCGTATTAAGACAATATCTTGTTTATTATTCCATAAAATTACCGCATCTACAGCCACGAGTGGAGTTACTGGTTTTGGCATAGTTACTCATCCCACACCGCAGATTGAAGCAAATGTTCTATCCTCGACTTCCTTGGTCTCATAAACTCGGTATTATTCCCTTTCCTTTCCAATAACAAACTCTTTTCAAGAGTACTTGAATTAACTGTAAAAACTTCTAAATCACCCCCGTCAAGAAAAATTTGATTAAAACTGGGTGAATCATCCGCACGGACTTTTTTTGAGGTTGATGTACCACAGTAAAGAAAAGTCGTACTAAAGTTATTTTTACAAGACATTACATAAGAATGGCTCACGTGACGGTGACCTGCTAATACCAAATCTATTTCGAATAATTGGGTGAATTCTAAAATTTCTCCTGCATCTCGAACAGTAGTGAATTTTTGTCCTGACATTGGAGTAGGAATTAAATGATGATGCAATGCTATGACTCTATTTTCCAAATTTTTATTATACTGACGCCCTAACCAGTCTAATTGTTCATCCCCGATCCTTCCTTCTGCCATATCATCTATGGCTGAGCAGATACCTACAATCATGGTATCTTTATCCTCTATTACCAATCTTGACCTTCGAGGTCCTATTAGTTTTTCGAAAAATACAAGTCCACTATTTTTAGCATCATGGTTACCTGGAACTGCAATGAACTTGGTGATTTCTTTCATTCGTTGAAGATAAGGGAGAACTTTTTCAAATTGAACAACCCTCCCCTTATGAATAATATCACCTGTACACACAACTACATCTGGATGAGTATCTTTTATAAATTTAATAACATTCTCCATTAGTTCGGGAACGAATTCACTTCCATAATGCAAATCAGAAATTTGAATGATTTCAACCATTTTTTCGACTCTCTTTAATATTTTGTTCACATCTTAAGTACGAATTTCGATCATTCTCCTAAACAAATAATTAGTGCTAAATTTAAAATGTTTTAATGAGAATAATAACTTAAAAAAAATAGGATATAATATAATTTTTGTTCAGAATAATTTTTAAAGAAAAATCAATCTAACTAAAATTCTCTACATTGAGAGATTGATATAAATTGCTGAGTTTTGAATGTGATTTACGCTTTTTTCCTAATGAATATAGAATATTTTGATTATTACAATCAAAACAAATCCCATTAACATTTATATAGCGTACTTCCCCGAATTTTGGGCACCAAAACTCTTTATATATAGGTTTCATATTTATTTACTCAAATATCTGTCATTTATTCTCATTCTTCTATATTTAATAGAAACAATATATAGTTTTAAACACTCTCTCCATATAATATAATGAATTATATATTCTATATAGAAAAAGAAGTAAAATAATTATTGAATAAATGGAAAATCAAGAATGGGGATTAATCTTCATAATAGTGGTCTTCTAAATATTTTCTTACCTTGAATTTATCAATAGAATCATCTATTATAAGTCCAGTAGAATAACTTTTATTTCCACCACCTTTTCCATAATCATCAAAATAATTAACACAATCCATTACTATTTTATTTGCACTATAATCGGATTCTTTCAGAGGTTCAGGACCTAACATAGCTGCTATTTCTATACCCTTCTCTCTTTTAGAAATATAAACTGCCATCAAATCTCCTGATTTTTTAAAGAGTTTTGCACTGATTTTTTGAAGATCTTTTTTTGGCAAATCATACTCATCTATCACAATTCGATATTTATGATCATCTTTAAAAAATCGAGCCTTATTGTTCATTAGAATAACATTCTCATTACTAAGAAGCTCTTTTCTTAATTTTAAATTTTTCTTCCCGTATTCCCACTCTGAATATAATCTTTTGACTTTTGAAGGAACTTTTTCACTCTCAACATGAAGAACCTGAGTTAATTCAGATAAAATATCACCTTCAAATATTTTTTCATTTTTTAAATCTAAATCATCTTTCCCTGCTTTTTCTACCTTATGAGTTAGCTTATTGCGTTTCTTTAACAACTCTTTAACTCTATCAACAAGATATTTTGATTCTACTTTTAGATATGATTCTAATTCTAAAATAATTGCTTTATTTTTTGCCTCTAACTCGAGAGAGGCTTCGCCTGCGGTAAAAATTAACCTTATGACACCATCTTGAATTGCGTGTGATTTAATAATTATAATTTTCCCTGTCTCAGATGTATTATTCAGATGAGTCCCCCCACAAGCTTCAACGTCGATTCCCGGAATCTCAACAATACGAATATTTTTACCTGGAACAGCCCCGCCTTGGTATATTGCCATCCCATATTTTTGTTCAGCTTCGGTTCTTGGGACAAATGAGAGATTTAGATTGATTGCTCTATCCACAATTTCGTTTGACTTCTTTTCAATTTCAATTATTTTATCTCTAGGAATTTGCTCATAATGAGTTATGTCAAGATGAGAGTTTTTTAGAGTTTTCCTTGCGCCAGCTTGGTTTATATGATTTCCTAAAATTTCTCTTGCAGCTGCATTTACAATATGGGTCGCTGTGTGATGTTGAGAGAGCTGTGTTCTCCAAGGTTTACTAAGTTCTACCTTAACAGTATCACCTTTTTTAAATTTTGGTTTTTCTTCCAATACATGGACAACGATTTTCCCTTGTTTAAAGGCATCATTGAATTGCTGACCATTTATCGTTCCAATATCATGAATTTGACCCCCCGAGGTTGGATAGGTTACAGACTGGTCTAGAATTACCATATTATCAATAATCTTTAACACTTGAGCATTATTCGAAATTTCTGTATAGTCAAAGTAATAGAGTGATTTTGTTTCAGGTATACCTTCGAGATCAAGTTCAATTTCCTTCCCTGTAGCATGAATTTGTTCGATTTTTTCATGTTTTTCTACTACAAGATTGTAGAAGTTGTCTGGAATTTTAATATTCACTCCATACTTTTTAGCTGCTTCTTTAACCATATCAGGACTTACCCCATTTGAATCATATAACTCTATAAGAGTGTTAGTTGAAATTTCACCTTTCTTTAATTCTCGTTCTAATATTTTTCCAGCTTTTTTCTTAGTAGTGTAAAATTTCTCTTTCTCAACATCGAGTATCTCTTTAATTTCATCTAAATTTTCAGACACTTCTGGAAAGATTCCTTTTAATTCTTCAGCATGCCAATTGCATACATCAGCCATATCAATTTTCCAATTGAATTGATCAATAAAACTAATCGCTCTCCTGAAAATTACTCTTAAATTATACCCTCCCCCAACATTCGAAGGAAGTTTCCCATCATTAATAGCAAACAATAAAGATCGGGAATGGTCTGCAATTGAGTAAAGGCCAGTCATAGGCATGATTTTATTTTTAAGATCTTTCGCGTCAATCTCTAATTCTTTAGCAACACGATTCCATGCTTCATCAATATTTTCAACTTCGTCAACATTTAGATAAGCCGAAAATTGAGAGAATCGATTATACAAATCCAAATCTAATTCAATTTTTGTAATCTCTCTTAATTTCTTTAAGACAAACGGAAAAATAGCTTCATACATATTAGGGGTTCCTTGTGAGAACCAGGCAACACGTTCTTGACCTAAACCCATATCGAGAACTTTCAGTTTTAACTCTCGTGGGCCTTCTGGAGTTTGTTCAAACATTGTGTAAACTTGGTTAAATAATTCTACTCCTCTGCTGAAAAATTCAAGACAACATCCAAAAGAGCCTCCTCCTGCCCATGAATCCTCATGGATTGTTATTTCTTCTTTTGGAAGGCCAACACCCTCATGAAGAAAATCATGTATATCCATAAAAAGCTCACCTTGGTTCCACTCTTCAGGTGATACAAATGCATGTTGTCCGATCATAACGAAACCTGTGTTATGTGACCCCGTGATCCCCACATTTTCAATATCATTAAATCGTAAACAAAATTGGGGAATTACTAGTTTTTTTGCAGGTGGTTCTACTTCTCCAGTAATAACGTAAGGTTGGAACGCGGATATTGATGCCATTGTAAATTCTGAGGTTGGGTTCCATCTCGCTACACAAGGATATCTTTTGATAGGTACATAACCTCTCGGTTCTAAAATTTCAACTATTTTGTTCCAAACTCCAATAAATGAAAGCTTCACTTTTGAAGGATTATTTACAGTAACTTGAAAACCTCCAGAACATACAGGATCTCCGCACACCTCTCTTTCTTTAAGTGTTGTCCAAAAATAATTACCACAACATTCGCATTGTTTTCTTATATACCCTAATCTTCTAAGTTCTTCTGTAGGGAAATATTCATCTGGATTTTTTGAGGCTATTTTCTTGAAAACTTGTTTTAATTGTTTATCGGTTTGAGCTTCGACAAGTTCCTTCTGTTCTTTCTCTGAGAGCACTTTAATCAAATTCTAAATGTTCAAATTCTCGAATAATAATAATTAAAAATAATATTGGTCATTCTATTATATTTTCTTTTAATTTTTAAAAAATTAGAAATATACTCGAAATAAAGTTTTTCTCAAATGTAACCTTTTCAATTTCGTTAAATCTCAGGTAAAATTGAAGTATAATGAGGCTTTTTCCGGGTAGTAGTAACTCCCGAAGGGGACAAACTCTTTAAAAATTAGAAAAATAAGGAGATAAAGATAAAAAGTAAAATGAATGGAACAAAGCGAGTAGATATTAAATCAGGCATGCGAGTTTTAATCGTATTAAAGAGAGATCAACGATCTGGCAAGTTAACCGAGGGTACAGTCAAAGATGTGCTTACAAACTCTCCTAATCACCATTATGGGATTAAAGTTCGGTTGAGGAGCGGTAAAATTGGACGAGTGAAAGAAATAATCAGCTCAAAACAATAAGATACTAAAAAACCAAGAGTATTTAGGCAATGTAACTCTTTTTTACTAAATAATGGGGTTTTTTTAGTAATTATTACTTCTAAATTTTGAAGATTTATTCGTCGAATAATAAGGCATTTTAGATGCTATCAATGTGATTGCATCAATTAAGATTTCTTCCTTCTGAGATGGGGTACTTAATTATTTTAATGATGAAACCCGTTCATGTGCTTGTCCAAAATAAAAGTAGGAAGATTTACATGAGCGTAGGTAAAGGAGAAACCCACAACAGAAAGAAAAAATGGAATAAAATGTTAAAAGAAACACATAGAATGACCGGTACGGTCAAATGGTATAATGAAAAGAAAGGATTTGGATTTATAACATCCGATATGAACAGTGAAGATGTTTTTTTACACCATACTGCACTGCAACAACACGAGGATGTACAGGTCGTCACTGGCGATCGCATTACATTTACAATCCAAAATCAAGAAAAGGGACCCGCTGCTCTTGAAGTAAAACGGTTCTCAGAAGAAAAAGAAATAATACACCCCGATCAAGCTGACCTTGGAACAAAATTTACCGATCTCGACCTAAAACCAGAAATATTGCACGCAATAAGAGATGCTGGTTACGTGAATCCAACACCAATTCAAGCGCAGGCAATACCGATGGTCTTTAAAGGACAAGATTTACTAGGATGTGCCCAGACGGGAACAGGTAAAACTGCTGCATTTGCGCTCCCAATCCTGCAGCGATTGATGAATAACCCAAGCAAGGACAGATTGAATATAATAAATAATAATAAGTATAAAATAATAAGTAAAATACGGGCGCTAGTACTTTCACCCACGAGAGAATTGGCAATCCAGATAGCGAATAGTTTCAGCATTTATGGAAAATACACTGGATTAAACAACGTGGTCATCTACGGAGGAGTTAGTCAAAATCCACAGGTTGCAAAGCTAAAACAAGGAGTAGATATTATAGTTGCGACACCCGGTCGATTACTCGACTTGATGAGACAAGGACATATAAAGCTGAACCATGTCGAGATGTTAGTCTTAGACGAAGGAGACAGAATGCTTGATATGGGTTTCATCCACGATATTCGATCTATCATCAAGAGTGTGCCACAAAAAAATCGACAGACATTGCTCTTTTCTGCTACAATACCTCGTGAAATAATTAAATTCGCGAGAAACATTCTGCATGATCCCGTCCATATAAATATATCTCCAGATGAACCCACCTTGGAAATAATTGAACAGGCTGCATTTTTTATATCGAAAGAGAAAAAGCAAGCTTTGCTGGAATATTTACTTGCCGATTCAACTATTACACGAGCGTTGGTTTTTACACGCACCAAACATGGCGCGAATCGAGTCGTTAAGAAACTACAGAGGAAGAGGATACGTGCCGAAGCGATACATGGAAATAAATCACAATCCGCACGTCAAATTGCGCTTAAAAACTTTCGGACTGGAAAAGCTCGAGTGTTGGTAGCTACTGATGTTGCTTCACGCGGTCTTGATGTAGATGACATCTCACATGTAATCCAATTTGACTTGCCAGATGCGTCGGAAACATATTTGCATCGCATCGGTCGGACGGCAAGAGCAGGTGCGGGAGGGACCGCCTTTGCATTCTGCGAAAAGAGTCAATACAAGCAATTAAGAGAGATCGAACAGTTGATTCGAATGCGAGTGAAAATTGTCAAAAACCACCCCTACACCAATTGATTTCTCTAGAGCATCGTTCATTTGGTTAAAAGATAAGAATGGTTGTTACACGTATAGAAAGTGTTGATTTTTTTTTTTTTTTCGCTTTTTTATATATCTAATGATGTATAAATTATTTTAAATTTTAGTCCTGTTGATTATAATGATGAAAAACGATAATGAGAAATGAATAAAGTGTCTGATTTAAATCATTTTTACTCAGGTTTTGACGAACTTTAATAAAATAGGATGAGAAAATTTATCTAAATGAGTAATTTATCGGTCTTATGTCACATTTACACACATATTGACAAAATGACAAAACTGGATGGTAAAATTTAAATAACTCTTTTTACATTAATTTAGTGACAAAATTAAACTTTCTTTATCTAAATAGTTTGATTTTGTAATTTTAATCAAAAGAATAATTTTAGAATTAAAGAAAAAAAAAAGGAAACATTTTATGAAAAAAACTAAAATATTTGCTTTGCTAATCTTTTCAGCCTTAATATTTGGAGTTATAGGTGGTGTAGTAGGATATCAAGAATATCTTTATAGATGGGAGGATAATGGGGGCGAAGGAACTCATGGTGGATGTCATCATGATGATTCAGTACCTAGCGTAATCGGAACTTTAGTTTTAACTGTTAATGAAACGGGAAATTTATCTCCAGGACAAGCCTTCACTTTAGAGATCGACGTCCTTAACTTTACAGAGGCTACCGTAGATCCGTATGTCCGTTCGGGGAGTGGTAGAGTTTCGGTCGGTCTACCTGGGTATAAAGGTGACAATGCGAAGTTTACATTAGCACTCAATCACCAGACGCTAAATCGAGGAGAAAAGTTAGATCAATGGGGATCTTATGATCCTGGAGATACCGATAACGTCTTTGAGCTTTTTGCACCAATGGAAGCTGGAACTTATGAACTTTGGGCAGTAGTAATGGCGGCCATGAATCAAACTGACACGGAATCGTTCAATATTACTTATGTAGAAGATTTTATTACGATTACTGTTGTAGCTCCTTCCGGTCCAGCAACAGGCCCAGAAACAATTTCAGGTGGGCTGTTAGTAGTTATTCTTAGCTGTACATTGGGTGTATCCACTATCTTAACCCTTAGAATAAGAAAGAGAGCAAGAAGAATAGAGCTGTTGTCATAAAATATTATATTTAAATACTTTTTTTTTATTTTAATTTATCAAAAAAATAAATAGTTTTAATGTAACTCGTAATTTAGGTAATATATTTCTTGTTCTAAAAACTCAATGTTTACAACTTTTCTAAAGTGGAATTCAATGAATTCTTGAAATATCTGATTATAGTTTATTGAAAGATAACAGTGAGAAGATATTAATTTGAAGAAAAGTCAGTAAAGAAGTAACCATAATTCTGATATACCTTAGAGAGTATTAAAGATTTAAGGTTTGAAGATGTAAGTATCCCTTTTTCGCGAAATCATAATCTAGAAATTCAATTTTTTCAGGGATTATCTTCAAAAGTAATGTCCTCCTCCCTCGAACAATTTTTTGAGCTTTTTCGAACTCATCATCCCCATCTCTTAAGAAGATTAATCTTTCTTTTCCTGAAGCTGTGATTTGCATACCTTGAATTTTTCCTTCAGATATGGGGGTGTAAATACCAATGCTAATTTTCGGATTATCTTCGATGTTCTTCACTTTCCTTCCGGGAGCAGGTCCAACATAAATATTAAAATTGACTTTTTCGGTATAAAAATCCATTGGCGTTGCGCGAGGAACATTATTGGCACATGTACATAAAACCAATGTTTTTCTTTCATTTAGATATTCACGAATTTCTCTTTTTAACTCATCTTCTGGCATTTTCTGATTTGCCATTCTTAAATTCTCACAATTTTAACTTATAATGCACAATTAAAATGAAGAGTTAAAGATAAATTTTGGAAAATGTAAATTATTTTGTTTAAGATCATCAAAAAATTCCAAAATTTGGAATGTAATTATCTTATTTCTATAAAACTATTGATTGGGATTATCAATATGTTAATTTTGGCACCACTAATTTCAAGATAGGAACATTTAATAGATGGGAATTTATATAAGTAACAGAACTAAACTTTTATTACTTAAAAAGTTTAGAATTGAAGTTTTTATAACAAATTTAATAAAATTTTAATGAAAAAAATGAAGAGTCAAAATCATAAAAAATCGCTAATATTTGTGTTTGGATTGTTTTTGATAATAACAGTTGTCGGAGTTTCTTTAAACACGAGTGCATACCCGAATGAGAGTACAATAGGTTGTCACCCTGGAGGTTATACTATCACTGTTGTAAATGACTCTGTGATCCAAGACGAAGTCTCAACTACACATAATTTGGAAATTACGGCTACAGGTCCAAGTGTTGTTATAGATGTATTTACAGATGCGTTGGATAATGAATTGTTTACAATTTTACCAAATACTATTATCACAGACAATTCTGCTGAAGATTTAGATCCTGCAACAGATTCTATTCGAGTGATATTGAATGTTACACTACCGTCTCAAACTGGTGTTTACACACTACGAATACTCAGTAGGGCACCAACATTATCTGGTGAAAGTACTCCCATAAGTGTTCTTGATATTGAAGTAACAGTTGGAGATGTGATTGAACCACCACCCTCAACATCGTTATTTGACAAATATAACCTTTATCTTGGAGGAATTGCTGTTCTATTCATGACTATTGGAACCATCGTATTTCAGATTAACGTGTATAAAAAATTAGATTCTAAATTCCATGGAATTTTCATGACGATAGCATTCATATTAGTCACGGTAAATATCTTCTTAATTTTGAATGACACTATGATCACATACAACAGATCAATAATCCTAACTAGTAGTCAATATGTAGGTCAATTGAATAACATAATTCTAGGATCAATAGGATATTTGGCAGGAATTGTTGTTGTATTTGGAATATACACAAATGTACCAGGATTAAAAATGAAATTTGCAGTGTATACAATGCTTTTAGGATGGAGCATTAATCTCTTCATCGGAATATTCCTACCTGCTCCAAGTTTTGTTTTAGGAGGTTAAAAAAAGATGAGTTTAAATACAAAAAAAGGATTATTTCTATCGTTATATTACCTAAGCCCTATAATCGCTTCGATAATCTATTTATTTGAAGAACCAGTAGCATTTTCACTTGTAAGTAGTACCGCGCTTTCACAAGGACCCATTCTGTACGTGTTTCAATATCTAATACATACAATTGCCAGTATAATAGGAATCTTCTCTTTTATCTGGATGTGTTTCAATATCATCATAATGATAAAAATGAAAGGGATTGAGAAGAATTTTACTTTAAGGTGGTTAGTCAAATTTCACACAGTAATGGCTGTGATTGCATTATTTCTGGGAATTGCGCATGCACCCTTAGTGATGTTAAAAACGATGGGTAATGAAGACCAAATAGTTTCAGGAACAATTGGGTTGCTCATATTCATAATCTTAATGATCTTTGCTATAATTTTCATGTCCAACCGATTGTTAAGCAATACTAGAATCGAGGCTCTGAGATCAACTGCATATGAAAGGAAATTTAGATATGGTGTTAACAAATTCCTCCACAATATAACAGTGTTGGCAGTAGGGGTCATATTTTTTCACACGTTAATATCAAACACCTCAAAAAGTTCGATGCTCATGGTTGGTGTATATTTCTTTTTCTTTGATGTTACTATTATTGGTTGGGTTAGCCATAAGGTGGTCCGAAAGCTTCGTGTGGGAACAGATCCATATTTGTACCGTAAGGTTTCCTGGGATACATTAGCTGAGGTTGTACCTTGGTTATACCAAGGAGCGAATAATGACTGGGCCATACAATTAATCAAACAAAATCCTTCTCTTTATCCTTGTCTCCAGTGTGGTACGTGTACAGGTAAATGTCCAGTATCAATTTTTACGGAAGGGGAATATAATTCAAGGAAATTAATACAATGGATATTAAAGGGTCTAAAAGATAAAGTTGTTATTGATATGGAACCTAATGTTTGGCAATGCACTCAATGTTATACTTGTGCTGAAAATTGCCCACAACATGTAAAACTGCCTGATATTATTCTTTTCCTGAGAAATAAATTAGCAGAACGAGGAGAGGCCCCTGATGGTTTTTTAAGTGAAGCCGAGGCTGTTTATAACAACGGAGTATCTATTCCTCTTCAAAACGCAGTAATAAGGAGAAGAAAAATATTAGGGCTCCCGCCAATTCCAAAATTTGATATTCAAGAAATTCAGGATATAATGGATATGGCAGGTCTTAATGATATAATTTTAAAACATGTTGTTACAGAAAAAGAAGACATAGATACAAAACACATTTTAGAAGAAAAAAGTGAGGTGAAACCATACATTGGCGGAAGTTAAGAAAAGAGTATTAGTGTACCCGGGATGTATTATCCGAAATCGTTTACCTTTTCTTGAAAAGAGCGCCCGTCTTGTTTTCGAAAGATTAGATTACGATCTTCAGGATGCACCCTTTGTTTGTTGTCCAGATCCAGTTGGAGTAGCTTCTATATCTAAAAAAACATGGTTAACTCTTGCAACACTTAATTTAACATTTGGTGAGAGTGAAAATTGTGAGATTTTATCCCTTTGTAATGGGTGTTCTGAAACTTTAGTGAGAGTCAATCATACAGTAAAAAATGATAAAGAAAGTTTAAAAGAAGTTAACGATATCCTCGAGAAGAAGGGTTATAAATATAACGGGAATGCTAAGGTTTCTCATTTTGTTAGAACATTAGTTGAAGATATTGGCGTCAAGAAGATTCAGAAAATAGTGAAAACAGTTTGGGATCACTATAGTGATATACACAATCCAATTAAAGGTTTAAGAATTGCTTCTCATCCAGGATGCCATTATAATAGACCAAGTGAAGTACTTCAATGGGATAATCCAATAAATCCACAATACCAAGAAAAACTGATAAAATCAATTGGAGGTATTCCCGTATCATACGATGAAAAAATGCTTTGTTGTGGATCTTGCGTTTCTAGAACTAGGGATGATATCGGATTGGAGATTATTAGGAAAAAATACCAAAGTGTGACAGAAGCAGGAGCACAAGTCATTTCTGTGAATTGTCCAGCATGTTTCCAAATGATGGAATCACATCAGAGAATTGTAAATAAGAAATTTGAAGATAATTATAATATTCCGGTCCTTTATATAACAGAATTAATGGCATTAGCATTTGGATACACACCAGAAGAGATTGGTTTCAAATTTCATTCCATCGGAAGTGGAAAAATTTTCTCTTAAATTTTTTTTTTTTTTTAATTTTGCAAATTAAAAATAGATGTTAATAAGTGCTAAATATAAAAAGCAGCATATCTTAAAATGCCTGTGGTTAGTTGAACTGCTAAATCTATTACTAATAAATATCCAATTATTCTATGGATTAATTTTATCTTCTTTCTTTTTTTTATAATTAAACTAGGAATAATTTGAAGAAAAACTAGTATTACTGCTATTAAACCCGTTAAACCATGAATACCTCCGAATTCAAAAGTATATTCTATATTTAAAACATTGTCCACTAATATACCAAGTGAGAAAGAAATGACTACAATTATCCCTGTTATTATAGCAAGAATTCTATGCGTATTAAAAGTATTTTTTGTGATCCTTGATAGTCCGAACCTTCCTGCATTTTTAGTACCAAATATTACAGTTATAAGAATTAGAGTAAATGAACTAATACCAAAGATGATATGGAATATTATAGGAATCATATTTTTTATACAATTATTTATTATTTTTTTCAATTAGTAAATTTCTTACTAGAATTGTTATTTGAAATATGAAATAAACTTACCATTAATAGAAAATATAAATTATGATGATCCTTCTTTTAGAGCAAAAAATTATTGAAAAAATTTCTTATATTATAAAATTTAGAATCCAAACATGTTAATTGGTGAAGAACCATCACCTGAGTCAACAGCAGCTTGTACGTATGGAGAAACAGGGCCGTTTGCTAAAACCATAATTTTTACCTTGGATCCCATATCTGGATTATTTTGAACACCAAATTTTAATTGAGCGCTCTCAGGAATTCCATTTGTAATAGTAGAGATAACAGTATCTACTTTAGATAACGATAATGTATGATCGCCTGTAACAGATACTATACATCTCTCAACTTTACTAGTATCTGGTTCTAGCAGTGGATTATTTAGTGCTAATTTTGCTTTTTCTATTAAATCTGATTCATTTCCCACTGATTCTGCGATACCAACTAGCCCAGATGGGTATTTTTCTCCTTTAACAAAAATTCTTTTCACGTCAGCAAAGTCTATGTTGACTAGACCACAGTTATTAATCAGATTAACAACTTCTCCAATATTTCTAATTAAGACTTCATCCATGATTTTGAAGCCAGTAATCATCGGAATTTTTCCAACTATACTCAACAGATTGTCATTCGGGACGGTTATTAGGAAGTCAGAATATTCAGCAAGATTTTTTAAACCTTGTGTTGCTTTTACTGCCCGTTGAACGCCTTCTGATTTAAATGGAAGTGAACAGAAAGTAACCACTATTGAATTATTTTTCTTTGCCTCTTCTGCAATAATGGGTGCTGCTCCAGTGCCTGTTCCTCCACCTAATCCGCAAGTTAGAAAAATAATATCACCATCAAGAAGTTTACTCAATCTATCGCGATCTTCTACAGCAGCCTCATTTCCTACTGAAGGATCATTTCCTGAACCCATTCCTTGACATCGATCCTTACCAATTAAGACTTTATGTTTTGCGTTTGAATAATATAAATCATGGGCATCAGTATTAATATTGATAGTTTCAGCATTTTTTATTCCAAGTTCTTCCAGTCGTGAAACTGTATTATTTCCGGCACCTCCAACTCCAACTACCAATGATTTAATCTTTAAAACTTTCAATAATCCTGCTAAATAATTATCATCATCGCAATTTGGATTGGTGTTAGGATTTTGGTTTTGATGAGCTATTTCCTTAAATCTATCTCTTACAGATGATCGAGATTTTGCTAGTTCGGCTAAATCAAAAATATCATTACTCATAAATTTTCATCAATAGAATTGAGTTTTTTATAATACTCACATGTGCTTAGAATAATATATCATTATAATATGCCCATAACATGAAACGGATTAATCTCGGAATTTTGAATAAAGATAATTTCTGGATTTTTAAAAATTAAAGCCTACCACCAAATTTTTAGTAACCATCAATTAGATCTATCTCAACAGAAAAATGGGTAGATCTTGGAAAAGACACTTTTTACTGAAAGCAAAAGTGTGATAACTTCAAATTTGTCTGTTTTTTTATCCGAATTAAATTTTTTCATCTGAAATAAAGGACTAATTGCGTTAAGAAAGATTTATAAGCCCAAATTTCCATGAATATCAAGTAGGAAATATGGAAATTGATAATACCAAAAACGGCAGCGGAGAGTCAATAAATGGCTCAGTAAGTACCGATTTAATAAAAGTGAGAGCTGTTATTACTTGTCCAAATGGTGATTACAAGAAAAAGTTTAGAAATCAATTTTTAAGAAAGGAAATAGAAATGATGATTGTTAGCTTTAAAGTTTTCGATTGGTTAACTTGTAATAAATGTGGGGAACTATTACAGTTACATCTAGAGTTTAATATTTAAAATTTTAAAGAGGCTGCTTACAATTTTCATCTTTACTAATTTTTGGATTATAATTATGCTTTAATCTTAGATTTCAAGATTTATCAAATCTAAAATGATTTGTATTCATAATTTAAAGCTTTTATTTGTCATTTTATGAATTGAAGAAAAAAGTTACCAATTGATGTTAAAATTTACATGCTATTCGGGAAGTTTAGGTATTACTAAATAAGTTCACAAACCTATGATCTTCAAAGTTATAAAATTCAAAATCAACGAATAGGTAGCATTAAAATTATTAGGAAACAAGACTATTATTTTTGTTAACGATCAAGAATTTATATAAAGCAAATATGTAATATTTAAAATTTAATTGGATGACTTTTAATGGTGCAAGTATTAAACAAGACAATCATAAAGGGGATAATCCCACGTATTGAAAGGCTCAGGGAGGAATTTTTGAATCTCAAACCTACGGCTTCAATTGAGAGGGCCCGTATTGAAACAAAAGTAATGAAGGAAACAGAAGGAGAGTCAGTGATCACCCGTAGAGCAAAAGTTTTCGCTGCAACAGTAAGGGAGATGCCAATTTATATTTACCCCAATCAGCTGATTGTAGGATGTACAAGTGTCAGGCCACTCTGTACTAATGTTACACCCGCGATCAATTTAGCGGCACTAAAAGTTGGGCATTCATACATTCTTGGAACGAGAGAAGATGCCCCCTTTCCGGAGCTTAGTGATGAGGATATGAAAGAGTGGAAGGAACTTACACCTTACTGGACAGAACAAGGTAGAAAAGTGAATACGCATCACTTTGGTCATAACATCCATGATCATCAGAAGGTACTGAAGAAAGGCTTTTTTGGAATAAAAGAAGAGGCTGAGGAAAGATTATCAAGGCTTGACCTTACTGAACCTGATGAAGCTGCAAAAGTACCCTTCCTAAAGGGTGTGATTATGGCAATGGAAGCTGCAGCCGAAATTGGGAAAAGATTTGCTTCCTTAGCAAGGAAATTAGCTGAAAAAGAAGAGGATAGTATAAGAAATGCCGAGTTACTGAAGATTGCCGAGGTTTGTGATCAAGTACCGGCACATCCAGCAAGAACATTCTATGAAGCATTACAATCTTACTACTTTTCTTACCTTTTATTGTTTTGGGAGGTAATACCCACCCTGGGTTTTAGTCAGGGTAGGATGGATCAATATCTATATCCATACTATAAACAGGACATAAGAGAAGGACGAATAACCAAAGAAGAAGCACAAGAGTTAATTGATTGTTACCTACTCGCGGGAAACTTCGAGAGAGATGTAAATCCTTCGGGAACGCCAATGACAGTTGGTGGTGTTAAAACTAATGGACAGGATGCCACCAATGAACTCTCTTACATGTTTATAGAAAGTGTTATGCACACCAGGTTACCACTTCCTTGGCTTAGCGTGCTAGTTCATAATCAAATGCCAGATGAATTGTTAATAAAAGCATGTCAACTCTGCACATTAGGGACCGGTCAGCCACAATTCGTCAATAGCGATGTTATAATATCCCAAGCTCTTGCTCGTGGTAGTATGGGTGGTCCAACGATAACACTGGAGGATGCTCGAAACGCTTCCCCACAGGGGTGCTTCGAACTGGTAATACCTGGTAAAGATTCTGGATACTTTTACTTCCAAATGCCTAATCTTGCGGCCTGTATGGAGTATGTCATGACTAATGGGGTTCGTCGTATCGATAAAAGAAAATTTGGATTAGAGACAGGTGACCCAAGAAAATTCACATCATTTGAAGAGGTTCAGGAAGCTTTTCGTAAACAATTGGCTTGGATGAGAAGATACATTCAAAAATCTGGTAACATTGTGGAAAGAAAAATAATCGAATTTACCCCAACGGTTTATGAATCTGCTTTAATAGAAGGTTGTATTGAAAAGGGGATATGCAGGGAAGAAGGTGGAGTTCATTACAATTTTAATAACGGAGGGGCAGTACTTGCATCAACAGATGCAGGAGATTCTTTGGCTGCAATCAAGAAGCTTGTATTTGATGAAAAAAAATTCACAATGGCGGACTTATGTGATGCTCTTGATAAAAATTTTGAAGGATATGAGGAATTACAGCACATGTTACTAACCGCACCTAAGTTTGGAAATAATGATGACTACGCTGACGAACAGGCGGCTTGGGTTTTACATCAGTGGATGATCGAATTCAACAAAGTAAAGAACCTGCGTGGAGGTCAAGGTTGCCCAGGAGGTTCCGTGATGGGATCTTATGATCCACAAGGCAAGCTAGTTGGAGCCCTCCCCTCGGGAAGATTAGCTGGGGAACCGCTGGTAGATGCTTCCTCTCCTAGCCGTGGGAAAGATTTAAAGGGTCCAACAGCAGTAATAAATTCCATGGGAAAAATTGATCATGTTGAAATACTCGGTGGTATTACTTTTAATTTAAGAATAGATCCAGCGGTTTTTAAAGATGGAAATATGGAAAGAATGGCTGCCATGGTAAGATCATTTATCGATCAGAAGATTTTTCATATGCAAGTTAATGTAGTTTCTTCAGACACGTTGAGAGCTGCCCAGAAAGATCCCGAGAAATATCGAGACTTAGTTGTAAAGGTAGCTGGTTATAATGCTTTTTTCACGCAATTGACTGATTCTCTACAGGATACCATCATTACCAGGACAGAACACAGACTATAGAAAAATGAAGATTTTATTATAAAATTCTGAAATTTTCCAAAATCACTTTCCTACTTATTCTTGGAAAGATATTTTACTTTTCAAAAAACGTATCGTTCTTATATTTCAAAATTAAAATGACCGTATGTACCACCACCACCGGGAGTATATTCAATTTCATTATTTCTAAGTGCGTTAATTACTGAAGAGATAGTGGGATCAAATTCTTCAATCTTGCTAATTGGTATATCGATTAAAATCTCGAATTCTTTTCCAAGTTCTTTAATTAGTTTGTCATAGGCATTTAAAACCGTTTTACTCGTAGGACTTTTTATTCCTTTTACAGATCGGATAATATCTATAAGTGGTATGGCATCAACATATTTTGGTCGATGATCTGGGTGTTTTGGTATTTCATGCGTAGAAATTTTTTCAATTCTTTCACTCACTCCTAATTTAACTTTGAAATTTTTATTCTTCTCATCTTTACATGCCGGACAAACCATTTTATTCTTAGCAACTTGATTTATAAATTGTTTTCTCGCCGTATCAGGATCGTTAGAAAAATAATTTACAAAATCTTCTGATTTTGAATATTGGCTAAAAATAGAAATCCCGGTTTTATCAGTTTTCTTGAATATAACTCTTCTACGACATTTATTACAGAACATATTAAAGTATTTGCCTAGTTCCGGACTTAACCCTACGTTTAATATGATTCTTCTGCTGTCTTTTCTCATCAAAGCTAAAAATAATTCCTCAAAGGAGGGATTATCAAGATCCACCTTATTAAATTCACGTCCTAGAGAGCGCGGGCTTTGTGAATGCGCGTCGCTATTACTCAAAAATGACACATTTTTTAAACTCCCTAATCTATCTGCTAAATCTGTATTAGCTGAAAGACCTAACTCTAAAAAATGTACTTCTTTTGCTGCGTCTTGGTAACAATCCTTGATTGTTTCAAATTTACCCTGACGAAAAATCGCTTTAAAAGGCGTAAATGCATGTGCTGGACCAATAATTCCTCCTGAATCTGAAATTATATCAACCAATGCTGGAGGTGATAAGTTAACTCTAGGTCTTCCGCCCCATTCATCTAAAATATTTTTTGAATATGATTTTAATTTGTTTTGAATTTCTTTAACTGAATTGAAATCAGGAAATAAAACTAGATGATGAATACTTTCTATATCCTCAATTTCAGTCTGAAGGATAAAAAAAACACCTTTATACGAAAAAGATCTATCATCTTCCTTTTTCAAATTACGTTCCATGTATTTAAACCATTCTGGTTGCAGGATATCCCCAGTTCCAAGAATATTTAGACCTTTCTTTTTACAGGTCTCCAGCATTGTATCTAAATTCAATGATTTAGAGACTGCAATAGAGTGGGGACTATGTATGTGGAGATCAGCGTTAAAAACATCCATCAGTTATTAAAAACCTTACTTCAATAAAAAGATTTTAATAACGTGTTAATTATTTGAATTCAGCTTACGATTATCATCTTGTCTTTCGTTTGATCAGTCAATATAATTCTAAAATATTCTAATTCATTCTTGAAAACAACTTTTTCTAATTTACCTTCTACTAAGACAGTGTTACCCTCCTTAACATGCTCACAGAAACGCGCTCGAAAAGAATTTATTTCTAAAATTGTCTTAGGATCGACATTTTTCATGGTTGATTTTCTATCCAGGATTTTTAAAACTTTAATTTTATAAGAGCAGGGTGTAAATATTGAATCTTTAGAGTCAGTAACTAAAACTTTAGCTTTAATTCTACCATTATTTTTATATTGATACTCATAAAATGTTCCTTTCCAATCATTAGGGCTCTTAATGTACCTTATAAAAAAATTATGTCCATAGAATTTACCTTGATGTAACTTTCCCCGTTCGGACTTCATAAACTCTTTAAAAGATATATCTGATCCTCCAACCCTCCAGTTATAATGAGACTTATATTCATCTAGATTGTACATTCTAAATTGATTCTGTGCTTTAAATATACCTTTTAATTTTTCTTGAAATTTGATTGAAGTTTCTGTACCATAGATTATTATGTCAATATCTGAATCTTCTTTATTTAATCCTGACATAACTGAACCTGTAATTCCTATTGTGTTGATAGAAATATTTCCTTCATTTATAAATAATTCACATAAATCTAAAGAGTATTTTTCTGTAGAAGCGAGGTTTTTCTTTTCAATTAATTCCTTTAAACAATCTTGGGGTGTGTAAATTTTTTTAATATCATTATTATAAACCCCCTGTACCTTTATATCAAGTTCTTTAGAGAAAAATAAGTATTCAGGATGAAATTTTCTTAATAGTGAATACCGCTCATCTAAATCATAAATTTTTTTATACTTAGTGCCATTTTTTCTCCGGTCTCCCTCGGGATGTGGATAAAACCTCAAAAAACAGATTTTTCTATCATTTGGGTGGAGTAACCCTTTAACATCAAAGATTAAGTTAGTTTTCTTAGTTTCAATATAATCCCCTTCAATTCCTTTGTTGAATTCCATGAATTTCACAGCAAAAATATTATGGGTATTAATATTTTGAAGGAGTTTTTGATTTTATTTTATGTTTTGGGATGGTCTTTGTTTTTCTTAATTCTTTTTCAAAATTTCTTTTTTCGGTTTGGAATCGTTGTTTGTCTTTCTCTAATTTTTCTCTCTCCCGTTTTATCATATTTTTATCACGACTTAAATCTGATTTCTCCCTTTCCAAGCGTTTGAGATCATTATTTAATCTTTGAAATTTTTCTTCTAATGGGGGAATTTTTCTAGATATAGAGTGGAATTTGTTTTCAGCTTTTGGAATTTTACTTTCTAATTCTTTCATTCTTGCTTCTTGTTGCCTTTTTTTGCTTCCCAGACTTTTTACATCATTTTCTACATTATTTCTATACTTTTTTAGATCTTCCTTCTTCTTTTCGACTTCACGAGCTTTGAGGTTTAAATTATCTTTTTGATAACGTAATTTCTCTCTGTTTTCTTTAAGCTTTCTTTTTTCATCACTAATTCTGTTTCTGTCATCAACTAACTCTCTCTTTAGACTATTAACTTCTCTATTGAGATCGTCTCGTTTTTTTGTTAAATTTTTTATTTTGCTCCTTAAATCTCCTAACTTGTTCTCTAAATCTTCATTAGTCCTCTCAAGTGCGCTTTTTCTTCTCTCCATTCCCGGTAACTTAGTTTTTATCTCATTTAGTTGTTTTTCTGCATTCTGCTTCTCGGAATCTAATGAATTTTTTTGGTTTCCTAACTCTTCTCTCAAATTATCTAATTTTTTCTTAAACCTATCCAATTGAGCTTTCTTTTGATTTAATCCATCATTTTCTTTTCTTACCTTATCTTTTAATCGTTGCTCTCTTTCAATTAATTCTTTTTTCTGCAGCTCTATATCATTTTTGGCTTTTATCAGACTGTTCTGGATGATATCTCGCTTTTCACGAAGATTTTTTAATTCAAGTTCTTCATTTTTTCTTTTTTTTTCAAGATCTGCAATATTCTCTTTGTAATTTTCAATTTGGTTAAAGTGATTTTCCCATTCAATCTTTTCTTTATTTAATTTGATTCTTTCCTTCCTTATCTTTTTTAATAATTTCTTATCAATACTTATGTCTCCATAATCATCTGGGGTTTTTTCTTGTATTTGGTGTTTAGGGATAGGTTTATCATTCATATTCTTTTAATCATTATCTCATTCTACTAATAAATCCATATTAATTCTAACTCTAAAGTGTTTGCAATTTAATTAAAATGGTTTAAAATGACAAATTACATTTATTTAACCATATCAATAATGTCTAAAAAAAATCATGGATAAATTTTTCGATAATATATCTTGGATCTCTCCACCTTCTAATGTTTGCATTAGATGTTATAACTATAATTAAATCTAATTCTGGAATACAATTTAGATACTGCCCACCATATCCTGCAGCCATGAAACCATTGAAATCCTTATATCTTGTAATCCATACATGATATCCATATCCTTCACAATGATTTTGTAAAGATTCTATAATCCATTCTCTAGGAATTACTTGCTCATTGTTCCAAATTCCCTGATTAAGATATAGATATCCAAATCTTGCTAAATCTCTTGGGCTTAACTTTAATCCATAACCACCAATATTGATGCCTTGAGGATCTTTCATCCATTTTATCTGATTTGATATCCCAATAGGTTTAAAAAGATACTTCTTAGCAAAATCTTGAGTACTTGTATTAATTATATTCATTTTTCCTCAATTAGTATGTAAAATTTCTTACTAAAAATTAATATTGGGATTTACAAATAATAAGCAA
The DNA here is from genome assembly GCA_964486045.1 of uncultured archaeon. Lineage (GTDB taxonomy): Archaea > Asgardarchaeota > Lokiarchaeia > Sigyniarchaeales > SOKP01 > Loki-b32. The sequence goes on from CAZALK010000005.1 coordinate 166,942, forward strand.
AAAATGTCCATTGGATTATTGATTTTCAAGTGAAGATTCCCTCTAGTTGGTAATTTTATTTATATAGTTTAATTGACATTATTCTCATATAGTTATTTAACAAGAAGAATCAAGATCAAACGTAATATTTATGCATTTAAGTAAGTGGTGGGTGTTAAATGGGATTTGATGATGAAATTGATGAAGATTTAGAATTTGACGAGGATTTGGAAGAAGATTTAGATGACAAGTCAAATGAATCCTTACCGAACATTCCAACTAATGAGATTAATTCTAAAACTCCTGCTAGGAGAGGAATTCCAGAGGGAAAAAAGATTTCAGTATATTTTATGTCCACAATTGGTCCTGGAGAGAAAAAACAAAAATTACTTGTTAATACGGGAAATTTTGTTGGAGAAATTAAAGAAACTGTAGCTAATCTATTTGCTCTAGATCCAGCAGATTTTTATTTGAGTTCTGGGGGGATTACAATGGATGATGATTCAGTCCTTTTTGATTATAATGTGGCTGATGGAGATGATGTACTACTCATTCCAGCTAGTATTGCTGGTAAAGTCTTTCAAATATTTTTAAAATAGACGCCTCTTTCAGTTTTTTTCTTTTCTAGAAGGAATTAGAGCAATTTCATCATCATCTTCAATATCGTAATCTTTTATTTGGGAGTTCTCTTTTAGTAATATACCTCCAGAAGACAAAACAAAATCTTGTTGGCTGTAATCAAACAATACCCCGACTTTTTTCTTCACTAAGCTGATTAATTCTGTTGTATCGAGAATGATTAACTTAGTTATCTCGCCGGGTTCAACTAAAGATCTTATGTAAACGCGTATCTGGTCCTTTAGATTAATCGTTGTGTTCAGAGGTATATAGGATATCTCCTCATCAATTTTATCTCTGTTCTTAAGCATGTTTTCGATTAATTTTTTTCGCTCATTATCATCAAAATAGAGCATTTCTCTAATAAATAGTATTTTGTCTAGCTTTGACAAGACAAGTAAGTTTATTTTTCCTAATTCTTCCTCACTAAAAACTGAAAAAATATATTTATTAATTATTGGTATATCCTCATAAGATTCATTTGAATCAAGATATTCTTCTATTGAAGGCAAAGCCTCAAGATATTCATCAATAATATTCTCTTCTATATCATGAATAGACTTGGGTTTTGGTGAATATTTCTTATCTCTTATTTTATCATGTGGATAACCTGCAGATTGGATAACAGTGTAGATTGTACTAGTAGAGAGAACTGCAACACTCCCGATTGTTAGAATAAGAAATAACGGGGTATTATTTATACCAAATAGGAAATAACTTATGTAAATTAAAATAAAAACAGCGTAAAGAATAATAACGCTTAATATTCTATATTTTTTCCTCATAGTTTTTTAATAAATCTGCTTCTAATTTTTAAATATTTGAATTAATTTTTAAATGAGATTGGCATGATAATGGAGTTTTAATAATCAATCACCTAGTATTAACTTTCTAACCTTATTATACTTCTTAACATCTAATTTGAATAAAATTCTTTTTTTTTCTTTTTCAGTTTCTACTAATTTCAGATTTTCTAGAATATTAAGGTATTTTTTAATAGTAGTATGATTCTTTTTAGTTCTATTAGCTATTTCAGTAATTCTTAAGGGTTTATCTTCTTTAATCATAAATTTTATTATTTTTAGGACGATGTCCTTTTTCAAATAGTGATAGAACTTATCAAGTTTTGGATTGGAATCGAATTTAAAGAAAATCCTATGGTTATTGAGTTTTTTTGACCTGATGAATTCAAATTTTTCTAAACAAGAAAGGTGCCATAATGCTTGATTGCTTCCAATCTTTAGAGCTCTCATAATTTCATTAATGTTTGATGGGGTATTTTTAATGAAATTATAGATCTCATTCCTCGTAGGATTTTCAATGATATTATTTTTCATTAATTTAGTTCCAGGAATGATAATTCTTTTTTTTATGAGTTTCTTAATAATTTGTTCTATTTTGTTGCGGTTTAAGTCCGAAGTTTTTGCTCTATAAGCTACAAAATCGATTATATCGATAATCGAAAAGAATGTTTTTTTTGTCAAATATTCTTTTACTAATCCAAGAACAACAGAATCTAATTTCTCCAGGGAACTCATAAGCCATATATTACTTTATGTTTTCATTTCATTGTCTTTATCTTGGAAAACTCTCTCTACAGCAATAAAATTAATATATATTAATAATTAATCCTCCAATTTATAATATCATTTCTTTTGCTCCTTACCATCTTCTTCTACATTGTTATACCAAATCTTATTTTTAAGAAATGTGTTACGTCTTATATTGAGAAATAGTAAAGGATAAGTTTAAGAAAACATTTATAATTTTGAAGGAGGAATGCATCATTTTTGGTGTTTATAGAAGATCACTTAGATAAAAAGAAATTTGATCCAAAATTTCAAGCAAAACTTAAGCCAATCTTTCATAAGACAGTGGAGTTTTATATCTCAGTAGAATTACCTAAAGATGAGTCGAATAGATGGCCTATTAAGTTTTATTTAAAATTCCAAAATGATAATTTTTTTATTCCTCTGTCTGATCTGTGGATTTATGATGGCCTATTTAATGAGAAGTTTGTTAGTATTCTATTAGACAAAAAAGAGTTTCTAAATTTGCTCTTGGAGTCAATGAGAATAGCAATTAAAATTTTTCCTTCCTTACATCGCACTCTAAAGGATAATTACCCTCAAAATATTGAGATGAATTCTTCCGAAGTTTCTGAATTTCTTACTTATCCAATAGAGTTACTCAAAGATATTGGGTTTAAAGTTCAATATCCTGCCAAATTAAGATTAGCGCAGAAGAGGGGTTTATCTGCTAAATTACTGATCGGGTCCAAATCAAATAAAAGTAAATCTGATTTTAGTTTGGGATCTTTATTAGATTTCAGATGGGAATTTCTTCTTTTCGGAAAACCCGTACGATTAGAGGAATTGAAAAGATTATTGAAATTGGATGATCCATTAATAAAATGGAGAGATAATAAGTGGATTTTCATTAACAAGGAAGATCTAGACTTTTTAAAGTGGATTTATAAAAATAATGGATTTTCTGGGAAGATTAAGGTAGCAGATATATTAAAATTTGAGTTAAGGGATAAATACACAAATTTACATCTGAGAAGAGATTATAAAATAAAATTTTTAGGAAATCTTCGGACAAAAATCAAACACATCAAGAAAAAGTTAGATTTTAAATTAATAGAGCAACCAAAAGATTTTGTGGGTGAACTAAGAGAATACCAGCAAATAGGATTTTCTTGGTTAGCGATGCTCTGTGATATTGGATTAGGAGTATGCTTAGGAGATGATATGGGGCTCGGTAAAACCATACAGACTCTAGCTTATCTCTCTTACAGACGAGAAAATTATTCTAATGAAAAAGGGAGCATTTTAATTGTGTGTCCTACATCATTATTAACTAACTGGGAACATGAGATAAAGAAATTTTCCCCGAAATTCAAGGTTCTGAAATACTATGGATCGAGAAGAGGAAATCTCCGAGATAAAAGAGATACCTTTCTAATAGCTCACCAAATAATTTTAACTTCCTACGGAGTTGTAAGAAACGACATAGATTTCTTAAAAGATATAGAATTTAATGGAATTATAATTGATGAGTCTACAAATATTAAAAATTATAATTCTAAAAGAGCTAAATCCATTTACTTATTGAAGGGGGGTTTTAAAATCGCATTAAGTGGTACACCCATAGAGAATCATCTCGAGGAATTATGGTCACTTTTTAATTTTCTAAATCCTGGATTACTAGCTTCTTTGAATGAGTTCAGGAAAACATTTGTAAATCCAATTCAAAATTATCGAAATGCTGAAAAGATCAAGAAACTAAAAATTATTATAGATCCCTTTATCTTGAGACGATTAAAGACAGATAAAAAAGTAATTAAAGATTTACCGGAAAAAAATGAAATTATGATATATATCAATCTGTCTGACTCGCAAATAAGTCTATACAAAAAAATAGTAGATGAAATTCTTAAAGATATAAGAGAAAATTATAATAGTGCAAGAAAACGAAATGGGCTTGTTCTTAAGCTTATAACTAAGTTAAAACAGCTATGTAATCACCCATTACAATATCTTAAAATTGAACCATCTAAATACAATTTTAATGAAAACCTCAATGATTTTCTTGTTCAATCTCCTAAAATTGCAAGGATTTTTGATATTATAGAGAATATTCTTGAGAATGACCAAAAAGTTCTTATATTTTCACAATATAAAACGTTAGGTGATATCTTATTAATGGCTTTAACCACTAAATTTGGGAAAATAGTATCATTTTATCATGGTAGCTTGAATCCCAAACAAAGAGATATGATTGTAAAGGATTTTCAATCAAGGAAAGAGGGAAATTCAAAAATTTTGATTGCTTCCATCAAAGCTGGTGGTTTTGGTTTAAATTTAACCCAAGGAACTACTGTTATACATGTAGATCGGTGGTGGAATCCTAGCACGGAGTCACAAGCCACTGATAGAGCTTATCGAATTGGTCAAGATAAGAATGTAAATGTTTTTAAATTTATTGCTATTGGAACAATAGAAGAAAAGATTGATGCCCTGCTGGAAGAAAAAAGAAAGTTATCAAGGCAGATTATAACTCCTACGTCTTCAATTATTTCAAAATTACCTATAGAAGAGATCGAAGACCTATTTTCCTTAATACACTGATAAGTAGAATAATGTTAACTACTAGAAGGAGTCATATTTTCTGTTGTTTTAAGAGGAAAGTCTGGATTTAATTTCATTATATGTGCTATGTGAAAAACACCCCATGAACCACATAAATCGCAATCGACATCATTCCCATAACAACAAAAAGGAATTTCAAACCCATTATCCCCTAAATAGATAGGGAGCATGATGTTCTTCAATGGGCAATTATTGGTTATTTGAAGTGCGGTTTGGGATAATAAAAGATTAAGTACTTTGCTATTATTAAGAACAAAGCGTGGGTATTTCTTTTTTAATTTAATTATTTCTTTAACTGCCGAATCCCTCTCTTTTAGTGATTTCCAGCCAAATTCAGATTTATCTTTTTTTTTTGGAACATAAAAAGTAAAGGTAATACCTCTTATTGGAGTTTCTTTGCGCAAGACGTTTATTAATTTTTCATAATTACCTTTCCCTATTTTAGAAACAGCACAATTACATTGAAGATCTCCTTTAAAATCGTCTGGTAAATTATCTAAATTACTTATTACTCTGTTGAATACACCTGTTCCTCTTATATCATCATTAAGTTCTTCAGGACCATCTATTGAGATCGTCCATTTTGTGCTAGATCCTAAATTAATTAGTGGTAATGTTCCATTAGTGGCAATGACGTTTTGAGGAAACAATTTAACACCCTCCTTTAAAATATCTTTTCGGAGAAGAGGTTCTCCTCCCATCCAGAGCATTCTGATTATTCCATAAATTCTTTGATAGTTTTTAATTTCTTCAATCATAACGTTTGTTGCCATTTCATTTTTCTCAGTGGGTGTATTAGGATTGCCTTCCCGAAAAACGAAACAATGCTTGCATTTTAAATTACATCTATTTGTAATATTCACCAAAGCTAATGGGAATCTTGGTGTTATATCTTTCATTGTATACAATTAATTAGATATTGAAATTATTAAAGATTTTACTTGACTGTTAACATTATTTATATTTAAAAAGAAAGAAAAGGATAAACAGAATGTCAATTTGGATACAAGGCACAAGAAAGTAATAATCAAGATCCTCAAAACTGAATTTTAATTTTCACCCTTTTATTCCTCTTTATTCTGGTATAAAAAGAGATTTTATCTTTCTATATTTACTGCAATTTTATGCCAACGAAATTTATTAATAAAAATTTATCCGATTTTATTAAGAAGTAAAAAAAAATTAAAATAAAAAAATCGAAAGTGATATGAATGAGTTTTGAAGAAGAATTTGATGAGGATTTAGAATTAGAAGAGGTTCCAATGAAATCTAAGACACCTGCTTCGAAAAATCCTTCAGGAAGGAAGAAAACTGTATATTTTATTTCTACCATAGGACCCGGTGAAAAGAAAGAAAAATTAACTGTGAACGATGGTAACCGCGTTGAAGACATTAAACATACATTAGGAAATCTATATGGTCTTGATCCTGATGATTTTCACCTTAGTTCTGGTGGGAGAACGCTGAACGAGTCTGACAAATTATCGGACTATGATGTAAACGATGGGGATGATATTCTTATGATCCCTGCGAGTACAGCTGGGTAAACTTATATAATTTTCTTCATATTTTAATATGTGAGGGCATTAAGCCCTTCAATTTTTTTATTTTTTTAAAAACTATTAATCGTGATAATAATGGATAAGGATTCAGACTTTTTTGCTACTGGTTTATCAGTGGAAGAGAAAGATTTATACAATCGTCAATTCCGTCTTGAGGGTTGGTCTCAGAAATTGGTAAAAAATTCAAGAGTATTAATAGCTGGTGTAGGAGGTTTAGGGTGTGAAATTGCTAAAAATTTAGCCATGCTTGGTATCGGTCATTTAGATCTTGTTGATTTAGATATTATTGAGCATTCAAATTTGAATCGCCAAATTTTATTTGCAGGAGCGAAAATGGGGGAGCCAAAAGCGATTGTTGCAGCTAGAAAATTAGCAGAAATTAATCCTAATATTACTATTAAGGGATACCACACTTCTTTAGAGCGATTAGATCCGGCATTGTATCTCTCTGCCGATATTGTTATCGGTGGTCTTGATTCGATGAATGCACGTTTAAACCTAAATGCTCAATGTGTAAGATTTAGAAAGCCTTTGATAGATGGAGGGGTTTCTGGTTATCATGGTCATTTATATACAATTTTTCCTTATCAAAATGCTTGTTACGAATGCTACCCAATTCCTGAAAGGGAAACTGATAATATGGCTGCTTGTACGGTTGTTGGAGTGCCCAGAAAAAGGATTCACTGTGTGTTTAAGGGGCATCTAGCATTTTCTGAGAAGTTTGATAAAGATCCGAATCCAAAGAATATAAATGATATTAAGTTTATTCAAAAGTTTGCGAATGAATTAGTAAATAAACATAATTTCTTACCAGAATATTCAAAAGATGATATTGTAAAAATAATAGATAGACACGATCCAGGAATAATAACAATTAATGCTGTAATTTCTGCATTACAGTCTCATGAAGCTATAAAAATTCTTCATTGGAACAATGGTCATAAAGGAATGGGTAAACCCATTAAAAGTTACTTGATTTTTAATGCAATTACAATGAAATTTTATCATATAGAAAAACAAAAAAACAAAAATTGTTCTCAATGCGGAAAAAAGGTTCGAAGAGTTTCGATCAAATTAAAATCTCGTTCACCATGCATAAATATTATTAATGTGCTAAAGAGAAATGGATTTAAATTAGATCCTGATTTAGAGCCTGTTATAACGTTATTAGATTTTAATGATATACAGATGGTAGATTTAGATCAGAATCCAATCGAAAATGGATTAAGAAATTATGAATTAATGACTGTAGCTGGCTTTAAAGAAGGGGAAATTTTTGTAACCTTAAAACTGACATGAATTTTTAATCAAAAATTATTTTAAAAAACAAGGAAACAAAATTTAATAAAATAAAATTTTTAATATAAAAATAGGAAAAATAAAAGGGGGATAAAATTATGAGTATAAGAAGTAGTCGTATTTCACAAGATTTTGCGGGATTAAAAAAAATGTATAAAAATGGTGTTATTGTTCAATTAAAACCGTTTAATCCTAAAAAGAAAAGTATCGATCATTTGGCTATTACTATAAAGGGTCCTAAGGGTACCGCATATGCAGGAGGAATTTATCGTTTAGAAATGAGATTTCCTTCTCAATATCCTAGACAACCACCATTTGTAAGAATGCACACTCCAATCTGGCATCCAAATTTTTGGCCAAAACCGAGTGAGTATAAAGGACAGAGAAATATTTGTTTAGAATTAGTCGATCCCTCCCTAATTGGAAGGAAGGGGGGATGGAGTCCATCAAAAACAGCAGTAACAGTTGTTCAAGCAATAATTGCAATGTTAAACACCAGAGGGAAATATATCAATCCAACGGATGTGTTTAATAAAAAAGCAGCTATAGAATTGATGAAAAGCCGAAAATTCTACGAGAAAAAGGTGAGAAATCTGTCTAAAAAATATGCAAATAAAAAATGGTGAGATCTATATGCAAGATGAAAATTTATCCAACAATTCAATCCGAGAAGTAATAAAAAGAAAGATTAAAGAAAAAATAAAAGAGGAGCTATTAGAGGAGATTAGAGAAGAACTTAAATTAGAGGAAGAAGAATTAACTGAAGAAATTTCATCAATGATTACTAAAAAGAGCACTGCTAAACCAATTGTAAAACTTTCAAAAATACCTACGACTAAAATCACAGAGAAAAAAAATACTGGGACTTCATTGGAGGATGAAATTCAAAAAGAAATTTATATATCAGTAAAACCTATCCTTAAAGTAGCTAGTCATGCGCTAAAATATGCTAATTCAAAGATTCCAAGAGAGAATTGGGTGGAAGTTATAGGACTTCTTGCAGGAAAAATAGGTAAAAAGGATATACTATACATTGAAGATGCTTACCCGATGGGTCATGGAACAGCAGTATATGCTGAAATTAAGAATTATAAGAATTATGTAAGAGCTTTTGAGGATATTAAGAAGCAAGGACTATTCATTTGTGGATGGTATCACTCTCATCCATCCTACAATTGTTTTATGTCGAATGAAGACTTAGGAACACAGGCAAGGTATCAGAAACTCTGGGATAAGTCTGTCGCTCTTGTTATTGATCCTTATCAGATTAATGGCAAATCTACGGGATTTGAGATATATAGGGCAGATATTAAAAATAACACATGGTACCCTTTAGTATATGGGATTAAAGGATCATTAGATGTGCGTATGTTACCTGAAATATTGAAGTTTATGAATCCTATAATTGAAGGAAAGCCAGTATATCTTGAATATGATGAAGATTAAAATATAAAAAAGGGATGAGTTTTTAACCATGGTTAAAACTAAGACTGTTATAATAATACTAGGAATATTTTCGTTAATTGGATTAATTCATGGTATTGCAGCAGCTTCATTTAATGTTTTTATCACATGGCTACTAATTGGAATATGGTTGATTTTTTCTTTTAAAGTCTTTAAAAATATAAAACGTTATCGATCATTTAATTCACCCTATAATACAGCGTTCTTTATAATCGGACCTCTTCTTGTTGGAATTTTCTATTCAATTTGGGGTTATTTTACAGGATTAATGGGAGAAAATTTAATAGAAGGTGGTAACTTATACGTGAGCTTCTGGAGTTTAATATTTGGATCTCCCTATGTTGTTTGTGGTTCATTATCTTTATATCGTTGTTTTAAAAAATATACTGTCGTTTATTTTGGTACTAAATCAATTAAAGCTCGCACAATGGGTTATATTTTAAGTATTTCAGTTATATTATTCATCATTGTGTTCTGGGTAAGTTTTTATTCTGTAGTTGATTTCTATGAGTCTTTATTAATACCTCTACATTTTTCAATAGACCTCAATCTTCTGTTGCTGTTAATTAGCACGATAATAATAATGATAGCATCAGGAGTATTAGGAGCTCGAAGTCATTTACCCCAATTAACTAGAGAATACATATCACAGCGTGTTAATAGATTAAATAATCTAACATCACCTAAAAGTAGCAATACTCCTAGTAGAAATAGAGAGCGTATTCGTACAACAACTAGATCATCACTTTCTCCTACAACCAGAACTACCACAAAAACCTCCAGGTCTGTCTCACATTCTTCTAGATCAACACCTACATCACGTAGGCAAACTTTAAGTTCGAGAACCAAAAAAACAACTAAAACAGCAACAAGGAAGCCAAATACAATTGGTCAAAGTTCAATAAATTTGAGAAATCTAGCTATATATAAACCTAAAGCAGCAAATCTTTCAATAGAAGATTTTAAATGCATTTTTTGTTTTAAATTACCAGAATTCCCTAAAGATAATGGCAGAGGAATAGTTATATGCCCAAATTGTAGGTATCCCGCTCATGCAGATGAATTCAAAGATTGGCTTGATAGTTCTGGTCTTTGTTCTCGTTGCAATGCCCCAATACCGGCAAGTTATAAAAGAAATCCGAAAATAATTGCGGTTAAAAACTATCTAACGGCGTTTAAGGATTACATAAGTAGAAATAAATGATTCAGAAAGAGTTTCTACAGACATCAATCTACATTTCTTTATTCTATGATAAAAAATAAATTATTTTTGATGTACCGCGCTTTTTAATTCACCTAGTGTAATTTCAACTTCAGAAAATACATTATAAGGATGAATTGATTCATAGCTCTCGATAATGAATGTAATTTTCAAATTATTATCTAAATTGGTAAAATCTCTTAAAACAAAGTTTTTTGCCATTTCTCTAATTACATCCTCGGCAAATAAGGGCTTTAAGTGAGCTGTTCTTACCAATTCAGCTTCATCTGGCCTCTTTAGAATTGACTGAATTTTTCCACTCATAGATTCTTCGATCACATTAATAATGTCTAACACATCAATTTTGTGAATCTCAAGGTCTTTCATTTCGACGATAATTGTTCCCTTTGAACGTTGATTATGTGAAGCGAAGGGAAGTAAATTAATCAATTTATTAATATCTTCTTGGGAGATTACAATATCTTTCCTTGTTTTAATAACTTCTTCTGCGTATTCTTGTGACATTTCCTTTGCACAGGGACAGACCGTCATTCCAACTGCACTAGCTCCTATGAAGTAAGTAAAATCGATTTCTCCGTTTAATGACCGCTTTGCTTTAACGAGTGAATTAATTTCATATGATTTTTGAATATTTCTCTCATGATTTTCTCTTAATTGAACAATTATTTTACCTTCTAATTTTACTTCAGCTTTTGAGGTATATGGATGGCGTTCCAGCAATTTTTTTACAATTCTATCCCCAACTAATTCAATTGTTGGAGTGGGTTTGTAAATTATTTCGTTTATAACTTCTTCTATTGTTTCTGAAGTTCTTGACATATGAACACCTCTTTGTTCGGCAGGAAGTCCAATATAAGCTGAAACCTTAGGGTAAAATGAATATTTTTTATTCATTTGAACGATTTCAACTTTTTTCTCCAACTCTACTACTCCTACCTTATCAATGGGGATACTTATTGCCGAATTAGAATCTTGTAGATCTTTTTTGAATTTATAAATCTAGTCTCACCAAAAGTCAGTGTTTTTTTTTTTATGGTCTATTCTTTAAAAAGATGAGATAATAATAAAATTATATAACTTACTTTTATAAAAAACAATAACATCAAGATTATTATGCCAAAGAAATCTTTGTTTAGTAAATATGCCTTAATAGGGGATAATTTGGAGTTAAAACAAAATGTGAATTTTAATCTTACTCCAGAGGGAAAAATATTGAATCTTCTATATGATGATATGGATTCGGAAATAGATATTTCACCTAATGATAGTAATTATTTGATGATTCCTGGATTCATCAATTCTCATATCCACATTGGAGACAGCTTTGCTAAAGAAAAAGGTTTCAACAAAAATTTAAGCGAGGTTGTTGAACCCCCTGATGGATTAAAGCATGAGTTACTTAGAAATGCAACAAGAGAAATGAAATTAATAGCAATAAAAAATGCAATATTAGAAATGTTATCAAATGGAATAACTTGCTTTGTTGATTTTAGAGAAAGAGGATTAGAGGGTATTAACGTGTTAAAAGAAGCATTAAGCAACTCTCCTATTTTTTTTCTAATTTTAGGTCGTTTTCGAGATTATGGTGATATTGAATCTATTTTTTCTCATTCGAATGGGATAGGATTGGTTAGTTATGATATCACAACACCGAAGATTAAAGAAGAATTAAAGATCAATAAAGAAAAATCTAAAAAGATAATAGCTTGTCATTGTGCAGAATTAGTTAGGGATGAATCTTTAATAAAGGAAATATGTGAGGATGATCTTGTTGATATTATTGTTCACGGAACTCAATTTACAAGAGAAGATTTAGAAGTAATTAAGAAAAAAAAGAAGGTTTTAATTCTCTGTCCTCGATGTAATGGATATTTTGGAGTAGGATTTCCTCCTATTAATGAAATTTCAAAGTTGAAAATTCCCATTTCTTTAGGAACAGATAACTTGATGGCTAACAGCACTGATTTATTTGAAGAAATGCGGTATCTCTACCGTATTTCAAGAGTATTAGATAATAAACAGTTGATTTCAGCAAAAGAATTGTTAAAAATGGTAACGGTTAATGCTGCTCGAAATTTTAAACTAGAAGAAGAAATCGGTTCTATATCCGAGAATAAATATGCAAATTTTTTTATGGTTAATTTAGATGAACCAAATTTATATACATCGAATTTAGATTATGAAACTTTGTTACCTTTAATTGTTCAACGATGTAATGCTTCAAATATTAAAAAAACCTACATAAAAGGAGAAATTGTCTTTGATAGGAGCTATTAAACCTTACGTTATTCTGAGTGCAGCAATGAGTATCGATGGAAAAATAGCTTCAAAAACAGGAGACCCTGAATTATCAGATGAAGAAGACTGGAAAGATGTTCATAAACTTAGAGCTCAAGTAGATGCTATAATGGTGGGGAAAGGAACAATTTTAAAAGACAATCCTAAGTTGCATATAAAATTTCATGAACATTCAGGATATTATAGGATTGTTGTAGATAGTAATCTTACCATTCCTATTGATTCCAATATCATTTCATTCCAACCCGAAACTTATCCAACTATTATCTGTACAACTGAAAATGCCTCCCTTGACCAAATAAGGAAATATGAAGAAAAGGAGATTAAAGTCATACTTGCAGGAAAGGGTGAGAAAGTCGATTTAAGAAAATTAATGCCACTTCTAAAGACCCTTGAAATAGATACAATATTGTTAGAAGGTGGGGGGAATTTGAATTGGGGTTTTATAGAAAATGATTTAATTGATGAAATTAGGCTAACTGTTGCTCCTTGGATTGTAGGTGGGAAGGAAGCAACGAGTTTGGTGGAAGGAATTGGGTTCGATAAAATGGAGGACGCTCGAAAATTTAAGTTACTTGAAGTGAGAAGCAGAAATAATTATGTAGTTTTGAAATACAAAAGGAATTTGCGATGAGTCGAAGAGAAATTGAATCTTTAAAGAATTTAACATTAAAAGAATTAAGAGGGAGGGCAAAAAATACCAAATCGCACTTACCTAATGATGAGCGATTTACAATTACTTACTCCAGAAATTTCACACTTTCATTATCTAATTATTGCCAAAATTTCTGTGGATATTGCTTTTACAATCATAGAATTCCGAAATTAAATGGAGAAGGAAGCATAATACTAATTAGTAATGAACAAATGCAAGAAGCAATCCAAAAGGGTATTAGTCATAATTGCAAAGAGGCATTAATAATGTCTGGAGAAAATCCGGATAGTTTTGAGGAAGTTAAAGATGAATTAGACAAAAGAGACTGTAGTGATTTTATTGAATATGTAAAAGATATCTCTACATATTTATTAAATTTCAACCTTTTACCTCATACAAATATAGGTGCGCTTACTTTTGACGAATTGAAACAATTAAAGAACTGTAATGCCAGCATGGGATTGATGCTTGAAAGTACTTGTATGGATCTAATTGAACTAGGGGGTGTACATAGACAATCACCAGGTAAAATCCCTTCTATACGAATAGAACATATCAAAAATGCAGGAAAATTAAAAATTCCCTTTACTACAGGATTACTCTTAGGAATTGGGGAAACAATTGAGGATAGAATAAAAGATTTATTTCTGATTAAAGAAATTCATGAAGTTTATGACCATATCCAAGAGGTTATAATACAAAATTTTGTTGATAAACCTGGAATTCCGTATAAACCTAGAACAAGCGTTACAACTGAAGACATCCTTAGAATTGTGGGGTTGGCGAAAATCATTTTTGAAAACGATATAGCCATTCAAGTTCCACCCAATCTCATTGCGGGATTTGAGAAAGATTTTATTGAGATGGGTGTAGATGATTTTGGAGGAATCTCACCATTTACTGTAGATTATATTAATCCTGAAAAAAATTGGCCCCAAATTAACGATTTAAAAGATATTTGTGATTCAAAAGGGTATATACTCAAAGAAAGGTTGCCAATTTATGATAAATATATACAAAAAAAGGGATTCTGTCCAGAAGATATTAAAAAGGTCATAGATAATATGAATTATTAACCTTACAAATTGCTTGTTAAATGTTAGAACAGATAAACTCAGAGATAAATGTAATCTTAAAAAAATCATTAGAGAATGATGAAATATCAACTGAAGAAGCATTAAAATTGCTACAGGTTCATGGTAAAGAGTTTATTGCTTTACAATATGTAGCTAATCAAATTTGTTTTGAGAAAAAGAAAGATATTGTAACTTTTGTAATTAATAGGAATATCAACTTTACAAATGTGTGCTTTCAAGGATGCAAATTCTGTTCATTTAGTCTGCCAACTAATCATCAAGATGCATTTTTACTTTCAATGGAAAAAATTAGAGATAAAGTCACCGAGGCAAAAAAATTTGATTGTTCTGAGGTTTGCATTCAAGGAGGTATAAATCCTAAATTAAAATTCGATTACTATTTAGACATTCTCAAGACGGTTAAAGATGTAGATAAAGATATTCATACTCATGCATTTTCCCCACAAGAAATCTATTTTATGTCAAAGTTGTATGACAGTTCAATAGAGAATACATTAAAAGAATTAAAAAAGGCAGGGTTAGATTCAATACCAGGAACAGCAGCCGAAATTTTGGTTGATGATGTCAGAAAAGTTGTATGCCCTAATAAAATTTCTACTCAACAATGGATAGATATTATCACTACATCACATAATTTAGGAATTCCAACTACTTCAACTATCATGTATGGTCATATCGAAACACTTAGAGATAGAATTAAACATTTAGAAGTTTTAAGAGAAATTCAAAAAAAAACAAATAGTTTTTCAGAGTTCGTGCTTTTACCTTTTGTTAAAGAAAATCCTATTTTATCCAGATTGGAAGACCATCCTTTAAATCCTAGTTATGGGATGGCTGATTTAAAATTATTTTGCGTATCTCGAATATTTTTGAATAATTATATTAATAATATTCAATGTTCATGGCCAAAATTAGGGCCAAAATTCTCACAAGTCTCTTTAAATTATGGAGTAAACGATTTCGGCGGCACATTATTTGAAGAAAACATTTCTAGAAGTGCTGGAGCTGAGTTTGGTCAATTTCTATCTTCGGAAGAAATCGTAAAGATAATAAGAGCGGCTGGAAAGCGCCCTGCTCGAAGAGATACTTTGTATAATATAATAAAGTATTGTTAAAAATTAAAGACCTTGTAGGTATTCTAAAACATAGCGTTGTGTTATTAGATCAGAATTAACCATACCCAAAACTTTTCCTTGTTGAACAACTGGCATCGCAGAAATCTGATACTGCTCGAGTTCACGTACAATATCTAAAATGGAGAAATTTGGGGACACTGAAATAACTTCCTTAGTCATTATCTCTTCAAGGTTGGCAGCACCTACTCCTTCAGCAGTTGCTTTAGTTATGTCCCAGTCTGTTACAACCCCTACTAGTTTATCTTCAGAAATAACGGCAACTGTTCCGCTATTTTTTTCAATCATTAAAGCCGCAGCATCTTGTATACTTCGGTTAACATCAATTGTAGGTATTGGAATCATAATATCTTCTGCTGTCCATTCGCTTTCTTTAGCAGTTAAACGTTGGATACTGATACGCTCAGCTGCTGAGCATGGAAGCATATCAGGGTTTGATGCTAATAAATCGACTAATTCTATCATATTATGATGAATAACATCCTCTCGATAATCTTTTCCAGCTCTTAACCTTTGCTTTGAAAGCTCAGCAAACTCTTCAAAATGATCCCCTAATAATTTTTCTACTTTTTTGCTATCTCCTAACATTTCTTCAGGTATTTGTAAACGATCTGGAGATTTAATGATGTGTTCTTGAGCAGCAAAGATGACACCACCAGAATTAACTAAATAATCATTAGCAATCATGACTCCCCTTTCTCTGTATACAATTTGTTCCATTCTGGTTCGAGCCGCTTTTCTATTCGGATCAGGACTATATGTATTAGCACCTTCTACGATTAAGGACCACTTACCCATGCGATCAACTGTTATTGAAGGGGATTCAGAAGGGCGTACTCCTAAATAATTAAATATAGGAGCTGCCGGAACCAAACAAAATGCCTTCTCAAGAAGTAAATTATTCCGATTAGTTGAAAATTTAGTTGGATGTTTATATCCCTTAGAAAAAATCTCTTTCTGGAAGTAAATGTTAGTTACTAAACGATTTTCTTGCCATAAACTAAAAAGATCTTCTGTTGGTAATCCAGATTCATTATACAAATAACCTTCTAAATCGCTTATACCAATAACTTTAGCCTCAGGGATTCTTTCCTTCAGAATGCGTGCTGCATGAGCACCAACCGCGCCAAATCCTTGAATCAAAATTTTAAGATCGGCTGTTTCCGGAATTTCTAAATTGGCAAATTGTGAGAGTACTCTCAATCTTGGCATAATTTCTAGTAAAGTTTGTAGCGCAATTACAACACCCCCCGCTGCCGCTCCAAGTTCATCAATCCGATTTCCGCCCATATCAGCCGGTTTAGATACGGCACTATCTAAGCCATTTTCTATTGCGATGGTTTTCATATCGGCATCATTTGTACCTACATCTGGCCCTGGTACATAAATATCTTTGTATCTATTAATTAAACGCGCAAAACCACGAATAATTTCATTATGATCCTCTGGTGAGAGATTTCGTTCAGCCACTATCCCAGCTTTCCCACCGCCGTATGGAAGATTAGCTGCTGCGTTTTTTAGAGTCATCCCTCGAGCTAAATTATGTATATCTGAAGGTAATATATCAGGTAGCATTCTAATTCCACCCATACTCGGTTTTCCCATACTCAAATTATCGACTATTAAATACCCACCAATTTCCAATGGTGATTCTTCATCCCATATACAAGCTACTAGATGCGGACCTAATTTATCAGCAACTATTCGTAATCGAGATAATAAATGCTCATCCACATTACTGAACTCTAAATATACCTTCCCTTTATCCCTTTTAAGCCGAGTCTTAAGAGTAGCTTCCGGTAACCTCTCTTTCAAAAAAGTTTCCATTTTCTTTGGAATCATAATTTCCAACCCTTTAAGATATAACTTAGCAATTTCTTTAAGATTTTATGATTAAATATGTTTTCACTTTTGTTAATTTTACATTAAGACAAATCTAATTTTTTTTATAGGTAAAACCATTTTAATAATTAATTTAATTAATTTGAAAATTTGAAATGGTACTATTTATGGCAATAATAAGTATAGCAATTCTTAACGTTAAAGAAGGTAAGATGGAAGAAGCTAAGGAAGTTTTAAAAAAACTCGTGCCAAATGTTAAAGAATCAGAGCCAGGAACATTAGAATATATCCCCCATACATTCAAATATAACCCAAATTCAATCATATTTTTTGAAAAGTATGAAGATGAGAGTGCAGCACAAGCACATGTGGCTAATTTACCTAAAAACATGGCCGAATTCGCTCCACTGTTAGATAGAGGAATAGTGACTCTCACTATAATTAATGATGAACTAGCTTCCGTAAGAAACATAGAAAAAATAGTGTAATTATTACTTTTTTTTATTTATTCATCTTGAATATAAGGTTTTCCAAGAAGTAACGATATTTCAGCTTTCTTCAGCTCTCTTCCTAAGTAATTCAAATGATAAAAATCTTCTGTTAAATTCTGGTTAATTATTTCTTTACTAAGAGCTTCAGCATTCTCTCCAATATATGTATGGAGCAAGTTGTCTTCATTTGAATAAAAAAGAACAATAATTTTTCCTGCATTTTGATTTAGATAAATTCTAAAATATCCACCATCATCTTTTATATAATCTTGGTCTAATGTATTTACAAATATCGCGTTAACTTCATTCACTTGAGGTGCTTTCTGGCTAATTTTACCTTTTGCCTTAAATACGGATAAGCCTTGATTGATTGGAGGTGTTTTTTTATTTTTAGCTAAATAGTTAAGTTTTATGCTATCTTTTAATTCTCTAACACCACCAAATAATTTAGGGCTATGTTCAACAGTAAATAATATCCCTATATCTAGTTCTACAGCAATACTTGCAAGGAGTCCATTCACTCCCACTGAATCTATGTCCATCAATTCTACAACATTTGAAATACCAAAAAAGAGAGGTAATTGATCATCTGGAGGAAGTTTTTTGTATAAGAAATAAGTTTCCAATGAATTACAAATACCAGGAGAAATTGGGGTTTCCAATAGAGGATCAGCAATTAATTTGGTAAATCCATGGTTTCTCAGTTTTTTTGTCAATATTTGTAATTTTTCAATACGGATTTCAGGATTTCTAGGAAATTTTCCCTCTCTGATATTTGTAGGGAGAATAACAATTGGAATGTCTTTGGGAATGTTAATAAACTCCTTATAATTTCCGATATCAAAGCTAAGAATCATATCAATATTCACATCTACGGCTGCTAGAATTTCAGAGGGATCCATAGAATCTATACTGAGTAAAATGTTAAACTTGTTCCTTAATATTTGGATGATTTCTTTGACTCTAAGGGGATTTGGCTTATTCGACACACAACCTATATCAATAATATCTGCTCCAGAATTAATATAATGGTGAGCTTTCTTTATTATGCTTTTATCGCTTTTACTCGTACAATTTACTATTTCTGCTATAATTGGTGGGGGGAGATTTCTTCCTATAATTAATTTGGATTTTTCCTTATTAATATAAAAAGTATGTAGCCCTAGATTTTCCTTAGCAATCTCATATTGTTCTTGAACTATTTGATTGTATTGGGTTTCCCCTGAGCGTTGGAATAATTCATTTGCGGGTATAGTATTAGACAGATTTACTTTCTCTAGATTTTTTAACAATGGGGGGAGATCTGATGCGAATTCAGGTCCCTTCCGAATTCTAACAGAGAACTTTTCTTCTAAAGCAGTTGAATCCCATTGTACAAAACCAGGCAGTAAAACAAGATTGTAGTTAAACTTTGATTTAGTGTTAAGAATTGTTTCGGCTAGAGATTCAGTTAAAAATGCAGATATTGAAATTGGAGCTTCTTCAACTTTAATAGTATGAGTTTTAACTGATTTTATTACTTTTTTTATAATTGGATAGCTTTGTTTCCCAGTAATGATAAGAATTTTAATCTAAATCACTCATCAATTTATCTTTATTAAATGGAATAAAAATATTATCTAAAATTGAACCTGATGCATGTTTGATATCTAAATTATTTATTATTTGCTCAAATCTTCCCCCTAAAAGGCCGTTTGCTATAAAGGTTGCACCTTGAGCAGCACGTTTAGCTATTTGACTATAGGTTTTCATTATTCTAACAGGTGCAATATCTCTCAATCCTCTTTCGATCCTATCTTTGATATATCTAAGTTCTGCCCCTCTTCCCGCTAACAAAACCTCCTTAACTTTTTCCTTTTTTGAAAAAGAGGAGGAAATTCCAAAAACAGCTTTTTTAACACTCGATACATACGCTTTTAGAGCTGTTTTCACTTGCACGTCATTTTCTGCTAATAAAGTGATTTCCTTTAAACTTAAGTCAGAATATCCTGCAATCGAAGCAACCCCACCTTTATAAATATTTTCTTTATGGATTTTTTTTATTAAATATGCTAATTCACCGTCAAGACTTCCACAAGCCCTAAATCCCATAATATTTGAACCCCCTATTCCATCAATTATTTGTCCATTTTCAATTGCTAATACCGCAGTAAAACCGTATCCAATTTCAACCATTATGAAATTTGTTTCCTCTGGCTTAATTTGATATGTTTCTATCTGATCTCTGATTCCCACAACGGCAGTACATAATTTATCGGCAGTTCCCATATCAACCTTGTTAATTTTACGATAATTAGGAACAGTAGGAAGATGTTTAACACCGGGGACGATTACAGATTTAGTCGGTTCTGCTTTAATAAGCCTTAGAATTTCCCCGAGTCCTAGAAGTTTTTTCTGATCTTCTCTTTCAAATTTTAGCAAAGTAAAAAAAATATCTTTCTCAGTTAAATCTTTAACATCTTTTAATGGGAGACCAAAACCACTTGGGGCTACCATTAAATCAAGGTTTTTAATGGATCTAATTAGACTTATAACTTTTTGAGGTTCTTGAACTATTTCCTTAGAGGAAATTGAAGTATCCAAAATTATTTCATTTCCTTTTAAAGCAAAAAAGTCCCAGGACTTCGAGCCAGGATCTATACCTAAAGCAGATAATTCTCGCGTGGTCACTTAAATCATATTGTTAACTAAATCTAAGAATAATATATGATTTTAGAAAATTTAATCAATAATAAGGATATTCATTCTACTTTTAGATTTTAAGTTATAATTATTTAAATTTTCATGAATTTCTAATCTTAATTCAATAAAAAATAAATTAGAATACAGAAGTAAATTCAATTTAAAATTAGGAGTAAATATCATGGCAGTAACAGTTTGGGTGTGCAAAATTTGTGGAGAAGCTTATATTTCGACAACCGATAAACCCGCAAGATGTCCATTCTGCGGCGTATACGAAAAATATCTAATAGATTCAAAAGATTACGATGACACTGGAGATTGGGATGTGGAATTAAATGACACTGATAAAGCTAATGCTGAAAAAGCTTTAGGAGTAGAGGTTTCTAATGCACTTTTTTATAAATGCTCTGCCAAAAAAGTTAAAGAAATCGATGGTAAGAAGCTATTTAAGATACTAGCTAAAGTTGAGAGTGAACATGCATCGGTGTGGAAGAAAATTCTAAAAGTGGATAAGATTAAATGGGAACCCGCAGAGACTTGTGAACCTGAATATAAAGCAGATTTAGAAGATTCTCATGCCAGAGAGGAGAGAGCAATAAAGTTTTATGCTGAGGCTGCTGCTGCTGCAAAGAACCCTCGTGTAAAAGAAATATTCCATGCTTTTGTCCAGGTTGAAACTGATCATTTACACTTATCTGAGGAAAGACTTAAATAAGCAGTAAAAGTCCACACATTTTTTTCACCAATTTTCATTCATTTAATATCCAGTTTATCAGAGTAGATTTTAATGCAAAAATCAGCCCTATTAATAATAGATGTACAAAATGGGTTATTTTCAATAAAAAACCTTCCTATCTACAATGCGGAATTATTAATTAAAAACATTAACAGCCTTATTAATAAAGCTCGAAATGCACAAGTTCTAATAATCTTTATTCAACATAATGAACCTAAAGGAAAACGATTAGAAACTAACACAAAAAATTGGGAAATTCACCCAATGCTACAACAAAATGAAGCAGATATTAATATTCAGAAATTCCAATCTGATTCATTTCTCGAGACAAACTTAGATGAAGAACTAAAAAAACACAAAATTTCAAAATTAGTAATTACAGGTTTGGCTACTCCTATGTGTGTTGATACTACTGTTAGGTCTGCTGTAAGCCATGGATATAAAGTTACTTTGATACAAGATACTCATAGCACGATAGATTCTGATATATTAAGGGCATCTCAAATTGTTGCTCACCATAATGATGTTTTAAGATTCTTTGCTGAGCTTAAAAAAGAAAATGAATTTAATTTTAATTAGGCGAAAAGGTCTTTTATATTTAAATAATGACAGAAATAATAGATTCTGTACGAGATTTTAAAGAAGAAGGTTTAATTTTTGAAATTCAGCGGTTTTCAACCGAGGATGGGCCCGGTATTAGAACTACTGTTTTTATGAAACATTGTCATCTGAAATGCAAATGGTGTCATAACCCAGAATCTTTACTTAATAAACCTCAATTAGAATGGATCGGGCACAAATGCATAGGATGTAAAACTTGTATAGAAACATGCAGCCAAGAAGCAATTTTTTTCGATGAAACAGGATTGATAATTAAGAGAAAAAAATGTACTAATTGCCGAGAATGTGTGGAGGAATGCCCATCAACAGCATTAAATATGATTGGCAACTGGTGGAATTCTGAGGACCTTTTTTATGAAATAAATAAGGATAAAGTTTATTATTCTGAATCTGGTGGAGGAATTACTATTTCAGGAGGTGAACCTACACTTCAACATCCCTTTATTCTGAAATTTTTAAAAAAGTGCAAAGAAAATGGCATCTCAACAGCTTTAGATACTTGCGGTTATGCTTCAGAAGAAGTCTATAAAAAATTGGTACCTTATATTGATTTGGTTTTGTTTGATATAAAAGAAATAGATAATAAGAAACATTGTGAATTTACTGGAGTGCCTAATATAAAAATTCTAGAAAATATCTCATGGATTGCTAAATATTTAAAAAATAATAATAAAAGAACGTGGATTCGGACCCCTATTATCCCTGGATATACAGCAACTGAAGAAAATATTATGGGGATTGGAAAATTTATTGTTGATAAATTAAGAAATGTTCCCGAACGATGGGATTTATTAGCATTCAATAATTTATGTACAACTAAATATGAACGCCTTGGGATTGACTGGCAGCTTAAAGACGAACTGTTGATGACAGGAGATCAAATTGAAGATTTATGTAGAGTTGCTAAAAACACTGGTATTAAAAATGTTCAGTGGTCAGGTCTTACTCGAAAGATTGACGATTCCCAAAAATTAAATAATAGCATCATTAAATAGTAATCTAGAAAGACTTCCTTTAAGAATGGTTTATTATGGAAATCAATTATCAAGACATAGGTTTGATTAAAAATCAATTATACGAAGTCTTAGCAACCACTTTTACATTTAAGGATAATGAAATTATACCTAACACCTCATGTATGGGAGTAAGATTAATAGGTGATAGAGTAATTCAAATGACTCCTTATCCACTTACAAAAACTTTAAAGAATTTAAGAAAAAATGGGCTTATCATACTTAATTTTGTTGATAATATATATTTGTATGCATTAACCTCCTTGAAAGATCCAGATCCTCTTATTGATTTAAAACAATTCCCAGATGAATTTTATAATCACCATAAGATTATCTATAAAAAGGAAATTGAGCCGATTTTTAAAGATCTGAGTGATAATAAGCTATTATTAGTTCCCTATATAAAAAATGCTTGGGCATTTGCTCTTTGTAAAACTATTGAAGATAAACAAATTATCAAGAAAGATAGTCTAGGTGAATCAAAAATTGTTGAGTTTAAGTTGAAAATTTACTCATTAGTGAAAAATAGAGAATCTTTTAAACTTTTTAATAGAGCTGAAAATTTAACATTAGAAATCTTAATCTTAGCAACACGCTTAAAGATTGCTAAAGAAAGAAATGATAAGCAGTTATGTAATAGAATTCATGGAAAAATATTAGATTATATCAAAGTTATTGAGAGATTTAGTAAAAATTCAAAAGTTAAAAAATCCCTTCAATTAGTTAGTAAATATTTGAATAC
This sequence comes from uncultured archaeon, assembly GCA_964486045.1. Lineage (GTDB taxonomy): Archaea > Asgardarchaeota > Lokiarchaeia > Sigyniarchaeales > SOKP01 > Loki-b32. Next base: position 190,550 of record CAZALK010000005.1, read on the forward strand.
AATAAATTATTAAACTTCTTGAAGAACCACCATAGGGCTTTTAAATGGTATTGTTTTCTTTTCTTTAATCTTTATACTGATATTTTTCGTCTTCATCATAAAATTTCTTACTGAGTTAATCAATAATGGTTATTTTTTCTATGAACATAAGGGGATATTGCATATCTTCAATCCAATCAATTTTAGCTAGCACTTCCACATCCTCATATTTAATTATTAATTCAGCTCGAATGATATTTCCCGTGATTTCGTCATAATCGAATGTTGTGGATTTATCTCCTACTATTTTATCTTTATCTAATTTAATTTTAACTGATTTGACAAAAGGCTGGCAACTAATTGCTGCTTCAATTCCATTTTCTATAGAACTAATAATTTTTTCGTCTGAACTTATAGGAATTCCACACAAAATATGATAAAGAGTACCTAGTTTAATTCCTGTTTCAAAACAAGCTCTCTCTCTTAAGTTTAAACTCGATGAGAAATAGATCTTTTCATTTTTTCTTGACATAAAATATCAGTCGAAATATTCAATTTTTGCTCCTGTATTATTCGGTTTACAGATATAAATATGCCCTCCACCGTTCTTCCGATTTTTTTGCACTTCTTTTAGAATAGCTTCCACTTCTGAATCAGATTCTACAATCCCAATAACGCTAGGACCAAATGAAGACATCCCATAAGCTTTTAATCCATATTCATCAAAAAATGTCAAAAGATTCTTAACAATTTCATTCTGAAGGTCAATTTCGATCTTTTTAAAGCCAATATTTTGAATTCTTTTCAACCCTTCCCCAAAACACTTTAAGTCATTCTTTATAATCCCTGGAATCATTTTCATTATAATTTGATGAGAAACCTCATTTACTTCCTTTTGGGGAATTGGCGCGTAATTCTGAAAAACCCTAATTTCTTCATCCCCAAAAGCACCTTTTTTGACATCAGGAATTACTAATAAAAATCTCCAATTTTCAGGGATGTTATGCCGAGAAATTGTTAATGCTGGATTCACTGAAGGGGAAGCAGATGAGGGTAAAAAAGTTTCTTTTTCTTTTCCAAACCCAAAGTCATGTCCACCATCTAATATAAAACCTCCTGTCTCAAAACCACTCCAACCAATCCCAGATGTACCTCCCCTATTTACCATTTGAGTCATTTGTTTTATAGATAAATGATTAATATTCTTCAATTTGGTTATCGCACTGATGATAGCTAAAGATAGTTGAGTTTTTGACCCTAGTCCTACGTGTGAGGGAAAGTATCTTTTAAGGTTGAAGTGGAAATTTTTATTACTAATATTAAATGTTTTAAATACTTTTGAAGCAATTTCATTGATTACTTCTATTGACTCTCTATAATATTTATGAGCTTCAATCTGAAACTCCTCAGCACTATTTGAAGCCTCAAACACGACGTTAGGCTGATCTAACATAAGACCTATACCGCCATCAACTCGACCAGTATACCCATTTTCATCTATTAAAGAAAGGTGTATGCGACATGGGGTTGTAATTCTTAAGGATGTCATATTTTTCAATTTAGAAGAGCAATTTCAACTATGATTAAGAGTTTTTATAATAATTTAAATGTTTAATGTCTTCTAAACATAAATTTCTCAATAAATGGGAAATGTGTAGATTATTGACTCAATTAAAAGCAAATAATCAGATTATTAATGATCAAAGAATTTTTCTTTTAGATTTTGCTATAAGATTTATTGCTAAAATTCGTAATAATAAGGTTGTTATATTGAGTGATCTAGAAGGATTGACAAGGAATTTATTGAGTAAAGGATATACGGACCAACAAATTATTCAAAGATTGGTTCAGGAATATCATGACTTTAAAGAAATTGAAGATGCTTCAGCAGTTAAGCTTGCGGAAGCTATCTTAGATGAGTGCAGAAAAAGTGATAAAAATCTAATAACTGACTCCGTTATCAAAGATATATTAGATATAAATAAATCTGAAGTTACAGTAGGTAAGCAAGGTGTGGGATGTAGAGGTGCAGGAGATTTTTTTGTTCATAAATTAATCGCTGAATTGTCAGAAACAGGATCAAAAGCTTATTTAACTCCAGTTTCCTTAGATGATGCAGGAGCAGTCAATTTACTAGACATTAATGATAATATAAATTTATCAGGCTTAAAAGAAAATTTATTTATTGTCTCAAAAATGGAAGGAATTCATTCTCGATTAAGCGATTTTCCATTTATCTGTGGTTTTCATGTTACTCGAGCGTGTTTAAGGGATTTACCTTAAACTTTATACTATTATAAATAATTAAAATAATGAAATTATTATTATTTACAGAAATTCTGAAATTTAATACTGATACATCAGTATCAACTGTAAAGCCCTTTAGATTTATTGATAACTCTACATCAGAATAAGTTCGAAAATTTCTAGAAAAAAGATAATATCTATAAATTTGATTTCCTTAATTTTAACTTTTCTTTCTATTTATTAAATAATCAAGTATATTCTCAATTTCTTCATCTTCTTTAAAGTAGATAGGTTGATCTCTTAGAGCAGATCCAAAGATATTTTGTATAAATTGTCCAAATCTCAAATCTGGGGAATTTTGCCACAGTTTTTCTATTTTTTCTAATATTCTCTTTATCCTCTTAGGATCGCGGTCTTCACTCCAAAGTTCTATAATCATGACCTCTTTTTCTTTACTGATTTAAATATGTTATTCTTTAACTCCCAAAAACAAAACTTAATAACAATTCTCCCAATCTTTGTTGAGGAAAATGGCTCCAAACCTCTTCTAATAATCGACATATCCTTTTAATTCTCTTCTTATCTCGCATAGTATATCCAATCTTCTAAATAATTTAAAAAAAAAAGACCACATCGAATTATTAATTAAATCCTCACACTTTCATTTCTTTTTTTCAATAATCGGTTTTTTTATATCTAACAGAATCTTATGTTTAAAAAGATATTAATTAAACAACCACAATTATGTAGATTATTCATAAAAAGGTTTTACAAATAACCCATGAAATTAAAAAAACTATGGTTATTATATGAAATAATAGATAAGAACCCAGGATATACCATTGATGAATTGCAACAGAAGGTAAAGTGGACAAGAAAAAAAATCACAAGATAATGCTAAAAAATTAGTTAGAGACAAAATAGTGCTACAACCAAAATATTTTCCTACTCCATTCAAAGACTTAATTAATTGGGATGAAATAAAATATGCCAAAAAACCAATAGATTAAACAATTTCTTCCAAGTTAATCAAAAGAAGTCATTCATCAACTAAAAAATCGATAAATAGGATTTTCCATTGATAAATAGATTTTATCTTATCTGATTTAAGTAAAACTGTCGTCATTGAAATTAACGAAGAATACTTTCTTAACCTTCGAATTTTCTTAATACTATTGATCTTTGGGTTTTACTATAAAATCATATTATTTAAAAAATAAGGAAGTAGATGTAAGGCTATAAAAAAATGAAAATATATTTTATTTGATTATTAATGGGCATACATAATAGTATTATGGTCCTCCTCCATCCCCCCAATGGCCCAATACCATGCTAGCCATAGGTATAAAGGAGGTAATGCCAACCAATACAAATAAAAGAACCTTATATAATTTAGTTAATTTCATACTACTAACCTTGTTATAAAATGAAATGAATTTCCAGTGCTTTTACTGGTGTTATTATTTCTAAATACTTCTATTTAAACTGATATAATTTTCTTAATGAAGATTTTAATTAGATCAAATTGCTCTGGAAGTAATGCGAAAATATTAATAAAATCCTTATTAGGTTTTTAATAAAAAAATTCTAGCTAACTGGATAAGTATTTTATATTTCATAAAAAGAATTTTCTCTACTTTCCATCAAGAAGTATTTTAATCGATAAAATAGAATTTTTCTAAAAAAAATATAGCAAGTTTTGAGGAATATAAGATTTTGTTGACTAAATACGTCTTTCTGATTTACAAAATTTTTGATTGTTCGGGATTTTGAATTGATTAATAGCTTAACTTATATTTTTTCATATCTTAGGTTAAATGGGCATATCTAAAATTTCGTTATATTATTCGTTCAAAATTATCAAATATATTTTGATTTGAGTAATATTCTTTTTAACTTATAGAAGTATAAGTAATAAAAGAGACTTTTCCTTAAAAAAAATAGATTTGATGGGGTAATATATTTTATAATCTCTATATTTAATAAATTAATATAGAATGATTTACATGCAAAGGTTTTATTTTTGAGTGATTTAGAAGGATTGACTAGAAAGTTAATGGAAAAAGGTTTTAAAAAGGAAGAAATCATTGTAAGGCTTGTTAATGAATATATGGATTTTAAAGACATTGACCAAGAGTCCGCAACTCTTCTTGCTGCAGCAATTTATGAAGAATGTAAAAAGAGCGATATAATAACTGTTTCAGATCCCTTTATAAGAAATTTGTTAGATATTAATATGGCAAATGTAACTATTGGAAAACAAGGAGTGGGTTGTAGAGGATCAGGCGACTTTTTTGTTCATAAACTCGTTGCAGAGTTATCTGAAACAGAAATAAGGGCATATTTATCACCTAACTCCTTAGATGATGCTGGAGCTGTGAAGATTAGTGATATTGACGGATTTAAAACAGAAGATGATCTAATCATTGTATCTAAAATGGAAGGAATTCATAGCCGCTTAAGTGACTTTCCATTCTTGTGTGGTTTTCACGTAAATTCATGTAATGCGTTTGTGTGAAGCGTATCGAGAGCTGCACTACGAGATCTCTATGTTAAAGGCGCTAAGCCTATTTCAATAATGGTTGATGTACATCTAGGAGATGATGCAGACGTAGGTAAACTTTTTGATTTTATGGCAGGTATATCTTCTGTTTCAGAATTAGCAAATGTTCCAATAACAGCAGGTTCAACTTTGAGAATAGGTGGTGATATGGTTATAGGTAATCGATTGGTAGGGGGTGTAAGTGCTGTAGGTATCTGTACCAACTTATTGGCTAGGAGAAATATTAAAATTGGTGATAAGATACTAATGACTGAGGGAGCTGGTGGAGGTACAATAACTACAACAGCGATCTATTCTGGGAATCACAATGTTGTCAAAGAAACAATGAATGTTAAGTTTCTTGAAGCTTGTGAAGTGTTATTAAATTCGGATTACCTAAAAGACATTAGTGCTATGTGTGATGTTACAAATGGAGGACTTCGAGGAGATCTCTATGAAATTAACTATGAAGCTAACTGTGGTATGACAATATATGAAAATGAGGTAAAAAAACTTGTAAATCTAAACGTTTTAAATCTTTTAGAGAAAGTGCAAGTTGATTATTTAGGTGTTTCTCTTGATGCTCTCCTAATTTATTGTTCTGAATCTGCTTCAAAAAAAATTATTTCAGATTTAAAAAGAATAAGTATAAGATGTGCCGAGATTGGTTTCGTGAATGACTCAAAGGAAATATCCATGATATATTCCGATAAATCGAAAGAAAAAGTCCTTCCACGATTTCGAGAATCGGCATATACAAAAGTTAAACAAGTAATTGGTGAAGAAACTCCAGAATTGATTAAAGTAATGGAAAAGAAAATTGAAGTCGCAGCCAACGCTGCTTTAGAAAAGCGTAACAATATTATAAGAATTATCAAAAATCTTTGATCTTAAGTGAGTGTGAGAACTTCATTCATTGAGCCAGAACGAAATCCTTCTAAATCAATGGTTATATAGTTAAAACCAATTTCCTTGAATTTCTTTTTAATTAAGTTTAAATTCTCAGATTTAAATATATTTGGTAAATCAACCTGTAAAAGTTCAATACGAGCTAGACCATTCTCATGATGTCTTACTCTTAATTGTGTTAGGTTAAAAGTTTTTTTCAAAAATCTCTCTCCTTCTCTTATGCGATATAATTTTTCTTCATTTATCTCTTGACCATATGGAACTCTTGAGGAAAAACATGCCATTGAAGGTTTTGAGTGAACAGATAAGTCAAAATATTTACAAATTTCCCGAATTTCTTGTTTGTTCATATTATATTCAACATATGGCGTGAATATATCTAAATCTTTCAATGCTTGCATTCCAGGGCGGTAATCTAAGAGATCATCTGCATTTGATCCGTCTAAAATGGTTTCAAAGTTTCTTTCTTTCTTCACTTTTATGATATCCTGATAAAGACCAGTTTTACATAAGTAACATCTATTTTCAGGATTACATTGAAATTCTTTGTCGTTTAAAGGATGACGCTCAATAATCTCATGTGGGATATTGTGGGAGCTAGCAAATTTACTAGCTTCTTCAATTTCTTCATCAGGATAAAGGATAGATTTTTCGGTTAAAAGTAGAGTTTCTTTAGCATACCGGCTTGACAGATAAGCTAAAAGTGAACTATCAACTCCTCCAGAAAAAGCCACTAATACTTTTTTTCCACTTAAAAATGAAGTAATATCATTTAACTTCTTTTTTACAATGTTCGATAATTCCATAATATTTACGAATGCCTTAGATAAACTATGTAGATTATTTAACAAAATAAAAATTACGATTATATATTAAAAATTAATCTCGAATAAATTAAAGAGGTAAAATAATTACCACTTAAAGCTTGGGTTGAAAAATAGGAGAGTGTTAAGCTTCTGTAATGTAATGAAAACTATGACATAATACCAACTTAAGGCAGAAAAAAGCATTATCCATTCAAGAAACTGCCTTGTCAATGGTTCTGGGCTAATAAGAAATAATATTGTAGCAGTCGAAGGTCCTAATATCATGAAGTATCCAATGGGTTTTGGAAATAATTTTTTCTTTATGACAATCGCGAGGCCCGTGAAAAAAGCACCAAAAGCAAAACCACCAAATGCTAATGTAGAGAAGAAATAGTGTATATCAAAGATGGAACGATCTTCACTAAAGACACCAACAAAGAACAATCCAAATATTCCTACTACAAGAAAGACTACACCTGTATAACCAAATATTCTTCTAAATTTATTTACATAATGGGTACGCTTCAAATTATCGATATTCTCAACCATAGTTGAACTATACAGCCGATTTAAATTAAGTATTAAGGGTACTATAAAGACTGATGAAACAATGCAAGTTATATCGAGTATAAACGGTGCTGGAGTATATTTAATCGACCCTAAATCACTGATGTAATTGAACCATATACTATATGGAAGGGGACCAAAATTTAATGCAACAATCAAACCTAAGATTAATCCGGGTAAAAAGGTTGCTAAACTAATGTAAATTGATATCTTAACAATTTTAGGATCGGTTATTTTGTCGTAAAATTTCCTACCGTTTTGCTTCATCTTTTTGAATTTCGGATTTACAAAAGCAACATAAAACTTATTAAATCGTTCCAAATAAGATACCTTTTCACTCATTTTATTCCCTCAAATTAGTTAATTTAATCTCCCATTCGTATTAAAGTTATTTTAACTCCGAAATTGAATTCAATATATTCTTAACCCGTTTTCTTATCTATTTCATATATTTTATATTTATATTTCTATCTTTTTTATCAAATTACGTTTAAAATGGACAGATTTTAAAAATACAAAGATTTATATACTATTCATAGTATAGTATTCATAAGATAATATAAAATAAATACTATATAAAACAAAAATTAGCAAATGAAAAAGAGGAGTTGATAACAATTATCAAACGTGTAAAGGAATTAGGTTCTGATGCATTAATCGCTTCAAAAAAATTTAGAGATTATGTTGAAAAGCAAGAAACTGAGATTAATAGAGGAATTAGCTCGCTTTGTATATTATCAACAATTATGCAGTCTGAAGAAAAGGAACTACATGGATACAAAATTTTAAAAGATCTTACAGAAAAGACAAATGAGATGTTAGTTATCGAGGAAGGAACGCTTTACCCAATATTACGAAAATTAGAACAAGATAATATTATTACATCGAGAAGAGAAGAATCTGGAAGGAAAAGGAAATTTTATAGCATGACTAATCATGGAAAACAAGTCCTTAATCACCTAGTAGGATTTTATTCGAAATTGACAGAGGCTATCGCGCCTTTATTTGATGTAAAGGTTGATTTAAAGCAAGAAAAATATTTTTATTGTCCAATGTGTGCCAACAAATTTGAGATTTCATCAATCTCTGAAGAGTTGAAATTTTGTACGATTTGTGGGTTTAATATTGAACAAGAATTAGAAAAACGAGGTTTAAGAAATGAATGAAAACGAAATGAATAATATGATTAAAGAATATTTAAAGAATGTAAAAGATAAACTCCCCGAATGGCTAAAAGACAAAAAAGAACATGAAGAGATATTGGCTGAACTTGAAGACCATATTTGGAGTAAGGCAGAAGAATTATCGCAAAACAGTCAACCCAGTTTAGATTCAGTTCAAATGGCAATTGAGCATATGGGAACACCAGAAAGCATTGGTAAAGAATACAAACGTCGTGGAACCCCAAAAGTTTACATCACTGAGGAATTGTGGCCATATTACAAAAAAGCTATAGGTGGAGTGTTTTCATTAATATTCGTCATTGTTGTAATAATCCAGGTCGTAAATTTGATATTCGGAAACTTTGATTCATTTTGGGATGGAGTAATGGGTTTTCAGATTGGATTACTTATAGCTTTTGCAGTGTTAACCATTATTTTTGTGGCTCTAAGCCTTGAGGGCTATTTTCCGGAAGATTTCATGTCTGCAAAATCGTTAGATAAGATGAAAGACGAGAAAGGTATAACAGAAGAAAAGGAACGACCTTCAAAACCTTTCATAAAGCCAGTAGGAGAAATTATAGGAGGATTGTTTGGTCTTATCATCGGAGTGCTATTCATTGTACAACCTTTTCCATTTTTAACGGCTATTATTGACGCAGAGTTTCTTTTATTCCTTCAATTTGCTGGTGCTTTTATGTTGGCAGAAGGAATTATAGATTTAATCCGAGGACTAATAGGAAATAGACAGCTAAGAATTCATCAAATGATTCATGGTATTCTTATTGTTGTAAAACTTTCTTCAATTTCTGTAGTAATTTTGATGATGAATCGACCAGAAATATTTCCAATATTGATTACGAATACCCCAGGGGGTCCACTTATTAATATTGGAATTGTTCCCGGTTTCTATAATATTTTTAGAGCAATAGCAGGTCTTGTAATAGCTGCAGTCGCACTTAGCACAATTGAAGATTTCTATAGAATATACAAGGCAGAAAAATATCTAAACTTAGAAAATAATTAATTATTTTTTTTTTTACTTTTTTTATTGTTAATGAGTGATTTGAAATTTGGGACTAGTGAGGGTTACTAACCTTTTTAAGCAAATTACATTTACCATTATTATGCTATTTTCAAAAAAAGAGGAGTTGATGTATGGGGCTTAAAACACGGAACGATTATTTGATAAAAATTAGAAAGATGCGCCCAAATATTTATAAGTTTGGTGAATTGATTGAGGATCTTACCACACATCACGCTACAATGAGAGTAATTGAAAGTCATGCCATGAACTATGATGCCTCTCACGATCAAAAGCTTGAAAAGATATATACAACAAATTCAAGTTTAACAGGAGAAAAAATATATCGGTGGAATTCGTTAATTCAAAATTCTGAAGATCTTATCACTAATATGAAATTAAAACGTCAGAATTTTCGGCGGACTGGCTCATGTACAGGAGCTGTTTGTGTTGGGTGGAACGCACAGAATGTGATGTGGGCAATTACTCAAGAAATGGATAAAGAATACGGCTCAAATTTCCAGGAAAGGTTAAAAAAGTGGATTATTCATGCTCAAAACGAAGGTTTGACAGTAGCAGGAGCTTTAACTGATGCGAAAGGTGATAGGAGCTTAAAACCTTCAAAACAACCAAACTTGGATGCAAATCTAAGAATTGCAAAAGTTCTAGATAATGGAATAATAATTCGTGGAGCTAAATTAATGATAGCGGGTACAGCTGCTTCCCAAGAAATATTTCTTCTTCCTGGAGCGATTTACAAAGAGTCTGACAAAGATTACGCATTAGCTTGCGTTTTACCAAGAGATACAGAAGGCTTAACAATAATTGAAGCAACCCGTCCTAGTGATCAGCGGGATTTAGATGATAATTCAGGCTTTGAAGTACCTAACACTGGTCCAACTCAAGGTCTTTTATTTTTTGAAGATGTATTTGTACCTATTGATCGAGTTTTTATGTGTGGAGAATATAAATATACTTCTAAGCTCATTCAATATTTCACAGCCAATTATCGGGCCTGTATTGGAGCTTGTGTTTCTGGGCAAGGAGATGTAATGATTGGAGCTTCAGTTTTAATGGCTCGAGCCAATGGTTTATCTTCAAAGACCTTTATGAACAAACTAGTTGATATGTCAATAAACAATCAAATTAATTACGGTTTAGGTGCAGGAGCCTGTGCTATGGGAACAAAACATGCTTCTGGTGCATTTTTTGCTGATCCCTTAACTGCTCATACAAATAAGGTTATGGTCGCAAAATTACCTTATGAGACTAAAAGGCTTACACAAGAAATTGGTGGGGGAATTGTAGAAACGGGATGTATGCCGTCTTATAAAGATTTTAATGGGGCAGAATATAGCGATATGGTCCGAAAATACTATAAAGCAGGTAATTGCTCTCCAGAAACTCGATATAAAATTGCGAGACTATCGGAATGGCTTACCATTGGTGGCGGTGTACCTGGTTGTATGCATGGAGGAGGTTCTCCTGATGGGGCTAGATTAGTTGTTAGGTTCAATACGCCTTTTGATGAGTATGTGGATTATGCTAGAAAAATCATGAATATTGAAGAAGACGTTCCTGAACCTTAAAAACCAAGTACCCCTTTAATGCCGATCATTCAGTTAACAGAAATCCAGTTAATCATAAACTATATTGAGGTTTACTAATTAATAAAAGTATTTGAATGTCTAGTCAAAAAATTTTTACTACAATTTATGGGAAATAAAATAGAATCTCTAAAGGAAAGTCTTCATCGAAGGTCATTTGGAGTTCATTTAACTTCGAGTGATATATTCTTGAAGTTTATCTTTCCTATAATAAAAGAAAAATTATGGGACTATAGATGGATTGATCTATATGCCGGAGAAGGAAATTTGATCTTACCCATCCTGGATTCAATCCCCCCCGAAGATAGGGTGCGTTTTTTTAAAAACCACATTTACTTATCTGATATACAAGAGGAGATGCTGGAAAAATGTATTAAAAAAGCGGAGGTTTATGGTATTCCTAATGAAGTAGCTTCTAGTAATATAAATCTACGAGATAATCTTGGAAGTTTTCCTGATTTTTTAAGAAATAGCCAACATCCGGTATTCCATATAACAAATCCACCATACCTCTACCTAGGATATATTAGAAAACATAATGAAACTCAAAAATATTTAAAACTTTTTGAAGGAAGGAATGAGGGATATCAAGATTTATATCAAATCGCAATGATAAACGATTTAAAAAATGATGTTGACGACCTCATATATATTATCCCTTCGAATTTTTTGTTTGGTGCTTCTGTTTCTAATAAGTTCCGCAAAGATTTCTTAAAATTTTATAAAATTAATCAAATGATAATATTCGAGACGAAGATATTCGAGTTTACAGGAACAAACATCTGTATTGGTTTTTTTGAAAAGAAAAGAATCCCTAAATCAGAGATTGCAAAATTTTATGGTGTTAAATTTAAAAAGCAAAATGAAGAAATAAAAAAAACATATATTCTTAAACCAAAATATAAATATCGTGCTGGTTCTGAATTCAACGAATTCCTTGAAGAAAGTCGAGTAAATACCCGATTGAATATTAACTATTATTTATTAAAGAAAGAATTAATGAATAATAAAGGAACTAATAAATTAAGTGTGATAGATGCTAATAACTATAAAAATAGTAGTTATAATAGATTAAACATTCGAGTAAATGATAATTTAAAGAGCAAAATAGAATCTAATATATTATATGTTCGAACAGTTGATACTGGTTCAATAGATGGCAGAGTTGGATTAGGAATAATTACAGAAGATTTTAATGTTAATGGTATATATGTATCTGGAAATACATACAGAACTCATCCTATCCAAATATTTTTTGAACCTGAAATATCGCATAATAAGCAAATATTGTTGAAAAATTATTTCAATTTATTATTAGAATCGTTTAGGAAAAAGTTAGATAGTGAGTTTCTCACAACCTATAAATATTCTAAAGCGGAGTATACGAGAAAGTATCTTGGGTTAACTCAGGTCAGAAAACTAATACAAACTTTCCCGTATAAAAAGTTGAATCAAAATTTTATAGAAAAATTGATTAAATATATTGATAAAAAAGACTTAGAGAGATTAAAAGAATTATTTTCTTAAAAACTTAAACTTGCGAGTAAGAATGTAAGTAACCCAAGAAAAGCCCCGATTTTTAGAAGTAAACTCACTTTTTTAAAATCTTTATTTACAAGATTACGTCCTAGCATTAATATTATCGCAAATATAACTACAGCTAAACCAAAAACCATTGAAATTAAAAAAAGTAATTGGTTTATCACAGTAAAATATGGTAAAATATAGAAAACCACGGCTACAACTGCAAATATCATAGATATCATTGTTGATTTTTTTATTCCAATCCGTATAGCCAGTGTTTTGACACCCTCTTCTTTATCTCCTTCAACATCTTGGCATCCTTTAATAACTTCTCGAGAAAGAAGAAGGAAGAATGATGTTAAGAAGAAATAATATATATATGGAGGTATTCCTGAATTATTTAAAATAGCTCCGTAGATTAGTCCAATAGAAAATGATATCCCCACAATTATATTTCCGATAAATCCACTTTTTTTTCCCCAAGCAGCGTATAGCCACCCTATAAAAGCCATAAAAACAACTATAATAATATTTAGATATCCAATATTAAACAAAAGACTATGGAGGGTTGATAGAATAATCCCAATTAAAATAGTCGTTATCCATAAAATCTTTGCTTGACTTAAAGTTATTGAACCTCGGGGAATTGGCCTTTCTGGACGATTAATTTTATCAATTTCTACATCATAATAATCATTTATAACCATTGAAGAACCGGCAATAAAAAAATAGGTAAGAACACCAAAAATTATATTAAAAATAAATGTTAATAAATCAACCCCTATTCGAGTATTCAAAATTCCAATAATAACCGTTAAACCTCCCATTAAATCATTAATGGGACGTAGTATTTCAATAGCATCAGTAAATTTCATAGTCAGTATCCACGCAAAATATTTTACAATTCAGAAAAATTTTTCTTCTGGATTTTTCCAGCTTTTTTAATTTCTTCAATTATTAATGTCAAAGAAGTTCCATTATCTTTTAGAATATAATTTTCGAGAAAAGTACCCATAACTATAATATCTGCTCCTGCTTCTACAAAAGCTCTTGCATCCTCTTTATTTTCGACACCACCCCCAGCAATTATTGGAATATTTAGGATTCGTGAACATGTTGCTATATGCTCCGTAGGAATCTTTTCACTACCTGATCCTGCTTCTAAATAGACCATTTTAAATCCATACATTTCAGCAGCTAGAGCATATGCAGTTGTTAATTTAGGTTTGTTTCTCGGCAAGAGTTTCGCATTTCCTACCCACCCTGCGCTTGCTCCTGGTTCAATTATTAAATACGCCATTGAAATATATTCTAAATTAATGCTTTTTATTGTAAAAGAGGCGAGAGCTTGTTGACCAACAATAAAGTAAGGATCTGAAGAATTCAATAGTGACATAAACAAAATAGCATCGGCATGGTGAGAAATATTACTTGCTCCACCGGGAAAAATAATTACTGGCACATTTACTTTGCTTTTTACAGCTAAAACAGTTTTATCTACAAATCCTTGATTAAAGACAGTACTTCCGCCAATTAGTATCGCATCTGTACCTGCACCTTCAGCGAATTTAGCCATTTTTGCAGCTTTGTCTGGACTTTGTCTCATTGGATCTGGATCAATTAAAGAGAAATGTAAAGCACCTTCTCTATTTAATTTTTTAATGATATATTCATAGGTACTTTTTTCAATATACTCATCAATCACCATATCAACCATATTTTCCACCTTTAATTCAAATTCCTTTTTTTTTAGAATTGACAATCATTTTTCTAATTTTATCATAAATTCCTATAACTTTTTCCTTCCATTCGGGAAATGTATCTAATCTATCAGGAAAATTTCTATAGAGTTTGGAAATTTCGTTCATTTTTATTCTGAGAAAATTTAAATCTAATAGTAAATTTGGGCGGGAAATTCCTTTAATTGCCTTTACTGCCATATTAACTAATGATAAGTTTAATCCCCCTTTAGAAGACATTTCTATAATTTCCTCTCCACTTAATAAATCACGCTCTAAGCCAAAATTTAAATCATCATTAGAAAGGGTTTGAAGGACAATTCTTAATAAGTCTAATGCAGCAAATTCTGCACCAAAACCAGTCATTACACGATGATTGTAACCCCACAACTCATTGATTGAATAATCACTCTTTTCAATAGCGTTTGTTGCTGAATTTGCGGCATAGAATCCTGCTCTCATTGAAGCATCAATCCCACCACCATGGAGTGGATTCACTTGACAAGCTGAATCCCCTATAAGTATAATTCCATTATCAGCACAAGACCATAATGGCCTTCGAACAGGAACAACTCCCCCACCCGAAGACAATATTTTATATTTTGAAGTTTTAATATATTCTTGAAAAACATTTTTGGTGTATAGTTCTTTTACTTTTCCTTTAAACTTCATAAAAGCTCCTAACCCAATATTTACTGAAGATTCATTCTTTGGAAAGTACCAGATATACCCTCCTGGAGCTTTTTCTTGATCAAGTATAATTGAAATATACTCGGGATCTTGTACCTCAAGATCATTAGGGGAAAATTCCACAATCTCTCGATAGCATAAGATGCTATCTTCTCTTGAAAGATTTTTTTCGATTAATGAACTTTTTACTTGTTTTCGTAAAGGAGAATAAAATCCGCTTCCGTCAATTACTATTTTAGCTTTAAAATTCGTTTTTTCCCCATTTTCTAATTTAACTTTTAATCCTGCAACAGTCCCATTTTCATAAATTAAATCCAATGCCATAGTTTTATCTAAAAACTGTTTTATGCCCACATCAACAGCTTCGTTAAGTAATCGCTGGCCAAATTCTAATCTATTAACGATATAACCAGCTTGCTTAGGATCAATTAAAGTAAGGCATTTCTTAAGATTTGGGGAGTACAATTTTGCACCCTTAATATGACATGATAATTCTGTTTCTCTTGGAGGGTTAATCTTTAAAAGCCCGAAAATTTCATTTCCTACAGCATCACCGCAGATTTTATTACCAATTTGATCTCTTGGTTTACTGTCTATTAAACATACATCTAAACCTTTTTTTGCTGCGAATCTCGCAGCAGTGGCACCTCCAGTACCTGCTCCTACGACAATGATATCAAAGGACTGCTTAATGTTTTCCATGATAACTGATTATAATTGTGTATTAAATTTGTTGGTGTTTTTTTTTGGGTTTAATAAATTAAAATTGATTACATTAATGCTAGAAGATATATTATAAAAGTACTACCAATCGGAACAGTTAAATCATCATATGTACTTGGGGAAATTAATTCAATTATGGTTGCACTTCCACTAGTAATTAATGAATAGATTAAAATCGTTACAAATGATAATGTTTCTTGGACAGGAATTAGGAACCCAAACAGAAAAAATAAGAGAAAACATATTAGACTCGCCGTTATGAAAAATGTCAAAGAACCCTCTAATGTTCTTCTTGAATTCGTCCAAGGTAAACTTATATTAATTTTTCCCCAACTTTTGCCTATTATTGAAGCTAAAGTATCTGAAACAATCATTATTAAAATCCCCGCGATTGGAAAATAAAAATTTTCAGGGGCGACAAGCCCAAAAATAAAAACTAGTAATGTAATTGAAAGACAGTAAAAAAAGGGACCTTGAAGAAAGGCTCGCTTTAATCCTTCTTCTTGTTCTTCTGATATTGCATTATATAAATCTTTTAGTGGCTTAACCTTAGATTCTTTAGAACTAAAGTATACGAAAAGAGTAAGAGTACTCGCGATAATGCTTGGCCACAATGGCCAGAAATAAAAGGGGGAACTTAGAATTGATAGTCCAGCAGATAAATGTATAGCTTTTCGTGCTGTAAATTTAGAAATTTTTTCTTTCTTATATAAAATTAAAGGAATAAAAATGGTCAAAATGACATAAAAGTATGTAATTCCAACAATTCCGAGGTCAGAGATAATCTTATTCATATTATTAAACCAAAGAATTATTCGTGCCTTAAAGACTTTTTTCACATTCCTTTACTTGATTATAACGAATAATATGATCAAGAGTATGAATATTCATTATAGGGATAAAGAAGGAACTTCATTATTCTTCCATTTCCTAACAACGGGATCTTTCCACCAATGTTTGGGAAGGTTTTCATAAACACCATATTTTTCTAACCCACTATTAAACGCGTTAATATTTGATTCAGGGGCTTGAATGTGATCTGTTTGAGGGTAAAAGTAAGCACCGAACCCACCTCCACGAGTTCCTAGATTGCGAACCATATGCCAGACTTCTCGTTCACATTTGATATAATCGACTATAATTAATTTAATACATTAAATAAAAAACATTATTATTGAATATCAAATTTCAACTCAAAAGAAGTAAATTAATTATAGATTCTATATATGAAAGAAAAAGATAATATTGGAGAAACTATGACAAAAAAAGTATTTGGTTCGGGATATTTTGGTGAATGGGTTGAGGATGAATTTGGATTGCCTGCCTATCATTATACTTGTGATCAAATTAATGATCCTAAAGCAATAACACCTATGAATGAAATTTGGCGTTCAAAAACAGACCATATTCATCTAGTTGGAAATGATCGCTTGGCGGGGGTGGCTTCAAACTATGGGTATATTCAAGTTCGTCAAGATGAAGGAAGTCCTAAATTTCTTAATGAATATGATCCAAAACATGGTCATTATGCGGGAGGTTTTGGTTATCTAATTGATGGTAAAAATTTCCTTAATACATTCTATCCTGGGAATGGAGATAATTTTGATAGAATATTTGGGATTGGGTATTATAGAAAAAAAGTTTCTGGTATGGGTTTAAGCGCTGATCAAATTGTTTTTGCTCCTTATGGGGATGATCCAATTTTGATATCTCAAATAACAATTACAAATAGTAGAAATAAAGCAGTTAATCTACGATGGGTTGAGTATTGGGGATGTCAGATGTATCAATTTTCACCTGACGCATATCTTGTTGCTTTACAAAGCAAGAACGTGTCTCTTACAAGAGAATATAGATATCAATTCAGTAATAAATTTATTCATGATTTTCAAATGTTAAAGGAGGATATAGGGTTTTTAGAAACAAAATATTTTAAAAATCAAAGAGAGGAAAAACAAGAGTCTACATTAAAAGCAGTAATGAAAGATATGAATCCTCCGAAAACATTTCTTGTATCACTAGATGCTAATGCGGATGGCTTAAGTACTAAAGCATCTAGTTTTTTCGGGATAGGAGGAGTAACATCCCCAGAGAGATTAATTGAACCTTTGAACTCAATTAATAACGAAGACGGTATTGAAAATGGGATGCTATTGGAACGAAAAATCTACTTAAATCCTAATGAGAGCCAGACTATTTATTTTGCATATGGATATATTACTCCTGAATTTAATATTGAGACACTGATCAATAAGTATACCCAAAATTTTTCTGACCTTTGGGAAACTTCCTGTGAAAAATGGAAAGAAAATCGCATTTCATTAGAACTACCAGAGGAATCATGGGTAAATCGAGAATTATTATGGCATAACTATTATTTACGTGGATGTATGACTTATGATAGCTATTTCCAGGAGCACATTCTCTCACAAGGTCAGGTATATCAGTATATCATTGGTTTTCAAGGAGCTCTACGTGATCCGTTGCAACACGCCTTACCATTTATATATTGCGAGCCAAAAATAGTGAAAGAAATAATAAAGTATGTATTAAAGACTACACTACCAGATGGTGAAATACCATATGGAATTGCAGGTAGTGGTATGATATTACCGGCTCCTTATAAACCATCTGATCAACAGATGTGGCTTTTATGGTTAGTAAGTGAATATGTACTTGTAACAAGAGATATAAAATTCTTAGATGAAGAATTACCTTGTTATCCCGTTTACGGCCCAAAAGTTCAAATCAAAAAGGTAAAGGATTTTTTATTGATATGTTATGATTATTTAACTGAAAATATTGGTACTGGGGAACACTCGCTTCAACGTATATTTAACGGTGATTGGAATGATGGTGTTATATTAGGCCATTTTCCTAAAGAGACTCACGAAGATATTATAAGAAATGGTGAAAGTGTGTTAAATGCCGCAATGGCATCCTATACACTCAAGATTTTCGGGGAATTATTAAGATATATTGGAGATTATGATAATTCAAGAAAAGCACTGGAATATGCTGATACCCAAATGAAAGCTGTGAAAGCCCAATGGATGGGAAAATGGTTTAAACGTGCCTGGCTTACAAAAGATATTGGTTGGAAAGGAATAGATCAACTTTGGCTTGAGCCTCAACCTTGGGCAATTATTGGAGGTGCAGCTGATATAGAACAATCAAAAATCTTAGTAAAGTCGATAGACAAGTTAGTGCGCCAACCTTCTAAAATTGGAGCTAGACTTTTAAGTAAAGGGATGGAAGCAATAGAACGAGAGTTAGGGATGAGAGTAAACGGAGGGATATGGCCATCCATAAATGGAACGTTAATCTGGGCTTTATCCTTAATAGATAATGAAATGGCATGGGAAGAGTGGAAGAAAAATTCTCTTGCTTATCATGCTGAGAATTACCCCGAAGTTTGGTATGGAATCTGGAGTGGTCCTGATGTTTATAATTCAAGTCTTTCTGAATTTCCTGGTCAAACTCATTTTACTAAAGAATTAATTAGTTGGAAAAAGAAAAAAGATGAACCAATTTTTGATGATACTCTGGGAGTGAATTGGACGGATTTTCCGGTAATGGATCTTCATCCTCATGCTTGGCCTTTATATAATACACTACACTTTATCGGTGCAAAATTCACGGTTGAAGGCGTAGAATTAACACCAGTTCTACCGAAAGATGAGTATGAATTTTCATCACCGATATTGGGATTAAAAAAATCTAAGCATGAATATTCAGGTTGGTATTCACCATTAGTTGAAGGTACTTGGAAGATAACATTGAAGCTTAATCCTGTAGAAATCGGGAAAATAAGATCTTTGGAACTAAATGGCAAAAAAGAAGAATTTGTGATTGACGGTGATAAAATCATTTGGAAAGGAAGAAGTGAAATAAACAATCCTTTAAGCTGGAAAATTGATATGTAACTTAATAAATATTATGGTATAATGATATAATGGATTCAATCTAGAAAGTTACATTTTTGCAGATTTTCTTTATTCTTAATTCTAGCTGTTTTTTACAGTATAGAACAAAATCTTATTTTATCAGTATTTTAACTCTTAATGAATTGAAATAAAGTTTTCACCAAAAACCAAAAAAAAAAAATAAATAATAAAATAAATCTATTTGAAAAAATTACTTATTCAAATTAATCTATTATTCTAAGAGATCGGCACCAAGTTCTGTAGCGAGTCCTTGAATCTCTCCATAAGCAATTGCATCCTGGAGATTTCCTTCAATGACAAGATCTCCGGACATATATGCGCTGGTACCATCAACCTCTCCTGAAGTAATGCCAGCGAATGTAGCTTGTGATGCTTTCATAGTAACAGTTGCGCCATCATTTTCTCCTTCACCATAATCTACAGAACCTTCACCGAATTTAGTCCAAAATTTATAATCTATATCAGTTACCACAATTTGGACAAGAATTGTATCAATATCTTCCAGTTCTTCTTTAAATTCCTCATTTTCAGCTGCAAGTTGTTTAGCGAATTCATAAATTTTTAAGGCATCAGAAGGTTGGCTTTGGCCTTTTTCCCTCAATGTCTTTAATTCCTTAATCAAATTTTCGTCAACCATTTTAATTATCAACCTATTTTTTTTTAAAACCAAAAAAAAATTTATAGTTAAAATATGCAATGTCATTTACTTTTAAAGTTTTATTTTAATTCTAAGATCTAGGTATAATAACAAGATTAACATTTGAGCAATTTTATAAATTATCTCATCTCAAGCAATAACCGTTGTTATAAGTCTTCCCACCCAAACTCTCATAGCACTTGATAACCCGGAGAACCAATTAAAATGGCCTATTGAGTACCAATAAAGATCAGAATTACTCGAGCCAAAAGCTAAAACTCCGTTTGGTTAATGTGAGTTAATTTTCCACTTATCCACTAGATTATCTAATTTATGCCATTAAATTCTAAAATCGTTAAAATAACTAATCTTAAAAGATTAAATACAGAATTTCCTTAACTTTAAATATGATTTTAATAGAATAAATTAAAAAAAAAGTAAATTATAAAATATATTTCAGTTGAGAAAATTCTTATTTAAGAAGATCTGCACCTAATTCCATGGCGAATGAAAGGATTTCCCCATATGCGATAGCATCCTGTAGGTTCCCTTCAATGACAAGATCTCCTGACATATATGCACTTGTAGAATCAATTTCTTGTGAACTCAATCCAGCCCAAGTTGCTTGATTTGCCTTCATAGTGACACTCGCTTCATCACTTGGTCCTTCACCGTAATTTACTGCTCCTTCACCAAATTTTACCCAAAATTTATAATCTATATCTGTTATTTCTTGCTGGACAACTATTGTATCAATATCTTCAAGTTCTTCCTTTAATTCTTCATTTTCGGCACCGAGTTGCTTAATGAATTCATACAATTTAAGAGCATCAGAGGGGTTGGTTGAAGTCTTCCCTCTCGATTCTTTTATTTCTTTTATTAAATTTGCGTCAACCATTTTAATTATCAGTTTATTTTTTTTTAACTGTAAAAATATTTAGTTATAGAATGCAATGTCATTTACTTTTAAAATTTTATTTTATATCAAACAAATCGGTATAATAAACAAGATTAACATATGAGTAATTCTATTAATAATCTCATCTCAAACAACAATCTTTGTATTTTATTTTGCTTCCACATGGGCAAAGTGCATTACGACCAATTTTTTTTACTTTTATTTGAAATTTTGAGTCAATTTTTGAATTATTTTTGATTTTTTCTGCTAGAACTTTAAATCGAGGCAAATTGTTAACGTAAAATTTTCTCCATCCTTTGCATAATACACTTAAAGCTTTTGAGGACTCTATGAGATTGTACCGATGTTTTTGACAGTCTCCATGACATAAATTAATGAATGGACAAGAAAGGCACCTGTTATTGGACTTAACTTTAAGACTACCGAAGTTTTGATACATTGCTGAATTTAAGAAATCATTCCAGCCTTGCGTTCTTACATTCCCTAACAACAGGCCTTTTTGAACAAAGAAATCGCATGGATAAACGTTACCATTATATTCTACCACGAAATATTGACAACAATTATTTCCCATATAACAAACGCTATAGGTTCCAGATACCAAAAAATTCAAGATAGAATCAAATAATCGAATTGAGACCTTGTTAATGTCTTCTTTTATCCAATGTTCAAATAATTCACAAAGAAAATCCCCCCAATCTTCTCCCGTGATAGAAAATGGTTTAAGTTTACCATTTTCACCAAATTCAACACAAGGAATATACTGATGATAGAGAAAATCTTTTTCTTTTAAATAGTGGTATATCTCACTTGCTCTCATTACGGTTTTATTATTAATTAGAGTAAGAATGTTAAATTCAACATTATGTTTCTTTAAGTGACTTATTCCACGTAATACTTGGGAATGAGTGGGTTTAAAACCTCTTGTTTTTCTATAAAAATCATGTAGATGTTCTGGTCCATCAAGGCTAACACCAAGAAGAAATTTATATTCAGCAAAAAATTCAGCCATTTCATTGGTAATAAGAGTTCCATTTGTCTGCAACCCATTACTTATGACCGCATTAGGAGGAGCGTATTTTGTCTGAAGTTCTACTGCTTTTTTAAAAAATTTCAAACCCATTATGGTTGGTTCTCCACCCTGCCACCCAAAAGCATAATTATTGTCTTGATTAGTCTGCATGTAGCCAGATATCATACTTTCTAATATGTCTTCTGACATTCTAGGGTGATTTTCTACGATCTTTAAGTGATCAATATAAAAACAATATTGACATCTAAGATTACAATCAGCAGAGGCAGGTTTGATTAGTAATGAAAAGGGTGTCATTTTAATAATAATTTATTTTCATCATCATAACTATAAACACTCATTTTGCTTTTCTTTTAACTAATTCCGGAAGATTTCTAAAATATCCTTGAAATCTTTTTGGAATATATTGATTAAAAGATTCGGCAATGAACTTTTCATCTATTTTAAAAATTTTCTTGCTTTTTATTATTCTTTCTACTTCTAGAACCCATGAATCTCGTATTGGTAAAGGAATATAATTTAAACAGAGATAAAACATACTTTTTCCCTTATTTTTCCATATTATTTCGGTTTCACCAATTATATCATTTATATCTGCTCGATCTTCCCTCAATAAACAGTGCTTACTTAATATTTGATTGTCAATGGGTATTCCTAGACGTTCATATTGCTCAATTGGAGCATCATTTTTTTTCATTTCTTTAATCATTAACTTTATCATCCTTTTCTCAATTTCGGGATCAAAGATTGGATGTTCTTGATTCGGATCGTTTTGTAGGTCAAATAGGAAACTACCATATATAAATGGGTTTATCCAAGCTCTTGAGTTAAATCGCATTGTCTTACATCCTTTTGTAAAATCAAAAGGATCAGCCAAATTAACGGTTTTTATTTGATTAAGAGATAAAAATCCACGCATTACTGTTGGTATGAGAGTGTAATTATAAAGGGGTTTGTTCATCGGATTTACAGGACTTCTCATATATACGTATCGTCCGTCTGTTATATTTACATGAGCACCATGTACACCAAAGAGTGCTGTGTCCCTCACTTTGACATCTGTATCAACTGTTTCTTTTAAAATATTACCTTGCATATCTTTTGGACGTTTAACATTAAAAAATTCTAGTATAGTCGGTGCAAAGTCAGTCGTTTGTACGAGAGCATTTCGATTTTCATTCCGTTTTCCTGATCTTGGATCCCATATAAATAACGGTATCTGGGCAATTTCATTATAAACGGGTTGTATCATTTTTCCCCACCAATCTTTTTCACTTAATAGAAATCCATGATCGGTTGAAACAATCAGCAAGGTGTCCTTCCACATATTATTTTTATCCATGAAATCTAATATTTTGCCAAGGTAATTATCACACATGCTCACAGAAGCAGCATATTGTTTTCGACAGTGTTCTATTTCTTCAGGAGATTCAGTTACTACTGAATAATTCGGCCAATCAAAATGAGGTCCATCATAATCATCTCTATATAAATCTTTATATTTTTGCGGTACAAAAAAGGGTTCATGAGGATCAAACGTTTCCAAGTGTAAGAACCAGTTATCTTCCATATGATTTTTTTCAAGAAACTCTAATCCTAATCTAAAAGTTTTTGCTTGAGGCATGTCTTCTTCTTTTTGCATATATTTTCTATTAACCCAATCTTGGCGCCAATGTTCATTACCCGTTCGCATATTCCTAATATGTTTAGGTATTTCTGGATCTTTTACTTCACCTTTCCAAGCATCTCCCTCATGTCCGCGAACAATCTCCCATGAAGTATACCTATTATGGTAAGTTCCACCTCCATCTTCCCAGTAGTGATAATGATCACTAACAAGATGAGAATAAACCCCATTTCTTTTTAAAATTTCAGGCATAGAATCATCAAATGGTTCCAAGGATCCCCAACTTCTGTGTAGAAAATTATATCTCCCTGTGTGTAATTCCCGTCTTGCAGGCATACACGGAAGACTTCCAACATAATGGTTATCAAAAAATACAGTTTTTTCCGCAAGTCTTTTAAAATTTGGAGCATGAACCCAATCATATTCTAAAAACCTTTTATTCAGAGTATCAAAAAGAATCAGAATTGCCTTCATTTTTTCCACTAAAATTATTTATATTGAAGAACTTTTAATTAAATTTATTTAATCTCTATTGGTAATTATAGTTATCTGTAGTATAGATAAATTTTTGATGACCTTAATGTTTTCACATGGTATTGTTAGAGCCCCTTCAAAAAATTTTCATGATGGTTTAACTACTTCTAATTTAGGAAAACCATATTATACTAAAGCAATTAAGCAGCATTCGAATTATGTCAATGCATTAAAAAAATGCGGAATAGATATAATAACATTAAAAGCTGATGAAAGATTTCCAGATTCAACATTTGTGGAAGATGCTGCTGTTGTCAATGAAGATATAGCAGTTATAACTAACCTAGGGGCACCAAGCAGGAGAGGAGAAGAAGGAGATGTAAAAAACGTTTTAGAGAACTATTACAACAATGTAGAGTCAATTGAAAATCCTGGGACATTAGAAGGCGGAGATGTCTTAAGAATAGAGAATGAATATTTTATTGGGCTATCGTCGAGAACAAATAAGGAAGGCGCGAAACAATTTGAAAATATATTAAAAAAGTACGGATACTCATGTATGTTAATCCCATTAACAAAATTTCTTCATCTCAAAACAGGAGTGGCTTATATTGGGGACAATAATTTGATTGTATCAGGAGAATTAAGTGGTAATCCTATTTTCAATGATTACAATCTCATAAAAGTTGAAGAAGAAGAAAAATATGCTTCTAACTGTATAAGAGTCAATAATTATGTGCTAATTGCTGAAGGATTTAAAAAGTTTAAAGATACTATTATGAGTTTAGGATACAAAACCCTTGAAATAGATATGTCAGAATTTAAAAAGATGGATGGTGGGCTTTCATGTCTATCATTAAGATTTTAAGTTTGATTTCTATCAAAATAAAAGAACTGAAAGTGTTGATTAGGAATAGAATTCAATAATAAAGAATTGGGAGTTGTTCTTACACCTCCAAAAACAGCAGAATATATTATATCCCGATTAGGACAAATCAAAGAAGAACAGAAGATTTTGGATCCATGTGTAGGTCCTGGAATGTTTGTAACAAAATTACTAGAATCAGGTATTGATAACAGTCAAATTTATTCCTTCGATATTAATAATAATTATAAATTTGAAATTGAGAAGCTTGGAATTTCCTTTAAAAAGCAAGACACACTTTTAACTTTATATCCTGATTCTTATAATGAATTTGATATTATTCTAGGCAATCCACCATACCTAAATAAAGCAAGTGCATACGTAAAAAAAAATAAAACTAAGCTAAGAAATATTTATGGAAAAATAAATTCTCATGAAACTTATTCAATGTTTATAGTAAATAGCATTTGGAGATTAAAAGAGGGGGGAAAATTAGGATTTATAACCAGTGATTCATTTTTAACTCTAAGCACCCATAAAAAGCTAAGGAGATTTATCCTTAATAACTGCCTCATTAATGAAATTCTTCTTGCACCTAAGGGATTGTTTTCAAATCAAAAAGTAAGCACAAGTCCTGTTATTTTGATTTTAACGAAATATACAGGTCATAAGAATAAAATAACTAGAGAAAATAATATAATGAGAATTATTCCTCGTGTAAATAGTGAAGATGATTATAAATCACCGAAAGAGATTAATGAATTAAAGCAAGTGAGATATAGATCTTTCCCATTTAACATATTTTATATCGATGTTGAAAAAGAAGTTATAGAATTATTTGAAAAATCCCCTAAGTTAGAAGAATTTGTTAAGGGATTTATTGGAATGCATACCCATAATAATAGAAAATATATTGGTGCTGTTGAAGGTACAGATTTGGCAGAGATTTTTACCAAGCGAAATAAGAGCATACATAATCTAGATAATAAATATAAGATCGTTAAAAATAAGGATTTAGAGGCTCATAAGTGGAAATCTTATTTAAAGCGAGGTGGTGCGGATCTGTATTATAGACCAATAATGGAAGCCTTAGATTGGAGTGAAAAGTCAATAGAAGTGTATGATATTCCAAAAAGCGTTCCTTTTGAAGAAGAAGGATTGGTAATAAGTGGAGTTAGTTCTAGATTAGCAGCGCGTTATATGCCAAGAGAATGTTATTGGGATTCTAATAAAGCAATTGGATTTATAATTATCAAAAAATCTGTTTCTATTTATTATGTATTGGGTTTATTGAATAGTTCTTTATACAACTACCTAGCTAAGGGGATTATTAATAATACGTTTAGTATACAAATTTCAGGAATCCATGCTTTGCCATTTATTACCCCCGATAAAGAAACTAAGGAAATAATTGAACTTCAAGTTGATAAAATAATTAAAAATAAACGAAATAACCTTCAATTTGATTTCCATAAAGAGCAAAGGGTAATTGATGATACAATTTTCAATCTTTATGCCAAAAAATTCAATTTTTCCATGAAACTTAAAAAAAAACTAGATGAAAAGTTTTCTACATATAGAAAAGAGATTTAAAAATTTATATTCAATTTTCACTCAAATTTAATTGGTTTTTATCAGAGGATAAATTAGTACTTTTATCGTATTTAAGACTAGAAAATGAATTATTAACAAAATTGAAAAGCATTATACCAAAAGAAATAATAAAAACATAACAAAATGATGTTATATGGTTATTGAGACAAACATAACTAAAATGTTTGGGATTAAACATCCTATAATTGGAGCTCCAATGGGCCCTTTTTATACTACTGATTTAACTATTGCAGTTTCAGAAGCCGGTGGTTTAGGGGTATTAAGCCATACTAACTTATTTGGAGGGAGTCCAATCGAGGAAATGAAAAATCATATGTTAAAAGTGGTAGAACATACCGATAAACCATTTGGTTTCAATGTTAGGACAGCCCGGATGCAACCAGACGCACCTACTCTTTGTAGAAAAATACCGAAATTTATAATGGATAATCCTAAAATAAAGGAACAATGTAAATATGTAATTACAAGCGCAGGTTCACCTAAAATGATGAAATCAAGAAGTTTCCAGAGATTAAAGGAGAGTGGTTCGGATATTAAGCATTTTCATGTCGCTCCAGCATTATGGCTTGCAGATAAATGTATGGCAGCTGAAGTTGATGGGATGGTAATAACTGGAAGCGAAGGAGGTGGTCATCAATCATATGAAAAGGTTAGCACGTTAGTTTTACTTCAACAAGTAGTAGAGAAATACCCAGATGTTCCTATTATTGCTTGTGGAGGATTCGCTACTGGTCAAGGACTAGCCGCAGCTTTGGCTATGGGCGCTGGAGCAGTAGCAATGGGTTCGAGATTTATCGCATCAAAAGAAAGTGAATTTCACGAAAATTATAAAAATATCGTCCCTCCTGCTAAAGCTCAAGATACTGTTCTAGTAACTGGATTTTTCGGACCTATTAGATTGTGGAAAAATAAATATGCTTCATCTCATGGCCTAGTTGCTAGTAAAGAGGAAAAAATCGCAATAGAGGTCGCTTTAACTGCTGATGAAATGATGAATCAACTAAAAAAAGGTGAACTTGCTTATGAAGGAAATATTGAAGATGGTAGTATTCTATTAGGTCAGAGTATAGGAATTATTAACAAAATTGAAAGTGTAAAAGATATTATCAATACGATTGTCTCAAATGCAGAGGATTCTCTAAAAGGCGCTTGTACCCAAATTAAATAACAAAATTTTAAAAAACTTCTCGCTGATCAATGAATTTTTTTAATTTTTCCTTTTTCTTATCTTGAAATTATTTGAAAAAGTTTGAAAATTCAATATGCCCCTACGATTTATAAATTAAACACCAAGAGATAGAATTAAAAACTATCCATAAAAATTGTGAAATGTCTCCTTCCATTCTAACCAAGATTCGTGTTTTAGGGGAAAATTCAAAATATGATATTTGTGCAAGTACCGCTTCCAGTCGTAGCACTAAATATCCAAAACTTTTTGGGGATTCAAAAAAATGGATAGGAGCTACAGAAAGTGCCGGGATTTGCCATAGTTATACTCCTGATGGTAGATGCATGAGCCTTTTCAAAACCCTTTATACAAACAAATGCATTTATAATTGTAAATATTGTTTTTCTCAATCTTGTAAGAAAAAGATGAGCTTCACACCAGAAGAATATGCTCGTACATTTATGAAGCTTTATACTATGAATACTGTAGAAGGTGTATTCATATCATCTGGAGTTTGTGGGAGTGCCGATAAAACAACAGAGGACATGTTAGAAGCGATACGACTTTTAAGATTCAAGTATAATTTCCAAGGTTATGTACATTTCAAGTGTTTACCTGGTGTAAGCAAATATCTGCTCAAAGAAGCAATAACTTTATCAGATCGTATCTCAATCAATACGGAAGCCTCTACTAAGGATTATCTAGCTGAAATTGCAGATCAAAAAGATTTTAATAATGATATTCTAACTCGTCAACACTGGTTAAAGCAAATTCGTATTAAACATAATGATGAAACCCTTAAAATATTGAGGGATTTGCAACAAGACGAAAAATTAGACTATCAAGAAAAAATGATTAAAGATAGAAGAGAAAATGGGTATAAGAAATTTCGATGGGACGGAGCACCAATTCTTAATAGTGGACAAACAACTCAGTTTGTGGTAGGGGCTGCCGAAAGTGAAACTGATTATGATTTACTTAAAAGGATTGATTGGGGATATCGAGAAATTGATTTAAGGCGTGCTTATTTTTCATCTTTCATTCCGATTGAAGGTACACCTTTAGCAGGTAAGCAGGCTGCCTCACTAGCAAGAGAGCATCGGTTATATCAAACAGATTGGCTACTGAGGATATATCATTATAAATTGAAAGATATAGAAGATGTGATTACCGAGGAAGGTAATTTACCACAAGGAGATCCGAAAATTCATTTAGCTAGGCAATATTTTAAAGATCATAGTTTAGTAGATCCAAATCAAGCATCCTATCATGAATTATTGCGAGTTCCTGGAATTGGTCCTATTTCAGCGAAGAGGATAATAAACTTACGAGCAAAAAAATTTATTTTTAAGCATCGTGAGAATTTAAAGAATGTTGGTGTAGTATTAAAACGAGCTGATCCCTTTCTTCAAATAAATGGGCAAAATCAAACAACGCTTCATGATTTTATTAATAATGACAATCTAACAATTGAAGGTGAAATCAAATGACCAGGAGTGGAAATAAGCAAGATCCGTTAGAAGTTGTAGGTTGTGCCAAAGGATATTCACATGAAGAATTAATTAAAAATCTACCACGTCATTGTAAATCAACTCCTGGTCTAATAGAACAGATAAAGAAAATACCTGAAGTAGTTTTTCGCAATTCAGGTACACTTTTTGCTAAAAAAGTAAATAAAATGATGCGGGAAGTTAATACTGAAACTTATCGTGCGAATCAATTTACACGGACAGAAATAAATAACCATGGTGTACTATTTGGGGTCGTTTTGCTCAAACATCAGGTTATAGATCTAGTTCTTGATTATTTCCACAAAAGATTTCCAGAATCGATAATATGTCTATACAATGAACACACGAAAAAAACAACTTCTATGGATGAAAAAAGAAAGATATTGGTTTCTAAATCTTCTTTAAATAAAGTTGTGGAGAAAGTTAGTGAAAATCGTCCCATTGTTCCCTTTTTTGAAGATATAAACTTCACCAGTGAACAGATCTTTGAAACTCTTTACAAATCACAGTTTATTCCTGAGCGAGAAAACAAAGATTTTTTTAAAAAAATGATACCAGACAAATGTTTTGAATTACCAGGGATGAAAGGTGGAGTGGAAAAACGTTTTCGAAATAAAGATATTAGTGACTTTCTTTAAGGTTATATTATCTTAGCAAACAAATCTTTAGCAGTCTTATAGGCGTCGTTCTCGTTATTCAGGAATAGGAGATTTTCACCAATTAAGTTAATTCTACTGATTTCTTCACTATTTGATACAAAACCTAAAAGTTTTACATTCTTTTCATTAATATTAGCAACTTCTTTTTTTAATATTTCTCTTACATTTTCTGGAAACCGATTTCCCAATATCCAAATATTTTCAAACAATAAATCTACCTCTTTAGTTAATTCTATAATCCGTTTCATCGTGTGAATACCCATTTTGCTAGGATCAGTTACAATAACTAAATCTGTGACATTTCGACCGGTTTTTCGGGAAAAGTATTCTAACCCTGCAGGTGCATCTATAAATGTCACATCATAATTTTTGGAGAGAATGTCAATTACTCGCTTTAAGGTGTTATTTACACTACAGTAACATCCTTCACCTTCGCTACGCCCCATTTCAAGGATATCGAATTCATCCATTTCGAGCAAGGCACTGAAAACTTCAGACTCAATAACTTGATCTTTTGAGACATCTAGGGGTATTTGGCGTTTCTGTATTTTATTTTTGAGAACTGTCATTTTTCCGCCAATTGTTTCTTTAAAGTTTATTTCTTTTCCAATTATATCTCCTATATTTGCATCGGGATCGGCATCAATTACGAGGATATCGAGTTTTTCATATTTTTCAAGGAGATACTTTAACATTAAAACCAGGAGAGTAGATTTTCCGACACCACCTTTACCAGAAAATGAAATTATTTTTTTCATGAAGATCCACTTCATATTTGTATTTAATCTAATTTATGATAATTGATTTAAAGTTAAAAATTTGCTATAAATATTTTAAAATGGGAAAGTTTATTCTAGTAAGAATTAAAAGCTTCATTCATAGAGAAACTAATAAATAATAGAAAAGTAGAGAGAAATTATGATAATAATAGATATTAAGAATAACGAGATGAACAATTGCATATGATTTTTAGTATTAGGGGTGATTAAAGCTTGAAAAATGCAATAAATGATATTAAGGGAATTATCTTTGATTTTGACTATACATTAGCAGATTCTTCAAAAGGTGTTGTAGAGTGTGTAAATTATGCATTGAAAAAGTTAAAGTTCTCAGAAATCCCCGATGAGGAAATTAAAAGGACTATTGGTCTTACACTTGACCAAACTTTTATAACATTAGCGGGAAGACAACAATTAGATAAAACCGACCAATTTAAATGTTTTTTCGTTGAAAAGGCAGATGAAATTATGACAGATAATACTAAACTTTTTACAGAAACACCCCGCGTCATCAGATTATTACATAATAATGGTATTAAATTAGGGATCGTATCTACGAAATTTCGATATAGAATAACAAAAATTTTAGAGAGGGAAGCTCTTTTAGATTATTTCGAAGTTGTAATAGGTGGAGAAGATGTTTTGATCCTTAAACCGGATCCAATTGGTTTATTGGAAGTGATAAAAAAATTAAATTTATCTGTTTCACAAACTATCTACATAGGAGATAGCATAACTGATGCTGAGACTGCACGGAGAGCAGGAATATATTTTATAGCAGTACTTACTGGTGTTACATTGCGAGACGATTTTGAAAACTATCCAGCTACTCAGTTTCTTAAAGATATCTCTGAAATCCCTAGATTATTAAATATTGTATGAAAATTTTCACCTAAATGTCGCTGTTTTAGAGTTGGTAATTAAAAGTATAAAATAGAAATTATAACGTCGGTTTGAGGGTATAAGTTTAATTATCTCCTTTGATTTGGGCGTCTTTGATCTGATCGCCTTTGATCTGGTCGCCTTTGATCTTGACGATAAACTGGTACAATTTTAGAAGTGAATTCTTCAAGGGAGTAGGGAAATTCCTCCTCGCTCGCAATTTTCCCTAATTCGAGCATAATTTGTCTAGCTAAGAACCAAAATGCTAAACCTAAGGCTTTTTTACCACGATTGTTTGCTGGAATTGCGAGATCTATTCCTGTAAGAGTATCATCAGTGTCAAAAAGGGATGCTACGGGGATTCTTGCTAATTTAGCTTCTTGCAGAATAACTTTATCTGCATGTGGATCGACTATTACTACGACACTAGCATCTTTTATATAAGTATCTATAAGTGGGTTGGTTAAGCTCCCAGGAATAAATCTAGTGGTAATTGCTTTACATCCTATAACCTCACAGAATTTTTTCACTGGTTCTTTTCCGTATCTTCTAACTGAAGTTACAATGACCCTATCGCTTCCTTCCTCTATGTACTTACTCAAGAATTTAGCCGCAATTTGTAATCTCTCATCAGTTTTGGTCAAGTCAATAACATATAATCCATAATTAGTTTGTCGATATATAAATTTTCGAGCATCTCCGGTCAATAACTTTGTGCCGATATGTATACCACAACTTAAGTAGAGCTGCTTCCGTTCCTCGTCTTTATCAACTAATATTTCTTGAGTTCCTAATTCTGTTTCAATATCTTCCGTATCTAATAAATCGAGTTCTTCTTCTAAATCTAAATCTTCTTCGAAATCAATTTCTAAATTTTCCTCAAAGTCTTCAATGGATTCCTCTTTATTTTCACTTTTTTCACCAGTTTTTTCCTTCTTTTTAGCCAAAATAATAGCCTTGTTTGTTTTATTCTTTTAAAATTTCTATTAATATTCGAAAGAAATGAATATTTGATTAAATAAGACATAGCTTTAATATTTTATTGAGGGTTTCACACTAATTAAAACAGATCTAAAGTATTAATATAGCAAAAATGATTTTAATTATTAATATAATTTATCATTCATAATCAATTATAATAAATTGTTTTTATACAGGTTGGCATAATGGCTTCTTACCGATTTATTTTTGGAATACTAGTAGGGATAATTTTAAGTTTTTTGACCGTGTTTTTTTTCAATATGGAAAGTATCTTTAGTATTATAGAAACTACTGCAACATCTAATTTGTGGAAGGCTGTCGCGTTATTACTTGGAGCAAACTTTAAATTTGATATTGTAGCTTTTTTTTCTGGATCATTTACTGTGGCAGGGTTTTTTGCAGCTCAACTTCTCGCGTGGCTTTTTATCGGTTATATTAGTGGAACAATAGCAAAAGGAACACGAAGAGGTCTAATTGCAGGTTTATTAGTCGTTGTTATGGACATATTGTTGTGGGTTATTTTAAACATAGTATCTGGTGAGGATTTAATGGCATTATTCCAAGGTGTTCAATTATCTGAAACTTTGGGGGGAATAATAAGCGCACTCTTAGGAGCTTTTATAGGAGGCTTATTTGGTGGATTAATCAGTGGACCTTACGAAGAATTCTACTAGGATTCTCTCATTACTACTCAAATTTTTTACGATATTTATAAATTTTTAGTCAAATTTACCATTTCTTTAATGATTAGGTTTAATTGATTTATTAATTTCTAATAATAGCTATCACCTATTTGAATTGATCATAAAGATAATGGTTAAAAAAGGAGAAATTTTACCAGATCGGAATTTTGCTTTGGATTTACTTAGAACATTGAAAATCCAAGATTCAATTAAACGACATTCTGAAAAAGTTGCTGATAAAGCGCTAGAAATTGCAGATAAAATAGTTAAAGCTAAAGTTGATTTGAATTTGATAGAAATAGGTTCAATACTGCATGATATTGGAAGAACTAAAACCCATGGTTTTAACCATGCATTAATAGGTGGTAAAATATTAAGAGAAGGCGGTTTTTCCGAAAAACTTGCTAAAATATGCGAAACTCATATTTTGGGAGGTTTAGACAAAGAAGATGCAAGAAATTTTGGTTTACCTGAGAAAGATTATCTACCAAATTCACTAGAGGAAAAAATTGTATGTTTGGCTGATAAATATATTGCCGGAACAAAAGAAGTGTCAATAAATGAGAGATTTAATAAATGGTTTTCTAAGTATGGACAATCTACAATACTAATAAAATCGAAAAGAAGAATTAAAGAAATACAAAAAGAATTAGAAGACCTAATGTAAATCTTAGATTTCTTTATAATTTCTTCACTAACTGGTTTAAAATACCCCCATCTTCTAATATTTTAGTTAAAAACGCTGGTAATTTTTCAAATTTAATCTTCAAATTTTTAGTTTTGTTTAAAATCTCACCTTGGTTTAAAGTTATTTCTACATAATCTCCGTAATTAAACATGTCTTTATCCCATAATAATTGAATTCCAGGTATACCCAAATTTATTAAATTCCTAAAATAAATTCGCGCAAAAGATTTTGCAATAACGGTATTTACACCAAGAATTCTAAATACATGTACTGCT
Organism: uncultured archaeon; assembly: GCA_964486045.1. Taxonomy (GTDB): domain Archaea; phylum Asgardarchaeota; class Lokiarchaeia; order Sigyniarchaeales; family SOKP01; genus Loki-b32. Next base: position 224,809 of record CAZALK010000005.1, read on the forward strand.
TCCTCTCTAGAACTACCTGTTCCAAAATTTTCACCAGCTACTAATATACAATGTTTCTTAACCTTTTCAACAAAATTTGGATCGATGTGCTGAAGGGTATATTTAGCCATTTCATTAGAATCTCTAATTGTTAAAACGTGACTAGGAATAATATCATCTGTATTAATATCATCTCCTAAAATATAAACATATCCTTCAATTTTATTCATCTATTACAAAACCTCCCTAGGATCTGTTATTTCCCCTTTTAAAGCAGAAGCTGCAACAGTTGCAGGCGAAGCTAAGTAAACTTGAGAACTATGTGCGCCCATTCTTCCAACAAAGTTTCGATTTGAACTAGAAATGCAAATTTCTTCGGGTCCAAGAACACCCAAGTGACCTCCTATACAAGGACCACATGTAGAGTGACCAACTACTGCTCCAGAATTTATAAAAGTTTCAATTAATCCTTCTTTTAAGGCTTCTTCGTATATCTTTTTAGATGCAGGAATAATAATAAACCGAATTTTTGAATTTATAGCTTTTCCTTTAAGAATTTTGGCAGCTATGCGGAAATCTTCCATTCTACCATTTGTACAGCTACCTAAAAATGCCTGATCTATTTTAATTCCTTCCACTTCCTCAATTTCAGCAAGATTGCCAGGATTGGATGGCTTTGCAACCACAGGTGTCATTTCTGATAGGTTATAATCGAAAATTCTTTCATACACTGCATCATTATCAGGATATACAAATTTAAAGGGCTTTTCAGTTCTTCCTTCCATCCATATTCTCAATTTATCATCTGGTAAAAAAATACCAAATTTTGCACCTGCTTCTACAACCATATTTGCGATTGTCATTCTCCCATCTATAGATAAACCAATTGCCCCGTCACCCTGGAACTCTAATGATTTATAGATCGCACCATTAGTTGACAAATCCGCTATAATTTTTAAAATAATATCTTTTGACATTACACCATTAGGTAATTTCCCATTAAGGTTTATTTGAAAAGATTCTGGTACTTTAAACCACAATTTCCCCGTTGCAAACACAACTGAAACGTCAGTTGCACCGATACCGGTAGATAAACAATTAAAAGCACCATATGTAGTAGTGTGACTATCTGAGCCTACAATTAACATACCAGGACGAGAAAAGCCCATCTCTGGTAAAACTTGATGACAAATTCCTTTATTAACTTGATACCCGTAATTATGAACAAACTTATACTTTTCAGCAAACAATCTCGCATCTCGATGCATTTCAGCAGCTGAAATCGTCGGAGCGGGTACCCAATGATCTAAAATAAAAAAGATCTTATTTGGATCCCAAACATAGTCAATTTCTAATTTTTCATACTCTTTATGGATTCTTCCTCCTAATTGCTCATGAACCATTATCATATCAATTTCACAATTAATAAATTCTCCAGGAGAAATTTCTTGAAGGCTTGAATGATTTAGAAGTATTTTTTCAGCAATCGTGTGACTCAATTATCTTCACATTTTTATTCTTCATTTTTACATAAAATTTTATAATCACTTTCTAACAGTAATACAGCTTTTCGAATTATTAAATAAGCGTCTAATAATACTCTTGAGTCGGTTGTCTCGATGGTGAGTTTAACAGCTTCTCTTTCTCCCTCTGTCCCTGCTAGACGAGGGAAGCTAAACTTATTTACCAACTTAGACAATCTTTCTATACATTGACTCTGATTCTGACTAGAAATCTCCTGCTTCAATTTTAATCGAGATTTTTCAGTTTATTTTAATAGAACTATTCCAGTACTTAAAGTTATAAGAATGATTTATGCTTTTTGTTTGAAGTTATAATTTTTTACATATTTTTTAGCTTATCTAATACAATTTTCTGGATCTTTTCTTGGACAAATTCTATGATATCATCTGAGTTGATAATATAGTATTCTTCTTGCTTAGCACGAGTAAGATAAAGATTTCTAACTTTTTCTAAAAACAATATGTCTTCAAATTTTTCTAATTCATTCTCATTTTTACGAGCTAAAGCTATTTTAGGATCAACATCTAAAATAATTGTTAAATCTGGTTGTCCTACAAATTTATTTAACAGTTTTACCCATTCCACAGAAATTTTATCTGATTGAATGGATTGATATATAATTGATGATTCTATATAACGATCTGAGATTACAATATGTCCTTCATCAAGCTTTTTCTGAATCTCACTATGATAATGATAATCTCTATCTGCTGCGAATAGTAATGCATCTGTCGTGGGAGGAATTTCTTTGTTTTTCAGAAATTTTCTTAGAATTTTTCCGATTTCACTATTAGATGGTTCGTGGGTTAAATGGACTTTAAAACCTTTATATTTTAAAAATCCTGTTAGAAGTTGGCTGTGTGTGCTAGTTCCAGCCCCGTCACCACCATCTAAAACAATAAAAAAAGGCTTAAGATTCAAAATGATTTATAACTACTAAATATTTTATATTGAAAGAGATTATGAATCATAAGTAATTATTGATTTTAATTTTAATTAACTCAATATTTAATATTTAATTAGTAAAGCATCGTAAAGTAATTGAATCGAAAAGTATATGAATCTTCCATAAAAATTAAAAGGATTGAATATTCTTTAAAAAATAAAATGGTCATATCTTAAAATGCCAACTAGTACTATTACCGGTTTTTGTCCGCGTTGTAATCAACAAGTTTTATTAGCTCGTAAAGAGTTTGACACTTGTCTAGCGATAGTATTATTACTTTTTACAGTAATTGGCTTTTTTATCTACCTCGCTGTCTATTATAATAAAAAGGAAGATAGATGTGTGCACTGTCAAACACAAATTACCTTCTCACAAGGTCAAGTACAATTTCAATCGTCTACTTCAAGAAATACATCAGAAGCAGAAGAAATAGAGGTAATTACAGCAAAATACTGCCCTTTATGTGGGGAAAAATTTGTGGTTGGGATAAAATTTTGTCCTAATTGTGGTAGTAAAATAACTTAAGATTCAATTTAAGTGAAAATCCACGCCATATTTAATTTCAAAGAGGACCTGACATTTTTTTCCTTTCAAAAATTGGACTCGAGATCTTTTTAGTATCCTCTTTCTTTTCATTGAATTAAATAATAATATAAAAAAAAAAAGGTAATAAAATGTCATTAAGGTATTGTCCAAAATGTAATATGAATGTTCAGACAAAAAAGATGGAGTTTAATATTGTCCTAGTAATAATCTTAGCTATTTTTACAGGTGGTATTGGTATATTAATTTATGTTGCGATATATCTAGATAGAGAGAAAAGACCTCGTTGTATACATTGTAATAGTGTTAGCACTGCTCAACTAGTCAATAATCAATCAAATTCAAATTATCAATTAGTTAGTAATTCTAATCAGATGATGAGTCAAAAGTCTGTTGTTCAAACACAACTTTTAGTAGAAGGAACCAAATTTTGTTATAGTTGTGGAACAGAGTTAGATCAGAGTGAGGATGCTAAATTCTGTAGATTTTGTGGGACTGGTATTCAATAGTTTAAAATCTCTTTTTATTTTTTATTTTTTTAATATTGACTTAGCCTATTAAGAATTATATTTTTTCACTTATTTAGACTCTTTTTAATCCTCATTAAAATCGTAGATTCGACTGGAGTGCACCCTTTTATGAATAATCCATTTTCTTCTTGATTGGATGTGCAATTTCCAATGAGGAAAGTATCTGAGTAAAGATCTGACTCATTCATTCTCTTACCTATTGCTAAATTTAGGGGTTTTTCAGGAGTGAAATTTTCATCTATAAATTCTTTATTATTTTTAAGTAAGTTAAATACTGTTGACAAACAAGCAGAACATGATTCTATATCTATAAGATTAACATTTTTATATTGTATTGTTATTGATGTTGGGGGGGGTTTCAATGGCTTCATAAAATCTTGAATATTTTTGGGGATTGTTTTAATATCATATTGAGTTTGTGGCATGTTTTGTATCGATTCTGAGATTAATTTTAAATGTGGAACTTCTTGCAAAGTCCATTCTGGCTGGGTCAATGCAAGAGCAATGATATCTGCTGCAAGAAAGTTTGTTGATGCAATTATAGTGTCCATCCTTACGCAATTTCCTGAAGATGGGCCCATTCCTTCTTGGACGTATGATGCATCTACAATAGCTAAGGAAGGTTTTATTATATATGCAAGATCTGCTATGGCAATATCTAATTCCTTGACTTTTTCTATTTTATCTCTTATTTGATCGATTAAATTAGGGGCTTGGAGGTGGTGTAATGTAATTTTATCTCTTTTATGAATCAATCCTTTTAAGTTTTTGAAGCTTAATGAGGCACCAGTATGCATATGCATTTTAAGTACGGGTATCGATATAATATAGTCAATATCGTTCAAATAACCTGTAAGTCTTATTTTTTTTAATACTTTCCCCTGGGGGATCTTTTTTACGATTGGAGGGGGTTCGTCCAAATCTAAAAAATGAAGATCTTTATCTTCTAACAAATTAGAATAACCGGACTTCTCAAATGCCATCTGAGTATTTGTATTTATGATAGGAGAATCACCAATGAAAAATTTAGCGTTATATCGTTCCTTTAAGTAATTATAAATTGCGGATACTACATCGGGGTTTGTATTGATACCCGTTCGAGGTTCAGCATCTCTACCGACATTAGGTTTTAATAAAATGTTCTTCCCTGTCATATCAGGAATGATAAGGTTATCAAGGCATGAAATTACTGATTTAAGAATATTACTATTTCGAGCTAATGAAACAATAGGCATTTCTTTACTTTTCATTATTTTATCCCTAAAAACTCGATAATCTTCTTTTTCATTAGACTCCTATTAGGATTTTGATTTGTCCACCATTCAAACGCTAAAATCCCTTGATTAACAAGCATATCTAAACCTCCTAGTGTTTGACATCCAATTTCTACCGCTTCCTTAATCAATCTCGTTTCTAGCGGATTATAAACAACGTCAAATACAAAAAGATCTCCATGGAGCAAATCTTTTGATAGAGGAGTATCTTTGACCTTAGGATACATCCCTATGGGGGTTGCATTGATAAGAATGTCTGCTTTCTTTAACCCTTCGTAAATATTATTTTTGTTGCTTATTTTTCCTTCAATATCTGCGTTCATTTTCTCTTTAATTTCATTAGCAACTGCAATTGCTCTTTCAACAACCAAATCAGTCAATATAATGTGATTGGCTTCTTCTGCCATAATATATGCTAAAGATCTAGCCACACCTCCAGATCCTAAAAAAACAATATTTTTACCAGATATTTTACACCCTATATCTAGGAGAGCTTTTTTAGCACCGCTAGCGTCAGTATTTCTTGCTTTTAAAAATCCTTCCTCGTTTTTTATTGTGTTTACCGCACCAATTTTTAGAGCAATTGGATCAATTTCATCTAAGTATCTAATAATTGATTCCTTATGAGGTGATGTAACATTTATACCCTTAATGTCCAAACTTCTTATGCCACTGATAGCTTTTTCAAGATTCTTTGGATGAACATCAATAGCCAAATACACATAATCAAGCCCTAGCTCTTGAAGAGCAGGATTCCACATAATAGGAGACATGCTATGTTCAATAGGGTGCCCAATAACACAAAAAATCTTGGTTTTTGAAGTAATAAGTTTTCCAGAAGACATCCTTAAAGCAGAAGTTTTAAATTTTATTTAATAATATGTTTAAGAAAAAATGTAATTTATAATTATTTAGCCATTATCAAGGAATATTAGGAGGAAAATAAGAAAATGAGTAAAATATCTTTAAGTCGGGGGTTAACCACTTTCCCTATGCCAGCAGCAGTAATTTCTGTGGGTACAGGAGATGAAGCCAATTTAATTACTCTTGCTTATGTTGGAAAAGTGTGTTCAAGGCCTCCAATTATTGCTATATCTATACAACCCGTTCGTCACTCTTATCAATTAATAGAACAGCTTGGAGAATTCGTGATCAATTACCCAACTATCAATCAATTAAAAGAAATGGATTATTGTGGTACGAGATCTGGGAGAAATGTGAATAAATGGAAAGAGTTAAATCTAACAAAAGAAAAAGCTTTAGTTGTGAATGTGCCTTTAGTAAAGGAATTCCCTTGGAATATGGAATGTAAGGTTGTCAATAGGTTAGAACTTGGCACTCACGTATGTTATTTTGGTGAGGTAGTAGCCGTTCATTCTGATGAAGAATTCGTTAAGAATAATTCACTGGATCCTGATAAATTCAATTTTTTCGCTTATGTTTCAGGCAATTATATTGCTTTGAATAAAGGAGCAATAGAAAAACATGGATTTTCATTATCATAATCTTTAGAATGATCTCTATGAATATTTGAATTATACAGTTAGAGGAATTATGTCTAAAAGTAATATCACGCTAATTGGATTTATGGCAACAGGGAAAACTACAGTAGGGAAGGCACTAGTAGAATATCTAGGAAGCACATACTTCTTCATTGAAACAGATCAAATAATAATAGAGAATGTCGGAAAGGATATCCCAAAAATTTTCGCTGAAGAGGGTGAAAAGAAATTTCGAGAATATGAAATAACCGCATGTAAACAAGTTTCCTTGCTAAAAAATGTTGTAATTTCATGCGGAGGTGGTGTTGTGTTAAATAAGGTAAATATTGACAATTTAAAAAAAAAATGCCATATCATTTTATTAAAAGCATCAATTCAAGAGATATACACTAGAGCTATGAAAAATGGAAAGGAAACTAGACCTATTATTAATAAAGAGGACCCCAAAGGTGAAATAAGAAATGTTCTAAAATTCCGTAATCCGTTATACGATAGAGCTGCAGATTTTATTATCGAAACAACTGGTAAGAAAATTAATGATATTGTTTTGGAGATTGTAAAAAAAACCTATCTAAAAACCTAAGTTTAAATTTTTAAAACATACTAATATAATGTAAAATAATTGGTTAAGAGTTAAGACTATGACTGAATATAAAAGGACTAAATGCCCAAAATGTAACAATGAGAATCCACGCATGCTCCATGATGAACCCGATAAGAGTAATATTCTTTACTACAGTATTGGAAACGTTATTTAAACTTTCCGCTGAAGCAGGGTACTCCAGTTTATGCGCGCATCATAAAATGTGGCGACTGTGGAACCACTTTTTCTAAATCTGCTACGGCATAAAATAACATTAGAGAGATTAAACTATAGGTAATATAACCTAATCATAAGAAAGATAAGGTTTTTCCCTTCTTTTTTTAATTCTTTTTTATATGAAAGGAGTTAAATACTAAAATTTAATAAGTTCAGAATTTCTCTAAGTTTAGTAATATTTATTTGACCTGGTGCTGTTTTTTCTGAATAGGAACTATATGTTAAAAAAGAATTGCTAAAATTACATAAAATTCTTGAAAATAATCCCTGATCACCCATGCAAAAGGAGATTATTCTTAATTTCTTGCTAGATTTTGTTTTGCATAGTTGTAAAGGGACTAAATTATCTTCAAAAGATTGTGCTGTAAATATAAGTTTAAAGATGCCTTTTTCTATTATCTTGTGGTCAATAAGCAACTCATTTTTCAACTTATTCAAAAAAATTTCTAAGGATTTGATAGCTTCACCGTAAGTAGGAGTTCTTTCAAAATCGTGTACAGAATAAATTAGGTTTACTTTATTATTTGAAGCTATTTGAATTATTTCGCTTAAAATACTGCTTTCTGTGTTAATTTCAATATCAAAATATCGTGGTCCTGATTCGATTAGAAGTTTCATTATTTGAACTCGCTCACTGACATCAATTTCTAACTGCCCACCTTCAGAGCGATCTCTTAACGTACATATCACTGGAATTTTGGGTTGAATTCGATTTAAAAGACTTACTACAAAGTCTTTTGTAATTTTTTGAATTTCAGTCATATAATCTAATCTTAATTCGATTAAATTTGGGTTTAGCTCTACAACTTTTTTAATAGTAGGAGCGATTTCGCTGATATTTATAGATTTAACTGGAATCGGCACACAAATATTGTATTTCATGATAAAAAACAAACACATTAATAAAATTAAATTTCTACTATTTCTTTTATATCTTCTTCTGTGAACTTTAAGGTGTTTTCAGCATTTACCTTTTTGATCTTATCCATTTCATCATAGTATTTAATTATTGGTTCAGCGTTTGCTTCATAAGCATCTAACCTGTTTTTGAGCGTTTCTTCATTATCATCACTTCTTTGTTGAAACTTTATTTCTGAATCGCATTTATCACATAAACCTTCTACCTTAGGCGGGAGAGTATATTTGTTGTATAGTTTTCCACAGTTAGGACAGGAGTATCTACCTAAAATTCTTTTCATAATTAACTCTCTTGGGACTTCTAGGAGAAGTAATAAATCGATTTCGGTTATACTTGTTAATGCTTTTGCTTGGGAGATTGTACGAGGGAAACCATCAAGAATGAAACCTTCTGCCTTCACATCTTCCCTAGTTAGCCGATCTCGTACTATATCGATGGTTACATCATCAGGAACAAGTTCTCCCTTGTCCATATAGCTTTTTGCTTTTAATCCTAAAGGTGTTTCATTTTTTAGGTTTTCTCTAAATATATCTCCTGTACTGATATGGATAATATCTGGTAATACTTTTTTGATTTGCCCGGAAAATGTACCTTTTCTGGATTTTGGGACGCTCCCTAAAATTTTCCAGCCCCGGGGGGTCCAAATAATATTAATTTTTTCATTTCGAGCTTCCTTATTAATTATATAAATATTTAGATTAGACATCTAAAATAATTAAAGAGATAAATTAATACATTAAAAAAAACTTAACCCGTGAAATAAGATTTTTCAACTTCTTTTATTAAATTTTCTACCCTTCTCTTTTCTCTCCTGCTAAATAGTTTAGCAAAATCCCGTTTTATGGAGGAACCATAATAAGAGTTTCCAAAAAAGGTTTTAGATTTTTCAATTGCCGTTAATAGTGATTCTTTCCTTCCAACATGAAGATATATCGAAATGTCATTAATAATGAGCACGGGGGTTGGTTTTTCATTGAACAAATTAAGTATTTTAGATGTCTTCTTATAATTTTCACATGCATTTTGATAAACCTCTTTTTCATTGTTGGCTTTTAGTCGCGGTGGTATAATTTCTCCTTTATATAAGATATTGTTACATTTATTAGCTCCATCGTAAAAATCCTGAATTTTGCCACCGAATTTCAAATTATTTATCATACTTAAGGGGGGGGCAAAATCTAAGATGCTAATTTCTTTTGGATGAACTTTATTTAACTCTACAAGAAATTGAATAAAATTTGAAGCAAAATAAGTCTTTTTAGTATTAGTTTCTCCATATAATAGTGTGTGGTGGTCGATTAAGTCGTTGAAATTTAAATTTTCGAGAAAAATCATAAAATTAGAAATATTCTATTTTATTTTTAAAAAAAGTCTTCTCTGTTTATATTTGCTTTCTTTAATGCTAAAAGAATTATAAAACCAATAATACTCCCAGGAATACAACTAGCCGCAAATAATCCCCACCAAGTAAATAAACCTTCAATACCCCCTATTGGTGCAATTAACTGAGCGATCGTTCCCCCTATAAAGACTGTTCCAATTGGTTCAAATAAGGCAGCAAGTTCTACATATTTAGGTGATTTTTTCCATAATAAGTATGCTACTAATCCTACAACAACCGCTCCAGACATCCCTCCATGAAAAGCATGAATTGAGCCTATTGTTAATGAAAATCTAAGTACTGCTATTGTTGAAGCAGTAATTAATGCAAAGATAGTGCCTACTAAAACACCCATAATTGCATTGACAATGTGTGCAAAAGGATTAATCCTCGCACCAAATATTGTGAAGTAAGCAAATGGATTTAAATAACTTAAGACAAGCCCAACTCCTACCATGATAGCTGAAGTTGCAACTCTTTTGGATATACCAGTTCGTAATATTTTTTTCCCACTTAATTCATTAGTACTCATTTTAAAAAAACCTAATAGATTGTATTTTCATTTTTTTCTAGTTTAATTTAATTTAAAAGGTTTAGGGTATCTCTTTAAATTATTTTGATAATTTTTTCTAGTTTTTTAATTATATCACGTGAATCCCTTCCAAATACACGGATCATTGGTTCTTTACCAATAGATCCCTTGTCCCAAATAATATCTGGAATCCTCCCATTCTTCTCTAAACTCTCCTTAATTAACCACTGCATTGTTGAAAATTCTTTATCTTTTGTTTCTTGGGGTTCAGCCTCTCGGAAAATTTCTATTAACATTAAATCTGTTTTTTCTTTAATCTTTTTTATTATTTCAGGTGTGAATTTCAGGTTCATAACAAAATTTATTGATTTATCAAATGATTTTGCTGTAAGTACCAATCTGGCTGTGTGTTCAGCAACCCCAAATCTAATTTCTCCAGCAGCTTTAGGCATTCCATCTACAATAGTAATCCTTCCATCAATACCTGCCACATCTTCCCTTCTCGTGGCATTAAATAAAGCCCCAGCAATATTTGTACGTACTTCGGGTATTAAATTACAAAATTTCTTAAGTTGAATAAAATTATAGATCTCTTTTATTTGGTTTATAATTCTTAATTTTTCGTCAGTAATTGCTGCTTCTAAGGGCTTATTGCCATCCATCAAATCTATAAGTAATATTAGCTTATTTAATTTATCGTTTATTCATATATTTGTAGGAAGAGCATAATTTTATGATAACAATAGGAGATTTTACAATAAGCCCAACAAAGATCATTTGTTTAGGTATAAATTACATGGATCACATCGAAGAGACTAATATGAAAATACCGGAAGAGCCATTACTCTTTCCAAAAACACTTAATTGCCTAATTACAAATAACCAACCAATTTTATACCCAAAATACTTATATAATAATAGACGATATAATCGGGTTGATTACGAAGTAGAATTGGCGTTTATTGTGAAAGATAAATGCAAGGATATATCAGCGAGTGACGTATACAATCATATCTTAGGATACACCGTTTTTAACGACGTGACCGCTCGTAAAATGCAAACAAAGGATATAACTTCCCAAAAACCGTGGTTTCGTTCTAAGTCATTTGACACATTCGGACCAATCGGCCCCGTAATTAAAAAAGTTAATGAAATCAATGATCCCCATAATCTTAATATTGAATTAAGGGTAAATGGAGAGTTAAAACAATCTTCAAATACAAAATATTTATTATTTAAGATTCCTGAAACTTTTGAGTATATTAGCCGACTTTTTACTATGGAACCAGGTGATATAATTGCTACAGGTACTCCTGCAGGGATAGGACCTGTTAAACCTGGAGATTTAATTGAAGCAACGATAGAAAATATTGGTACTCTAGCAAATAAAGTAATTCTAGAAGGAGAAGAAGAGAATTTATGAGAATTGGTAAAACTGACATTGCACCAACCAAAATTATATGTATAGGTCGTAACTATTTAGAACATGCTAAAGAACTAAATTCTCCTATACCTACTGAGCCAGTTTTTTTCGTTAAGACGCTAAACTCAATTATAACTGATGGAAACCCAATAATTTATCCCAGAATTTTATATGAAAATGATGAATTCAACAGAGTAGATCATGAAGTAGAACTTGCTTTTATTATGCAGAAGACATGTAAAAAAATTTCATCTGCTAAAGCTTGTGATTTTATTCAGGGATTTTCTATTTTTTTAGATATAACTGCTAGAAAAATGCAAATTTTAGATAGAAACAGAAATTTACCTTGGTATCGAAGTAAGAATTTTGATACATTCTCGGTTATAGGTCCTCGCGTAGTTCCTCTAAATGAAATTAAAGATCCTCATAATCTTAATATTGAATTAAAAGTTAATGGAGTAATAAAGCAATCATCTAACACAAAACACATGATTTTTAAAATTCCAAGAATTATGGAATATTTATCCAGCTTTTTAACTCTCGAAAAAGGAGACATTATAGCAACAGGTACACCAAGCGGGGTTGGACCAATTCAACCGGGAAATATTATTGAAGCCTCAATAGAAAATATTGGGACAATTACTCATCAAGTCGTTTTAGAAAGAGAAGATTAAGAAATCTTTTGCTTTCATAGTCTAGCATCAACCCTTATTTTTCATTACGACATATATTTAAATTTTTATTTTTTCTATTAAACAAAAGAATAACTCAAATTCAAAAATGCTAAAGAAAGTTTTAATTGCTTCGGAATCGGCATTTCGTAGAACTCTTCTTTCTGAAATGATTGCATCTCACAAGGAAATAGTGATAGTTGGTAATGTAAGGAACGATAGTGAAGCAATCGATGTAATAAAAAAAAAAAATCCACATGTTTTAATTTTAGATATTGAATTTGATAATAAGGATTGGTATACACAGTTCTATCCCATTGTGAAATTTTATCTCATTAGTACTATTGTTTTGACTGACGTCAATCCTAAAAACATTGATGTATTTGAAGTTCCGATTCTATTAAAATCCTATGATTATATTTTGAAGCCCAATGGGATTTGGAAGGATGAATTACCTAAAATTAAGGAAAACATATTTTCAAAAATTTTAATGGTGGATATTCCTAAAATTCATAAAATTGATAATAAGACAAGAATAATGAATAAAAATGTTTTTATTCGCCAAAGTCAGAAATTAAGGATACAAGAATCAACTAGATCGAGTCAGATTGAAGACACAAGAATAAAAACAGAAATTAATCCAGAACTTAAACCAACTATTGAACCACGGTTAGAAGAATATTTCTTAGAATTCGCTCCAGTTACCTTTACTAAATTAGAAACCAAAATAGTGGTAATTGGTGCTAGTGTGGGGGGTCCTAGAACACTAAGATTAATATTAAGTGAAATTCCTAGATACTTTTCAGCCCCCATTTTAGTTGTACAACATTTAAATCATTTTTTTATGAGACAATTTGTTGTTTCTTTAAAAGCTGTTTGCAAAGCGAATGTAAAAATGGGCAATAATTATGAAGAAATTCATCCGGGAACCATTTACTTTTCCCCTGGGGATAAGCATATGCAAGTCACAGTAAAGAATAATAAACCTTGTATTAGGACATTTGAAGGTGAACCCATAAATTTCTGTAGACCTTCTGTTGATGTTTTATTCTATTCAACTGCTAGAATTTTTAAGAATAAAGCACTTGGAGTTTTGCTAACTGGAATGGGAAAAGATGGGGTTGCGGGACTTCATGCAATTAAATATGAAAGAGGTAGAACTATAGCTGAATCCGAAGAGACAAGTATTCTATATGGTATGCCAAAAGCAGCAGCAGAAACTGGTGCTGCAGATTTAGTTATCCCAAATTATAAAATTATTGATGAAATAATAAAATTTGTGAATTAAATTTTTTATAAGTGACTACTTTTAATAAATCATGGAACCATCAGTAAGTGAGGAATCTAAAAAAGAAATTCTGAAATTAATCTCAACCCCGGGTATTGAAATTGAAGATATTGTAAAAAAGGTTGGATTAGATTATAAACTAGTAATGAATTTCTTATCTGACGAATTCCTAAAATATAATTTTGATTATGGCAGAAGAATCTGTTGTAGGTTTTAAAGCAAGTTCATTATAATAAAACTTATTAATTCTCAATTATTTTATAGTTCACTAAGTTCATAACATTTTAAAGGACTTAGGACGCAAATTAAAGCGGTTTCGATATACTCTATATATTGAAGTGAGTTGTTATAATCTTGATTTAGCGTTCTTAGTCTTAAATGATTTTGAATTTAAAATTACTAGAAAAAGTAGTGAGATTATGTGAGTGAAAAAGGAAAAGTTGTTGTAATGGCTCTTGTAACTGGTGGTAGTGCATCAGGAGGGCCACCCATTGGACCCGCAGTTGGACCTACAGGCATAAACGTAAATCACCTCGATTATTGATGTATACATTAAAGATGTTGTTGACGAAATAAATAGTCAAACAATGGTCTTTAAGGGTTTAACTGTACCGGTAAGAATAGAATGTGATCCCGAAACAAAACAATTTAAGATATTTGTTGAAACTCCTTCCACAGCATCATTATTACTTAAGGAGACTGGAGTAGAAAAGGGGAGCTCATCATGTTCAGAAGAAAAAATTGGTGATCTAACGATTGAGCAGGTTGTTGGTGTCGTTGAAGCAAAGAAAGGAAAGTTTTTAGATAAAACGTTTAAATCTGCTGTTAAAACAGCTCTAGGGACTGCATTATCTATAGGAATTACAGTTGAAGGTGAAGACCCCAGAGAAATTCAAAAAAAATTAGAAAATGGAGAATTTGATGACAAAATCAAAGGTGTATTGTAAAGTTGAAGGTAGATGATAAATTATTAAAAAAATCCTTAGGTACCGCAATAGATTTTTCATTGATTAAGAAAGAAGGTTTTGAAGATAAAGTTAGAAAGTTCGATGAAACGATTGATCTTATTATTAACATAAAGGATGTGAATCTAAATGATCCTAAAAACCGAATTGATAAAGAAATTATCCTCTCACATCAAGTGGTTGCTGGTGAAAAACCAAGTGTATGTGTGATCGCTTCAGATGAGATATTGAATGAAGCTAAGAAGGCAGATATAGACACTCTTGATGCTGAAGGGCTAATTAAATTAAATACTGAAGAAAAAAAGTATAAAAAGAAATTTGCTAAGAAGTATGAATTTTTCATAGTTGAGGCGAAGATGATGCGAGATGTTGCACGTTACTTAGCAAGATTTCTAGGCCCCTTAGGAAAAATGCCTAAACCCTTCCCTACTGGCTATGGAATTATATCTACTGCCGATGATTTAAAAGTTGCTTTCGAAAGATATAAAAAAGTAGTTCGAATTCAAATGAAGAAACAACCAATCATTTTTACTAAAATAGGGAAAAAATCAATGGATAGTGAAAAATTATTTGAAAATATCAAAACTATAGTTGACTTTATTGCTGATCAAATGCCTCATAAGTTCAATAACTTTAAATCAATGTATTTAAAAAGTTCAATGGGGAGGCCATGTAAGGTAGATGAAGCTTTTCTAAAAACTTTAGAGGTGAATTAGTAATTTGATAAAGAAGAAGCATATTCCCGATTGGAAGTTAGAGGAAGTTAACATATTATTAGATTTATTTGGAAAATATAAAAATGTTGCTGTTATCGAGGTTGGTCACATACATGATATACAAATTCAATCAACTCGTAAGATTTTAAGGGGAAAATCTGTGTTTAGAATGTCGAAAAAATCTTTACAGCTACGATCGATCCAGGAATTTAAAAAAAGATCAAAGAAATCAAATTTAGATGAATTGGCAAATCATATTCCTGGTCAATCAAGTTTGGTATTTACAAATCTTGACTTTATGGAGTTAAAAAAGATCCTTCATGAAAATGAGTGGATGGTTCCAGCAAGGCCAAATGAAATAACACCAGTAGATATCTGGGTTCCAGAAGGAGATACTGGGTTACCTACAGGGCAAGTAATTAGCGAACTGAATATGACTTTAAAACTCCCTACAAGAATAATCAATGACACTATTCACATTCGTGAAAATACTAGAACACATAAAACAGGAGATTTAGTTTCTGTTAAACAAGCAGCCGTTCTGAAAAAATTAGGGATAACTCCAATAGAATCGTTAATAAAGATACATTTTGCTTGGAGTGATGGGGAAGTTGTACCAATTGATATCCTATATATGGATGTAGAAGAGTTTAAACGAGATGTCACAATAGCCTATAAAGCAGCACTTGGTATTGCTTTTGAGATGCCATATTACATAGAAAATATACATGAAGAATATATTAGAAAAGCTGCGGCTGAAGCTAACACACTTGAAGTAATGATATTTAGTGAAGGGATCACTATACCTACAAAAACCAAACCTGAAGTTGAAGAAAAAGAAGCAGAAGAAGAGCCTGATGAAGGGGAAGAAGTGGGAATTGGTGGATTATTCGGTTAAAAAAAAAAAATAACAATAAAAAATTAATATAAAATTAAAAGTATTAAATTGGAGGTTTTAAGTAATGGAAAGTATCTATGCTGCATTATTGCTTCATAAAGTTGGAGGAAAAATTACCGAGGCAAATGTAGAAAAAGTGTTGACTGCCGCAGGTGGAAAAACTGATAAAACAGAAATAGCTAAACTAATTGCAGGGTTAAAAGAAGCAGATATTGATGAAATCATAAAGTCTGCTGGTACTGCGTCTGTTGTGGCTGCTCCCTCTGGAGGCAAAACAAAGGAAAAGAAGGAAAAAAAGAAGGAAAAAGAAGAAGAAGTTGAAGAAGAGCCTACAGGTATTGGAAGCCTATTTTAACTGAAAATGGAGCTTGGAAAAACTCTATAATCAATCTTTAAGATTGGGCGGAATTCGCCTAATTTTTAAAGAATTGGTAATAATTTTTGGTATTAGATGTAACAACTATTTTTTTTTATTTATTATAATAATCTTTAAGTATTTTTTTTGAGAAACCATTTCATATAAACTAATTTATTTGAAAGAACTCCCCAAATCAAAAACTTTTTTTTTAATTCAATTTTTTAAAAATTACTGATTAGATTTGAGATTTTAATATTATATGATTGATAATCTTACGATAATTTACCTAAAATGACATCCGTTGTTGTATAAATATGGCAGGAAAATTCCTTAAATTCTTCGCACCATTCGTAAAAGCAATGCCCGAAATAAAAAATCCTCAACGTGAGGTTTCTTTTAAAGAGAAGTTTATTTGGACCGCTGTTGTACTAATTATCTATTTAATAATGTCAAACATCCCTCTCTATGGTATTCAGATTGAAGATTCAACTGACTATTTTTATTGGTTACGTGTAATTCTCGCAAGCCAGAGGGGAACACTTACTGAACTCGGTATTGGTCCTATTGTGACTGCAGGACTTATCATGCAATTATTATTAGGCTCCAAAATCATAAATGTAAATATGGCTGATCCCTATGATAGAGCTTTATTTAGTGGGTCTCAGAAGGTTCTTGCCATATTCTTAACAACTTTTAATGCTATTGCTTATTTACTCGGTGGTGCTTTTGGAAGTTTATCAGAAATAGGGATTCAAGGTGCAGTCTTTGTATTTGTTCAATTACTTTTTGCAGGAGTAATTATAATTCTCCTTGATGAATTACTTCAAAAAGGATGGGGTCTTGGTAGTGGTGTATCCTTATTTATTGCTGCTGGTGTGGCGGGTCAAATATTTTGGAATAGTTTCAGTTTTATTACTACCCCAGCTCCCCCTGAGGGGGATGGATTACCACGAGGAATTGTTATTGCGTTTTTTACTGCAATCTTTGATAACAATCCTAATACTAATGTAGGAGATCTTTTTCTTAGGGGATCACTCCCATCACTACTAGGCATCGTAACTACTGTGGGTATAGTTTTCTTGGTCGTTTGGTTTGAATCAACCCGTGTAGAAATTCCCCTTACATATCGAGGCTATCGAGGATATAAAGGTAAATATCCAATGAAACTACTGTATGTATCAAATATTCCTGTAATACTAGTTAATGCATTATATGCAAATTTTCTATTTTTTGGGCAGTTACTTGCTGGACCAGCATCTGGTATACGTGGAAGTAATGGAGGTCTTATCCCCGATATGTGGATTGACCTAATAGGAGTTTTTAAGTCGCAGCAAGGTGGAGGAGGTGGTCAGCTAGTACCTACAGGGGGATTAATTTATTTGCTTACACCTCCATTAGGAATGGCTCAGTTAGTAGCAGATCCCTTTAGGGCTGTTTTTTATTTACTTATTTTCATCTTCCTTTGTATAATACTCGGACGCGTGTGGGTGGAAGTAAGTGGATTAGCGCCTCGCGATATAGCAGGGCAGATAATAGATTCAAAGATGCAAGTACCCGGATTCAGGAGCTCTGAGAAAATATTGGAACGGATATTAAAACGGTACATCCCGACCTTGGTGATTCTTAACGGAATTCTTATAGCTACACTGAGTTTCTTCGCAGATAGTTTAGGAGCTTTAACATCCGGTACAGGTTTATTAATAAGCATTGGTATTATTCACCAATATGGTGAGACCCTTGCGAAAGAAATGGCCGCCGCCCAATATCCTGGAATGCGCGGATTGCTTGGAATGGATTAATAGGTCAATCTACTTCGCTTTTGACAAAAGATGGACTCTCTGGGAGTCACCTTATAAGATGTTTCATCCCGGAAAATCCGAACTCTAAATCTATTCAGAGTACATTGATTTAAATTAATAAATTTACTTATAATATAATGATTAAATATTATCAAAAACATAAATTTCAGCAAGAAATATATGATTCATAGCGAATTTAAATATTTAGGAACAACCAAGCTAAGAAAGAGAGAAATAGGGAGCAGAAAAGTCACCAAAGAGACTTATATTAACCATTTGCTTTCAATTAAGTTAGTAAATAAATATACTTTAATTTGTGTCAATGAATTAGAGTTAATGGAGTATTCCCGTAGAGGAAGTGAATTCGATTCTATAGCTGACAAACTAAGAAATTGGTATGAAAGTGACTATGAGATCAATATCTCTGATTACGACTTTACATTTCCTATTCTTAATGAACTTGCGTATATGGGGGAACAAGAAGCACTACAAACCTATAATAAACTTATTTCTAATAGAGCAATAATTGAAAAGCTTATAGACATTGATTTTAATAATTTTTTCAAGGATATCTATGATATTTATCTAGAACAATTAGAGAAGGGGGAAGTAAATATGGATCTAGCAAAACGAATTAAATTAGAAGATTTATGTTCATTTTATTATTATCAATACAAAGCTGATATATTAGAAAATGATTTTTACCTACATATTTGGGATAAAATAAAATTTAACCTGAAAATTCCCATATCTCTAATTGATGAGGATATTATTAAAGAATTATTCAAAGCTTTTGAGGTAAAGCTATGGACTGACGATCCAGATTTGAATTATGAAGCTTATAGCAGTGAATATAATTCAAAATATAATAGGACATTCTTTAAAGAAATAATCGATCCAATTTTAATGGAAATTCTAACAACTAGACCAAAACTTAAAACCCAATTTATTTTAGAATTTAATAATAAAATTAACTCTTTAAATAAACTTAATTCACCTGAAATAATATTGATAGACGTTGTTTTAAAGTGCTCCGATCTTACCGAAGATTTGTTCGAATATAATTCATGCGTTTCAAAAGTGTATAGCAGTATTAGCTATCTATCGCAAATTAAGTTAAACGTAGGTTAGTTGATGTATTTGCTTCTTGGAATGGATTAATACGATTGTAATGATGAATTTGGGTTCCTTCTATAAAGTTTATAATTGTTTTTAATTTACTTAAAGTATAATAATGATTTTATTAACATTCAATTTTGCAGATTGGCTTTCTTCACCACCAATATCAATGTTTTTTGTGCTAATTTTATCTTGTCTTACCGCATTAATAAGTGCTTTCTTAACTAGGTGGCTAGTTGATACTGATGAACTTGAGCGTAAGCAAAAACAAGTCAAAGGTCATGGAGAAGAGAAAGAAAAGATAGTTGAACTAGCTGAAATTGATCCAGAACGTTATCAAAAGCAACGAAAAAGATGGGAGCGTAAAGAAGCAATGTTAAAGCAATCGCAGCAGAAAATGTCACTTCAGAGATTGAAACCAACTTGTATAACTTTTCTTCCTATGATTATAATTTTTGGTATTCTGAATACTATTTTTAGTGGTGCACAAGTGGCACTTAGTCCTATGCACGCTAATGATCTCCCACTTATAGGAGGCTTTATAAGCGCAGGACCCGTTTGGATAAACTTTACGGCATGGTATTTTCTGTGCTCTTTAGGGATTAATACTTTAGTTCAAAGGTTACTTAAGTTACAGACACAGGCATCAGGTGGAATGGGGCAGATGATGGGCGCTACTAAAGCTAAGGGTATCGAGTTTCCAGATGTATAAATAAATTCAACTTTGAAAACAAACTTATTGAATTCATGTATAATAAAGCAACGGGGAGTATTTCTTTAACTTCTTTTTATGAGTATAAAGAAATGATACGCAGACAGAGGGATTCGAACCCCCGAGTGCATTCGCACACTGGCTTTCTGGGAGTATTCCCGCTCCAAGCCAGCGCCGTACCGCTAGGCAATGTCTGCAAAAAATCTGATCAGATTATTTCAGTATTATTTTCAATATAAGGATTCAAAATTTTAATATTTTATCTAATGAATTTTGAAAATAAAAATCGAAAATAATTTATTTTTACTTGAATTTACTAAGTTACTTCAAATTGATGTAATTTACTGGAAATATACTACACCAGTAACTAAACAAATAATTTGGTGACAAATTACATATGAGCGTGTATGATATAGGAAGGCTCTGCGTTAAAACAATGGGCAGAGAAGCTGGACATTATTGTGTTATCATTGACATAATTGATAAAAATTATCTCCTAATTGATGGCTTAAATATCAAAAGAAGAAGGGTCAATTATAATCATATTGAGCCAATTCCGGAAACAATTGATATTAAAAAAAGCGCTAACCATGAAGAAGTTGAAAGCGCGATAAAAAAGGCAAAACTAGACAAAAAAATGAAAGAAATTGTTTCTTTCCCTATAAAATAATTTTTTTTTATCCTATTTTTTTTATGTAATTGTTTAAACTTCTTTAATTGTAAATTAAAATATGAAAATGCATAAACTGTCCCATTTTAATCGTTAAACGAGCCTATACGAATGTTAAGATACAAGTTATTTGTTGTGTTTAGTTTGTGTCTTACAGGATTTTAATACAGTTAAAATAATTCCTTTTTTTTTAAAGCAGAGAATATCAGTTCTAAAATTTCTTCAATAGTCGATTCTGCTGTATCAATAATCAAATCATAGATCTCCTCTATTTTTAATTGATTATTTAGATCAATATTATATAGTTTGTTAAATCGAGCTAGTTCTGATTTTTCTCTTATGGTTGTCTCCTTTAATTTATCATCGTACATTGAATTATCTCTTTCAACCATTCTATTAACTCTTATTTTCAATGAGCAAGTTAATAAAATTTTAAAATCTGCTATTGACTCAAGATTGTAGGCACTTAGTTGGCTATCTATTACTACGTTATCTTTTAAAGCTATCCCCATTATTTTATCATCTAATTTCCTATCGATATCCGGATTCTTTTCAACGTAGTCTGTGAATTCTTCTAATGTAAAATTCATATCTTTCGCCAGATCTCTAAAATCCTGTCCTGTACTATAATATTTCAATCCTAATTTTTGAGAGAGCAATTTCCCAATTGTGCTTTTACCAGTTCCATGCAGTCCTGAAATTGTTAAGATCATTATCAAATAAATTTTAAATATTAATGGAATCTCAAATGAAGTAATATATCTTTAATATTTAAATAGTAGAAGTTGATTAAATGAAAAATAATTATGAGTTCCAAATTGACTCTTTTATTAAAGTTTTCAGACATAAAGAACAATACCTTCCACTTTCTGTTCTATTTGCTCTTCTAGCAGTTTTATCTGTTTTTTTCATTTTTGAGGTGCGCAATCGTGGAATAGATTGAATAGGTCTCTTACAAATTGTACAATGTGCTCTTTTAGGTTTTCTTCTCCAATAATGAGTAACTTTTTTGTTACCTGGTGTTCTTAATTTTTTCCTAGCTTGGCTTCTGGATCTCAAACCTGGACGTGGAATTTAAATAACCTCTTAGAGTATTATTATAGGGGAATATTAATTAAGCTAATATTATGTTAAAATAAGAAAAGAATATTAATTTTATTGTTTTGCTTATGCTTTTAGAGTTAATTTGCTTTGAAATTCCTTGAAGATTTGATATATTTCATCTCCAATTTCATCACTAGATATAATTCCTCTGTCTTCACTTTTAAATTTAGCTAGTGTGTTTTCATAAATCCTTTTAATTTTTATACGAAGATCATCCATTCCAGGAAATCTCTTTATATTAATTTTTAGTTCTC
Source organism: uncultured archaeon (assembly GCA_964486045.1). Classification (GTDB taxonomy): domain Archaea; phylum Asgardarchaeota; class Lokiarchaeia; order Sigyniarchaeales; family SOKP01; genus Loki-b32. The sequence goes on from CAZALK010000005.1 coordinate 246,736, forward strand.
TAAAAAGGTTATCTATAAGCTCAATATTATGCAATCCTTTTAATTTCAAGGCATCCATCAATGTTATAAATGAGGAAGTTATTTCTAAAGTGATACCCGGAAGTTCTAATACAGTAGAGCTTATATTCCTTCGAACAATTGTTCGATCCAATAAATCACTCTCATCGGCGTTATGAGCGAATTCCAGAGAAGAAAGTTTATTGATTATGTCAATTGCATTATAGTATTGTTCCATAAAGTTCATTTTCTGAAGAAGGAGGGAAAGATCAATCTTTCTTTCATTTAGATAGAAATTAAATCTTAATAATTCTTTAATTGCATTTTTAACTGTTCTTCTGAAGAAATTATTATTAATAACACCTTTCTCGAATTTTTTATAAGCGTTAAGAATGGTATGAATTAATGCGTATAATTCCGATTCAATTTCCTTGCTAGAGTTAAATTTATCTCTTACCATGTTATTGTTAACAGATTAAAAATAAGATATTTTGTAAATTTTATTAAATATTATATTATAAATTTAGCCGAATAATGTAGGGCGCAAGAAATAGAATAAAATAGCAATTATAGCACCAATAATAATAGTTGCAATTAATACTCGAGTTGTTGAAGAATTGCTTAACTCTCTTATTGCCAAGGTCATCAATATAGGAATCCAAATAGCAATTGTAAGTGCATCTATTACATCTAGTACTGCCCAAATTCTAGAGTTAAACATTTGGTCCAAAGCACCAACAACATCTGTTACTGTTATCTGAGGGAATCCAACTAAAACAATAAGAGCTTTGATTGCATTAATTAATAAGAACGGAGAAAACGCGCATAACATCATTTTAAATTTATGGGATGCTTCTAATTGGAGCATAGTACCACCTTTATAAATACTAAATGGACTAATTTCTGCTTCTTTATATTTCTCTTGAGATTCCTTTAATCCTCCAAAACGTGCTTCTAATCTTTGACTAAACCCAACGGCGTAATTTGCACCCTTAGTAAATAACCAAATTAAAATTGCAAAAAATGTAAATTGAAAACATATTCCAAAAATAAAGAATGATGCGAAAAAACTTATATTATAAACAAATTGAATTAACGTAAATGCCTCAACTCCAGGAAAACTAAAGTGGGAGAAGAGTGCTAAGCCCATAACTCCATAAAGTAAAGAGCTAAAAAATAAGATTAAACCGCCAGGTGCTTTACTTCTTTTATGATTGATGTCCCAAAAGCTACGAGAGGGACTTATGAAAAGATAGAGAATTTTTAAATACCATGGGTAGGGACTAATCCATTCTGCCTCATATCTTCTAAAGAAACCAACTGTTTCAATTTTCTCTATCTTTAATCGAAAACCACAGAAATTACATGCAAAACTATCAGAAGTATTCTCATTTCCGCATCGAGGACAACGTTGGAAAGAAGCAACTGTTTGGGACAAAAATTTCTCACACGTTCATTACTTTTTTTAATAATCATATAATAAATTAATCTTTTAAAGATTTCTTTTAAACTTGGGAGATCTCAGTAATCAAAAATTTTAGGGTATTCGATTTATTTACTATTTCTTATCTAATTGTATCTTAATCCAAAAACAATAAGCACTTTAAAAAATTTCTATGATGGAGTGACTATTCTTTTTAATAAACTTGTAATTTTTTCGAGTAAATAATTTAAGCAATTCTAAATTGGTTTTTGTGTGGTTAGTTATTTGGAGTACTTTTATTCTTGAAGGTTCTTTACTATAAGCCATTAATGGAATTAACTGATCGCTTAAATAGTTATCAACGGGAATGTCATTTTCAACATACTTAATTATTTCATTTGCAGCGCTAATTCCTAAATCCTCAGATTTTATATGTCTTTCTCCTAGTATTGTTCCTGTAGAAATTATTGCCCCTGTGTCGGAACAAGACCATAATGAAAGACCCACCCCCGGACTTGTAGAAGATACCCAATGGAATTTTATATCCGTCTCAATTTTTAATTTTCTTTTAATCTGTTGTTGAATAGATTTTCTAATTCTTGTTCCGACATTGTCTCTGCTTCGTTTTAATTGGTTAGTGATAATAATCTCTCCTTGTATTAAATTAATATTTCCTAATTCTGTCAAATTTATTGGATTTATAGTTACTTTTGAAGGAAATATGGTACATTTTACTCTAGCTCCACCTTTAGGATAAAATCCGTGTTTCAGTATTTCTAAATCAATTTTACTTCCAGACCTGCTGAAAATCTTATAAACTACTTCCTTAAGATAATTAAGACTCGGAGCATACTTGCCATGGGTTCCACCTCCACTAAGAGAAATCTCAATTTTCTCTTTTTGTTTAATTTCAAGGCTTGCTATTTGAATTGGTTGTAATAATAGTCCTACGTTTGCTGCAGTGCTAATATTTACATGAATGTGATCTTTCCATTCCAGATTGGGATTTGGAATAAATATGAGTTCTTCAGTCCCTACTTTACAATCGCTTAATTTACTATTTGTTAATTCTGCTATAGCTTTTAGACCGAGTAAATGTTGTGTTCTTAACCCAGGTTTGGGTCGATTAGCACGAATATTTCTTATTTTAATTGGAAGGTTATATAAGTAAGAGAATCCTATTGCAATTCGAAGTATGGAACCTCCACCTTCTCCGAAAGAACCGTCTAATTCTAAAAATCTCAACTTCTTCACAAAAGAAACATTTTTTATAATTTGAATAATTTGAATTTGTTCTAAAAATTTTCCTAAAGAAAGAGCTAAAGAAATTAATTATAAAAAACTATCCCTTATTTCATTTTTTGATAATGTAATCAATTGAAGTCTTATTCGGAGCAACAATTAAAGGATAGTTTGTATCGATAAGCCCTTGGTTACGCATTTTTTCTACAACTTGATTTTGTGTCTCCCAAGTAATTATAGTTTCTACACCCTCTTGATACGATTCAATTTTCGTACGAAACTCAGATAGATAATAAAACCTCTCGGCCCTATCTTTCTCATTAAATAACTGATTCTCTTCATATTCCCAACGTGAATGTATTAGAATAAGTTCTTTCAAACAATTTGTCATCCTTGCCCCAAACTTCATCAAAAAAACACCAAGAACTTGATAAGCTAACATAGACCTGTGACTAATAGCAATGTCTACTAGATCTTCATATCGTTCATTAATGAGAGTTCTCCATCTCTTCTCGGGAATATACCGAAATTCCTTTCTCTCAACTTCATTCAAAGAAGAATCCACTAACTCAGAAAACTGAAACCAATATGTAGAAGCCATGCTGCAACCCATAATGGTATATGACCAAGTTCTCATATATTTTAGAAACTAAACTTTTATTTTAATAATATTAATTAACAAAAAAAAAAATTAAATTTGAGTTATTTTGAAGTAAATGGTGAAAGAACTTACCATTTTTCCAAATTCTCTAAATAAATATTTTTCTTTTTTTCTCTTTTCTTTTATTTTAAAATTTATTAAAATATTCATATAATAAAATAATCTTCATAAATCATCAGCAGTAATAAGAGATTTCAAACGATTAATTCCATCAAACTCTTCTATTAATTCTATAATCTCTTTAGGTACTAAAGGTTTCCAAGATTTATTATTTTTAATAATTAACTGTCTAATATTACTTGAATTGAATTTTTTTTTAAAAATTGTGATTTTTTTCCCCACCCTGAAACCCTCATTCTGAAACAATTCTCTAATCCAATCACTGTTAGAAAAAATAGCGTCAAATTCTCCTACAATGGACACCACATGATCTACCCATTCTTTTGCATTAAAAATATCAGGAACATCGTAGATATCGTATCTTTTAATAGAGATATGTCTTTTTTTAAGAGTAGTTTGGAGAAATTCTCGCCTTTCAATATTCGTAAAAGGATCATTAAATGTATTTGACAATTGAGAGCTACCTATTCCAATCTTTACTGTTCTATATGATTTCAATATATTCTTTAGAATATATATATGTCCATGATGAAGAGGTTGAAATCTTCCGATAAATAATGCACTATTATTACTTTGTGAAAATTTTGGTACAGCTTCATTTTCAAAAAGAGAATTAATGTCAGTAGTAAATAGCTTTTTCCAAATTTTCTTTGTATATCCGATAGATTTTTCATTTTTTAATATATTTTCAAGTTCAGCTCTTCCATAAAATCTGCTTCCTTTAATGTCTAACTCATTTGGATTTGGTTTTATAATTACATCATAATCTACTAATCCAAAAAAGACATAGCTTATTTCTCTTTCTTTATCATCAGTTTCATTCTTTAATTCATAAAATTTGATCCTATTTAGTGCTCTGGATGGGATTCCAAATTCTTCTTCAAGTTCCCTCATGGCATCCTTTTTTATTTTCTTAAGATCCATACTTTTTTTCCATAATAGATGCCCAGAAGATGAATCTGTGAAATATTCTGGATACTCTGCTTTGTTGTTACTTCTTTTTTGGACTAAATATCTAATTTCCCCATTAGATGAATGCGAAATTATGAAAAATCGGGTAATTAAGTGAATAATTTTTTTCTTATGTGCTTCTTGTCTTTCCAAAGGAAATATAACTTTAGATATCTGACCTGATTCTAAATATTTTAGGTTATTCTTTTTTATACAGGCCACGATCTCTTTTTCCATCACTTTTTTCCTCTTATAATCTTATTTTTATAATGTCTCCTACTTTAAAATCGAATATATTTGCGGCGTGTCCTTGATTTATCGAAACTTCAAGAAAACCAGTAGATCCAACGAGAAATAACATAGAATCTTTAGGAACGCTTGAAAAGTGAGAAGAAAATATCCCTTCATACTTATTATCATTAATAAAGATGGAGATTTTTTGGTCATCCTCTAGTATTAAATCTGAATCTTTTATTTTATTTCCAATCATAGGAATTGTTGTTGTCACATTTCCGAAAGAATCTATACATTGAATTGAACTCAAGATACTTCTTTTTACTAAATCTATTTTCAAAATAATCGGTATTTTCATTAGACTATTAAAATCAAATGTTGAGCCCAGATTACTTAAAGGAAAGTTCTTTTCTCTCTTGATATAAGCACCAACTGGTGCCATGATATCTCTCCCATGAAATGTCGATGAGACAGGTTGATTAAAATATTCCTCATTTTGAATACTAATACACTCGGATATTTCCACTATATCAAATGTATTTGGGAAAATCCCATTATCAGGACCAATGAAAAAATAATTTGAATGTGTTTTAAGTGCTATTATTCTTCTAGTACTACCAACTCCAGGATCCACGACAATTATAAATACTGTGGTTTTTGGAAAATGTTTATAGGTAGTCTTTAATATGTAAGACGCCTCAATTATTGAATATGAAGAAATTCCATGTGAGATATCAATTATATTTACATTGGGATTGATATTCAATATAACCGCTTTCATGACAGCTACATAATGTTGACCTTTCGGACCGAAATCTGTTAATAATGCAATGATGTGTTCCATGTTATTCAAAAAGGATGGATGAATTTCTTTTTAGGAGAACTTTTTATTCACTATTTTATAAACACAACAAGATATATTCATAGAAAAAATTTATGAATATTAAATGATAAAAATTAGTTCTTCCGGTATTTTTGATCTACCTTATGGAAATCCTCAAGAGCTTTTGATTTCAGCCTATATTCTTCCTCTTTATCGAACTGCACTAACTTTTTAGAAATTTCACTTGCACGTCTATATGTAATATAAGCTTTATGAAAGTCCTCATTCCTTAATGAATTACGTGCTTCTTCGACCAATTTTTCCCTCTCCTTTGATAATTCAGGAGTGCGCTTTGAAAATTCTCCTTTCTCTTTTAATGAATCAGCTATATCTGTTATATATAATTGTTCTGCTAATTCCCCCGCTTTGAAATAAAATTTTGCTGCTTTTTCGTGATCCTCAGTTTTTATGGCATTTTCAGCTGTGATATAGAATTCAGAGATTTTACTGTGTTCTCCATCTTCAATTTTCTCTAATAAGTCTTGAGCTATTTTTCTTTCTTTCTTTCCGCCGCTCAGCATGAATTTTGTTATATTAATGATACTCTTCTTCAATTGTTCAGGTTGAAGGATATCAATTAATGGTTCTAAATGCTCGAGGTAAATGTCTTTCAATATAATTTCAAACTTCTCTTGAGGAATACCTAAGATGTTAAGACTTGGCATTTCTAATACTTCAGCAGCTTCTTTAAGAGAGGATCGGAATTTTTCTGTTTCATCTTCTTCATTTAATAACATCCCTATTATAACTCCTAAAGCTTTTCTGGCATTCTTTCCTTTAAATTTGTAATTAAATGAAAAAATATGATGATCTTTTAGCTTTAACAGATTATAATCGCTTTTTGAATGATCCAGATTTAATCTCAAGAAGAGATCATTTGAAATTTCAAAATCTGATTTTCCTTCTTTAAAATAATATCCTAATATTTGATAGTCGGAATCTGTGGGGAGTAATATTACAAAACAGCCACTTGGCATCTAAAATTAAACACCTCTTTAGTTATAAGTGAAAAATTCATTTGAATGAAAGTTTATTTAAATTTATTCTTACTCCTTGGTACCGATTATTCTGTTAGTTTCTTCTCTTATCGATTGAATTATATTTAATAATTGGGCATAATATAGATTATCTGCAACTGTTTTTGAGGCTTGTTTTATTGTATCAATAGCTTTCTTTTCTTCCTCAGCTATTACTTCAATTGATTTTTCGTCCCAAAGTTCTTTTATTTGGTTATTAAAATCATCACTTAAATCTTGGAGGTTCTTACTTGATTGAATTCTGAATTGCTTCAACACTTCTACAATAAGCCTTATATTTTCTGTTATAGAAACCGTTTGTTCAGAAAAGTTTTGGGTCATATTAGTTATTGAATCACTCATTTGGTTAATTTGAGCAATTGTTCCATCTAATGAGCCCATTATCTGATTTATCTTTTGGATCATCTCTTCCAATAATTGTTCTGCCAATTTTTTTCACCAATTAATTATTAATAAATTACTTTATTCCATTATTTCCTCTTCTTTGAGGGAATCTTTAAGACTTTTTACAGAATCGATTGCCTCGGATAATAGTAGATTCACAGTTTCTTGATTCAAAAGCCCCTCAGAGAGATTTGAAAAATCTTCAAGTTTTTTGATTAGGTTATTTAAGGCATCCAATCCTAATCCTTCTTGAATAACTTTCAATTCCTTTGTTGTTCCCTTGCCTATTTCTCTTACAGCATCAATATGCTTCGTTTGAGTTACATTAATCTCGCTTGAAAATTCCTCCAACTTCTCTGTAAGGCTTGAAATTTTTTCCTCAATATTTTCATTGAGAGCATTCAGTGATGTATTTAGGTCTTGTATTGATTTTCCTAATTGTGCTATCCGCTTATAGATGTTCTGTAAAAGATCCGTTAACATCTCAGCCATGGTTTATTCACTTAATCAATATTTTTTGAAGGTTTATTTAACACTCATTTTTTCATATTATAAATATAACAGATTACATCAATAAAAAAATATTCAATAAAAAAATATTTATCTTTTTTCTTATTTAATTAGAATATAAACACAATTAAGATTAATAGCCATCGGATTAATTAATAAATAGAAAACAGTAATAATAAGAGATACTTTAGATAGCAAATTTGTGTTTCTAACAATCAGGGCCATTTGCTTAGCCTGGTTAACAAGGTTTTATATGCTTGGTCAACAAGCGCAGGTCTTATAAATGACCGTCGGACATACAAGAGTATAATTGTCCGAGAAAGTAAAAACCTGAGATCCGGGGTTCAATTGATGATTGGGATTCCCTTCGTCAGAATCCACCCCCGATGGCCCATTTTTTTTATTTTAAAAATTATTTTCGTGAAACATCAATTTCACGATGATTCATCAATATCAGAAAGATATTAAAAGAAAAAGGTCTAATTGACTAAATTTTAACTTTTAATTTTATTATTTTTTTAGCTTATTCTTATAT
>CAZALK010000006.1:0-235384 GCA_964486045.1 uncultured archaeon
TGTTAACACCGAATTATTTAAAGGGAGATATATGTTGTTTCTCAATACTAGATTGAAAATTCTTTATACAAATTATTACCCAAAAAATTATGGGACATATTAAGGAAAAAAGTATATGCTAAAGCAGATTATACATGTTATATATGCCACATCTCTTGAAAGAATAAAATATTAAATGCCCATGAGATTTGGAAATTTCATTACAATACGGGATTACAACAATTAATAAACATTATTCCATTATGTTATAAATGTCATATGGTAATACATCTGGGAGCAACAATTAAAAGACATCAACAAAATAGAATCAATCTAATTGATATAATAAATCATTTCTTTAATGTAAATAATCTAAACAATCATAAACTTAAAAAAATAGATTGGATTATTAATAAAAATTATTCATTCCAAATTTGGAGAATACGATCTTTAATAACTTGGAAGCAAATAGACCTAAGAGAAAATACCATTACAAAAGAGACAATTAAACAAAATTTCAATAATTATTTAGAGGATTATACATAAAAAGATTAAATTTCTAAAATTTTTTATTCTTTTTAGGATTTTTGTAGAAGCCTCGATTTATAAGAATTGAATTAAAAATAATAATAAACCTATTTCCCCAAGACTTTAGAGGCTGAGCTCCCCAAGAACTCGACTCTTCAATTTCCATGGTTAATCGGTTTTGTTTCTTTAATACTTCAATAATTTTCTCTGGAACGGACATTCTAACAATTCTTTTTTTTTAACTTTAATATTTATATTAAGAAAATAGTATATAAATGCTATAAAAATATCATAATTGACTGATATATTTATATCACAGTTAACTGATTACCCAATGCTATATCTATATCATATTAAAAAGATATAGTAATGATACACTTACATTTCTGATGATATAATTGTATCATTGTTATATTTCAATAATTTTTTAATAAATGGTTTATTTTATACGCTAATAGAAACTAATTGATAATTTAAATACTATGATTAACTTGGTTGCTTTTATTTGTCTTTCTCTATTATTCGGTTAAAAATATTAAAATACAGTCTTATAACTCAAGTTTAAACAAAATTTAGAAATTGAAAAATAATTACAAAAATTAGGTTTATAACCAATCAATTATAAAAAATTTATGAAAAGTTATAAAAAAGGTAAAAAGCCAAGACAGGAAGAAAAGGCTAATGAAGAAATATAATTTTTTAAAATCTACTATCTTCTTCTAGTAGATCACTCGACATAAAAATCTTCTTAAGAATCTGCACAATCTCCTCATAAAGTATAAATTTAACTCCAAAAGGGAATTTAAACTTAAACTTCAATTTCGGTAAGAAATTATTAAATAGTTTTTTTATAATCCTAATATCTCCTAAAAGGAAAATTCAAATTCTTTTCCAATTGAAAGAAAAGTTGAATTAATATCATTATCAAGAAGAAATCCTGTTAATTTTTTAGCTCCACCTTCTTTTTCTGTAGTAAAATGATATGGAATTACCAATTTTAGAGTAATTTTTTTTAAAAATTTTAGATAATCATTAAAATTGCTCTCAAAACAGGCAACAAAGCACAGATCAATTTCATCTTTAAGAGATTTTAATTCATTTGAAAACGTAGCTGAATCTGCTGTATGTAATATCTTTTTATTATTTATTTCGATTAGATAAGCTACACATCCTTCAGCTTTCCAACAGTTATTTTCTAATACTCTTACTAATCCATCATTCAGATTGATATTTGATGTAGGTTGAATTAATGTAAAATCAGTTTTAAATTCTTTTTTAAGACTGAATGGTCCATAAACCTCAAGTTCTTTACCAGTTAATACATAATCTTGTCTTAATTCAATTAAATTCTCAATAGTAAAATGGTCTGAGTGATGATGTGTTATAAAGGCTTTTTCAATCCCTTTTATTGGACGAGAGAGAAATACGGGATCAAAAATTATATGATCTCGTTTGCTAATTATTTCTATACATGCATTTCCTAAGAAGCGAATAACAACCATTATAAAATTCACTTTGAATTAAGTTGATACATAATACCTAAAAAAATATTTTTTGAATCACATTTAAACATAATGATTATAGTAGAAGAAGTGAATTTGATTGGTTTCACTTAAATTTTCTTTTTCATTTTTGATTTCTTCAGTTTCTTACTAAACATGATTACTACAACGGACAGAACGCTAAGCAAAAGTGATTTTGATTAGTATAATAATACACCGGCTTTCCATTAATTAGATTGTTGGAACTAATAATATGTGCAGACAAATGACGCACATACCCATATTTTACTTTAGGTACTTTTTGTAACATAACATGTAATATTACTAACAGAATAATAAATAAATTTTTTCTTTCCTTCTTTAATTTCTTTTTCTACTTTATGAATTTGATCTATACGCCACAATCTATCTCGAGCTTTTACAATTTCTCCTAAATTAAATTCGACTATTAATTTACTTGAAGACGTTTTTGATTCTGTCATTATTCTAATAATTTTTTGTCTAAGATGATTATAGTATAATATTATTGATAATTTATACCTATTTTGCCTTAATAACTGAAAAATATGATTAATAATATAAAAATAAAATGTTTGTCTTGCAAGATACTTAGTTTATAATAATTAGAGAATTACTAATAGATTAATAACCGATCTTACTAATTTAAATTCCCAAACCCTATATGAATCTTAAGATTTGAAAGAATTAAATTTTTAGTTTATAATAAGATATAGTGATGAAGTATATTGTTTAATCTTTCACCTAGATTAGATTGACTATTATGATAATAATGTTACTAATCCTTACAGGCAGTATATCCTTTAAAATTGGATTATAAATTTGAAGATTGTAAGAAGTGAAAAAAAATAGATTAATGAAAAAGTTAAAATTAAGTAGATTAGGAGAGAAACGAAATCAACAGGAAATATCTTTAAAAAAACCTATTTATAGTGATTTAAAGTTTTATTTCTTTATTTCAGCCGTTATAAGCATTTCTTTAGGATTTTGGTTCCTTATTTCTGTAAAGATATCTGATTCTATTAATTATAGCATAGTGACAAATCTTCTAGGATGGTCATTTGGATTTTTCACTCTTTCAATCTCAATTTATGCTTTGATTTTAAAATTTACAAGGAGCACGACTTTAAGTAATTATATCCAATAGTAAGTGAATAGCTAACAGCGTCAAGGTTGATTTAAACTAAAGAGTCTTGATCCAGCGGATGAGAGAGAAAAACTTCTAAAATTAATTCGGAGAATTTCTGTAGCTAATTTTTTGTTATTATTAGGCGGGGTGATTATTCTTTTGATAACCTGTTGTTAGCAATTTCTATTTTTTAAGATTAAGAAATTCCTCACGAGTCATATCGATATCTTTCAATATTTTTGATAATAAACCTCTTCCTATTTTTTCTCCTTTATGATAAGGAATTACAGTTGTACGCCCCTGTGAATCACGAAAAAATTTATGAGAACCCTTTTGCCTTATCTCTTTAAATCCTTGCGCTTTAAGAATTTTAATTAATTTATCAGGAGGCAACGGATTAAGTTTCTTCAAAGGAAACCTCTACTTTTTGAAATCCTATAAATTTAATAGCCTTGCCTAATCGCTCTTTATCTACTTCAAGGTATAATTCTATGGCTTCAATTACTCTTTTATTTAATTCGTCTAAGGATTTTGCTTGTGTATGACAACCGGGTAATTCAGGAACGCTGGCAATATAATAATCATCTTCATCCTGTTCTATAACTATATTAAATTCTTTTTTCATTAGGTTCCCTATAATTTAATTTCAAAACTTAAAATTCATATATCTTAATCATCTAGTAGTAATCTAACTTAATATTTTTATTTGTTAATTCAATTTATGTAAATAAGCGTTACTCGTGAGTGAAATTTTTAATAAGGAAAATCATACTTTTGATAATTTGATTGTAATGGGTACATTTTTATTTTTTGGTTTGTTATTAAAACAATAGTTTATTTAAATAAACGTTGACTTTAACCAAAGGTCCAATAAAATAATCAAAATTTATGTCTTCTATTTTGATAAATTCTGCATTTGTCATAGTTAAGTGAAATAATTTCGTTTTTTAATTGATAATCTATTTCACATGTCTTTATAGAAATGTCATGTTAATAAATATATTTATCATTAAGGGTTTAATAAATGCGAGTGTTTGTCTGTAAATAGATTGATTTAAACCGACGAATTAAATGTACAGATTTAATTAATTTTAATTCTAAGCATATGAATCTGCTCTTTAAATACGATAAATAGTTGCACAACTTATAAACTAACAGAGTGCAATTGATTACAATAAATAAAAAAATTTCATGAAAAACTGATCATCTATAAGACATTATGATTTGAAAGAGTTTATAGATTTATATTGGAATAAAAATAAAATAGAATCACGGAATAGAAATCATTTAAGACAAAAACAAATTATAATTGAAAATGAAAAATAAATATAAATTTGATTTTTCAGATGCCGTCCAATTAAATATTGAAGACCGAATAACCAGAGCTATTGAATTTTTAACAGAATTTTCAAATGATAAGTCAAAAACAGGGGCATCTGAAAAAGAGATTTCTTTGTTAGAATCCGAGATGGGAATTTCGTTTCCGGAAGAATATATTAGATTCTTAAAAATGCATAAATATTTTATATTTTACGATGGTTTACAAATTTTTGGAATCCCCATGGTTAGAAATGGTATTAAAATTAACAAAAAGCCCTACAAGTTTGGAAAACGATTCTATTTCGGAGGAAAACCTTATTTAAAATATCCTAAATATTTCTCGTATTTGGATAATATTAATGGACCAATTTATCGCTCAGGACCAGAACCTTTTGCTCCATCATTTTCATTATCTTTATGGAGGATGTGTAAAGAAAGAAAAGAAAAAATAGAATTAGAATTTCGACAAGCAAAAGAGATAGTTGAATTTACTGAAGGTATAATAGAATTCAATATAATGGAATTTCTCGAGGATGAAAACTTACCCGGTACTATAAAAGTGATTAGTTATGATGATGGTTTCACAAGAAATCATATAATTGATGGCGAACAAGTCGTAATCCTTGATAAAGAAATTATAATCCAGTTTGATTATCCTTTAAATAAAGAAGTATACTTTATGTATGAAAATGAAAGCGGATTTACTCGCCTTGATCTTTTTCAGTGTATTTTTGAAGGATACAAAAAGATATATGATGGGACATATGAGATTTGGGGTCATTCTTTAGGTGAGTTGTATCTTGAGGGTGTATGGTATTTTAGAAGGGAGAGAACTTTACATCTTCGTATTGGTTCATAAATAAATGAATTTCAATAATTAGAGTATAATTTTAACTACTAAATTCGTTAGTGGCAATTTGAAAGAATTCACTCGCAGAATATTATATTTTAAATTAAACTCAAATCGAATATATGAAACAAACGTTTTTTTTATTATCCTTATCGCTTGGATCTGGAGTTCCAGATTCATCAACAAATGCAAAATACATGTGATCTAATCATCTATTATAATTTTTATGGGTGATTCTATCTCCGTCTTTTAGTGAATAAGATTAAGATAATAATTAGTTTTTTGAAAATTAGTTTACATTGGGGTTATATTTTAAAAATTCATAATCCAATTATTTTAATAACCACTTATGTGCTATTTGTTGAAGAAAATTTAAAACTCAATATTAAAAGCAAATCTAGAAGCTTAAGAAGATATTAGAGGTAGTACCGAATATTTTCCTCGTTATGGGAATACAATTTTTGCAGAAAAGAGAAATATGATGAATAAATATTATAGGCGAAATCCAAAGGGAGGGGAAGTAGGATATCAATATCCTAATTGCTCAGATATACAAGGAAATTGAATAGGACAAGTATCTATGACATTTTTTTTTTCAGTTTTTTCTATTTCAAATCACCTATTTTGGTTTAATTATATTTGGTTCAATTTTTTTTAAAGAGGGTTTGGAGTCTAATTTTTAGATTTATCAAAGTCAACGGATGTTTAATGTGATGTAAATATTTAGTTATAAAAATGGAATATAGATAGGAATAGCATTAATAAAAAATAGATGCTAAATTGTGGATTATTGGAAATTATTAAAATGTTCTTTATTCATAGAAAGATAATATTAATAATTAAATAATTCAATAAATCAATTTAAATACTTAGTTGAATATTTTTAAATTAAAGAGTACATTAATCGAGTTAAGGATTGAATTAACCGACTAAAAATAAAATAATTAAATAATAAAATAATCAACGAAAAAATAGAATCCCTATGGACATTAAAAATTTAGAAGCAAGTCTTGTGAAGGCAGAAGAATATCTTATTATTGTAAGAAAGATTGAAAATCGGGAAAGTACAAACGCAGAATAAGAATACATTCAAGCAAATGCCAATAGAATACAAAAAGATGTGATGAAATTGGGGCATGGAATTATTTATTATAGAAGACCATGGGGTATAGAAATATTTCAGAATTATCAAATTATTGCTAATTTTCCAATTATGTTAATGACCCGTGGATTAAAAGATGAAGCTAAGGGGTTAATACCTACCGTAAAACAAACATTATTGGCATACATACAAGAAGTTAAGGAATTAATAGAAAATCCTAAAGATCTAAATAAGAGTATAATTACAATTGATTTCTTTGAGATAATTAAAGATATTAAGAAGAATTTTAGAAAAATTGTAAAAAGTGATCCTGAAAGTGAAAAAGATGTTCAAAACTATTTAGAAACTTTCTTGGATGTTAAAGGATACAATTTTTTAAGAGAAAAAGAAAATATTGAATTTTCAGAAAAAACATTCTTTCCTGATTTTACTCAAAAGAAATTAAATATAGCAATAGAGGTAAAATTTCTAGATAAAAAAGGTAAAGCTAGCCAAATAATTGAAGAGATGTCTGCTGATATAAATCCATATTCTAAAAAATGGAAGAATATATTATTTTTAGTTTATGATAAGGGAGGAAATATTAGAGATGTTGATTCTTTTATAATAGATTTTAACAAAAATGGGGATGCAATATTAAGATGTATAGTTATAAAACATTAACATAAAGATAATTTAAATAAAAATGATACGGTGTTATTATGTTGGATAAAAATCAAATTAATCTGATAGTAAAAGAGTTAATAAAAAATAACTACGTTTCAATTGGTAAATACAGTGATCTTTTTGGAATGATAGAACAAATGGCTATTAAATTGAATTATATTGAATCAAGTAATTCTGATAGAATGGAATCTGGAATAGACTTAGAAGATGATGATTTTTTAAAAGTACAAGATGAGATCTGGAAGCTTGTCTTAGAAGGAAAAGTAGCACCTGGGAAAAATAAGATGAACCATTGGTTTCCAAATCTTCATTTTACTGAGAAGGGTAAAAAATTTAGGGAAGAATTAATTCAAGATGAGGATAAATAAGTCTTTGCTTTAAGATAATTCTCTTAAGTGTTAGTGGTTTACATTAATGATTGCTAGACAAAACCTCAAGAAAGGGAGTGCAATGAAATTGTATTAAATAAGGATATCATACTTTTGATAATTTGATTGTAATAGGTATATTTTTATTTTTTGGTTTGTTATTAAAACAATAGTTTATTTAAATAAACGTTGACTTTAACCAATCATTAATGAAATTATATCTAAAAGAAATTAGTAAATAATTATTACTTTGAGGAAATTAACCAAAAATGATTCTATCTTTTCCTTGTATGGGTCCCAATGTAGTTGCTTTTAAAACACTGTTTGAACAACTTGGTATCGACGTAGTTCTTCCCGATCCAACCAATCGTGAAGCCATAAAAATTGGAGTAAGATATAGCCCAGAATTCGTTTGTTTTCCATTTAAGGCAACTTTGGGGGATTTTGTAAATGCAATAAAAAAGGGTGCAGATACTTTAGTGATGGCAATAGATTGTGGACCATGCCGATTCGGCTTTTATCATGCAGTTCAGGAAAGAATTTTACACGATATGGGCTACAAGAATATTAAAGTAGTCCCATTGAATCAAGCAGACTTACTTGAATTTAAATGGGTTAAGACTCTCCAAGAATTAAGTGGTAGAAGTGATCTATTTGCCTACTCAAAGTTTGTAAAGGCTGTCATATTTTTCTTAAAAAAAGCAAAATTACTGAGTGATATCCAAACAGCGGAAGGATTATTTCGAGCTTATGAACGAAATCAAGGAGATACAACTGATGTTTTTAAAGCCGTAATAAATAAACTTGATCAAACTAATTCCTTTAAGGAGTTAAGAAGGTTTAAAAATGTAATTAAGGAAGATTTTAATAAAATTGATGTAGACAAAACAAGAACTCCTTTACGAGCTGCAGTTTTTGGGGAAATTCATATAAGTTTAGAACCATTTGTTAATGTAGATATTAGACGTAAACTCGGAGAAATGGGTGTAGAGATACATCAAAATTTAAGCTTATGGGATTGGATTTCTCATAAATTTCATCTAAATTTTCATCGAAAATGGTTAGAACACTTATCTCATCCGTACATTCCAATGGATATTGGAGGAGAATGCCAATGGGTTCTAGGAGAATATATTGATCGTGCCCAGAGTGGATTTGATGGTGCATTTCATGTGTATCCTTTTACTTGCATGCCCGAAGTCACTGCTCGGACGATTATAACTAATAAATTGAAGAAAATCTATGATCTCCCGATATTATTCTTCTCTTTTGATGAAAGTTCTGCGAACGAGGGCATGCGCACCCGGCTCGAGGCGTTTTATGACTTAATGGAATCAAGACGTAAACATAAATTAGGAATTGAAAAAATTTCACTTGAAGAAAACAAGAAAGATTTTTATTCAAAAAATGGATCACACTTTTTTCAAGAATGTTTTCAATTACTTCAAACTCAATAGAGATGTGATTAAATGGTACAAGTATCTGATAAAGTTGTAAAAGATGATGGAAAGTTAGACGCTTTTCTCGGAATAGATATTGGGAGTGTAACTTGTAAGTTTGTTTTAATGGATCTAGAGGGTAATCTACTTACTAGCGTCTTCCTACGTAACAGAGGCTCACCTATAAAATCAGCTAAGGCAGGTATGGAAGGTCTAAGAAAGAATGTTGAGGAAAGTGACGAGTTACTTGAATATGAAATAAGAAGTTGTGGTACTACTGGTTCAGCAAGATATTTAACAAAAGCCATTGTTGGTGGTGATCTTGCTAAAACTGAAATAATCGCTCACGCTGTAGCAACGCAGTCTTTGTATCCAGACGTTAGTACAATATTAGAAATTGGAGGACAAGATTCGAAAATTATAATTCTTCGAGATGATATTATCGTAGATTTCGCGATGAATTCAATATGTGCAGCGGGTACAGGTTCTTTTCTTGATCATCAAGCCACGAGACTAGGCATTCCAATCGAAGAGTTTGGGAGTTATGCGATAAAATCTGAAAATCCAGTAAGTATTGCTGGAAGATGTACGGTATTTGCAGAGTCTGATATGATACATAAGCAAAATGCGGGTTATTCTAAAGAGGATATTATAGCAGGTTTATGTGATTCACTGGTCCGAAATTATATGAATAACATAGCAAAGGGAAAAGATTTAGAAGAACCAATAGTCTTTCAAGGTGGAGTATCTTATAATAAAGGAATTGTAGAAGCTTTTGAAAGACATTTAGAATGTGAAATCATCGTCCCGAAATATAATGTTTTAATGGGAGCCTTAGGAATGGCAATCCTAGTGAGAGATTATTATTTAGATAATCCTACAAAAACTATATTCCGTGGACTTAATGTAGGGGATTTAGAATTTAAAACATCAGCGTTCCTCTGCGGTGACTGCCCTAATAATTGCACCATTGTTCAAGTCAAGATGCCGGAGGATGAGAATAAAGTAATTGCTCGTTGGGGCTCACGTTGTGGAAAGTGGGAGGTATTTTAGGAGATTTGACTTAATTCGTTAATTTACTTTAAACTACTATCCCCATCATTAAATTTGGCTCTTATATGTGAACCATTGCAATAAGGCTTATTATTTGATTTTCCGCATCTGCATATGGTTACTCTGTTTCTGGTTTCATATTTTGTGCCATCTCCGGATTCAAGTGGAATGTTTCCTTTTAACCAGATTGGTCCACTCACTCTAGCTTGAGGGTCTTCAATTAGGCTTATTGAAGGCTCAAATTCAGGTTCAATCGGACTTTTTGTTTTTTTATCCCAAACAACTAGCCTTCCTGATGGACAGTTGCAGGCTGATTGAATACCGTTCTTTTTTGATACAGGATTGTGGGAATTTTTAATACTAATTCGGATTCCTTCACCTAAGTGGCAGAATCGCGCTGAAACGCAAAATTCTCGAGCATCAGTTAGATCAACTTCAGAACCCATTATTTTTTCAGCTACTTCCATGTATTTTTTACGACTAGCGGTTTCAGTACCTTCAAATTTAACTGTAATATGAGTTCCATCACAAAAAGGCTTGTTTTTGGATTCTCCACATCTACATAAAGCATAGGAATTTTGTAGTGGATATGTTTCTCCTTGTTTCCATTCCTCTGGTTCACCGCTTTCACCAACAATTGCAATTTCTTTTTTTAGTGGAATGGTTCCTGAAACAATATAAGGTCCGTCTTTTGATATAGTTACTTTTTGGTTATTTTTCATTTACTTTAACAAAACATTAGCAGATTTAAGATTTGTTATTTCATTTTTATGATTTAAATAATGTATGTAAAATATACAACTGCAACGGATTGGTTCAATGCCACCGTAATTTCTGATGGAATTAATGACACATATTGGAATGATGATAATAGTTACGACCCAGCAATTGCGGTTGATAATAGCGATGTAGTTCATGTGGTCTGGGAAGATCACACGGATGGCGTTTGGGGGACAGATAGGGAAATAATGTATGGTGAATACACCTCTCCATTAGGTTGGTCTACACCTAAGGTAATCTCAGATGGGTATGGTGGTGTTTATTGGAATGATGGAGATAGCTTTAATCCAGCAATTGCAGTGGGTAAAGTGAAGGTTCACATAGTCTGGGATGATGACACTAATGGTATGTGGGGGACAGATTATGAAATTTTTTTTACAAGTAGATCAATTCCAGCAACTTTAGCACTGTCATCAACAACCATACCTGGTTATGACATTTTTCTAGTAGTACTTGGAGTATGTGCCGTGACTTATCTTTTCATTAGAAGGAAACAGAAAAAAATTAAATAATATTTTATTATCCTTTTTGTTTTTACATTAATTGCATATTCTTTATTTGTAATTGGGAATACATCTTCTTAAGTATCAAACTCTCTATAATTCAGTTCTAAATGAGAACATTTTTATTTTTTGATTTGATATTTAACTAAGTAATCTCTACTTTATTTAGTAGATATTGATATAATTTAGCATTTTCATATTCTTTGATTTTTTAGGTGTTAAAATAGCGATGACGGAATTTCTAAAGCAACTAAAGGAATTAGGTGAAGAGTTCCTCGAAACCCTTCGACATAAGACTAAATTAAGTACGATTTTTGATCTTTATACTGAAAAGGTTATCCCCTCTTTTGTATCAGAAAAAGAGCTAAAAGAATATTATGAAAAAAGAATGGAAGAAGTTAATGATTTTATAGATAAATTATAATATTAATGTGGGTGTAAATATAATATGGTTGAAGAACAAGTAGTTTCAGAAGATCCGAATAAGTTAAACCCGAAAGTGATCGCGACCGATGTACTCTATGGTGCAGTAAAGGGATTAAGCGGGTTATTCTTTAAAGCATTTATGAACTTAAGAATTGAGGGTAAGGAAAACATACCAATAAGGGGAAAAGCGATTTTAACTACAGTTGCAAAGGATATTATTCGCGATATGTTAATAATCAGCCAAGTATCTGGTCGGAAAATACATTTTATGATTGATCCAAAAATGATGAAACATCAAATTCTTGGTCCGGTTCTTAAAAGTCTCGGTATGATTCGTGGGACTGAAAGTAAAGACGATACTGAACCGATCGAAAAAATCTTCAACATACTAAATCAGAAGGGAGACCTTGTTGCTATGACGCCAGAGGGTAAACGCGATCGAGAAGTACAAGTGAAATCAATGGCAGCAATAATTAAATTCGCAATTGCAACTGATTCGCCAATTATACCGATAGCTATATCAATGGAAAAGGCTAGAATCTTGAATATATTTAAAGGACAAGCTATTAAAATATCTGTCGGAACTCCATTACAAATTGAAAAAAGGTTAAATCGCGAGAAAAATCGAAATGAAAGATACGAACTTGCCGAAGATATAATAAAAATTATTGAGAAACTCGGTAACACTCCTGAAATTGAGGGATTTGAATAATATTAATGATACCTGACTTATTATTTCAGTTTTTAACTTATTTTTGATATTTAAAGGATTTTACTAATTTATTTAAATTGTTCCAACAGTTCTTGATGTTCTTTCATATGTTTCTTTCTATTTTTTTCACTTAACCCATTAATATATTTCATATTTACTCTGTAATCTGAGAATCTCCCTTCTGGGGGTTCTTTCAACCACTTTTCTTTGGGATGTCTTAATCCAAAATATAGAAATATTAAAAAAAACAAAATTAGACTATAAAGACTACTTCTTGAGTACCTAGTAGATAAATCAGGTGAAAAATATAACTCCAAAATATGGAAAATGATAATTATAAGAACTGAAATCACTGCATAATTTCCAATTTTAGCCATTTTGGTTTGACGGTATCTAGCATCCCAATATCTCCCGTGATACCCATCTGTTTTATCACAATATTTATTAATAAATCGAGAGTACCTTTTTCTTCTAAAAGGATTTTTTCCCCACATAATTCCATCCCCACTTGCTATTGTGTCAATTATAAAATGACCACAGTAAATCCCTACTACTGAAATCAAAAAGTAAAGAGGAAAAAAATTGAGTATGACACTTATTACAAAAAGGATGATAACTGGGGAAAAAATGAGTGGAAAATGCGTTAGGGAATTCAAGTGATGTTGGTATTCCATGGTGAGCTTTAATCTCCCTTTGCTCTTAATAAAATAATATATTGCATCGAAATCAGGAAGTAATGAGAAGTAAACTATCGCGTTGAAATAATAACTTGGGATAATAAGCGATCTGGTCCAAATTATATATATTAGATAATAAAAAAGAATACCAAATGCACTATGATGCTCGAGTCGACTCATTTCATAATCCTAATTAATATCAAAGCATTCCATCAAACATGATAAGGATTATTTATAATGGATTAAAAAAATTATTGTTATAAAGAATAATCCTTGACTAACTAAAAAAAAGGAAATTTATACTAAGGATCCAAAAATAATAAAAACTACTGTTATACATAGATTTAAAAATAGAAAATCAAATTATTAATAGATAACCTCTTGGTTAAAGTCGTACAAGATTTTTGGATAATAACTCAAGCTGGAAAAGTTCTGTATAAGCGAGTTTTTAATGTAAAAATGCATGCTCAATTATTTGGAGCTCTTTTAAGTGCTTTAACTTCATTTTCGAAGGAAATTACAAGTTCAGGTCTCACTAATTTTCAATCAAGTTCATATAAATTTACGATATTAAAAAAAGAACAGTTTGATTTTGTCGCAACATCTAATAGTAGTGATAAAGTAAAAAAAGTTCAAGGTGATTTAAAAAAGATTTCAATAAAATTTTTTAAGAAATATGCTAACATTTTAGCCAATTGGGATAATTGGAATCAAAATACAGATGATTTTTCTGATTTTGAGGAAATTATTAAAGATTATTTGAAAGATCTTTAAAAATTTTTGAGAAGATTTGTAAAAAACTTCTTTTTTCAATTTTCGGAAAAATAGTATATAAATTTATCAACCCTATTACCACTTCAAAAAAGAGAATTATCACAAAATTAGGGAATAATAGATTTGGGTTCTTTTGTATTCAAAATTATCTTATGTGGAGATTATGGAGTCGGTAAATCTACATCAATTCATAGGTTTGTAGAAAATAAATTCAAAGCAAATTATGTCCCCACCTTGGGAGTTCAAGTAACAAAAAAATCTCTTGAGATTAATGGGAATAGTGTAGATTTGATGATATGGGATCTTGCTGGACAAGATAGATATGCTATGGTTCGACAAAGATTTTACACCGGTGCCGAAGGAATTCTCATGTTGTATGATGTTACGCGAATGTCTTCACTAAAAAACATTAAAAAGTGGCACAATGAGGTGTCTAGGTTTGTTAAACAAATTCCTATCATATTAATTGGTAATAAAATTGATTTAATAGAAAAAAAAGAAGTAATGAATGCTGATGTCAAGAGATTTTTGGAAGAAAATAACATCAATGTAAAATTAAAAATCAAAACTTCAGCTAAAGATGGAGTGAATACAGAACAAGCGTTTATTTCTTTAATAAAATTATTAATATATAAGAATGGTTAAGGAAGGGATGCTTGTTATAGCCATAATGTGTAAGTTAAAATAACCTAAATCGAATTTTCATAATATTTTATAATAATATAACTGGATGAGGCAAAATTGAAAAAGCCCTATTTTTTTTATGTCATAGATTCTTCAGGAATATGTTTATTTTCTTATAATTTTAAAAAAAATATTGAAATGTTTCAAAAAGACCTCTTTAGTGGTTTTATAACTGCCATTTCTCTTTTTTCTTCAGAATTAAATGAAAAACTGGGTTATACTGATGAATTTGGACGACTTCCAGCAATTCCTCTAAATTTACTCTTTGAAATTATGATTTCATATATCAATCCAGTAATTGGGGTTCTTGTTGTCGAAAAAAAAGACATTGATAAAGATATGAAAGCTTTTCTAAATGATACTTTAAAGATATTTTTATTAAAATTTAATAACAGATTAGAAAATTGGGACGGCGAGATTGAATCATTTCGATCGTTTAAGGAGGATATCGAAAAAATTTTTAAGAAAATGGAATTATTTTCGTTTCAAATTCCAAAAATGAGAGATATTTCTGTAAGTAATAATATTTTGAATGAAAATTATTTAACTGTTATCAAAGAAATTGATGGGAAGAAGAGTATTAAAGAAATTTCACAAAAATTGAGTAAATCCCTGGACGAGATAAAAACTATGATTTCAAGCTTATTATGGAGTGAATTAATAACTTTAAGTGAAAAAGTTTATGAAGATGATATTTTTGAACCGAAAAAAGATTTATTCTATTTAATAAGAACCAAAAATTTAGAACCTGAAATGGTAGAATTAGAGCTACCAAAAGAAAAATTAATAGAACATAAATTATTAGGGGCGATAGATGGGTTCAAAACAGTCTATAACCTCTCAGTGGAATTTCCAAATTTATCAATTTATGAAATTAAACGTTTTCTCTCATTATATCTCTCAAAAGGGTCATATATCGAAAAGGTAGAGTTATTTCCTCAAATTATAAACATTGATGATGAATTATTAGGGGAATTGACAACGGAAGATCTTGTAGTATCTTATTCCTTAGAGAATATTTGTGATGGTGAACTATCACTAGAAGATTTATCAATAAAAATTGGTTTTTCTATTAGGGATATAAAAAAAATACTTGATCTCCTTGGAAAACATGTTTTTTATAAGAAAAAATATGTAAAATAACAAATTTAACAAAAAAAATAATTGATTAAACTTCAAATCTTCTGATTTATCATTTGTTAACTTTATTCTTCAATTGATCTAGTCCTGGCTTTTATATTATACTAAATCATTAAAATAAAAAAGGAATTTGAAATATTAATGAGTCTTAAACAGCCTTTACCAAAAGTAAGGAATAAGTAAGAATCCACGATCATTATTATCTTTCATTCCAATGTACAAAGATCTGGAATTTAAATGCCTTTCCTTTATATTCCCCATCGCTTATAGCGGAAAGTTTAAAACCGTTGTGCTCATGCCAATAAACAGAGGCTTTATTAAATAATGGCTTTTCTACGATAAAAGCGACAATTGGGGTTGTAATCTTTAATAAAGCTTCCTGATACATGGTAGTGCCAACTCCCTTACGCTTATATTCTGGCAAAACACTCACTTGGTCTAAGTAAGCAAATTCTGTTTTTTCGTTAATAAGTAAATGGTTTGTTTTTTTGTCCTCGAAAGAGAGATTACCAATGACATCGCGAACCTTAACTATCTTGTACTTATTTCTATGAATACTTATAAACCCCATAATTTTGCCCGTTTTATTTTTGGCAATATAAATGTCGATACCAAGATCTTCGATTAACTCCTTGTAATAATCGATATCAACTTCTTTTCGTAGAAATCCTTCTTCTTCTAATTTTTTTCTTTGTTTTTGAGGGATTTCATCAACATCTCTTATTTCTATTAAATTTTGCTGAAGAGCATTAAGAATCCCTTCAGCATCATCAATACTAGCAATTTTGATATTAATTGTGGATTCCGAAGTCATTTAAAGTTTTACCTTGAAAAGTTAATTTACAACATCATAAAATTAAAGTATATCATATAATTAAAATTGCTTTATTCTAAGCACTACTAAGAGACTTGTTCATAGTTTAAAAAATATATAAAAACCAGAATTTTTAAATAATTGACATGATTAGGTTTAGTTAAAACTTTTATGGGATAGTTATGACATATTCAACATCAGAAGAAGAATATACATTTAAAGTAACGCTTGTATTCTGGAAATTTTATGAATTAGGTCTTTATTTTGAGCTCCCAGAAGTACGCAAATTTCTTGAAAAAGAAGGAACGTTAAAATTATACAAAGATTATCGATTTAAAATTACACAAGAAGATGGTACTAAAGTAGATCAACCGTTAAAATGGATTTCAAGTCAATCTCATAAATATGCTCCAGTGTGTTTCAAAATTGCGGAATCGGATAGATTTTCTTGCGTTACAGATCCACATATAGTAGGGAAAATTAGGTTAGAAGGGCATATTCATTATGGATCGGTACTGGTGATTCATTGTGAGTTAATATTTGACAATTATCATAAAATTGAAGATTTTATTGAAATTTCTCAACCATCTAATATGATTCTTCAGAGTACAAGTAGACCTATAACTGAAAAATTTATAGAGATTAGAGATAATGTTATAACCCTGTTGAAAAAAGCAAATTATCCTGACAAATCAAAATTAGAGTCGTCATTAGAGCCATGGCACCACACTTGGATTATTTGGGATGCTAAACCAGATTTTATTAGAGCTGATTATAGATTTGTTGGAGAAGAAATTGGTAAAAATGCGCAGTATTCAATTGGATTAACCTTAAGAACAGATAAGTATCATGTCTTAGATCCAGTGGCGTATAGGGATCAAATTAACCTTAAAAACCTCTCTCCTTATATTGACGAATTTGTTATGATAACTCATGCGGGAAATGTGGTTATTCCTGGACCAGGTCTTCTCGATCCTCATACAATGAAAAATTTCTTAATTGATACTCTATTTGGACCTGAAGTTGGAAATGTCCAAAGATTTTTGATTTTAATGCATATGGAGAATATTTTAGTTGTAGCTGAAAAATTTGATAGGATTATCTCAGAAACTAGGGCACTGGAAGAAGAATTAACCTTAAATGACAAAATAGATAGACTGGAACAATTAGAGACTGAACTTAATAGAATTATACTTGAATTAAATAAAGATGTAATAATTTCTAAAATAACCCGGCTTCTCTTTACAAGCACATTTAAAACAAGCATGTTTAATGAGCAAATAGATAAATTAGATGGCTTTACATTTTCAAAAGCAACTGATGATGTAATCGCGAGAATTAGGAAAACACTAAATAGACAGAGAAATACTCTTAATACTAAATCTGCTGCTATAGAAAATAAATTTCTAGCAATCCTTAATTACTTAGCTGTGTTTGAAATCGCGATTTTGATAATTTCATTAGCGCTAGGTGATTTATTTGAAGGAACTCTGGTAGGAATTGTTCAGATAGTGATTGCCGTCTTTGTTGTAATTTTCGCATTCGTTGTTTATCGAATGCAAGAAAAAAGATTGTAGAGATAGATCTAACAAATATTTCTCTAAAATCATCTATTTTTTTTAATTTAAATAAAAATGAAAGAAAAAAAAGAAATTTAATATCTTGTTCTTGTAGCCTGAATTCGAATTTTTGCCTTGATATTCTCATCGGCATCTTGAACAATTTCATATGTAGTTTTCTGCGGAAGTTTAATTTCAAAATCCCGCTCAGCTACAGTCTGGTCTTTTTTCAAGTGATCCATTTCTCGTATAATTACTTTTAAGTGTTCTATAGATTCTTTTCCCCTTTTGACTGTCTTAAATTGGCTCCATAATGATAAATCTGCTTTTGATGTAAAAGTCTGATTCTTTTGGAGCTTTATTACCCCTTGATTTGGGAATCTTGCTTTGAAAGTTTTGGGTCCATCTATCTTAAAATAAAATTCTCCTACTCTTCCAAATACATCATAATCCTTTCGAGTTTTTAAACTCATAAGATCAAGACTAATTAAAAAGCGTTCCTTCTCTTCTCCAACATTATCTTGTGTGAAAGTTTCTCCTTTTGCATGGGTTTTCTTACCCTTTACGTAAATACGTCGTGCGATAACCAAACACCTTTAATTTTGATTTTACTTGAAAATATTTGTTAACCTAAATATAGTGTCAAAATATATATGCTTTCTTTATTGAATTATTAAATTTTTAATATAAGAATCACCAATATCTTTATCTTAGTCAATAATGACATTACGAAGTTTCAAAATCAAAAAGAGGCGATTATTCCTTCTTGTTTTTATTAATAATAATGAATTCTTCTACTCGTCTTCTTATAGCATCAATAATAAATTCGGAATGAGATCTGTAACCTAGTTCTCTTTGATCTTTTATCAGTTTCGTAATAGTTTCGACTAGATCCTCAGGTATCCTAACTGTTCGATAGTTTGGCATTGCTGGAAGATTACTACTTTTCCTTTAAATATAAATGTTTACTGTTGTGTCAGATATGACATAACCTCAACTCACAAATATTTTAGAATTTTCTTTTCTTTTAAAATTTGTTTTTCTTCTCTATAAGTTTAACAACTTTGTTAAAAGAAAAAGACGTTTTTTAGACATTCTCTGAAAAATAGTAAAATATTTATATATATTTTTGATAGATTCATAAATTGTGTCATAATTGTAACAAATTAGCACTTAAAGAAAGTATGAATTATTCATGCTACTCTTATAAGATCTAGGGTATGAAGATAATTGAGAGTTTAAATAGAGTTGGTGATGAAAATTAGCAAATCTAGCATTTTGATTGTAGATGATGATGATTTAATATGTGAAACTCTTTTTGATATTTTTCAAGGTAAAGGTTTCAATGTTGCAATTGCAAAAAATGGTCGTGAAGGAATTTCAGAAGCTGAACAAACACCTTTTGATATTGCCCTAATTGATATAATTCTTCCAGATATGAATGGGATAGATCTTTTGAGAGAATTCAAAAAAATTTATCCTGAGAAAATCTATATTATCATTACAGCTCATGCTACCCTCCAAAATGCTATCGGTGCTTTAAAACATGGTGCCAATGATTATTTTATTAAGCCACTAGTAATTGATGAAATTTTACGTAAAGCTCACGATGAGCTAGAAAAGAAGCATTTTCAGCCAGATTTAATAGAAGTAGTTGATGATATTAACGAAGTCAAGAAAGCAGAACAAAAATTACAAGAATCTGAAGAAAAATGGAGGGCTCTTAATGAGTGCTCACCCGCTCATGTACTATTGTTAGATAGCGAACTCAAAATTCTCTTTATTAACCGTACGTTTCCTGATTTTTCAAAAGAAGAAGTCATTGGTACTTCTGGATACAACTTCATACCACAAGAATTCCACCAAATAACGAGAGAGTCATCTAATTCAGTTTGGGAAACAGGTGAACCAGTCACATTTTCCACAGAGTACATAACTAAAAAAGGTGATGTTCGATATTTTGATGTTTGTATTGGTCCTGTATTCAAATCAGGTAAAGTAGTAGCTTTAGTGAGCCACTCTATGGATGTTACCGAACAGAAGAAAGTAGAACAAGAAATTAAAGAATCAGAGGAAAAATTTAGAGCCCTATTTGAAAATACAAATGATGCTATATACATTCATGACAAGGGTAGCCAATTTATTGAGGTAAATCAAACATCTTGCGAACGATTGGGTTATACAAGAGAAGAATTATTGAAACTGGCTCCTAAAGATATAGTTAATCCAGGATATAAAATTGATATACAAACGAATATAAAAACTCTTCAAGAAAGAGGAGAGCTCATAATAGAATCTGAACTTATAACAAAAGAGGGAAGCATCCTTCCTGTTGAAATTAGTTCTCGTGTTTTTAATTTCGGGGGAAAAGACACTATTATTAGTGTTATCCGAGATATTTCAGAGCGTAAAGTAGTAGAACAAGCATTAAAAAAATCTGAATATAATCTTCAGGAAAGAGTCAAGGAACTAACTTGTTTATACGGTTTATCAAGGCTATTTGAAAAACCTGGTATTTCACTTGATGAAATATTTCAAGGAACTCTTGATTTAATCCCACTTGCGTTGCAATTTCCAGAAATATCATGTACAAGAATAATTTTCAATGAAAAGGAATACAGAACAATTAATTTTAAAGAATCAAAATGGAAACTTACTAGTAACGCCAAATTAAATGGAAAATTAATAGAAATTGAGGTATTTTATCTTCAAGCAAACATTTTTCTAAAGGAAGAGGCGAGCTTATTAGACGAAATTGTTAAGCGTTTAAAATCAATCATCGAGTATAAAATAATAGAAGAAAAATTGATTCGAAAGGAGAAACTCGCAGCTATAGGAACACTCATAGGGAGCATTGGACACGAATTACGTAATCCGCTAGGGGTTATTAATAATTCAGTTTATTTTTTAAATCAAAAGATAAAAGAAAAAGATGAAAAGCTGAGTAAACATTTGAATATCCTTCAATTTGAAGTAAATAAAGCAAATAAATTCATATCTGATCTCCTCGATTTCGTTAGAACAGGAACCCCAACCTTGAAGGAAGGTAGAATTAACCGAGTTATTGAAAATGTATTAGATGAGATAATAATACCAGAAAATATTATTCTTGAAAAAAATCTAGATGTTAAATTACCAAAGATTCATTTTGATTTAAGTCAAATTAAGCAAGTATTTCATAATTTGATCTTAAATGCTATTCAAGCAATGCCGGAAGGAGGAATTTTAGAGATTAAAACATTAACGAGAGAAGATCTTGTAGAAATAAGAATAAAAGATTCGGGTATTGGTATTTCAGAGGAAAATCTTGATAAGATATTTGAACCACTTTTCACAACAAAGGTAATTGGTATTGGTTTGGGTTTAACGATCGTAAAAGATAATATGGAAAAGCACAGCGGAACTGTTGAAGTTATTAGCAATGTTGGAGGAGGTACAATATTTATTCTTAAATTGCCATTAAAAGGGGGTGAATTGTAAAGTGAGTGAAGCAAATAGAATACTCATTGTTGATGATGATATTGGCATGAGTGAAACATTATCTGATATTTTAAGCGATGTGGATTATGACGTAAGTATAACAAATGATGGATATAAGGCAATTGACATGATCCGAAAGAACTCATATGATTTAGTCTTATTGGATATTAAAATGCCAGTACTTAATGGGGTAGAGACATATAAAAAAATTAAGACCATTAATCCCTATTTAAAAGTCATTATGATGACAGCTTATTCATTAGGAGAGCTTGTGGAAGAGGCGATAAATGAAGGAGCTTTTGGAATAGTCTATAAACCCATGAACGTTAAAAATCTTCTTGCAATCATCGAAAAGTTATTGAAAAATATCAATATACTAATTGTGGATGATGATTCAAATTTTTGTGAAATATTCAAAGACGAATTAGAAGAAATGAATTATCCCGCTATTACAAAATATAGCGGTAAGCAAGCTATAGATTATATTAAAGAAAATAGCATTGATATAATTTTTATTGATGTAAAAATGCCAGACTTAAATGGTTTTGAAGTTTACTTTGCTATCAAAAAATTAAACCCAAATCTTGATGCTATTATGATAACAGGATACCAAAATGAGACAACAGTGCTTCACCAGATTAACCTGGCATTCGAAAAAAAATTATATGCGTGCTTTTACAAACCAATAAAATTTGAAGAAATTAATAATACAATTAAGAAAATCTTAAGAAAAAATTTAAAAATTACAGAAAAAGGTATTCAGAATGACCATTAGTGGATCTAGTGTGTTGATTATAGACGATGATGAGAACGTTGGAGAGGTACTCTCAGATATTTTTCTAGAAAAGGGTTGTACTGTTATCGTCGCTAGAAATGGACTAGAAGCATTGACAAAGGCAAAGGAAACATCTTTTGATATTTCCTTAATAGACTTAGAACTTCCCGACATAAATGGAATAGGGGTTTTAAAGAAACTTAAAAAAGATAATCCTGAAAAATTGTATTATATCATTACAGGGTATGCTTCTCTTCAAACTGCTGTTAGTGCTCTAAACGATGGTGCAAATGGATACTTCTTGAAGCCGTTAATTATCGAAGAATTGATGCATCACATTCTAGGGGAAATTGAAAAAATGATATTGAAAAAGAACTTAGAAGAATCGGAAGAAAATTATAAGAAGGCTTACAATCGTGTTAATTTTTATAAAGATCTTTTTACGCATGATATAAACAATGTTCTTAATAATATTTCAATTGCCATGAAATTGTTTACTGAATATGTTGATAACATCGAAAATAGAAATACATATCTAAATATAATGGACGAGGTTGTCAAGAGAGGAAAACTTTTAGTGAATAATGTTAGAAAGTTATCTCAATTAGAGGAAAAAGAGATATCTGTAGAACCAATTGATTTTCTTGATGTTTTAATTAAAACAATAGAATTTACTAAACAAAATTTTAAAACCAAGGAGATCAGCATACAGACTAACATCTTAGTTTCTCATTGTATGATTTTTGGTAATGAATTATTATCTGATGTCTTTGAAAATCTTTTAATCAATGCTATAGGACACAATGTAAATCCAGTTATTTATATTTTAATCCGAGTTTCTAAAGAGAAAAGAGGGGAAGCTAATTATATAAAATTTCAATTCATAGATAATGGTATTGGAATTGAAGATGAAAGGAAGGAGAAAATTTTTGATGGGGAATACATTAGTGAAAGAAAAACAAAGGGCATGGGATTTGGATTATCGTTAGTTAAAAAGATTCTTTTATCGTATAATGGTTTCATACGAGTTGAAAATAAAGATAAAAGAGACTTTTCTAGAGGAAGTAATTTTATCATTTTAATTCCAGAAGCGGAATGAATTCCATTATTCCAAGGAGATCTTTTTCAATTTTTCAATTAAACCAATCTTCTCAAGAAAAATTAATGGATCATTCAAGATAAGGTCAAATAATTCATGAAATGCGACGTTAACAATATCCTTCATATCAAGATTTAAAGATTTACCAATTTCAGCTATTTTTTTATAGATTTCTTCAGAAATTGGTAATTTAAACTCATCATTCATGATAACCAACAAATATCTGTATGAGGTTCCTATATTAAAGAAATTTAAACCAAACGGATTTTTATCAATAATCCACTTTATTGATGTATTTTTGTACAATTACTAATCATTTATTTTCTAATAATTTAAAGATATACGATTCAAACCTTTTTTATACCTATTAGAACGAACTAACTAATAATTTGGGTAATTGTTTATAAAAGAAGAAAAATAAAAGTTTTTTGGTTACTTTTGTGTCTAATTCATCAGTTATTTTTGATAATTAAAACTATTCAGAAAATTTTGATATTTTCGAGCACATTTTATTGTATAGGATTTATGTTGTCAAAATGGATAAAAAAAATCCTTTCTTTAGAATAGTTTTATCTTTTTTATTTATAATTTATAATAAGTACAGCAACCAAAACTATTATTCCCCCGAGTATATTATCTAAATGGATCACTTCACTTCTCTTAAGTAAAAATGAAAACAATAAGGTGAGAAAGGGTTCTATATATAAGAATGATGCGGATTTTGAAGATTTTAGCTTAAGTTGTGAATTCTGCCATATGAAATAACCTAATATATAACATCCGATTCCGGTATACAAAGCGCTTAGCAGCACAATAATATTAAAGAAATTTGATAAAAAAATCATCAATTCATTACCAAGCAATAAAAAAACAAAAAGCTCTAATGTGCCAAGATATGCGATATATTTTAGTATTTTAATGTTTGAATTATTCTGATTTATTTTTTTTGTTGTTGTTGAATAGATTGCCCATAGTAAGGGAGTGATAAGTGCAAATAGATATCCAACAAAATTTGGAGATTCGGGGGTTAGTTTTGACAAATCTCCCCCAGTGATTAAAAGAAATCCTCCAACAGTTGCAATTATAAAGCCAGTGATTTTTAGATAATTCAACTTTTCCTTGAAAAAAATTAAAGCTAAAATTGTAATAACAATTGGTGCTAATAAACACACAAATAAGGCGGGGAGCGAAGGTCCAATTATTTCAATTGCGGTGTACTGTGCAATGAAGAAGAATGAAACTCCTGTAAAGCTTGCAAGGATAAGTAAAATCCATTCATTTTTATGAAATTTTGAAGATTTATTACTTTCATTGTTTTCCACTGGCGTTTTTCTTTTCCTTAACTTTAAATAGACATCAAGGATTAGGAATGTAACAGAAACTACAATAAACCGAGAAAATGCAATAGACAAAGGAGGAAGAAACTCTAGGGCAATATCTACAACGACAAATGAAAAACTCCACATTATAATCATGAAAACTAATCCTAAGTAAATTAGAAGCATTTCATTATCCAACCTTACGACGTTGATAACTGTCTTTTACAGAAATTATCCACTAAAATGATTTATTAGTAATTATAAATTTAGAACAATAATAATTGTTTTCGGTATGAATTTAGTTGAAAAAAATTAGTTATAGTCTGAGAATAGGAATCGTTGGTAATATAGATTATAGTACAGAGATTTTTTTAGGCGATCTAAGGCGATTTGCTATAAATTTTAGCTCCTTTGAAATTTATTCAGATTTGCTGCTTGTCGTAGATGATATTCCAATAAAAATTAAAACCTTTTTGGTTCAGAATCTTGAGGAATTAATAACAAATATTAATAATATAGAAAGATTAGATGTGATCATACTTACCGTTAATTTATTTGATCCAAAATCTATTTATCAATACTATAAAAACATAATTGAAGAATTTAATGAAATTTACTACTTCCAGGGAGTTTCAATTCTCGTTGGAGTAGATACCGAACATATTTTCAAGAAACAACCTTCAAAAAATCATCGTATAAGTAGACATAATTTAGAAGAAATGACAAAATACTTGAATTTGATTTATTGTTATGAAATTTATAATAAAAATGAAGACGTCATTGAGATTTACAGAAAAATTTTTAAGGATTTTATTTTTCGGTTTAGATACTCTAGCCCAGAGTTATTTGAACAAGCTAAACTGTATGGAAAGTCACTCGTGAATGAATATGATGGAAAATTCATACAGTTTTGATCATTAGTTTTATTAGAGTTTATAATCTTGTTTTATTAAAAAAGAGATAAGTTATAAAAGCAATATAATACAATTTAAAATATAATTTTTAAAAATGAGAGTTTTGCCATTTAAAAAAAGTTGGAGTTGATATATCAAAAATGGTTGAAGAATTAGACAATGTACTCACGATAGAAAAAACTGAAGGACGACGAAAATGCCCTAGCTGTGATGAAGAAAACAAATATATGATTCATGAATCTACAGATAAAACAAATGTCATTAGCGATTATCCTAGATTATATGGTAGGAAGTTCAAATGTGGGAAATGTGGTGTAGAATGGCGCGAGAAATGATCTAAAAGAGACTTATCTTATTTTTTATTTGTTACTTTTTACATCACTTTTAAAAGGCTTATTTAGAGATTTTTTGTAGCAGTAAGAGCAAAAAAGGTTTAAATGATAAAGCTTTAAATCTTTATTAGACAAATTTATTAAAATCAGTTTTTTTTAAAAGGGGATGTAGGAGTATTGGATTTTGCAAGGTTTATTCAAATCTATGTTATCCAGGGATTAGTTGCGATTTTTTTTCTCTTTATGGCATATAAGATAATTAGGAGAGGAAAAAAAAGAACGAATCTTTATTTAAGTAGTTTTTACCTTTTTTCGAGCGCTGGTGGTATAATTAACATGATTTACGCTAATATTTTTGAAGAGGTTATTGTATATACCTTACATTTCACAACGTATTATTTGTTCTGTTTTGCATTAGTATTTGTTCTAGTTTTCGTATTAATATTGGCAAAGCCCACAAATATGTTTGGGACTAAATCCCAATTATATATCCTTGTTATATCTGCTATCCTATTATTCGGTATGTTAATTATTCCAAATGGAATTATTATTAATCCTTCATCTAATTGGAAACCTAAATGGTCATGGGGATTTTTTATTTATTCTGTTCTCATCTGCACTTTTATTGCAATTATTCCAACGATTTATTATTCAATTAGGATCTACTCTAAATTTGAGAACCAAAATCTTAAAAAAAAATGGAAATATTTCTTGATAGGGTTGTTTGCATATTTCTTTCTTTATTATGGAACTACATTTTCTAACACATTAAATAACGATAATTTTAGATTAATTTGGTCTATAATCTCATTACCAACATTGATAACTTTATATCTTATATATTATGGTGTGGGAAGGCGACTTGAATAATTTCCCCGCTTCTATTATGATTCTTGAAAACTTTAAATTCCTACTACGCTGAAAAAAGTAAAGTAATATATATAAAAATGTAAATAGTAACTATAACAATATTTATAAAAATAAAACAAAATAAGCTTTTTAGTGTGATTTTAAATGGTCTTTTATCAATTGGAAAGTCCCATGCGTGTTATAACCATCTATGTTGCTCAAATGCTTGTTTGCCTATGGTTTGCTTATTTAGCTTATCGAATTCTTAAGCGAGACAGGAAAAGGTTAAACCTTATATTCGCGGGATTTTTTTTATCGGTTGTGGTTGGCATGATCTTTAATTTTATTTATGGACCCATTCCCAATGAAGGTGTTGTACTGATTTTAAACTACTTAACGAATTTTGGTATATTTTATGCCCCGATTTTTCTGGTAGTATTCGAATTAATGCTGCTCAAATCAGAAAAAGTTATTAATACGACTAAACAATTGTTGATATTAATTGGTTATGGTATACTTATGTTTTGTATGATTTTCTTTGTCCTAACGCCTGGTTGGGGTGTGTCTCTTAATGCCACTACAGGATGGTCACCAGTTTGGGAATTACCGTTCTTTCTCTATTTAATCCTGATTGAATCTATATTTGCTGTTGGTCCAGTATTCTACCTATCATCACGAGTTTATAATAAATTTGAAGATGAACAATTAAAAAATAAATGGAAAAACTTTATCATTGGTTTCATTGCTATGATGATCTTTTTATACACAATCTTTATTTCGAATTTCTTAAATATATCGATTGTTAGAACAATAGCAGGAGTGTTAGGCATCATTTGTGCAATCGCGGGTGGATACTTAATGTATAATGGTGTAGGACGTCAACTCGAGAAATAAATCCTATTTTTTTTTATATTTTTTCAACTTAAATTTTATTTTTACTAATTAACATAATTTATATGAAATAGTTGAAATTACAGATTTAGATAAAGATTTTTTGAAAGTAAACATTATGTAAATATCCTTTAATTTCGTGTCTTTCATGATTGAAGAATTAGTCCGTGTAAGAGGAATTGGTCCTACTGCAGCAGAAAGATTAATAAATGCCGGTATTAAATCAATCGACGAGATTGCAAAATCTAAACCTAAAGAATTGGCATGGATTAAAGGTATAGGCATGATATCTGCAAATAAAATAATTGAAAATGCATTAGAATTAATCAAATTAGAAAAAGGAATCCAAAATGTATTAAATTCGATTAAAGATAATTTTGCTAAGAGTTGCCCCAAATGTGGTGGTGATTTGAAAGAGAAACTCATAATATTAGGTCCAGAAAGAAGATTAAGAGTAAACCAATGTAATATATGCAAATTTTACATGCCTAAATAGATGTTTTTAATTTGAGGATTAGTTTATAAACTGATGATTATTGATTTTATTTTTTCAATAAAGAATATTAAAACGATGGTGACAATAAATTGTCTTCGGAATTTGAAAATAATATGGAAAAATATGCGGAAGTAATTGTTAAAGTAGGGTTAAATTTGCAACCTGGGCAACGTTTATTAATTGGGGCACCTACAGCAGCTAGGTATGGGATACCCCTTGAATTGGCTCCGTTAATAAGAAAAATTGTTAAGAAAGTTTATCAAGTTGGGGCTAAATTAATCGACGTGTTATGGGATGATGATTTAATACGACTGATTCGGTATCAGAACGCTCCCAAAGATTCATTTGAAGAATATCCAAAATGGAGGGCAGATGCGGGGTTTAGTATAGCGAAGGAGGCAGATGCCATGCTTTTCTTTCCGACTTTAAATCCTGATCTACTTTCTGAGCAAGATTCGGATTTAATTCTAACGGCTCGCAAAGCATCTCTAAAACATAATAAACCTTCAAATGACCTGCGTAGGAAAGGGATGGTTAATTGGACAGCTGTTGCTGCACCAATAGATGGCTGGGCAGATAAGATTTTCCCCGATACTCCTCAAGAAGCGCGAAAAGCAAGACTTTGGGATATAATTTTTGACATTTGTCGTGTTAAACATAAAGATCCAATCTCAGCATGGAGAAACCACATCAACCAACTATCTACAATATCTTCATATCTAAACCAAAAAAGATATGTTGCCCTTAAATTTAAAGCACCTAGAACGGATCTAAAGATTGGGTTACCTATGGAGCATATATGGAAGAGTGCCTATTTTACGACTCAAGGTGGGATTAGCAACGTAGTCAACATCCCTACAGAAGAGATTTTCACAACTCCTCACAAAGATAAAACAGAGGGCATTGTTACTGCTACTAAACCACTAGCAACAGATGTTTTAATTGAAGATTTAAGTTTAACATTCTCAAAGGGAAAAGTTATAAAAGCTACTGCGAAAAAAGGTGAAAAATTCTTACGTAATTTGCTTGAAACAGATGAGGGAGCATCTCGATTAGGTGAAGTTTCGTTGGTCCCTAATAGTTCTCCTATTTCTCAGTCTGGTATACTATTTTACAACATCTTAATTGATGAAAATGCTTCCTGTCATATCGCTTTAGGTAATGGTATAAGATCCGCTTTAAAGAATGGGACAACCATGTCTGATAAGGAATTTTTATCTGCCGGAGGTAATAAATGTCTATTTCATTTAGACTTTATGATTGGATCAGAAGAGATGGATGTTGGTGGTATTAAGGAAGACGGAACTGTAGAACCTATTATGGCGAAGGGAGAATGGACTTTTAATGTTTGAAAGTTACTCAATTTTTTGACAAATATTATCTATCTTTTGAATCGTTTCATCAACAATATCATCTGTGTGAAGCATACAAGTATAAAATCTGCTTCCGGCTACCGAGATAATCTCCTGATCAACTAAGGCAGCGCCCATTTCACCCATAAAATCCTTTCTCTTAGGAAGTTCTCCCATTTGTTTCGAATCACTCATGTTAACCCCAACCGGGCAGCTAGTGTGGAAATGGACTGTACCTCCATAATTATATGACAACCATGGCAAATCGTATTTTTCAAATACTTTTGTGAAACCAGTTGACAGTCGATTACCAGCTCTTATCGCTTTTTCAGTTGCATTTGTTTCTTCAACAAGTTTAATAGCATAGTATGCAGCTGCACAAGTTAATGGGTTTGCAGCTATTGTTCCGCCAGAGTAAGCTTTTTTTCCTCCACCAACTCCCGCCGCGCACATACTCATGACATCAGCTCTACCGCCTATTGCTGCTGCTGATGGAAAACCATGTCCAATAATTTTCGCAAAAACAGAAATATCTGGATTAAACCCAAAATAAGCTTGACCTCCCCCCATATGTAACCTAAACGCACAAACAACTTCATCTGAAATTAAGAGAGCTCTGTTTTCATGACATAGTTCTTCAACTTCTTTATTAAATCCGGGTCTTACAGGATTCGCACCAGATTCTCCACCCATAGGCTCTAGAATGACAGCTGCTACTTTTCGTTTCTCTTTGAACATCTGTCTTAACGTTTCAATATCGTTTGGGGGGCAGGAGTCTATCCATTTAAATACAGTTTTAGGAATTCCATGTGACTCCAAAAATTTAGTACCAGGCACATGCATATCATACACAAGTTGATCTGACCAACCGTGGTAAGATCCACCTATTTTAATCACCCACTTACGATTTGTAAATGTTCTAGCAATTCTAATTGCTAACATATCAGCTTCAGTTCCACTTTGTAACCATCTGATTATTTCACAGGATGGAAAGTACTTTTGCAATGCTTCTAAAGCAAGGTATTCATATTCATGAGTAATTCCATGGCAAGGACCGATGTTTTGAATCACATCTACAACTTTATCAATTAGGGGTTTGTATTGATGACCCAAGATTATCGGGCCTCCACACATTAAGTAATCAGTCATGACAATATCATCTACAGTCTCCATATAGCAATCATAAACTCGTTTACTTGCTAATGGGAAGGGATGGTTAAAAGCGAGGTTATGCTCTACTCCCCCAGGAATTATTTTCCGTGCTCTATCAAATACCTCCTTAGATTTTGGATGATTTTTATGATATCTTTCAATTATCCCCTTTAACTCTTCTGATTTAAAGTTTCTGATTGGCTGATTCACAATATTTTCAATCTTTGATTTCATTAATTCATATTTCATGCTACTCATGATACTTCATTGTTTGATTTTCTTTATGAAACAAAATTAGTTAGAAAATATTAACATCAAAAAAGAAGTTTATTCTTAGTTTGAAGTTCTTAAATTGTTAATATTTCAGCCGAAAAAATCTTTATTTAGATTAACAACATTAATATAAAATATGGTAAACTCACAAAAAAAATATATTTTGGCGATAGATCATGGGACTGGTGGTCCAAAATCTGCAATTGTATCTACCCAAGGTGAAGTTGTTGATTGGGCATTCGAGGCTGTACCCTTACATGTTTCTAAAGGTGGTGAAGCAGAACAAGACCCAGATGATTGGTGGAACGCTATTCTCAAAACTTCTAAGCAAGTTATTGATAATGGAAAAGTTTCTGTTGATGATATCGTGGGTGTTAGCAATACGAGTCAATGGAGCGGAACAGTTGCTGTAGATAATGATAACAATCACCTAATGAATTCTATTATTTGGATGGATACTCGCGGGGCTGAATATATTTCAAAATTATTTAAAGGCTTAATTAAAGTTGGGGGTTATCCTGTCTTTAAGATCTTAAAACTCTTAAAGAGGACTGGAGGGGGTCCTGCTTTTCACGGGAAAGATCCTATAGCTCACATATTATGGATAAAAAATGAATTACCGGACATATATGAAAAAACTTATAGGTTCTTGGAACCACAAGATTATGTTAATCTGAAGTTAACTGGCAAATTCGCTGTATCAAATGTATCCGTTCATCTACATTGGATAACAGATATTAGAGATATTAATAACGTTAGATATTCTAAAAAATTAATGAAATTGTTTGGAGTGGATCCATTAAAGGTTTCCTCAAATATTCATAACTCAACAGATATCCTCGGTCCTATTAAGAAAGAGGTAGCTGATAAACTAGGATTAAATAAAGACACTAAAGTAGTAGTAGGTGCTCCAGATGTTCCTTCGGCAAATATAGGATCAGGAGCGATTCGAGACTATGATGGTCACATTTACATTGGTACATCAGATTGGATTGGATGCCATGTACCATTTAAGAAAACGGATATTGCTCACAATATGGCAAGTGTACCCTCAGCTATTCCGGGAAGATATATTTTAGCGAACGAGCAAAATATGGGTGGTGGAGCGTTGTCTTTTCTTAGGGATAAGATACTCTACCATAAAGATGAACTTCTAAAAGAAGAGGCAGTTCCAGATGTATATAAAATATTTGATAGAATTGTGGAAACAATCCCGGCTGGTTCTAACAATTTAATTTTCACTCCTTGGTTAATAGGGGAGAGGGCTCCAGAAGATGATCATACGATTCGAGGGGGGTTGTATAATATCTCCCTAGAAATGTCTCGAGAACACCTAATTAGAGCTATATTCGAAGGGGTTGCTTATAATGTTAAGTGGCTCTTTACATATGTCGAGAAATTCATCCAGAAAGGGAAAATGAAAGCCAATCCTGGAATGACAAAAAACGACATTGTTATGCCCGAGATTAATATTATTGGAGGGGGTGCTCAAAGTAAAGTATGGTGTCAAATATTCGCAGATGTTTTAAACAGAAAAATTAGACAAGTAAAGGATCCAATTCAAGCAAATGCTCGAGGTGCTGCTTTTATCGCATCTGTAGGACTTGGATATATTAAATGGGATGAAATTCCTAAATATATTGAAATTTCAAATACTTTCACACCAAATCCAGAAAACAGACATGTTTATGATAGACTCTTCAAAGAATATCTAAACATCTATAAGATAATGAGAAAAACTTATAATCGTCTAAATAGGCAAGATTCCATATTTTCTGCTAAACATGAAAAAAAATTAAGAGAGATCCCATTAAAGGGATAAATAAGATAATTTTTATTTTATATTTGCCGCAACGCTTTTTATTGATAATTCTGCATCAGAGACAATATCATTGATTATATCAGACACACTTTCAATGCTATCAATTACGCCAATACTCTGACCTAAAAGTACTGCCCCTGATTTCACATCTCCTCTATACGCGGCCATATACGCATTAGCTGATGCAATAAACTCTTTGATCATATCTTCGCGAGACATACTGGTAAGTTTTTGTTCTTCAGCTATTTTTGCCTGTTTATCTGAAACAAGTCCATGATGAAGACTATACTCATTCTTCCATAAGCGTATAGGTCCTAAAGCACCTGTGACTAATATTGTATCCGAAGCCTTAGAAGGTGGTACAACTCCTTTATAACTTTCATGGAATTCAGCATCTTTGCTTGCAATAAAACGTGAGCCCATTGCAATACCCCCGGCACCCAAACTCAATGCAGCAGCTAATCCTGCACCAGTAGCAAATCCCCCACAAGCAATTACTGGAAAATCAGGATGTTTCTTATGGACTTGTTGAAGTAAAACTAATGTGCTTACTTTCTCATATGATTGATGTCCTCCACCTTCACCACCAGTTACAACCATTCCATCTACTCCAGATGCAACACATTTATCCGCTAACCATGAAGCGGGAGCAACATGAAAGTGTTTAATTTCTGATTTCTTTTTTAATTCTTGGAATGATTTACTTGCAGGTAATGTCTTAGATGAACCGGCACTTGTCAGAGCATAGATACACTGGTCTCTTATTCTTTGATTCTCCATTATAAACTTCGGAATTTCAGTGCACAACTTACCTGCCTGGATTTCATTTCTGGAAGTTCTTATATTAAATCCAAATGGTTTATCAGTGTGTTCTACAACAAATTTCATGTTTTCTTTCATGGCTTCTACAGCGTCAGCACCTAACCTTGCTGAGCTTGTTGTAGGTTCAGTACCAATATTAGAACCACGTTTTATAGAGGTGTGGGATAGAACACCTAATCCACCTGCTTCACTAACTGCTACACAAAGGTCTGTAGTGTAAAATGGCCCCATCGCCGCAGAAAAAATCGGGTGTTTGATACCAAACATTTTGGTAATATTTGTTTCTATTGTCATTTAATCACATTTAATTATTTTCTTCTTTTAAAATTGTTTTAACTGTTTTAATTACGGTAAAATTTTGTTAATTATAATCTTTACTATTCAAATGCTTGACTATTAACTAAATAAGAATTCTCAGAATCCCTTCAAACAAAGTTTAAGAAAGTTCTCCCTCACACAGCAAGTTGGAGTAATCCAATAGATATAACCTTTGACATGAACATCTTTAATCTATACATAAACTTTCCAAAAATGTTAATGAAATCGGGGGAAATCGATATCATAATAATATATGGTGCTATGGGATTCGGAGATATGGCATCATCGGAACAACAAAATACGCGAATTTCTCAATATATTGAAATGAATGAAGAAATGAGAGAAAGAGTGGGGGAGATGGATAAATTTCTTATACCGCCCACAATTCAAGCATCCCACAAGTATTCCGTTCCTGTAATATATATTAATCCTCAAAGTTATGCAAATGAGTGGTCAAAAAGAATACGAGGACATGGGGGAATTGTCTTTCAATTTTGGGACCGTCCGGTTAACGCTTTAGCAAAAATATGTGATTATTCTGAATATCGTAGAAGATTCGAATAATAAAAGTAAAAAAAAATATGATCTTACTTTTCTAGGTAATTATAATGTTAATCAGAATCGACGGCGACTTTTTTTTTGATTTTCTTCTTTTTCATGGTGGATCATGATAACAATTCCTAATATTAGCATTGCAGACCCGTCATCTAAATCAGGAGACATTTTAATTCCATAAGTTCCTTTAAGAATGCTTTTAAATAATTTTTTATGAATTTCTGCGACTACCTTTTTATTTTTGATAACCTTGAATTTCAATGTCCAAATATTACCCTTCATTGTAAAAACTTTTTCTTCATTTGGATCTTCGAACCAATACTTAGGTTTTACGGATATAAGTTTTTGCTTCATTTTCCCTATGAATTTATCATCATCTTGCTCACCACCTAAGTAGAATTTATAAGCTGAGCGTAAAGAAATTATTTTTTCATGAATAGTTAAGATAGGGGTCTCATCAAGTTCTCTGATTCGGTAGGTATTACCGATTTTTATCAATTTACCTCTAAAAGTGCCAATAACTTCTCCATCAGTATTCATTATATTTCCTTTATCCGTCAAAGATATCATTTTCTCTTGAAGGATAAAATCTCGAGTTTTTTGTAGTGACATTTTTTTAATGTATTTATCTATTTGTTTGATAGTCTTTATTATTACTAACTATATTTTTGCTTATTAAATATTTACTTAAACTGAGAAATTAAAAGGTTTATATTTTTTAATATTGGACTCCAAAAGTTAAATATAAGAATAAAATATATAGTAAATCAAGTAAAAACAAAAACAAAAAAAATTATGTCTTTACTTTATAACTCAGAGGGATATTTTTGCGAAGGAGAACCAGGTCGTAATTGGCAATTTGATATGACATCTGGAGAAATAATTTTGACGGATGAAAAATTATCTCTAGTAAAAAAATCTGATATAAGTCTGACTGAAATTGGCACTTCGGTAGATAAATTCCGTGAAGATTTTAAGATACCTTTAACTAAAATAGAAAAAGCCTATAGCAATAATAATGGAAAAATACACTTCGTTGTCGTTGAAACAAAAGATAATTATAAATTTACTCTTACAATGGCAAATGAAGAGAACTATGGTAAGAAAAAAAGTATTGCATTAAGTGAATTAATCACTGTCTCAGTTTTAAAAAATAAAATAGATAAGAAATAAAAAAAATAAAAATAATTATCCTTTAATAGGCTTTCCTTGTTCGGCTTTAGCTTTATCTTTCTCTTGAAGTTCACGCCTTTGAACTTTTCCCGTCATACTAACTGGCATTTTACGAATAACTTCAATTAAGCGAGGAGATTTCCACTTAGCCATGTTTTCTAAGCACCATGCTTTAATCTCTTCTATCATTATGTTCTTACCGACCTTAAACCCTTTTTTTAAAACGACCCACGCTTTGACTTTTTCACCAGTGTTTTCATCAGGTAAGCTAGCAACTGCAACTTCATCTATAGCCTCATGATGTCCCATCAAATCTTCAACCTCTTTAGGAAACACTGAATGACCAGAAACTTTAATAAGCGATTTCTTACGATCTCGTATTTC
The DNA here is from genome assembly GCA_964486045.1 of uncultured archaeon. Lineage (GTDB taxonomy): Archaea > Asgardarchaeota > Lokiarchaeia > Sigyniarchaeales > SOKP01 > Loki-b32. The sequence continues at coordinate 36,030 of CAZALK010000006.1, forward strand.
AACCCATCCATGTTCATCCATAAAACCAATATCACCAGTCAGGAGCCATCTTTTTCCGTCCCACATTTTTAAATTATCTTCTTGTTCTGCTTGCTTTCCTAGATATCCCAACATTACATGAGGACCAGCGATGCATATTTCACCTGTATTTTCAACGCCAAAACCACCTTTCTCTTTTGTACCGTCACAGATAGGTCCCGCTTCAAAATTTTCCGAATCAAATATAGCCCAGTTTGCACCAGGCATAGGCAGACCTAATTTTCCCGTTTTAGTATCACCCCAAAAAGGTGCTACACTATGAATTGGAGAAGTTTCAGTTAAGCCATAACCTACTCTTATTGGACAAAAGATTTCTTCAAATGGAACGCGTACATGGTCATGTAATGGCCCTGCCCCAGAAGTAGCATACTTTAATTTTTTCCAAAAGTCGTACTTAGACTTAAATTCGTCAACACCCATGGTTTGAACGAAATCTGTCAATCTTTTAAATAGCATCTCCACCCCGGTATACATAATTCCTTCGGGAGGATTTAACTTATTTATTGTTTCGCAGAGGACATCATCAGTGGGAGGCCTTGGGAAGAGGAGCATCTGCATTCCTAACGCCAAACTCGCCGACATGACACAAGTCATCCCAAAACTGTGGAAAAATGGAATACTTCCAATAGTTAACATCCCAGGTCTAAGATTAGTCCATGGCTTTATCATGTTTAAATTTAATACTAGATTCGCGTGTGAAAGCATAGCTGCTTTTGGCAAACCTGTAGTCCCTCCGGTCATAAGGTACACTGCAGGAGTTTTCCAAGGATCTATATCTAGTTCAATTTCTTCTGGTTCGGTCTCTTTAATTATTTTCTCCATCCAAATAACTTTATAATCATCCGTTTCATCCGGAAGTTTGCCTTTTGCACTTGGAATTCCTAAGGCTTGAATTGTTTCGTCATCAGCAGTTAGAAAATCTACGAAATTAGTTGGGATAACAAATTTTACGCTTGTTTTTGGAAGAACATCTTTAGGTCCAGCAATGTAAAGCATATCCATCATGACAAACACTTTAGCATTAGTCATTGTTAATGAATGTAACAGTTCCATGGGGCGATACGTTGGATTAATCCCTTGTACAATTGCTCCTATATATTGACAACCCATATAGGCTACAACAAAGTTTATTGAATTTGGAAGATCGATTGCTACAACATCCCCTTGTTGTATACCTAGCTCTTTCCTGAGATATGTTCCAAATTTTTTTGCATAATCGAATAAAGTTTTAAGTTTTACTCTTTCCATGTGTGGTCCATAAACAAAAACGCAAATATCAGCTTCCCAAATATCATATAATTCGACAGCCTTTTCAAAACTCTTCCAGATTGATGAGACTTCAACATTCTCAACATCTTTTAATTGCTTTGGAACACCTTCCGGCCAGTAACCACCTGTAAACCAAACTTTATTCTCATCTACTACAAAATCATCTAAACTCGGCATATTTTTTCACTATTTTCATATAGTTTTTTTTTTCTATAAAATAATTATTATAATATTGATTGATATACAATCTTATAATAATTTATCTCGATTCAGATTTGTGTAATGAGACAAATCTAAATTTTGACTTGGAAAAGGTGCAAAAAGAATGGTGAAAAGATAATTGGTAAAGAATTTATTTCTTTTTAAGAAATTTGAGTTCTGTCTTTAAACCTTTTGCGTCTTTTAACAAAATAGTAGACGTTGATTCCAATTAAAATCCCAACAACGACCCATTGAGGAGGTGGCCAACTAGTTAGCAAAGAAATACCAAGTAAAGTTAGCAGGAGATTACTGGTAATTTCTTTGAAGAATTCTCCTTTTTCCAGTGATTCTTCTAATCTTTCTTGAATAATTCTATCAGTGTCGATGTCCTGTTTATATTCTTCAACGAGTTTTCTTAAATCATCATCTTCTTCCATATAATTCATAGATTTGGTTGAATTAATAATCCAGTCGTTTAGTATTGAGAGAGAAATAAAGGCTTTTGTTTGGAATTCAAGTGCTTCTGAAATGAAATTATAATGGGATTTCAAATCAAAGTTTTCTTCCTTGTCCCCATTTATGATTAAGGAGTGTTTTCCGTAAAATAATTTTCCTTTAAAATCTTTAGGAAAATCATAGAAAATTCTTAAGGCATTTGAATATTTAGTCTCATAGAATACACCCTGTTTTTTCGATCTAAAGATAGGAACAACAGGGAAAAAATCTGATTTTATAGGAAAGCAAATTTGTAGCACTTCTGAGTATCTAAAATTAAGTTTAATTAATTCTGTTAAAATCCCCCTTCCAAATTGCACAAGTGTATAGAAAGTTCTATCAAAATTCTCATTTGATGTTTTACATTTCAAAATAAACTTATCTTCATCAAAATATCCAGTTATTTCTTTCTCATCAACGGTAAAGTTTAAAGTTTTTTCAAATTTTTTATCTACTTTAATTTTAAAACCTAAAATCTCCGCTAATGGGAAACAACTCATTAAAAAATGATGTGTGTTTGTATTCGAACCAGGGATTTTAAAAATAAGATATATTTCATCATTACCACTAGGGATATTATAATTCTTCCAATCAAATTTTACTTCGCTACCCTTACGGCTTATCATCTTTTTCTTCTCATCAATATAATAAGCGTGAGCACCATTTATTATAGAAAATTTTATTTTCTTCTCAAATCGTAATTTCTTTAAGGTTTTACCTATTTTTGGTATTTCTGCGAAAATTTGATTAGAAGAGAGATTTAATCTGAATTCATAATCTTTTATTCCAGAAGCTATTAAAAGATTTGTAAGAGTTAATTTAGAATCAACTTTGTTTTTTAAGAGGATTTTCAAAGATTTGTTTTTCTAAAAAATCTTCTGCTTTTATCTCCTTACCTTCTTCATCTTCTTCGAATTCTTGTTCCACTATATACTTATTTTTTGAGACTTTTCTATTCATTTTAATCACTCGAGAATTATCAAAACAACTTTATTTAATTTTTACAATTTTTAATTATTATTTCTTTTTAAAGTGATGGTTGATTTAAAAGAATATTATAATTCAAAATACTATCAAAAAGTAGTATGAGCAAGGTTTATGAGTTTTAAAAAGAAGATAGCAGAAAAGTTAAAAGATGTTTTCACTGAGGAAGAACTTTCAATTCTTCCACGCGGTTTCCAAACTTTAGGAAATCTTATTATTCTGAAATTAAATCCAAAATTATCAGAAAAAAACAAAGTTATTGGTCAAGCTTATTTAGATCTACTTCCTAAAATTAGGAGTGTATATTTAAACAAAGGTCGTATTATTGGATCATTCAGAGAACCAGAGAATATTGAATTTCTCGTTGGGGAGGATAATCCCTTTGTAGAACATAAGGAACACGGAGTAAGATATCGATTTGATATAACAAAAATTATGTTTAGCCAAGGAAATCTTAATGAAAGAAGGTTATTAGCAACCTTTGTTAAGAAAGGCGAGGTTATCGTGGACATGTTTGCGGGGATGGGTTATTTTTCATTACCTATAGCAAAACATTCTGAAGCAGAGCAAATCTATAGCATTGAACTTAATCCTACATCATACAGAACATTACTCGAAAATATAAAAATCAATCATTTTGAGGAGAAAATAATAGCAATTAATGGGGATTCTAAACAAGAAGTTTTAGAGTTAAGTAACTCTGGTATTAAGGCTGATCGTGTGATTATGGGCGTCTTTCCTGCCCCAAAAGATTATGTTAAAGAGGCACTAAGCCTAAATAAAGAAGAAGGCACAATATACCATTATGAGGGTGTGGTCGAGAAAGATGCTTATATGTCTCTTTTTAAAGAATTTGAGGAAATTTGTCAAAAAGAACAGTTTAATTGTACTCTAGAATCACATAGATTTGTAAAAAGCTATGGTCCAAATTTATATCATACTGTATTAGATATCTTTGTGAAAAAAAATTAGATAATTTTATTTATGGAATAAGAGAAATATATCTTATAAGGGATATAAAAAGAGATTTTTTCTTTGTATTTAACTTCAAAATGAAAATGAATGAGTGAATTTGCCAGATAAAGCTATTATTGGTCTTGATTATGGCCATAGCAACATTTTAACGCTAGAAGCATCTAGCTTTGGTGAATTTACACAATTTCTATTTACTTCTGGTTATTCAATTGTTAAAATTGATTCTGGCTTTAACTCTTTAAGTGATTTAAAAAGATTTAAGGCCATTATCCTTTCAACACCAAAAAATGTGAGTTTGAACCCGAAGGAAATTGAGACGTTAGTGAGTTATGTGAAAAATGGTGGTAATCTTTTAATAACAAGTTCTAGTGGAGGAGACCACTCTAATAAAACCAATTTAAATGATTTGACAAGGAATTTTGGATTTGAATTTGTACCAGATGAGATAAACGATTCTGTGAGTTATGTTAACCTTCAAAAAAGACCTCTTATATCAAGATTTAAACCACACATAATAACTGAACAAATAAAGAAAATAGTATTTTCAAGCACATGCTCTACCCGGGTGTTAGATTTTTTTGATGAAGATAAAAATATAAAAATCTTTAGGTTATTGCTCTCTGGGTTAAATAGTTGGCATAAAATTTATGATGGAAGTGAATGGGTTGAAGAAGATTCACCTAAAATCCCAATGCTGGTAGCTGTGGAATATTATTCAGGAAGAGTAGTTGGATTTGGTAATGTCAGTATCTTTTCTTCTCTCACAAGAGAATATGGATTTACTGCTTTTGATAATGATCTATTAATTGCGAATACATTGAATTGGTTAACAACCGGAATCGAAACTGAAGGAAAGCCCGTAACAATGGAAATAAACTTAGAATTGTACTATTGGTTAGAGAATATAGTTAAAAATGAAAAATGGAATAGTTTTTCGGACCTTATCAATGTTAGTTTAAAATATTTCAAAGACAATTATCAGGAAATAATAGAAGGGATAAAGAAAACCCAAGAAGAGAAATTAAAAAGAAGAAAAGCGTATGAAAAGTCAAAAAAAGATGTAAAAAAAGATTCTTCTGAAGAAAAAATTCTTGAGAAAGTTCCAGTACTTGAACGAAAAAAGGAAGATCTTGAGGATATTATGAGTGCACTAGAAGAAATTACAGGAGAGCGTTATGAATTATCAATAGATCTTGAGGAAAAAGAGGAAGAAACAGATATGTCAACACAATCTTTAAATTATAACAAGAAAGATATAGAAGAATTTGAAAAAGGGTATCCAAAAAAAGCAATTTGGCACGGAGCACCAACTAAAGCCTTTAAAAACTGGTTAAAAAAAAAGGATAACAGTTAGATTGATGGTTTTTTTATTAATACTATCCAAAAAATAGAAATTCTACTCAGAATTCTTAATTTTAAAGATTTTTTTATTCTTACTTATGGAAAGATTTTTATTTGTTTTAGGTTCGAATTGGCAAATTTCAATTGCAGAACTTGATAACTATCTTAGATATTCCAGAAATAAAGGGACGATTATTGATTATTCAGCTAATATAGCAGTAGTTGAGTTCGAAAAATTACATAAGGAAACATATTTTATAAATAAGCTTATGGAAATACAATTCACTTTAGGTGGTTGTCAGAAGATTGCTAAGATATTTGATTTTATTGATATTCACACAATCGAAGAGGGTTTCCCGTTGGAAATTGAAAAATATAGATTTGTAGCAAAAAGTCGAAAAAAAATTCTAACCACAATCGATAATTCTCTAATAGGAAAAAATTTGATATTTCCCAAAGTATATGAAAGTATGTTCTTCGCGATATCGATATATCCAAGTCTTTATGAGGATAAATACTATTCTGAAATATTAGTAAAACATTTTTTACCTTTTTTAAATAAAGGAGTAATGGAACTTCTAAAACAAAAAGGAGCAGTGAAGAGCCTTTATTATAAATATCCAGAAAAAAATATGAAAGCAGGGAATTTAAATCCAATATTTCCTCATGTTGTAATTAAATACGATTTACTTACCCAAAATAGAGCTGAAATTATATTCGGATTTACGGAGGAAGGAGTATATTTCGCAAGGACATTCATGGTTGATGATCCTAATTTTAAAAAAAAAATCGATGAAGAACGACCTTTTAAAGAATTTAAAAGTAGTATTTCACCGAAGTTATCACTGATTATGTTAAATTTTTTAAATTTGTTCAATAACAGAGAAAAAATAAAAATACTTGATCCGTTTGTTGGGAACGGTACTATTCTATTATTTGCACTATTACAAGACTTTCAAATCTATGGCTCAGATAAAGAGCAAACGAAAGTTAAAAATACTATTCGTAATTTAAACTGGATGTTGGAAGTATTAGAAGAACCACCACTTTTTATCGCTAACCAAATACTAAAAATTGATGTTAAAAATTTATCGAATAATTTTAAACTAAATTTCTTTGATGGTATATGTACTGAACCAGAATTAGGACCTTTTTTTTTAGAAAAACCCTTTTATATTCAAGCGAAAGAGGTGTTAGAAACAAAATTAGAGCCTATATATAACGATTTATTCAGAGAATCATATAAAATATTGAAAAATGATGGAAGAATTTGCTTAGTTGCTCCAATCATTAATACAATAGACGGAAATGATATCCAGTTAAACCTCGAGATTTTAGCATTGAAGCATAATTTTCAACTGATACCAATGTTAGATCCTGATAGATTAATAAATAAATCAAATCCTAAGCTTCAATTTCGTAAGAAACCAGTGAAAAATTTAATTGATGCTAAGAAAGGTCAGATTATTAAAAGAAAACTATACATTTTTGAGAAAAGCGTAAAAAAATGAATTTTAAGGAAATATTAAACAAAATTGAGATTGAAATTGAAGGGGAAGCACATTTAGATGAACTAGCTAAGAAAAAACAAGATCCATTTAAAATTTTAATATCAACAATACTCTCAGCCCGAACAAGAGACTCTAATACAAGAATTGCATCTGAAAGATTATTTGCCATATATGACACACCTCAACTAATAGCTGAGGCACAATTAGACGAACTCGAAGAATTAATTAAAGTCTCTGGATTTTATAAGGTTAAAGCTGCGCGGATAAAAGAAGTTTCTAAAATACTGTTTGAGGATTATAATAGTAAAGTTCCTACTGATTTTGAAGAATTGATAAATTTACCAGGAGTTGGTCCTAAAACTGCAAATTGTGTGTTAGTGTATGCTTTTAAGATTCCTGCCATTCCAGTAGACGTTCATGTTCATAGGATAACAAATAGATTACAGTGGGTAACTACTACTAACCCTGACAAAACAGAACAAGCTTTAAAAAAAATAATTCCTAAGGATTTATGGATAGATTTAAATCCATTGTTGGTTAGATTTGGCCAGCAAAAATGTCTACCTATTCGTCCTAAATGTGAAATTTGCTCAATAAGGGATCTCTGTCCTAAAGATTTTTCAATGGAGAGAGCTAAAAAAAAGAAGAAGAAACTGAAAAATAAATCGGTTTAATATAATTCTGTTATTTGGTTTTTACGATAATAGAATATATAACCTAATAGAAGTCCAGCTAGTAAACCAAAAATATGAGCCCACATATTAATTCCTGGTGCAAAAGAGGCTATAATAAAATAGCCTATATATAAAAGGGCAAAAGGTAAGAGAGCGCGATTATCAGTTATTATTATGATTAGTGCTACCCCAATTAGGCCAAATATGGCTCCTGAGGCTCCCAAACTAATTACATCTAACGGTAATAAGAATAGTGAGAATAAATTGCCAAAGAATCCGGCTATAAAATAAATCAATAAAAATTTTAACCTCGAAAGCCTCTGATTCGTTTCTATAGTTGCGCCAAACAATAATAGAGCAATTGAATTTGAAAGTAAATGTAATTCACTTGCGTGAAAAAATATTGGTGTAATGAGTCTCCATAACTCATAGTTATCTATAATGTTTCTATTAATCTGGACAAATAATAAAATATACTCATCTGGTAGAGCGAAATTAAAGAGTAAAAAAATTGCAATATTTAAGAAAACTAAACTTATCGTGATTTTTGCATCCTTCAGATGGTCAATATCTAGAAACATCACGATCAAAATCACTTTTTATCCAAAGTTATGTTGAGATAGAATTGAGAAAAACAGTTAAAAGTTATTATAACAAAATATAATAGTCTAGTTTTATATTATTTTTTTAACAGCTCAAGTTGATAAATTTGGACAGAAATGAAAGACTAAAAGATAGGTTAAAAGTTAAAAAAAAACGTTTGTTAGATACCTTAATTTATAACGAAATTTTAAAAGATAAAAGGCTAATTAAAGCATTTATTGACGTTCCTTTAGAACATTTTATACCCGAAAAGCTCAGAAATAATAGACTCTATGAGGATGTACCAAACCTCTTTTATTATATTAAAGATAATCCAAGAAGTTCTAGGACAATTTCTGCTCCTCATATGATTACAATAATGCTTCAAGGACTAAATCTTGAGGAAAGTGATGATCTTTTAATACTAGGAGCAAAAAGTGGCTATATTGCAGCTTTAGCACATAAGTTAGCACCTAAAGGTGAGATAATAATTCTCGAAGCAAATTCCGATATTGCAAAACTTACAGCACAAAATTTAAAGAAGTTAAAATTAGACGATAGTGTAACAATTATTATGAAGAATCCTCTTAACGGAGCGCCAGATTTATGCCCATGGCATAAAATATTAGTAACGGGTGCAATTGAGCAGTTAAAGATTTATTCTTTGTTAAATCAACTTGATAAAGATGGTGGGGTTTTATTCGCTCCTATTGGACCATCAAATACACAGTTGGATCATCAAAATTATACTCAAATTTTGAGACAAGGAGACGAATTTTTTGGAAAAAAACAACTTCAGGTAAGGTTTTCACCATTAATAACTCAATTAGAAATAGATGAATTAGAATTAATAACAGATTTTGAGAAATTTGAGATTAAAGATTCACCTGGTCCAGCAAACGATTATGAAAAAGATTATTGGGAAAAAAAAATAGCTATTAAATACACATCCAATATTCTTGATACTATAACTCCAGAAGATATAGTTAGAACTGAATCTACAGATAAATCCGAAAGGGATTTAGTGGTGTCGCATTTTGAAAGAGTTGCCGAAATTGTTAAGAGCTTAAGATTGGAAGAAGACCTCAACAAAATTTTTACTAAAATTGATACCATTGATGATACATTTGAGAAATTAAGAGTACATAAACGAAATTTTGAGCTTAAAATTAAAAAAATGCAAAATAGTTTAAATCAGATAAGATCTCTTAATATCGTTAGAAAAGAATTAAAAAACAAAGATTTAACAGATTCTGCAGTTTTAGAACAAAAAATTAGTGTAATAAATCAACAGCTTTTTGAACTTAATCAATTGATGAAATTAATAAAAGAAGAAATAAAACGGATAAAATCTGTATATTGAAATGGAGTCAGATTTACATTTCTTATAAATATTACAATTGATAGACAGATTGCGAGAAGCGTTGATATTTTACTTTCCTCAACTCACTTATTATTAAAAAATATATTCCAAATTATAAAATCCGATTAAAATCACAAAGATTGCTATAATCATGAGTAAAGAATTGTAAGGTGGGGATATTACTCTATAAGGTGTTTTTTCTTTATAGGTTTCATACAGTATACCAAATCTAGGGACAAACACGTATTTCTCTTTTAAAAAACCATATAAATTTGTTATTATTATTAATAGAGGAGTAATGACTAGACCAACAAATGAATCTAATATAAATGTCGAACCTATAAATAACAATAACCAGGCTAAGCAGGTTGGATGCCTTATAATCTTGTAAACACCATTTGTTACCAATCTATAATCTTCTTCATCTTCTTGTATATCTTTTACGCTTTTCTTGATTAAAGTATAAATTTTAACTCCTACGGCTGAGAAAATGACACCAAGCATTAAAAACCAAATCCAATATTGTCGGAAATAACTTACGTTATCATTAAAGTAGGGCTCTAAAAAGCTTGAACTAATAAATGGAATAGGATTTAAACATATAACACAAATAAGTGGAAATATTTTCTTATAAGCAGATAATATTTTATCTTTCTTATTCAAAATTTTAATCTGTATTGTCCAGAAGACGGTAAAATTTATTAGAAATACTGTAATTAAGATTAGACTTATTATTATCATAAAACACTTCCTACAGATAGAAGTCGATTTTCTATTGTAATGCTATACATTAGAATATTTTTTGTAGCTAAATTAATTTTCTAAAAGCATGGATTTTCTTATTCTTCTTTAATACTTTAAAACCACATCTCTAAACTCAAAACTGGTTGTTTAAGACTAAAAAATGTTATGGTTTCGTTGTTAAAATCAAACTATTAAGAATTTAATAAATCTTTAACCGAAACTTTTTATCTTTCAAGAAACTTTTTCTTTTTATAGAATTTTGATGGATTTTTGGTTATCTCTTAAATGCCTGAATTAATATCTCTTAGATGTTTTTATTACAGTAATGGAAAGGATCCTTCTGTGTTGAGTTCATATATAGCTCCACCATATGATGTTATTTCAGAAGAAGAGAAGCGAGATTTGAAGAATAAGAATCCTAATAATATATGTCATGTAATACTTCCAGAAAGGTATGAAATTGCTGGTCGGAAATTAGATGAGATGATTGAAAACAATACTTTAATTTCTAACAAAAACAGATGCATTTGTATATATGGAATAGAATACGTAAGACCGGATAATGGTAAAAGAATGACTAGATATGGCTTTGTAGGCTTATTAAAGCTAGCTGAAATATTTCCGGCGGTAGATGGAATTGTGCCACATGAAATGACTTTTAAGAAATTTACGGTGGATAGGTTAAATCTAATAGAGAAAACTGATGCGAATTTTTCTCCCATTTTTACAATTTATAATGGAAACGGTTCTGCTATTAACATTTTTAACAAATACGTAAGCACAGAACCGTACCTTAAAACTTTTGATAGAGAAGGTTTCACTCATAAAATCTGGATGATTTCAAATGAGGAAGATATTAAACAGTTTCAGGAGATCATAAAGAAGAATAGTGTTATTATTGCTGATGGTCATCATCGTTATATTACATGTCTTCGTCATAGCCGGAATGGTGGGTGTAAATACATTATGGCTCTTTTTATCGACTTTAACGATCCTGGGCTAATTATCTATACTAATCACCGTCAAATACACAAACTCCCTGTTGAGAATCTAGATGATCTTAAAAACAAGGTTAAATCTACTTTTATGATTAATGAAAATATTACTAATTTTCAAAAGCTAAGAGAATTAATGGAAAAAAACAAAGGAAAACACGTTTTTGGATGTTACACAAAAAACAAATTTATTTTTTTAAAACTAAAAAAAGAAATAAATATCGAAGAATTGGTATCAGGAAATCACTCAAAAGATTGGAAAAATTTATCTCTCCCTATATTGCATAATATTCTTTTAAAGAATTGTCTCAATATCAAACCAGAAGATATATCTTTTATTAAAGATGAAGAAAAAGGTTTAGAAAATGTTGACAACGGAATTATTGATGCACTATTCATGGTTAATCCTCCAACCCTGGAGGAAATTCAAAGAATTACTCAGTTAGGAGAAATTATGCCTCAAAAATCCACTTATTTCTATCCTAAACCATTATCTGGGCTCATAATACACCGTCACACAGGTAGTATAGAGTGAATCTTTTTAACAATGGTCTTAGCTTTAAATTCGATATATTTAAAATATTATTTTAAATCTAAGATATTAACATTATTATATTGGTGATTGAAATGGGAGAAGAAGAAAAAGAAGAAGATAATTTATCAAAAGAAGAACTTGAAGTGTTCTACGAGGTTTTATTTAAAAGAATTATGGACTTAATTAAAAAACCCAAAATTGATGCTGATCCATTTGGAGAAATGATTAAAGGATTATCTGTATTATCTGGCATATTTTCTTTTAAAGGAATGGTTTCTTTGATACCAGAGCTAATTGCAAGTGCCATTAGATACGGAATGATGGTCGAAAAAGCATATGAGCAAGAGCAATTGAATATAGATGAAGATGAACAAGGATTAAGCGTTATTAAAGAACAAGAAAGACGATTGTCCAAAATTAAAGAAGATTTAGACAAAGTTGGTTTATACCTCTAAAAATATGGTTTTTTTTTAATTTTTTTGTTCAGTATTTCTCCTTTATTTAAAAAAATTAGAAAAAAAGAAAAATTATATGGAATTTTTAAAAAATTAGTTATATTTGGTTTTAAATCCTTTTAACTTAACTAAAACATCATCTCTCAATGAACCAACTACAATTTTATCACCAAGATTTTTCATTTCTTTAGCAAATGCTAATACTTGATGTAAAACTGGTCCCGGAGGTAGAGCTTCCTTAGTATCCTCCAAAATCTGACTTAATTTTGTTGCAGTTATAGCTTTATCAACTTGTTTATATAAATTAATAAAAGTATCATGAATCTTTCCTGATTGTGCATGTTCAACATGTGCTTTTGGTGTTTCTGTACCTGCAGGAGGTGCTCCAGAAGAACCAGATGATTCTCCACCACCTCTTCCTAAAACTATAATAACGGGTTCAGATCGCGGATAGTCACCTGAACCTGAGCAATTATAATTAATGCTTATAGAAGAACCACCTTTAATTTCAACTACTTTTACATGTAATTCTGAGAAATCACCTACTTGGACAACTTCGTGAGTTGTTCCTTCGGGAGGTGTGAATTCGGTTAAACTAAAACCTGTGGGTATTATGTCTTTAACTAATAAATTCTCTAATTCCACATCTCCTTTGTTTTGAACTCTTACTCCTATACTAAATTCCCCTTCTGAAAGTCCAGGTTTGATACTTTTGAGTGTTTTGAGTTTACGTTTAACGTATCTGACTTTTAGTTCTGGTTCTTCATCAGGTGATTTTATAAAAGATTTTCCCTCAAGAGGACTATTAATATCTATTTTTACGGGCGTCATGTATTTTGTTTCTGTTGGTGGCCTTGGATTTCTTGCTAAAAGTGGATAGGAAATTACCATCTCCTTCTGTGGTAGAAATTCCTTTGAAAGATTAAATAGCTCTATATACACTTGATGTTTTTTAGAAAAATCTTGATCACTAGGATCTATAAGTATTCGATTGATAAATTCCTCTCTTGAACCTACATCTACATCTCCTCCTAATATAATTGATAAATCTTTTACTAAAGGAGGAATAAAATCAGGAGGGATTTCATCTGACACAAATACTTTTTCAATCACAGAAGAACCAATATTTACAATGGTGTTAACAATTTTCATATTTGTATTGGCATAAGCGTCAACTTCAGGCGGATTAATAGCTTTATCAATACTTGCACTTAAAACAGTATAAATTGTCGATTCCTTTATAATTTCTCCAATGACTCTAGGAACTACTATAAACAATGGTGTAAAAACAATTTCTGAAGATAATTCAGGAACATCTTTAGCCTCAACCAGAAAATCAAAATCCCAAGATTCATCAGGATTTAGTACTTTATCTGGTGTTTCGGAAACAACCGTTTCTACTCCAGTAGGAATATTTTGCGTGACTTTGGTATCTTCTAACTTTACTTGGAATTCAGATTCATTAATGAATTCAACATTGCAATCCCACATTCCTGGCGTAGTGCCTTCATCTCTATCAATTCCACTCATTGAATCTGTTAATCCCCGTACACTAGGATCCATCATTGTTAATTTATAATTATTAATTAAATAATTAACAGTTAAGACTCCTAGTTCTTGGCTAACTAACTCACTCATCTTTACCGTGAAGAAGATTTCCAGTTCAGCTGGAGTTTGAGCATCTAAAGAGGGTATTTCCCATGAAAGGATTCTTTTCCCCTCTTCTTCTCTCAGAGATGCGGCACCGTGGCTTGGATCTCTCATTTCAACCTCTTGAATAAAAGCAGGCATGTCTCTTTGAGTTTTAATATCTAAAATAGGCAAATTCAAAGGATTAGTAAGGATTAGTTTGAGACTGCATTTATTGTCATTTTGATAGAGAAATGCATTATTTACTTTGCCTGTTATAGACTTTTCTGCATCAAACATTTCCTCTACTTTTAGAGTGGGGTTTTTAAGATCCTTAATTTCATAGTCTTTGGCAAATTCTTGAGTAGGGTTTATGATACCAACGGATAACTCTTTTGATTCAAGATTAGTGTTAACGGGTTCCTTAACATCGCACACCATATTCCAGAGTCTGCTCTTTTGAGTAGGATTTTTTACAAGAAGTGTTCCACTGCCAGAAATTTCTTTCAGATTTTGCTCTCCATCGAGAAGGATGAATTCTTTATCAGTTATTTCTATTATTATTAGGTTTTCGGACATCGATATCAATTTTATTTTCTTATAATAAAATTTTCTACAAATTTTGTTATCAAAATAATAAAACTAAGGTTTTATAAATTTCTCTAAAAACTAAATCCTTAAGTAGTGAACTAATAAAAATCATTCAGTTGTGAATTAGTAACTAAGAAGAAAAAAAATACTTAATCAAATGAAATGGTCACAATTGCTAAAATATTTGATAGAATCGGGTTAGTCATAGTTAGAAATACCATGCTCTATTTAAATTCGTGAATTGAAATTCTTTTCTATGGTTATAATTCATTTCTTCTTTGCAGTGAGAATATGTTTCTTGAACTCTTCGTTCTGTAAGGTCTGGCAGCAACCCTTGTATGAATACTCAAGATGTATGTCTGGTTCGGAGACAGGAACCCCTAAAATTTCCCTTTTTGTGAATTCGCTTAAAATAAATGCTTTATATTCATCATTTTGCTCTAAACTTATCATAGACTGCGCAACTTCTTGATATGTGGCATTCATATGTTTATTCAAAAATAAAGCATTAATAATTAGCAATGCCATATGGTACCCCACCCGATAAAGTGTCTCAGCAGGGTCGTATCTATCAAGATTTAAATGACTATCAAACATGTCAGCAAGAATATCATATACCGCTCCAGTGAATACTTGTGAAATCTCATGAACTTCGGTTGAAACTTGACTCATTTTAAGATCATTATCTGCATTTCGTAGTCCAGTAGATTTCCCAAATAAAGCTTCACCAAATTGTTCACCCATAATAGGAAAGAAGGTTTTATTATGGAGATCGGCCTTTGATTCGGCAACAATTGCATCACATATATCGAACTGAGCCAATAACATGAATATTGAAGTAAGATCCCCAAAGGATTCGTGTAACCCACCGGTCTCAGGATGCCAACTAATCAAAAATTCGGGGCATAAGGCATCAAGGAAAGCATGTCCAGTCTCATGGGCTACAATATCGAAAGAACGGCAAGTATAAACTAAAGGTTTTGATTGATCGTCGTTCGGATGAAAATAAAAAAATTTTAAAGCTTGCTCGTCTCTACTATAGTATGCATTAGCTCCATATTCCGCATATGGGTACACGTTAATCTGATCTTTGCCCCATTGCCACTGAAAACCAGAATACCGATCATTTTGTTTTAAAAGCGCCCTATTATACATAGTGATCACTTGTCGAATCACAGTAAATGTGTGAACGGCATCAAACTTCTTTGGGTTTTTCTTATGGTCGTATAAAAAATCATTTTTATTGTCTGACTTAGCAATCGGTAAACCGACTATATTAATGTCACCATCTTTTGGGCCATCTTGAATTAAGGTGTGTAAATAAGTTAGGGTTGGAGATGAAACAGTCGGGTCTTGCTCCCAAACTCTTACTTTTGAGCCCATGGTGTTTTTTTTTTCATTTGGTATTTCAATAGGATCTCCCGGACCGTTTCCATCGTTTTTAGCTTCTGAGACCCAATCCGTCACTTCCTTAAAAGATGGTACCTTAGTAAGTAGATCTGGTTGTTCCTTTTTCAATGTGACAATTTTATCTAAAAGAGTTTTTGGATTTCTCCGTGCTAGTTGTTTGACAGAGTTAACTCCGGATAAATTTATAATGTTTGCATATTCTGGAGTAATACCTTTTATTCGCATTAAATCGGCATGTTCTTGCCATGTGTCAATTAGTTTTGCGGATATTCCTGTTTTTTTAGCTAATTTTTTTATATCATAACTAGAAAGTGGCAGTAGATCCTTAACAGAATGAATTCCTTCTTTTTCTAATTTTTTTGCATGAACAATTTCAAGCCCAATTATTTCTATTAATTTCATACTTTTTTTCACCAATTTTTTGATTAATAACAACATAGAAATAGATTTTTTTAAAGTTTCTCACAATATTCAGATAAAAACACAATTAATGTCAATTCTTGAATTCTCTTTTGAAGGCAAATTACCTTTAATAATACAGAGAAATAGGATAATGTAACCAGATTTAATTAACCATACCCTCTAGGTATCGCAAAATACATCTTTACAGCATTTATTTGTGTTTTTTACCTTTTACTAACTCAAGGTATATTTTTACATCCTCACCTTTCCATCATTTATTATTTAATACAGAAATGATTTATCGTGAGAGTTATTATTTTAATTCATAAAAAATAATTCAATAATCATCACTCTTTATTTTTAGAGAAAAAAATAAATTTAATATATAAAACCTTGGTTGCGAACAAATTCTGGGATGTTGTTAGAAATTTTAATAGCTTAATGAACTCAGCAATAGAAGGTCCAGATTGTTTGAATATTTGTCATGGGGATTGCTGTTCAATAAAGATTGACATTCCTAAACTATTAGCCGAAGAATACATACGAAAAGGATATGCATATAAAACTGATTTCATCAGAAGTAATGTTTTTAGCTTTAAATTAAGATTCGATGAGAAAAAAGCAAAATGTTTTTTATATGATAAAAACATTAATGGATGCCTTGTTCATAATTCTGGAATAAAACCTCCTCAATGCTGGATTTACCCTACAAACTTTTCAAATCCTAAAAATGTGAGAATAAGTTGTAAAAGAGCAAATGGCTGGAAAATTCTAGATTCAAAGAAAACTAAGAAGGCTGAGGATTTATTACAATATTATGTCTTTTTGTGTAAACTTGAAGCAAAGAGTGAATTAGGATCTATTAAAAAAAGAATCTCCAGCAGTATTTTAGGAAAAGATTTGAAAAATTTAATGAAAAAAACATCTCCACACTTAATTGCTGGTTTTAAAGATACATGGGATAATATTACAATCCTTTCTGCTGAGGGGATTTCTCTGCAAATGACACAATTTTGTAAAAAAAACGATGTAGAATGTGAATTTTTGGAGTGTACGTCTGTATGCGATATGGTTTTCACCGAAGTCATCAAATATTTACAACAAAACTTAACTGACTACGTAATAAATTCTGATCTTGGTCCTGATGGTGATGGAGAGTATCCAATCATTAAACTAAAAGAAGTAGAAAAAGAGAAATAAAAAAGAAAAAGGAAGTATTTTCTGGATAATACTTATTTTTAAGTAATATTATTGAAATAACATTTACATAACACAGAAAGAATATTAAAATTTAACAATAGTGAATGTAGATGACATTTTTTGATAAGAATTTAACGGAATTAGCTAAAATTGTATTTTCCGAGAAGTATGAATTTGTTAAAGGTCCAGTGCAGTTTAAAGGGAAATCTGGAAAATCTTGGTCTTTTGATGCTATTGTAAAAAACAAACTGAATACTTTTGGGGTGTTTATAAGAGATTGGAAAAGAGAGATTTCAATCACTCAATTACGCCAATTACATAAAGCATGTCTGGATACAAATATCCAAGGAGGCATAATGGTTTGTAACATCACAACTGATTTTTCTCGCGATTATAGTTCTCAATTTGGAATTCAATTGCTTTCCAGAGGTCATTTAATTTCAACGTTAAAAAGAAGGCAATATCAAAACAATTTTTAAAGAACTGTTAGTTTATCTTCAAATCTATATTATTAGGTTTATTTAATCTGGGACATTGTCTTATTTTCCCTTCTTCATTTTACTTAAGAGAGAATTTTAACTACTAAACTACTTATTTTTAGGGATTTTCCAATCCTAACCATAAAAATTTTAAAAATTTATATGTATTGATTAAAATTATATAATTATAGAAAAAGAAATTCAAATGATAGAATATTGATAATTGTATATCAATTCAATAATGATTTGGGAGAATTTGAAGGGATAAATATAGAAGAAAACATCCCGTTGTTCGAATTGTTAGATTCGGATAAAATGTTGCTTTTTATAGATAAAACTAATAAAAAAGTGTGGTTATGGGAGGGTAAAAATACTTCTACTCGAATGAAGTTTATTTCTGCTCAAGAAGCACCTAAAATTCGAGATAAACATGATATGACTTTTACAATTAGTTCTGTAGATGATGGTGATGAAACAGTAGCTTTCAAAATAATAGTTGGTCTTTTATAATTTAAGTCTACATTATCGGTTAATATAAATATATTTATGTCATAAGAAAGTAAATTTTCTAAAAATTTTTTCTAATTATTTTCATTATATTCAATGTTAATTTATAGATTTATTTTAGAGAACAAACTATTTGGTATGAAACCTTGAATGAAAGAAAAAAGGATTCTGAAGAGGAATATGTATTCGAATTTTATGATGAAGAATACAACAATACTTTAGAAGAAGAAGTTCCAGCTGCTCTAGAAGATTACAATGAAATAAACTTTAGTGAAGATTTAAATAAAGAACAGCTTGAAATAATTGATAATATTAGAGGGCCAATGTTAGTTATTGCTGGTGCAGGAAGCGGAAAAACAAGGACAATTACTTTTTCAGTAGCAAAACTCTTGTTATCTCAGGTTAAACCAAGTGAAATTATGCTCGTAACATTTACTAATAAAGCAGCTAATGAAATGATCAAAAGGGTGGAAAATCTTTTAGGTAAGCGTCCAAAAGGTATTTGGGCCGGGACATTTCATTCAATTGCCAATCGTTTTATTCGAAGATATGCAAAAATCCTAGGTTTGAAAACAAATTATACTATAATGGATGAAACCGATTCAAGAGCTTTAATGAAGCTTTCAATTGAAAGAGCTAATGTAAAAGAAATCGAAGAACGCTTTCCTAATGCTAGAATGACCAAAGCAATCTTATCCTTTTCAATAAATTGTCATAAATCGATTCGAGAAATCATTCTTTGGAAATACTCTCAATTTAACAGTGAAAATGTGTTAAAGAAATTAGAAGAAGTTCACAAGATTTATGGAGAGAAAAAAGCTAAAGATAATTTAGTTGACTTTGATGACTTATTAATTTATTGGAACCGTTTATTAGATGAGAGATCAGTTGCTCAGTTAATAGCAAGGAATATAAAATATGTACTTGTTGATGAATATCAAGATACAAATTATATCCAAGATGAAATTATATATAAGATTGTAAAACAAAACCCAGATCATAATGTCATTGCGGTAGGAGATGACGCTCAGAGTATATATGCATTTCGTGGTGCGAATTTTCAAAACATCCTGAATTTTGAAAAAAGATATCAGCATTGTAAGAAATATACAATAACTTATAATTATAGAAGCGTTCCACAAGTTCTAGGTCTAGCCAATAACTCGATCCAACATAATGTGAAGCAATTCAAAAAAACTATGCAAACAACTCGTCCTAGTGGGATATTACCATATCAAGTTAATGTTGGAGACGATAAAGACCAAGCCAATTTTATTGCAAACCAAATTTTGAAATTACGTTCAGAAGGATATGA
The DNA here is from genome assembly GCA_964486045.1 of uncultured archaeon. GTDB lineage: Archaea > Asgardarchaeota > Lokiarchaeia > Sigyniarchaeales > SOKP01 > Loki-b32. The sequence goes on from CAZALK010000006.1 coordinate 55,726, forward strand.
CTTAGAAGATATGGCAGTTCTTGTTCGGGCAGGATTTCATTCACTACGAATTGAACTTGAATTAAGAGCTAAAAATATACCCTACGAAGTACGAGCAGGGGTGGCATTTTTTGAAAAGGCACATATTAAGGATATGATTGCTCATTTACGTATTATAGAAAACCCTTATGATGAAATTTCATGGTCTCGAATTTTCACTATAATTCAAGGTATAGGAACCTCATCGGGAACAAAAATATTTGAAGAAATTTCCAGAGTTGAAAATCCAATAGATCTATTAATAAATAAGCTGTTCTATGCAGAAAAATTAAAAGGATCTAGGATCTCAAAGGAAGGCATAAAAAATACAATATCCTATGCAAAGAAGTTGGTAGGGTTTAACCCAAACGATATCCCCTCTGAGACCATAAAAAAACTTATGAAAGTGTTGGAGGATCATATCAAGTCAAAATATGATAACTGTCAGGATAGAATTGATGATCTTAATCAATTAAGTATATTTGCTGGTAATTTTCAAACTATTCGTAAGCTGCTTGAAAATCTGAGTTTAAATAAATCCAATTTAGAATCGAAAACTGTTTTAATGGGTAGTCAACAAGATGAAGAAAAACCTATGATCCTATCTACTATTCACCGCGCAAAAGGTCTTGAATGGAGAGTTGTTTTTATCCCGATGCTATGTGAAGATTTCTTTCCTTCTTCAAGAGTTAAAGGGGATTCTGAAGGAATTGAGGAAGAACGTCGTGTATTCTATGTAGCCGTAACCAGAACTAAAGATCAACTCTATTTGATATCTCCCTCTTTAATTCAAGGATCTAGAGGATATCAGACTATGCGAATTTCCCCTTTTATTACAGAATTGAATCCAAAAGTCTATAAGAAGTCATCAGTACAGATTAGATCCAAGACAAGAGATATGATAAAGGGGTCAAGTAAGCATCAAAAATCTCTATTTCAAACAGCTGATGAATTATTAAAAGAGGATTAACTAAAAGACTTATGAAGTTAAGATGGTTATTCAATTCAATATTAAGATTCATGTTAATTTTGCCATAACACAAATTATAAAAATCCTTAATGAGATATTTCGAGGCGGTTATTTCCCAATTTTTAATTAAGTTTTTTCACTTCGGTTTATGACCTACATACCATTCTTCTCTCGAATTTCATTCTCAGAATATTTAATATCGCAAGATTTGCAATAATAGTCCCAATCTGTATTAGCTTTCAGTAAATTTCCACAATTAGGACATTGAATATAAATTTTGAAGTATTTGAAGTTTAAATTTAAAGAATCAATACGCTTTTTATTAGTGTTTATGTTGTTTGATTTAATACCCATTTTTTATCAAATTCACCTTTTTTATTTTTTTTTTTTAGTTTAATTTTTTGATTGAATCATTCTTTTTTTCTAAATATTTAAAAGAAAATATTACTCAGATAGGAGGGGCCTCAGAAATGAAGAAATTTTTCAAAAAAATTTTGAATTGTTTTTTGTATCTTTATTTTAATTTTTTTTTAAAAGTAGAAAAAGTAAAAGGATCTTAAAACTTAAAATTAAATTAATAATCAGTCTGAGCCTTAAAATTTTAAATATTAAAAGACTATTTTAGATTTACAGAGGTTTATTTTATAATTCGGATAAAAGTTTCCAACTCAAAAGATAAAATTTGAAACTATGGGCAATAATAATTTTAATAAGCAACTTTTAACTCGATATACAGAATCGGAGTGTAAACGACAGTTGTTTTTGATCTTGGGGCAAGGTAGACCAGATTTATGGTATAAGGATAATCGACCTATAGAGAGTATAAGACATAAACGCCTTCCAACTGATCTACTCGAACGTTTAGGTCAAATATTTGAGCAAAAAGTATATTCCCATCTTATACGGTATAATGGAGCCAAATATAATGTTGAACAAAATGGTAAAGTAGGTGAAACCTATTTAAATCCACAAATATTTGAACAATTTTATGATGAATTAAAAAATGACACGAACTTAGAAGACCTAATGCTACTAGAATTTCAATATGAAACTCCAGAATATTTTGTCAAGAATATTTTCCCCCCCAAAAATAACTTGAATGAAATACCGGTTAATTATGGAGAACAAAGACCTGATATTATTATTATCGGAAATTCTTTTAATAAAAAAAAGAAAAAAGTGTTAGAATTACTTTCTAATGGAACAATTCGAGAAGTACCAAAGAGTGAACAGGGTATTCGGTTTGGAATTTCAATTATTGATGTGAAAAATACTAGAGAAGACCATATTGGAAAAAAGCAATTTATTGAGATATTGTTCTATCTTTGGACTATGGCTTCTTATTTAATAGAAAAAAGTTTGAATGATAAGTTTTTTGTCCGTATGGATTTTAATGGTATTTTTCCTCAATATAGTGAGGAAAATTTAAAAAAACTCCTTACTTTAGATGATCTTCTGGATTTAACAATTCAATTACATTGGGACCAGATCCATCAAGTTTTCCTTAATATTATTCAAAAAATTAAAAGACTATGGAAAAAAGCTCCTCTCCCTATAGAATCGATACCAGTAAATATCCAAGCATCTTGTGGATTTTGCTATTTTATTGAAGATTGTAAAAAAACGTTAGGAATAGATCGCGCGCCCTCAGATTGGTCATTACAATTAATTCCATATACATCATTCTCTATCTCTCAACAATTACTAGACTTAGGATTTGAAACTATTGGAGATGTTTTTACAAATATTGATTCAGTAACGGTTGGAAATACTCCTGAACCTCTTTATGCGGAATTACCTCTATTGAAATTAAAAGCATTAGCTCTGATTAATAACCAAGTAGTGATCCCTCAACCAGGAGAGATACATACATATTCTATTCCAAGATTTACAACTATTTCTATAACTTTCGCGGTAGAAAAAGATCCCTCAAATGAGAGAGTGTACGCAGCTGGATTCTATGTTGATATGATTGCTTCTGGAAAAATCCCTTTTGGGGGTGTTTTCAATAACTGGTGGAAGATATGGAAAGATGCGCTTAAGTTTAACAAGGAACCTAAAGATATTCAAGCTGAATTAAATAAAAATCTTATCAGATCTATACCTCTTGTAGTAGTTGAGCAGTTTTTATATCTTCTAAATAAACTAAAAACCATAATTATCTATTTGAAAGGAGATAAAACCACCGCTGGTACACCGAGAAAAAATACTGAAATAATATATCAATTTGCAATTATCAACAGATGCCATACTAATGAAGAAGAAATAAAGTTTACAAGGCATATTATTAAACAGCTCTATTTGATATTTGAGTTATGTAATGTTGTAGAAAATTATGTAGTGACCGATGGATATAAAGCGGGAACTTATTATGGCCCTACAACTAGCCTATTTTATTGGTCCAAAAGGCAACTGGACAATTTTCAGTCTATGTTGGAGCGAAACCTTAATAGTATCATTGATGATATTGATGTATGGAGGAAATATTTAGCAATTATCTCTTATTTTACACCATCAGACTCAGAAGTTGCTCATCCTTATCAACACAAAAAACTTTTCAATGTTCAAGATTTTGCTGAGACAATTCTTGGATTTCCAAGTATTATTAACTACACGTGGCATGAAATCGCTAAAATTACTCAGGGAACAAATAGCAGTAAAAAGTATTGGATACAGCATTTTAATTACATGGATTTTAATAATTGGTATGTAATGCTTGTTGAAGATGATGATTCTAAGCAGAAAACTATCCGTTTAGAACTACGTAAACAAGTGATGCATAAAATCCGTACTATTAACAAACTACGAAAGGCTTTCCAAATAGAGAGTAGGTTTAATATATCGAAGAATGCGCATGTGATCAGTAAAGAACAAATTCGAAGAGCAGTTTTATCTTCTGAGTATCATTCAATCGCACAAGTCTGGTATCTCTTTTCAAAACTGACAGGCTCAATAGAGGAAATGGATAAAGAATATCTCCGTACTATTTATCCCGAATTCAGTATTGCCAAATTGGTAGCAGCAAAAATTACTAATTTAGTAGTACAGAAAAGTGGAACCAAAGTTTATTATGAATTTCAAATGAAAGGACTTTCTAGTAATATGAAAGTTCGACCTAACGACAGAGTTTTACTTATTCCCAATGAAAAACGAGATATGAATGCTAATCGTAGAAACGAATCTTGGAAAGTAGCTATCGAAACTATGGAGTACTTGTCTCAAATCAATGGATATAATGTAAAGACTAAAGAAACAAATACTAATTTATTTGATTTAATCAAAAAGGATAAAGAAATTTCTGAGAGTCCAGAAGATTTAGATTGGTATTTGTATCCCACATATATAGATGCATGGTCAAAGAAACTATACGGAGAAAAAGGATTACTACAAAGACATAATATGGGGAGATCCTGGCTTGGCTCTCTGCTTTCCTATATGTGGAAAATCAGATCCAAACAAGAATTATTTTGGCCAGAAGAATGGACTTTTAGTGCGCCCTCAGTCTATTTATATGCACCAAATCTCCTTTTAAATATGGCAAGCAAAACTAAAGAAACCTATGATAAATTGCTAACTCAAATAGACCCTACTCCTGATCCTTCTCAAAAGAGAGCTATTCAGTTAGCTTTAGAAAAAGTTATTTCTGGTATACAAGGTCCTCCCGGTACTGGTAAATCTCAAACTATCGCTGCTTTAATTGATGAATATTATATAAGAAGAGTAAATAGCGGTAAAAAATCTGTTAAAATTCTAATAACAGCGTTTTCTTATGCTGCGATACGAGTCCTCGTCAAGAAAATTAGAGAAGGGAAAGATAAAAACGGTAAACCTAATCCCTCTTCTAAAATTCAAATGATTTTTCTTCGCTCAATTTATCAAAAACCTATACCTTCTCGACCCGGAAGTAGAAATGTGGATGATTTAGTTAAAAGTGGGGCCACATGGAAATTAAATGGACAATCTAGGACAGTTACTGAAACAATGCCATTAGAGGAATCTTTAGAATCAAGTTATATAATATTTGCTAATGCACATCAGCTTTATCATCTACCTGAACGGGTTGAAGAAGATGAATTTTCTTTTAATCTTATATGTGTTGATGAAGCAAGTCAACTCCCAGTAGATAATTTTATGTCTAGTCTTCAATTTGTTGACAAACATAACTTCGTAATTAAATCTAAATTTTCCGGTTCCCCAAAAACAAAGATTACAGACATCAATCAAGTAAAACAATTATCTATTGAAAATAAAATTGATCCAAAGAATCTTACCAAAATCGTAATCGTGGGCGACTTTAATCAGCTTCCCCCAGTTCAACCAGTTCCGCCACCCAAAAACCTAGAAAGTATTTTAAAAAGTTTATTTGTGTATTATGTAAAAAATCATGAAGTTCCGAATTCGCAACTTCAAATAAATTATCGAAGTCATAAGGATATAGTAGAGTTCACTTCCCTCTTAGGTTTTTATAAAAATTTAAAACCAGATCCTAATAATATGGATAGATTATTACAAGGGGAAATTAAAAACGTTGAGGAAAGCTGGATTCAAGAGATCCTCACACCCCAAAAAGTTGTTTCATGCATTATACACAACAAAAAGTTTGAAATCGGTGTTAGCGCACTAGAAGCTTTTCTTGCAGTAAAAATTATATTAGGCTATTTTAAAATGGTACGACCTAATTCAAAAGTTCAAGAACGCGTATTTTGGAGAGAAACTGTTGGCGTTGTAGCCCCCCATAATGCACAAGGACGCTTGATAATAAGACAACTATATGATAAACTCATAGATCCATCAAAGCCATTAACGTCTCTTAATCATTCTGAGTTAATGAATCTCCTGATTAATACAATTTATTCTGTTGAAAAATTTCAAGGGTCTGATAGAGAACTCATTATCTCATCAATTGGGATTTCTGATAAGGATCAGCTTAATTCTGAGAGTGAATTTATATATAATATAAATCGGTTCAATGTTCTTACTTCAAGGGCAAAAAGTAAGATAATATTGATAGCAAGTAAGAGATTCTTCAATTTCATACCCAAAGAAAGGAATATCATGGAAGAAGCTGCACATATCCGTAATTATGCACTAAATTATTGTAATAAATCTGAAAAACTTCACATTAAAGATGAGAAAAATTTAGATGAGTTAGTTGAATTTAGATATAAAGATTAAAAGTAAAGAAGATATAATATGAATGCAAAATTTGTCCATATTGCTGATCTTCATCTCGGAAAAAGGCAATATAATAATAATGAGCGATATCTAGATTACTTTCGGGCTTTTAAATGGATTCTAAAATTTGCAATTCAAGAAAGGGTTGATTTTATCTTAATTGCGGGAGATTTATTTGATAACCGTAAGATAAGTCCGAATGTTTTGACTGAAGTTTTCTATATTATTCGAAATTTTAAAAACAAGTCACAAGAAGAGCTTAATCGTGAGATCCCATTAATCTGCATTGAGGGAAATCATGACACTCCTATTTATTCTACTCAATCTTGGATGACATTTTTAGCAGATTTAGATCTAATTATTCTCTTATCTGGAGATTATGATAAAAACAGGAAGATTATCAGTTTTGAACCCTATGATGCTAAAACTCGCCGGGGCGGAATGATACAGATAAAAAATGTCAAAATCTATGGAGTTTCTTTTTATGGAAGCTCTACAATTCATCTATTCCAACCGATTATTGAAGCGATTAAGGAAGATACCCCCAAGTTAAATATTTTAATGATGCATTTTGGAGTAGTAGGCCAAGATTCGTCTAAACCAGGTATTGAATTTTCTGAGCCTTTTAAAAATTTGCATACCAAAGTTGATTATTTAGCTTTAGGTCATTACCATAAGCTGTATCAACTTCCTCGTAAAAATCCATGGATTTATAATCCTGGATCCCTAGAAATTACAGATATTAGGGAAGCATTTGATTATTTTGAGAAGGATGCTAAAAGAGGAGCAATTCTTATATCTAGTGATGAAAAAATATATCAGAGTAAGACTATAATATGCGAGAATGGTGCTACCGATCTAAATTTGATACCGAATCGTAAATTCTTACGGGTTAGTCCTATTAATATCGGAGAAACTACATCATTTGATGAATTAATAAAACTTGTGATGGATACAATTAAAAGGTGGGGAACTCCAACAAAAAATTCTCCGATGGCTTCTGCTCCAAACGATCTAAATTGTCCCATTCTTTTCTTTAACATTGAGGGTGAGGTTAATTATTCTCGTTTAGAAGTAAATATAAATCAACTTCGACATGAAATCTTGAATGAATTTGCTCTTCTTGAAGTTAGGATCTTCTCCCCATATCTAATTTCCAGCTTAGATAATATAAAAATACCTCAAGGAAAAAAAACTATAGATGAAATAGAATTTGAAATTTTTTCTGCCATGGTAAAAGAAAACTCAATGTTCGAGCATGTTGAAGAAGAAGTAGTAGATTTAATGAAAAATTTAAAGAGGGAATTATTAGTTGGTAAACCTAATTATTCCGCTTTAAAAGAACTTATCAAAGAATGGTGCCTGCATAATGCTGGTGAATTTAAAATCCAGGATAAATTATTTCAATCAGAACAAGATGAAACACCTGAAGTAGAGAAAATTGTGGAAAGTGATGATGATGGAGATTTAGATCTCGATGATTATATTGATAATATTGAAGAAGAAGGGATAGATTAGAATGATAATTACAAAAATTGAACTCGAAAATATTACAACTCACAAAAAGACAACAATTGATTTTCAAGCCGGATTAAATTTGTTATATGGTCCCAATGGAACAGGTAAATCTACAGTTCTTAAAATGATTGGATTTGTACTATTCGATTTTCTTCCAGGTAAACAAAAAGATTATACTAGGAAGAGCTTTGCAAAATCACCCAAATTTGGGAAGGTTAAGCTTTGGGTTGTGGGTTTAAACGACGATCAATTTGTTATTCAGAGAACTCTAGCAAAAACTAAACAGTTAATTGAAGTTTCAGATGCAAGGACAGGAATTATTGAAAAAGGAATAAATAGTACCGCACAATTACAGGAATGGTTAAAAAATCAATTATCTTTAAGTCCGGATGTTGATTTAGCAAATCTATTTAAAACTTCTGTGGGTGTCCAACAAGGTACTTTTACAGAACCATTTTTACGCACACCGCAGAAAAGAAAAGACTTTTTTAATCCTGTTTTACAACTTGATGTATACAGAACAGTTTGGTCAAATCTTCGTAATATTATAAAAGAATTTAACAGAGATTTACAACAAGCTGAAAATAAACAAACAGAATTAGAAACTAGATTAGAAAATAAGGAAGACTATGAAAAGAAGAAGACACTAAACGAATTAAAGCAAAATAATGCCCGAACTAAACTTCACAAAACAAACCTTGAAATTGCTGAGTTAAATGAACTAGTTAAAAAACAGAAGCATATACGTGATAATTTGAACAAGATTCAAAATTCTCTTGAAAATTTGGAATCCAGACGTATCGACCTACATGAATCAAATAAAAAATTAAACACAAATTTAAAGAGCGCACAAACAGCAGAGATAGTTTGTATGGAGAATTTAACTGATTATAAGCGTTTTAGAGAGTTGACTAAAGATGAACTCATATTTAGGAGGCTTAATGAAGAATTGAAAGGATTACAGGAAGAAATTATAGAATTAAATCAACACCTTACTAGAATAAATACTCTTAAAGAAAATATCGAACCCCAAATTGAAAATATACTTAAAGATAAAGCAAATTTACCTACATTAGAAAAAGAAAGCGAAGAATATCATAATCTTCAAAACCTAATTCAAGTTCAAAGAGATAAGCTCAGTAAGATAGAGGTTGCTGAAGACCTTCAGAGTAGATTGAAAACTCAATATCTTGAAAATTTAGCAAAAATTGAAAAACTTGAAACACTATTGAAAGAGCTCCCAGAATTAGAAAAACGGGATTTAAAGGTTGAAGTCCTTAGTGAAAAATCAAATGAAATCAAACTTAAAATTAATTCATTAGAAACAGAAATTACTACATATCTCACTGACAAGAAAATTTCAAAGGATGGATTATGCCCGATTCTAAACATAGAATGCAATAAAGCAGATGGTAGCTCCTTTGAGGTGATTTTTCAAGAAAAGATTGAAAACCTAAAAAAAAATCTTATCCCGATTAAATTTGAATTTGAGGAACTAAATAAAACAACAATAAATTATGACAAATTCCAGAAGAAATTATCTGAGTTAAAGCTGAAAGAAAGAGATTTTCAAAACCTAAGAGAACGACAGCTTGTGTTTGGAAACGAGATACAGAAAAATAAAACTCAAATTGATTTAAAAAATGAAGAAAATGAAATTTTAAAAAAATTAAAAATCCAACAAGAAATACTAGAACCATCCGTGGAAAAATATAATGTTCTAAAGGAAAAGGTTGAAAAGCAACTACCAGAATTCCAAATAAAGCTAGAAGAATTACAAAAACAACTTGTACCACTCAGAAAAAAATTGACACCTTTAGAAAAAGAAAGAGAAAAATTAATTCATGTACCCGAGAAATTAAAAGAGTTTAATGACGAGTTAGACAAACTTAGAGAAAATCATGATAAATATCAAATGAACAAGGGGATTGCAAGAAATCTGCAAAATATCAAATCTGACCTTGAAAAATGTAAAACAAAACTTTCAGAAGTCGATTTATTGCTTAAAAACCAAACAAAAGAAAATAAATTATTAAGTGAGCAATTTAATGAGAAAGAATTTGCCGTTATTAAGAGTAAATTACTAAAGTTAGAAGAAGCAAAAGGAAATTTAAAGAATCAAGTTTTAGATGCAGTTGAGAATTTAGCAGATGCCGAGGAGAAATTAAAAGTACTTAAAGAAACAGAAGAAGAGTTAGCATTGGTATTGAGCAATATAGAAGCTTTAATATTTATGAAGAATTTCACTAAAATAATACGTAATTATTTTGATAATGCAGGGCCAAAAATCTCAGAGGTTCTGCTTGTCAATATCAATATAGAAGCAACAAGCCATTATAGAAATATCATGGACGATCCAAACGTGATTCTGGAGTGGGAGCAAGATTATCAAATAAAAGTAAAAACCTCAGAAAACGAAAAAGTGTTTCATCAGCTCTCAGGAGGAGAACAAATGGCATCAGCATTAGCTATCCGATTAGCTATCTTAAAAGTGCTTTCAAATGCGGAATTTGCCTTTTTTGACGAGCCGACGATGAATCTAGATCCAAACAAGCGGGAAAATTTAGGTAAAATTATTCAAAGAATTAAGGGTTTTAAACAATTCTTTGTGATTTCACACGACGATACATTTGAAGAGTATGTGGAAAATGTTATTGAATTCTCCAAAGATGAGAAGGAAATAACTAAAGTTGATTTTATTACTAAAAATAAAGACTTATGATCAGTTTGGGATGAATAGAAAAAAAAAAAAAAATTCGGTTACATAACACCGAATAATCATACTATTTATAACTACAATTTTATCCTATCTACCACCAAGACACTAAAAATTCCCATTGGGGTAACTGCATGATTTCTTGCCAAGCATTTGCTCCCACACCGTTGTACCAACTGAATTCATGATCCAGAGTATGAGGTCCCCATCCTAGAGTCCATGGGTCGTAAATTTGATAAAAGATTAGAACCATAGTGGGTTCACCGATTAAAACACCTCCCTTATCGTACCACCAGAAACTACTTAATTCATTTTCCCATCCATCTAGTAGAATTGTCATTGACCAAGGTAAATTAAAAATTTTATCCTTTTTTTCTTGGTCTGTTTGGATCATCCCCATAAGTACATAGTTTGTTTCAGCGACGTTATACTCCCTATTGGGGCGTATTATATTATCCCCATTAAACCATTCGTTTAATACCGTCTCTTGTTCTTGTTTGATAAAATCAAATTGGTCAGCACCAATTTCTTCATAGGTTGAGATGACAGTTAAAGTACCCCATTCACCTAGTGGGTTGTTAGGTCCCAAATCTCCGGTATCACCGTCAGTATACCCAGCCCAAGCCCAGTTTCCCCCCAAGGTGAAAATTATGGTGATTTCTGCTTCGGGGTAAGTAGCGGTTTGGGTTTTAACAACACCTATACCGACCATAATCCAAACATACTGCCAGTATTGCTCTGAATTTGGGTCCCACCACCATTCTAGATAAAAAGCCTCTCCCTCTTTGAGCTTTCCATGAGATATCATAACTTCCTCGTTTGTAATAGGATCTAAATATATTTTTTTGAAATCTGCCTTTCCCAACCAACTGCTGCCATAATCATGTTCAACATGTGCATTGATCAAGACTCTGGCTTGCGAATCCCAAAGGTCTGGTCCCTCTGCATTCATATGAACTTTTACAGCTTCACCAGATTTAACGGTATTTACTGAAGTAGCACTTGCAATAGTGCTTACCAAAAAAAGCAATAACATAGCCATTATAACTTTTGATTTCACTTTCATTATTATTCTCTCCTTTGATTTTTTATTTGCTCTTATGTTTGTTTTTCCAAATTTTTTGATCGATAATGATCAAGAATTAAGTATATCACTTAGAAATATAAAGCTTATTTCAAGAATAACCAGTAAAAATTAAAAATTAGTGGTAAATCAAATATTTTAGTGAAAAAATTCACGCTTTATGGTTATCATTTTAAAAAACTATTGCAAAATAAAATGAGTTCAAATTTTAAGAATAGAAAAATAAAAAAAAAGTGGTTGAAAAATAAACTTACAAATCGCGCGCTTTAACAGTTTTTCGATTATTACCTTTAGCACGTCCAACAGCTTTATCAAGTATATCCATGATGATTGCGTTGAATTCAGTTCCATCTAATACAGCGCTACTTGTATTACAAGCATTTCCTTTAATGTATTCTCTTACTTTTGACTTTACGAAGAGTGGCTCAACCTTTCCTCCTTTTTTTGCCATTTTACATCTTCCTCTTTTTTGAAATTTTTTAGATTTTTATTAAACTAAGGTTTAAAATTGATTTGAATAAATTACAGTTTGTTAATTATTTATTTTTTATCTGTACTATTAAATCTTTGCTATTTTAACTAGATTTTTTCATATTCTTTTTCTCTACTGGATTTTGGGAAGGATTTTTGAAATCTAATTGTTGAATAAAAGTTGTCAAAACAGAGAAAAAGTCTAAATTCGTATCCAAAAAATAATGCACATACTTATTTAATTACTTCTATGATAGAGGATTAAGTGTTAAGGCTAAAATATAATAAAAAAAAAGTAGGTTTGTTGAATAAAGTTATTTCACAGAGAAAATGTAAATCTATTTACTTTGGCGGAGCTAGTACAATTTCAATACTTGAGACGTTGTTTGTTTGTCCATTTTCTCCCTCTAATTGTTCAGTGCTAAGTGCTATATCTTTATATTCAGTGCCCTTTAAGAATCTATTTCTTAAAATTTCACATACATCAACGGCATGGGAAATGGCTCTACCTCGGGCTTTCACAGTACAATCTTCACCCTTGTTAAGGATCATCATCGTAGCCATCACGTAGTTCATGGTAGGACGGCGACCGACAAAAACAGCATTTTCTTCTCTAGGTTTATCGTTCATTATTTTTTTCCTCTTTGTTTTTTTATTTTTTGTTGTATTTACTAACTTTTTAAGCTTTTATGCGCTTGAGTATAACGAATTGTAGCTTTATCGTAATTTCAAATTTAATTACGGTATTTATATTCTTTTGAAATTATAGGCATTTTTTAAATTTTATTGTCTAATAATAAATGTATTTGGATAGTTAAAGTAATATTTTTTGTTCTCTTTTTTCTGGTTAATGCTCTATCTAATGAGAAAGAAATTGTTATCATTGGTTTAACAAAAAATAGAAATTTAATGTTGAAGTTTTATATGCCTTTCAGTTTTACTCCAAGGAAGAAGAGAAACCAAGTGAGAAATATTAGAATCAATGCGATAATGAGCCATACATTGTACGGTCCCAAAGAAAATGCAGGCAGTAGACTGACCCAAAATAACGCTGTAAAATCAAGAAGGATAAAAATCCCAAAGACCATTGTTAAGAATGTTAAAATTAAAATTTTTTTCTCGGAGGTGTCCATCCCATTTTTTTCACCAGTTAACCAATCAATTTATACTTTTTTTTAGAGTTAGTATGATACTATTTGTTTTAGATTTATATAAACCTTTAATGATCTTTTTATAGAAATGAGTTAAATCTTGAAATCTCAGTTTTTCTTAGTTTTGGTGAAATCGATTTCGATTTCCTGTTTAAACTCCTTCTCATTATAAATTCTCTTTGAATCATTACTTTCAGGTTTATCCTTATCTTTTTTAACAATGTCCCATATTACACTGCCAACAAGTAATACTGACACAATCACTAACAAGGGTATTAATAGATTGGATTCAGTTAGAATAATTTTTACCCACCCGATATAAGGAATCCTGCCCGTTACTACTCCGAAAATTCGTGTTTCTGGAATCCATACTATATCAGGGTTAGCGTTTGCATCCCCCTTGGTTAAAAAAAACCAACCGTTGTCATATTTCTTATCAATAACTCTATGAACTATTGGATCCGTAGGCGCATGATACCAACCTAATCCACGTGCATCAAAAACAATAATATCTCCCTCTTTTCCTTCAATCGTACCATTTTGAATGTTTTCTGCATCGATCCCTCTTAGAAATAACAAATCTCCTCTATATAAATTAGGTTCCATTGAACCTGAAACAACTACAACCATTGGTGTATTCGTGTTCAACGCTACTTGCATAATAAAATACACTAAAAAGGCTCCAGAAAAGGCCATGACAAGTAGAATCGCGGTTACAATTATTTTTCTCTTGGTCGAGGGCCTTTTTTCCTTTTTAACCGGGGATTTAATTTTTCTTCGTTCCATTGTTTTATACTAATATCCTATGAACTATTAAATAAAATAATGAATTTAAGTTTTCTAATTAATCATTAAAACTGTAATAATAAGATGAATGATAGATGAGATTTAGGATTTTTTTAATTTTCCTCTGAGTATTTTAATTGATTGTTGTATTAAACTAGATTTTTAGAAAAAAAAATTGCATTAATATTTTAAAGCATAGATTCTTGATTTTAATCATTCAATACATCTTAGAAAAAAACTGGGATAGGGTTAAGATCTTCTAAATGCTTGAGAGAACTCAATCATTTGACATGAATGGTAAGAAATGTAGTGGAATCCAAGTAAAAATAGAGAATATTTTATATAAAGAGATGAAATTCTCTACTAATACTATTAAATTAGGGGAATCCTTACTTCGTATAACTTATTTTGATGAAAAAATAGATAAAAAGAAACAAAGAAATAACAGAATTACTATACTACAAGAACCAGAGAAGAGAATTTATATTCAAGTTAAAGGACAACTAAATGATTCCCAAGTTGAGCAAATCTGGCAGGAATTAAATGATGATTTAAAAATTTCAAAGAACATTGAGGAGAAAAATGAAATTTTATTAACAAAAGATGTTATTATTGAAAAGATTATTGAATCTATTAAGCTTAAGGGTTATTCAATAAATGAAAATGATGCTCGAAACTTCTTAGGTAGTTTTCAAGAGAAATATAATAGACTACCTAAAAACCAAGAAATAAATTCAATAGCTAAGGGCTATATCATAATGATGAATGAAGATTATCTATTAGAAAAGACCGAAATATCAACCGAAACTGAACAAGCATTAGAAGTTAAAGAACCTTTTATGGAGAGCAGTGAAGTAAAAACACCATTAAACTCTTACAATAGTTCTGTTTTAGTCGTTGAGAATTCAGCTGGCCGTAGGAAATGTCCTAACTGTGGAGACCAAGCTTCAATTCATGAAGTAAATGATAAAAGTTTAGTTTTGTTAGACTACCCACGAATTTATGGGAAAAAAAAATATTGCGGCGCATGCGGGCTTGAGTGGCATTAGTCATTTTTTGTTAAATATCTCCCTAAATAACTAATAACAATTTGACTGTTTTTCAAAATAGTTATAAATATTTCTTTAATCAAAGTGATATTAACTTATGTAGTAAATTCTGAACAAATTATTTAAAATTTGGAGTGATAAAAATGGAAGATTTTGCTATTATTCACAATCCTGCTGCTGGAACTAAAAAAAAAGGAAAGATCGGTATAGAAAATGCTTGTGGATATTTGGATGATTTAAAAGTTTCTTATAAGATTTTTAATACTGAATATGCAGAACATGGCATTGAGCTGGCTAGTCAATTATCTAAAGATGGATACAGAGTTATTGGAGCCGGTGGTGATGGAACATGCAATGAAGTACTCCATGGTGTCATTAGCTCTAATTCAGGCGGATTATGTGGTTTTATTCCCATGGGATCTGGTAATGATGTCCCAGCAGCAATTGGAATTCTACCAGATGTTAAAAGAGCTTGTGAAATTATTGCAGAGGGTTATACTAGTAAGTCTGATGTAGGATTGGCACTTAAAGATGACGGTGTTGAGAGATATTTTCTTGGTATAGGAAGTCAAGGATTTGATGCAGAAGTCGCAAAAAGAGCAAATGAAAATAAAGAGAAAAACTATAATACACTTGTCCTTAAAACCTTATTTGGGTGGAAAAACAAGAAAATTAAGGTAATTATGGATAATGATACGTATGAGGGAGACGCAAATCTGGTTGCAGTCGGGAATGGCGCTTGTTATGGGGGTGGAATGTACATTTGCCAAAAAGCTATGGTTGATGATGGTTTATTTGATATCAGCATTGCAAATATTAAAAAACTCAAATTACTGTTCCAATTTAAAAGAATGTATAGTGGTTCTTTATCACCGCATCCGGATATTTATGAATATCAGAGTAAAAAGGTTCGGATTGTTATGCAAAATCCTGATGGTGAGTCTTACCGATGTCAAGTTGATGGTGAATCAATAGGAAATTTACCGGTTACGTATGAAACTTTGAAAGATGGACAGGATTTCATTAGACCTCAAAAAAATGAAGTTGCAGAGGTTTTTAAAGAAAAATATGGTCATTATTTTTGGGAATCTGATCACTAATTAATGAGTTTTTATTTAAGAAAAATAGATATATTTAATTTCCATGCCTGATTGGGACGAAATTTTCAAAAAACGGGGAAAAATCTTTCTTAAACCCCATCCTGATATGGAAAGAATTTCTGAACTATTTACCGAAAAGAAGGTAAGACGGGTTTTAGATCTTGGTTGTGGAACTGGTCGTCATCTTATTTTCTTCTCAAAAAAAGGATTTGATATATATGGACTTGATGGTTCTCCTAAGGGTATCGAGATTGCAAGAACATGGCTAGCGGAGGAAGGAGAAGAAATAGATATTGAACTTGGTAGAATTGAACAACGTTTCCCGTATGAAGATAATTTTTTTGATGCGATTATTTCTATTCAAGTAATTCACCACAATTTTTTTAAGAAAATATTGAAAACGGTTAAGGAAATCGAAAGGGTTTTGAAAAAAGATGGTGTCATATTCATAACAGTTTCTTTTAGAAAAAAAAATTATAAGTTTGATAAATGGGGTTTAAAGGAAGTTGAAAAAGGAACATATATCCCCCAAAAAGGCCAAGAAAAAGGTCTACCCCATCATTTTTTTTCGAAGGAGGAAATTCAAAGAGTCTTTAAATGTTTTGAACTTTCAGAGATTTATATTGACGATACAAATCACAGAGCTATTTTGGGAGTTAAAAAATAGGTAGAATAATTAAGATTTTTTTAACGTTTGAAATGTATTCAAGATTTCATGGAGTAAATCTATTCTTCAAATTCACTTTTTCGACTCTTTTTTTTAACTGATGATTGGTTTTTAACAATATTCAATGTTAATATAATTATTGACCCAATTGCAATAATAATTATAAGGAACATAATGATTTCTAAAAACGTCCTATCTATATCTTCGAGCCAAGGATAATTACCTTTATAAATAAGTGTTGTCGTATTGAAGTAATTATTGTAAATAAATTGCTCTACAGTTTTTCCCGTAATTTCCAGGCTAATATTAGCAATATTACTTATGTCATCTTGAGTAGTATGATGAAAAGGCCAATTTGGATTATTCCAGAAATTGATAATCAGATCTGCCGCGGGAATGCCAATGTTTATAAAAGCCCTATGATCATCGACAATTGAGTTTGATATAGGATTTGAAGGAAATTGTCTGGTAAACCCTAGACTTCTGCCAATAGCAAATATCTCATCTAATAAAGAGGAAGTAGAATATTGTTCGTCTATAAATTGTAAATTAGTTCCCCCTACCATATCAAACAAAATCATACCATCAATATTTTCTATTTCAGCATTATAATAATTATCAATTTCACTCACGAAAGCAGTAGAACCTTCGACCCAACTCCAACCATTTATTCCACCTTGATCTTCTGCATCAAAAAATAAAAACCAAATTTGGTTAGATAAATTTTCTTTTACTTCATAGAAAACCCTAGCAAGTTCTATTAAAACAGCTGCTCCACTAGCACCATCATTAGCACCAGGGACTGGATCGGATGTTTTTAAAGGATCAGAATCTCGTGTTGCTTTTGCGCGTGAGTCATAATGGGCTGCTAAAATGATGATATTGCTATTTATTTCATTTAATTTAAATAATACATTCTGATTGTTAGTTGAATGAACTGTAAAGTTGTGTAAGAAGTAAGTGAAATTGGTATCAATTTCTTTGAATTCAGAGATAAAGTAATTAGCACAATCTGCTCTAGTTTGTGTTCCTGGGATTCGAAAACCAATTTTTACTTGATTCACAATGTGCGTATAAGCATTATCACCATCAAAATTTAATTCTACATCTTTATTTTGAACTTCTAGGTTACTTTTAGAAAAATAAGGTATATAAAAAGATCCTAACCCTAAAAATATAAAAATTAATGGGATTAAGAATTTGGCTTCTTTTTTAACGAAAATTCACCATAATATAAAGAGCTCTACTTGATCATAGCTAATTTATTTTTTATCATAAGTCTTATTTTTTGTATAATATTTTATTTATAAAAAAAGGGGATGTTTGTAATGAGTGAAGAAATACTTAAAACTGAATTATTGAAATTACCTTTTATGGATATTACTCTTGATTTAGAGAAAAGAGTAGCTGATTTACTAGAAAGATTGACTCTACATGAGAAGTTTAGTTTATGTTCCGGTATTCATTCTTGGTATACACAACCAATAAGTAGATTAGGGATTAAATCATTTGCAATGCATGATGGACCTCATGGGGTACGAGTGGATAATCAAGGTAAAATTAAAACTACCTATTTTCCCTCAGCCATATGTAGAGCAGCCACTTGGGATCTTAATTTATCCAAGAAATTTGGAGAAGCAATAGCTCAAGAAATACGGGATGTTGGTGCACATATGTTGCTTGCTCCAGGCATAAATATTCAAAGGACTCCAATGTGTGGTCGGACATTTGAATATCAATCAGAAGATCCGTATTTAAATAGAAAATTGGCTGTTGCTGTTGTAAAAGGAATTCAGAGTCAAAGAATAGCAGCATGTATAAAGCATTTCATCTGTAATAATCAAGAAACAAATCGATTCATAGTTGATTCAAAAGTGAGTCCAAGAGCTCTCCAAGAGATATATTTCCCTGCTTTTAAAACTGCTGTTCAAGAAGCAGATGCATGGTCAATTATGAGCTGTTACAATAAAGTAAACGGAATTTATGGCTCTGAACATAAATATCTTCTAAGAAAAATATTAATGAATGAATGGGGATTTAGAGGATTTGTAGTTTCAGATTGGGGTGCTACTAGAAGTTCTACTAGCACAGAAAGTTGTGTAAATGCAGGATTATCTCTTGAAATGCCAGTACCAAATAAATATGACGTTTTAAAACTATTGAATGCTTATAAAGAAGGGAAATTTACAGAAGAAATATTTAATGATAATGTAAAACGATTGCTAAGAGTAATGTTTCTGGTGGGTCTTTTTGACGATGAAAGCACTTTACCAAAGGGAAGTCGAAATACTCCTGAACATCAAACCTTAGCTCGTGAAATCGCCGAAGGGGGGATAGTACTTTTGAAGAATAAGGAAAATATTCTTCCTTTAGATATGGAAAAAGTCAAAAACCTCGCAGTGATAGGACCAACTGCGAATAAAAGGACATATTTAGGTGGTGGAAGTTCTGCGAATTTTCCGCCCTATGAAGTTAAACCAATTGAGGGGATAAAAGAAAAGTGTAAAGAAAAATTAAATGTAACTAATTCACCTTCAGAAGCAGACATAACCATAATTTTTGCGGGGTTAAGGCATAAGAAAGGAATGGATAGGGAAGGTGAAGATAAAATTGATTTTAAATTACCAGAAGATCAAATAACACTTATCATTAACACTGTAAAAGAAAATCCAAATACTATAGTAGTTCTTACAGGTGGTAGTCCAGTTTCGATGATTGAATGGATTGATAAAGTCCCCGCTGTCGTTCAGGCATGGTATAGTGGAATGGAAGCCGGAAATGCAATTGCAAATGTTCTTTTTGGTGAGGTAAATCCATCAGGAAAACTTCCAGTAACATTTCCTAGAGTGCTTTCAGATTCACCCGCGCATGCTTCTGAGCGCACCTACCCTGGCGATGAGAAGGTTTTTTATGAGGAGGGTATATTTGTAGGATACCGTCATTTTGATACAAAAAACATAGAACCTCTATTTCCTTTTGGTTTTGGATTATCTTACACTAATTTCACTTTTGATAATCTTAAGATAAGTCACGATAAAGTGTCGGGCGATGAGGGATTTTATATAACATTAGATATTACGAATTCTGGTGAGCGGTTTGGATCAGAAGTTGTCCAATTATATATCCAAGATGCTGAGTGTAGTGTAGAAAGACCGCTCAAAGAACTTAAAGGATTTAAAAAGGTGAAATTAAAACCTAATGAGAAAAAAACTATTAAATTTGAATTAACAAAAGAAGATCTCTCCTTTTTTGATGAAAATAATAATTGCTGGAAAGCTGAGAAAGGTCAATTTAATATACTCATTGGAAGCTCATCACGAGATATTAGGTTACAAGAAGAGATAGAATACTTAGAGTAAATGCTATTTTAAAAATGATTGTAAAAGAAGATTTAGAAGAAGCAAAGGAAAGAATGAAAGCATGGTGGGACCATGAAACTACTGATAGACCTACAATTGCTTATAATATACCAGAAGGCCCGAATTCTGCAAAAGCCCTCTTAGCATCGGGTGCATTAAATTATGATTTAGGTAAGAATTGGGACGGAATTGAGCCGATTCTAGATACACTCGAAAACAATAGTGATGGTCTAGTTTGGGGTGGTGAATGTATACCTCGATATTTTCCTAATTATGGTCCGTTAGCAATGGCAGCAGTATTAGGTGCAAATCCTGAATATAAATCAGGTACTATATGGTTTCATAGAAAGACTGATGTGAAAGATATTGTTAATCTCCTTGAGAATGCTAAATTAAACAATGATAATGAGTGGTATGTTAGATTAAAGCGTACAACAGAAATTGCTGCTAAACGGGGTGCAAGATATAATTATTGTGTTGCTACAACAGATTTAGGAGGGATACTTGATATACTAGTGTCATTTCTAGGACCTCAAGAAATTATTATTCAAATGAAGAGGAATCCAGAACTAATCGATACTTGTAGAGCGATAATAATGGAAAAATATCTGAGACTTTATGATGAACTCCAAAATTTGATTAATAAATACGTGGATGGCTATGATACTTGGTTGAATCTTTGGTGCCCAAAGCGATATTATACCATGCAAAGTGATTTTTGTGTTATGCTTAACCAGAAATATTTCGAGAGATTTGTGCTACCAGACTTAAAAGAGCAGGCAGAGCATATGGAATATTCATTTTACCATTTAGATGGCCCAGAACAAATAAAATTCCTTGACGATATTTTAAAAGTAGTTGATGGAATTCAATGGGTACCAGGAGCAAAACCTAACATGCCCCAGGATGGTGCTGATGAATGGATGCCCCTTTATAGGAAAATTCAAAAGGCTGGAAAAAATCTTCACATGACAATTTTGGATTGCCCAGTGGTTCCAAAGGTATACAAACAATTAGATCCCAAAGGATTATTTGTGTATTCTGTATTTTTTACAAAGGGATTAGCTGAGTGCTATTTACCGAAATTCATAGGAGGAGATGGTGGAGATCTTGTTAAAAAAATCTCAGATTGGACAAAAATTAATAATATAGAAAGGGTTACTCGAGCAAGAGTAAAAGAATATACAACTAAAAAGGGTATTCAAATTAGTAAGTCTCTTCAAGGTCAAATAGTTAGAGAGTTAAAACAGGATAGAGAGACTTTTAATTATATTCGCGGATTTGAGAATTAGTAGATATACTAAAATTAAGAATAAAAGGATGCATAAATCTCTATAATTATAAATTTTTTATATTAAAGACACTTCTTTTATTTCAATAGAATTATTGATGTTTCAATAAATTTGATATAGTTGTAATATAAAGTTCCAAATAAAATACATAAATTGATGTATTAAAATGGTAGACCGTTTAAAGGGAAAAATAGCTATTGTAGTTGGGGCAGGACAACAACCAGGAGATACTATCGGGAACGGTAGAGCAATGGCAATATCTTTTGCCCGTGAAGGAGCTAAAGTAATGCTTGTTGATAAACATCTTGATTCTGCAAAGGAAACAAAATCTATGATAGATAAGGAAGGTGGAGAATCTTTTGCTTTTATGGCAGATGTTACTAATGAGGAGGAATGCCAAAGATTAGCAGAAAAATGTGTTGAAGTCTACGGTAAAATTGATATACTTGTAAATAATGTTGGTATAGGTACAGGAGATAGGAAACTGGTGGATTTGAGTGAAGAAGTATGGGACAAAATATTCGATGTAAACCTTAAGGGAATGTTTTTTGTGTGTAAATATGTATTACCCGTAATGGAAAAACAAGAATGCGGTTCAATAATAAACATTTCTTCTGTTGCTGCTGTTGCTGCTACCCGTTATGTAGCCTATAAAATTTCAAAATCAGGGGTTAATTCTTTAACTCATCAACTTGCCATGAAGTATGCCAAGAATGGTATCCGAGTTAATGCTATCATGCCAGGCTTAATGAATACTCCAATGGCGATTGAAGGAATTTCAAGAGCGGCTGGGATACCAAAGGATGAGCTAATAAAGTTAAGAAATAACATGGTTCCACTAAAGGGTGGAATGGGAAGTGGATGGGATATAGCGAATGCTGCGCTATTCTTAGCCTCAAATGAAGCGAAATTTATAACGTCTGTAATACTCCCCGTAGATGGTGGCCAAAGTTCAAAGATCGGCTGAACTTTTAAAGCTATTGCTAAAATATTCATTCAATAATTTATCAATGTTTAAAAGATAAAAAAAGGATTTTGAGACTACACGGGTTCAAATCCTAAGTCTACTCGGGTTTCACCCGTTAGTTCTGTTTCTATGAAGGTCAATTTTACAGGAGTACCAATTGAAATTGATTCTGGTTTACTTTCATCAACACCTATTAACTGCCCTGAAATCATTGGCCCTTCCTCGAGTTCTATGACAGAAAAACAGTATGGTCTTTTCATAGAATAACCCTTACTTACCATGAAAGTTGTTCCTACCCCAATACACGAAAATGCAGCAAGTTTACCCTTACCAGACATTTCTACCCATTCTAAATCGGTTGAGTTGCATTTAATACATAATTTCCTTGGAGGTACATAGGTTGCGTTACATTTTTTGCATTTAGAACCCATTAATTTCTTACTATTTACAAATTCTAGATAATTTTGAACTGTAATTTCCTTTTCTTCTGACATTTTTACATTTCACCTAATGAATTCATTTTTCATAAATCGTTACAACACAAGTAGCTCCTGATCCTCCTAAGTTATGAGAAAGAGCTCTTTCTACATCAAATTTCACTTGTCGATTTCTTTCTGCAATACCACGCATCTGTTTAAAGATTTCTACCGCCATCGCTGCGCCTGTCGCACCTACGGGGTGACCCTTTGATTTAAGACCACCGGATGTGTTTATTGGTAACGAACCATCTCTTTTTGTTTCCCCATTTTTTATAGCTTCAGCAGCTTTTCCCTTTTCATAAAAGCCCATATCTTCTAATGCTATCAATTCAGCTATCGTAAAGCAATCATGAACTTCAGCAATTTGCATATCCTTTGGTCCTAAACCAGCCATTTTATATGCTTGTCGGGCTGCTTCTTTTGCTGCTACAAAACTCATTAAATCATCTCTATCGTGCAGAGACAGAGCTGCACTCCCTTGACCTGTTCCAGATATCCAAATTGGTGTATCTGTAAAGTTTTTTGCCACATCTTCAGCAGCCAAAAACACACATGACGCACCATCTGTGACGAGCGAGCAATCAAAAAGCCTTAACGGGGAGGCAATCATAGGATTAGATGAGCTATTTAAATAGTCCATCTCATCTTTCCAGTCAGGAATATCTTTTCCTTCAGATTCGAGCTTACTAACTTTCTTAGTCATTAAATCATGAATAGAACTTTGCATCTGAGCATATGGATTTTCCTTACCATTTTCATGATTTTTGATAGATATTCTTTTCAAATCATCATG
The DNA here is from genome assembly GCA_964486045.1 of uncultured archaeon. GTDB lineage: Archaea > Asgardarchaeota > Lokiarchaeia > Sigyniarchaeales > SOKP01 > Loki-b32. The sequence goes on from CAZALK010000006.1 coordinate 79,321, forward strand.
AGAAGTACCGTATTTATTGAAGTGAGCAGAAGCAATAGCAGCATACAAACCTGGAAATGTTGCTCCAGCAGGATATTCAAACAAGTTATCAGACGCAGTAGCTAGAGCATCAGTTACGAGAGTTGTCGAAACTTCATTCATACATTCAACCCCACTTACGACGATTACATCATGTATACCCGAGGCTATCGCTATAATAGCTTGACGAAATGCTACACCACTACTTGCACATGCTCCCTCCATACGCGGCGCAGGTTTTGGAGATAAGCCAACTAAGTTTGCCATTTGTGGACCTAGGTGTCCTTGATGATTGAATAGGTCTGAAGAATAATTCCCTACATAACAGGCATCAACATCTTTAGGTTCGATACCATTGTCTACTCTATTAACGGCATCTAACCACGCATCAACCCATAAATCTGGATTTCTTTTGACAGGAAATAGTCTACCAAATTTAGACATTCCCGCACCGATAATTCCGACTTTTCTTGCTAATTTGCCCATAATTTCACCATTCTTTGTTTTAAATTTTAATAATTTTGAAATCAAAAAATTGAATAATCTAAGAATTAAATTTGTTATTATTTAATTTGACAATTTTATTTCCAATCTTTATAATAGTTTCAGAAGGTTCAGACATTATATCCTATATTTCATGAGATTATTCAAATCATAATCGACAAGTAGAGAAGTAAAAAAAAAGTAGAAAACTACAATTGAAAAATACCCTCATTTTTATTGCTATTATAGTATATGTCGATCAGCATTAAATGTGACCCTAGGATGACTCCAAACACTGTATCTGTGCCAGATGTACTACCCAAATCCAAGATATTTCTAACAGAATTCTCTAACTCTCTTTGTCTTGAAGTCAACAAGTTCTCCATAAGAGAGGCGACAGCTTCATTTACTTTTCCAACTGAAGCTTCTCTTAAGAATTCTTCGCTTATAATTGTAGTTCTCCCTGAAATGATTGATATAATATCCTTATTGATTTTCTTGACATCAATACTCGTTTTATTAAAGTTTTCTGAAATATACAACATACTAATCATTAACCCGAGAAGCATATCATCAGCAGCAGGAGTTAGTCCTGGACCCAATCCTACAAGATGTTTGGTAATTCGTATTATGTCGTGGGAATAACCAGATTTAATTGCCTTGAGCATTGATGAAATATGAGGTAACGCCAAATGAGAAACAGAACCTAATTTTTCAGTTTTTGAATCTTTAAGACCGTTAATGTGGGTGAAAGGAATTAGTTCACCTAAACCACTGAGGTGATCAGAAGTAAGGGCAATATCTCTCATAATCTCTATGTTTGCCATAATTGTCTTAAGGGGTTGCAGACTAGCTTGAAATTTTCTCTTTGGCTCCCATAATTCAGTCCACTGGGTTGATATCACAATAACATTCTCACCTATAACTATCGACTCACCGACTCGTGCTACGCTGTCACCCCTCTTTATCCCGATTTTTGACAGATTGATATGATTAGGAATGTCCACAAGTATATTCAATGACCCTTGTCCTATCTCTTTTCCAACCAAAATGATCAATCGGTTCTCCATCACGGTGATGTTGATTACACGTTGGAATATACTATGTATCAGACCAATTTTGCCTTGTCTTTGAATCCTGTCATTTGCAGATAGGCCTATTGATTGAGCATTCAAGTACAATGATTTAGCATGACGACCTGAACGATAATAGGGCGCCTCCGAATCAGTCATGTTGGATTTCCTCATCTAATCTCAGTCCTTAAAAATATTAACAAGGTTCCCCCCATACCATGATCAAGATTTTCATCAGTGGACCCTATACAACACCAGTCATCATCCGACCAATTTCACTGATCTTTGCATCAGCAGCAGGAACTATCCCTACAATTTTACCCTCATATATGACTGCGATGCGATCACTCAGGGTCATAATTCTTTCTAAGTCCTCAGAGATGAGTAAAATGGCCACTTGTCTTTCTCTCTCCTCCAAAATTTTTTTAGATATGAATTCTGTTGCTCCAACGTCTAATCCAGCTGTAGGCTGAGCGATAATAAGCAATTTTGGATTTCTAGAGAGAATTTTTGCTAAGAGAACTTTCTGGAGGTTACCACCTGACAGGTTTCTTACTGGAACATTAGGACTTGGTGTGTCAATATCATATTCTTGGATAATTTTTTCTGCATACTTTCGGATTTCGTCTTCATTCAAGAACCATCGATGTGAGAATGGAGTCTTAGTATGGGACTCTAGAATCAAGTTTTTCGCGATGGAAAAGTTTATCAGAAGACCAGTACCTGCCCGATCCTCAGGGATGTCCCCTATACCTAATTCTATTAATTTCTTTGGGGTGTAATTGGTTACATCTTGCTCCAAAAAGCGAATCGTGCCATCTGTAGATGGTCTCATACCAGAGAGTACATCTGCGAGCTCCTTTTGACCATTTCCTGAGACTCCTGCAAATCCCAATATCTCACCCTCGTGAATTGAAAAAGAAATACCCTTGAGGGCTTCTTGACCTTTGTCATTCATGGTTTTAAGACCCTGAACATCAAGAACAACCTTACCAGGCTTGACATCAATCCTCTCCTGTCCTAAATGGATCTCTCTTCCGACCATTTTTAGCGAAAGATCCTGAGGGTTAGTTAGTTTGGTCTCAACAGTCTCAACAAAACGCCCATGTCTAAGAACTGTGACACGGTCACTTATAGCAAACACTTCGGGTAATTTATGAGTTATAATAACAACAGTCAACCCTTCTTTCACCATGGATTTCAGAGCGTCAAAAAAATCGTCAATTTCCAAAGGAGTGAGAACTGAGGTCGGTTCATCGAGAATAAGTATCCGTGCACCACGGTACAGAGCTTTTATTATCTCAACTCGTTGACGAATACCCATTGGGAGTTGTTCTACCTTTGCTTTGGGGTCAACCTCTAGATTGTAGGTCTTTGAGAGCTCGATTATTTGCTTCTCGGCTTCAGAGAGATTCAAAAGAGGTCCTTTGGAGGATTTAACCCCCAGAATAATATTCTCAGCAACGGTCATTACCGGTATTAGTGTGAAGTGCTGGTGAACCATTCCAATTCCAATTGCAATGGCGTCCTTTGGCGATCTTAAGTGAACCGGGACTCCTTGAATTTTAATTTCACCTGAATCTAATCGATAGAGTCCGTATAAGATATTCATCAAGGTTGTTTTGCCTGCACCGTTTTCTCCAAGCAAAGCATGGATTTCACACGCTTTCAGCTCAAAATTAATAGTATCATTAGCTAATACACCCGGGAATCGCTTTGTGATCCCCTGCATCTCTACTACTAATTCACCCGGTTCAAGTTGCTTAATTTTAGATGTTTTGATGTAATCGCTTCTTTTCCTTATCTTTTTTTTCTTAACTTTCCCTAACTCTATTTCCTTAACCTTCATTTTTCTTAATTGTTTATGCTTATTTTATTTAAAATTTTGAGAAAAAATCTCGAAACAACAGTTTTTATTCGAGTCATTTTTTGTGTCATGAATATTCACTTTAATTTTTTAGACCAACGATTTTTTAAAATGTGTGCCGGTCTTTCCAAGGAGGGCATCTTGAATATGATCAATCGAGGTAATGATCGCTTGAGCGCCGCCTTGTTCAATAAAATTGATACATGCTTGGACTTTCGGCCCCATACTTCCTTTCGGAAATTGACCTTCGGCCAAAAATTTTGTTGCTTCGGCGATAGTCAATGAATCAACAAATTTCTCATCCGGTTGCATGAAATTGAGGGAAACTTTTTCTACATCTGTAGCTATCAAGAGGATATCGGCTCCGATCTGTTCCCCGAGTTTGGCGGTAGCTAGATCTTTATCAATGACAGCTTCAACTCCGTGAAGACGTTCATCTTTTTTATAAACAGGGATTCCTCCCCCGCCACATGCGATGATAATAAACCCTTCTTCCATTAAATGCTTGATTTCTCGCCATTGGTAGATTTTATAGGGTTTCGGTGATGGTACCACTCGGCGCCACCCCCTTGATGTGTTGACAAATCCTGGACGGGGATCTGGATAAGCAGGTCCAACGGGTTTTGTGGGGTTCTCAAATGCTGGATCATCTTTTTTTACCGAGGTATAAGTAAGCACCGTGAGAAAGAATTTGTCATCAGATATACCTAGGCGCATTAGCTCTTCGTCCAGGGTTGATTCAATCATGTACCCAATTTGACCTTGTGTCTGCGCTCCGATGATGAATAACGGCATTTTTGGGACCTCATCACATGCTTCTTGTTGTATTAGTAAAGCCCCCGATTGAGGGCCATTTCCGTGAGTTATCACAATTCTGAATAATTTCGAGAGTTCGGCAATGGAAGCAATAGGTTTTCGAATGTTGGCAAATTGCTGTTCTACTGTGCCTGCTTGGCCTTTTTGGATGAATGCGTTCCCACCCAATGCGATGATTAATTTTTGCATTGTTTTATTCAGCTTCCTTCCAATTTTTCTAAGAATTTGAGGATATCAATGTCGCCTCCAGCAGGAGGTCGCCAATCTACATGGATTACATCCACATTCTGTTTCTCCAAATCATCAGCAAACATTTCGATTCCAATATTGATAACCTTGAGTTCCTTGTTAAATAGTTTTTCTTTCTCAGTCATTAGAACACCTCCTCAAAAAGTTTATCTTGAATAACACCTCTAGTCGCAATTAATGCAGCCATTCTGGCTGCTTGTGCGTTACTAGGCATAATTATCACACCTACATCCTCCAGAAGCTTATACTGTTTATGAAATTCTTGAGGATCAAGGGATGTACCCACGATGGAAGCCACAACAGACAAATACGTCCCGTTACGTTCAGCATTGGCTTTTACTTCTTGTATGGGTGATATGAGTTCAGCTGCGGGGTTATCGTGGGACCCATATCCTAGAACAACATCCAGAAGAATAACAGCTGTACCAGGATCATTTCCTTCTTTGATTATTCTTTGATTCCGGAGTGTGTAATCAATCATTGGGTGTGGTCTCCCTATTACGAATTCTTCCGCACCCATGTCCACACAAGTATGGTTCTTGCTTAAAGTTGAATCTTCTAGCTTCAGATGAGGTTTCAGGGGCGAATTGGAGAAAATCTCTTCGAGTAGAGGTGTCATAAGAATCAGCGCTTCATAAGAGAGAGTTCCACCAGTATAAAGACCCCGGACGAAGTTCTGATTAGAAGCCAATCTATCCCATTCTGATTGGGCGATAGAAAGAATTTTATCTTTTGACGCAGTAAATATATTTTTTATAGCTTGTTTTCCTTGAACAAGAGCACAAGCTGTGGTGGCTGCATCTTCTAATGTTTTGGCAGCAGTTAAACCTTGACTTTCAATATTTTCAATATCACCACCAAGAAAATTCACTATTACTGGCTTACTAGATTGATGTGCGATTTTTAGTACTGTTTCACTTACCTCTTGATTGGGTGGTTTAGAAATGAGAACTATAACTTTGGTTTCATCATCTTGTTCTAGACGTTTAATACCTTCAATCATCATGATGCCTCCTACAGTTTTGGAGAGGTCATTTCCACCAGTTCCAATTGCTTGAGATATACCAAAACCTTCATTATGTATCAGAGTGGAAACTTGTTGCAATCCTGTTCCAGCTGCTGCTACTAGTCCAATATTACCTTGATTAACAACATTCCCAAAACCCAAGACTATATTATTAATAATTGCAGTTCCACAGTCAGGACCCATGACCAAGAGACCTTTTTCCAAAGCTAATTGTTTGAGCTCTAATTCATCTTCAAGAGATACGTTGCTGCTGAAGATAAAGACATTGAGTCCTTTTCTAAGGACTTTCGACGCTTCTCTCTTGGCATATGTCCCCGGTACAGAAATAATAACTAGATTTGCGTCAGGCATCCCTCTAAGTGCAGAATCAAGTGTCTTGGGGACGATTTTGGTCTCATCTTTTGAAACTCGAGTTATAAGGAGTCTTTCAACTTCAGAGAGTGCATGAGCCATGCTCTTTTCATCTTGAGTGTCTAGAGCTATCACTAGATCGTTTGGACTTGCCTTCCTGGCATCTTCGGTTAGAAGATTCAAGGCTTTCAGAAATTCCTTGTTGGTAGGTGTGCCCATGACAACACCAGCTTGTAACACCCCATCGAGCTCAGCAATTTTGTTAGATAATCTCATTAGAATCACAGAGTCTCGATACGTGTCTTTCCGAATAATTACAGTTACAGTCATATTATAATACCTCTTCATTTTCTCCAATACGGGACAGTTAGTGCAGATGGAGCTCTTGTTGTCCCTCTAAATAGTACAATTACTACTAAGGCCACAATATAGGGCATCGCATTGATTAAGTAGATCCAATAGCTTGCGATAAGTCCCGCACCTATTAGATTAGACGCTATAGAGAATCCTATGCCAAATATCAAACTACCCAAAATGGCTCTGAATGGACTCCAGCGTGAAAAAATTACAACAATGATGGCAATCCAACCACGGTTTCCTGCCATAGCGCTATCATAGAGCCCTAGGTATCCCAATGATAAAAATGCACCAGCCAATCCTGCCATTGCCCCGCTAAAAATGTCACAAAGATGTCTAATCAGGTTAACATTAATACCAGCTGCATCACATGCTTCAGGATTCTCTCCAACCGCTCTAATTTTTAGACCCCAAGTGGTTTTGTATAGGATCAACCCGAAAACAATCGCTAGGAAGTAGGCGAGATAGACAAATAAATTATGTTGAAATAAAATCTCCCCAAGCACAGGAATATCGCTCAGAAAAGGGATATAGATATCGGGTAGGATAGTGACAATTGGAACTGTTTCTTGATTTGCAGTAAAATTAAGAAAGTTAGCTAAACCGTTAGCTAAAGACAGGATTAGTAATCCAGCTATCAATTGATTGACTCTCATTTTGACACAGGTAAAGCTATGAATCAATCCAACACCTGCACCCGCAACAATAGCTGCAAGTGTGCCTAAGAAGAAATTCCCAGTTTTAAATGTTACCCATAAACCGACGAAAGCAGCGAGTGTGATTATTGCCTCGAGCCCTAAGTTGATTACCCCTGCTTTCTCATTATAAACTTCGCCAATGGAAACAAAGAGAATCGTCACTGAGAGTAAAACTCCCCCTGCAATGATCGATGTAATAATATCTGTCATGATGAATTCCTCGTAGTCATCCATTTTTGAACTATCAAGACAGTGAGCACTAGCACTGCCTGCATAATGAAAATGATATCAACAGGGATTCCTGCTCCCCGCTGCATAGATTCTCCTCCGATTTGTAGAACTGCAAAGAAGAAAGCAGTAAAAATTACACCAATGGGATGAAAGATTCCCAAAGCTGCTACTGCTATTCCTATATAACCAAAACCAGGAGAAAATCCACTAATCAAGTAATGATGTACACCAAATACTTCCATAAACCCTGCTAGTCCAGCTACTCCCCCACTTAGCAGTCCTGCAGTAATCACAACCCTAGTTACGTTAACTCCTCCATGTTCGGAAGCTCTTGGATTTTGTCCAACAGCTCTAATTTTATATCCAATTGTTGTTTTATATAGAATCATATAGATAATCAAAGCTATAATGACCACTAGAAAGACACCTACATGAAGCCTGTATATGCTATATTCTCCGATGGTTATTGCTTCTATTGCTTCTAATAATCCCATACTTAAAGTAATAATTGTAAGAGTAAGAAATGTAAAAACTAATGCTAAATATAGCATAGGATGCACTTTTCTTTCTTTCCATTTTAGATACATCTTAATTGTAACTGCTAATCCAAATATAGATATGAAAACATAAGTGACAAATATTAGATCTATCAAAGGCAACCAAGTTGACTCTGGAAGGAAATATGTTCTTGGATTGAACGAAGCTGGATCCTTGAGCGGTCCAATAGTGAGCCAAGCGATTAAAAACATCGCAATGAAGTTCATAACGACAGTTGGAAATATTTCGTTAATTCCCAGCTTGGTCTTCATGATAAGGGGGATTGCTAACCATAACACTCCTCCCATGAAACCTGCAATAAATATCAATGGTATTGCGATAAAGCTAGATACTAATTCCATCCTAGCACCAACCAAATACGCTAGAAGCGCACCAATGTAGAGTTGCCCCTCGATACCTAAATTCATAAATCGAGCTTTGAGAGCAATCAGGAAAGCCATTGCGGTCAGTAGTAGTGGAATAAAGCGGATTAGCGTTTCACTAAAACTATTGGGATTACCAAAAGCACCGGTAGGTATTGATACTAAAGCGCTGATAGGATCGTAACCCAACAATAGTAGGGTGACAGAGAAGACAATTATGGCCAAGAACAATCCAATTGGATAAGATAAGTAATTTAAATATTTCTTTGCCATATAAAATCAATCATTCTGTGTTCGCAATATCGTTGTTTTACTATGTATACTTCTTAGCAAAGGCGACAAAAGCTCCTTTAAAACATTCCATTGGAGGGTCAGCCCTACCTCCTCCGATCATAGGATGTCCACCGTCTTTGTGAGCCATACCGGTATTTATAACAGGTAAAATTCCTGTTTCAACAACTTTTCTTATATCAATCCCCACAGGAACACCAATGAAGTCAAGGTAAGGGATCTGAAAAAGAGTGTCCTCTGTTTGGGTGATTTCATACATCTGTTTAGTGCGCTCAATAGCATCTTTGAAATCTCTTCCTATGAATCTTGCATGACCAGGTGCTGCTGGTGCTGCCATCCCTCCAAAACCTCTCGTTTCTGAGATGGCACTATCTCCAAGATCTAATGTAGAGTCTTCCTGTCGATATCCAGGGAAGGTGTATCCTATTATCGTCCCTGCAGGTCCAGTAAACCATTCATTCCCAAGTCCGCTGACTTGAATACCAAAATCCACTCCATTTCTAGCCATTGCAGTTACTATTGTACTGTACTCGATGTTCTTGGCTGGATCCATCATTGCCTTGCAAGATGCCATCATCAAGTTTCCTCCGTACCAGCGTCCTGGGTTGGTGTTGAAGTACTCCCCAACCTGAGCAAGGGTATCTTTATCGAAATCTGTCTTCACAATATGTGGTAGAAGACGACTCACAAAAACACTCCTAGTACCATCTAACTTGCCATGAAGCTCATCACCCATCTGTATGCCGGTTGCAAGTATTTCTTTAAGGTTAATCCCACCCGCCTCCTTGATAGTTGCTTTCAATACTGGTGCAAGTATATTTCGTACAAAATCAAGCTCGGTAATTGACTCATACTTATTACCGAAAGCTGTCAAACTTGTTTGTTGAAGGCAATAGGAAGTGTTACCATGTACCGGATTCTTAACCACAAGAACTGGAAGGGATGCTGATGTAGCTCCGCACATTCCACTAACTGCATCGTAGTTGTGGTTGGGTTCGATTATAACTTCTCCGGTCTCAGCTAGTCTTGCAGCTTTTTCAGGTGTGTCAGCTAATCCTTCATATCTTATCAGATTTGTAATTGCATATTTCTGTGTATGACACATCCTCTCCCACTCAATTGGAGGTCCTGCATGTGTAAACAAATTGCTCTTAAAACCGGGTATAATTTTACCCGCCGATTCAATATCAACGAGGTTACATTCAGCTGACAGTACCCTCTTGACTGCCTCTTCATTTGCTTTTTCAATTTTGGAACTTATCGAATTTGCCATTTCAAATCATTAATCCTATAATTTTGATTTTATCAACTATTATATAATATTCATCTAAAATGATCAATGATTAATAAATGATGAAGGACTATAGAAATAATCTTACTAAAAAATGAAATTAAAAATGGATAGATTAAAAATGAAAATGAATATGAAGTGGAGATTCTCCATAATCGTCCTGACGGCTATATTTCTGGTTTCAATGGTTCCAAATACAACCGTGATGATCTCGAATGACGCAGTACAAACTGAGGCACCTACTCTGAGTACAAGTCATAAAAAGGCTGCTCTTATGATTGGTGGAGATGAAACCGACTTGGGATTCTCTTGGGTGGCAATACAAGGCATGTACGAACTGAGGGACAAATATAATTGGAGTATAAGCATATCACGACAAGTAGCGTTTCCCGATCAGTATAATGTAGCTAGTGCTTACGGTGCTGCCGGATATGATGTAGTTTTCATGGTCGGAGGCCAATTTATAGAAACTTCCTACTTCTCGGGACTTCCAGATTTATACAATCAAACCGTATGGGTTCAGATACCCGGTCTTAATTTCTCACTCGCACAAAATCTTGTGGGTCTTCATCCAAATTTCCAGACAGAAGGTCACTACCTAGCTGGAGTACTCTCAGGATTGATGACAGAAACCAATAGTGTGGGTGTAGTTTTTGGACAATGGTTTGAATACTTGTCAATGGAGTTCTATGCTTTTAAAGCTGGCTTTGAGAGTGTTAACAGTGATGGTTGTGTGCATGGCATAGTCGCTGGTACTTGGGGTGATGCTGCGCTTGGTAAACAGATCACGAAAGCGTTAATAGAAACAAAAAATGTTGATATTGTTGTCCAGGTAGCTGATACAACTGGAAGAGGAGTTATCGCTGCTGCCGTAGAGGCTGGTATTGCGGTAATCGGAACGGTTGGTGATCAATACAGCTTAGCACCTTTAAACACAATGACTAGCATTGGGATGAATACATCAATCGTGATGGATTATGTCATATCGAACCTCGAAAATGCAACACCATGGAATCTGTATTATGCATCTTTGAATATGACAGAGGTTGGTGGCTTCCTATTTCCTTACCATCATTATAATGATACAATCCCTCAGTCAGTGAAAGATCAAGTTGATAATGCCGCAGCCGCTATTGCTAACGGTACAATCGTAGTCCCTGAAATATGGTATGATGACGCCGGCCCAGTAGCTCCTACAGACTGCCCCATAGATGCGGCCCCAGCGATACCTGGATACCCCCTTTTCTATATAGGGATAGCAACAACAACAATGCTTGGTGTGATGTTTGTATTGATAAACAGAAAACAGAGAATCGTTAATAAACACAAATCTTAATTAGGCTCCTACGGAGCAAAATAATTAATTTGACTGAGTAAATCGGTCTTTTTTTTTTATTACTTTTTAGTTAATATACTATTTGATTTCCAACTATCCTGGAGCAATGAACTTGTAAATTAATCGGGGGTGATGATAATTTTTTTAGGATTATTCAATTATAACTGAAAAATTATATTTGTGATTAGTTTATTAAAAATTAGTTTTGAGTTATTCCCAATCTTTAATAAAAATAGTCATAGTCATCTTAATAAGAAAATAAAAAAACATTTGTGTAAATCTTTACCTTTTGTCTTAATAAAATCAAAAAGAATAAAAGTATCAATTAGTTTATTATATAAGAAATATCACACTAATAAAAATTTGGTTTCATAAGAGTGATCCAATGCGCTTAATAGAACAGAAAAGAAAAAACAGTATATATCTTTATTTTTTAGCTAAAGGGCAAAGAAAATATTTAGGAAAACCTGATAAGATAAATCAAGAAAAAGCAAATGAAGCATTAAATCTTCTTGATACTCAAATTACGGAGTATAAATCTTTTCGAGACAAAATTGAAAAATATCTCTATGGAAAACGTGAAATTGAAATCAAAGATTCTGAATATAAAATGATCTTTTTTGACATGGATGGAGTTTTGTTTGAGAAACCATGGCAAGAAAGTAAAAGTAAAAAGGTTGCTATTAGTACATGGGATCTCCTCTTCAGAAAATTAGGACAAGACGATATATTTGAGGCGCTTAAGAAAAATTTTGAAAATGGTCTTTATGGTGACGATGTTGACAGCTATATAAAATGGAAAGAAGCTACGTGTAAAACCTTGAAAATCATACCGTTGGATGAGAAAACTTTCCAAGATGTGATTGACAGTCGAATTTTATCTCGAGGTGCCAAAGAATTATTTCAAATATTGAAAAAAAGTAAGATTAAAACAGCTATAATTACAGGTAGTTTCTATAGGCTTGCACAAAGGGCAAAAAAAGAATTAAATGATGTCAATCATGTCAGGGCTCATTGTCGATTGTTTTTTGATGACAATAGTTTATTAGAAAGATGGGAGCTAAATAAAACTGATTATAAACATAAGATAGAAATTATGGAAGAACTTGCTTTGAAAGAGGGAATTATTGATAAAAATGGGCATCCTGACCTTAATCAATGTGTATATGTTGGGGATGATGTTAACGATCTAGAAGCTTTTGGAGCAGTTGGGCTGGCAATTGCGTTTAATTCACATAAAAATATCGTTAAGAAGGCCGCTGATATTATAATAATAGGTGGAGACTTAACTGAGATTCTTTCTCCTCTTTTCGATTTTGAAATGGATAAGGAAAAAATATCATTTTATGTATCAAAAGATGTAAAAGATGAATGGCTAAATTTTGCTAAAACCAAAGATTATTCTACGTTACCTGATTTTATTATGAAAAGTATTGAATTCTACATTAAAGAAGAAAGAGCTTCCTCAAAGACATAGAATAAGATCCCTCTCTTTGAGGAGGAGTAGCTTTATCCATGGAAAAAGCAGAAATCTTCATTAACCTCCTCCCCTAGTCTCTTATCTCTGGGGAAATTAGCCAACATTTTGTTTATCCACAAGAGGAACATTGGGAAATGATGCTAAATTTATTTATTGTAATGAAGCATTCAATGAATTATTGAAAAATTAAATTAGTTATTGTTTTATTGAAAAGTCATAAATAAATTCTTCAAATCTATTATCATTAAAAAATATAACAAACAGAAATTTCTAATTCTTAATTTAGGTTTATGCTAATTTTCTATAAATTTTTCATAATTAAATGACAATGCTTTAATCTAGAGGATATTTCAATAAACCCTAAAATTCTATGGGAATGAAAGAGGGGTAAAAAAGATATGTATGCTATTCTGCATATAATAACCAATCAAATTCTTTTTTGACGTTGAAAATATAATTTTCAAAAAATTATGATATTAAGATATAATAATGTTTAAATAATTATGTTTTTATATTTAATTCAAGCAAAAATGAATGTATCCGAAGATTTGATCAATTTTTTCAAAACACTGGGAGAATCTACTAGATTAAATATTATAAATTTTATTGGGGAGGGAGAAAAATCAGCCCAAGAGATCCAGAGTGGCTTGAATAAAAGCCAGTCTATAATCTCTCAGAGATTAAAGAATCTTACTGATTCTGATATTATAACTGTCCGGAGAGAAAGACATCAAAAATATTACAAAATCAAATATCCAAATGTATTAGAAATCATCTCTGGAGCAGAAAATTTAATCTCACAAAAAAAGAAAGCAGAAATGGATAGATTAACTAGTGATGATATCTTGGACACATTATTTTAAGAAAATCAAGCACTTAAATTTGATGGAAATTGTCAGAAGGAAAGCAAAAGATAAAAATCTTAATTTTAGGATTGAAAAGTAGTGGAAAAACATCAATAGTTATTAGTTTACAAAAAAAAATCAATTTATTAAATTTCATTAATTTGAAGCCCACACGAGGAATCAATAAAATCGAATTCGAAGAAGGTAATTCTAAATTTTATATTTGGGATTTTGGTGGTCAAGAAAGTTACCGGAAAGAATATATTGAACGAATGGATCGTTATTTCAACGAAACTAAGAAATTTATTTATGTTATAGATATACAGGAACAAGAACTTTACGACAGCTCATTAGGATTTCTTGAAGATATCATCTTAATCCTCAAGAATAAAGAACTCGTTACGAATATTTCAATCTTTTTACATAAATTTGATCCAGACTTAGAGATAGAAGAGGAGATTCCAATAAACCTGGTGAAAAAAATAGAAGCTTTAATCCCGAAAGAATTTAAATATAAAATCTTTAAAACAAGCATTTACACAGTTTTTCGAAAAATGCCTTTTTCTTAAAATAATAAATCTCTCCCAATTCCCTTTCTTAAAGATTAAAAAGCTTGTTTGTATAATTTTTGTCTACTTTTTATATACAATTTGTGATTTACAAAACTTTAAAATTTCATAGGTTACTATGAATCTGAATTTTATATAGTGAACTGATTGTTTACTGTACTGGTGTTTAAGAAAAATTTTTAAATTGAAACAGCAAGGGATGAGGATTTGAAATATTTAATTCTTTCTTATTTTGATGACTGGGAAGGCCCAAAAATATTTTTGCAACACCCAAAAACAAAATCTCATGAAGAATTAGAACAGATTCCTCAATTAATGAATCTTTATGATAAAGGATTTTTTACTCATTCGATAAAAGGATTTACTAGCGCAAACTTAATTTTTGATGTAGCGAGTAATTATATCAGAGGTGGATCTGAATTACTCCAAATAACAATTCTTTGTAAAGATGAATACTTGAATACAGATCTTTCAAAAACACTTCTTGAATGGTTTGTGCATCAAGTAAATGAAATTTCTGAGGTATTTAAAGCGTTTTATCCTGAATTAGAGGAAAAACCAGCGAGTAACAATAAATATGTTATTCCCCTTTCCACTGATTCTTCAACAGGAAAAAGGGGTAGTAGAGGTAAATTAGCACAAGTTCGAGATTTATTTTTTAATGTTTTCAATAATTTACCTAAAGAAAGCATTACAATAAGGCGTTCAGACTCAAAAATTTTTATATTTGGATTATCTAAAGTAGGAAAATCAACGATTATAAAGGTTATTCAAGGTTACCAAAATACAAGTACAATTCCCACTTTCAATGTGGATATTTCACAAATACTATTTAATAATATTTCTTTAATAACGTATGATGCTCCTGGGCAGACAAAATTCCAAAATTTTTGGAAACCTTATCTAAAAAATTTGGATGGATTAGTTTTTATACTTGATATTACAGACTATTCTACTTTTCCTTAAGCTCGTGAAATTTTACACAGTATTGCTAATAAACCAAACCTTAGAAACATACCTTTATTGATACTTTATAATAAGATCGATTTAATGACCCCTGACGTAGAGAAAATCAATGATGCACTTAGTATTGATAAATTTGGGAAAAGAGTCTGTAGACATTTTTTAACTAGTGGTTTAACAAATGAAGGAATAGTAAACGCATTCACTTGGTTGACTAATAATATTTTGAGTCGAAGAATTTTACCTGGAGAGGAAGAGTTAGGAATAATTTTTTCACGTTGGGATGAAATTATCGGTCTTAAAATTCTTACAACATATCCGGAAAATGTTGTTGATGATCCTGAAAGTGTCGCTCTAAAGTGTTCTTCAATATCACAATTTGTTTATGAAGGGGAACAAGTAAAAAAATCTGCGTTTATCTTGCCCTTACCACAATTGAGGGCAAAGGCAGCAATTTATTATGATTATATTCAAGATAGTTCAATCCGAGGTAATCGGTTACCTCTCTCTATAATCTTAATTTATCAAGAAAAGATTCCAAATTCAATTATAGATAAATTTAATAGTTTAGTACTAGATAAATTTGAGCTTATTAAAAAATGTTATATGAACGAAGAGAACTTCGATAAAAATTTTTATGAGCTCCATGGAACAATTCGGGAGAGATTAAAATCTTTTAAATCTACTGTAAAAGAATTGAGAGTAGCAGAATTACAATATAAAGCTTTGTTTAAAGCCGCTCGAGATGCAATCTTAATTATTGAGCAGAAATCAGAAATAATTATTGATGCAAATGAGCAAGCTGAGAACTTCTTTTTATTACCTTTGGAAAAAATCATTGGTTCTCACATGACTAACCTAAAATTTGATATTGAGTATGAATTGTTTAGAGAAAAAATGGCAAATCAAGTTAGTGTAGAAGGTACTCCCCCATTTGGAGCCATAATTTTGAATTCTGAGGAATCTTTCATTCCTGTGGAAATAAATGCAAGTAGAATTCAAATGGGGGGTAGAAATTACATACAATTTATAATTCGAGATGTTACTGAGCGTAGTAAAGCCGAACAAAGATTAAGAGAATCTGAGGAAAATTATCGACTCATTTCAGAAAATGCGAATGATCTAATTATCGTTATTAATAATAAATTTGAAGGGGAGTACATAAATGAAGATGCATATCAGAATATAATGGGATATTCAAAGAAAGATGTTATAGGCAAGTCTGTTTTAGAATTTATTCATCCAGAAGATCTTCAGAAATGCACTCAAGCAATAATGAAGGGTTTCAAAAAGGGTGGAGGACGTGTTGATGCCAGATTTAGACATAATGATGGTCATTATGTATGGTTAGATATAAAAGGAAGACCTTATTACCCTAAGGAAGGTTTAGGAAAAGCGCTTTTAATTGCTCGAGATATTTCTGAGCGAAAAAAGGCCGAATCTACTATTAAAAAGAATTTAAAGTTTGAAAAAACTGTTGGGGTCATTTCCTCTCGGTTTATTGATGCAAACGATTTTGATAAAGCAATTAATGATACTTTACGAGATATTGGGATACTTTGTGATGCGAATCGAGCTTTTCTTTTTAGTTATAATAAAAATGATAAAACTATTGACAACACTCATATGTGGATTGAAGAGGGAATAAAAGCCAAAATTCAGGATTTACAAAAAATCCCTAAAATGATACTTCTCTACTGGGAGCAATTAATAATTGAAAATGGGTATGTGCATATTACGGATGTTTCAAATCTCAAATCAAGAAATTATTTTCTTAAAGAACACTTTGAAAGCCTAAAGATTACATCTTTTTTAATTCTTCCTGTTTATGTCAGAGATAGACTCGATATAATGATGGGTTTTGACAATTTCTCAAAACCAAAAGATTTAAAAACTGATGATATTACATTATTGCGTGTAACATCAAATATCATTGGTAGTGCTATGGAACGAAGACTTTCTGAGGATATAATAAAAGAATCTGAGGAAAAATATCGATTAATAACTGAAAATGCAAATGATATGATTGGTATATTGAACGATAGGTTTGAGTGGGAATACATTAATGAAGAAACGTTTCTAAAAGTTTTAGGATACTCAAATGAAGATCTGATTGGAAAGTCATCACTACTTTTTGTTCATCCAGAAGACATACGAAGAACAGCGAGAAAGTTAAGAATAGGTTTTAAAACAGGAATAGGGAGTGATGAGCTAAGATTTCGAGGGAGAAATGGAGATTACGTATGGTTAGAGACAAAAGGAAGCACATTTACTAATAGAAACGGAGAGTTAAAAGCTCTTCTCATTTCAAGGGATATTTCTGAACGTAAAAAGGCAGAGGAACGGATACGAAATTCAGAACGCAAATATCGCCATTTATACGAAAACTCTCCTAATGCAATTGTCATTAGTAATAAGGATGGAATCATCTTGGAAAGCAATTCGATAACAACAGAGATTTTTGGATATGGAAAATCGGAATTTATAGGTAAAAATTATGCTGATTTAAGAATATTTACCAAAGAGCAAATAATTTTACTTCAAACTAGATTTGAAGATATGATGAAGGGAAAGAAGGTACCACCCCAAGAATTTCAAATACAAAAAGAAAATGGAAAGTCAGCTTGGGTCTATTATCAAAGCTCACTTATAAAATTGCATGACGATTTTATGGTCGAAGCCTTAATTCAAGATATTTCCCAACAAAAAATAGCTGAAAAGTTATTAAGAGAATCAGAAGAAAAATATCGAGTAATCTCTGAAACGGCATATGACTTGATTGGCATCTTAAATAGCAAATTTAAGTATGAATATATTAACGAACAAGCTTTCAAACAAATTCTCGGTTATTTTAGCAAAGATCTTATTGGAAAGTCAGCTCTGAAATTTACTCATCCCGACGACATGATAGAAACAGCTCAAGCATTAAGGGATGGATTTAAAGAGGGAAGTGGGGGTAAAGAACTAAGATTTAAACATGCTGATGGACACTGGGTTTGGATTGAAGCAAAAGGTAAGACATATCATGACATCAATGGAGATTTAAAAGCAATTGTTATTTCAAGAGATATATCCGAAAGGAAAAAAGCTGAGCAAAAATTGCAAGCCACTGAAAGGAATCTTAGAGAAAGAGTTAAAGAACTCAGTGTTTTATTTGGGATTTCTCAAATCTTAGAAAAAGGAAATATTTCAATAGAAGAAATACTATTTGGAGTTCTTCACTTAATTCCTTCAGCTTGGCAATATCCAGAGGTGACTTGTGCAAGAATCGCATTAGATAATAAATCATATAAAACAGAAAATTTTAGAGAAACTGAATGGAAATTAATTACTCAAGTTGATATTAATGAGAAACCAATGAAAATTGAAGTTTTCTACCTTGAAGATAATCCATTTCTTGAAGAAGAAAAAGCGCTAATAAGAGAGATTGGTAATCGTTTAAAAATAACTATTGAAAAAATAGATACAGAGCAAAATTTAAGAGCGTCTGAGATAAAATATAGGAAATTGGTTAACAGCATTTCAGATCTTTTGTTAGAGGTAGATTTAAAAGGAAAAATCACCTACGCTAGTCCTCAAATTTATGATATGTTTGGATTTACTCCTTCTGAAATTCAAAATACACGAATCCATAAGTTTATTCATCCCGATGATATGCAATACGTAATGGAAACAATGAAAAAGGGATTTGAAACGAAAAAAGAAACAACACTCGAATATCGAACTCGACATAAAGACGGTCACTATATTCATGCTTCAGTAAAAGGAATAGTATTGAGTAATGGAAGATTCTATGGTGTTGTTCGAGATATAACTAGCATAAAAATAGCCGAACATAAGTTTAGAAGCCTGCTTGACACTTCTCCAGTTGGAATTATAGAGCTTAATTTGATAACAATGAAAATAGATTATATTAATCCGAAATTAAGGGAAGCTATTGGCTTAGATTTAGTTGAATTAAATCGAAAACACGTCTACGTAGATAATTTTGACTTATCTAACAATACAGCCATAGAATTTAAGATTTATAACAAGGGTGGATTAATTTGGTTAACTGGAAAAAAGATACTGCAACATAACAAACCAGATGAGCTAAAAAGTGCGATAATATGGATAACTGAGATTTCTGACAATAAGAAATTAGAATCGACATACGTAGCAGCTGCTAGCAGTATACGGTTGAGATGAAGAAAAAATAAAACACCGAATATAAATATTAGATTTTAAAAAAGAAAATACAAAAAAAAATTTTAAATTACAGCTACTAAATCTTGTGATTTTACTTGCTTATTTACATATTTGTGAAATTGAAGTACATTAAATTCGTATGGGTGTGTTTTTTTTAAGGTTTTAAAAAAATCACATTTTACACAATCTTTAGCTTTGTCAATAAATGATCCATTCACAGTACCAGTACAAATAGTACCAGTAATATATGCACAAGCTCTACCTCCATTGTTTCCTTCGCAAAAACCATCTGCAGAAACATATGTTGCAGCGGGACATACACCCAAAGATTTAACATTCACTCCACCAACTTCTCTTCCACATTTTTTAAATTCCCAACAATTTAATTTATCCATTTTTTTTACCTTCCATTTTTTATTATGATATTATTATGATATTATATTATTATGTTATCTTAATTATTTAATATATAATAATTTTGATATTTAAATGTTTGCATATTTAATGAAAAATTTAGAAGAAATTCATATTAACTGTTTTAAAACGCTCTTTTAGGAGAATCTAAAATAAATATAAATTAATCAGTAGTACAATAGAGACCTTTTTTTGAGGATTAATAAATTAAAAACGAAATTTTAAAAAAAAATGAAAACCATATGTGGATATAGAAGTTAAAAGGTGTAATAATGGAAATAAATAACACAACAAAAATAATAACAATAATGGACAATTACCCTCAAGTCTACGATGAGATTTATAAACTTAATCCTAAAGTAAAGCGTTTTAAAAACCCAATAGCTCGTAAAACAATGGGTAAGAAGGCAACTATAGAAATGGTATCAAAGATGTTGAAAATCCCAATTGAAAAACTAATTTCGACAATTACAGAAGCAATTGAATTGAGTAGTGGAGAACTGACAGATGAGGAACGTAAAGATATTTTAAAAAATATCCTATTAAAAATACATGAGGGAGGGGAATTTGGTGAGCTTAAAGAAATGTTCAGAAAAGCTGTGGGAGATATAACTGCTCCTGAAATTGGCCAATTAGAGCAGGAATTAATTAGCGAGGGTACTTTAGAAATAAAAGATATCGCTAAATTAAGTGACTTACATGTAGCACTATTTAAAGAATCCTTGGATGAAAAACCAGATTATGATACCATACCTGGCCATCCCGTTCACACTTATCTTCAAGAGAACCTCGAAATTGCCAATTTGATTAGACGAATCAGGACTGCGCAGGGGGATGAAAAATTAAGCTTATTCAAACAACTGGCACAAGTAGAACTTCATTATACCCGAAAAGAAAACCAAGTGTTTCCGATACTAGAAAAAATTGGGATATCGGGACCTCCTCAAGTGATGTGGGCGGTTCACGACAAGATCAGAACGGGTTTAAAAACTGAAAATATAGAAGACATTGAACCGGTATTAGTACAAGTCGAAGATATGATTTATAAAGAAGAACATATCCTAATTCCAATGATAATGGAAGGATTCGAGGAGTCTCATTGGGTGAGTGTTCGTGATGGTGAAGAAGAGATTGGGTTTGCATTCGGTGTTACCCCCGGAACCAAGTGGAAACCAATTTCTGCAAGTGATGTTCACATACCCGTAGAAGCTAAATCTTTAGGAGATAAGATTAACTTAGATGTTGGAAGCTTATCCCAGAAACAAATTAATATTATGCTTAAAACACTTCCTGTAGATATTACATTTGTCGACGATAAAGACGAAGTTGCCTATTATTCTGACACTGAAGATAGGATCTTCCCTCGAAGTAAAGGTATAATTGGAAGAAAAGTTCAAAACTGCCATCCACCTGATAGTGTCCATGTTGTAGAAGATATTTTAAATAAATTCAAATCTGGTGAAAAAGACGTGGCAGAGTTTTGGATACAAATGGAAGATAATTTCATAATGATTCGTTATTTTGCTATGCGAGATGAAGAAGGGAAATATGTTGGCACGCTAGAAGTTTCTCAAGAACTTTCACGCTTAAGAACACTAGAAGGGGAGCGTCGATTGGTTCAATGGTCCTAATTTACGTCTAAAAAAATGCAATTTTTACATTAATTCAATAATTTTATATCATATTGATATAGTCAAAATTTTTATCTATTTTTTCATTAATTTAATTCATGTCAGATTTAGAACCAGTAAAGTATGAGGACTATAAAGTTGGTGATTCGGCAGAATTTACTAAAACGATAACCGAAAAAGACGTTATGGCATTTGCAGAAGTGACTGGGGATTTCAACCCTATCCATGTTAATCCTGAATTTGCAAAAACCCAGATGTTTGGGAAACAAGTTGCACATGGAGCTTTGAGTTCTGGTTTAATTTCAGCGGTTTTAGGTACTAAATTATTTGGACCAGGCATACTATATGGAGGTCAAACAGTCAAATTTGTTAAACCTGTGTTTTTTGGTGATACATTAACCGCAATTGCCACTGTAAAAGATATGTTTACGAAAAAAGAAGGTAAATTGAAATTTATCATCTGTGATACCACTGTAAAAAACCAGAATGATGAAGTAGTAACTACGGGAGAAGGTACAATAATATTTATGTGACTTTTTCACTCTTTTTTTTCATTTTATTTATGTTACTATGAACCTTCTTATATCCTAAATTTTACTTTAGTTGATATTAGTACATCTTAAATTAGTAAATGGTTTAAATTCATCATTTTCGGAAAGATTACACTTATTTTTCTTTGTTCAAAAATATACCCGAGTATATTCCTAATTATCTCAAATTATTTATAGTCCTAACTGTTCTTTCATCTTATCCGCTCCTGGCCAGTTTTGTAGAGTAATATACCGTCGGTCACGAATGATCAAGCCATCTTTGTCTAGCAGAAGAAATGAAATAAAGGGTGTCTCCTTGAAGATTCCCTTTACGTTCCAGGAAATGATACCTTCTACCACTACTTGGTTTCCTTTGGCATAAATCATAGCGAGACGCATTTTCCTGTCTGGTGCTTTTTCTTTAATGATTGCCTCGATTTTTTTTGCTATACCCAGATTATAGGAGCATCTCTGTGTTGGTAGCTGCATTCTGAACCTTTTTGTGTGGAAAATCTTAGCATTGAGGTTGGTGTTGTAGGTATCTAGCCATTCATTTTCGATAATTAACAGATTTCTCTTTTCCAAATCGCTGAGGTTGAGTGTTGATTGCTGGGATTTCTGGTAATCGTATAACTGATCCGTTACGCCCTTTTTCTGTGATTGATTTCCTGTTCCCGATGTACTCTGTTCTCGTCTACCGCGCGAAGATGGCCAATTATCTAAATCAATGTAGCTTCGATCCATCAGGACTGTGCCGTCCACATCATAAAGTAGCACTACGCCAAAAGCAGTTTCTCTCAAGATATTATCTTTGCTCCAGGTGACGATGACCTCAGTCAAAATCTGGTTGTTGACTGGGATGATGGAACCGATCCGTATGATACGATCTGGATTGCCAAGGAAAGATCGCCATGATGCTCTTGGAGTTATCTTTCGGGAGTTTTCCATGATTTTCCATCCTGTTCTTTCCATCCATGCATCGAAATTAGCTTGCACTCCTTCAGCAGTTGTGTAAACTCGATTTCTATCCTCCACTGCTGGCACAAAATATTTAATACCCATAAGATAAGTCTGTAGCGCCATCTGTAGTACTGCTCCCCGGTACAGGAAGGGATAGGCTGCATTACCTACGATATAAATATTATATGCATCTCGCCACAGGATTTCTGTAACTTCTTTATTGCGCTTTTCCAGTTCTGTCAGCTCACCGGGATTTACTTTATCTCGGTAGATAAAATGTAGGGGTACATTATCAAAAACGAAGAAATAGTCCAATGGTCGGTTCTTGGTGATTTTCTGATAAAACGCATCTCTTTCCTGATCTGTTAATGTTAATTTTTCTATAATCGTCACCTACTCGGAAACTAACCGTACCTCGCCGTTGTCGCCGTTCATTGTAATTATAGATCCATCTTTGATGAGTTTTAAGGCTTTTGGAAGTGATACCGCCGGTAAACCGTATTCTCGCGACAGGCACGAGAAGTGCGCAAGCATACCCCCAGTCTGGGCGATCACGCCACTAACGATGCTGAACGCCGATGTCCAGCCTGGATCCGTGCCGTGACAGATAAGGATGTCACCTTTCTCCAGTCGGCCAATGTCCTTCAATGTGGGAATGATCTTAGCTCGCCCTGTTGCTATCCCACGACTGGTCCCGATTCCTTTCAAAATATCATCGCTATCATCACCTGCTGCCTCAACCTCGTCCATTGGTATATTACCCTTAAGAAAAAGTGGAGGATCTTCTTCATGCGTAAGGAAACGGTTGAAAGACTTCTTACGAGCAGCAATTTTTGCCCTAGCAAGTGTTTGTGATTCACTTCCTTCAAGCAGCCTACCAAGTTCGTCTAGTGAAAGGAAATAGAAATCATTTTCTCCCTCTAACAGACCTCGGGACACTGTTCTCCTTCCAAGCTCCCCGAGTATTTTCTTCTTCCAGAAGGTCATAGCATCCCCTGCGGAGCGACCTTCATCGCGTGATTCCAACATAAGCAAACAATAATGAACTAGAAACTTGAAAATTGGTACTTTTACTTCGCCCAATGGCTGCTTGGAGAGATTCTCGATCACTTCTATAGTTGCGGCTTCTCGTCGTCCCCTCAATTTCTCTTCTCTTTCTTCTGGAGATTCAACATCATCAGTAGTCGCAAGAAGCCGTAGAGCCTTGTAATCAAGCGTTGGATCCTCAATACGGCGTTGATAATAAATATCTCGGTCGGCATGGCCCCGGTAGAAGTTCATCTCCAAGAATTCCTCATATTGAGAGAGAAAAGCGCGTCCTTCCTCGTGATTCTTGAGTTCCTCAAAGAATGTATCCCCTCTGAACTCCATGAGTAGTGTACGTAGCTTTTCAGATTTCCTGATCTTCTCCCCAAGTTTCCAGAAATCATAATCGTCGTTAAACTGATTTGTACGCTCAGGAAGGCCGGTAATCACATCTGTAAATGCGTTTAGATTATCACCTTTATACCAGTAACGCAGTACACCCTCCAGAAGGGCTTGGATCACGGGACCATAGAGAAAAGAAGAAGCCCAACCTCCTCTTCCAGCTGCTTTGCCAAAGGCCTTAAGAAAATTTTCCAAGATAAGCTTAATTTCGTTGTCTCCTTTTTTATAAAACTCCTTCAAGGATGAAAACTGTGCTTTTACTTGGTTACGTCTCTGGTCATAACGTTTCCCCCCCTTACGACTCGCGCGTAATATCGGTCTTCTATTAGCGAAACCATTTACTCCCATCTCGGGATGATTTATCTCAACGCTGCTATAGATTTTCAATGATCGCCAAAGATCAAATGGTGCATTCAATGCACTTTTCAGCTGTGATGGATGAAGTCGTCGGAGCATGGGTTCCCTCAAACTTGGCGGAAGACTGTACTCAGCCATGAGCATATCGACTTTAGTGTTGTAATACATTGTACCTCGTGAATATTTCATCCATCGAATCTCAGCCAGATCTCCCATGTTGAAAGGTTGGTAGCTACCTCTAGCACCATCACGGATCCAGCGACCACGGACTGACCAGAATAAGGGTGTAATCGCACCAGTCCACCACTCATCTGCTGCTGCCCTTGTCCAGATAACGTCTTCCTCTTCCGGGAGTGACGGCCACAAGTCAAGATCCTCTTCCCAAGTGAACTCCACCCCGGTCACCGGACGGGACTGGAGAAGGAAGAAGGAACCACCCTCCAATGCCCATTCTATGTCTTGTGGCAAACCATCGTAATATTCAGCAGTTTTCCTACCCATTTCCGCAAGGATGCAAATTTGATCATCCATAAGAGTATATTGGTTCTGAAGAGTAACAGGTATTGGTTTTTGGATCGTACCACTTCCGGATTCCAGATCTCGGATTATCTGTAGCTCTTTGCTGCCAAGGCTGCGGCGTTTTACCGTGAGAGAATCCCGATCGACAATGTATTCATCCGGTGTAACACTACCCGATACTACTGTCTCACCGAGTCCCCAGCTTGAATTGATTACAATCTCATCAGCCCTAGCATTCATTGGATTTCCGACAAACATCACCCCAGCAACATCAGGTTTGACCATTTTCTGGATTACAACTGCAATACCAATAGATTCATGCTTGAATCCCTTATTATGACGATATTCTGTGACTCGCGTGGTCCATATAGACGCCCAGCACCGTTGAACAGCATCTACTAGCATATTCTCTCCTCTCACATCAAGATATGTCTCGTATTGCCCAGCAAATGATGCTCCTGCTAAATCCTCAGCAGTTGCTGATGAACGAACCGCCACATATGCCATTTCATCCCCAAACTTCTTGTATTCCAGCATGATCTCTTGGATCAAGCCATCAGGGAGATTGGAACCTGTGATTGCATCTCTGATCTTCTCTGTCTTTTTCTCCAACTCATCGAGGTTCTCATAATCAAGCCCACCCAAGATCTTTTCTATCTTGAGCTCAAGTTCATTTGCCCGAAGAAACTCCGTGTAGGCACCTGTTGTAACTACAAACCCGGATGGAACAGGGAATCCAGCTTTAACCAACTTACCCAAACTCGCACCTTTACCACCCACCGCGGCAATCTGGGTTGAGTCATCTGTACCAAGACTAACTAGAAAACTTTCTGTTTTTGACATTATAATCTTCTTATTTATAATAATGAGTAAGGAAAAAATTATTTCTATAACTCTTTATTTTAAACAATTATTTTTTAAAAACTAAATAATTATTTTTTTATTATCGATATTAATAAATCTTACCAATTACAACAAAATAAATCAAAATGACTTTGTAATATAGTTTGCTTTAAAATAATATCTTATTTATGGATCAATGGAGTAGATTTTAAAAATATATAAAATCGAACAAAAAGTGTTTATTAATATTCAATTCCATATCGAGCTGTTATCCCCTTTGAAGAATAGTAATGTTTTATCATCTTCATTTCGGTCACTAAATCTGCCATCTCTTTTATTTTAGGATGCATTTTTGGGCCTCCTGTTAGAACCAACTCTACTTTTTCTGGTTTATTTTTTATTAGCTTTAATACTGGTTCAACGGAGATTACATTCATTGATATAGCAACACCAACCTCATCAAGAATCACGATATCATATTCATCACTCATGATAATCTCTTCTGCAAAATCGAGTGCTTTGTTTCCTTCATTTATATCGAATTCCCCTGGCTCTGAAATTAGTTCAGGGCTCCCAAACTGTTTTAACTCAAAATTAGAAACAGCTTTAATGGCTTTGATTTCCCCATATTTATAATTACCTTTCATAAATTGTATCATAAATACTTTAAAACCATGCCCGGTTGCACGTATACCTTGTCCTATCGCTGCTGTAGTTTTCCCCTTACCACGTCCAAAATAAACTTGTACTAATCCTTCTTTTAATCTTTTTCTTGAAATACTCATTTTTAAAAAATCCTTTTTATACTTATTGAAGTGGTTGAAAAAATCATGCTATGCCTCTTTCATATCTTTAGCTTTCTCTAAAAATATGTCAAGAGTCCTCCTTATCTCCCTCTTATTAAATTTCCCAACACTCGTTCTAGGGATGTCATCAACAATTGCTATTAATTTAGGTAACATCCATTTTGTTATCTTTCCTTTTTCTACTCCCTCAGTAATAAGGAAATTTATCAAGTCTTCTTCATTTTTGTCAGAATTAGGGACAAGTTTCACAACGGCCATAGCTTTTTCTCCCCATACTTCATCGGGGACTCCTACTACAGTTGCTTCAAGGACAAAGTCGGCCATAGCAACTAAGTTTTCTAGTAACACTGTGGGTACCATCTCGGCTCCACTTCTGATGATATCTGATATCCTATCTGCGATTACTATAAAATCTTCTTCATCAACTTTTGCCAAATCCCCGGTGTGAAACCAACCATCGTACCATACCTCAGCCGTTTTTTCAGGATTTTTATAATATTTTTCCATAACCCAGGGACCCCGAATAACTATCTGACCCAGAGATTCATTATCATGGGGGATTGGTTTTCCATTCTCATCAATAACTTCGACTTCAAGTCCTGGTAGAGGTAACCCCGTCTTTACTCTGACTTCATCCAATTTTTCTTTAGACCAGTTTCTCATATACTTCTTTATAAAAGCCGTAACTGTTGTTGGTGCTGTTTCAGTCATACCATACCCCGAACTTGCTGTAAATCCAGGAATCTTCTTTTCGATCTTGGTTTTTAGCCCTAATGGTAGAGCACCCCCACCAACACCAACCTGTACAAGACTACTCAAATCGTATTTATCCAGATCTTTATACTCAAGGAGTAGTGCTAAAATCGTTGGAACTACACCAACACTTGTTACTTTCTCTGTTTGTACCAACTCGCAGAATCCCTCAACAGTAAACGTGCCAGGAAGTACTATTTTTGCTGCTATAAAAACTTGGCTGAAAGGTGTACCCCACCCATGGATGTGAAATAGAGGTGTTATCATCAAAGGGATTCTATTCTCTCCAAGATGTATATATGAGGGATCATTACTAAAACCACCATAAGCAATTACGTGTAATGTAAAAATGTAAAGAGCTCTATGGGTGAACATAGCACCTTTTGGAGTACCGGTGGTTCCAGTAGTATAACAGAGAGTAGCATAATTATCCTCACTTAAATAAGGCCAATTGTATTCATCAGATTCATTTTTAAGCAATTCTTCATACTCGTAAAGGTTCTCTATCTTCGTGTCAGGCAATCCTGGTTTATCCGACATGTAAACGAAAAATTTTACAGTGTCTTTTATTTTATCGTAAATTTCTTCAAGCAAAGGAAGGAGTAAGTCGTCAAAAAATATGATTTTATCTTCAGCATGATTTACTGTAAAAATTATATGATCTGAAGCAAGCCTTATATTTATAGGATGAAGCATTGCACCACTACAAGGAGCAGCATAATAAAGCTCTAAATGCCTATGCGTGTTAAATGCCATTGTGGCAATCCTATCACCAGGTGATTCTGGATTACCAGGTTTTACACCTAAAGTTTTTAAAGCATTTGCCAGACGACATGTACGTTTATACCATTCAACCCAAGTAAACCGATAATATTTGCCAGTTATATGGTTTCTGTAGACCACACCTATTTCATTTGGATAAACTTTTACTGGTCTTTTCATAAACGTTGTAAGAAGTAACGGATAATGTGAACTATATTCGGGATATGTTTTATTTTCCATATTTGATCTACATCTTTCTATTTTTTATTTCTTTTTACCTAGTTTCATAATTTATGATTTAGATCATAAAATTATTATTATTTTTATTTTAATCGATATTCTTTAACCAATATGATACATTGATTTGTTAAAAAAAAAGAAATAGTAATAAAAAACTTATAATATTAGTGGATTTGTGTTTTTAATTCCATATTTCTTAGCTCTTTTCTATCTATTTTGCGAACTGGAGTTCTTGGAAGTTCGTCAATAAATTCAACAATTCGAGGATATTTATATCCAGCCATACGTTCTTTACACCATTCAATAATGTCTTGTTCTGAGACATTATTATCCCTGTAATTTTCCTTTAAGACTACAAATGCTTTTATAGTTTCGCCTATATTCGGATCTGGGGCTGCTACTACCCCTGCTTCCAGAATTGCAGGATGTTCAACTAGTTTATATTCAACTTCAACAGGTAAGATTTTATATCCCTTGTATTTAATCATGTCTTTTGAACGACCCTCTATATAAAAAAAGCCATCTTCATCAATTTTTCCAAGATCTCCAGTACGGAACCATATATTGCCGTCTTCTCGTTTTACTAGTACATTAGAGGTAGCTTCTGGTCTCTTCCAATATCCTTTCATAATTTGTGGTCCTCTAATCCAGATCTCCCCAACCTCTCCTATTTTCACCTCCTTGTTCGTTACCGTATTTACTATAATAGAATCAGTGTCAATTGCTGGGGCTCCGATACTCCTTCGTTTGACTTTTGGCATCCAGGCCGCATTTCCATGTGTAAATGGACTTGTTTCAGTGAGTCCATACCCTTGACCAACTTTAAGACCAGTAACTTGTTCCCATTTCTTATTAATTTCAGGAGATAACGCAGCAGAACCAGAACTTGCACCAAGTAGACTTGAAATATCTCGCTTGGTAAAATCGGGGCTATTTACTAACATCTGATACATTGCAGGAACAGCACCAAAAAATCTAATTTTGTAAGATTCTATTGCTTCTAAAACTTTTGAAGGTTCAAACCGCAACATTACCATATGAATAGCCAAACAAAGCGAACGAATAAAGCCTGCAAACCCCATAGCATGGCATAAGGGTAATATTTGGAGTACTGTTAGCTTTCCGTAAATCAATGGCTCAAAAGCTTCACCCCCATTATATAAACCTTGAAGAATATTCATTACTAAATTATTATGGGTTAACATTACGCCTTTTGGTAAACCCGTTGTTCCCCCAGTGAATAACATAGCAGCTAAGTCATTTTCCGGGTCAATATCCACATCAGGAGGTTTGGGAACTTTATTTTCTATAAATTCATCAAAAGAAGGGTAACCCTCTTTTCCTTCTTTTGTTCCGAGTAAAATGATATTATCTAATTTTGCACCCTCTTTTATTGTTTTCTTAACCACTTTTAACAGATCTATATGGACAAAAATAGTGTTTATGTTTCCAGCTTCTCGAATTATGTGAGAAACATCTGATTCTTTAAGAAGTTTATTTATTGGAGAAACAGATGCCCCCGTTTCTAAAATACCCAGACTACAAAAAATAAATTCAGGATTATTCGGTGTGAATATCCCAACTGAATCACCCTTTTTAATCCCTAACTCCCATAAGGCATTTGCAACCCTATCTGAATAATTTAGCAACTCACGATATGTATATGTTATATCATTTTTTTTAAATTCCACGCACACCTTGTCTAAATGATCTTTAATTCTTAATTTGATAAATTCATGCAAGGGAATCGGTTCTATCTTTATTGTCTTCGGTAACTTTTGAGATTTAGCAGCGTATCTATGTTTTAACCATGGTCTGTTAGGATTAACCCAGGGAGAATCATTTTCATAATCTAAAAATGGTTTCCAATTTGAATAATCTTTCATTT
Organism: uncultured archaeon; assembly: GCA_964486045.1. Lineage (GTDB taxonomy): Archaea > Asgardarchaeota > Lokiarchaeia > Sigyniarchaeales > SOKP01 > Loki-b32. Next base: position 109,505 of record CAZALK010000006.1, read on the forward strand.
AAACCATTAAATTTTTTTTTATTTAGTTTTCATGATTTTTTAGTTTGTTATAAATCAATGATTATATTAAATTTAAACCTTATTGCTTAAAAAATTAGAATTTTTCTACATCTTCCGATTATTAACCTCACTACTAAGATGAAAAGAAGCAATTTGAACCAAAATTGTTTAGTTAGATTGTAAATTTAAACTTGATTTTCAGAGAAAGCTTAAAATAGCTATTTAATCTCGAAAAATTTAATAAAAAAAAAGTAATGATATTTATCTTTTTTCTTGAAACACTATTTCTACTTTTTTAGATATTCCAAATTTCTCTGCCCATTTTCTCACATAATTAATTCTGTGTTTTTTTGTGATATCTAGAAGTATAAATGCGGGAATTGCTGCGATTGATAAAAAAAACATAATGGGTAATAAAAGAATTAGGTTTATTATGAGAGCAATTAAATCACTACCTCCTGTAAATTCGGTAATGTATGTTGATATCAATTGATAATATGAAAAAATTACCGCAATCCCTGCGTAACCTTTTAAAAGATACATATACCACCCACCTACAGATCTCCCTATGATAGGATTGTCAAGTTGTTTTGTCTCTACTCTTTCTTGATTACTATAGACGATTCCCGCATCTGAAAGAAACCAAACAGGAGAAAATAATGCCCATGCGATAATATTAGTAATTGTTAATATTACGGTAAAAGCGATTATTAAGATAACGCTTGGCATTTCGCTGACATCTCCAATATCATGTACAACCGCATTAGCTATAGTAGTGTTTAATGCAAACATCAAAGAGAAATTAATTGCCATTAAAGCTGGAAAAATTCCTTTAAATATACTTTTAAATTTCGGCGATTCACGATTATCTTGAATTCCATAACTCATCTTTATTCCAATTGTTTTCTTATGAAAAAACAGAAATAATGGTGATAAAATGTATCCAGCAAATAGACCACCTACTATAATCCCAAGAGGCCAGAAAACAAGGAATAGAAGAATAATTTCAACAAACCTTACTCCTGGCAAAAGAAGTGAAAAGTCTTGAGAGCTTCGAGAAGGATTGATTATTATAAATATTATTACGACAAAAATAGCAAAAATAGCCAATACGATAAGTGATTTTTTATATTTAGAAATTCCCACCATTTAATTTCAACCAAAATGTTAGGTATTTATTATTATGTCTATGAAAAATTTAAAGATTGTTTAATAAAATGAAAATTTTATAATACAGAAAAAAAGTAGAATTATTGTTTTGACATTTCTGCACGAAATTTATCTTCAGCATCTATATGTGTATCTGCTGGTTTTTTATAGCGAGGTAGCTTAATATTTATTTTTTTTATAATACCAGTAAAATCAAAAGGTGATTTATAGTCATCTGTGATGGGCGATAGACTATTTCTCCCAATATCAAATCCTGTTGATGATATCATACGCATTATATATGAAACATTAATCGACCCGCAATCTTTATCATTTATAGTAAGTCTAATTGTGCCTCTCCTTCCTTTTCGTTCAAAATTTACTCCAAGTCTGCATTCTCCAGTTGGAACTATAGTATCAGAACGCACAATGTGATGATCTGTGAAGATATTATAGTCAAATACAGAATAATTGTCTTTAATATACCAAACATATCCACAATTCTGAGTTCCCATCGCAACAATTACTCCTGCATCTATTTCACTAGATCTCTCAATATTTGCTGTCATTATCCAGCTTCGATTTCCAACAGCAGGAGAGACTTCGGCGGGTAAATGAGCAATTGGAGGAAAATAGGTATATTCTCGGTGTGCATGAGGGGATCCAAGTTCAAATCTAACCCCAAATAGTTCACCTCTCCTATCATCTAAGGGTAGCACCCCGTGTTTACCAGCTTCAACCCACCAGAGGTCAATTAGCTTCCTCAACTTTTTAGGATGCTTCTCAGCTAGATTATTGCATTCTGAAAAATCCTCGCGTAGGTTATAAAGCTCCCACTCTTCATCATCATATGGTTGTCCCTGTCTATGGACTGTTACAGCCTTCCAACCATCAACCCAGATACCACGATTGCCAAACATCTCAAAATATTGAATGTTCTTTTGAGACTTTTCATTAGGATTATTGAAAGTATAAACCATTGATGTACCTGATATTGGTATTTGATTATATCCTCTATATATTGAAGGTGGTTCAATTTTGAGGATATCAAGGATTGTCGGTGCGATATCTGTTATATAATGGAATTGGTTGCGCATCCCACCCTGACTTTTAATCTGCTTTGGCCAATGGATAATTAATGGATCACGAACACCACCCCCAAAAATATGTGATTTATACCATTTAAGAGGTGTATTACCTACTTGTGCCCATCCCCAAGGAATGTTGGTGTGACTTCGAGGTCCACCAATATCATCCAATCTATCTTGTATGGCATCTACGTCCTCCGATACGGCATTAAAGTATTTAAACTCATCCATTACTCCAGTAGGTCCCCCTTCCATGCTTGCACCATTGTCAGCCAATAATATAATAAGAGTGTTATCTAATTCGTCTATCTCCTCAAGAAAAGAGATAAGCCTTCCAATTTGATGATCGGTGTGATCAAGAAATGCTGCGAAAACTTCTTGAAGTCTTAAAGCAAATTTTTTCATATTCTCTGACAATTCATCCCAAGGTTGTACTCCAGGATTACGAGGGGCAAGTTCGGTTTCAGGTGGGATAATACCCTGTCGGATTTGCCTTTCATACCATTCTTTTCGAAGAATATCCCACCCTGCATCAAATCGACCTTGATATTTTTCAATAAACTCTTTTGGTGCTTGATGTGGTGCATGCGTTGCACCAGTTGCTAGATAGAGAAAGAATGGCTGATCAGGTCTTATTGATTTTTGGTCCCGTATGAATTGAATAGATTTGTCAATGAAATCCTCAGTAACATGATATCCTTCTTCAGGACTGTAAGGTGGATCGATAGGATGATTATCATAGGTTAACTCAGGATAAAATTGATCAGTTTCACCTTGCATAAATCCATAAAATCGATTAAATCCACGTTGAAGAGGCCAATGGTCAAATGGTCCTGCAACTGATGCATGTTCCATAGGAGCTAGATGCCATTTACCAACAGCCATGGTAGCATAACCTTCGTCACGTAAGATTTCTGCCAAGGTAGCTGTATGTGGAGTGATATATCCTCGCATATTAGGAAAACCAGGATTAAAATTGGAAATAGCTCGCATGCCTACAGTGTGATGATTACGTCCGGTTAATAAACAAGCGCGTGTAGGAGAACATAAAGCTGTAGTATGAAAATTAGTGTATTGTAAACCACCTTCAGCTAGACGATCAAAAGTGGGAGTTTCAATGCTAGAACCATAACAACCAAAATGGGCAAAACCAGTATCATCAAGCAGGATTATAATCACATTTGGGCTACTGTCCCCTATTCGCTTCGGAGTAGGCCACCAAGGAGTTGAATCATTATGGGTACGACCAATTTTACCCTCAAATTTTTCATATTTATTCACAATAATTTACCCTTTTTGTATCATATCAATATACTCAAAACATATGAAATTTTATAAAACTATTACTATTTTTTACTGAATTTTTTATTAAACTTTTATTTCTTAAAAACTTTAAAATGTGTGTATTCATCCTAAATTCTTTAATTAGATAGATGATTATCTTGCGTATATATTAAGTTTAAAAAATTGATTTAAATCATGTTCGCGAAACCAAAGAAAATTGGGAACTTACAAATTAAAAATAGGTTTGTAAGATCTGCAACTTATGAAGGTTTAGCTGCTGAGAACTGAACTTCTCCTAAATATTCCTTCAGAAAAATTAGATCAAATTTTAATTTTAAATTTAAACCAAATAAAAAATGGGTGTCTCCGACTGGAAAATTTTTTAGGGCTTTTATGCCCTAAAAAAGCAGAATCATAAAGATAAAAGTCTGATATTAAAGATATTTCGACCTAATTGTATTATTATTTGAGTTTTCTGATTTTCTAAAAGTAAGTTTTGGAAATGAATTTATCATTTAATAATTTAGAATATACCCTAAAATTTGCTAAAATTTTATTGAATTTTGTTAATAGAAAGATTAAATTTGGTTTTTATTACTACTGGTAATGTAAAATTAAAAGTAGATCCTTTATTTCTTCCCTTAGATTCAACCCAAATTACGCCACTATGCAATTCAAGAATTTTTTTTGAAATATATAATCCTAAACCAGAACCTTCGGAGATTACATCTAATCCCTGTCCATAACGTTCAATCTTCCCAAATTGTTTAAATATCTTTTCCATTTCTCCTTTAGTTATGCCAATTCCAGTATCCACAATTGAAATTTTAATAAAATCATCTTGAAATTCAGAATTAATTTCAATAACTCCCTCTGGGGGGGTATATTTTATGGCATTATTTAATAAATTATTTATAACCTGATGAATAAGTTCTTTTTCAATACTTACCTTTAAGTTATTGTGAATTTTTAAATTAATTGTAATGTTCCTCAGTTTTGCTAACCCTTGGGACTCTCTTACACTCAATTTTATAAGAAAGGATAGATCTTCCTCTGTTTTTTTCAGTTGAATTGCGCCAGATTCTAATTCGGATGTTTTTAGAATATCGTGTATAAGACTTTCAAGTCGTTCGCATCCAAGTTTGATTTCATTAATTGTTTCTAAAACGTAATCGTCTAATTTTTCCTTATGTGCATATAATAAGAGATCGGAAAAACCTTTTATCGATACTAATGGAGTTTTTAATTCATGGGAAATTCTTCTGAGAATTTCTGATTTTAAATTGTTAAGTTTTATTAATTCTTGTTCAGCTTCTTTTTTTTCCGTAATATCCATAATGGTTACTAATTCTGAGGGTTTTTCTTTAAAAATTATAGATCTCGAGAATTGGTCAATCCACTTTAATTTTTTTGATTTTGTGAATATTCTATAGGTATAATATGGTTGGATGTTAGGATCATCGATTCTTAATTTTTGGTAATAATCTTGTAATATTGGTAAATCATCAGGATGAATTATTTGAAGTAATTCTTTTTTTGACCACCTAATAACATCTTCATATGAGTATTCAAATATTTGTAGTAATGTATTATTTGCATACTTAACATTTTCATCTTGAATAACAAAAATCCCCATAAATGATTGTTCCGCTATTGTTCTAAAATTTTCTACTGATTCTCTAATTTCTTTTTCAGTGAGTTTCATCATTTTTATATTTCTTGAGAGCTTTTCTTGCTTTTTTTTATAATTTTTTATTTTTCGTTCTAATTTAATTTTTTCCATGATACTAAAATAAGAAGTATTTGACATTTCTAATAAATAAATCAAGGGAATTATTATAAAAAAGGCCATGCTAAAAGCTCGAAAAATATTGTATAACTCGATTTCATAATTAAATCCCTCAAAAAAGGCATAAAAAGTCAGCATTATAATCGACAATGCTGTGACCCGAGAAATTCTTGGATCGATAGAAATTAACTCTTTTTTTGCATGCCATTTCAAATAAATAAAGTAAGGAAAGTAGCAATGATTGCTATGAATGATAGAAAAAATCCTTGAAAAAATCTAAAAGAGGTTGATTGAAACAAACCAAAATTTAGAACCATGTTACTTAAAGACTCAATTGCCTCATCAGGAACAACAAAAATGAAATAACTTACTGTTGTCACTCCGATTATAGAGGTTAATTTCCCAAATGGTTTAGCAATGGCTCCATTAAATTCAATTACAGCTGCTAGTAATGAAAAAGCACCTAGAACAGCAGTAAATGTTTCAATACGTTCTAATAGAATAGATTCTTGAATTTGATGGAAAAATTCCATAAATTCATGTAACCCATGAAATATAGGAAAAAGCCCAAATAAAATTGTATTAGGTACTTCTCTTTTATTACCTAGATAAATTACGGTAATCCCACAAATAACCATAACTGTACCAATTATAATTAGGAGAAAACTCATGAGTTTAGTATATAAATCAACCACATTTTTGCATAAGTGGTCTTTTGATTTTTTGACTTTTTTATGAAAAAATTATATCATTTTTCATATTTAAAACTTGCCCTCTCCCAATTAAATTCTACCTTACAAGTAAAAAATAGGATGGAAGCCTACGTTTATACTATAAAGTCGAATGTCGGTTAGAAAGTCGTGAGTTAATTTAATAATCTCAACTATTTTATCTAAGTTTGACGAAAGAACTACTTAATGACCAATAATTATAATTTGTTAAGATTATATTTTACTAATTTTAAACTATACAAAATTAAGCGAGCTTCATTATATTATGAAGAGCAAATTGATGTCTTTAGGAGATGCAATTTCTGCTTTTGTTCAAGATGGAGATTTAGTAGGATTGATGACTTTAGCTAAGACAAGTCTTTTATACCCAAAAAAAGAAGAATCCTAGAAATTCTAAGGAACAACAAGTAAATCCTTAACTGTTCGAATATTAATTAAAAAGCTTAAGGAAATCTGGATTGTCTTTTAAAGGTTTAAAAGATTTTGATTCCTTAATTGTCTTAAACCCGGGATGCGATTTCTTTTTAGCTTCCTTCAAATAATGAATCGCTTCATTTATTTTTTCTTTCTTAAGGAAATACCAAGCGATATTTTCGTATATAGCGGGATGCATCTTGTCTAGCTTATTCAATATCTCATCTACAATTTCTTCTAAAGTTTCATTTATAATATCAGCCACCATGAAAGTATCAGTCATATTAACCCATAGGGAAGGAATCATCGCATTTTTTTCTACTTGCTTTGCAACTATCCTTGGAATCCCTATATTTATTAAGGTTTTTTTTAATCTTTTTGAACTAGTAATTGGGGATTTATGGTTGGTCCAATAATTTTTTGTTATTGTTAGGGCTTTCTCACTCGCTTCTTTTGTTTCTTTTCGATTCAAGGCATAAATCACATTCGAAATCGAATACGGATCATCCAAAACTTCTGGGTTCTTAATTGATTGTTCGAGATATTTATCTATAATATCTTGACGTCCTGTATAAAATGCAGCTAAGAAAATTCCTGTAATATATAAAGGTTTTATACCGTTATATTCAATTCCTTTCTCATAGATAGTTATAGCTTTATCCCATGTATTTTTTGTTCCATATAGATTTGGTAAAAGCTCAAACACCTTATCAGGGCAATTAGGATAGTCCGCTGCTAATTCAAATATTTTAATTGCTAATTCTATGTTTGAATCTTTTGATTTCTGAACTTGAACTTGAGTGTCAAAGTTTATCGGTTTTAATTTTACATTCGCTATGCTTTCTCCAATTAAGCTTAAGAGTTTAGCACTCCTTTCTGATGGAATACCATCTACCACTTCTTTAATGTATTGAAAAGGTTTTTTTGTTGTAAAGGAGTTAATTATCATTATTGTATATTGCGGTGCAACCTCCAAGAGCATCTCGGGATTCTCTTTATAAGCCTCAAATAATGTTTTCAGTTCTTCTTCATTCAGATAACTTAGATATCCTTTGACTGCCAAATATTTCATGACTGTGCTATGACCGCTTGAGAACCTTTCAGCGATCTCATCCTTAAAAACTTTTTTAGCAATTAAATCTCCCGCTTTCGTCAATTTCTTTAGTAGGGGAAAAGAGAGATTCGAATGAAGAAGCCTTGTGTCATAATTATTCTCAGACCATACTTGCAGGTTGCTACAATGCCCCCAAAATTCAGTAGTTGGAGGAACATCAACTGTTTTATTCCCGCGCTCCATCGATTTATCTAATCTTTCAGCGGCTTCATCTATTGATTCGAAGTTATCAAAGGTTTCAATCTCATCAATTGGGATTTTTAATAATAAATATTTACAATGGTTGAATTTTTGACCGTTTACATAAATAACAGTACTATTTCCTTCCAATTTTAAGGTAATAAATTCATTGACTTTAAACTCTTGCAAAGGCAATTGTTTTTCAATATATGGGTTCATTTTTTTGACATTTCTCCTTTTTATCAATTTTTTTTATAATTTCATTTAACACTCTACTAGCACTCTCATTGAATCTTAAATTTGCTAATCGATCTAAGGCTGTTTCCCCTCGATTCACGAAAATTAGCTTAGCATCGTTCTTTTTAGCAGTTTTTGGTAAAGCTCCAGCTGGTTGTGTTATTAAAGAAGAGCCTACCATCAAGAAGACATCGGCTAGTTTTGTATGCTTAAACGACCTATCTAATTCCTCTTTGGGAAGATCATCCCCAAATTTAATGATAAACGACTTAATGGCACCTCCACAAAAACATTGATTTGGGCGATCCCATGTTTTAGTATATTTTTTACCACATTGCTGGCATCTGGCTAAAGTTACATTTCCATGAAGTTCTGCTATTTTTTCATCGTGAATTCCAGAAGTCAAGTGGAGATTATCGATATTTTGAGAAATAAGAAATTTCAATAGGTTTAGTTCTTGAAGTTTAACTAATGCCATATGAGCAACATTGGGTTTTATATTTTTCCAATTGACTGATAATGCATTATAGAGAGTGTCTTTATTAGTTTTTGAGCTCCATATTCCTCTGTAATCAGGAAGCCCAGATTCAGTGCTAATCCCCGCCCCTGTAAAAGCAACGAGATATTTCGAATTTTTAATCCACTTCGCTGCAAGATCGATGCGTTTTCTATATGAAGTTACTTCTTCACCATCTTTTAGGACCATCGTTAATCATTAAGTTTATTTTTCATAAAACCTTCAGAACTAAATAATCCTTGGTTGTAATTTAAGTAAGAAAGTTATACATTTAAATTAAAACCCTTATGAGAAATCATATGAAAAATATTATAATATTACTTTTAATTCGAAAAACATTTATAATTCCTAAATGAAACTCTAAAAGATCCTAAAGTAGCTTAAAAATTGGGGAGACTTAATGGTTAAGAGTAAATTAATGAATTTAAAGGAAGCAATTTCAACTTACGTCCAAGATGGAGATCTTATAGGAATTGGGGGGCTTTCTTTTTGGAGAAAGCCTATTAATGCTTGTAGAGAGATTATAAGACAAAACAAAAAGGATTTAACGATATGTACTTTTGTCGGAGGAATCGATGTCGATATGCTTATAGCTGGAGAATGTGTTTCAGAAGTAAGGAGTTGCTTTGTCGGACTAGAGATTTTTGGTATGGCTCCAAATTATCGAAGAGCAGTTGAGTCGAGGAAAATTAAGATTACTGAAGAAAGTGAAGCTACAATTGCTTTAGGATTAAGAGCTTCTTACTTGAAAGTTCCATTCATGCCATTAAAAGGTATTATTGGCACAGATTTAGAAAAGGTTAGAAACGATATTAAGCAAATTGAAGATCCTCTTGGCTCAGGAACTCAGATTATGGCTGTCCCGAAGATTGATCTGGATGTGGCTATCTTGCATGTGCCATATGCAGATGAATTTGGGAATGGAAATATTGCTGGTGCTGTGTGGTTGGATGATGACATGGCTAAAACGGCAAAAAACACTATTATAACATGTGAAAAATTAGTGGAAATAGAAGACATTAGAAATTTACCCGGTAAAGCGCAATTACCAATGCAAACCACGAATGCGGTTGTTAAAATACCCTTTGGTGCTCATCCTACTAGTTGTTATCCAACATATACTTATGACTCACATCACATTCAAAAATATCTTAAGGCTAATTTTAATGATTATAAAGAGAAATTTATAGAGCTCAAAACTCACGCTCAGTATTTAGAAAATACTGGAGGAGCTCAAACTATTTTAGATATACTATTATAATCCAATTTAAAGGTAGAACTATGTCTGAGGAATTAAAAACAAATAAAACTTTAAATCTGATAGAAAATCGAAGAACCATTCGGGCATATAATAAAAAAGATTTAACCGAGGTTGAAATAAATACTATCTTACGAGGTGCAATGAGAGCACCTACAGCTGGAAACATGATGCTTTATACAATTCTCCAAATCACTGACCAAAATCTTAAAAATAAACTTGTAAAAACATGTGATAATCAGCCACACATTGCTAAAGCTCCTTTAGTTTTGATTTTTTTAGCAGATATGCAACGTTGGTGGGATTATTTTTCTAATTGTAAAGTTCCTGAATTATGTGCAGAACTTAGAATGCAATTTCAAACTCCACAAGAATCTGATTTATTACTTGCTTGTTGTGACGCTTTAATAGCAGCACAAAATGCTGTTATTTCAGCTGAAGCTTTAGGCATTGGTTCTTGTTATATTGGGGATATTATGGAAAATTATGAGATTCATCGAGAAATGTTCAATCTTCCTAAATGGGTGTTTCCTATAGCGATGGTTTGCTTTGGATATCCAAAAGGTAGTAAGGATAAAATTCCTCTAACATCTCGCTATCCTAAGAAATTTATCCATTTTCAGAATAAATATAAGAGATTAAATGAGCAAGAATTATCAGATATGTTTCAACATGATAATAAAAAAGTAGTTGAAAAAAGAGCTAAGAATTTGGGTCAAGATGTTTATCTTCGCAAGACTGGTGCTGATTTTTCAATTGAAATGAGACGGTCAGTAAAAGCAGCCCTTAATGTATGGTTATCTGAAAATAATAAATCGGGAAAGAGGGATTAATTATGACCGAAAATTCAAAGGATTATACTATAGATGAATTAATGACTGTTTTAATGGCACGTGAAGTCAATAATGATGATGTCATGATCGTTGGAGTTGCAACTCCTATGGTTTGGGCAGCTTTTACTTTAGCAAAGGTAACACATGCTCCTGATGCGGTCTATCATTATATTATGGGAAATACATTCGTATTTGAGCCTCGGCAAGTTAGTTTGTTATATCTTGAAATGAATACCGCTAGAGCATATAGACTCCAGAATAGTGCTGAATGTACGTTGGAATCGCTACCATCTGATAAATTAACCACGATAGAATTTTTTAGACCTGCTCAAATCGACCAGTTCGGCAATACAAACAATATTTGTATTGGAGAATGGGATAAGCCAAAAATAAGACTCCCTGGAGCCGCGGGCATTTTTGATTTTAGCATGTTTTATAAACGGGGATCTTTCCTTTATACTCCTAGACATGATACAAGAACTTTCGTTCCTACTGAAAAATTGGACTTTGTCTCTGGAGTAGGGTTCCCAAATGGAAAACCTTCGATATGTGGTGGTTCGGGACCTCAGTGTGTTATCACTAATCTCGCATATTTAACTTTTGATGACGATAATAATAATAAAAAAAGGATGAAATTAGGATCGATGCATCCTGGCGTTAGCCTTGAAACTCTTAAAAATTCAACTGGATTTGAGCTATTGATTCCAGATTCTGTGAAGAAAACTAAACCGCCAACTGTTACTGAAATCTCCCTATTGAGGAATAAAGTGGATCCTTTAAATATTAGAAAATTAGAAGTTTCATCTGGTAAAGAACGTGAAGAACTCTTAAACAAGGTTATTGATATTGAAATTGGAATGGAAAATAAATACCCTAAATTATTAATTTAATCGATATTAGAAAAAATCTCCTCGACAGCCGTTTTTAAACCTTTTTTTGTATCAGAAATAAAAACTTTAGTCACTTTCTTTCCATCTCAAACTTAGACTTAATTAATTTCAAACTACTTTAATCTTAAAAGGATTATAAACTTTTCATTCAAGATAGAGAGTTAAAGACCTCAGACAAATTGCTCTTAGAGCCCCAAGATATATTTAAAATATATAAAATATAATTATAAATCAAATATAAAAAATAAAGTGATAAATATTTCAAAAAATGAAAAAAAACACACCGGAACTCTTATGAAAGCAATGGTATATACAGAATACGGAAGCCCAGAGGTTTTTCATCTCAAGGAAGTAGAAAAACCTACTCCTAAGGACAATGAGATACTCGTTAAAATATACGCATCTACAGTCTCATTCGGGGTAAGGATAGCTCGAAGTGGTAAGCACCCAGATTCCAAACTATTTACTTTTGCGTCGCGATTCATGTTTGGTCTCAGAAAACCAAAAAAGAAATTCCATATATTAGGGTGGGAGTTAGCAGGGGAAATTGAATCAGTAGGCAAAGATGTAAAGTTATTTAAGATAGGTGACCAAGTTTTTGGAACTACCACAGGATTGAGTACTGGTGCTTATGCGGAATATGTATGTCTGCCTGAAGAATGGCAGAAGGGAGTGGTTGCAGTAAAACCAGTCAATATGACTCATGAGGAAGCCGCTGCCGTTCCAATTGGGGGAATGGCATCACTATATTTACTTAAAAAAGCAAATATCCAGAAGGGTCAAAAAATTCTTATCTATGGGGCTTCAGGCACTTTAGGTACTTTTGCGGTGCAACTGGCTAAATACTTTGGGGCAGAAGTTACCGGAGTATGTAGTACCACAAATTTAGAAATGGTGAAATCTCTGGGAGCCGATAATCTAGTTGATTACACTAAAGAGGATTTTACTAAAAGTGGTCCGATTTATGATGTAGTTTTTGAGGCAGTAGGCAAGATTTCTTCCTCACGTTGTAAAAAAACATTGAAGAAAAATGGAACTTATCTTTCTTCTAAATCAATAACAAAGGAAATAACTGAAAACTTAATTTTTCTCAAAGAACTTATTGAAGCGGGAAAACTTAAATCGGTTATAGACAGGAGCTATCCATTGGAACAGATGGTCGAAGCTCACACTTACGTTGATAAAGGGCATAAAAAGGGAAATGTATCTATTACAATTAATGCGGAAGGAACTTAAATTTTTTAATTAGAAAATAAGTATTATCAGTAATTTTTAATTATATTAGCGATCTTTAAAAATGAATTATATTGAAAATAACCGAATCAAAGTAATCTTGGAGAGCTGCTTATGAAAGGGATTGTGTGGACAAAATACGGGGGTCCTGAGGTTCTTCAGTTCAGGGAGTTGGATAAACCTACTCCCCAAGATAATGAAGTATTGATAAAGATACATGCAACAACAGTAATAGCAGGGGACTGTGAGATGCGAAGTTCTAAATTTTCCTCACGTTTTATGTGGTTTGTCATGCGAATGTGGCTTGGTCTCAGAAAACCCAAAAGAAATTTACTTGGACAAGAGTTTGCCGGGGAAATTGAAGCAGTAGGTAAAGATATAACACTTTTTAGTAAAGGTAACCAAATTTTTGCTAATATTGGTATAGAATTGGGTTGCTATGCAGAATACATTTGTTTACCTGAAGATGGATTGCTGACAATAAAACCAGACAATATGACCTATGAAGAAGCAGCTAGCGTTCCTTTTGGGGCTCTTGAAGCATTGGCTTATCTCAGAAAAGCAAATATCCAGAACGGTCATAAAGTTCTTCTATGTGGTGCTTCGGGAACAGTGGGTACATTTGCCATACAGCTTGCTAAGTATTATGGAGCAGAAATTACTGCAATTGGTAATCCCACGAGTTTAGAAGTGATGAAATCTCTGGGTGCAGATAAAATAATTGATTATACTAAAGAGGATTTTACCGCTAAAAGCAGAGAAACCTTCGATGTTATTTTTGATATAGTAGGCAAAAGTTCTTATTCAAATATTAAAAGATTGCTAAAGAAAGGTGGTGTTTATCTTTTATCCAACCTTAGGATTTCACATCTTCTTCGACGTAAACGGTCTTCAATGAAACGAATATTTGGGGCTCAAAACGAAGGGATTGAAGACTTAATTTTTCTAAAAAACCTTATTGAAGCGGGAAAGTTAAAATCGGTAATAGATAAAAGATATCCATTCGAACAAATTGTTGAGGCTCACAGTTATGTTGATACAGGGCAAAAGACGGGAAATGTAGTAATAACTTTGGAGCATAATAACAAATAATAATAATAATAATAATAATAAATTTTCAAACTATAAAGGAAAATGACTGAATCAAAATATCTTGAGGGAAAACTCATGAAAGCAATTGTATATACAAAATACGGACCACCGGATGTCCTTCAGCTTAAAGATGTAGATAAGCCTATTCCCCAGGATAATGAAATACTCATAAAAATACATGCAACATCAGTAACCATGGGGGATTGTGAGATGCGAGGTCTCAAATTCTCTGGGATGTTAAAGTACCTCATGCGACTCGGACTTGGTCTCAGAGGACCAAAAAAAAAATACTCTATACCAGGACAGGAGTTAGCCGGGGAAATTGAGGCAGTTGGTGGTGAAGTAAATCTGTTTAAGGAAGGTGACTCAGTTTATGCTTCGACCGGTTTTCATTTTGGTGCTTATGCTGAATATGTAAGTCTACCTGAAGATGCAGAGATAGCAATAAAACCGACCAATATGACCTATGAAGACGCTGCCGTTATTCCTGTTGGGGGAATGGAGGCATTACATTATATTAGAAAAGCAAATATTCAGAAAGGGCAAACAATACTTATCAGTGGAGCTTCTGGAAGTATAGGTACTGCTGCGATACAGCTTGCTAAGTATTATGGAGCTGATGTTACCGCAGTTGGTAATCCCACCAGTTTAGAGGTTATGAAATCTTTAGGAGCTGATTATGTAGTTGATTACACTAAAGAGGATTTTACCCAAAGCGGGGAGACCTATGATGTTATTTTTGATGTGATTGGTAAGTGCTCGTTTACAAATTGTTTAAGTTCGTTAAATGAAGGAGGAGTTTTTCTTAATGCTAATCCTCAGCTGACATTGATTAATCATCAAAAAAGGGCTTCAAAGGGAAGCGGAATAAAATTGATAAGTAGGAACATGGACAAACCAATGGAAAGGATTGAACAATTGTATAAGCTCAAAGAGCTTATTGAAGCGGAAAAGATAAAATCAGTAGTGGATAAGCGCTATCCACTGAAACAAATTGTCGAGGCTCATAGCTATGTCGAAAAGGGGCAGAAAACAGGAAATGTGTCTATCTCTTTGGAGGAATATTTATGAAAGCGATTGTGTATACAGAATACGGGGGGCCGGAGGTTCTCCATCTCAAGGAGATAGATAAACCTACACCTAATGATAATGAAGTTCTGATAAAAATTCATGCGTCAACCTTAAATGCTGCTGATTTGGATTTTCTGAGAGGTAAGATTCAATTCTCTCGAAAACCAAGATATGAGATACTCGGATCTGACATAGCAGGGGTTATTGAAGAGATTGGCGGAAATGTAAAGGAGTTTCAGCTTGGTGATGAGATATTCTTAGACTCATCCCGGTGCGGTTTTAGCGCTTTTGCTGAGTATGTATGTATTCCTGAAAATGCATTAAGACTGAAACCATCCAGCATAACATTCGAAGAAGCAGCAACCTTACCTCAAGCGGGAATCCTCGCCTTGCAGGGTCTTCGCGATAAAAGACAGATTCAACCAGGAAAAAAGGTTTTGATAAATGGTGCAGGTGGTGGTGTGGGTACCTTTGCAGTGCAGATTGCCAAATTATTTGGGGCTGAAGTGACTGGTGTAGACAGCCCGGAAAAATTAGAAATAGTGCGCTCGATTGGTGCTGACCACGTTATTGATTACACGAAGGAGGACTTTACTAAAAATGAGCAGCGTTATGACATGATACTTGATGTTGTGGTATCTCATTCTATTTCAGATTATAAGAGCGTTCTGAATCCCAGCGGGATTCTTCGCATGGTTGGAGGTTCTATGAGTAAAGTTTTCAAAGCTGCATTACTCGGACCATTGATTTCAAGGAATAAAAAAATGACTATTGTAGTGTGGAGACCAAATAAAAAAGAAGATATGCTTTTTTTGACAGAACTTCTTGAATCCGGCAAAATAGTTCCTGTTATAGATAAACGTTATCCATTAAGTGAAGTAGCTGAAGCTTTCCGGTATCTTGAAGAAGGACACCACAAAGGAAAAATTGTAATTACAATGGAACAAAATAGCAAAACCTAGCAAAACTCTATGCTCGCTATTCCTGTTGAAGTGTTATAGATTCTGTAATTTAGATACTTCAAAATTGATGTATTTCATAGGTACTATATAACTATAAAAATAATTATTGTAGGTTAATGTTTACCTTAAAATTTACGTCAGTTATCCATGAAATGGCTGGAATACTCTCTGTACCTGCTGTAAACTCAAACGATCCTAGATTTTGAGACTTCATCACATCAATGATACGGTCTTTTGCTTTCTCTAATAACTTTTTCAAGAATTTTTCAAGTTTAGACGATTCTTCTTCCACGTTTTCTTCACTTAGAAGATCTTCCCTTTGGTATTCAAAAGTAGCTACTGTACCTACCCCTGCGATTTTACACGTTATTTCGAGATTTACAACGAAATTTCTTGTTATTGAGTCTAAGATATCCTTGATAGCTCTTAAAAGAGCGCTTTTTATCTCATCAAATCCCTTTTTAGACTTTGCTTTCTCTTTAATCATTTCTTTTATTTTTTTTGACATAAAAACTCTATACCTCTTAACTTTTATAATTATTTGGATTTAAACTTGCTATTGAATAATGTTCTTAGCTTTTGATGCATAAAAAATAAATTAGATTAAGATTATTATCTAAAAATATTAATTTAAATTTTATAGAGATGGTCTAAAGTTATTACTACATGTCCCTTTTTTTCTCCTGTTTCAACATATCTGTGAGCTTCGGCAGTCTGTTCCAGTGGATAGCGTCTATCTATAACCGATTTTATCTTTCCTCCCTCAATAAGCCCCTTGAGGAAGAGTAAATCTTCAGTTTTTGGGTATGTTGCCCCGAATATCACTTTCTTGCTGCTCTTCTTTGAAATTTTTCTTCCTCGTAACTTCTGTGATGTCCCAGGGTTAGCTATAAGATAATGTCCGTTTTGTCTTAGCGAATTTATACTACCTGAAAATGAACTCTTGCTTATGATGTCAAGAATAAAATCATAGGTTTCACCGCTCTTAGTGAAATCTTCTTGTGTGTAATCAATGACATGGTCAGCACCAATCGAGCGCAACATGTCCAATTTCTCTGTGCTTTCTACACCAGTCACTTCCGTCCCAAAGTACTTGGCAAGCTGCACCGCAAATGTACCTATAGTTCCACCCGCACCATTAATCAGAACCTTTTGTCCGCTCTGAATATTTCCTTTTCTAAGAAAATTCAATGCTTCAAGTCCCCCAACAGGAACGGTGGCTGCTTCCTCATGGGTCATATTGGTCGGTTTTATTGCCATCTGACTATTGTTCGACTTATCTCCTTGTTCAGGTTCTTCAGGTAGACATATGTACTCAGCACAAGTACCCATACCAACAAAACCAGTAGCAGCAAAAACTTGGTCACCTTCTTTAAATAGTTTTATATCTTTGCCCACTGATTCTATTTCCCCGGATAACTCCATACCTAGTATTGTGATTCTCTTTGGTTTTCTGAGTCCGATATATAGTCGCATAAGCAGACGAAACTTCAGTGGCAATTTGAGATTTCGTTGTTCACAGTCCCCTGAAGTTACTGTTGTCGCATATATCCTTATCAATACTTCATTGTCTTTGGGAGTAGGTTTAACCACCTCTGCGAGCTGAAGAACTTCCGGATCCCCGTATTTTGTCCACACAATCGCTTTCATGAATATTCCTATAAGGGTTGTCTTATTTCGAGGAAAATCATCTAATTCTGGGCCACAGTTATAGCTACATTTCCCTTTTTGTGTCCTTTGTCTACGTATGCATGAGCTTCGACAATCTGCTCAAAAGTATAGGTTCTATCTATGACCGATTTTAACTTCCCAGCTTCAAGGAGCTCTTTGAGGAAAAGTAGATCATCAACCGTTTCCTTTCCTATTGATTTAAACACGGAAAGAAAGACTCCATTCTCCTTTAATGCACCCTTAATTCTTGAAGACGAAATTTTCCCTGCAGCATTAAAAATGATATCATAGAGCTCTCCACTTTCTGTAAAATCCTCTTTAGTGTAGTCAATTACTTTATCGGCTCCTAGAGATTTCACCAATTCTAAGTTCGTGGTACTGCAGACCCCGGTAACTTCTGCTCCATAGTACTTAGCAAGTTGTACAGCAAATGTACCTACGCTACCAGAAGCTCCATGGATAAGAACTTTTTGTCCTTTCTGGATATTTTCCTTTCTAAGATGACGCAATGCTGTAATTCCTCCATTAACAACAGCAGCAGCCTCCCCATATGTTATATTGGCTGGTTTTATTACAATCAATCCGTCTTCAGGTAAGCATTTGTACTCGGCATAAGCACCGAATTTCGTCGAGAAAGTAGATGCAAGAACCTGATCGCCTTTCTTAAATAATGTTACATCTTTACCCACTGCTTCAATTTCCCCAGCTAACTCCATTCCAAGTATCGTTCTCTTTGGTTTTCTAAAACCTACAACAAAATGCATCATTATAGAATAAAATTTGGAATCTGGGTGTTTGCCTCTCCGAAGTATTGTGTCACCTACGTGTACTGTTGTTGCATATATTTTTACCAGTACTTCATTTTCCTTGGGAGTTGGTTTTTCTACCTCTTTAAGCTGAAGGACATCCGGTGGTCCGTATTTTGTATATACAATTGCTTTCATGAGTTTTCCCTCAAGATATTTTGATTCAGTCATTTTCCTTTATAGTTTGAAAATTTATTATTATTATTATTATTATTATTTGTTATTATTATTATTATTTCACTCATAGATTTTAATTTCTTAATATCAACCAACTCTTGAAATTTTACTTTATCATCTTTCTTGATGAATATCTTTAATAATCACTTTTTTGTAAAATTTTAATATATTCTAGAGAGAATTTGAATTTTATCCTCCTATTTGAGCCTTTACTCCGCAAGATTCAACAATTTCCTTAAGTTTTATCATATGGTCCTCACTAGGTGGTTCAACATCTGTAAGGTTATAGTCCATTCCAATACGACTGTATGTTTGAGTACCAAATTTATGGTAAGGCAAAAGATCTATTCTTTTAAGATTATCACCTAAATTCAAAGCAAATCTTGCTGTAGCTGTTATGTTGTCATCAGTATCATTAAAACCCGGTATTATGGGGATGCGTATTATCATAGGATTTATCGTAGAAATCTTTTTAGCATTCTCTAAAATAAGTTCATTAGAAACACCAGTTAATTCTTTATGGACAATGGGATCCATATGTTTAATATCTATAAACACGAGGTCCACATACTTAAGGATATTTTCCATATTATTCCATTTTACATAACCGCATGTTTCTATTGCTGTATGTATGTAAATCTGCTTACATCTTTTAAGGAATGCAGAGACAAACTCGGGTTGCATGGTAGGTTCACCGCCACCAACAGTGACACCACCATTTGATCGTCTATAAAATGGGCTATCCTTATTAACTTCTTGGAATAGTTCCTCAAACGTTATATGATAACCAATAAGTTTCAATGCCTGATTTGGGCAGGATTCAAGACATTTCCCGCAATATGTACAGAGTTTTCTGTCAATAATTATCTTATCTTCACCAGAAATTGTAATACCATGAATAGGGCATACATCAACACAGCTACCGCACTTTTTACAATTAAATTCATTATGCATAATTTCAGGTTTTGATTTCTGCGTTTGAGGAGAAGAACACCACAAGCACTTTAAGGGACATCCCTTCATGTAAACCAGAGTCCGAATTCCGGGACCATCATGGATGGCAAACCTTTGTAAGTCATAAACGAAACCCTTACGTATAGGTTCATTTTTTGGCTGGACCATGCTGTTTTACCTCATAATGTAGATAGGATTGTGATGTAAATAAAAAATTAGATAAATCTTTGAGTTTGTTTTATTAAAGTACTATTTCTAACTTAAATTTTTTTTATTTGAGATAAAGATCTGAAAGATTCCTATAAGATTTATTTCAGATACTGCAATTCTTTGTTTTATTTTATAGAAATCAATTATTTTTTCAATGCATTTTAACTAAATAGGAAGCATTTTCTTTAATTAATATCCGTCTTTTTGTTTCTTCTATTCCAATCCAATTTCTAAGATTAATTCTTTTGTAGACTAAATCTTTACTTCGGAGTGTTCTTTAAATTATTTATTTTCAATTAATGTTCTATTATTTTATTAATAGAGATTTTAATCAGTGAAAGGAATTTGCGAATAATATAAAAAAAAACAAAGAAATACTAAACTAACCTTTTCATTTCTTCTACAGTCGATGTTCCGTTCGAGCGATGATACTGTCTTGGACTTGCTTATGCAGATCCACAAACCGGGCATTATATCCTGCCACCTTGACGACTAAATCTTTAAACTTTTCTGGATTTTTTTGAGCGGCTTTTAAAGTCTCAACAGAAACGACATTAATCTGAATATGATCGACTTTTTGATCTACAAAAGCCCTGATAAGGGCTGCTAACCTTTGGATTCCATTATCATTTTCAAAAACAATTGGATCTAGCTTCATATTCAATGATTGACCAAGTGAAAGTTCTGCGTTATTGATTTTTCCGACAGACTTGAGAACTGATGTGGGACCATTTATATCACTCCCCATTGTTGGAGAGACTCCGTCTGAAACAGGAGCTCCAGAATTTCTTCCTGAAGGTAGTGCCCCCACCATTAAACCGTGAGGTACATACGATGACATTGGTACTTGATAGGCATATTTTGTTCCCCCATATGTTGTCTTGTATTTCATCGCTTCCTTTGCGACAAGGTGACTTACCCAGACAACCTGTTCATCAGCATAATCATCATCATTGCCAAACTTAGGGGCTTCCAAGCACATTTTATGGATTTCTTCAAACCCTTCAAAATTACTTTCTAGTGCCTGACACAACTGATCCATTGTAATCTTTTTTTCATCATACACCAGCTTTTTAATTGCAGCAAGAGAATTGCCCGCATCGACTGTTCCTAATGTAGTAACCGCACCGAGATTGTATCGCGCACCACCTTCTTCTCTACATTTGCCATTTTCAATGCAATCTTCGGTTAAGGCTGATGTGAAAATGGTTGGTTGAAGCATTTGCTCACCGAGGTTAGAGGCGACTGCACCTCTTTTCATCTCAAAAACAACTTGCTTACGAAATGCATCTCTTACCTCTTCAAATGATTTAAATTGTTTGGGATCACCTGTCTCTAATCCTCTTCTTTTACCGAAAATTCTACTCCAACCATTAGTCATCACGAGTTCCGTGGTAAGAGCCAGTAGCTGTGATTGGTTAACTGCCCATCCTCCTTCCATCGTATGCAAACTGGGTTCATGACAACCCACGCAACCTCCGAATTCCCGCGCCATCTCTAATGTAACCGGTCGTCCTCCAACGGTGGCTCCCCGTCCGAGAAGATTATTTACCAGAACATCATGATTGATATATTGGGGGTTTCCGCTCCCCACCGAAGTCAGTTGACATGCTTTTATTAGCAGATCATCCGGTGTTTTACTGTGGACTAAAAGACCGATAGCAGGTTCAACCATCCCAGGAGTATGCATTATTGCCTCGATGAACATGTAAGACAATTCGTTGGTGGCATCTGTTCCATCGGCTTTTAAACCACCAATATCAACATGATGACCAGGTGTATATTGCGAAATAAATCCTCCTTTCGTCCAAAGACCAAACGACTGAGAAAATCGCATAAACCAACAATCAATCAACTCTTGGGCTTGTTCCTTTGTTATTCTTCCCTCTGTTATATCCTTTTCATAGAATGGGTATAAATATTGATCGGCTCTTCCTAGGCTTATTCCGCCGTGAAATGATAACTCCCATCCGAGCATCATATGAATGAACCAGACTGATTGTAGCGCTTGGTAGAATGAATTTGCTGGATTTGCTGGAACATTTTCACAGATATCACCAATTTTTAACAGTTCAGCTTTTCTCTTGCCATCCTCTTCCACTTCTGCTAGGGATTTTGCCTTGATCGCAAATCTTTTCCCGATCTCAGCAGCTGTTTCTAATGCTAGGATAACACCCTGAAGGAAGGGAGCCTTTTTAACCTCTTCCGAATCCGTTAGGTTTAATCTGTCCAATCTTTCCTCAGCATCTCGTTTTATCCCCAGAAGACCTTTTTTCAGAACTTTTGGGTAGTTAACAACATAATGGTCAACTTTCGGTGATGGAATCGCATATTTTATTCCCAATTTCTTTGCCTCTGGAGGTATTGTTGGCATAAAATGATGTTCTTTCCAATAAGGATAGATCTCCTCCCTTAAAATTTTCTTATCTTCATCATCAATAAGGAATGGATCGATCGTTCTAGTACTTAGAGAATCTAATTCCTTTTCCAGCCCAAATGCTGTATAAGGAATTGAATAAAAGGGGATTTCAGTACCCCGTGGCTCAGAAAATAACCACCCCACGAAAAGCTCATCAGGATAAATATTTATCGGTACTCCTTTAACAATTGCGCCAAATGATTTAGCCCGTCGAGTGACCAATGGTTCTCCTTCAGTTTCCTTCCTACTTTGGGTTCGATTACGTGCAATATCGATAACTACCTTATTCCGAAT
Organism: uncultured archaeon; assembly: GCA_964486045.1. Lineage (GTDB taxonomy): Archaea > Asgardarchaeota > Lokiarchaeia > Sigyniarchaeales > SOKP01 > Loki-b32. The sequence goes on from CAZALK010000006.1 coordinate 131,878, forward strand.
GTTCAAATATCGCTGTCTTAGTATTTCAACCCTTGGTGATGGTTTTATCGTAAAATGCCTGGCCCACATCGCTGTTGGATTAGCAATGGGTTCTTTAACAATTTGTTCCTTTATTATCTGGACCATATTCTTTCCTCATTGTGTAGATAGGATGATAGATTTAAATAAAATTAGGTAAATTTTTGATTCTTTAATAATAAAATTACATTACTTACTTAAATCTTTTTCATATGATTAAAGATTTCAAATGTGATTAAAGTCTCATTACAAACATTAGAATAATAAAATGAAAAAAGATTTTCCCTACGGAAGGTCCACCAATAATATTATTCTTGTTGAGATCTTTAAATTTATAAATGTCTAATCCTACTAGGTGTTTGCTTTTATTAGGTGGGGCAAATTTTTATGAGTACAATTCAAGATTTTGTGAAGGAAGCAAGCGAGAAATTATCCAAAACGGGAAAGAAAACCGGTTTAATGGTAAGAATTGGAGAAAAAGAGTCATACATCGTTCCTATATTCGAAACATTCGTCGTGAACCACGCAATAATAAATTTTGAAATCACTGGAGAAATTATAGCAAAATATTTTAGGAGATTAGGACAACAAGAAAGTGGTGGAGGGAGTAGTGGTCCAAAAGTTTCCGATAGACTAATAAAATATAGGAATAGGTCGGTGTATGTTGCATTGGATCCAGATAAGGAATCAGCCCGTATTAAAAGAGAAAATGATTCCCCTGAGCCCAAGGAAACGCGGCAAAAACTGAAAGAATCACATTATATGGCAGCAGAATGTATTTTCAAACCAAGTTTAGTAGGGAAAGACAGTGAAGCATTAGATGGAGCGATATTGAGTGTGTTAAGCCTGTGTGAAGTTAATTTTAGGCGCGGATTATGTAATAATATCGTGGTATATGGACCAGCAGTATTCCGTGGGCTAAGTGAGAGATTACAATTAGAAATTCAAAAGAAATTTCAAGGTAAAATAGAAGTTAACGTCTCTAGTCTTTAATTATTTTTTTCCCATACTCCAACAATTTTTTAGGATTACTCTTTTCTTTAAGGATATTCAAGATAAGATGTATATTCGTTCGAAATATTGCAAAGCATAATATATCAATGACTTTAAATAAATTCTCGAAATCTACTTATCTAAGAAATAATTATAAAAAATTAATATACTCCTACAAAATACAGATTAGGTTTATTTTAATTGAAGAAAAGAATTTAGTAAGAAAAAAATGGTTGAAATTCTAAATGGTTTGGTTCTGAAAGAAGAAATTTTTGAAGATTTAACCAAAAAAATTAAGTTATCAACAGAGGAATATGAAAGAGCTCCTGGTCTTGCAACTATTCTTATTGGAGAAGATGAAGCAAGTAAAATGTATATCAGAATGAAACATGAAACATGTAGGAGGTTAGGTATATATTCTCTCAACGTGCATCTTCCCATCGAAAGTTCGATAGAGAGTATTAGAGAAAAAATTCAAAAGTTAAATAGAAATGATAATATTGATGGAATTCTTCTACAACTCCCTCTTCCTCTCAAGTTTAGAAAAGACCTCGATGAATTATTGAACTTAATTTCACCAAATAAGGACGTGGATGGATTAACTCCAAAAAGTATGGGTTTATGTATGATGGGTGATGAAACTTTTGCTGCGGCTACCCCAAAGGGGATCTTAAAGTTATTGGAAAATGCAGAAATTACAATTGAAGGTAAAGAAGTTGTTATTATTAATCGGACAACAGTAATAGGTAAACCTCTTGCTATGATGTTCTTAAAAAGGCACGGAACTGTAACAGTATGTCATACGAAAACGAAAAACCTTGATTTCCATATGAAAAGAGCAGATATCTTGGTATCAGGAACTAGTAACCTTAATTTTATCACTGCTGATAAAATCAAATATGGTGTTGTTATCATTGATGCTGGTATTAATAAAAATGCAGAAGGAAAACTATGCGGTGATGTTGATTTTGAGGGAGTCAAGGATAAATGTTCTGCGATTTCTCCAGTTCCTGGTGGTGTTGGTCCAATGACAATTGCCATGCTTATGCAAAACACACATAACTCATTTCTAAAAAGAATTTCAGCCTGAAAAACCTTCTTGGGAGACTAAGGATTTAATCTTAATATATATTTAAAATTTATATTGGACTTGGATGATCAGATTTGATCCAAAAACGGTGAGAGAAAGAAAAACTAACAAATATTTTTAGGTTAATAAAATGCATCCAAGATCCCACAATTAAGAAGTCTCATTAGTTTAATAAAGATGCAGGGTGGAATTAGCAAAGGAACTCTTTTTTATACAATAATTAAACAATGTGAGAAGGAATGGTAAGAGAAAATAGAAAAAATAATAAGGATTTTGACAGATTTATCCATATTTTATTTTGCTTAACTTGACTTTTTACCATCCGAATATTTCTGAGGTCACATAAATATATTCATCGAGATTCTTGTTGTTAAATTTCTCGCCGTCTTAATCTTAATCTATATTTTCTTAATTCATCTATTACAAACACACTAAAAGCTCCAAGAAAAAGTGCTAGCCAATATTCCCCTCGAAGTAAGGGCACAACATTAAACAAACCTCCAATGGGGGTAAATAATATTAATAATTGAGAGAATTACTAATTCAATTTCGAATAAATTGACGGAATTATAAAATTAATAAAAATTAAAGATAAGAGCTAGATTAGATAATTATCTACTAAGATTTTCTAAGGATTAACATTCCTCTCTTTTTTCGAATTCTCCATTTTCTCAGTTCATCCACTACAGAAACGCTAAACGCAGCAAGGATAAGGGTTATCCAATAAAACGGATGAAATAAAGGCACAACATGAAATGCGATTCCCATAGGTGTATATAATATAAGGAGCTGTAGCGCTAAAGAAAGACCTGTTGCCCAAAATAAATGTTTATTTGGAAATAAGTAAAATGGTTTTATGTTTGAAGTACATGTGTAGACAAACAGTAATTCACAAACAACCAGATTCGTAAATATTATCGTTTGAGATAACTGGATAGCATAATAGTAAGCATCAGAACCGACTGTTGAGTAAGCCATTGTGAGTTGAGGGTCTATTCCAGCTTGAGCCCAACCAGGGATTAAAACACTCCATAATAATAAATAGAGAGCGATATCCGTGATAGAAGTATATATCCCTAAGAGAAGAACCGGTCCCTTAATTTCAGGCAATAAAGTAAATCCTATTCGTGGTTTCTCTTGCATGACATCTGGATCTGTTGGTGTAAGTCCTAACACCATAGCCGGAATTCCATCTGTTGCTATATTAAGCCATAAAATTTGAATTGGCTTAACTGGGAGTGCCAGAAATACATTGACAAACAGTTTCATAACAATATATGCCGTAAGAATTAAAAATATTTCATCAAAATTAGTACTTAACATATATCTAAAGAAACCTTTAGTGGTCTCGAAGATACCTCTCCCTTCTTCTATAGCATTGACTATTGTTGCATAATTATCATCAATCAATATCATTTCAGAAGCTTCTTGAGTAACTTCTGTACCCTTTAAGCCCATAGCCACACCTACATGTGCTCCTTTCACAGCGGGGGCATCATTTACGCCATCTCCAGTCATTGAAACTACTAAATCTAATTCCTTCAATCTACGTAATATTCTTAATTTATGCTCAGATGTAACTCTAGCAAAAACATCTACCGTTTTTACCCTCTCACGAAGTTCCTCATCATTCATTTCTTCTAAGTCTATTCCAGTAATTGCTTCTGATGATTCAGTTAAACCAATCTCATGCGCAATCGCAATTGCAGTAATTTTATGATCACCTGTAATCATAATTGTTCTAATTCCCGCCATCCTTGCCTCCGCAATTGCATCCTTGACTTCATCCCTAGCTGGATCAATAATACCTGCCAAGCCAAGATAAATGTAGTCTTGCTCCATTTCTTCTTCCTTATATCCTTCATTTAATGGTTTATAAGCAATTCCTAAAACTCGTAGCGCATTTTTAGCAAATTCCTCATTTTTTCCGAGGATCTTATCTTTTACTTCATTTATTGGTTTTACCTGATCATCATATATAGCATGACTCGCATTATTTAGCAGAATATCTGGGGCACCTTTTATTAATGAATACAATTTACTATCGATTCTTACTGCAACTGACATCATCTTCCTATCAGAATTAAAGGGTATCTCAGCTAATTTCTCTGATTTGGTGTCAAGTTCCATTTTCATAGCCAATATTTTCATTGAAATTTCAGTTGGATCCCCAACGACATCAGTATCATTTGTCCCATCATTTCTAAGCGACACATTTGAGTTATTACAAAACATACACACTTCTAAGTATTTTCTTAAATTATCTGTAATTTGGACCTTTTGACTTTTGTCATCAATAATTTTACCTTCAAGAGCATAACCTACACCCTCCACGTTATATTCAATACCTCCCATAAAAATCTTTACCACAGTCATTTCATTCTTTGTTAAAGTTCCCGTTTTATCTGAACAAATTACATTCACTCTTCCTAATGTCTCGACGGCAGTTAATTTTCTTACTAAAGCATTTCTATCAGCCATTTTACGCATTCCGAGAGACATGACTACTGTAATTACAACGATTAAACCTTCAGGAACAGCTGATACCGCTAAACTAATTGATATTTCAAATGCTTCAATTATTTCATCAAGTCCCCCTCCTGGAAAGGCTAGAACTAATACAAGCTCAGTTACAAACACTATAGCACATATTATCAATATTAAAATTCCAAGAAGCTTTCCAAATCGATTCACCTCTTTTTGAAAAGGACTAAGCTCAAATTCTTCTTCTTGTAAACTTGTCGCAATTTTTCCAATCTCTGTGTTCATACCCGTTCCAATTACGATCCCCTCTCCATTTCCTCTCGTAATAATAGTATTCATATATCCGAGGTTAGTTCTATCAGCTAAAATCATTTTCTCCTCAACAGGTTTTATCTGCTTTTTAACTGTTTTTGATTCCCCAGTTAGAATCGCCTCATCCACATATAACGAAAATTCTTTATGAAATCGAATATCCGCGGGAAATTTGTCTCCTTCTCCTACGAGAACAATATCTCCAGGAACAACCTCTTCAACAGCAATTTCTATTACTCTTCCACCTCTACGAACTTTAGCAAAATGAGGTGCTAATTTCTTTAAGCTATCTAAAGATTTCTCTGCCTGGTATTCTTGGTAAAATCCAAGTACAGCGTTTACAATTAAAATAGCCCCTATTACAAGAGCATCAGTATATTCTGTGGACCAAGTTTCACCTGATGTTGCCGCTTTATATAATCCAATTACAATTGATATAATAACTGCAAAAATTAATAAATAGATAAGAAAATCCTTAAATTGTCCTATAAAGATTTGTAATGCTGTCTTTCCTTTTTCTTTTACTAGCTCATTTCTACCGTATTTTTCAAGTCTAGCTTTTACTTCTACTTCTGTTAATCCTTTATCTGTTGAAGTATTCATTACTTTTAGAACTTCGCTAACATCTATAGAATGTGCGTTAATATTTTCCAAGTTCAATCAATTCTTTTTATTTTCATATTAATTCGGGGATAATTAAAAAAATCTTAAAATTGAATTTTTTTTAAATTTTTGTTTCGTTATAATATGTTATTTTAGGCGATAAAATAATAAATGTATTATTAAATTATTGTACAAATTCAGTATATTTAAATTTATGATTTTACTATAATTTTTGATTTTTATCAAAGATTGACTATCTGATTAGAGTGGAAAAAATGAAAAAAAACAAAGTAGTGTTTATATGTGCCATCAGCGGCATCTTAATGTTCTCGTATCCTATAATCGGGATGTTTTTATTTTCGATTGATTTTTTAATCTTATAATTATCTTTTCATATTCCGGTCTTTATGCAGGTTTCTTAACATTATTTGGGGCAATTATTTCAAAGATGGATTATAGTCTTCTTGGCATAGATTATATTAAAATAGGAATAAATTCTATAAGGATTGGAATTATATTAGGGCTTACTAGTTTAATGGTCTTTATAGTTTTAAGCATATTAAATATTATTTTTTTTGATAGATATTTTATCTAAACGATTATTTTTTTTAGTTTTATATACAGGATCTTCAATAAAAAGTTCAGTATTATAATATGGGCAGATATGTCAGCATTGAGCATAATCAGTTTATGTGTCTTCATCCCAGATAGTATTATATTCACCCCAAATGCTCGGGTTAATTAAACAACTACTAAAATTAATAATTTCTTCTTCATCACAGTGCTATACACCAACTTTTAAAGATTTTATCAACCGAGGAATTTTCTTATATTTGCTGCACTTAAAATATATTCTTCTAGATTTCCTTTTTCACTATTTTTTATATCTTGAATTTTTTCTGTTATCTTCTTATGAACTTCATCGATTTCTGGAAATTTTGGAAAATCTTTCAGAAACTCTTTAAGTTCTTTTGGTATAAAACGACTTTCAATGTTAAAGTATTTCAATGAGTCTTTTAAATCTTTTTCAAAATGTACATAGACTTCACTAACAAATTGGTAGTCATCGTTATCTAATGCATTCAGACCTAAGATTTCTGGGGGTAATCCCAAAGAATAGAGAGCCGCGGTAAACTTAATTGCTCTAGGCAAAGCAATTCCTCCCATGTTGCGAGAATAACCAAATAGACCTATGTGTAACTTCCTTTTTCTTCTACTAGGTACATATCTTGCAATATCATTGATTACTGGTGCTAATTTTACTACTTGTTTTTGATATTCTTTCAAATATTTATAAATTATCTCTAAGCATCTTTCTTCATTTATTTCTTGAGGTTGTTTTATTCTTATTTTTTTTAACTTGCTAATGGCTTTAATAACGTCTTCAGGAGGATTATCATACTTAAATGCTGATTGTATAGTAAATGTGCTTACACTTGGATATTCCTCAGTGACATTTTCTACATTTTGTGGTCTAAGATTACCTCTAAATGGAGCAGACCCGACCCCTATAATTGGACAAATTTTAACCCCTATATCTTCTGATAATCTATATAATCTTTGTAGGGTAATCTTGTTCAAAAGAACAGCGCTAATTAGACCATAATTTAATGCGGGGTCTGATCTTGCTAAAAAAACTCGTTGATATTCTAAATTCTTATCTTGTAAGTAGTCTCGTGTTATGTTGTGTGCATTTAGCATGTGCTCAATATCTTCAAAAAGAGGTATAACGTTAATTTTTTTAGGTTTGAATTCTCCGATCCAATCACCAATCGTTGTCTTTCCACTTGTTAATATTTTCTTTTCTTTTCCTACTACGATATCTGAGTAATACCTGTAAACATTGTTTATTTCCATTGATGATGCAGTCATTGGTAGGATAATCTCAAAAATTGGTGCTTTATCGTTATTGTAAAATATTCTAGCAGCATCAAACGACCTTGGAATGCTTTCTAATGCTTCTAATAAGACTTTTCCTTCCGCTTTTTCAACTGATGGGTTTGGTCCTCTTAAAGTTAGATTTAAATCCTCGCCTAATGTTTTTTCTTTGAAAAAAGATTTATATTTTGTTAATAATTTTTTAACAACATAACTATCAACTTCCTTCCCTTCACAATCCCACATTTGCTCGTCACATCCTAAATGAGAAAATGCATAATATGCTTCTTTTATTTCATCTTCACCACCAATAACTGCATTATTCACAAAAAAAGGAGAATTTACATTATCAGGGTGTTGCGTACTCATACATCTGGGGATTTTTACCTTTGTATTTACCATAGTTTTAATATTTAATTGTTTTGATAAAAAAATTACCTTCAATTGTTGCTTAAATATTTATTTTTATATTTACAATGAAATATTTCTGTGTAATAATAAAGACAGTTACTGCATGAAAAAAGACAGCTTAAATGGTTTATTAAATCTATTCCAGTTCATCTACTCCCTTAGTTCTTATGTCAGGACGTGGTGGTACTTGATAATATCTCTGTGTGGGATATCCAAGGATTATAACACCCCAAACATTTCCAGTTACACCAAATTGTTCTCGGACTCCTTTATTTGATCTCAGAACTCCATGAGCTAACCCGATCCAGCAAGATCCCAACCCTAAAGTTTGGGCGCATAACATCCCATATGTCAGAGCTATTGTAGAATTCATAGCATCTCCTGGATTTCTTGAATGTATTATCATAACATGAGGGGCGTTATAAAATATGGTATCTATACTAAGTTTTTTAGCTTTTCTGAAATTCTCGCTGTACCTTGGGTTGCTAGAAGCAATTATCGAATCCATAACCACATCTGACAACTCTTTAATCTTCTCAGCTTCAGAAATTATTTTACATCGCAACGTTCGGATATTTGCCCCTGTAGGAGCATATTTCATGGTATCTAAAACTTTTTCTAATAATTCTTTAGGAACTTTTTTCTTTTTATATCCTCTAATCGATCTTTTAGCACTCATGAATTTATGCATGTTTTCGTATGAAATTAATTTACTCGGGTCTTGAACTTGCTCAAACGTTAAAAATTCTCCCATATTCTTGTGTAAAAACGCATCAGATTTGCATCTTGCCATGCACCGTCCGCATGAATCACATAAATGATTAGGATCTTCAAACACTATTTTATTTTGTTCTTTATCATGTTGAAAAAATCGTGCACATGAATTTATGCATATCTGACAATTATTACATTTTTCATAATCTATTCCTAATATTGGCATAATAAATAGAAATTCAGTTTAAGTAATTTTTCGATTTATTTCTGTTTCTTAGAATAATAAAGAGTGATTTAATTATTTTTTTTAATTTCAAAATTGACATTTTCGAACTTATTATGGATAGTTCGGTAAATTCTAAATTTTCCATCATCTACAGCATGAGTTATAATTTCGTCAATCTCTTTTTCATTTAGAAATCCTTCTGAAATGATTTTGTCTATCTTTGAATACACCAATTCCCTAATTTTATATCTAAACCTATTTTTTTTCTTTTCATTAATAGCTTCAGACAATTCTAAATGTTCTTTGTGATCCATAATATTTTGCACTAAATCTTCCACTCCTTCCCCTGAAATAGCGTCAGTCATAGAAACTGGTGGTCTCCACCCACTTTGGAAAGTAGAATCGTCAAGCATCATCTCTATTTGTACAGCGATATCTTCGCCACCTAAATCTTTTTTGTTAATATCGTAAATATCACCTATTTCAATGATGCCTGCTTTCTGCATCTGTATCGCATCTCCATAACCGGGCACAAGAATAACAACAACTGAATAAACTAAATTATAAATGTCAAACTCTGCTTGACCGACACCTACAGTTTCGATAATTATTAAATCCATCCCAAATGCTTCATATAATAAGCTTATATCAAAAACTGCTCTCGAAATCCCACCTTTATACCCTCTTGATGCGAGGCTTCTCATGAATACATTTGGGTGTAAAGAAATATTGGTCATCCTTATCCTATCACCAAGAAATGCTCCCCCGCTAAATGGACTTGTAGGATCTACGCAGATTATTCCGATCCTTTTTCCTTCATCTAATAACTTCTTGCAGATTGCCCCTGTTAATGTACTTTTTCCAACCCCAGGAGAGCCAGTAATCCCGATAATGTATGAATTATGTTTTACGTCTTCAAAATGTTTAAAAATTTCATGAGCTTTTTCTGGCTCATTTTCTATGATTGTTATTAATCTTGCTAAGGCGATTTTATCATTATTTTTAAATTTAGTGATCAAAGCATTAATGTCATAGTTTTTTTTCAAGAAGTAGCAACCCCATTCAAAAATAGCTTAAAATTATATTATAGAAAAGAAAATATTACATAGTTTTTTTATTTTTTGATGTTATTTCTAATAAATTCAATAATATCTTTCGTGAGAGTTCCAGGTCCGTAGACGTTCGCTACGCCCATTTCTCGTAGTTTTGGAAAATCTTTCGCAGGGATAACTCCCCCAAGCAGAATCATAATATCATCAAAAACACCTTTTTCTTTTAACAAATCAATGATTTCTTGAGTATAAGCAAAGTGAGCCCCTGAATGAATACTCAACCCAATTATATCAACATCTTCTTGAATTGCTGCTTCCACAATTTCCTGAACATTTTGAAATCCACCAAATATAAGCTCCATACCTGCATCTCTAATAGCTCTTGAGACAACAATCCCACCCCGCCAATGACCATCAATTCCAGGTTTTGACATTAGTACTCTTATTTTCTTATCATCCATATGATTTCACCTCAAGATTTAAATTGCTAATGGAGGTTCCCAGATACCCCAAATTTCTCTATAAATATCACAAATCTCACCCACAGTTGCCCCTTCTCTAGTTGCTTCCATTATGATAGGCATAACATTTTCTTCTTTTTCGCACACATCTCTCAATTTGTCTAAAATCTTTTCTAATTTTGCGTTATCTCGTTTGGCTTTCAAATTATTAATTCTCTCAATTTCAACGGTAATAGCTTTCTTATTGGTTCTAAATACATCAGTAACATCGTCATATGGAACGGGATACTTATTGACACCAAGCATAATTTCATCACCACTTTCAATACGTGTTCTTCTCTTGTGGAAGGCATCCCTCATTTCCTTATATAAAAATCCAGACGAAAGAGCTTTATCAATTGATCCGGCCTGTTGGATTTTATCCATATACTTCCATACCCTCTCCTCGATTTCGTCAGTTAGCCATTCAATAAAGTATGAGCCTGCGAGAGGATCGATTGTATTATGAATCCGAGTTTCATCTGAAATTATTTGTTGGGTTCTTAAAGCAACTAAGGCAGCTTCCTCAGATGGTAAACAAATTGCTTCATCATAAGAATTAGTGTGTAATGATTGACAACCACCGAGATTTGCTTCTAAAGCTTGAATTGCGGTTCTTACAATATTCACCTTAGGTAGTTGTGCTGTCAAAGAAGAACCTGCAGTCTGAACATGGAATCGAAATCCAAAATTTTTTGGATCCTTAGCTTCATACTTATCTTTCATTAACTTATACCAAATTCTCCTAGCTGCTCTAAATTTTGCAATTTCTTCAAAGAAGTCTTTATGGGCCGCTAAATGGAAGGCTAAACGCCCCACAAAATCATCAGCTTTCCATCCCCGTTCTATTAGATTGTCAATATGAGAACAAGCGCTAGCAAATACGAATCCAAGTTCTTGAACCGCATCTATTCCACCTTCTCGATAATTATATCCAGTAAAATTAATAGGATGCCAATTTGGAACGTTTTTCATTGGTACTGTCCATTCAATAAAATCGCAGGCTAAACGTAGAATGTGATTAGGAGGACAATTTTTATAAGGAATGTAGCCTACTGTCATTGTTAAAATGTCATTTTGAGTAGTTCCCCTTAATTGACTTATATCATACCCACGCATTTTTGCCATATTAAAATACATAGCACATACAGGAGCAGATGTGAAAGGTTCTACTACTAAGGCTACACTTATTTTATCAATTGGAATATCTTCAGTTAAGGCAAAAAGACTATCAATACAATATAATGGTACTCCAGATGTTCCAACTTCAGGGGCAGCATCTGGATTAGTAGGGTCAATTCCATTAAAAGTTAATGCATCAACTGCAGCGCTAAAACCCGTTTCACCATTTTCAAAGAGAAACTTCCATCTTTTATTAGTTTCTTCAGGAGTTCCGTGACCCGAAAATAATCTCATAGTCCACAATCGCCCCCTATACATAGAAGGATAAACTCCCCTTGTATATGGAGGGACTCCTGGAAAACTGATATCGCTTAAATAATCCTTTTCTTTGAGATCTAAAGGAGTATATAATTGCTTAATTGGAATCTCAGAGTCGGTTACAAATTTAACATCGCGTTCTTTTAGACTTTCATAAAGCTTTTCCCACTTCTCTTTTTCTTCTCTGACTTTTTCCAAATAATTTTTATCAAACAATCTTAAATCACAGAAATTTGCTAATTATCTTTATGTAATTTAAGAAATGATATTTATATTTATTTTTTTAAAATAAACATATTTTAAATTTCAAAAGAAACTAAAATGCTTTACTTATTATTTAAAAATATAATAATTAAACATATTCAATTCAGCTAATCAATCTGTTTTTTCTTTCTTTTCTATTCTATCCAATACCTCTTGAATCTTTTTCAATTCTCCCAGTATTAAATTGGCATTTTGAATTTCTCGGGATTTTTTAAATCTTGATCTTGAGCATCTATATTCCGTATTTTATCCCTTATTGCCGTACGAATAAACTCCGATTGAGTTTGATGAGAATTACGAGCATATTTTTTTAAATCATCTAATTCTGGGATAAAAACTACAAATTTAACTTGCTTCTCTTTTAATGCTTTTTTAACTAAATGTAATTCTTCTCTTCTTCTCTCCTTCTCAATTTCTCTTGCTCTTTGTTCCTCCTCATTAAGTTTTTCTAGATTAAATCTATCACATGTTCGTTCTCTATTTTCACTCCAAAGCTACCCACAAAGGATTTGCGCCCAATGTATTTTTTATTCAAATCCAACTGAGGAATAGAGACACCAATTAATTCTTCTAAATCTCTTAATGATTTAGCCTCAACGGGTTTTAATTTGAGTTTTTTTTCCATCCAAGAACTTTCTTTTTCAATCATTTTTAAATCTCCTTTTTTTTACAAAAAATTTCTTTCCTAATGAAACTGAACCATATAAATTCCAGTTTCAGCAAACCGGATTTTCTGCTTGGAAAGAATTAGTTCTTTTTTCTTAATAAAATAATTATTGCACAAATTTGGTACATATTTTATTGGGAGACAACAAAGTTATCCAAAAAAATTTAAAAATCCGAAATCTGAAAAGCTTGATAATCAAATGTTTTACAATCGGGATATATAATATCTAAATTTTTTATAATCAATCTGTCATGCCTCAAAAAAATCAAAAGCTCTCTTAGTATCCCATAGGTTCTTGATGTTCTTGATACCGTTATAAAGATCTGTTAAAAGGTTTTGATCACAGGGGTACATCTGATGTGATGGATAGAATTCAAGATTTTTATTTTTTTCAAATAAATCTATTAAATAAATCTCCCATTATTACTCCCATAATTCAAGAAAATCAAATTCTGAAAATGCGTTAATTCGTGGAAAATGCTTTTTATCCTTTGTTATTAAAATAATCTTGTTGGCGATTGCTATAGAAGCATTTAATAAATCAAATTGAGGCACTCGCATCCCGCTTCTGTCCAATTCCGCACAAATCTCTCCATATATTTTACTAGAATTTGAATCTAATGTTTTTATTTCGGAAAGATTAGTGATAAAATTATTTAATTTTTTTGCTTCAACAATTTGTTTCTGTTTTGATTTTAGAGTATAGACTCCGTACCACAATTCACATGAAGTTAAATAAGTAATCGTTAAATCTGTTCCTTGTGATATTAAATTTTTGATTTTTTTTTCTACTTTTGAATCATTTCCTCTCAAAAAATCAATAGCTATATTTGTTTCTACTATTTTAATCATTCTTTCCACTACCAGTTAAATTTTCCTCTCTGATTTTTGTTAATTTTTCCCCCAATCCTTCCCATAATTCAGGATCAAATTTTTTTTGCATCATTAACCAAGGATTTTTTTTCGTAGATACAAGTCTCTCAATCACATTTGAAAAAGATTCTCCTTCCCTTTTTTCTTTCTTTAATAATTTAAAAACTCGTTCTGATAATGAAATTGTTTTTTGAGTCATATTTTAAATAAATAAATAGATCTATTTAAACAGATCTGTTTACTAAAGTTAAATGTATTTAGCATTTAGAATAAGGAACTATTAAATTAATTTATAATATGATTAGTCTACAAAACTTGTATTTTCTAAATTGTTTTTATTAAACAATCTGAAATCACTGAAATTTGCTAATTATCTTTATGTATTTTAAGAAATGATATTTGTATTTATTTTTTTTAAAAAATAGAATAAAAAAGATATCTATATAAACTACATTAATGAAAATTAATATTGATCTTTAAAGATTATTATTTTTGAAAGCTAGAGAATATCCAAAATAATTCCTGAAAACACTAAATCTATTACCTCAGAATGGTTTAATTCCGTATTACATAAGAATGGAGTTTCAAAGGGAGAGAATTTTAAATCAATATCCAATTTTATTTTTCCTAAATACATTTTATCAAACATTTATAAAATCACAATAGTTTTTGTAAACTTAAGTTATAGAAATTACTACATCTAAAAAATTTTAATAAAAAATATATTTGAATCTAATAATTATTAAAAATCTATAATTATCTAGATTTATAGTTTTATTTTAAAATAAGTATCTCAGAATTTGATCTAATTTTTTAATACTTCAAATTCTTAAGCTCAAGTTTAAGTTAATTAGGTATCTCAAAATTTGACCTAATTTTTTAGTTCTTCAAATTCTTGTTCTCAAGTATTAAATTTGCGGAACATCAGGCTTCATTAATATTAACACTTCTCAATTTTAACGAAAAAAGAGAATCGCACGAGATTGATCATTTTCATAGTTTGGAATTTTGTCGTGTATTTTTTTATATTTCTTTTCCCATAAAATTAAGTTAAGGTAAAAATCTTTAAATAAGTAAAAGATAATTATCTATATAACAAACTCTTTAAAAATAACAAAATTTAATAAAATTATAAAAAATTATAAGTGGAGGAAAAAAAAATGGCAGGTTCTGAATATATTAGTTGGAGTCCTATTAGGCGTCTTATGAAACTATAATAATCGACTGGATTATTTCTTCAAAATAATGGCGCTTTAATCGTTGCTCGTGATGCAGTTAACGAGCTCGTTGAATGGATGGGTAGTTCCGCTGAGAAACTTACTAAAAATGCTTTAGTTTTAACTAAACACTCTAAAAGAAAGAAAATCACGAGTTTCCTTTAGAATTCCTAAAAAAGCGTGAAAAATGATATTCTTTTAGCGATTAAATACTTCAAATCAGTTAAAATAAGCTAATGCGAACTTAAAATTATATATCTTTTTTTTTTTTTTTTTTATATTCTTATCTTATCAAAATTGATACAATTCAAGTTAAATGTTCCTCTTACTCCCATAATTCAAGAAAATCAAATTCTGAAAATGTGTTAATTCGTGGAAAATGCTTTTTATCTTTTGTTATTAAAATAACTTTATTTGAAATTGCTATAGAAGCATTCAATAAATCAAATTGAGGCACTTGCTTCCCACTTTTATCTAAATCCGCGCAAATTTCGTCATAAATTTTACTAGAATTTGAATCTAATGTTTTTATTTCGGAAAGGTTGCTAATAAAACTATTTAATTTTTTTGCTTCAACAATTTGTTTCTGTTTAGATTTTAGAGCATAGATGCCGTACCACAATTCACCTGAAGTTATTTGAGTTATTGTTAAATCATTTCCCTGTGATATTAAATTTTTGATTTTTCTTTCTACTTTTTCAAATATTTCTTGAATAAATTTTTTTGCCTTTTCAGGTGAACCTTTTGAAATATATTCAGATATAGCATCGAGGTCTAAGAGAGCGTCGGTAGACCATTTTATGTCAACCATTTTTTCATTCTTTCCTTTGCATCTTCATGTGTAAGAAAATTTCCATCTTTAATTTGTTGCTGAGCTTTAATAATTCTCTCATTAACATACAATCGATATGTAATTTCTTCTACAGGTAAATCATCAGGAAGAGATTTAATAAAATTTAATACTTTATCTTTTGAAGATAATGGTGGCATACTAGAGATATAGAAATTTGATAATAAATATTTTTATACAGCTTGAAATTGTATGTGAACAATGTAATTTCTTTAAGTATTTTCCCAACACCCCGATTTAATTCAATTTGTTATTTTAGTATGGTCACTAAGGGATAGGGGACAAATTTTGGCATATAACACTTGTTCTTTGAAAAATTTAAAGGTAAATAATATTCTGCATCATGATCTAAATGATATCTATTTATATCAATCCGATAAATAAAGATATTATCTCAATACAATACAGCTTGATTTTTTTTTACTTTCTTTCTCTTAAACTCTTTTTTAATCTACTTCATATTTTTCTGTATTATCTAATTAAGGTGGATAAAAAAGACAATCGTTAACTGCAGTTTATTTCAAAAATAATCGTATAGTAAAAGTGGATCCTTTATTCCGTCCTTTAGATTTTACAAAAATTTCACCTTTATGTAATTTAATGATTTCACTTGCGATATACAATCCAAGACCTGGTCCTTCAATATCCACATCCATGCGTTTTCCGTACCTTTCTATTTTACCAAATTTTTTAAACAGGGTTGTCATTTCTTTATCGGTTAATCCTACACCCGTGTCTCTTATGATTATATCCATAAAATTTTGATGTTTAACTGATTTGATATATACGTCACCATTGGGTTGGGTGTTCTTAACAGCATTAGATAATAGATTTAAAATTGCTTTTTTAATCATTCCTTTATCTATGTCTGCAATTAAATCGGTAGGAAGCTCAAGATTTATGATTATTTTACGTTTGTCAGCCTGAAAAACTAATACTTCAACACACTCCTTTATTATAAGATTTATATCTTCTCTTTTTATATTTATCCTTATTTGACCAGTTTCTATTTCAAAGGCGGTAATTAAATTATCAACCATTTCTTTTAATCTATAACCTCCTTGATGGATAATTTTAATAACATTTTCTACTTCATTATTCATCTTGTCATTAAAATAATCTAAAAGAAATTGAGAACCAGTCAAAATGGAAGTTAACGGAGTGTTTAGTTCATGGGAAATTCTTGATATAAGATCATTTCTTAATTGATCGAGTTCTTTTAATTGTTTTATTTCTCTTTTTATCATATCATCAATTTTTTTTCTTTCTGTGTTATCGCTTACTAATCCAAAAACTTTAAATTCATTATTAATTTCCACTAGGCTCCATCTAGCAGAGATTGGTACAAAGTATCCTTTTTTATGTTTTATTCTACATTCTATAAATACAGCTTTTTTAGTTTCTAATGCTTTTTCAGCTGTTTCATTAAACAAATTCAAATCTTTAAGGTGTACAAATTCCCTAAAATTCAATCCAATTAATTCCTCTGATTGATATCCAATTAAATTATTTATTTGGGGACTAATATAGGTTAGAATCCCACTAGGTTCAGCTTCCAACAAAACATCAGAAATGTTGTTTATTAAATTTTGGATTTTTTCCTCTGATTCCTTTAATTTTATAGTCCTATCCTCTACTTTTTGTTCTAAAATGTTACTCAATCTTCTATATTTCTGCTCTGATTTCTCCAATGACTTTAGTGTTTGACTATTAAAAAGCGATATTGAAGTTAATTCGGCAAATGCGGTAACTATCCTTGATTCTTCGTCTGTAAATTCCCTTTCCTCCCTTGTTAAACCCATCAAACCTTTTACCTCATCGTTAATTATTAATGGGGCAATTAATACATTTTTGAGTGGAACATGCCCTTTGGGTAAGAATTTTATCCAATCACTAGTAGAAAAGTCATTATAGTACATTGTTTTTTTGGATTTGATTACCTCAGCTCGCATTCCTCTAATTAGCATTGGTAAATCTGGATCTACTTCGTTTGTCAAACTTTTAGGATTTATAAAAATTTTTTGCTGTTCTTTCTTACTTGGTGCTAATATTGCAATATAACCTGCATCCGCTCCAATTAAATTATTACAAGAATTAAATATCATTCTTTGGGCTTTTTCAAAATTAATATATTGTAAAACCGCCGTTGAAGCATCAAAAAGCATTGAAATTTCTTTATTTCGATTTTTTAAAGCTTCTTCCGCCTCTTTGCGTTCGGTGATATCTCGAGCAACACTAATAATTGTGTTTTTTCCCCCGAACTTAAAAACTCGAGAGCTAATTTCAATAGGAACGATGTTTCCATCTTTTGTTATATGTTCAGCTTCTATCATGAGCTTTCCTTTTTCATGAAGAGTTTTTATATTTGCTTGTATATCAATTTTATATCCTGGAGGAGTTATATCTTTAGGAGTCAACTTCAATAATTCTTCTCTGGTATAACCCAATCGTTCGCAAGCTGTTTGATTTACCTCAATAAATTGACTACCTCTGTCATGAATGAAAATCGCATCATTAGTATTTTCAAATAGGGCTCTAAATTTTTCCTCAGAATTTTTTAAAGCTTCTTCCGCCTCTTTGCGTTCGGTGATATCTCGAGCAACACTAATAATTGTGTTTTTTCCCCCGAACTTAAAAACTCGAGAGCTAATTTCAATAGGAACGATGTTTCCATCTTTTGTTATATGTTCAGCTTCTATCATGAGCTTTCCTTTTTCATGAAGAGTTTTTATATTTGCTTGTATATCAATTTTATATCCTGGAGGAGTTATATCTTTAGGAGTCAACTTCAATAATTCTTCTCTGGTATAACCCAATCGTTCGCAAGCTGTTTGATTTACCTCAATAAATTGACTACCTCTGTCATGAATGAAAATCGCATCATTAGTATTTTCAAATAGGGCTCTAAATTTTTCCTCAGAATTTTTTAAAGCTTCTTCCGCCTCTTTGCGTTCGGTGATATCTCGAGCAACACTAATAATTGTGTTTTTTCCCCCGAACTTAAAAACTCGAGAGCTAATTTCAATAGGAACGATGTTTCCATCTTTTGTTATATGTTCAGCTTCTATCATGAGCTTTCCTTTTTCATGAAGAGTTTTTATATTTGCTTGTATATCAATTTTATATCCTGGAGGAGTTATATCTTTAGGAGTCAACTTCAATAATTCTTCTCTGGTATAACCCAATCGTTCGCAAGCTGTTTGATTTACCTCAATAAATTGACTACCTCTGTCATGAATGAAAATCGCATCATTAGTATTTTCAAATAGGGCTCTAAATTTTTCCTCAGATTCTTTAATTTCTTGTTCTGTCTTCATATCTTAATCTCTCTCTAATATTTTTTTTAATATTCATATCATATGATTATATCATATAATATGAATATGATCATGTATTTAGATGGTGAGATAAATGATACAAAAAACACCATCAACAAGGCTTCTCAATCATTTGATAATTATAAAGACGACGTCAAAATGAATCAATAAGAACATCAATATTTAGTTGACATCAAGACTGATCTCTTGATATCTTTAAAAGTAAAACATTTCCTTGCTGGAAATATGAAAAAGATGTCATTTTTTCTTCAGTAAACTTCTAATTGAAAAGAATTTTATATATTTCAAAATTTGTTAAACTTCGCTGATGAACTAATTTGATTTAGTGAGTACATTGCTATATTTGTTCCTAAGGGAAAATATTATGAAAGATTTTTTGTTTTACTAATTGTTAAATATAGGGATTTATACTAAATATTTACATAAAAAAGATCTAACAATTATGTCATATGACGGTAAAAACATCAGTGGAAAATTACAAGCAAGTGAAATAAAATATAGAGCCATCTTCGAGCAAGCAGCAGACTCAATTATTATTATTGATCCAGAGACAGGTGAGTTGGTATTATTTAACAATAAAAGCTACGAAAGTTTAGGATACACGCATGAGGAATTTGAAAAAATTAAAATTCCTGACTTAGAAGTTATTGAATCTCCAGAGGAAGTCAAGAAACATATTGAAAAAGTTCTTAGAGATGGAGATGATGTTTTTGAAACCAAACATCGAACGAAAGATGGAAAAATCAGAGATATTTTAGTAACCTATAAGGTTATTTCTATTCATGGGAAAAAATATATTCAATCTCTCTTTCGTGACATTACTGATATAAAGAAAACAGAAAGACAATCAAAAGAATCAAAGGAAAAACTTAGCTATGTAAAAAATAATATTTCTATAATTTTAGGTTTTGTTTTTTCAGCTTTTTATTTACTTATAGAGGGATTACTTGACAACTATATTTTCCTTCATACTGAGTTCCTCTTTCAGGATATATTTACAATTGATCCTCACGAGATTCTTGTGCATCTAATCCCAATCAGTTTAATGGTATTTGCTGGTATATTCAGCCAATATTTGATCAACGCACAAAGAAGAGCTGAAGATAAATTAAAAGAAGCTCAACGTGATCTTATGGAGAGAGTTAAGGAAATAACTTGTTTATATGAATTAACTAAGCTTATTGAGAAACCAGAAATATCACAAGAGGCAATACTACTAGGGACCCTAGATTTGATCCCCCCTGCATGGCAATTTCCAGAAATAACATGTGCAAGAATAAATTTTGATAATACAGAGTTTAAAACAAATAATTTCAAAGAAACTGAATGGAAATTGTCTTCTAGTGTAATTGTAAATGAAAAATTGATGGAGATTGAGGTCTACTATTTTGAAGATAAGCCTTTTCTTGAAGAAGAAAGATCTTTAATTTATGATATTGGATACCGTTTAAAAGTAATTATCGAAAAAAAGGAAGCTAAACAAAAATTAAAAGATTCAAAACAAAAATTTAAGGTACTATTTAATAGCGTAAACGATGCAATCTTTATTATTAGCACTAGTGGTCGATTTATAGAGGTTAATAAAACCGCTTGTGAAAGATTAGGCTATTCAAAGGAGGAATTTTTAAAGATGACCCCTAATGATATCGCTCCTCAAGAATTAAGATCCGTGTTAGAGAAAGGAATTAAGAAAACGTTAGGAAACGGTCATACGTTTATTGAAACGATTCATCAAACAAAAACCGGGCGTGAGATACCAACTGAAGTTAATACTCGAAAGATTAAATATGATGGAAATTGGGCGATTATTGGTGTGGCTCGTGATATTACTAAACGAAAACGAGCTGAAACTTTATTAAAAGAATCTGAAGCTAAATATCGTGAAGCATTTGATAGAACAAATTTTTATAAAGATATCTTAACTCACGACATGAACAATATTCTTCAAGTTATTCAGTTGTCTTTAGAGATAAGCTTAATGGATGAGAAAATTTCTAAGAAATCGAAAGAATCACTTGATTCGATTCAAAATCAAGTCATTAGAGGGTCAAAGCTAATTTCTAACGTTCAGAAATTAACTCAACTTGAAGAATCTCAATTACATAACATTGATATATATAAAGTTTTGATGGATTCTTTAAATTTCTTACAACTGAGTTTTCCAAAGAAAAAGATAAATGTAAAAGTTGAAACTCCTCGGAAAAGCTATTTAGTTAAAGCAAATAAAATTATCCGAGAAATATTTGAAAATATACTAATTAACGCTGTAAATTATAACCAGAATTCAGCGGTAGAAATTCTGATAAGATTTTCCGAAAAACAAAAAGATGACAATAATTTTATAAAAATAGAATTCATGGATAATGGGAGAGGTATACCTGATTCAATAAAAAAAATAATTTTTCATAAAGGTTTTTTGGAGGAAAAACAATCTACAGGAATGGGTATTGGGTTAACGCTTGTAAAAAAAGCTATTGAAACTTATAATGGACAAATATGGGTTGAAGATAAAATCATTGGAGATTATACTAAGGGGAGTAATGTTATTATAATGATTCCTGAAGTTGTTTAGATTTCTAATTTATTTAATCTTATAAAATAAATTTTACGACCTAGATATATAATACCTGAATTTTTCATCATCAATCTGCCATGCTTCAAAAAAATCAAAAGCTTTCTTAATGTTCCATAGGTTCTTTATGTTTTTGACGCCATTATAGAGATCTGTTAAAAGGTTTTTATCACAAGGATACTTCTGGTGTGACGGATAGAGTTCAAGATCTGGTTGCTCTTCACAAATTCTCATTAATTTGGACAGAGATTCAAGAACAACTGGAAATAAATCTCTCTTAGGTAGAAATATATCTCCATAATATGCTACATCACTTGTAAAAAGTTCTCCCTTGCTTGAAAGTAAACAAATTGAACCTGGAGAATGTCCAGGGCAATGGATAATCTCAACTTCTAATTCTCCTAAATCAAAAATGTCTCCATCTCTTAATGGTTTAACCCTTTTTGCTGGGGGGATTAAAAAGTTTTGTTTCGCATATCGTTTTACAATTTCATTTGGAGAATCTTTAAAGTAGGATACATCATAGGGTTTTGAAACAAGTTCTACTTCACTTTCATGGATATAAACCTCCCCAAATTCAACATTTCCAAGAGGATGATCCCAATGATAATGAGTGTTGAGAACTAATAGCTTTCTCTTATCTATTAAATCGTCTACAATTGGTTTTAGAGGAGACAAACCACATCCAGTATCGATTTGGAGTGCTGTATGAGATCCCAAAAGTAAGTACATATTTAGAGGATCATTTCTATAAACAGGATGAACAATTGAGATATTCTCCTTAATTACATATAAATAGTCTTTATGCTTTGAAATTTCAAAATGATGGGTATCGTTACTCATAATTCCTATTAATTTTTGACGTTTTATAATGAACCACATTTAAAATTTATAATATTGCATAAAAATCTTTGGCATCCGAGATATGTGGATTTCATCATGAAGAGATAAATCAAGATGAATACTTTCTTTAAACTAGCTTGGATTGATAAAATATAATTATTATCATTAACTAATTTTTTCAATAGTTAGATTTTGAATAAATAAACAAACTATAAGTTGTTGTAAAATGGATTTTGCATTAAATGACCAACAAAAAATGTTGAAAAAGATCACAAGAGAATTTGCTGAAGAATATATCGCCCCCGTTGCAGAGGAGAGCGATCATAATTCAAAGTTAGATGAAAAAGTTTTTCAAAAAATGAAGGAAATGAATTATTTTGGCTCATGTATTCCTGAAGAATATGGTGGAGCCGGCCTTCATGAAGATACAATCAGTTTTAGTATCGTAACTGAGGAGATTGGTAGAGTAGATGCATCGTGGGGAATTACTACGGGTGTTCATTGTAGTGTTTGTGCATACCCTATTTTTAAATTTGGGACTGAAGACCAAAAGCAAAGATTTCTAATAGATCTTGCCAAGGGAAATAAAATAGGGGCGTTTTGTTTAACGGAAGCCAATGCTGGTTCAGATGCAGGAGGAGTTCAACTAAGCGCTGTAAAAGATGGCGATGAATGGATATTAAATGGAAGCAAGATTTTTGCTACAAATGGTGGAATTGCTAAAACTTTACTTATAGTGGCAAAATCGGGAGAAAAAGGATCCAGAAAAGAGTTAACGATCTTTATCGTTGATGCTGATACTCCTGGTTATTCATTAGGTGTAAAGGAAGACAAGCTTGGAGTTCGAGCTTCAGACACATCCGAACTCGTTTTTCAAGATGTTCATGTTCCTCATGAAAACATTTTGGGTAAGGTTGGAGAGGGTTTTAGGCTAGCTATGAAAATTTTAGATTACGGTAGAATATCTATTGCGGCTCAATGTGTAGGCTTAGGTCAAGCTTGTTTAGAAGCTTCCATTAAATATGCAAATGAAAGAATACAATTCGGACAACCGATTGGACGATTTCAAGGTATTCAATGGAAAATATCAGATATGGCGTGTGGAGTTGAATCTGGAAGATTATTAACATATAAAGCTGCATACATGTGTGACACTGGAGTGGAATATGGATTGGCTAGTGCTATGGCAAAATTAGTTGCATCTGAAGCAGCGATGAAAGCCGCTCATAGTGGGGTTCAAATTCATGGAGGGTATGGCTTAATGAAAGCATATGCAGTAGAAAGATACTTTAGGGATGCCAAAGTGGGAGAAATATATGAGGGGACTAGTGAAATTCAAAGGATGGTTATAGCAAATCGATTATTAAAAAAGGGGGCTAACATCTTATAAGCTCACCCATTGAAATTGTGAATAATTTTGAAGATTTTCGTCTGTATTAAACAAGTACCAGGAGTCTCTGAAGTTAGAATTGATCCTAAGAGAAACACTTTAGTTAGAGAAGGTATTCCGTCTGTTACCAATCCTTTTGATAAGAATGCAATCGAGTTAGCTTTAACGATCAAAGAAAAACATGGCGCTGAAGTTATCGCATTAAGTATGGGTCCACCCCAAGCCAAGGAAGTTTTAAGAGAAGCTTTAGCAATGGGAGTAGATCGGGCATTTTTATTAACAGATAAAGCGTTTGCAGGAGCTGATACTTTAGCTACTTCTTATACTTTAGCTCTTGCCATTAAAAAACTATTGAAAGGTTCTAAAGACAAAATTAATTATCTTGTTATCGTTGGTGCTCAAGCAATTGATGGAGATACAGGTCAAGTAGGACCGGAGTTAGCTGAAGAGTTAAATATACCTCAAATTACCTATATTCAGAAGTTTGAACTAATAGAAAATAGAATTCTAGTTGAAAGGATTTTTAGAGAAGAAGAGATTGTTATTATTGAGACAAAAATACCAGCCTTAATCTCTGTTTTAAGAGAAATCAATTCTCCCAGAAATCCCCCGATGTCTGGAATTGTAAATGCTTATAAGAAGGAAATTAAAGTTTTTAGTGTAGAAGAATTAAAACCTGATAAACGTAAAATAGGTAGACATGGTTCAATGACAGAAGTTTGGAAAATTTTTGTCCCAGAAAGAAAAGGTGAACAACTTATCCTCGAAGGCACTAATGAGGAAAAAGTTCAGGAATTATGTAGGAATTTAAAGAATGACAAAATGCTTTAAGAGAATTTTAGAAATGAGCATATTTATAAATGATGAGCTTTGTACTGGGTGCGGGAGTTGTACGGAGACTTGTCCCTTTGTAGGGATTGAAATCATTGATAATAAAGCGGTTATTACTGAAAATTGTAATTTTTGTGGCGCCTGTCTTGACGTTTGCCCTGTTGATGCGATTTTAATTGAAAAAAAGGAATTTGAAGTAGAAAAAATCGATCTTTCAGAATATAGAGGTGTTTGGGTCATAGCTGAGCATTATAAGAACAAAATCCATCCTGTGGTATTTCAATTGTTAGGAAAAGGACGAAACTTATCAAAAGAATTAGAAGTGAATTTAACACTTGTTATTTTAGGGTGGGATTTTGATAACCAGCTAGAAGAATTTAACTTATATGGTCCAGATGAAATAATTTATGTTAAATCACCAATTTTGAAGAATTATTACTCTGATTTATATGTTCAAGCCTTAACAGAATTGATTAATGAGAATAAGCCTGAAATTATATTAATAGGAGCTACACCAACAGGAAGAGATTTTGCTCCAAGAATTGCAAAGAGGTTAAATGCAGGTTTAACAGCGGATTGTACGGGATTAGAGATCGATCAGACTACAAGAAACCTTTTACAGACTCGACCAACATTTGGAGGATCTCTTATGGCAACAATTAGAACACCAAATAGTCGACCACAAATGGCAACGGTTAGACCGGGTATCTTTGAATCTCCAGAAAAATGCAAAGGGAAATCAAGAATCAAAAAAATAAACGTTGATTTCAAGGAAAAAGATTTAGTAACTAAAATAGTAAAAGTAATTGAAAGGAAGAAAATCGCAGTAAACCTTGAAGATGCCGAAATTATTGTTGCTGGGGGTAGAGGAGTTGGATCTAAAGAGAATTTTAGGATAATTGAAGAATTAGCCGAAGTATTGGGTGCTGAATTAGGAGGGTCTCGTGTTACAGTTGAACTTGGCTGGTTAGATCAAAACAGACAAATAGGTCAAACTGGAAAAACAGTTTCTCCTAAATTATATATAGCTTGTGGTATATCCGGGGCTACTCAACATTTAGTGGGAATGGAAAATTCAGAAATTATCGTAGCAATTAATAAGGATCGGAAAGCACCAATTTTTAATGTAGCTCACTATGGAATTGTTGGGGATCTAGACGAAATTGTACCCTTGTTAATAGAAACCTTGAAAAAAGAATTAAACCCAGATTAAAAGGTGTATACTTTTACTTCAATTAAACATTAGGAAAAGAATAAAATAAAAATAATGTAATATATTTTGACGTTAAACTTTGTCCAGACGCCCACCATTGATACCTATAATTTCTCCATTCATAAACCACGCAGCATCACTGCATAAAAATAGTATCACTTGAGATACATATTTAGCTTTACCAATTCCCAAAGGTATTCTACCCGAATAATATTTTCGCCATTTCTCTTCTTGCTTGCTTAATAAATCTTTCAGGATAGGCGTTTCGATTAAAGTTGGCATAACAGCATGAGTTCTTATGTTGTAGCGGATCAATTCTAATCCTGCAGTTTTGACCATCCCGAGCATCCCCGCTTTGGCTGCAGAATAATTCAACTGACCAATATTCCCTTCTGCTGCTTGACTACTAATCGTAATTACCCTTTTATCTGGGTATTCTGAAATATCATTTTTTGGATTTTCTTTGCAATAAGCGATCCACCGTTTGGCACATGCTTGTAAACTTAAGTAGAAACCCTTTAAATGAGTATTTATTACATCATCCCAGTCCTCTTCAGATAATTTATGTATCATTCCATCCTTGAGAATTCCTGCTGAATGTATTAAAAAATCGACTGTACCATATTTTTCGAATGCTTTATTAACCCCCGATTCGATTGATTCAGAGCTTCGTACGTCTCCCTCAATGAATAAAACTTCCCCGCCAGCCTCTTTTATTTCGTTTTCAACCTGTAGACCATTTTCTTTATCAAAATCAAAAAGAACGACTTTTGCCCCTTCAGAAGCGAGTTCTTTAGCAGTTTTTTTTGCTAAGCCTGAAGCCCCACCTGTGAGAAAAGCGACTTTATCATTAAATCTTCCCAATATTCTAAACCTCTAGTTTTTGATATTTAAATGAATTATTATTTCTTTTCATAAAAAATTAGGTAATGAATCTATAAATTAAATTCATTGTTCAATATAAATTTGAAGATAGGTATAAATTTAGAATTTATTGAATGTAGGGTAATTTTAATATAGTGAAGAATAAAAGAAGCTATTAGTAAAAAAAAAGTAATGGAATGAGTTTTTAGTCAAATTATTGTGGAGGAATAAATTATGGCAAAAAAACATTCCACTACAACGTAGAAAAAAAAAAATCTTTTTTCTGTTATTTATGTAGTGACCTATCCTAATAAATGTTTGGAATTTAACGTCAATTTCATGAACGCTCTATTCTATTATTCCGTAAATTTTATTGGTATGATACAGTTTTGAGATATATAATTCTAATTTTCCTTATATCATCCTTGTTTTAAAAATAAAGGCTAAATAAAGCCATAATTTTAATGAACAAAAGAATTTTTTCTTGAAAAATATGTGAACCCAAACAATTTTTTTCAATGGCTATACCCGAATTATTAAAAAGATTTTTGATCTAAAAGTTATGGGTATATACATATTTTAATTTTATTAAGTTTTTAATAACGGCGATATCACTTTAAAACAATGATAACGTTGAATTTTTTTACAATCACTAGATTTTAAAGCAATACCGAATTTTTCTAGAGAAGATTGGGGGATTATATTTATGTTATTCTATAAATAACTATTAATTGCTCATAGATTCGAGTTGATCAAAATAACAGATGAAATAAAAGTTAGAAAAGGCATGTCAATTCAAGAAATTGATGAATTCGTTGAATATGCTCTTAACGAAATGACTTTGGAGGAAAAAACATATACAATGACCGGTCATGACTTTTTTAAGTATTTTATTAAAGATAAGAAGTTTGGTGTGAGAGCCTATCCCGGGGGAGGAGTTAAGCGATTAAATATTCCTTCTTTTTTATTTACAGATGGACCTCGGGGTGTGATAATAACGGGATCTACTTGTTTTCCTGTTTCTATGGCTAGAGGTGCCAGCTGGGATGTGAAATTAGAAGAGGAGGTGGGAGAAACAATTGGTAAAGAAGTTCGTGCTCATGGTGGAAATCTTTTTGGCGGTGTATGTATCAATTTATTACGTCATCCCTCATGGGGAAGAGCTCAGGAAACATATGGTGAAGATCCCTTCCATATTGGACAACTTGGTTCATCATTGGTAAGAGGAGTTCAGAAACACAATGTTATGGCTACCGTAAAACATTTTGCAGCAAATAGTATTGAAGATGCACGTTTTAAGGTTAATGTTCTAATGGAGGAACGAACCCTTCGTGAGGTTTATCTTCCCCATTTTAAATATTGCATCAAAGAAGGTTGCGCTACAGTAATGACGGCGTATAACAAACTTCAGGGAGATTTTTGTAGTCATAATAAGTATTTATTACGAGATATACTGAAAAATGAATGGAAATTTAAAGGTTTTGTTCATTCAGATTGGTTTAAAGGGTTACATAAAACTTTAGGTGGAATTCTCGGAGGTTTAGATGTTGAAATGCCCCGCCCAAAATATTATAGCAAAGGATTAATAAGAAAGGTTGAAAGTCAACAAGTACCAATAATGTTAATTAATGATGCAGTAAGAAGGATAATCCGCACAGTTTTAATATTTACTACGAGAGAAGATCCTCAAAATTATGACTCAAATTTAATCGCGTGTAAGGACCACATCCAATTAGCACGAAAAGTTGCAGAAAAAAGTATGGTCTTACTTAAAAATGAGTCAAATATTTTACCGTTAAAATTAGAAGGAACTAAAAAATTAGCTGTTATTGGTAATTTAGCCGATTTAAAGAATACGGGTGATAATGGAAGCAGTAACGTAAATCAACCCAATATTGTAACTCCTTTACGGGGATTTAAGAACCAAATTGGAGATAAGGTAGATATATTATACAATAATGGGAAAAATGTTGGTAATGCTCAAAAAATTGCACAGGACGCTGATACTGCTGTTATTGTAGTTGGTTATACATATAAAGATGAAGGAGAAAATGTTGAACTACTTTTGAAGGGTGGAGGAGATCGAATTAATCTTGGTTTGAAAACCAAAGACGTAGAATTAATCCAATCGGTCTTGAATGTGAATCCAAGATGTATAATTGTTCTGATTGGTGGTAGTGCGATCATCATGGAAGAGTGGAAAGGTAAAGCTCCTGCAATATTAGTGGCATGGTATTCTGGGATGGAAGGAGGGAATGCTTTAGCTGACATTATCTTTGGTAGAGTAAATCCATGTGGAAAATTACCTTTTTCTATACCAAAAGATCCTGGTCATTTGCCATTCTTTGATAAAGATGCCGAGGAAATAAAATATGGATATTACCATGGATATACTTTGTTAGAAAAGCAGAATATTCAACCCGCATTTCATTTTGGGTTTGGGTTGAGTTACACTGAGTTTAAATATGAAAATCTTAGTGTAAATCTTTCAAATGATTCTATAATAGCTTCTATAGACGTAATAAATCTAGGCAATAGGAAAGGAGAAGAAGTTGTACAATTGTATGTTGGATTTGAAAATTCTAAAATAGATCGTCCTAAGAAATTGTTAAAGGGCTTTAAAAAAGTCGAGATAAAACCAAAAGAAACAAAAAATGTAAAAATTAGTGTCAATAACAATGATTTAGCATACTATAACCCCGAAACTAAAACATGGGAAATTGAAAGGATGAAATATATCATCTTTGTTGGTTCATCATCAGACATAAAAGATCTCTTGAATACTGAAATACTTATTTAGTACAATTTTTTTCAATTTTGTTCCATTCTTTTGATAAAAGCTTAGGTATAATTTAAATACAAAATAAAAAAAAAAAGTAATTTTATTAATTATTCTTATCTAGGAGTTTTTGTTAAAATTTTTCCTTTCTTCCTCAAGATGTAGACAACTACTGCTGCACCGGCTACTGATGGGATAACTATTGCTAGTGTAAGGACTAATGCAGGATCTAGGGGGGGTGTATAAGATGCTCTCAAATCACTTGTCCCTAGTGCTACAGTATCATACTGACTTAGGGAAATATAAAACGAAATATTTTCAGCTGAATCAGCAACTTCAAATAATAATGTAAATGTTTCAGAGAACACTCCAAATTCAATGGTCCTGTTAGTATTTACTGTTGAAGCTAATAATTGATTTTCGGCGTTTGGTCCAGTAGTATCATCCCAGGGAAGATCTTGCAGTAAATAGATCTCAAAATCCGCAACTCCCTGAAAAGTTAATACTAATTGAGTCCATTGATATGGCTCACCAATACATTCAAGAGCAAAATAACTCTCATCACCACCAAATGGTAGGGTTGTTTCAGTATGGTTATACTCTGTTATTAATCCGTAGTTGTAGATAGAACCGGTAATATTAGAATATCCCGAAAGTGTATAATTTGTAATATCGATTGCATGAAGATTTGGTGTCGGGGATAGTGTGGTAATATCATAAGTTTCTACGTGCCTATAATCCCAGTAATTCTCAACAGCAAAATCAACATTAATCGCCCCCGGATATGTCCATTCCTCGGGAATAATCAGAAGTTTGTATGTTCCTCCTTCAAAACCTATAGTCATTGGGTCGCCACCTCTAATAATAGATGATTCTCTACTATCGTATTCACTGTAATAATCATCTAAACTAACTACTAGATTACTAGGATCAGTTGGTTGAGTTATTCCAGATGGACCCCAAAAATCATCGTATTCATATCCAGATTCTCCTATTAGGAAAAATTGTAAATCTCCCATAACAGTAGCATTTAGTAAAGTTAATTCTTGTATAACAGGTATAGTTACATAATCATTTGTACAATCTAATCTCATCCAGAAATAATCATTTTCATCTATACTTGGATCTATATCAAAACCTCCAGTTCCCCTGGTCCATTGACTAAAATCTACATCTGTTAAATCAAATTCAATTGTACCATCTGCTGTAAGTTCACTAGTACCATCATTATCTTCCGATAATACAACCCAACTACCATCATAAATTTCACACTCCATAATCCCACCACCTCCAAGAACTGAAAAATCAAATGTCATCCCAGTCCATATAGTTGGAGCTCCTATGTAAAAGAAATCAGTCGCAGTAGAATCACCATCAAGTGAAAAAACAGGTTGAGGGTAACCAAAACTATAATAAGCTGAATCAGTTCCGTTATATGCATAGATGTATGTTGGAGTAATTGTTGAATTTGCTCCAGTATTATTAGAAAGCCAGATCGTAGTGTTCAATCTAAACTGACCAATATCCGGAATCTCAATGTTAATTCCTACAGGATCTTTAAGACTACCAAACTCTGAATCAGATTGGAACTCAATAGAGGCAAACTCTGTAGGATTTATCGAAGGATAAGTTAAGCTAGTAACTGGAATTGTTTCCTCAGACCAACTAAATACTTTGGAACTAATTTGAAAAAGTCCATTTGCTAAAGGGTTCGTATTTTTAATAACAGCTTTATAAGTTCCTGCAGGTAAATAATGCCAGTAGAATGTTGTTGAATCAACTGTTCTTACTAATAGCGCAGAGTTTATATCATAGCGTTCAAATTCTTTTGAATCTCTAAATATAAAGGCATTAAAGTTTCCTAAAGAATCAATAGCTGGTGCTCCTAAAGGATTAGGTAAACTCGTATAATTAAAGCGCACAATTGAATCTTTTTGAAGTGAAAATTCAACAGTTTTTATCTCATCCATAGAAATGCTAAACGTTGTTTTTTCACCAAGTGTAAATTTCTCATTATTAGCTTTAGTTAAGAAGAATGAATATCTATACCAGTCTTCAAAATCAACGTCGGTTAATGAAACATAAGCATAACCACTTTTAGCAAAATATACTTCGTAATTTCCTGTACCAACATTTTGTACAAAGTAACCATTCGCACTTGGTGTCCAAATATCTATATTTGGAGTAAACCCAGTTGAAAGGTCTTCGTATATATCTACTCTAAATACTTCTCCTCTTTTACCACTAATTCTAAACCAATTTGATTGCCACATAGCAATTTTAGAGACATCTAGAGTCGTGAAATCATTAAAATTTCCTCCAAATTTTACTATATTTAATGGTAGGGAAGAAATATCAATATCTAGAAATTCTAAATTTAAGGAGGCAGGAGATGTATGAGAAGCGCCGACAAGTAAGCGATAAGCACCTATTTCATTTGCTGTAAATATCAGATAATTATATAGTAAGTCGGTTCCCTGAAATACAGCTGAATCTTCATAATAATCAACATGTTCTCCAGATGGAGCTATTAAAAAATGCATATATGCAACTGCACCAGGATTAATTGTTAACCAATCAAACTTTAAAACTTTAGGGCCAGTACTTTTAATAATTATATCAATTTGCATAGGTTTTTCATAATTAAATGATTGAGCAAAAACTCCACCTTCTTCCATTGCATAGTAATCAAAAACTGTACTTACTGTAAAGGGTGATAAAGTTTCTGCTTCAGCATTATACGCGGACACATTTAACCAATGAACCTCGTTCCAAGGATCAATATCATCTGTACTTGCCATACTACCGGCCCAATAAAGATCCAAAGATGTTGGATAATATAAAGAAATATCCTCTCCTGGGTTGTTCACTATTTTTTCTGCAATTGGTCCACCTCCTCCTAGCCAATCGGTTACGGTAAATTTACCTTGATTTCTACCATCAATATAAACGGCTCCTAACGTGTTAGGGGATGGGATAATCGCACCATAACTTTCAGGACCTAAAGGGTCTTCTTTATCTAGATTAAAAACAGCATCTTGCTGGGCAGTAACTGCAAATCCATTAGATATCGCAAATACATTAAATAAAAGGAATATCAGTAATGTACATCCTATTGCTATTTTTTTTTTCTTCAGTATGGATTTCATTTTATTTCAATTTTTTTTCAAATTTAAGATCAATAATATGATCTGTATGCTAAGACATCACCATTCGATTATATAAATTTGATTTCTTTCTTACTTAATAAAATGTCAAATTTAGTCTCAATCACCTAAATTTATTAGATGAATGATTTCACGATCACAAACTAATTTTTCTATAAATTACGAATTTCTAGTGCGAATAATGCTGCCCCAAAAGCCCCTATTAGTTGGGGATTTGGGGGAATTAATACTTCGGCTCCAGTTTCTCTCTTTAAAATTTCTACGATGATGCTATTATGAGCAACGACACCACCAGTAACAACGATAGTCCCTTTTAGTTCAGTCATCTCAATTACTCTTCTTATTACTGATTCAAACGTACTTCTTATCAAATCTTCAACTTTTTCTCCCTCTTTTATACGAGTAAGAATTTCCGTTTTTGCAAAAACAGTACAAAAGCTCCCAAGAGGATTTTTCATTGAAGATTTGATAGCTAAATTATTCAAGTCATCCAATTGAAGATCAAGTCTATGTGCGATCTCCTCAATAAATACACCTGTTCCCGCAGCACATTTTCTATTCATTTTAAACTTTAAAATTTTCCCTTTATCATCGAGCTTAATAACTTTAGTGTCTTGTCCTCCTATATCGATGATAGTGACCTTTTTGGGAAAATAATGATAAACCCCTTTAGCATGGCAACTAATTTCGGTTTTTGTGGCATTGGCAAAGGTAACGTTATTTTTGCCAAACCCTGTTGTCAGGATATTTTTTATCGAAGATTTTTCCAATGATGCCTTTAAAAGAACATTCTTAAGAACTATGTCACTCAATTCCCCAAGAGATGTACCAGTTCGTTTAATGAAGTAGTTTATAATCTCTTTAGCATCATTAATAATCATTGATTTAATATAAGATGTTCCAACATCAATACCTACAAAATATTTATATTTCGGCATTAATTCTTTAGAAAATTATTAAAAATTTAAATTTTACATATTAGGGAGGAACTGGTGGAAGTTCAGACCCCTTAATCAGGCAGACAAGAATATCATTAATTGGAGTCGGGATTTCTTTTATTTTTCCATATTCAACTATTTTTCCATTCAAGAATTCTATTTCTGAGGGATTTCCTAATTCTATATCTGCTTGCATTGAAACTTTATGGTGTCCTGCTTTATCCAAATAGTTTATGCAATATTCCAAAAATCCCTTGTCGAAATCTATATCACAGGCTCTACCAACTTGAATACCCTCAATCAATAATTCTCTTGCAAGTTTTCTTGTTTCTTTAAACTCCATTATTTGTTTTATCGTTGCTCTGGTTGTAGCACAAATAGGACTAATTGTATTTAGTATACATTTCTCCCATTCATACTTTTTAATTCTCGGAGTAAAATTAGTTTGTAATTCGGCTCCAGTTAAAACTTCTGCTAATTGCATCGCTTTTTCTTGGGCTTTAGGTGTTAATCCACCAATATAATTAGGAGGATTGAAAAATGACATCCTTATTATACCTGGAAATTCTAAATTTCCAGCATAGTTGACTACAATTCTCAAGGAATTATCTTTCCCAAAAAAATCTGCTAAAATTTCTTCGGTATCTAAACCATTCTGTAAACTAATTAGTGTAACCTTAGGGTTTATTACATTTTTAATTTGTGGTAAAACTTTCTTGAGAAGCGAAGCTTTAACCGCAATAAACAAAAAATCTACTTCTCTGTCTTGAAGAGCATCAATCGAATAACAAACCTTATTCGATGGGAATTCTGCTTTGAAATCTCGATAATTAGTTATCTTGAGCCCATTATTTTTTATCTCATCTAAATGACTTTTTATAATATCAATTAAGATCACATCACACCCGTTTCTGGCAAGATGTGCTGCCAAAATCCCTCCTGTTGGGCCCACGCCCACAATTCCAAATTTAATGCTTTTCATCTTATAGTCACATAATTTCTCTTCTTAGAAATATAACTTTTTTTTTGTCAAAATTTGTTAAATTCCCTCTCCCTCAACTTGCTTTTATTCTCCTGCTTTTCCGAAATTTCTGCATTAACTCTAAAAAGCTTTCGACTGCAGCTCTTTTTTTTCTAAGGTTATCTGCGGTGGCATCTATAAATTGAAGAGCGTTAGGAACACAAAACTTTACACATGTGGGATTACCATTACATAAATCACATTTCATAGTTATTGGAACGTAAAAACCATCAACTTGCCATTTTACAACATGAATTCTTGCTAAAGATGGATTACAAACATTTTCATGATACATAGAGCACACAATTTCACAGAGTCGACATCCTCTACATTTTTCTGGATCAATAAACAAGATTTTTTGCATTTTAAAACCTCAGATTTAGATGATATGATACTTTTCTTTTTTAATACCAAGTTTCTGAAGAGTTTTCTCAGTCGGAACCCCATTGTTGTCCCAATTATGAAGTGAATAATATTCATCTAGCATTTTTTCAAATTTCTCATGATCAATTTTCCTATTTTTAACTCTTGGAAGCCCTATAGGCGTAGATTCTGTGAAGAATCGTTCAGGTAATTTATCATCCTTTCTTGAAAATCCCTCCCTAATGTTAAATAACCTTTCAATAGTACAAATTCGCTCCCCAATTTGCATAAGTTGGGGACGAGAAAGCTTCATTCCGGAGACCAGATAAATTAACCTTGAAAACTCATCCCAATTTGGTGCATGTACTGCTAAAAATACAGTTTGATATTTGCATATACCAATCGAATCTGTAACAGCATACAAGAGTTCATGCCACCAAACCATGCGACTTTTCCCTCTGTAAGATCGATAATCTGACGAAACAGGAGCACCATAGATTTCCTCTAAAAAATCTTCTGGTAAGCCATAAAGATCAATTGCTGGTCGACTTCTCAAGTGATCAGCTCCTCTAGTCGAAGTTGCAATTCCTAACGCTAAACCAGGTGTAGGACGTTCATCAGAATGCAAACTACTCATATTTTTTATTTGAATGGCATAATATTCAGATTTTTTACCGAATTTCTCAATTGCTGTTTTAAATCCATTAGCAAGTATATCGCCAAATCCTTCTCTAAAAGCAATCTTTCGTATAAGCTCAAATAAAACTTCCTCATTACCCCATTCAAGTTTTAATCCATCTGTCATTTTGTCAGTTAGTATTCCCTTCTCGTAGAGTTCCATTGCCCAAGCAATTAATCCACCAATTTCAATAGTATCAAGACCATATTTATTAACAAGATGGTTTGCAACCAAAATTGTTTCTAATTTCCTACAATCAACCATTGTCCCAAAAGCACCGAGTGAAGTATACTCAGGTCCTTCCGCGTATATTGGTGCGAAGGGACCTTCATTTAATTTATACCGATGTCGACAACCAATCGGGCATGCATAACAGCTAGACATTCCAATTGTATATCTATCCATTTCTTCAGGTTCTAAATCCTCCCCTTCCTCTAACCTATTAAGCTGAAAATTTCTAGTTCGAACCAACCCAGTAGTATTCGTAGCACTATATATTACAAGCGATCCCCATTTTTGAGCAGCTCTAGAAAATCGATTTTTCATAGTCATATCGATCATTTCTTTACAATAATCTAACAACTGTTCTGGGTACGAAAATTCTATGTTCATAGTTCCCCGTACAGCTATTGCTTTCAAGTTTTTTGATCCTTGAACACATCCCATTCCGGTACGCCCTGCTGCGCTTTTCATCCCAGTTCTAATGTTAGCAAATCGTACAAGATTTTCACCTGCCTTACCTATAACTAAGGATTTAATCTCTTCATCATCATGATCTGACTGTATTAGAGATTGCGTCTCAAAAGTATCCATTCCCCAAAGATGTTGGGCATCCAAAATCTCAATCTCTCCATTGTGTATCCAAAGATAAACAGGTTTGTTAGCCCTACCAGTTATAACTAAGTGGTCAAAACCAGCCATTCTTAATTCTGGTGCAAAGAAGCTACCAATATTAGAATCCCCAATAGCACCTGTTATAGGAGATTTCGCAGCAATGTCACATCTACCGCTTCCAAGTGCAGGTATTCCTGCAAGAAATCCAGCACCTATGAGTAAAATATTTTCAGGGCTCAAGGGATTAATTCCAGATGGTAAATAATTGTATAAAAGGTACATATTTACACCTCTACCTCCAAGAAATTGAGTCCGGATTGGTTTTGGTATCAATTTTTTAATAATTTTTCCGGTAGATAAATCAATAAACGCTATTTTTTTCTTCCACACCATCGTTGTCTAATTCCTTGAACTTTTCATTTTTCAATAAAGTAGGTTTTAAGCTTCAAATCTGCGATAAGATTCACTATATTAGAGTAAATTTTTAAAAGTATTACCCCATAACAGCAATTTTTTTTATTTTCACTCAAATCATCCATTAGATTTAAATAGTATTGACGAAAAACAAATAAGTAACTAAATAATTTAAAATTTTGTAATAGAATTCGTTTAGTGGGAAAATGTGACCATTTTATTATCAAATCCCATAAATGATATTAGCCATATCTAATTTTGTAATAGAGGTGATGATTTATATATGAGTGAATCTTCTAGATGCAGATGCCTAAATTGTTTAGAACATTTCCCTATCCAACCAGATGCTAAAGAATCAACTTGTCCTCGCTGTAAAATTAAGTACAGAATTTCTTGGCCTTGGCCAGGTCAACCAAAGATTCGAGGTTTAGCAAAGTAAACCTTAGTAGAGAAAAAGATAGTTTCTTTAAATTTACTCTTAAAAATCTTATCAGGTGGACTCTAGGAAAGCCGTCTATAAATATTTTAAAAAAAAAATAGTTGGGATGTCCGCTTTGATGAAAGAAAACTTAGGGGAAAAAGTTTATCTTAAAATTAGAAAATATTAGTAAAAAATTTTTACATTATCATCATATTTTATAATTCTGTTGAAAAAGATTTTTAATAACATCAGAATATAAGAAATTTAATGGCAAATGTAACATTGAGATTAATGACAATGATTTCGAGTGATGTTGGACTAACTTATATCAACTATACTAATGTTAATACCCTAAGCGATATTATAGATCAATTTATGAGGGATCATGGAAGAAAAATACGTAAAAGTCTTGTCAACAAGCAAGGAAATTTAGAGAGTCATGTGATTATTATGGTCAATGGAAGAAATTATCTATTTTTAGAAGAATTAAAGACAAAATTAAATGATGGAGATGAAGTAATTCTCTCTCCCCCCCTCATTGGGGGATAAAACTATACTTTTACATATTTACTGTTAAATAACAAGTATTATACTAATCCTTATTTTATAAAATAAGTAAATTTATCCATTCCGCAACTACAGCAGGCTGAGTCTGTTCTTTTATTTCGATCGTATGATGTGACGTGAATTTCATACCTCTTTTAACTAACTCTACCTTTGAGATGTATGAAACATCTCGAATAAAAGATCCGACTGGTACAGCGGAAATAAATCTAACTTTATCAAATCCATAACTAAGTATTGCTTTTGCATCAGTTATATAAAATTGCATTAAATCTCTCTCCCCGTCTTGTAAAGTAAAGAAACCTAACATTGATAAAACAAAGAACCCATGAGCAACAGTTCTCCCATAAATTGATGCAAGTGCTTTTTCAGGATTAATATGGATATATTGGTGATCTTTGGTAAGGTCAGCAAATTTATCTATAGCTTCTTGAGTAACTTTATACCATCTTGTAACAAATTTTTGACCTATATAATTTTTTATTTCAATTGCCTTAATATTTACCATTTTAATTCTCGTGATGAATGACTTTAACTAGGATTCCAATTTTTATTCAAAAGTGATTTACAAAGTTATTTATTTATAATTCTATAAAAATTGTACTTAAATAATTCTGGATATTTTTTTTCTTTCATTTTTTCTCCTCTGAAAGTTGTTCAATAAAGGCTTCAATGCTTGTTTTTGATTGTTCATCAGAAAGACACCTTAAATCATTTAAATCTCCATCTATAATCAAATTTGGTATTCCTACTTTTTTTTCGAGTCTTTGTGGCATACCATAGCGAGAGTTGGTATTATGCGGACAAGTTTTTGAATCATGAAATAGGATTCCATCAATTTTAAAAAATTCAATCATTTGCTTAAGGTAATCTTCTTTATAACCATCTGAACGTACTATGAATAACTCAGTATAAGCTTTTGCCATACTCTTAAAGGGGTCTCTTTCATCAAAAGAAGTAAAAATCCAGCTATTACAATAAGTAGATGCAACAACACATACATTAAGGCTAGCAAATAACTCAGAATAATGCCGAAGTCTTCCCCAAATAGGCATTCCATCCCAATATATTCTAAAACGTTCGTCTTCCACAGCTCCTTCATGTCTTTCTACTCTCTTTATCAATTCAGGTAATAAAAGGTTATAGTAGTCCACAGCATGTTGGGTTCCTCTTAGGACCACAGCGGGTCCCATTTGAATTGTGCCATCGAAAAATGTAATTGGTGAAGGTATGTTCGCTGCTGTATCTAATACATTTTTCCATAAATCGGAACATTTGCGTGAGAGTGAAATAACTTTTTTAAGTTTATTCATCTCAAACTTAACACTTGAAATTTTCTCTAGAGGTTCTATGAGTTCCTCCAATTCTTGTGCTACATATGATATTACTGTTTTATCAACAACATCAATAGTTCTGGGTGTAAAGATACCAATTAAGGGGACTTTAAATTCCTCAGCAAACCATCGGAACCAGTCCTGAACCTCTCTACATTGATTTGTATTAAACACCAGCACATCAGGTTTTGGTATAGATTTTATTTTAGGATAGGCTCTTGTTAATGGTGTAATATTTTTTAGATAAGCACCAATATCAGCTGTAAGATAAGAACATATTTCAGGAGAATATCCAATCGCATTTGCATATGGAATTAAATCAGTTGCCATTCTAGTAGAGCCTAGCATAGCACTATGGTTTTCTGGGAAGTAAACGTAGAATCCTAGAGCTCTTAAAATTTCAGCAGGTCCAACGCTAGAACACCACGCAATTTTCTTATTTTCATGTTTAGATGCGTCATCTAATTCGTTATAATAATCAGCCATAATTTGCTTTAATTCATTTGTCGAAGTTATTTCTTTTCTATGCAAATAATTCACCTAATTATTGATTTAACAGAATTTCAATTTAGAAATTTTAATTATTTAATACTAATCTACTATTACTTCTAATACCAAAGCTGCTGCAGTATCCCCAGCTGCGCAACCATCTGCGAGTCCATAACCCCCTCCTTTCAGAACTAATTCTTCAATTAATTCAATTATTATCCGTAACATTGTAGGTGCTTGTGGATGGCCAAATATCAGTGAACTTCCATAGTTATTCATACTGTTCCAATCAATATCCATCTCCTTACAGAAATATACATCATTTACTGCAAATGGGTTATGAGTTTTAATTACTGACAAATCAGCTATAGAAACATTGGCTCGCTCTAAAGCTTTTTTTGCCGCAGGGACAATAGCCATAGCCATATATCCCTTTTTTGTTTTATAATCTCCATAAGAAACTATTTTAATCTCGATATTCTCCCTTTTTCTTAAGTTTTTGGCATGTTCTTTTGTAGTAACTATTACACCACAATTTGCATCAGCGGGATGCGTTTGAGTCCCATAAGTAATAGTACCCTCTGGAAGTACGGGTTTAAGTTTTAAAAGCCCTTCCATTGTAGTTGGATATACACCCTCATCTCCTTCTATAGTAGCTACTATCTTTCGACCTGAGCGATTTTTTATCTCGATTGGATCAATCATATATGTCTTTTGGAAGGCTCTGTCATCCTTTAATGAGTCTTGATACTGGTTGTATCGTAATAGGGTGATGTTATCTTGATCTTTTCTTGTAATACCTGCTTCTTTTGCCACATTTTCGCCAGTTTCTAACATTGAATTCTTAGCATAAGGGTCATAACCAAAATTATCCCAAACCCAGTTCTCAGAGTCCACCGTGTTACCAGGTGCTTGAGGATTAGGATAGGCAAGATGCGGTCCATTGGAACATCGATCAG
The DNA here is from genome assembly GCA_964486045.1 of uncultured archaeon. GTDB lineage: Archaea > Asgardarchaeota > Lokiarchaeia > Sigyniarchaeales > SOKP01 > Loki-b32. Next base: position 172,483 of record CAZALK010000006.1, read on the forward strand.
TGCATACTAGAAGGATATTTTTGTGTACTCCCGTCTCGATATTCTGTGCTGCAATGGATACGGAACTGGTTCCTGTAGCACATGCTTGACTAATAACAGGACCAGTAATATTTTCCGCTCCGATCATACTCGCTAACCAAGGTCCTCCATAGAAACAGTTGAGTTGTGGTATTGTAATTCCTAATATAAGCTCATCAAAATCCTTGGGAGATATTCCACTACTATCTAAAAATTTTGTAGTTATTTCCGCTGCAAATTTCATGGCATGGAGATTTTGAAAACTACCTTGCCATCTACTAAACGGTGTACTCCAATATTGACCATATGGTATGAATGCGTTTTTAAAAGACATTTATTTTATATCCTCTTAGTTCTTATTCAATTTTTTAATGTAATTTAATCATTCTTTTTTTGTTCATTAAATCTTTCGCGTAGAATCCGGTGAATAACCTTACCAGAACCAGTTCTTGGAATCTCTTCAGAATTAATACATATAACCTTTTTTGGAATTTTAAATCGTGTAAGCTTATCCTCACAAAATTGACGAATTGTTTTGGTAATTTCGCTTGAAGGTGCCATTTTTTCCTTTAAAACACAAACAGCAGTCACTTCTTCTCCCCATTTATAATCTTGTAAACCAATTACAGCACATTCAACTACATAAGGATGTGTTGCTATAATTTTTTCAACTTCAGAAGGAAAAACATGTTCTCCACCGGTAATAATCATATTAGCTTTCCTATCTACAATGTAATAGAATCCATCCTTATCTTTTTTAGCCATATCACCCGCACTAAAAAATTCTCCTTTAAATGAGTCTTTAGTCTTCCCAGATAATTTATAATACTCATCAAACATTTGAGGTCCGCGCGAATACAATTCACCAATTTCACCTAATTGTGCTGGGTTTCCTTGTTCATCTAATATTTGAATACAATCAGTTCCAATACATTCTTTTCCAATTGAACCTAGCTTATCCATCTGATCCTCAGGTCTAAGGATTGTTACCAAACCAGCCTCCGTTGAGCCATAAGCTTCAAAAAGATGAGTTTGATTAAATAATTCCATTACATTAAGTTTCATTTGTTTAGTTGCTGGAGCTGAGGAGGTCAGAAGAGCTCGCATGGAACTTAAATCGTATATCTTTTTAACATCTTCGGGTAGATTTAATATTAAATTGTAATGAGTGGGAATCATAGATGTGAAAGTTATTTTCTCTCGATCAATAATCCTTAAAACATCTTCAGGGTTAAAGTTATATTCAATATGAATATATACAGGGGCTCCTAAGTAAGTAAAAACAAAAGAATAAAAAGTGGAATTTACATGAGATAATGGCATCAATATCATCCCATAATCTTGAGGAGTAAAGGAGAATTCCGCCCCATTAATTAAAAAAAAAGCTATATATGACCGATGTGACCGTACTGCACCCTTAGGACTCCCTGTTGTACCTGATGTATAAAGAATAACCCACGTATCTTCTGGATTAACTTTAATAGGAGGGTAATTATTTTCACCCAATTCTACAATATCCTCATAATGAGTCCAATTTTTTACAGGATTATCAGATATCAGTACACGTTCAATATTATCATATCCCAGTTCATTTGATCTTTGCCAAATTTCTTCTGTAGCTTCACGGAATCGAGATTCTACAATTAAATATTTAGCATCGCAGTTAGTAAGTATGAATGAAATCTCATTTGGATGCAACCGAAAATTTAATGGTACGATAATAAATCCTCCTTTTGCAGCTGCTATGTATACTTCCATAAATTCAATTGAATTATTAGATAGGATTGCTACCTTATCTCCCTTGGATATCCCACTCTTAAGAAATCCATTAGCCAGTTTGTTTGTTCTTTCGTTAAGTTCATTAAATGTTAATTGTTGTTTTCTATCTTTTAATGCAAGTTTATTTGGATATTTTGATGCATTTACAGTAATTATTTCACCAATATTAAGCCAAGTCATAAACCCATCATCTATTTCTTCTTTTAATCAATTAAATATCTCAATTATTAATTTTTTTTTTGCTTGATATAGATTGTTCTCAAATTATCAAAATCAGCTTTAAAGCATGCCTGACAATTAGCTGCCTCATTGGGAGTTGCAGGTTCAATAAGCACATCGTAACCAATTGATTCATACAGTTCTACATATTCTTTTACTCTATTTTCTTCAATTGTGAATCCCCTCTCCCAGTCTTTCCCTCTCACTGGAATCCCAAGACTTTTTTTTTCATAGGATTTTTCTTTATCGGAAACCATAATAATTCTGAGTCATTTTCAATTTTTTTCGAATATACAATATGTATTATTATAATCTTCTGTTTAAACATTACTTTTTTCCAATTCCCTTCTGATTTATAATCATAGTGGTACTTTATTCCCACCATACGTTCCCCATTAAAAAATTTTAAATTGATTTGTAAAATTATCTAAGAATAATAATAAAAATAGAAGAAATCAAAAAAGAATAAAGATGTGATTTATAATGACTTATACAAAAGAACCAAATTTTATACCTAAAGCTCCAAAAGATTTTGATTTTAAAGAAATAATATATGAAAAGAAAGACTGGAAGGCAAAAGTAACAATTAATCGTCCGGAGGTTTATAACGCTTATTCAACTCTTACGTTAATGGAAATGATTGAGGCTTTTCATGATGCCGCCTGGGATAACAAAGTCGCAGTGATAATCTTAACAGGTGCAGGTGATAAAGCATTCTGTACTGGTGGGGATGTAAAAGAATATAGGGAACGTTTTACGGTCCGACCTGCTGAGTATTGGAAATGGATGAGTATTTTTCAAGAAGCTCATGATGTATTCCGTAATATAGGAAAACCTACTGTGGCAAGGCTTAATGGAATTGTCGCAGGCGGAGGGAATGAATGGCAAATGGCTTGTGATTTAGCGATAGCAGCAGAACACGCAACAATCCAACAAGTAGGAACTCGAGTGGGTTCAGTGGCTTGTGGGGGAGCAACTCAGTGGTTACCCATTATAGTTGGTGATCGACGTGCGAGGGAAATTTTATTCTTATGTGAACCAATCTCCGCTAAAAAAGCATTAGATTGGGGATTAGTGAATGAAGTAGTACCATATGCAGAAATAGATGAGGCAGTTGATAAAATGTGCCAGAAGTTGATTGATAAGTTTCCAGAATGCATGAGATATACTAAACAACAAGTTAATTTCTGGAAGGATTTTGTATGGCATCAAACAATTGGGCATGCAAAAGATTGGTTATCTATACACTATGCAAGTTGGGAACCACTCGAGGGGATGTCAGCCTTTGTAGAAAAACGCCCTCCAAACTATAGAGGTGTACGTGAGAGTCCACATCCAGAATTTTTATGGGGTCCACCTTCGATAACATGTCCTTCATGTCAAGCTAAAAGTTTACCTTCTGATTTCGAATTTTGTGGAAAGTGTGGTACTAAATTAAAGGAAAATTCCTAAATATCATGTACCTTCTTTTTTTTTCTCTTTAGAAAAATCAATATAATTATAGAAATTAGGTGAAAAAGGTGGAAAATGATCTAATTATAATCGAAAAAACGAAAGAGATTGCGAAAATAATTTTCAACAATGGAGATTATAATATAATGAATATGAAAATGATGGAGCAAATCAATGAAGCAATTAAAAAATTCATTGGGGATGATTCATTAAAGGCTTTGGTTTTTGATCACAATGGAAAGGCTTTTTCTGCGGGTGTTGATATAGGAGACCATATGGGTGATAAGGCACCAAGGATGATTAAGATATTTCATGATATTTTTAGAAATTTAAATAAACTGAAATGTTTAACGATAGCATCTGTGAAAGGATCCGCGCTTGGAGGTGGGTGTGAAATTGCCATGTTTTGCGACATAGTAATAACTTCTGAAAAGGCAAAATTTGGACAGCCAGAAATAAAAGTGGGTGTATTCCCACCCATAGCCATGCTTGTACTACCTCAGATTATTGGAAATAAAAAAGCAATTGAAATTCTTTTATTAGGTGAATCAATCACTGCTAAAGAGGCTCTTCAATTAGGTTTAACTAATCATATCTTCCCGAAGGAATCTTATGAACAAAATTTTACCCAATTTATTGATTCTTTAAGAAATTTAAGCACAATCGTATTAAAATACTCAAAAAAAGCTTTTTATGATGGATTGGGATTAGATTTTGAAACTCAACTTGACCAAATTGAAGAATTCTATCTTAATGAATTGATGACAACTCATGACGCAAATGAAGGACTCAAGGCATTCATGGAAAAAAGACCCCCAAATTGGCAAAATCGTTAAAAAATATCATAGTTTTAAATATTTTATTGGTTAAATTCATAATAATAAAAAAATTAAAAAATGTGTAGGAAATAAAGATGAGAGCGGCAATTTTTGAAAAGGTTAAAGAACCATTTAAGTTAATAGAAGACTATCCTTCCCCAAGTATTTCTGGTGAATTAGGAAAAATCATAATTGACGTTGTAGCGTGCGGTGTGTGCCATACTGATATAGGATACATAGATCATGGAGTTCCAACTGTTACTCCACCACCACTTATTTTAGGTCATGAAATTTCTGGAATTGTTAAAGAAGTTAGTGAGGATGTTACTACTTTCAAACAAGGAGATCATGTTATTATCCCAGCAGTTCTTACTTGCGGATATTGCTTTAATTGTCGAAGTGGACGGGAAAACATCTGCAATAATCAACAAATGCTCGGTAATCATATTAATGGAGGATTTGCAGAACAAATAATGGTACCTGTGAAAGATATTGTTCATCTCCCTAATGAATTATCATTAGAAGAGAGTTGTATTATAGCTGATGCCGTATCAACACCCTATCATGCAGTTAAAAATCGAGCAAAAGTACGGCCAGGTGACTGGGTTGTAGTTTTCGGATGCGGTGGAATTGGTTTAAATGTGATTCAGAATGTAAAAATAGCAGGAGGGTTACCTATTGCTGTTGATTTAGTCTCAAGAAAACTCGAAGTCGCAAAACAACTTGGGGCTGTAAAGACGATATTAGCTAAAGATTTAGATGAACGCGAAGTTGTAGGAACCATTCGCAAAATTACTGGGGGTGGGGCAGACATTGCTATCGAAGCTATTGGAAGCCCAATCACAATGAAACAAGCATTTAACAGTTTGCGAACTGGTGGGAGATTAGTTGCTGTAGGATATTCACCTAAACGTTGGGATGGATTTGATATCGGAAGAGTAATGTTTAGAGAAATGGAGATAAAGGGTAGTCTTGGCTGTCGTCCGGTTGATTACCCAAGAATTATAGATTTAGTCCAAAATGGCTCAATTTTATTGAAACCTTTAGTTACGCACAAATTTCCTCTTTCAGAAATTAACAAGGCTTTTGATATGATGAGAAGAGGTGAAGGAATTCGGATTGTAATTTTATGCCAAAACTAGAAATACTAAAAATCTAAACAGAACAAGTTTCTAGGCAATCAATAAGGAGAAAAATATAAATACACTAATAAGTACACTTATTCTTCAACATCAAAATTAGAAAATAATTTTTAAATACAATAATTGACACATTTAATTTGCAAAAATTTTATACTAAAAATAAAAAAATTTAAAATATTCAAGTTTGTTTACTGAGGTTGAATAACTTGGAAGTTCAAAATTTCACTTCTATTCATTCCTAGTGGGGCAGAAGTTTACCCACAAATTTCCCGTTTTGAGACTTAATGATAATAATTTAATATGGATTTATAATTATAGTAATTTGACTTCCCTATAATTAGAAACATAAATAAAAATTATTTTTATTTTTCAATTTTGGAAATGTTTAATCAGTTTAGAGTTTGGTATGAAAATCGACACGATTATGCTAAAAAGTGGAAGGAACGCACTGGTGGTAAAGTAATAGGCTACTTTTGTACATATGTGCCGGAAGAGATATTATATGCTGCTAATATTCTCCCCGTAAGAATACTAGGTAGTCATGAGCCACAAGATGTTTCAGAACAATATATTTTTGCTATGTTCTGCCCTTTTTGTCGTGATTGCTTAGCGCAAGGTTTGAAAGGGAGATTTGATTATCTTGATGGAATTATGATTGCTCAAAGTTGCTTACATATTAGGCAAGCTTTTACAAGCTGGGATCTTCATATTCCTGTTGATTTTAAATATTATTTACCTCATCCAATGAATGTCCAAAGTCCTCATGCAATTCCTTATTTAACGGAGGAATTAAAATTATTCAAGAAAACTGTTGAAGAATGGATTGGAAAACAAATCACAGATGATGATATTAAACGAGGAATTGAGTTAATGAATAAAAATAGACAACTTTTACAAAAAGTATATGAATTTAGAAAAAAACCTAACCCACCATTAACTGGTCTTGAAGCGATGATCATGGTAGTTTCTGCGCAGACAACAGATAAACTAGAACATAACCAAGAATTAGAAGCTGTTTTGCAAAAACTCCCATCAAGGAACATCGATAATTCAGGTGAACGACTTATGATCATAGGTTCCGAAGATGACGACACGAAATTTATAGAAATGGTTGAAAATTTGGGAGCAAAAATTGTGATTGATGACCATTGTACAGGCACAAGATATTTCGATAAGGAAATAAAAATTGTTGGAGATTTGCTGAATTCAATTTCAGAAAGGTATATAAAACGTATACCATGCCCAAGTAAGGATTGGCCTCAAAGAACAAGACTAGATCATATTGTACAATTCGCAAAGGATTATAATGTTCAAGGTGCTATCATAATGCAAATGAAATTTTGTGATCCCCATGAGCTAGATACTGTTGCAATCAAGGATAAACTAGAGAAAGACCTTGGTATTCCTACTATATTCCTTGAATTTGATGTTACAGTTCCGATGGGTCAATTTAAGACTCGGGTTGAGGCATTTCTTGAAATCCTTAGGGAGGAGGATCTTTTTTAAGAGATAATAAAATGACAGAAAGTAAATATCCAACGGAAAATTTGAAATGTTGGGGTAATGCTAAAGCCCTTCGAAAGAAATATTACAAAGATTTTGCAGAGGCTCACGATAAAGGTGGATTACGCTGGGCTGGTGGTGCTTGGGCTTTTGATGCGATACCCGCTGGTTTGGGGGAGGATGTATATTCTCTAACGGGAGAACCTTATGGAGCAACTATAGCGTTTAATAATAAATTTGCTTTAGAATGCCAAGAAGCAACTGAAGCGAGAGGATTTGCACGAGATCTTTGTTCTTACATGAGGAATTATTGGGGATCTATACTTATTAATAAATATGCTTGGCCTCAATTTAGTGAAGAATTCCCAAAACCAGATTTTATGTGGCAAGATCAGATCTGTTGTTCCCATTCTAAATGGTATCAAGTAGCAAACGATCTTGAAGGAGGTGGAATTCCACTCTTTAGCATCGATGTTTCAGTCGGTCCCTATAGTGACCTTACAGAGCACAGGATCAACTATATAGTTAACCAGATGCACGATGGAATTAAATGGCTCGAAAAAGTAACTGGACGAGATTATGATGATGAGCTTTTGATAAAAGCAGTACATAATGAATTCCGTTCCTGTCACTATTGGTCAGCAATATGTGAACTCAATAAAGCAATCCCAGCACCATTGGATGAAAAATCAATGTACTCACTATATGTTCTCGGTACATTAAGAAAATCGGCACAGTGGACGGCAGATTTTTATGAAAAGGAATTATATCCTGAAGTAAAAGATAGAGTAGCTCGGGGAATAGCGGCAGTTCCAAATGAACGATGCCGTATCATGACAGATACTCAACCGCCATGGGCTTTTTTGCGAATTTTCCGCTATTTAGAACAATATGGATGTGTATCTATAGGTAGTCTTTATTCGTTCGGTCTAATTGGATTATGGGACGTAAAAGAAGATGGCACATGGGGACCTAAACCTATTCCAGAAATAGAAATCACTAATCGGGATGAAGCACTGCGTGCCTTGGCCGATTGGAATTTGAGTAAACCAGAATGGCAACATTTTTATCATCCTAAACTCAAATCTGAGATGATGATTCGAATTGCACGTGAATGGAAGGTAGATGGTGTATTTCTTCATTATAATAGAGGGTGCGAGGGTTTAAGTCTTGGAATCGCAGAAAATCGATTAGCAATTCAAAAAGCAGGTATACCAACCATGCCTTTTGAAGGAAATATGGGTGATGAGAGAGAATTCGATCTTGCTAGAACTATGCAACGTGTTGATGCTTTTATGGAATCAATAGGAATGGAAAAAGATGTTTTATAATATTCAAAGTTAGATGTAGAATAATAAACTATCCTCTTAATAAAATTTTTAAAAAAGAATGGAGAAAATGTTTTAATATGAGAACTGCAGGAATTGATGCTGGAAGTAAATTTACTAAAGTAATCATTTTGAATGACAATTCTATTTTGTCTATGGCTTCCATTTTAAGTGGCTTTGATCAGGAAAAATCAGCAAAGGAAGCATTAAATAACGCTCTTGAAAAAATTAAAGTTTCTTCTGAAGAAATTAAACATATCACAGCTACTGGAGCTGGAATGGAAGCAATTTCTTTTGCTGACGATACTATTACAACAATCACTGCTAATGGTCGTGGAGCGAACTTTTTATTTCCTACTGCACGAACTGTGATTGATATTGGAGCAGAGGAAGGGCGAGTATTACGAATCGACGACCAAGGAAAGGTTAAAGATTTTGGTATTAATGAGAAATGTGCGGCGGGAGCGGGTGCATTCATAGAGGCGATGTCAAGAGCTTTAGAGGTAGATATTGACATGATGGGGGTGCTTTCTTTAAGATCAACAAAGAAAATCCCAATAAATGCTCAATGTACGATTTTTGCTGAATCCGAGGTTGTATCATTAATCCACCAAAAAACAGCAAAAGAGGATATAATTCGCGCTGTGCACGATGCAATAGCAGATAGGAATACAAGTATGGTGCGACAATTAGGTATCGAAAAAGAAATTGCATTGATAGGTGGCGTTGCAAGAAACACTGGCTTTGTAAATTCCATGAACAGAAATTTAGGATTTGATCTTTTGGTACCGAAAGAACTTGTTTCACCAGAATATGTTACTGCTTTAGGAGCTGCGCTTGTAGCTCGTGATAAAATTGGAGGTTAAAAAAATGCCAGATTCAGAGTCGGAAAAGGAATATTGGAGATGGACAGAATCACGTTATACAAATCCTGATACAAAATGGGAAGCTGGAGATATCATTTCGGCTGGAGTAGATGTAGGATCAGTGAGTACTCAAGCCGTAGTTATGGTAGACAGTAAAATCTATTGTTATGCAAGTATGCGAACTGGGAGTGATAGCCCAGACAGCGCTAATAATGCAATAGATTGGGCATTAGAAGGAACAGGTCTTACACTAGATAAAATTGAATTTGCTGTAGGAACAGGATATGGAAGAGTTAATGTTCCATTTGCAGATCGAGCCATTACTGAAATTGCATGCCATGGGAGAGGAGCCAACTTTATCTATGGTCCTGAGATTAGAACAGTATTGGATATGGGTGGGCAGGATTGTAAAGCAATTCGAGTTGATAATCGTGGAAAGGTTACAGCATTCCTCATGAATGATAAATGTGCTGCAGGTACTGGAAGAGGGATGGAAGTATTTGCCGATTTACTCCAAGTTCATATAAATGATGTTGGAGAAATGTCATTAAAAGTTGAAGAAGAGCCAGAACCAGTTAGTAGCACATGCGTAGTGTTCGCTAAGTCTGAGGCTGTTGGATTACTTAGAAAAGGATGGGGAAAAGAAAAAGTTTTAGCAGCTTATTGCTCAGCTATGGCTCATCGCGTGGTAACTCTCTTATTGAGACTTGGAATAGAAGAGAAATTTGCGATAACAGGTGGAATTGCTAAAAATATTGGAGTTGTTAAAAGAATTGAAGATGAGCTGAATATTAATGCCCCAAAACCAAAAATTGACCCACAACTTGCCGGAGCGATTGGAGCGGCATTATTTGGTAAAGCTCTCGTTGAAAAACAACGTAAAAAAACCTGAATTTAAATTATAAATTAAAAATGGAGAAATTGAGTGACAAAAGCAAATTATGGTTATAAGGATGGTTCAGGAGAGTATTTTATAACTATAGACACAGATTTATGTAATTCTTGTGGAAAATGTGTTGAAGTTTGTCCAGAAGGTGTTCTTGAAATGGCTGAAGATGATTTAGATCCTTTGGGTGATGAAGTTATCGCAATCGTTAATGAAAAACACCGAAAGAAAATTAAATATTCATGTGCTCCTTGTAAATCCGCTGGTGAAACAAAATCTTTAATTTGTGTCCAAGTTTGTGAGTCTGGAGCTATTAAACACTCATGGTAATCTATATTTTCCCCCAAATTTTAATTAAATCACTGGTTGTATTTAATTAAGTTTTTGGTGAAAAGAAATTAATTTAAAGACAAATTTTTATTTTCGAGATTGTTAACCATGGAAACAACTTTAATAACAATAAATGGAATCAAAATTGAAGCACAAGAAGGAGAAAAGATCTTAGAAGCTTCTCTTAATGCCGGAATCTATATTCCAAGCTTATGTGCTCACCCTGATTTACCCGAATTAGTAGGAATGAAACCAACGGAATGTATTTACCAAGGTAATAATCAAATTAATAATGAAAACACTATAAATTCTTCCAATGGGCATGAAGGGTGTCAATTATGTGTTGTAAAGTTAAATCGTTCTGAAGGACTTATAACATCTTGTAGCACTACTGTAGAACAAGGGATGAGTATTCAAACAGAAACTCCAGAGATTAAGGAATATAGGAAAGAAAAATTAATGAATATTTTTTCAACTCATCCACATGCATGTTTGATTTGTGCCCAAAAGGAGGGTTGCAGCCGAGAACCCTGTTCAACTAATGTTGCTGTTGAAGAACGATGTTGTCCAGAATTGGGACGATGTGAACTACAGAAGATTGCTGAATACATTGGAATTCGCGAAGACACTTTACGTTATAAAACACGTGGACATGTAATTATCGAAGATGAACCTCTGTTCATCCGCAATTACGAGTTGTGTATTGGTTGCACCCGATGTGTAAGGGCTTGTGGAGACCTTCGAGGAGTTAAAGCGCTAGGATTTGTTTATTCTAATGGGGATACTGTAGTTGGAAATATAGCCCCTACGCTTAGAGAATCAGGGTGTAAATTCTGCGGAGCCTGTGTGGAGGTTTGTCCTACAGGAGCACTTACAGATAAAGATATTTTTTGGGCTGAACGAGAAAAATTACTTGTTCCTTGTAAAAATACTTGTCCATTAGGAATGGATGTACCACGATACATTAGATTAATTACAGAGAACAAATATAGTGAAGCAGCAGCAGTCATACGGGAAAAAACACCTTTTCCCTACGTTCTTGGTAGAGTTTGTTTTCATGATTGTGAAGTTGCATGTCGCCGAAACCAAATTAATGACCCTATAGCTATTTGTGGTCTAAAGCGTTTTGCAATGGATCAGGATGATGAAGCATGGAAATCAAAATTAATAATGGGTACGACAACGGGGAAAAAAGTAGCGATTATAGGTTCTGGTCCTTCAGGACTCACAGCAGCATATTATTTGAGAAGATTGGGTCATTCGGTTACAATATTTGAATCTAATTCTTACGTAGGAGGTATGTTGAGCATAGGAATTCCTGAATATCGATTGCCACGATCGGTTCTTCAAAAAGATCTTTACCATATTTTAAGTATTGGAATTGAAACCCAGGGAGATACGGTTGTAGGTGATCACCTATCATTAGAAGATTTGAAATCTCAAGGATTTAATGCAACATTTCTAGCTATTGGTGCTCAGAAAACTAAAAAACTTAACATAGAGGGTTCTGAACTTCCATCTATTCTGTGGGGTCTTGAATTTCTTAGAAGAGTTAATACTGGTATAAAATTTGAATTACCTTACAAAATCGTTGTTATAGGTGGAGGGAATGTAGCTATAGACGTTGCTTTAACAGCCCAACGACTAGGTGCTAAAGAAGTTCAACTATTTTGTTTAGAATGTAGAGAAGAGATGCCGGCTCATGAATGGGAAATTCAAAAAGCAATAGATGAAGGTATAACTCTCAATTGCTCTTGGGGGCCAAAAACAATTGTTGATACTGGCAATGAAGTATCAAATTTAGAATTTATCCGCTGTGATTCAGTTTATGATGTTATGAATCAATTTAATCCCGTTTTTAATGAGGCTAATGTTAAATCTATTCAAACTGATGTTGTAATTATAGCCATAGGTCAATCTCCTGATCTATCTCTGCTAGGAACTGATAGTAATTTGAATATTTCACCAAATGGGTTAATTCAAACAAAAGAAGGAACATTTGAGACGAACTTACCTGGAATTTTTGCCGGTGGTGAAGTTATCAAAAATCCTAGTTCTGTAGTTGATTCGATTGGTATGGGACGAAAAGTAGCTTCTTCGATTGATAAGTATTTAGGAGGAAATGGTAAAATAGGTGATATATTCGTTAATGTTGATGGTTCTAATCCTTTATTGGGACGTGATGAAAGTTTTAATAATAAAACACGTATTCAAATGCCCGTTTTATCATTAAATGAACGTCAGAATAATTTTAAGGAAATTGAGTTAGGTTTTGACGAGAAATTAGCAATAGAAGAGGCTAATAGATGTTTAAGATGTGATTTACGCTTTGAAATCTCGCATGTTGTGCTACCGCCTCAAAAATGGTTAGAATTGACCACAGAAAATATCCAAAACGTTCCTGAAACAGAAGGGACTATTCAAATCTTAAATGAGAATCAAGAAATAGTCTTAATTCAAGGGACTCAGAATATGCGTCTGGTATTGGGGGGGCAGTTATCAACGAATCCGAAAGCGTGCTTTTTTAATTATGAGGAAGACCCAATGTATACAAAAAGAGAGAGTGAATTACTCCAGCAATTCATGCAAGAATTCGGAAGATTTCCCGAAGGAAATGAAGATCTTGATGATGATCTTTTTTAGCTTTCACTTTTTTATAAATTAATAATTGTGAATATAAAAAATAGATTGGATCTAACTATTCTATTATTGTAAAATCTGTAAACTCTTTTGATATGATTCCGAGATTTATGGTGTTAACCAGGATCCCAACTTCAGTTTTGATTCCTTGAAGGCTTCTCTATCATAAGTGCTGATTTCCTTTTCAGCCAAGTTGAGGTAATAATTAAAACTCTTTGGGTCGAACCCAGCAAGATTACCAAGGATAGCATCAAGAGAAACGAGATCTCTCCCGAAAGAAATAAATCCTAGATTTTTTATAATGTTGTATTTAAGTCCCGAATATTCGTCATCAAATTTTCCTTCAGGATGAAGGACTGACCGAGTATTCAATCCCTCACAGATACCATACACGTTGAAGAGAGCATGGTAGATTTTATTAATACCAATGATACTTCTAGGGAGTAAAACGTCTTTTGTTCCATGCCACCAAGGTCTTAAAGGATCGGGGATCATTCCAAAAATATTTTTCATCGTGAAGCTAGCATAATGTTTCAGCTTAGCTAGGCTGATGAACATTGCTCCGCGTAGATCGTAAAGTTTTTTTGGTACCATATTGTAGAGTTTATCAATCTGAACGGGTTTGAAAGATTTTTCAACGTCTTTTTTTACTTCATTTTGATCAGCTATTCTACCACTCCATATTTCATCTGTCACATTGATGTATTTAACATTAAACTCCTTGAAAAGATCGGTAAACCCATTTTGGTCTAGGAATATTTTAACGCCCTTCTTAAGCCGATCCCAATGCCCGTCTCTTTTAAACCAATCCCAACTTGGATTTTTAATCAACCATTTCCAACCATGGCCTGCTAATAACCATTTCCAGTTTACTTCCTTGCCTTCAGCAATGAAATTCAACCCATCCTCTAAAGGTTCATTGAATACATGAGTAGAAGACTCTGTGACCACTATTTTGGAATCAAGACTTTCTAACAACAACCTTAATGTTTTTAAGCTAGTGAAATGTCCAGGCAAAGTTGAAACCCAATTAGGCTTGATAATGATTGTTTCTGATTCAAACCAGGGATCAACCAAAATCTGGTTTAATTTATATGAGTTGCTTAATTTTGCTATTGTGGTCTTTCCGAACAAATGTTGAGTGACAGTCATCTTTATCTACCTTAAGTTTCAAATATTGTGAGTCCACTCTTTTCTAGAGTTTGTATGGATTTTAAAATATCATCATTATTTACACGCAAGATAAGCATAGGATCTTCCTTAACTATCGTAGAATAACAGTAATCAATGTTGATATTATTATCTCCTAATGTTTTTGGAATCTCATATAAAGCCTTAGGGTGACCATTCAGTTTTATAGCGATAACATCAGTAGTAGACAGGAGATAACCATTTTCTTCTAAAAGAGTAATACATTTTCTTGGTTTATCAACCAACACCAATAGTAATCCATATTCGGGTGTTTTAGCAACAGTTAAGGCTCTTATAAAGATTTTATTATCCATTAGACTCTTAATTAGTTTTGCTAACGCTCCAGGACGATCTTCTAAGAATACACTAAGTTGTATCATTATATTTCAAATCTTTCATTAATAGATGTAAATTTTAATATTACTTTTGTTTTAAACTTAATATAGAATTTCTTTTTAATTGGTCGGTCTCAAAACAGATGTTAAAAGATTTTTACGACAAACATAGAAATTTCTCTTGTAGATCTTTAACAGAATACAACATATCTCCCGGGATAAGATGTAAATTTGACATTTTAAAAGCGAACCTAAACACTAAAAAACCTTTTAATAACGCGCTGGATCTTGGTTCTTCTGGAAATTCATTTCTATTCTTATTAGAAAATTTGAAGACCAGATCATTCTTAGATATCACAGAGCTTCCATTACAACAATATAAATATAGAATTACAGGGCACCCCGTATGTGCTGATCTAAAAAAATTACCTTATCGGAATGAATTCTTTGATTTTATTAGTGCTCTAGATGTTCTAGAACATATAAAAAATGACCAAATTGCTGTTTCAGAAATTAGCAGAATATTAAAGAATGCAGGGATAATCGTTATTACTGTTCCTCATAGAATGAAATACTATACGAATCAAGATCGAATAATAGGTCATTATAGAAGATATGAAGTTCATGAATTAGTAAATCTATTTAGAAAATTTAATTTAATTCATTTAAAGACTTTCGGAATATATGGACGGTTAATGCGAATTTCTGATATCCAGTCGGTAAATCCCAATAATATTGAAGAAAATATTGCAAATTTGAGATATCGATATGAAAATAATCAAACTTTTCGCACTGTCTGGAATTTAATTGTTAAGATTTTATCTAAACTGATGAAGATTGATGCAAAATATCAACCTCTAAAGAAAATTATGAATATTGGGTTAATATTTAAAAAAAATTCTTCTCTCGGTAGCAGTAAAAATTTATGTTAAGTCTTCTTTTATCTTGTCAAATAACTTCTTATAGTCTTCGATGTATTTCTCGTCATTAGATTCATCTATTTTTTGCAATAGTTCGATTGATTTTGTCAGTGCTTGAGATCTTTTCTTAATTCTCTCTAAAAATTGTTGTTTATTAAACTCAGTTTTTGAGATATCAATTTTATCTTTGACTTCTAAAATTGAAGCTTCAATTTCTTTATGTGATTCGATTACGTTGTTTAATACACCCAATTGTAGTTGTTTCTTTCTTTTTTCTAATTTTATACAATTTTCACATACTATTTCTTCATTGTTTTCTTGTTTTCTTAATTTTTCTCCCTCTTTCATCATAAAGGGATTTTTACAACGATTACAGGCGACTAATTCAAGGAGAAGTTTATCAGCATTAGAATCGGGCATATCAACACAAAAATAAATCCAAATTTTAAATATTTTTCTATAATATTGATCTCGTTTAACTAATTTATTATTGTTCCATTTGGCTCCCCATTTTTAGAAAACTAATAATTGAGTTTTATATTTCACTTTTTATGGATGTAATTTTAATCATCATTTTACTTGCATTTGGTGCGTTATTTGGCATTATTGGCACTGTCGCAGGAATAGGCGGTGGAGCTCTTCATATGAGTTTAATGATTTTATTATTTGCTATCCCCATAGATGAAGCGAGAAATACATCTTCGTTTATCATTTTTCTCTTCTCTGGCATAGCATTCATTAACTATTTTAAACAGGGGAAAGTTAATATCAAACTTACTTTAATCTTTGCTAGTTTTGCATTATTGGGTAGTATTACCGCAACTGTCTTATTTATGTTCTTGCCAATTGATAATACAGCTTTAAAGATTATTATAGCATCAGTAGTCCTGGCTTCAGGATTAAACATGATCCGGAAAGCTTTTGCATCTTTAAAACTAGAAAGATTAAATAATAATGAAGAAATACAGTTTTTTTTTGATAATTTTGACTATAGTTCAAATTTAAAGAAGGGAATCCCTTTATTTTTCTTGGCAGGTTTTGTAGCCTATCTAAGTGGAATTGGGGGTGGTATGTTATTTGTACCAATTCTCAGCATTATTTTTGGAATGCCAATATTTATTTCAACTGCAACATCAACAACGATGATATTTTTCATTGGAATATATAATGCTTCTGCTAGAATGGTTGTTGGAAAAATTCATTATTTAATAGGTATTTTAATAGGAATGGGGGCTATCTTAGGTTCACTTTATGGAACCAGGTTATCTAAAAAAATAAAAAAGCAGAATTTACAATTTTTTGTTGCAGTGATTCTATTAGGGTTAGCAATTAGAATGTATTTTATTGTTTAGTATAAAAAAATTTCATCTAAAAATTTACTTAAAGCTTCTGTGTTCGTGTTTGAGTTCAAAATAAGTCTGGTCACTGAGGATGTCATTGTGTATTTCACCTAAATATTTGTTTTGCAAAATTTTATCAAAATATCGTAAAATTGATTCATAAATTTCTTTAAGGAAAGTATCTGTTTGAGAAAATCCGTAAGAAATTTCCTTCATTAATTCAAAATCAAATTTGAGATCAACTTCTTTCATCTCAAAGATTTTTTTTTTTAAACGTTTGTCATGAAAATTAGTCCATACTGATTCATAAATAAAATAATTAATAAATTAAACTGATTCTGTGATAAGTCCAAGGGAAAGGGCAGCAGCTAAGCTTCCCGTAATTATAAAAGCAACTAACATTCCGAGAGAAATTGTTATTACTCTATAAATCATGCTTTTTAAGAGACTCTCTTTTAAATTCTCTTTCCACTCTGTTGGTTTCTCTTTCCATTTAATTTTTCTCATAGATAAATCTTTCCAATAAAAGGAGTGCTATTTTGATAATAATAATATCTATTTTAAATATAATCCTTTAGATGATAGTAAGGATAATACAAAGACTACTTTTTATGTGTTTTTAAATCCCTTCAGAAAAAACAATAGAAAAAAAGTTTTAAAATTAGTGAATTCTAAATTAGATAAAATATATACTAAATTTAACACATCAATGTTCAAGGTAATATATCCATCAAATATTGATTAAGATTAGGTAATTGAAAAATGGTTAAAGTGAAGGATCTCGAAAAACTTATGGATGATTTTATGATTGAACCAGATGAAAAATTTATCGATATAAAAAGATATCTCCTAAGTGAATTTAAATGGGAAATTAATCCTCTAAAAAAATCCCAATTTATGATTAGAGGGATTCCCATAGCGGACGACAAGAAACTCGGTGATTTGTTAAAAAGTTTTTTACCAGATGAAGTAGTTGTACTTAAAGAATTTTAAAGGAAATACCTTACTCGAAGATTATAGTCTTATTATTGCTTAAAAAAACTCTATCTTCAAAAACAAGTCTTAAAGCTTTCGAGAGAGTCGCTATTTCTACTTCCCTACCCGCTTGTTTCATATCTTTCACAGTATATTTATGATTAACACTTATTATTTCTTGAACTATTATAGGCCCTTTATCTAATTCTTCTGTAACAAAGTGTGATGTAGCTCCAATAATCTTTACACCTCGTTTGAATGCTCGCTCGTAGGGATTTGCACCAATAAAAGCGGGTAAGAAAGAATGATGGATATTTATAATTCGGTCTTTGAATATAGATACAAAATTAGGAGTTAAAATTCTCATGTATTTTGCGAGGATCAAATAATCAGTCTCATATTTACTTAGGATTTCTAAAATAAATTCCTCATGTTCTTCTCTGGTCTTATCTTGGTGGCTCTCATAATGAAAGGGGATTTTAAATTTTTTAACAAGTGTTTCCAAATCGGGGTAATTGCTGATAACAGCAAGAATTTCAGCGTTTATTTCATTATACTCATTCTTAATTAACAAATCTCCCAGGCAATGATGTTCTTTACTAACTAGTATTACTATCTTCTTTTTCCTAATTTTAATAAGCTTGAAAGTTGCATCTCTTGGTAATGTCTCCTTTAAATTCGTAAGAATGGATTTCTTATTGACTTCTCCCGGAAATTCTGAACGCATGAAAAAATGATTGTCTTCTTCTTCAACAAATTCACTATTACTAATAATATTTAAACCTTCATTGTACAAAACTCCGGTTATTTTATGAATAATACCTATTTCATCCGTGCAATCTACTAAAAGAATATAGTTTTCCATGAACATATCATTCAAATTTATGTTCTAAGATAAAGTGTTGGATTTTTCTTTTAATTTAACGAGATAATATAACTCATTTATTAGATTTGCTCCTTTCTCTCTTTTAATTTATATGCATTTATCTAAAAAATCTTAAATCTTTTTGATTATACTATACATTAATTTATTAATATTAGTAATGTGATTAACGTAAATGAGTAAAGGTTTTAGACTCCTCCGAGTTGAATATGTTTTTTCTGTATTAATACCATGTTTACTGTCTATTTTTTTAAATAATTACGATTTGATGTCTAATGTTTGGATTTTAGCAGGTTTTGTGTTTTATGCTATAACCGGTAATACACTTAATGATGTAATAGATATGAAAGATCCGGGTGAGAAAGAAACTCTTGAAAGAGTTGAAGGATTTTCTCGTAAGGAAATATTAGTGATCTCAATTGGGAGCTTTGTCTTAGGAACTACCTGTTTTATGAATGAGATATTAATAAATCCATTAGGTTTAGTATTGGGTATTTATCTAATAATTATCGTTTTTATGGTTATTTTTTACTGCTTATTCAAATCTCTAGTAGTTATAAACCATATAATATTAGGTACTTCACACATAGTTTTACCATGGTTTATGATAAAGATAAATGCTGGAGATAGTTTCATGGGTTTTTTACCAAGTCTCACCTTGGACGAATCGTTAATCTTAGGCACAATTGTTTCTGTAGCTTTTACAGGACAAATGGTTCATGAAATGATTGACGGAGATTCTCTGTCTAAATTAAAACCGAGAAGGTCTCAATTAGTAATATGGTGTGCCTCTATTGTATCATTAATCATTGCAATAGTTTCTTTTTTTATAACTCGAGATTTAGTGTTTCTCCCAATTTTATTCTTTCCAATTGGAATATTGTACATATTTAGGAAACCGAGATATAATCTATTAGGGAGATCTTCGTTAAAGGATACAGGGATAATATTAGGCAATTTAATGCTTGTGTACATAATAATTTTGATTGTAGCCCCCTAAAAATTTATCAAAAAAAAATTTATGAAAGGAGTGAAGTAGTCTTTTTTTTTTACTAATCTGATATACACTTGGTTTTTAAATATTATTTGAGAATAAGACATACTCACCAAGACATAAAAATTAACAATTTGTATTATTTACGTTTCAATTTTTTATGATTGTGATAATTCAATTTAGAACGTTTCTTGAAATGAGTAATTAAATTAAGAAGTTTGGAGGAAAAAACAATTTTAATCTCACAAAACCAAAATAAAATAAGATATATTCAACAAAATGATGAATTCGATTATTTAAGGAATTTAATTAAATCAGTTGAAAAAGGAACTTGTATGGGTGTTTTATTACATGGTCCTCCAGGGACAGGAAAAACGTTATTAGCAATCACGTTATCAAATTCTTTTAACGCTCATTATTATATTATAGATGGCTCCCCTGATCTTGATCGACGAGATATCGAAGGTTATTGGGAATTATTTAAAGGGGAAACAAGATTTAATTGTGGACCCTTGACAAGAGCTATTGAAGATGCTAATAAGAATGGAATTGCGTTTATAATTATTAATGAAGTTAATGCTATTAGGGAAAGTGAACAAATTTCATTAAATTCATTGTTATCCGAGAACCACATTAATTTAATATCAAAGGGGTTTGAAAGGTATGAATTGAATCCAAAAAGTAAACTTATAATAATTGGTACACTAAATAAGGGAGTAATTGGAATTAATAAACTTCAAGAAGCTTTTGAAGATCGCTTTATTGCAAGTCCTGAGATAGATTATCCGGTGAAACAAAAAGAAATTGAAATTGCTACTAAAATGTCGGGGTGTAATAGAAATTTAGCCGAAATCGTCGTAGACGCAGCTAGGCAAATAAGAAAGCAAGCTATTAAAGATTTTTCAATTACAAAAATTTTTTCAACTCGTTTAATTGTAAATTTTTGTTTAGTCGTTTCCAGCATGGCTCCCAAGTTTCTAAGACATAATATCGAAAACATTATTATCAATAAATTAGGGGAAAATCAAGAAGAGAAAAAGAGTATAGCGATGATATTAGATGGAAAAATGTTTGAGAGTAAATTAAGAGGATTAATTAACCCTAAAGATAATTCTAAGGTTGTTCAAGAGGAAGAAATAGAATTAAGTGAAGCAGAAGAACAAAAAATTGTAATAATTATGAGGAAACATGTTAGCAAATATATCCAATTTTACAGTAAAGATAATGCTTTAAATAAAAAAGGGGAGATAATGTGGAAGTTTATTGAGTGGTTTTGGTGCTACAATAGAAAGATCTTAAGGGAGTATTTTCATTTAACAAAAAAGCTAAATTTACATGATGTATATAGAAAAGAAACAGGAAAAAGTTATCTCTATCATGGAGAAATTACTCTCAGTTATATAAAGTGGTTATACCGTCATGAAAAGCAGGAATTATTGAACTTTATGAAAAATACATATCCAATTTTTTAATATATATTATTAACATTATCAAATTTAGTGGTGAGTGTTTTCACAGAATTATATGAACTTTTTGAGAAAGATTTTCTTACAGATTTACTTGCCTTAACAAATACTGCTAAAAGGATCAGTGGTAACAATGATATTTTAATAAATTTCAACCAACGTTCACACATAGCTTTTACCGATGGTCGTTTTATCTACTTACCAAGCGATATTAAAAGTGACATAAAGTCATCGCAGGGTTTGGTTGCTCATGAAAGCGGTCATATAGGTTATGGATCATATGAATTATCTTTTATTAAACTGGCTAAAATAATTTCCACTAAGTATTCCTTCCCTGAATATATTGTGAAAAAAATTATTAATGTTGTAGAAGATGTAAGAATTAATGTATTAAATGACATAAAATTTCCAGGTTTCTATAAAAATTTAAGGACACTTACTAAAAAGTTGTTACCTGAATTAAAATTAAGAATGAAAAAATCAGGTGATATTTTAGTTTATTTAAATTTGTATATGGAAGATTATAAAGATTTTCAGAAAAAGCCAAAATTTAGAACACGGCTAATGTCTGATGAAGATTGGAAAGCAATTTTGGTTGCAAAAACGTTTTTATTGAAGACTTTAACACCAGCTTCTTCAATTATTACAATCGATCAATTATCTAAGGTTTTAAAAAAATATTATATCAAAAGGACGATTGTTAAAAACCCACCTCCATTCACAAGATCAGTATCATCTCAAGGTAGGGATGAAGAATATTTCTTTGGTGATGATGAATTCGATATTGTGGAAAATAAAAGTGATGCTGAAGAATTCACATCAAGTGTTAAAATTGAAAGTAATTTTAATGTAGATGGTGATTCAGATTTAATGGAAGATCCATGTTATTATGATGAAATTGATAATAATTCGTATCCAGATTATAATCCCTCAGGAGATGAACCCTTACTAAATCATTATGAAGATTTTACAGACAAATGGAAAAAATCAAAAGATACAGAGCTAGATCTTACCAGTGAGAAAATTATTGATAAAATAAAAGATGCGGATTTATCTACTAATGATATAGAAAGATTAATAGAAGAAATAGACTCAATTAAAGACACAATAAATGAAATATCCGATTTTGATATCAATAATGACTCTGATACTATAAAGATTAACGATAGTGAAAAAATTGATCAAAAATTAGATTCAGAGAGCGAATGTGCTAAAAATTATGAATATGATAAAATAAAGGAATTAGGAAAGATATTAACTAGTGTTATTGATAAAGAAAGGGTAAGTACAGAAGATGTTGAAAAAGGAAATTATCTTGAAGAATTTATAAAAATTGTTACTGATGCCCAAAATGCGATGGGAGAAAGACTCTTAACAATTGATGAAGGGATAAGCTTTATCAAATTATCTGAAGGAAAGGGAAAAAGAAAAGTAGTTGAAGCGAGGATCGAAAATGAAACTATGAAATCTATTGAGCTTTCTTATAACCAAATTATTAACGAATTTAAAAATTTAATTGCCAAGATAAAATTTATTTTTAGAGATTTTAAGAATCAGATTGATATAGATAGCTTCCAAAAAAGGGGAAGATTAAACAGCAAATTCATTAAAGCAGTTACCAGTGATTATAAATATAAAAAATGTTTTTCAAGAAAGAAAAAACAAAAGGAGCTTAAAATTCTTTTATTAGTTGATATCAGTGGGAGCATGAAAGGTATCAAATTAGAATGTGCTAAAATCGCTATGATAATGCTATGTGAAGCTCTTTATGAGATTGCTCAATTACGTATTGTGCTTTTTACTGGAGATTATGATGCGATAAATATATTATTAAAAGATTTTAATGATAAACCAGATCCAAAGAAATTTGATAAATTTGGATGTCATGGAAGCGTTTGTAGTAATTTAGATGGAATTTCGTTAAAGCATGAAGCTGCAAAATTGGAAAAAAACGTGTTAATCATTGTCATATCGGATGGCCAACCAGCAGGATCCGGAAATTATGGATTGAATGATGCCATAAAAGAAATTCATAATGTAAATAAAATTTTTAAAGTTTTTGCATTTTCTATTGATGCCAAAGGGGATTATTTAGATAAATTATATGATAAAAATTGGATTTTAACTCACTCATCTGATAAAATAGACTTGGGGGAGAAATTAATCAAATTTTGTAGACTAGTTGTTAAAGAGTTTTTTAGATAGTTTTACTTAATTTAAAACAAGATGGTTAACAACATTCTCATATTCTTAAGGCACGCTGAAACTAAAGTCGTTAAAAGAGTTAAAAATTCAGAATGGCCTCTAACTAATAAAGGAGAATTGGATGCTCTCGATATTGCAAAATCTAAATTTTTTGATGATATTGATATTATCATTGCATCAGCTGAAGAAAAGGCTTATGAAACCATATTACCCTTAGCAGAGAAACTTAAAAAGAAAATTTTGAGAGAAGCAGACTTAAATGAAATAATGAGAGATCATGGGAAATTTCTTGGGACTAAAGAATACCTCTCCACAATGAAACTATGTATGATAAATAAAGACCAATCATTTAACAATTGGGAAACCGCAAATAAAGCTTTAATGAGGTTTTCTAAAAAAATTGAAGAGATAGATTACAAATTTGATGAAAAAAAGATATTAATTGTTTCACATGGAACCGTAATCAATTTATATTTCGCTAGCTTTCTTGGGAAATTGGATTCTGTATTTATTAGAGCTCAGACAAATACTTTTTGTGATTATGGTATAATTCAGAATAAAAAAGTAATAAAGGATATTGCAAAACTTTAAAATTGATATTAATGGATTCAGTATTCATAAAGAAATCTAAATACCAAAAAATAATTGATAACAAGTACTCTCAATGTTTAACATGTGAAAGAAAATGCAAAATTCCAAAAGGAAAATCTGGATTTTGCCAAACTCGAATTAATAAAGATGGAGAGATATACACAATCGTTTACGGATTATTTCCTGCTCTATCATTTAATCCAATTGAAAAAAAGCCACTTTATCATTTCTACCCAGGAAGTAAAGCATTAACTATAGGCACTTATGGGTGTAACTTTTCATGCTTTTGGTGCCAAAATCATCACATTTCAAAACAAAATCCTCTAAAATTAGAGCATTTGGGAATATCTCAAGACTATATATCCCCCGAAAAATTTATAGATATTGCTTTAAAGAATAATTGCAAAGGAACTTCAATATCCTTTAATGAACCTACATTATTGTTTGAATATTCGATAGAGGCCTTTAACCTTGCGAAACAGAATGGTTTATATAATACATACGTTACAAATGGTTATATGACTACAGATGTTTTAAATGATTTAGTGGATGCGGGGCTTGATGCTATGAATATTGATATTAAAGGAGATTCAGAAATGGTTCAGAAATATTGTGGTGTTGATGTGGAAATAGTATGGAGAAATGCTAAATTAGCAAAGGAATTGGGTGTTCATATTGAAATTACAACATTATTAATACAAGAATTAAATTCTAAGAATGAAATTATCAGGAAAATTGCTGAAAGGATTTTTAATGAACTAGGTGATTCAATCCCTTATCATATAAGTAGATTCTTCCCGCATTATGAATCATATAATCACAGACTCAATGAACCTACACCACTAAAATGCTTATATGATGCATATGATGAAGCAAGAGATGTCGGATTACAATATGTATACCTAGGAAATTTACCTAATAATGATTTTAATCATACAAATTGTCCAAAATGTTTTAAATTAGTTATTAAAAGAAAATTGTTAGGTATCCAAGAGTTGAATTTAGATAGTAATGGAAATTGTAAATTTTGTGGGTTTCCAATTTGTGTTATTTAAAAGTCTTTTTGATTTTTTTTTTACTAATTCAATTATGACGTAGTTTTTAAATAGCTTTTTAGAACTCTTAAAAGAAAAGCAAAAATCAAAATTCATTTTTTAAAGGTTTAAGAAATGGCAAAAAAATCATCGACTTATAAGTCAGCCCCATCAAAATCTGCTCCTAAGAAGCAACAAACTCAGGCTGCTATGAAATCCAACACTTACTTAAAAGTAATTAATAAGTCTAATTACCAACAGAAAGTTCTAAATATGATTGGATTTGAACGGTACTCAAGGATCTTCAAAAAGCAAAATATCTTAAACCCATTTAAAACTGAAGGTCTTAAACGGGATTCACTTCCAGAATTAAAGCTAGATTTTAAGAAATATGTTTCAAAAAAAATAACTGAAAGTATACAAAATAAAGATTATGAATCAACCGATCTTAAATCTTTAAAAAAATTACCAAATTTCAGAAAGTGGACTGTAAAATTAATCTATGAATTAAAGAAGGAACTTGAAAGAAGCAAAATCCATAAGATTGATAAAGATAAATTTGACATTAAAAACCTTTTAAATAACTACTATGGTAGAATAATTGTAAAAGAAATTGTGGGAGATATATCAGAAAACAAAAGAAAAATGGAAGATCAAGAATTTATAATCTCAGAAAATGACCTTTTTAAGATAAATGAGAGTTTTAAATTTCTTAAACTCAAAAAACCCAAAATTGCCAAAAGAATAGCTTAATGTGTAATTAATTTGACCCTATAAGACCAGAAATTCTTTTAATGAATCACTTGAAGTAAATTAAATTATTATAGATTTCCTTAAAAGCTAAGAAATGTAATAATTAGTATGGTAGAAGCATTTGCCGAAGTTAATGATATAAAAATTTGTTATAAAAGCCAAGGAGAAGGATTTCCAACATTTCTTCTTCATGGTTTTGATTCTAAGAAGGAAGGCTTTATGGCTCAAATCCCTGAATTATCTAAATATTATAGGATTATCAGTATTGACATGCGTGGGGCAGGAAAAAGTTCAAGACCTAACTACCATTACACTATGGAAATGTTTGCAGATGATGTTAAGGGATTGATGGATTACTTGTCAATACAGAAAATAAATTTAATAGCACACTCATTTGGAGGAATATTTGCCCAGAATTTTGTAGTGAAGTATCCTGAGAGCGTAAATAAACTTGTTCTCATAAATTCGTTGCCAAAAATTCCTGAGGAGTATGACCCTGAGCCGTATATTCAGATGAGAATTAAGGGATTGGAACTCAGGAAAAAAGATCCCGTTAAGGCATTTTGGGATTGCACACAGTTTGGATTTTATCCTAATTTTCGGAAAAGAATGCTAGATAATCCCAAGGAAAAGTTTCATGGATTATGGTCTGCAGAAGACCTTATCGACTATTATACTACGGACCCTCCTACTCCGCAGGATATTCGAAATATTTCTTACTCTTTTAAAGACCATAACGTTATTAATAATTTGCAAAAAATAACACAGAAGACTTTGTTACTTACAGCTTCTCATGATGTGCTTGTTCCTAAAGAACGGATGATGGAGATTCACAATTTGATGCCAAATAGTACCTTAAAAGTAATAGAAAAAGCAGGACACGAATCCCACAAATCTAATGCACCAGAAGTAAACAAAACGATTATAGAATTTTTGAGTAACTAATTTTCTCATATTTAATTAGAAATTTTAAAAGGGATTCTATATTTTCGAATCTAATTACAAATATTACTTTTTTTGAATTTAATATCGATTAACCATTACATCGAAACAAAATTATGCAACCTCCTAATAATGTAAAAAAGAAATATCCCGAATTAACTAATTTATGGATAGGACTATTTGTAGATATTTTTGGGTTTTACATCATAATTCCCTATTTACCTTCTCTCATGATTATTTATGATACAACACCTTTAATTCTTGGATTACTTCTTGCTACAAATGCTATTTTTACGCTTTTTTCCGCCCCTATTTGGGGGCGTTTAAGCGATAAATTTGGTAGAAAACCTATTCTTCTAATCGCAGAAGCGGGAACATGTTCAGCTTTTCTAATTCTAGCCTTCTCAAACTCTCTTTTCCTACTTTTTGTGGCTCGGGCTGTAGATGGAGTTTTCGGTGGTAATTACCCTATTACAAAAGCGATAATTACTGATAGTGTTCCTCCAAAGGATAGAGGGCTTCAAATGACAAATATTGGAGTTGCTCATACTTTAGCCGGATTATTAGCACCAGGTTTAGCAGGACTTTTATCAATATTCCTAATATTTGGTCCTGATTATCCACTTGCTCTCCCTGGTCTAGTGTCGGCTTTTTTTTCTTTTTTAACTATTATTATCACATTATTCTTTATAAAGGAATCATGGCCAAAATCTAAGCGAGAAAAAGCAGAGAGAGAAGTTAAAATAAAATTTAAGTTAGTAAATAATAGGGATGCTTTATATTCATTAACTCAGTTTGCATTCCATACTTTCTCTTTCATAATGTATGTTTCAACCTTGGCTATTTTTATAGGTTTAATACTTGGATTAGATACTCTAGGTGTCAGCATATTCCTAATGATATCCGGTGTATCACGTGCTATTGTCCGTTTTACGTTATTTAAACCAACAATTAGGATTTTAGGTGAAAAAAAGATGAAAATTCTTGGTTTGTCTATTCTAACAATAGTGTTTATTCTAATAGGAATTTTTGGTGCATTTTATCCCGCACCTTGGATTTTTATAGTTCTAGTGGTTTTTGCTAGTTATGGTGTGTCATGTGCGAGAGGACTCATGATGAGTAAAGTGACGGAAACGGTCTCTTCAAAGGAAATAGGAAAAATTAATGGTTATACATCAACATTGGATAGTCTTGCTCAGATTTTTGGACCCATATTAGGAACATTTCTATTATCCCCACCATTATTGTCCCCATTTTTATATGGATCCATCATGGGAATACTCGCATTTGTAGCGCTTATGATGGTATTCAGAAAGATTGTATCCTATATGGAAAAAGTGGAAGTTCCATTTTAAAGATCTGGGTAACACTAAATAAACATTGTTGTCCATTATTAATGAGAAATGATTAATTTTAAATAATTCTTCATTAATATTTATATCATGGGAACTGATAAACTTATAAACTTGAACAACTCAAATTTTAAAGAGAAGTTAGAAAAAACAGTGAACCTTCCTGCATTAGATTTTTTTAAAATAAATTTCATTAGTTTCTTAGTACCTCTTTATGTTTGCTTAAGTCTTTTCTTACTTTTCGAATACGGATTTATTAATTTGCTATCTATTTCACCTGTAATTCATTTATTTGCTTTACCGGTAGTTTTTTTAATCCTCTACTATATTTACATTATTATTTTAATTGAATTTACAGCATTCTGGGTTCAGAGTTGGAATAAGAAATCCCCACCAAAACAAGGTGTTTTTAGAAGAGCACTTGACGAAGTTGATAGTCAAGAGGGAGAAATGATGAAATATTATCACAAGAGGGGTTTTATAATTAAATATCCTACGTGGTTAGCTTCAAAATCACCATTTCCATGGCTCATTAATAGAGTACTTCGAAGAATTGGCCATAATAAAATTGGTAAAAATGTTATTTATTGTGATAGCTATGTTGGATTAGAATTTACTAATTTAGGAGATAATGTATTTATCTATCCTTCAAGTGGTTTGTCAAGCCACGCGGTTAATACAATTTTTGGAAAAATAACTATGATGGAAATCAAATTAGGAAAAAACACCACTTTATACCCAGGAAATATAGTTGGACCAAACGTAGTGACTGCTGATCATAATGTAATATATCCTAATACAATTTTGCATAAAAATTGGCGAGGAAAATCAGGAAAATTTTATTATCAAGGCAGCCCTGGACGTCCTATTGATGCTAAACATAATAATTAAGTAAATTTACATTTTAGGATATTTTCCATGTTTTTGTAAAAATTCTCTATAACTATTCACTTTATCCAAAACAGTTCCAGCTAAGTCTAAGCTTTCAAAAACAGGTACATTACGATTTAAAAGTTTTAATTTAAATTTATATCTACTTTTATATTCCTCGAATCCTTCACTTATTTTGAGCATGACACAATACATTGGTTTTGTAATGGTGCTTTTTGCTTTAGCTATATATCTTATAAATTCTCGGTTTAAATCTATACCATTAAAATTTACAACTCCCTTGTTATAACGAAAAATTTCTTTCATTAACTTCTGAAAATTTCCAAATCTTTCAGGATCCTTAATGAATACAATCGAGGAGATATTTGAGTCTTTATCTAAAGCCATTATTGTACGATAATAAGTATTTGGTTGTATTCCTGAACCACCTAAGTCAAGTGGATTTGTTACATTAGTATTTACGTCTGGTACAAACCTCTTCAACTTATTGATAGTTTTTTCGGTTAAACTAGGGATAATTAAATTATGTTTTTCAAAAATATCGATTGCTTCGATAGTAGAACCTCCTCCTATACCTATTACACCAACATTTCGAGTGTTTGGTAGACGAGTTAAATTAAATGTTGAAGCCAAAGCAGCTAATTCATTAGAATTTCCAACCATACAACAACCAGTTTGCTTGCCCACAGCCTTCCACATCTCGTTATTTCCAGCAAGACCACCTGTATGTGATAAAATTGCCTTTTTTGTGGCTTCACCATATCCAGCCCTCCAAAGTAAAACTGGTTTTCTATTTAAATTACAATTCTTTACCATCTTCATTAATTGTCTCCCTTGTATTGCATCTCTTAAATTCTCAATATATAAACCTATGATTTTTGTAGATTCATCGCTGTTAAAGTACTCTAAAAATTCTACTGGTGATAAATCTAAGGCATTTCCAATTGATATAAATTTAGAAACATATAACCCATTTGAAACCGCTAATTGTGACATATTTTGGGCAATACCACCGGATTGAAAGACTCCCGAAAAATTACCCGATGTTCTGGATTGTGCAAATGCAAAATGAAGCCCTGCTTTTGGATTATAAACTCCTAAGCAATTAGGACCAATAATTCTGATATTATATTGTTTAGCAACATTTAAAAGTTCTTGTTCAAGTGTATCATTGCCTACTTCTCGAAATCCTGATGCAAAAACAGTTACAAAGGGAACACTCTTTTTACCAATCTCCTCCATTACCCTTGGACATAATCGAGCAGGAATAGCTAAAATCACATAATCTATTGGATCATTAATTTCGAGAATTGAACTATAAATTTTATAGCCGTACAATTCTTTCCCTGGAAACTTAGGATTAAATAGATATATTGGTCCCTTAAACCTGTCTTTCATATATCTAATAAAAAAACTCCCTCCCCTCATATCTGGAGATACTCCAATTATTCCAATGGCTTTAGGGAAAAATAACCTTTCAAAATCAATTTTTTGAGATCTTTTCATTGCTGAAATAAAAAAATACTATAAGATTTGATAGATAAATCAAATAGAAGAATAAAACTCGATTAAAATATTTTATTAGAAGGCATTATTACTCAAGTGAATTGCATTGAAGTAAAAGGTATACTTAAATCTCCTGATTTTAAAATTGATTGAACTTTATCAATATCATTTGTAATAATTCCATCTACTCCAAATCTTATTAATCTTTTTATAGAATGCTTAAAATCAACTGTCCATGGGAAAACCTTAATATCGTGATTGTGAGCATAGTCTACAAACTGTTGATCAACTATATGATAATATGGATTTATTGCATAGAAGTTATTATCAATACAAATTTTTATCATCTTCTTTTTGATGGGCCAGCTATAATTCTTTCTATATTGAGAAGGCTCTAAGGAACATAATCTCAACTCGGGTTCATTTTTCTGAAATTTTAAAAGTTCTTCATGTAAAAAAGAACTTACTATTACTGAATCTATAACATTGTATTCTTTAAATAAATCAACCACTTTTTTTGAGACAGAATCTACCTTAATTTCACAATTGAGGCTAATTTTCCCTTCTATTAACTCAATGGTCTCTTGAAGTGTTGGAATCCTTTCACCTTCACCAAAATTAAGAGTTTTTAGTTCTTCAAGAGTGAAGTCTTTAATAAGACCATTTTTTCCAGTTATTCGAAAGAGATTTTCATCATGAGCGATTACAAGTACTCCATCTTTAGTTTCGTGCACGTCTAATTCAATAAAGTCAGCATTTAGCTCTATTGCTTTTTGAAAAGCCTTCATTGAATTTTCTGGAGCTACTTTACTTGCACCTCTGTGAGCAAATACTATTATTTTTTCTCCTTCATAATAGCCCATTTTAAAATCTCTTTGTTCTTTTTTTTTGTTAAGATGACAAATATTCAATCGTTTTATTGATTTTCTTTTACAAAACTGTTTTATCAATTTTTTATCTATTTAACTAGGTATAAATTTGAGCATTTTGTAGTAAATTCAAAATAAATTTACTTTCAAAATGTAAGACACAACCTTAATATCTGATTATCAACTTAAACAAAAGTTTTATTAATATGAATTGTGTAAAGTTATATAAAATTAGTTTGA
Source organism: uncultured archaeon (assembly GCA_964486045.1). GTDB lineage: Archaea > Asgardarchaeota > Lokiarchaeia > Sigyniarchaeales > SOKP01 > Loki-b32. The sequence continues at coordinate 203,951 of CAZALK010000006.1, forward strand.
AACGTCAACACATAAGTTTATAGAAAGAATAAATTTATAAAGCTATAATATTTTTAATATTTCTGTAAATGGTTAAAATAGATTAGAAATAGCGTAGTGAAACGAAAAGTTTAAAAGCATAAAAAAAGATTTAGGTGGTGTAAACCGTGAGATTCTGTAATAACTGTGGAAATATGCTTATCCCAAAAAACGGAAAACTATACTGTAAAGCCTGTGAAGAGGAATTTGACCTAGGAACAAAGAACGCAGAGTATAAAATACAAAAGAAATTTCATCATGATGAAAAAGAATCAGCCCCAATCGTTATGAAAGAAGGATTGAGAAGGGAACGAATATCTAGCGAAGATCGAAAAGCTTATGAAGACCTATTCTCGGGTTCGGATGGGGATGCTTATTAAAAATAAGTTTCCCTAATTTTTGGGTTAGGTCACTTATTCTTCATTAAAATTGCAAATTTTTCGTATTCTTTTTAGCTGTTTCAATATTTCATAAATTTAAGTTCTTAAATCATTTCAGAACAGATTGAGAATGTGTTTTTTTCGATAATGTAAAAAATTATTGAGAAAAAGTTTATTAATAGAATGATGCATATGATCGACGATAAAAAAAAGAGACTACACGGTTTCGCAAGTATTTTATCCAAATTAGTTGAACCTTTAAATGAGAGTAGAAAGTTTAAAGAGAAATTCAAAAACATTGAAAAAAAAATTCTCTTAAATGCTAAAGATGGAAAATTCGCAGCGCTAATAGTTATTGACAACGGTAGAATTTATATAGAGGGTATAAAAAACAACCCTAAAATGAACCTGAAAAAAAAGATAGTTGGTTGGGATGGGATGCTTCAAACTAAAACTTCGATATTTTTAGAGCTTCTAAATAGCAAAAATATTTCACGTGGAAAATTTATTCGAAAGATCCTAACAGGAAGAATCAAAATAAGAGGAATAAAGCATGTTGTTGTTTTGCAAGAATTATTTAGATTCAGATAAAAGTCTGCAAAATACTAAAATCATAAAAAAATCTTGACGAGAGAAGTCATTTTTTCTTTTAGTTTATCTACATTTTTCTCATCTTGTAAGGAGTTTAAGATTACTTCTTTATCTTTATTAGATATTGATTTGAATTTGTCAAGAAACTCTCTTAGATATATTATTTTTTTAGCTGGGTTCTCTTGAATCTTAAACACGCAACTATCTATCATTTCTTGAGATAAATTAGTGGCTTCTTTTGTTCCAGAGTGTAAGAAAGGTCCTTTAGAACCGTCCATTTTCATTAAAACATTGTTTTTTTCGATGATACTATTCATAATTTCTTTTAGTGACTCATTTCTAGTTAAAACTGATAAACCAGAGATATAATTCTCAATCTCTGAATTTTTATCTTCAATCTCTCTTATTAACTCCAAAATTTTGTCCTTTTTTTCTCTTTCCATAATTAATTAAGTTTCCTCTAAATTTTTAAATTTAACTGAAAATATTTGTATAATAAAGTTCTCATGACAAAGGAAGAAAAGATAAGAAAATTCCAAGAATTTATCGATTATGTGTTTAAAAATGAAGACTATTTAGTCCAATCCTTAACTACACCAAGACTTGCTAATGAAACTGGTGAGCAAAGCTATGAGTTCTTGGAAACCTTGGGGGATGCTGTAATAAAGGTAATATTGATTTTAAAAATATACCAAAAAGGAATACTAGATCCAGGTAAAATCACAAAATTAAAAGCTTCTTTAGAGAGCGATATTGCTTTAAAAAAGGTTGCAAATAAAATTAATTTGCAAAGATTTATTTTCAAGAGTGGAAAACAGCACATTAAAGGAACAAGGATATTAGCAGATGTTTTTGAGGCAATTTGCGGGGCAATATTTCTGGATTCAAATCAGAATTTTAATTTGGTGGAAGAGAAGATGATTACTCCATTTTTTGAGGATATTGATGAAATAATAAAAAAATCAACAATGAATTCTAAGAGCGAATTATTAGAATTTTTGCAGAATAAATTTAAAACTAGTATCAAGATAAATCTTGAATATGATAAGAGGGGCTTAGCACATAGCCCAACCTGGATCGCGAGGAATCCTAAAATTTATAACTCAAGTACTCAAAAAAAGTTGACAAGTTTGCCAAAAAATATGATATCAAGTAAATTTGGAAATAAACCCGATGCTGAGAAAGACATTTATTTTAAAATTTTGGTTTATTTAAAAAGCAAAGAGAAATGATATATTTGTTTTATTTATACTCAAATAGGTGAATGTTCTAACAAAAAGAACGTCAATTTTTAAAATAATTCTCGTATTTACTTATCAGTAGTAGGTTAAATGTCTGAAAAAGTTTATTTTCACAATAAGATATTATAATCTTAAAAAATCATAGAAAATTATAGAATCTATTAATTACCAATAAAGAACTTTTAAAAAAGAGCAGATATCATATGGTCAATACTCGATATATAAAGAAAACTCCATTGATGGAACAGTATGAAGAAGAAACTGGAAAGTTGGCGATTTGGAAAGGAGAAGTTTCTCAACAATTCGAAAAATGGAAAAAAAAGAGAGGAAAAGAATCTATTAGGAAGCAAAAGTTAGAGATTGTTTCCCAATCTCGTGAAGAAAAGAAAAAGATGAAAAAAGAGGCCAAAGAAGATAAGATACCTGGTAAGGATTATGATCATTTGATTGTGGTGGACCAGATTCATAAGACTTATTTATTAGGTACTACAGCTGTAGCAGCACTTCGCGGTATAAACCTAACAATAGACAATGGGGAATTTATTGACATAATGGGCCCTTCTGGTTCAGGAAAAACTACTCTATTGAATTTAATTGGAGGTCTTGACACTCCGACAAGGGGAAAAATCTTCCTTGAAGGAGCCAATATTTCTATGCTAAATGATAACTCTTTAAGTGTTATAAGACGGGAAAGAATTGGTTTTGTCTTCCAATTTTATAATTTACTACCCCAAATGACCGCAATGGAAAATATTATGGTTCCGTTACATTTTTCAGGAAAGCTAAGTCGTCGAGGAAAAAGAAAAAGAGCAATGGATCTCTTGAGATTAGTAGAATTAGAAGAACGAGCTCATCACACACCTTCAGAATTAAGTGGTGGAGAACAGCAGAGAGTTGCGATTGCTAGAGCTTTTGCTAATGATCCTGCGATTTGTGTTCTTGACGAACCTACTGGAGATCTTGATAGTAAAACAGGCGTAATGATTTTAAATCTGCTCAGAGACTTAAATCGAAGAGGTGCAACTTTTATTGCAGTTAGTCATGATGCTGCTGTTTCAGAATTCGCAACAAAAGTTTTTCATATGAAAGATGGAAAGTTAACTCACGAAGGGAAAATAGATGGATTGAAAGAGACTGAAATCATGCAACTAAAAAGAAGACAAGAAACAGAAATTAATAAGGAGAAATGTAAGAGCAAAATATTCCAGTATCTCTTCGCAAATCAAGGCAAGATTGAGATAAATATAAGTGAAATTAAGGAAAGTATCCCAAATCTTATTGTAGCTAATTTACCAGCCCATTTCAATGACCTTTTGCAGGAATTAATAGAAGAAAATAATCGATTTGCAAGAATTAAGGGAGATCTTTTAATTTTACGATAAAGAAATCAAAATTATCTTTATATTCAATATTTAGAAATATGACACATTTTAAATTAATTTTAAAATATGCGTTTTCGGATTTAAAAAAGCAAAAAATTCGCACGATATTTGCTATAACAGGAGTTTTAATTTCAATTGGTTTATTGACAATTATTTTATTCTTATCTGATTCTATTTCTGCTAGTTATGTGGACTTTCTTACAGTTGAAGCGGGTAATCAAGATGCTTCTATTTCTGTGAGACATTATACAGGAGAACCAGAAGATAGATCGTCGTATTTTCAATTCAACCCCATCATAGATACTATCAAAAATACAACAAATGCGATAGAAAGTTATATTCCAAGAATGGATGTTTCAGGAAGTGTAAAAAATAAATTAACAGGTGAAGTTGAATGGAGTGTGATCTCTGCAATTAACTTTTCTTTAGAAACTGAGATTAATTTTGGAGCTTTCATTGACCCAGACTCAGGTAATGAGCTTAACCTGAGCGAATTACCCTTAGATCGCTGTGCGATCTATTATGGGTTTAATGACGTGATTGGATATTCACAAAACGATGTTATTGAAATAGATTTTCGATTAACAGATGGAAATCAAACATTATCCGTTATAAAAAACTTAACGATTAATGCAATCTTTGATTTCAGTCTAAAATGGCCAGATGATTATCGAAGTGACCATCTAATAGTAGTTGACATGAGTACTCTATATGAATATTTTGGTTTTGCTGAATTTAATGGGCGCAGTAATGAACTTATTTTGACCTTTCAACAGAGTAGTGGGCTCTATGATATAAGGAACATTGAGGGAACAAAAACAATTGTTAAAGATATAATGGGTAACATTCAAATGGCAATTGGAATTAAAGAATATAACATTGATATGCCAAAATTACGAATATTGGGATATTCCGAGTTTGTAAGCGTATTAATTGTTATTGTTTTTATTTTTGTTTCGGTCGTGGCTATGCTCATTTCTGGTGTGTTGATTAGTGGAATATTAAAAACTTCAGTAGAAGAAAGAATTAGAGAATTTGGCGTGTTTAGAACCTTAGGAGCTAGTAAGAAGTATAATCTTGCAATAGTTTTAATGCAAGGTTTCTTATTATGCAATTTTGGGACAATTCTAGGTATCTTTACTGCAAATTTACTGACTAGATTTCTTATAATACCCTTTGCAAATAGATTAATCACCGCGAGCACTCTTGGTTTCACTCAATTAAACTTTTCTTTTACGTGGTGGTCACTACTAATATCTTACTCTATGGGAATTGGTGTTGGAATGGTAGTTAGTATATTTCCTGCTCTAAAAGTAATGCATCTTCAACTTATTGAATCTATCCATCCATATCGCCATGAGGATACATTATTTCATTTGCGGAAAAAACCCACGATCAATTACAAAATATTGCTCATGGGAATAATTTTGGCATTGAATGGGGGGTTTGTCTTTTTCATCATCCCAAGACTCCTAATTTCAACAGATTCTACTATTTTTTCGGGAACTTTCGTGTCTATCTTACTTCTTTTTAATATTGGGTTAACTTTAGCTGGTTTAGGAATAATGCCAGTAATGTTAAGACTCGTAATTCAATTATTTAGACCTATTGCTAAACATTTACATGATGTAATCAAAATTTTTGTCTTTCGATACCAACGAAGAAATTCAAGCACTGTTATAATTTTTGCATTATCGTTTTCGTTTGTAATTTTTACTTCAACGGTAATTAACACCCTTTCAGCACAAAATTCAGCAATGACGCAACTAACGTATGGATCAGATTTAGTGATTGAAACTTCTGGCTGGAAGGAGCCAGAAGAGATTTTTGAAGGAGGATTTGGTGGCGGAGATTCCTTTTTATTATCATCTATAAGTAATAATTATGATAATCGACTGCAGGGAAATCTTGAGACTCTCGATAGAGGTAACTATGAATCTGAAATTAATCCAAATAAAATAATGACCACAGAGTTTGAAGAAATTTTGTTAGGAATTAATGGAGTAGAGAAAACGTCTTCTGTTTTAGCAAGACCTTATCAATTAACTCAGATTTATTCTGATGCAGAGAAGGAATTTAAAGCGGAGCTGGGGGATTATGCCGGATTAAATACTCAAGATATAACGTTATTAGGCATAGATGAACAGTATTTGTTTACAATTAAGAGGGAATACGTAGAAATGACTTCTAGTAATGCAGAAATAGCATTTACGGATATATTTACTAAATTTGAACAATTTTTCAGTTGTATAATATCAGAAGCCATTGCTATTGGCTTAAATTTATTAATTGGTGATTATATAAGGATTGTCATTCATCGAGGAGATGAAATGGAAGTTTATCCTTTCAAGATAGTGGGAACAGCAAGGAGTATGCCGGGTTTTTCTCAGGAGTTTGGCGGATCTACGATACAGGCACCAAGAGGAGGAGTATTGGTTTCTCAACAGACTTATATTGAGATAATGAATATTCCGTCTGTTCCTTATGTAGACAGAATTTTTATTAAACTTAGAGAGGATCAATCAACTTCTGCTTATTATATTGAAGATTTAATTAATGAAGAGTTTAGGTCAGATTATAATTATAACATCTATAATCTCAATAGATTAGTAATTGCTCAAGAATCTTCTTTTTTCGTGTTAGATATATTATTTACACTAATCGCTATGACAACAGTTTTGATTTGTATTTTTGGATTACTTTCTTCATCTTATTCTACGATTCTTGAAAGAAAGAAAGAGATAGGAATAGTTAGAACTTTAGGGTTAAAAGCAAAAGAAATTAATCGCCTATTTATAATCGAATCACTCATAATACTAATTAGTAGTGGAACTATTGGAATAGTAGTTGGTTGGCTCTCAGCTTGGATTGTCACATCAAATTTAAGCATACTATCAGGGGAACCAGACATATTATATATACCCTTATTTAATATAATCCTCATTTTTTCTGTTTCATTGGTACTGGTTCTAATTGGAATGAAACTTCTTTTAAGGAAAGTTCGGAAGAAAAAAATTGTTGAAATATATAGAGAGACTATGTAGGAGGAGATTATGGCGCAGTCTAAAAAAAAGTTTCGTTTCTTCTTTATCTTTCTAATTTTTCTATCCCCATTATATTTTCAGTTAAAGAGTCACAACCTAAATTTCCCCATTTTAAAAGATGATTCTAAATTGAATCATAATGATAGAAAGGAGGTTTTAAGGTCATCTGACATAGCAGGTTCGGATCTATATGCAGAACAAATTAACGCTTATGTAGCTGGTAATAAATCTATTATAAAGCATTCTCTTTTTACAAATGATACGAATATCTTTCCTCAATTTGATTTAAATGATCCAGCTTTTTATAAATGTAACGCTTTAATTAGTGCTTCTAATACGATTAATCCTGGAATTTTTCCAAAACTTTTAACAGAAAGTAAGATAGGTTCTCAATACGAATTAGGATTCAATAGTTTTATAGGATTCCTTTCTTATGATGAAGAAATGAATATCAATGATGTTCAATTGAGAGCGGAGAGAGCTCTTGAAATCATAAAGAGAAAATTTGAGATTGATCTCATCATGGTAAATGTATCAAAGATAAATAGTTTCATTTTTATAGGCGATTTCCCAAAATGGGATTTATTTTTCGATGAAATTACTCGGAATTTACCTATGGATGGTTATTGGAAAGCATTAGATCTCTCACGTATAACTAGCAAAAATTATTATGAAAAATTTCATCTATCTTCGACTTTTATGATAATAAATTCTCTAAGCTTTATTGAGGAAGAACCTGATTTCTCAACTGACCAATTAAACTTCAACTTTCAATCTCTTGATTTGTCTTACTTGGAAAATCTAGAATTGAACCCTCTTATTGATCAATTTGGTACCATTGGGGGTAATTTCGGAGAAATTATTAACGCAACTATTTCAGAAGAAGAACTGGATCAATTCATTGATGTTCTAAGCTCCTTTTCCTTATCAAATGAATCTAGCTATACGAGCTTAATGATTCAATATGAAGGTTTGAGTGATGGAATAAAAAAGATTGGAATAAATCAATATGAGTTTGATCTATGGAAATCTTTAGGATATATAGGAACGCCATTAGCACCTAGTGAAAAAATTTATATTGCTTTGGTAGGGGCTTTTATGAGTGATATCGAGATAAATATTTTGTGTACTGATATTGTAGACCAAACACCAAGTAATTTTGAATTTTATGATTATCTTCTTGAACAGATTGATTTATTAATGTACATTGCAGGAATCGAATTTGATATTCAAACACTAAAGGATTATTCATTTGAATTATTTTGGGTTAATGAAGAAGGATTTAAAAAATCCTACGTTAAACCAGTAAATCTTAACGATCCAAGCGATACTATCAATTTTTTTCAACAATTAGGATTTGACGGGTTCCCCTATATCCCTACAGGGATTGTAAATCCACCTGATGATTTTTTAATTACATATAATTCCTCTCATTCCGAACCCAATATGATTCTTAAAAAAGAACTAATAGGAGAAAATGCATCCTATGGAGCGTATCGTGATTTTACTTACAGAATAACAGCAGAGAATATAGGAAATACGACTGCTTGGGGTATACCTACTTCAATTCCACTGGAACTCAATGATTTCTTTTTATTACTTACTTTAGGGAATCAGCCATTAGCAGATGAATTTCAAAATACGATTTGGGATGTTGTAAGAATAGAATATCCGAACCAATACAATTCATTAGAGAGTTTTTTTAATTTTGATAAAGACCCTTTAATATTCTATTTTGATTCTTTAGGTATTGGAGTCTATGATACATTCTTTCCAAATATCTTGAACTTTACTAACTTGTCGCCTTATAATGGAGAAATGGATCACATAATTGATATAATAATTGCGGGATATCCTCAATTAATAACTACTTTGGCTATAATAGGTGTAACTACTGATGAACTTAAGGATACATTTACTAATAAGTATAGTGTATGGAATGACGATAACTGGAAGTTAATACCAGGAGAATCTCTTTCTTATGAGATTGGAAATGTATCAATCGCATATTTAGATTCATTTAAGCCCTTTTATTCAACCAATTTTACAATAAATTCCACCCCTCAGACTCCTGAAGTGATTTCAGGAACAACGATTAGTGACACACTACCAGAAATGGCATTGTCTATGAATAATGAAAGTTGGATAATTGGATCAGAAGAAATATTTTTAAAACAAAGAATTGAGGTAGATTTTGTTTTTAGGAATGATACTGCTATAGATTTAGTTAATAACAACATTGAGAGAGTTTCATTGATAATGAATTTTAGTGCGAGAGAAAACTTGGAATCTTTAGATTTTGAGATTTTTAATTTTAGTAGTGAAGAATTTCTTGATATGACCCCGTATTTAGATTCTATAGAAAACAATACTTGGACATTTTCTTTTATCAATAATAATGAAAGTTTAAATTGGTTATTTTATACCGAAGATAAACCAAATTTTACCACCTTATTTAAGATTAACGGTGTTGACTCTGAAAGGTTTAATATATCTATAGATGATCTTGATGTGGAATTTTCAACTCGTGAAATTAACATTAATAATGATACTGGATCGAAAGTTCTTTTTGGTTCACTTTCAGGCAATGTCGAATTTGAAAGATTTTCTAATTCAATACCATTAAGTACTTATGATATGTCATCAATTATCGCAACTTCATATATTGTAAACTACAGTTCAAAACCAGGAGCTCTAAATACTTATATTATTGATTTAAAAAATATTGGTTCTAACACTGCTAAAAATGTTAGAATAAATATGCAAATTCCAGGTATCATGGAGGATGTTAACGAATTTACACTTGAAAATAGCAATCTGACATATTTTTTACCTAGTTTAGCACCTTCTGAAGAAAAGACCATAAATTTTTCTTTTTATTCCCCCAATACAAGATCTATAAGTGATGTCTTAATTACATATGATAATTTAGAAAAAATTCAGGGAGGAAATTCATCTCAATTAAGATCTTTAACAAATCAAGTATATATATCAGCTCCGGTAGATTATATGGAAATATTTCCTTTTATCAGATTTATTAAGTTTGGGTATGATTCAAATACTAATGTTCTACCTACAATTGGCTCTGAGTTTAATTTAACAATAAGTTTAAAAAACATGGGACCAAATGGTTTTAGAATTCCAGATTTAAATATTTCTATGAATGATCAAATTGGAGATTTAAGAAGGGTAAATAATAATAGTTTAGATTTTGAAGGGATTGATTATGATGAGAAAATTTTCTTTAATATTACACTAAAAAAGACGGATTGGAAAGCCTACTATTATTCTCCTATAAATTTTATAAACGGCTCGGAAGGCATAACAATCCAAATTTTAAATTCATCTTCAATAATCTTAGGAAAAATCAACTTTTCACTAATAAAATCTGTGAATAAAAACCAAATCGAGATTGGTGATGAGATAAATGTCTCTATTGAAATTAAAAATACGGGCACTATTACTGTCAAAGATATAATGGTCAATGATTTAATTAGTTATTCTCAATCTCATTTCTCGTTGATTGAGGGTAATTTGGTAATTTTTATAAATAGTCTAAAACCAGGAGAATATGTTTCTTTAAATTACACTATAAGAGCAAAAAGACAATCTTTTGTAGCGTTAAGACCCGCAAGCATTATATTTTATTATCTGGGAAAAGAGATAGAGCAATCAAATATTCTATACATAAAAATCATTACGCCACAACTAACTCAATTCTTATATGTTTTTATTCCTAGTTTAGCTGTTTTATTTATTTTAGCAGGATTTTTTTGTCAAAACAATAAGCATAAAACGAGGAGTGGGGAACTGAGAAGAATTGAGAGGCATTTATTTAAGATGAGCTCAAGAGACTCAGTCTTAAAATTCAAATCTACTTTAAGAGAAAGATTAAAAATCATTACGAAAGAATCCAAAGTGAATGAGGAAGAATAGGGGAGATTATAACGTTAAAAAAGAAATTTAAAATATTTTTTATATTATTTGTTATACTTTTAATTCAGTTTTGGTATAATTCTTCTTATTTTGATTCATACGGTTCAGCAGTATATGATGCAAACCAGGATATTATTGAAGAAAAAATTGTATCTTCCAAGATTTTCCAAGAAAATGTAATTGTATTCTTTAATGAATCTTCATACAACAGTTCTGTTATTTTAAGATTCCAATATTACGGGGGATTGGTCACTAAAGAGTGGAATGATGTGTTTTCTTCATTTTCAGGTTTTACTGGGATTATGGCTTCAGATCAAAATATTACTCTATATCAAAATGATTTTCCAGACTCTCAAATAGAAAATAATGAACTGCTAAGAATACAAATGAATTATGCTTCAATTCAAACGGGGGCATTCAATTCATCGTGGTTGTTAAATGGGTATAAAGGAGATACTAATTCTTCAGTGGCGATATTAGATACAGGGATAAATCCAAATCACGACTATTTTCCAAATGGTTATAACTCATCAGATCTAAGTGGAAATATCGTTGGTTGGGAAAATTTTGTTGACAGTGAACCAATTGATGATGAAAATGGTCATGGAACTTTTATATCATCCATTATCTCTGGGACAGGAAAAAGTTCAAATGTAACTACAACAGTAAAAATCCACGGAAATTATACCCATTCGGATTTGTTTGAGGAATATACTCCTTCGAAAAACTTTAGTTTTAAAATAGCTTCCTTAAATGCATCAAATCCAGCTTCATTTATTTCAATTAATTCAACTTCAAATTGGAAAAGCAATGAAATTGATGCATTTTGGGTTGAATTATTTTATGACAATTCTTTAGTAGCTTATACCCATAACGAGAATCCTAATGATCATTATAGCATAAATCACCCGTTATCGCAAGAAACCCTTGGAATTTATGACATTTATATAAAGTATCATAAAACATTTCAAAGTAACCCTCTATTCTCATATAATTCTACTATCACATACTTCCCTGAATCTTATTCCGGAGACAGTAAAGACTTTACAGGAATAGCAAATGCCACAAAATTAGTGGCTTATAAGATATTAAACCAATCTGGGATAGGATATTCATCTGACTTAATCTCAGCATTAGGAAATGTCATAAATAATAGAAGTAATTATCATATAGTTAGCACATGTTTAAGTATTGGTACATTGGGAGAAGATGTAGAAGCAGTCAATAAAGCAATAAATGAAGTCATAGAAAATGGTGTTTTAGTTGTGATTGCTGCGGGGAATAATGGAATTGAGACCTTAGAATCTTTAAATAAATTAGCAAGAAATAAAAATGCGATAGTTGTTGGTGCGATCAATGATAATGATCAAGTTACGTCATATAGTAGCATTGGTAATAATTTTGGGAACATAATTAAACCAGATATTGTCGCTCCAGGTGGAAGCAAAGTAGATCAACACAGAACAATCATTTCTGCTGATAAAGAATCAAATTCTCTTACAAGTTACTATGGAACTTCAATTTCAACTGCAATAGTCTCTGCTGTTATTAATCTTTTAATTGAAGCAAGGTGGAACAATTGGAGCCAATGGAATTCTTTAAACCTTACTAATTGGGTTAGATATATTAAAGCTATTTTATTAATGACTGCTTCAGAAACTAATCTTGAGAGAGAAGATGACCCCTCTACAATAGAAGATGAAAGTGAATATTCACCGAATGTTTCGATTTCACCTTTAACTTCTGGTTTAAAAGATATTCATGAAGGATATGGGAGATTAAATATTCAGGGGGCTATAGATGCATTAACGAAGGCAATGGGTGTAAATACATCTATCAGTGATAATTTAATTAGTTCCCAAGATAATCCTTTAGCAACTCATGTGTTTGCTCGTAAAATAAAATTACTTGAAGATAATCAATATTTATTTAATTTATCGATAACTGATGTAAATGCTGATTTTGATGTGTTCTTATTTTCAAATGTGTCAAATCAATATGGGGAGCCTATTTTACTCGAAGCTTCAAGAAAATTTTATAGTGATTTAGATTATTTTTACTTTATCCCTAAGGAAAATCAAACGGATTGCATTGTTGTAATTAAAGCAATTGAAGGCAGTAGCTCGTTTACCTTAAATGTTTCTACGGTCGAAAATAAATTTGAACCCTTGTTATCAGTTCCAGAAATAAGCTATATTGGGAATTCTAGGAATGTAACAGTTATGGGTTTTCAAGAATTTTTAGGGAATAGTCCATTAAAGAATTATAGTATTGATAGCTTTAGGTTTTATATCGATTACTTTGATAATGATAGCTCAAGTGTTCCCCCTCAAGAAGTGTATGTTTCTATTATGGAAATTTCAATAAATTTTACCCTTACTCAGTTTTTTCCCCCAGATGATAATTATGCGGATGGAGCTTTATTTATAAGTGATTATATTCAATTTTCAGAAGCGGGGACTTTCCAGTATTATTTTGTTGCCAGTGACGGTAAATTTAGTATAAGGTTTCCAGAAGTAGGATCTTTAAATATAACTATTGAATTTCCAACGGAAAGCGTTCAATTTCCTTCTCAATACAGTTTTAATAACGGGATCGGTAATTGGACTAAGATTGGAACAGGTTGGGATACATTACATCAATTAAATAATATTGATAATAGATCTCGAGTTTACCAAAACTCTTGGGAATCTCTGTATTTTGGTACAAATCATATTTTTCCTCCAAATTACACATATCAACCAATAAAAATAACAGAAGATCCTTACCCTAATGGTTCGTTAACAAGTCCATTGTATAACTTAACTCAAATAAATAAAAATATGACTAAGCCATATGCTAGATTTGGCTTACGGGTGAGTGTTAACTTTGGTGATTTTGTTTATTTACAGATTAATCTAAATTGGACAGGTTGGCAAACGATTAAAACCTATACAAATGAAGAGAGAGATTGGTATATGGAGGAGGTTAATCTTTCTGAATACATCGGATATTTCGTTCAGTTCAAATTTCTAGCGTCTTTAGATGAAAACTTCGACACAGTAAATTATAAAGGATTCATATTAGATTATTTTGCTATTGAAAACAATACAAACCAGTACGCACCAGATATCAAATTCAATTTAGATCAGGATTTACCAATAACTCAAGAATCTCAATTTTATCAATTTGAATTTTCTTGTGAGTATTATGATCTAGATAATAATTATCCACAGTTTACATACCTAGAGATAGGTGACACCAACTACACAATGTATAATATTTATGGCGATTGGAATGCCAGTTCAGACAATTTGGGAGATTGGGGTATTTTCTTTAAATTATCTTTAATTCTTGAGCATGTATCAAACCTAACTTTTAGGTTTCATGTCTCTGACGGAAAATTTATTCATACATCTCAATGGTATAATGAAGAAAATACACTAATTCATTTTACTAACCCTGTTCCTCTAAGTTTCAATATCTTTAAAGATAATAAATACATTGGATATACTTTTTCTAATGAAAATTTAACAAATTATTACGTTACTGGAACACCGACACCAAAACAGTCTACAACTTGGCTAAAGGGAGACAACACATGGCATCTTTTTGAACGATTAGGACAAAAACTCATTTATTGTGGAATTGGCCAAAGTTATGGAGGGATAGGTCAAGGTTATGGGTTAAACTGGGATGCCATGCTGATTACGAAGCCAATACATTTAAAAAGTGAATATAATGTCTTTCTTGAATTTGATTATGAAATTTCATTACAGAATGAATTTTTTCAACCAGAAGATCAACTTGATCGAGGTATAATTTCTATATCCAAAGATAATGGTAATTCTTGGATTGTATTAAAGGAATATACATATGAAACTGAGCCTATTTCTGGTAGAGAAAAGATAGATCTTTCTCAATATGTTGAAGAAGACATAATGATTAAGTTCACTTTACGGTCTAATAATATTGTATTGGGAATAGGATATGGGTGGTTGATAAATAATATATACATAGGTTATGAAAAAACGACAGATTTTATTTCTCCAGAGATTGAAATTTTTAATCCGAAAAATGATACCACTATTAATTCTATTACGGTAATTAAGTGTAATATATCTGATAATGTTGAAATAGACGAATCTAGATTACATATTTTCTTGAATGGTAAAAGTGTTAACAGTGCAGATATATTATTTAATATGAGCACTGGTATTTTGGAGTTTAATTGGAACACGAATAGATACAATGATGGGATTTACGAAGTGAAAATTGCAGCCTATGATAAAACGGGAAATTTCGCCGAAAATATTGTAAGAATTCGAATAAATAATATGAAATGGTGGAGTATTTGGGGTCCTTATCTTGTTTTAATTATCTCCGCTGTAACTATTGGAATTTTTATCTATATTTACTTGGAAAAAAAAGGAAAAATAAAGATTGAAAGAATTAGAGAAAGCCGTGCTGTAAAAATTAGGTTGAAAGATATTGATAGAGATCAGGTAATTAAGAAGATTGAGCTTGTTGAGTTAGAAGAAGAATTAAAACGACCTTTAACACTATATTGTAAATATTGTAAGTCTTGGTTTTCATCAGAAGAATTTGATATTGTATGCCCAATTTGTGAGCGTGATCAAATATTTCCGACTTATATATGTCAAAACTGTGAAAAAATCTATTTTAAAGATGAACCTGCTGAAAATTATTATTGCAAAAATAAAAATTGCGAAGGTGTTAGATTAATAAGAAGAAAAAAAGAGGTTATTCAAGATTTTTTAGCTAAAAAAGGCTTAGTTTTAAGAAAATTTAAAAAAAAAAGGAAGAAATTTAGTATTTTAGATAATGAGTAGAAAAAAGCAGATAACAAAGAAAATAGAACTTGCGGTGGTATTAAGATAGACATAAAAACCAATATATACAGACTTAAAAAACGCATAAATTTGCAATTTCTCAAGCATTCTTTGCTTGATCTAAAACGTGACAAAGCTAAAGTCATATTTGGTGTCTCTGGAATTGCCATTTCATTATTTTTGCTAACTTCTATTGGAATGTTAAATGACACAGTCAATTATAATTATATGTTATATGTTACTTCTACAACTGGAAAGATGGATATCATGATTAGTAAGTCCATTCAAACAGATTTAACATTTAATCCCTTTTATGATCAAGATATTTTGGATAATGAGTTGAAGGATATTGAAGGTGTAGAAGAATTATTCCCACGAATTTTAATGCTAGTGAAAACAACATCAGAAAAAATGAATACGAGTGGTTCACTTCAACTGTATGGTATTGAATTTCAAAAAGAAGCGGATAATGGAAACTTAGGGGATCTCATAGTTTTGGATGAAGAAGGTGAAGAAACTAATGAAATTTATAATGGTGAACCTCAAAATGGTGAATGTGTAATCCTTGGGAGTGTTGCAGAGATATTAAATGTTTCAAAAGGAGATACAATTAGTTTAGAATATCAAAATTATAATCTGGACTTAATAGTTGTTGAAATCTGCAGTCAAGATCAGAAATTTATGCAGTTTGAAACTGCTTTAATTCTGGTTAATTTAAATCAAGCACAAATTTTTTTACAAAGAGAAGGTAAAATCAATCTTATCGTTGGAACAATAACTAACCCTAAAATTATTTACGATGCAAGTAATTTAAGAGCTACAACACGCGCTTTACGAAGAATTAGTACTAAAATCCAGAATAGGCTGAACATCAATGAGTTTAGTATAACATTACCAAAGTTAGAAGAACTCGAGGGAGGAGAATTTTTATTATTGAGCATAACTATTATGTTTTGGTTTATAACTATCCTTTCAATGTTAATAACAGCGATTTTAATAAATAGTATCCTTTCGACTTCAGTGGAGGAACGAGTTCGTGAATTTGGTATTATAAGAGTAGTTGGAGGAAAAAAAATATATCCTGTTAAAATGGTATTATTCGAGGGATTAATGTTGGGTGTAATAGGATCAGTTATCGGAATGATATTTGGGGGAATTTTTATGATACCAATTGCTCGAAGTTTATTTCACCTATACAATTTCCAATTTGGTATTTCTGATGTAGAATGGATTATCAAGCCCCAAACGATAATTTTAACTTTTACTCTTGGAGCAGTTGTTTCTTTGGTAGTAGCTTTGCTCCCAGCTCTTAAAACTGCAAAGAAGGAATTAATCAAATCCATCACACCTTTCCAATCTAAAGAGGAAGCATGGGAAATTAAAAAAGAAGGAAGTATGAATGTAAAAAGTTTTCTTGTAGGAATAGCTATTGCAACGATTGGAATAATTGTATTTGTTTTACTTCCCAATATTGTGGTAACAGGAGATTTCATGTTAATTTCATCATTATTCATTGGTTTACTTGCTGCTGTATTGATCGGTTTAGTTTTTGCTTCAATTGGGATTGTGCCACTGATCCAAAAGTTTTTTTTAGGAATAATTTCTCCTGCAATCAGAAAATATAAAAATATCATTGGGATCTCATTAAAAAGATACAGAAGGCGTAATACAAGTACAGTTCTAATGTTTGCGATTAGTTTTTCATTTATTTTCTTTATTACAAGTACATCTGAAATACAATCAGAAACAATGGCATTAAATATTAACTTTCAATACGGTTCAGATCTAGTTTTGATAAACCAGGCGTTAGACAATGAAGTCGATGCTCTAACAATGGAAATGATTGAAGAAATAAAAAATCTACCAGGAATAGAAAAAATTTCTACTTCACTCCACAATACATTTGACTTTCAAGCTACTTTAGCAGCAGCATTCGAAGTTAATGAAGGGCAGGTAGGTTTTGGGGGAGGGGAATCGGAAGAATTGTTGATAAATTTGTTTCAATTCTATGCTTCTCAAGAAAAGACGAAATTTAAAACAACTGCAGGTGATCTATTGGATTTTGATGTTGTAGATGCTGGTTTTATCGGGATTGATGAAGATTTTATAAATATTGTCAATCGTGATTTTATAATTTGGAGCAGTGAAGGAAGTAGCACGAGTTATTCTTTTAATGAATTATTTATGTATAATAATACATGCATACTTGCGAAATCTATTGCTAATATACTCGGGATTCATGATGTAGGGCAATATATTAGATTAACATTTTATGATCCCCTAATTGAAAATGATCCCGGTATTGTAACGATATTAAGAGTTGTAGGAATTTCAGGAGGTATACCAGGATTTTTCAATTTTCGAAGCAATGAGCTTTCTGCTTATGGGGGAGGAGTAATGGTATCATTAGATAATTATATACGCCTAATGAGGGTCAAAAATCCTGAGGGACCTAATATGATTGTAGATAAGGCTTTTGTAAATTTGATTGATAATTCGGAAGAAAATGTAGATGAAACTAAAAGTAATCTCCGACTAATGTACCAAGACAAAGATATCGTTGTTGATGATGCAATAACAAAAATAAATTTCATTAGGCAGATGTCTGATAGACAAAGTTTTTTGATGGAACTCATATTGTCTTTTACAATTATGATTAGTATATTTGGATTAGTGAGTAGTATGTATGCAATCATGTTAGAAAGAAAATTTGAAATAGGGATATTACGCTCAATGGGTATGAAAACCCGAAATGTACGTAATATGTTTTTAATTGAGAGTATGATCATTTTGCTTTCCTCGGGAATAATGGGTGTTATCATAGGGACCTTTACATCGTACTTTCTTGAAATTAACATGAGTATTATTACTGAAATGCCCAGCATTTTCAGAATTCCCACCGAGACCTTAATTAGAGTTTTTTCGATTTCGGTATCAATCGGATTTATTGGTACTTACGTGATTCTAATAAAATTGAGTCGACAAACAATTATGGAAACATTTCGGGAGACTTTTTGAATTATTACAATTTATTTTTATTTTTCAGGAAGGAAATCAATTTTCTCATAGCTTGACCTCTATGAGAGATTTGGTTTTTCTGATGTGTAGTTATTTCAGCAAATGTCTTATCTATGATTGAATCAGGAATAAAGATAGGATCAAAACCAAACCCACCCTTACCTCTATTTGTTTCTGAAACTCTTCCTGTAATTGAGCCCTCAAAAAATAAAACTTTATCAATAGGTTTAAAGTAAAGAGCCACAATTGCAGAGAAATGGGCTTTTGATTTTTTAAAATTGTCGATTAATTTAAGGATCCCTGCATTACCGATAGTTTTTAAGACATAAGAAGAATATACTCCAGGAAAACCACCAAGTGGATTATCTACGAAAAAACCTGCATCTTCAACAAAGAATGAAGTGTTAATCTTATGTTTTACACTATTTAATTTAAAAGAAGCAACATCTCTTAGAGTATTTGCTTGGATTTCGATAGGTTTAATATCTTTTTGTCTTAGTTTATAACTCAATTTTTCTTTTGAAAATATTTCTAATCCTTCATTAAACTTATGTGTATTTCCAGTAACAAAAAAAATTGTATTTTCTTCTTCAGTCATAAATACCATAATAGCATACTACTTTTAGTTATTGTTTAATTTACTTTATGGTTTCTGAAGGCCATAGCTAATAATTTTCCATATCTTTAACAAAAACTTTATTTTGTATATTTCTTTACCAATGGTATACTAATATTTTACAAATCATTAAAGCATTATAACAGATGATCGATTAATGGCTCGTATGCACTCTCGTAAGAAGGGAAAGGCAGCCAGTACACGTCCTGCACGTCTAGAAAAACCGGTATGGGTTGAATTGTCACCTGACGAAGTTGAGAATGAAGTAGTCAAGTTAGCAAGGAGAGGACGTTCAAAATCAATGATTGGTACAATAATGAGAGATTCTCAAGGAGTACCATTAGTTAAAATTGTAGCTGGTAAAAAAATTAGTCATATTCTTGAACAACATGATATCAAGGCACCACTTCCAGAAGATCTTGGCAATTTAGTGAGAAAAGCTTTAAATACTAGGAAGCATCTTGAATCTAATCATAAAGATTTAGAAGCAAAAAAAGGGTTGAATCGAACTGAATCTAAAATTTACCGCCTTATAAAATATTACAAAAAGAAAAAAGTATTAGTTCCTGATTTCAAATATGATCCACAGCAGATTAGAACATTGGTAGCGAGATAAGGGGGAAGAAAAAATGAGCTCGAGAGAAAAAAAAAAAAAATTAAAAGGAAAAAAAGTTTCTTTTAAAGATAAACAATGGTACGAGGTAGTTACCCCTAAAACATTTGATTTCAAACCAATAGGGGAGATATCAGGGTTAGAAAATAATCTTGTTGGAAGAACTCTTGAGACATTGTTATTTGATTTCACGAATAAGTATTCTGACATTAGCTTGAAATTAAAATTTCGAGTCAAAGATCATAATAAAGAAGCAAAAAAATGTAATACTATTTTTGTTGGTCATCAATACACAAATGATTTTATAAGATCTTTAATTGGGAGAGGAAGTTCAAAGATACAAATAATTTTAAACCTAACTACAAAGGATGAGTATGTTTTTCGATTGACTACTGTTTGTACTACTTTAAAAAGAGCAAGAAATTCTCAAATTGTTTTAATTCGGAAAATTATGAGAGAAATCTTAGTAGAATTTGCACAGTCTTTGAATCATGAGAAATTTGTAGCTGGAGTAATTTACGGTGAATTTGAGACCCAAATTAAAAGAGTCGCTAAAACTATTTACCCATTATCTAATTGTGTAGTAGTTAAGAGCAAACTCGTATCAATACCAGCAGGTGGGGAGGATAAAGAGATCCCTGACAGCCAATTTGAAATTGTTGAGGTTGATGTAAAACGTTCCAGAAAGTCAGAAATTAGACGAACTGAAAGAGTTAACGTAAAAAAATTAGTTAAACGTAAGAATTAACCTCCAAATTGATAGTAGGACGATTCAACAATAAAATTTAATAGCTTATAAAGATCTATTTTATATTGTTATCAAAATAAACTCCAAAACTTCTAATAATACTGCTTTTAAGAAGAGAGATTGTTAATACTAATGATCGAATTCTTCAATAATTTCATTAAGAGTATATTTCAAGTGTTTAAACGGTTTTAAATCTCCTAAAAACTCCTCCTCAAAAATAGTGTCTAAGGACATCTTAGCTTTAAATTCTTTGAAGATCTCACTTATTTTATAGAAGTTTCCTGATGCAATAAAATCCAAAGAGTACCCGTTAATATTTCCAAATAAAATGATCATTTGATTTTTTGTATTCTCAATATCACTGATATGAATTTCCTTAATTTTTGTTTTCGCCCGTATTTGAGTGTTCATTGCAATTGTCTCTAATTTTGCGGAGAGATCAGATGTAAACAATTCGATATTTTCATTGGATTTCTCTACAGTCAAATTCATCAAAATACTTAGGTCACACAGTTGAGATATAAGGGGGAGACCCTGAGAGGATATACCTGCATAGATTATCAAATTTTTAATATTGTTTCCTTTCTCTTCAAAGATTATTTCTTCTTCTAGTGGTTCTGTGTATTTATCCGTTAAATAAGCGACAATCAAATCAATTATTTCCTTAAAAGTTGGTTCTTCAGAGGAGTATTTTAATTCAGTTAAATTTCTATATTGAATATTAACTTGTTTGCTAAATTCATCTATTATTTTTAGAGTCTCTGAAGAACTCACATCAAAATTACCAACAACACAAAAGAATAAATTCTGGTTTTTGGATGTAACTACATGCTTTACTACTATTCTTTCTCTGCCATTTTTTAGATTTTTTAGACAGATTTTCTGTAAACGCCACGTATTTCTAGGATTTATACTACTAATTAATTTCTCTACAAAGAGTACGATTTCAAATGCGTTATATTTTAAGTCATCTGAACAATAAAGAATGTCCTCACCTAAAATAATTGTAAAACCTGTTATCATAGAAAAAACTTTAAAAAATCAAAATCGCAATAAATAAAAGCTTATAATGTAAAAACCATCAACAAATTTAATTTTTTTTAATTTCATTAAATCAAAGGATCAACAAAAATTTAGGTCCAATTATTTTCAAATTCATACATATAAATTTATTAGAAATATACCTCTAATAAAATTAAAGATTAACAGTTAGTATATTTCTATCCCTGATGACAACGCTAAAACCATTAGATAGGGAAAGTATAACGGAGGTTGCGGAGATTCTTCTAAATTCCCAAAATACAATTGTACTAACAGGAGCCGGTATATCAACAGAGTCAGGTATTCCTGATTTTCGAGGAGAAGATGGTATTTGGGAAAAGTATAAACCAGAAATTTATGGGGATATTCAATCTTTTTTAAAAGATCCTTCAAAATTTTGGAAAATGGCAGAGGAGATTGCTCCTACTCTATTTAATGCTAAACCAAATCCCGGACATCTTGCGTTAGCTGAACTTGAAAAAATGAAACTAATAAAGGCTATCATAACTCAGAATATAGACGAACTACATCAAAAAGCTGGGGCTGTTATTGTTTATGAAGTACATGGAAATATTAACCGATTTACTTGTCTGGGTTGTCGTGCTAGTTATTCAAAAGATCAAGTTTTACATAAATTAAAGAAAGAAAAGGATTCTCCACCTCAATGTGATTATTGCACTGCTCCTCTTAAACCCTCAGTGGTATTATATGGTGAAAATCTTCCAAATTTTGAAAAATATATGTCCGTAGATTTAGCGAAAAAGTCAGAAGTCATGTTGATTGCAGGTTCATCTTTAACAGTAGCACCTATTTGTGATTTGCCACTATATACATTAAAAAGAGGAGGTAGATTAATAATTGTGAATGATCAACCAACAAGTTTAGATAATAAGGCAGAAATTGTTATCAATAATAAGACTGGGATCATTCTACCTTTAATTGTAGAAGAGATTAAAAGAATTAAAACTGAAAGTGAGATTGAATCTAAGTAATATATGTATACTGAAAACATTATCGTTAAAGATTGGAGAACAATAGATTGTTCCTTTGGGTTAATATATCCTAATGTATACAAAATTGGGATGTCATCGTATTCTATTAGACTCCTCTATTCTTTATTAAATTCTAATGATAGTATAGCGTGCGAAAGAATATTTTTACCAGAAACTAATATAAAATATCCCGCTTCAAGAGACTATTCAACAGAAAATATACTTCGATCCCTTGAAAATAAAGTACTACCAAGAGATTTTGATATTCTGGGATTTTCATTTCATTTTGAAAATGATTTTAAGAATATTTTATGGATTCTTGAGAAAGCAAATATCCCTTTTACAATTCAAGAACGTCAAAAATTAAAAACTCAAGGTGAAGGGATATATCCGATTATAATTGGTGGTGGACCTGTAGTGACCTCAAATCCGATAATTCTAAGCAGCATTTTTGACTTTCTCTTTATTGGTGATGCTGAACCAAACTTAATTTTATTCTTAAATTTATTCCAGGGTTTTAAAAATGATGAAATTTCTTTTCAAGAACTCTGTGATAAAGTAATTCAAATAGAAGGGATATATTCATCTCTTCTCAATAATAATGTTAAGAGGGCAATTCTTAAAAATTTGGATGAATCGACTATACCTGTATCACAATTATTATCCAGCAACACTACAGAAAGATCAATTTTCCAAGGCAATTTTTTTGTTGAAGTAAATCGGGGCTGTCCATTTCAATGCAATTTCTGTATTTCATCATTTCATAACTCTCCATTTAGGAATCGGACTTATGAAAATGTAATAAAAACAATTGATGAAGGGATAAAATACTCAAAGTTCAAGACAATTAGCCTAATAGGATCATGTGTTTCAGCACATCCTAAACTTAAGTTAATATGTGAATATATAATTAATAAAGGGAAGCGATTAACAATTCCATCAATTCGAGTTGAACATATATCTGATGAAATAATCAAGACACTTGAATCTTCTGGTGTGAAAACTATTACAATTGCTCCAGAAACGGGATCAGATAAACTTAGATATTCCTTAGGGAAAAAAATATCTAATGACAAAATTATTTCTGTTTTAACCAAAATCCAGAAATCAAGAATAAAAAATGTTAAGTTTTATTTTTTAATTGGGTTACCTGATGAAGCTGAAAAAGATATTTATGAGATAATTAATTTGTTAAGGAAGATTGAACAATTAGGATTTGAGAAAGAATCGTTGAGGGTAAATATCAACCCCTTTATCCCTAAATTAAATACACCCTTTAAAAAGGAAATAACTTTTTATTTAAAAGAAGAATTAACCAAATTAACTCAAAAATATCATTTAATTGAAAGAGAATTAAAAGGTTTAAGATCAGTAAAATTAAAGTTTAAAAATTTTAAAAAAATAGTAAAAGATGCTAAACTTCAAACAATTATTTCTTTAGGAGATCAAAGTATCACAAAACTTCTCCTTAATTATTACTATAATGGTGCTAATTATAGTTCATTAACAAAGGCAGAATTGCTTACTAATCTTTCAATTGATGAATATTTTTTAAAAATAAAAGGATGTTATTCCCCTTGGATAATGTAGATTTATTAAGATAAAAAAAAAAATGAAAATTTTACTTAATTTCTTGAAACACTTTTTTGACTGCTCCACAAACAGGACATTTTTCTGGTAGTTGCCCCTCATGAGTATAACCACATACTGGACATATGTAAACGTCTTGTTTTTCTAGGTCTTTACCATTTTCAACTGCTTCAAGGGCGTTTGTGTAAAGTTGGTGATGGATCTTTTCAACCTCGTTAGCGTAATTAAATGTACGCTCGGCACCTTTATTTACCTCACTCTTAGCATCCTCTAGAAATTCGGGATACATTTTTGTAAACTCATAGTGTTCCCCTTCTATCGCAGCACGAACGTTTTCTTGGGTAGATTTAATACCACCAAATTCTCTAAGGTGATTGTGAGCATGGACAGTTTCTGCTTCTGCTGCTGCTCTAAAAATTTTTGCTACTTGTGGAAATCCATCTTTATCTGCCTTCTTTGCAAAGGCTAGATACTTGCGATTTGCTTGTGATTCACCTGCAAATGCAGCTTTTAAGTTTTCTTCTGATTTTGTCATATTTTCTTCACATGGAAAATTCTAATTTAAAATTATATAGAGAAATTTTTTAATTTGGTTGTTATAAATCATAAATTTAAAACAATTTCCTTAGAGTTCAACAATCACAAAAAGGATTTAATATTTTAAATTATAAATCGAGAACGAATCTTTTCAAAGTACTAAATTCTATCTAATCTGATATAGTGTTTTTCATTTTATTCACGATTTGAGTTAGATAATGTTCAGCTAGCCCAAATTTCACTTTTGAGTTGAAAATTAGCATAATAAAGTAGGTATCTAGCACATATTCAGAGAATATGAATTTATCTTTAAGAGTGTAGAATAATTTTAAGATTGAATTATCATAAATCTTTACTCTAAATTCGACCTCTTTTAAAAATACTTTCAAGTCTACTTTCCCATAAGAGGAATATATTACTTTTCCTCGATTGGTTAATAAAGTAATCCCCTCTATATCGTCTTTTAACTTAAATTCTTTTAAAAATTTTATAAATTTTTTTTCTTTCTTAGAATCAAACTTTCCTCTTAAAGCCTCACATATAACATTTTCAATGGTATCATTTAAGTTACTATCATAAATGATCTCAGCATCGATATTAACATTGTTCTTGATGAGATATGAGGTGAGTTTCTTATTAATCTTGGAAATGATATCATCTAATAATGTTAAGTTTTCAATTGTATCACACAAAACACAGTAATAAAGGTAACTTTTTTCAAAGAGAACAATTTTAACATCTTCCATTTCGATTATTTTAAAGCGCTTTCCTATCATCTCTTTAGCAAATGTCATTAAGGCAGTAATAAAGGGAGATATCAAATTTTTCTCAACATTAATGTAATCTGTAAAATTTCTCCCATAAAAGCACACCCCGGACTTGTTAAATACAAATAGGTTATGAATTAATGAAGTATTATTTCCTTTAGTTTTAGTCTGAAATGATACTTGATCTTGAATAATCATATAAATGTCTTTTATCTAAACTATAAAAAGCACTTACTTTTAAATAAAAATCATTTGTAGAGTGTTAAACCATAAAAATTAGGTCACCCAGGTCTGAACTCCATTGAAGTCTAATTTTGCAGGGAGGATCTTGAAACCTTCTTTTATTAAATTTTTTTTAATTGAATATACCCTGCCGATGTCCGCTAAAACAGTGGCGGACCCACCGCCTCCAGCTCCATTTAATTTGAATCCCAATGCTCCACTATTAAACGATATGAGTTCAGCTTTATTAATAAAAGGATTAGCCATTAATTGATGTAAACTCTTTTGAGCACTCCAATTCTTATTCATAAGTTCCCCCATATAAGCAAGATCTTTAGAATTAATTGCTTTCTTCATATCATATGCACAGTTTTTAATAATTTCAAAAGATTTAAGAGTTTTTAAATCACCTTTTTTATAGTTCTTAATTACAGCCTTATGCATTTCACTGGAACTTCGGGAGCTTATAAATACCAATATCAATTGATTCTCTAATTCGCATATTTTTTCTTTATTGATTGGAATTGATGTTATTTTCACTGAAGGATAAGAAATGTTCATGAAATTAATACCTCCAAATGCAGTAGCAAATTGATCTTGAACACCACTTTCTAATTTTAATTCTTCTACTTCGAGTTTATGAGCAAGGATAGCAATTTCTTCATTATGCAAATTTATTCCTGAAAATTTCGCTAAGGCGGCAATTAACGCAACTGCTACACTTGCACTTGTTCCAGTCCCACACCCTGGAGGTGCCTCTGTTCTAACAAAGATTTTAACCCCTTTTTTAATTCTCATTCGCTTTACAGCAGACTTTAGTAGGTCAAGGTTTCCATCATATTCAATCTTGCTTAAGTTATCAATTTTTGTTTGTAGATTAAGATTTTCTGAAACAATTTTTATAGAATTGTCGCTTGAAGGAACAATCCGTACATAACTATAAAGATCAACACAAATATTAAACACAGCACCATTCGGGTAAAACCATGTATCAGTCCATCCGCCAATATCACAAATTCGAACTGGTGCCCTTGAAAATACAACCTTACTCAAGAATTATCACACAATCAGTTATTCCATTTAATATTTTTATTTTGTTAATCTTAAATGTGGAATAGAATTTTTCAATATAATTAATTTTGGTCAACATAATAAAAAATAAAGTAGTATAATAGTTCCATTATATTTACAACCAAGGTTTTTTAAAATTAGAAAAATCTCCTTATCGCATGAAGAAATAGTTTTCATGTGCGTGTTCATTACAATTTGAGTAATTCGATTATTACAGAGCGAGATTTTAAGAAGTCTTCTCAAACTTTTAAATAATTATAAAACTGAGCCTGCTTATTATACAATTTTGATTTCACAAGAATTGCATTTAGGAGGTGATTATTCATCGTTTAAGATGATTTGACCTTAAAGTTTAAAAATAAGAAAGACAGAATTATATTTAATTAATATTTAAAAAATAATTTAATTTAAATCATTTGTGAATCATTATAGGAGGAATAAAAAAAAATGGCTAAAAAAGCTTCTGTAGATGTTCTTTTTGTAAAAAGCAAAGTACGAGAAT
Organism: uncultured archaeon; assembly: GCA_964486045.1. Taxonomy (GTDB): domain Archaea; phylum Asgardarchaeota; class Lokiarchaeia; order Sigyniarchaeales; family SOKP01; genus Loki-b32. The sequence continues at coordinate 231,092 of CAZALK010000006.1, forward strand.
ATATTAAGAGTAAGGAGTGTAATACGAGCGGAGATGTTATAGATGGTCCAGCTCTTAATAATGCAATTATCGAAGTTCTTGATAGAGCAATTGGTCGTGCGAAAGCTAATAATAGAAAAACTGTTCAAGAAAAAGATTTATAATTTTCTTGTATTAAAAAATCAAATTTTTTTTTTATTTAATTTTTTTTTTCACTTTCATCATAAAAATCAATAATTTGTTGGTGTATCTCGATTAAAATTTTTAAAATTTCATATATTTATTACACACACAACCCAAAATAAAGAGTAAAAGACCCTTCCCAAATCGCCTTATACCTTAAACTACTTCTAACCAGTGAGGATCTAATATTCTTATTTTTACTATTTTTAAGAATCAGAGTTGTTTTTTTTTTCAATCATAAAAAATCCAATTGATATAACACTTTCTAATTTCTGTAAATCGTTTATATTCCTCTATTTTTAGCAGACTATTCAGCATTTTCTTATACAAGGATTGTGACTATTTCTTTATGAAAATCGCTATTGGCACACTTGCTTCCCGCCATTGAGCTATTTTACCCGAATATTCCAAATCTAATTTGCTTCTACCGTGATCACCAATAATAATCATTAAAGAATTTTTCCTTAATTGTTTATAATTACTGAGAATCCATTTATCGGTCCGATTTATTAACTTTTCAATAAGATCTTCAGGTGTTCTCTGTCTTAACTGCTGTTGTTTCTTATGTAAATTCTCAAAATCTAAATAGTGCATCCAAGAAAAATCATGGGTATTAATAACCTGAGCGCTTTGAACCCAAGTACTCATATCCGAATCTTTAGGAATAGATTTAGTACCTCCATCATAGCGTTCAATGTCTTTTTTCCTCCCAATGAAACAAGATGTCTTTTTATTATTATTTAAATGTCTTAAAAGGTGGAATCCATTGGGCTCCTTTTCGAAACCACCATACATAAGTTGGTGTAGTACTCCTAATGTATATGGATTTTTAGTACTTAATAATAACATAACTTCTGAGTTTGTGATCATAAACGAGGGTTTGTGTAGTGTCACCTCGAAAAGCCCGAAATTATCAATTAAATTTATGCTAACACGTTCAACATCTTGATAGAGATTAAGAACTTGCCATACCGGCTCAGGAATAATCCCTTGAGGTGGGGTAATATCAAATAGTTTCAGAATAGTTGCGGGCATTTGGTTTAAGTAGCATTTTAAAGTTTTTAACTCACTCATAAAACAACATCAGAAATATTTCTCATTATACTTATAGGATTAAATGAAATCATAACTATAAAAATTATTGCACAAATATTGAAACAACAAAATTGCATTATGTAGTGAACTTAGGGAAACAGCCCAAAAATGAACCAAAAACTTATTTTAATGAATAAAAATACAGAACAAGAAAAATATTCACTACCTAAAAAATTTGATTAAATTAATACCTTAAACTAACCCTAAGACTTTATTTACAAGGACAAATATTGTTATAACATTCAATACAAAACCACTGATTTCGAGATATATTAAACTTCATATTCTTTTGTGACGAGTGACACCAACCACACATACATATTGAGGATTTCACGATTTTTCGAATTTTATTTATTTCTCCTAATAACGAAGCTAGATATACCTCTACCCCCCCGCGATGACAAAGTAATACTTTCTTTCTTTCTTCTAATAGCTTAAATTCCCTTTCTTCGGCAACAGCTAACCATAGGGCTCTAAGATTATTTCTTATCTTTCTAAGCTGATAACTCTTTAAAAATATTGTTCTTTCTGTCTTCATAAAGTTGAAAAAAAAGATTATTTAAATTTAATAATCTAGTGAGAATTACTTTATATAAAATTTAGGATGCCCATCTGGACTCCAAAAACTTTCCTCATCAACAACAAATCAGGAATAGAAATATAAGAACTTATCGGTTTCCCCATTCTAAGTAACTCTACATAGTTCTCATTTTCTTCGACACCTATTTCCCAAAACCTATTATAAGCGGTTCTATAGTAGTGATATATAAACTGTTTAATAGTATTACCGCTTCGGAGATATAATACCCGGTCATTGAATCTCGATAACCTCACTTGAAATGATGTCGATTGAGAGACTGTTGAGCTCCCTTGCTTCCACCATTCTAAAACTGTTCTCCCGTCAGCGAGAGTGTAATCAACACCGTTATTTAATTGTGAAAAGACTAGCTTTATATCTGCTTCACTTATGAGACCATTTGTACCGCTACCTTTATTACTTACACCCATTTTAATTAATCTTTGGAACCCTTCAAGTAACACATCTGAATCCTTCGATGATACTTCAGTCCCACTATATACACCGTGATATTGTCTATTCGTTAACATCATTCCTGAAACATATAAAGACCACCAACTAGAGGGGTTACGATGGTGCCTCATGATTTGATTCATACCTTGTATAAAATCTGTATCTTCTAGGTTATCAAAGAAAATGAAGTCGAAACCTATGTCTCTTCCTAATAACATTAAGTTATCAAACGCTTTAATAGGTTCATCATTAAGAAATAAGCTCCTTCTACTTAATAAACTGGGGGAAGGTCTATACTTCTTGAGCAAATATCTTTTTATTGATTTTTCTCTATGATCTAAAAATTCATACACTTGCTCAATTGCAGACTCATATATAGTTGTAAAGGCTAGAGGATTTAGTAAATATTCGTCATCGTTAAAATTTTTCAAGGTAGAGACTATTTTATTTAAGTCAGGGATAGTTGTAGTATAATCATCAGTAGTAAGAGCTGAGGGTAATTCTCTCCTAGCTCCAGATAGGGCTTTAATTTTCTCAAATGTAATTTTTGGATCATTTTCGTGATATGCAAAGGCATCCCTGATAGTGTCTATTAAAGCTAACTCTCTTCGTTGAACGTCTTGACCGTATTTTTGTAGGAACCAATTAGAATTTTCAGCTAGGTGAGCAGAATTAAAGAAGTTATTCTCCATCCAAATATTTACAATATCTAGACATTCAGATTTTAGAGATTCCAGAGTATCATGGTCTAGGTCTACTCCAAGTGTTTGTAAGTCAGGACCATTCCAGTTCGATATTACATTCTTCATCCAAAGTAAAGTAGTATGGGTGGGTCTACCATTCACTGCTGATGGTAATAAAAATATAAATTCCAAATATGACTCATCATTGAAAAATAGTTTGGAAAGAGTGTCAATTCCTCTGATTTCACCTAAGAATAATGATCTGTAAGAAGGACCAAACTTTTCATAACCGTATCCTTCTTTTCCCATTAAAAACTCAATTAAGATCCTCCTTGGATTATTCTCTGGGTATCTGCTTAAAAGTCCATCAATACTGAGGAAGTGTTCCACCTCAGAGATATAAGGCATTGCACTTGAATCCAACTTCTGAAAGATATCTGTGACTTGTTGATGTGGTAAGGTTAATTTTTGCGTAATTGCATTCTTTATAGCATCTACATATCTATTGACAATCCCTATGTCCAGATGTGGTGTCTTACGATTTAATGAATTTAATGAAAGATAAAAAGCCTTAAAATTTAAGTAAGTTACGATTAACAAATCGTTCATTCGAATATGAAGCTGATCCTTCTTTCGATCTTATTGACGGGGGAGGGTATAAGGCATTAAAGAATTTGTTTATGATGAGGCTTGTCCTAATTGCAGGTAAATACTAAGGTGACGATTTTGAAGGAAGAAAACAAAAATAAAGAGGAATTTCAGAAAAAAGTTAAGCTATTTACCGTGCTGATGGATGATATTGCTAAAAAAATTGAAACCATTTGTGAAGAGAATAAAGAGGATGATCAGTTCAGGGAATACTACGAAGGTTATGCTAAAAAAGTCCCTTATGTAGAAGTTATTGAATCTAACACCAAAATTCTAAGATTAAACGGGTACTCATATGATTTAAAAGAAGCTTTTAGATACAATCCCCTTAATTTTGGATATTTACAAAAAATTAAGAAAGTTTATAAACAAACTCATAGAAAAGGACTTTATATTGTTACTGCTATGAAATTGGTCTTTTTTCGATTAGCAAGAAGGAATATAAGAGAAATTGATATTGAGAATACAGGCAAAAGAACAAAGATATCCGTAAAAAGGAATCTGCAGAGCAAATTTAGCGTCTTAGATGTATTAAATATTCAAGAACCAAAGGAAAAACTATTTATTCCGCTTAGATCTTTTATTCAGGTATCTTATAAAGAAAAGGATTTCAATTGAGGGAAAAAAAAAAAAAAAAAAAAAAAAAAAAAAAAAAAAAAAAAAAAAAAAAAAAAA
>CAZALK010000007.1:0-215716 GCA_964486045.1 uncultured archaeon
CAAAATGCCTTATCTTTCGGTGATATTATTTACTATAATCGAGACCAAAACTATAGTGACATTCCGATTCAATTTAACGGGTATTTGGATAATTGGCAAGATATAATTACTCAAGAAAATAAAAGCGATATAAGTGTTGATATGAGTTATTGGGACTTTAGTGATGAAATCTGGGTTCCAATGGGCACTCAAACCACAACCGATGGTACCTTTACTGTTGATTGGCATGTGGATAATAACACCTTCTATAAATTACTTCCCCATCAACGCAGCTATTTACCAATTAATTATACTTTCGATGAACAACCAAACAATAATTACTTCTATGGTTCCTACGGATATTTTGATGACACGACCACCTTACACCCATTCTTAGTTGATATAAACGGCAATATCTATGTATACTCATACAACAATTCCAATAATCAATGGTTTATCAATTTTACAAATTCTCTGGGATTTTCACTTCAAGGGAATGTAATTTCAAATTTCGATCTTAATGGAGATATTTACACTGATTTAGCTATTTATAACAAATTAGCTATTTCAGACAATATTTCTCTTTATATTTTCGACTCAAATACTTTAATGTATAATTTCAATCAAACAATATTAGCTTCCAGTATTTCGCTTCCAGAATCCCTTCCTGGTGCCGTGTTTACCGAATACGTGTTTGATTTTGAGAGTACTAGCTATCTTTCTATGTATATATGTGTTAGCAATACTGCTAATGCTGTAAATTATATCGCAAAGCTAGACTTTGATAGCGATCTGGTAAGAACACAGCAAAATGATGGCACCCAACTTCCTGCAAATAGAATAGTTAGCGCAGTTAACATCGTAGATGACAGTGTGTTTGTTGGTGCAATAAACCCTGCTTATAACTATGTTGTAAATTCCTCTATACTCAGTATTGATAAGAATTTAGTGAATTTCACAATGTTTGAAGATTCGGTAAAAGGAGCTATTTTAGAGCTTAATTCATTTACTTCACCTATTGGGGTGGTCGTGGTAGCAGGATTGTCTATGTCTTATTATAACGAAGATGATGATATTCTATATTATATATTTGACACATCTACGGACACATGGTACAAGACTAGCTTTTCACTGAATTCTGAAGTCGAATCCTTTTCAAACGAAATATACGATTTTAAAATCCGTTCTATCGTAAAGTCTAAGGAGGACTATTTTGAATCCGTGCTCATTTCCTCATCTCAAGGTCTATGGAAAACATATATCGATACAGAGGTTATTACTAATAGTTTGACACCAATATTTTATGCCGTTGATACGTTTAGACCGTGGGATCTATACAAATACCAACAAGACAGTGAAACTTCCATAATTCCACTTACTCATAACCCTGCTATTGAAATAATTAACGTCTATGAATTTGACAAATATTACGATTTAGGTTATTATACTTACGATGAATTAAGAGAAATTGACTCTTCATCTTATTACATTAGCGCTGATAAGAAATCTTTAATATGCTTAAATATTAATGATTTAAGTTGGAGAGCAAGGACTCAGGATGATGCTGACCTTTATTATGAAGTAAGATATTTTTATGAGTCTACTGTTGCATATGCTTCTGGTTTACTTTCTGGAAGTTATAAAGTGGACGAATATGAACAAGTGGGTAATATAGCTGCTCGAAATTCACAGATGAGGGCTGAAAAGTTAGGCTTTCAATTGTTAAATCCCCATGACTTGGATCACTGGACTTTTTATTACGGAACAGACTATGATGACTGGAACTACCAACAGATTGATGCTACTACAGGAGTTCCTTACATTTTGGCTAGTGGCTTGTTTGCTGATAGTGGGATAGCTTCTCAAGATACCTTGTCAGCGTTAACTGAATATGATAATAAAAGAATGGATTATGGCTCTATAATTACTACTAGTAGCACAGTCTCCACCGGAGCGGAGTTAAGTCAATTTGGAGATGGTCAAGATTTCTTCAGACCTTCGGATTTCCAATCTCCCTACAGCAATTCATATATTGATGCTGTATGGGTTGAAGACCTCTCTAGATCTTCCACCATTGATTTCATTAGTGATATGGATGATTACGCTAGCCTTCAAAGTAGTATGGGCGCGTGGACGGACAACATCTTTCCAGAGACTGCAGGACAGATAGGATATCAGCCCGAAATAGTCAATGTTGTTATATGGGATGATCAAGAAGAATCAGCAATAGTTGTAGGAAATTCAACGTATGAATCGGTTAATCTAGCTGAAAGAATTAATATACTCAGTGATATAGGTGACTACCTTAAGATCTATCAAGTAGATCCAGATTTATCTGATCGAGATCTTTATATTGACGTTACCTTCAGACTGGATCATAATGAAGACTATGAAAGTATAAAATATATCCTTGTCTCAACATCGTTTGCCCATGAGATAGAACCAATAGCGGGGTATTCAATCGGTAACTTCCCTATGGAGGATTATCATAATAATATACAAGTAGGATTAGCAGATAGTTCTAACACATACTTCAAAGATATTAATGGAGATGATAGTTTTGACGCATCAAATATTATCACCAGTAGGAGTAATCCAGATAAAGTGTACAACACATTTAAGACATATAATTTTGGTGAGTCAATATATAGCGACATTGTCGATGGTAAATATACTAAAGTCTCGAACGATGCAAATGAAGCGAATTTCCTATATCCCGGTTCATCACAAAACTTTATTGAAGACGGGATATTCACAAGGCAAGCTAATAACATCAACCAATTTAACTATGAAAATTATATCCCGGAAGTTATATGGCAATCTCCTGCTCAATATTATTCCGAGACGCACATTTATGACTATAACTATTTACGATTAGACACCAGTTCCATTACAGATTTTGCTGCAGATGAAGAACTCACTCTTAGAGTTTCACTAGATGGATATTCTTCGCCAACCAACCTATTAGACCATAATGATCTTATACTTCGACAACTTATTTGTACCGTATTTTCAGACAAGGACAATTTAAATAATGAACACTGGGATGTGAGTGGTGCAGGCTATACAAGACAAGACTCAGATGGAAGTTTAATTTTAAACTCAGGTGCTATAAAATTAAATAATGAGGTGAAAGCATATCCCGTAAGAGCCAACCTAAATAGTGATAATAAGTATCGAGCTTCCTTTAAATTTGAAAGGACTGATGATCCAATGACCTTCTCTGTTGGAAGTTCTAGTTATACTTATAATCCTCTCGGTCAATATACTCTAGGTTTAAAAGACGATATAAATTTGGTAGAAATTACATATGATAAAACTGATCCTACAAATTCTTGGCACTTTTTTGTAAATGGTGAGGAGCGACCCGGAACCGAACTAGGGCAATTTGACCATACTAACTTTAATCCTTCTGGTGACTTATATCCAAAAATATCTGTTGCTGACGGGATTGAAATTGATCTTATAGAAATTAAGAGTCAAGTGTTTAAGAAAATTGATGCCGATTTTAGTAGCTGGTATACCGAATTTAACGACACAGACGGACCTACCCCAGTCGGGGGTGTTAACGAAGTAGGTAGAGATCTTACATATTCAGACAAATCTCTACAAAGAGAGATAATTTATTCTTTTAACGAAGGGTTAACCAATGTGAACGAAGTGTTCGAAGACCTGCGATTATGGTCTGATATTGATTATAATACTAATTACGATCAAATTACTCAACAGCAATATGATCCAAACTTTCCTTTATTTAATTGGAACTTACCTAGTAATGAGCAGCTGTTTAATTCAAATCCGGGAGCGATAGGTGTTAAAACCTTTGGTGAGGGTTATTCACTTCCATTAACGTATGGGGAAGTTTGGCACTTCGATGGATATTTCAGAGACTACCCTCTCCCTCCTGCGCTTCCGAGTAATATTTATATCTCAAGGATTGGATTAGATTTTTATTTTAGGTATTCAGATGGGGATGGGTCTGGTTCTACCATAACCTATAAATTCGATAATTTAGGAAATCTCGTTTTACTTCTTCCTGACCCTGGTCCCGACCCTTATAGTAAATGGAGAACCGAATATGACGGATTCAGAACCGAGTATAATTTTGATGACCTTGAATATTGGAATTATGGGGAATTCCAAGATACAACGTTTAGTAACGCAATGACTTATACAGATAATTTAAATTTCGCAAACTTTCCAGGTTATTCGGCTTATTATGATGATACTCAACTACATATAAACTCTAAACTTGATTTTTTCGACCATCTTAACGTGGAAGTCTATAGTCTTGATTATGATATATATTATACAGACGAGCCAAACACATTTGAAGATTATTTAGATAATCAAGAATTTGATATTCCCACAAAGGCTCTTGCTGAATTTTATATAGTTGATAGCAAGAACTATAAAAGAATAATTAGCAACACCGATAACTTTAGTTCCAGTGGTTCCAATCTTACAACCCTTCTTGGTGATTCTAGTCTGAAAATGGACGATATTATCTATAAAACTTCATTTGGAAACAACGCTCTCAGCTTTAACATTAAGGCAAACATAAATTATCCCGATTTTGCCGATGAGGCGGACTCAATTACCGCTACCAATACAATTAATAGTTTCCAGATAGTTCCTAAACTAAAGCCAACTGAAGGGAAAGGGCTTTCTATACCAGATCCCGAAGATCTATATCCATACCCATACGGTTCAAGCTGGTGGCATGAGCAAGAGTTAGTATCGTTAATGCCATTTAACCTTACTTATTCAGGAATCAATGAACAGGACATAGATGGGCTTTCTGACATCATTTTGAAAGCTAATATAAACGTATCTGTTTCCAATTTTAACGCTTGGTCATGGCGACCCAACTTAAAAGTATATGATTATAATAACGACAAATGGCTTCCATACGAGGGTAATATTTATATGTATAACGATGTAGATGATAAATTGGTGTGGACCGGTCAGGAATCTGATACCGCCCAAGATGAATATGATAGTGTACAAAAGTGGCGCGATTCTGGGTTATTCTACGGAAATCCAGCAAGTGAAACATCTGATAATGGTACTATTATTTTTAAGATTTCAAAGGATAGTTATGACTTATCTGACATTGTCAGGTATGATACTACAGGAGGTTATTCCTATTTAACACTTTTAGGTCTTACGTATGTTATTCCTGGAACTTGGAATTCTAATGAAGGAAAGTGGGACTTGACTTACGAAGATAACTTTGATTCAAAGGGAAGAATGAGCTTTAATTCCTCATTCACATCAAACTATACCTATGCCCGTTCCTATAAAAAGACGTATGTTATTAAGAAGAACCTCAACTACTCTAACGATGTTGCTGACGTGTTTGATAGACCTTCCGTCACTCAACCTTGGATTGACCTTAACGAGACGTTAGGGGCTATAAACCCAAGGTATATCGCTCAGATTGTGGATGTATACGGCATCAATTATAACCCTAAGATGGTGAGTATTTTAACAGATCCTACTCCTGAAGATGCAATTGGGAGTGATTACTGGAGATTCAACAGAACGGAAGGGAAACTATACATTCCATTGGGAGCAATAATTAATTATGAAAAGTTTAACTTCACTATGGAATTATGGACCGATTTCACCCAAGATGTTGGAAATGAAAATATATTTTATCCTGATTCAAGTTTTAATAATATTACTATAGTCGAGAATATAATACGGAATAATAGTGGTCAGATTGAATACTTTACTAAGAATTTTGAATCAGACTATTCGTTCTATCAAGACGAACCTTATTTCTTTGACCTTAACGGTGACGGAAGTGTGAATGCTATTGAATTTTCAAATAATATAAATATTGAAAATAATGACAAAATTAAAGGTGTAGTACACAACATCGAGAATTTTGGAAGTCCCGAATTTGACGAAAAGACTAATTTATTGCTCTATGATACCCTTAAATTTCCATTTGCTGTCACCAACTTAGATGATGCTGTATTATTGGGATTAGATTTAGAATTACAGTTTAAAACGGGATTTATTGGCAAAGAATCAATCACTAACATATTACTTTCTGAAAGCGATTATGATATTAATCTAGAATTTTATAAACGAGAAAGTGGTCAGGACAATTATATCGGGACACTCCACTTAGAAGACTTGACTGACGTCTTCTCCCAATACGGCTTGTATAATCTTTCCATTGACCTAAAGAAAAGCGGTTTACACCTTAATAGCCTATTCGAGTGTTTTGAAGGTGGAAAGGAACTGATTGTCAATGTCACAGCAAGTTTTCATGGTTTCCATCAAGGAAAAAGACTTAACGGCAAGTTTGCTTTAGAGATTCTTTATGCCGAGATTGACGCTGATTTAGTAAATGAATATCCAACCTTAGATATGGTAGAATTATATCCAACAAACGACGGCACTCAATATATCAACATGTCTAGTGATTTCATGCATAATCCTGCTTATGCTGATATTGACGAGCTATACGGTTATAGTTATGCTGATGGTCAATTACAGTTTATAGATCCTGCTAAATACTATTCTGGTAGTTTAAAATATCTTTCTGACATTTCTGGTCAAAAGGGTACACATTCAGGAGACCTTACAAATATTGATAGAAAGGATGGTAACTACCTTAACTTAACTTCAGAATCTGGGGCTGGAACTAGCTTAGATTATATACTAGATGGACAATACGTACCTCGGCAGCCAGATGATTTTAGTTTAGATCGTGGTTCTGCTGATTATAGCGGATATTTAGACCGGCTTGATGGAAGTTATTCTACATTTACCTCAGATGATACAATTCCTGGCAATGTCTTAGATCCCCAGAATATTGCTCCATCAGAATATATTACAAGCTTAAGCGGATTTTATGATACCGATTCAAATCTTGCTAATTCTTACGTGGATGATTCAAATTATGCCAGTATAAATAGTAAGTGGGCCATTATCTATGTAATTAACGTTGGTCTAAACTTTAATACTCCTTTAGGGGGTAGGGATTTCGCATTTAATATCCATATTGGACGATCAGGAATTGGACTTGTTGATCTATATGTCAATGGTCAATTAGTGGCTTCAAGCAATGAAATTGACCTCAATTTTAATTCTCACGACGTTACTAGAATTGAAATTTATGCTTGGGGGGTCTTAGATTTCGATGTATATGTATATTATTTCAAGTTAATGGAGCTCACCGATTTCACCATACTCGAAGGGAGTTCAAACCAAGGGGGTGATGTAGAGTTTGACGATAATTCTTGGACCACATTTACAAGTAATACAATAGAAAGTGCTAGTCAATCGTTAATTCCCGAAGACGATGCCATAACCGAGTGGGACTTTCCTGCTTCAGCTCCACATTGGAATGATGTTAATGTAGATGATAGCTTATACATTAAAGAAGATGCTTATGGATCAGAATTTCCCGGTCAGACTGACCAATTTATCTTTCCAGATTGGACCATACCAAGTGAAGCTCAAGGGGCTAGGGTAACTACCCTGAAGATACATGTCTTGAGTAAGAAAGATTCTGGAGCTACTGCTTGGTCAGCGGTTAAATATAGCTTAAATGGTGGGTCATCTTTTTCCTCTGAAAAGAACGTAGTTAGCGGAACGGGATACGGTTGGTATACACTCACGTGGACAGGTCTTTCTTTAACAACAGTGCAATTGGAATATTTAGAAGTTGCTATTACTTGCTATAACCAAGACCCAGTGTGGATTACTCAATCTCCTGGATACATATATGTAGATATGATATATGTGGAGCTTATTTATACAAAGCCAACCATCAACAGAATTGAATTCATTTCCCAGTTTACAATGGATCCTGTTGGACAATTTGTTAACGATATAGATTTAGATTATGCTTACGTATTCCCTACCACCTCAAATCTATTTATGGACTTTTATATTTACAATTTTGCACAAGGAACTTGGGATTTTATAGAAGAAGATGAATTTAATATGGCCGATACCTACAGTGTGCTCCCCACTCATTATAATACCCAAAATGAGGTAATAGTAAAAATGAAAGCTTATACCGGTTCGGGACTCTACCCAGCGTTCACTCTTGAGCTTGATCAGCTGCGATTAACTTTTAATAACACGGCCTTGTCATTTACTTCAGAGATTTTTGTTGACAACATTTATGCAGATAGTGTTCTACAATACTCCTACAGATTAAACTCATCACAAACTCTTGCTTTTGAGATTTGGAGCGAAATCTTTCAACAATGGATAACAATTTCTGAGGACAATAGGCAATCATTCACCAAAAGCACTTTTAACCTACGAGGTGATTTGCCAGGAATGTATTTTGACCAATCCCAGAAAATTCTGCTTAGATTCTTTGCTGAAAATTTCATGCTCCAGACATTTAACCTACAAATTGATTTACTAAATGTCGGACATTCTTCCTATACTACAGAAGAGACTACTGGGTTGGAAGATTACTTTGTCAGTATCGATTATTACTCTAATGATGAGAACTTTTACTTGCTCTATGGGGATGACTTAGGTTATCATTCTTTGGGGACGCTTCGCTCCACTTCAGGTACCACATTTACGACCAATTTCTTCCCAGTATTACTAGACACACGCCTTACATTACGGATAATCCATAATGAGACGTCATCACCGGTATCGATATATCTAGATAGAATTATTATAAGCTCTAATTCCACAGAAGAGATAGACGATATAATTATTACCAGCGATACGACCTACGATCTTTATTATGCCAATCTTAAGTTCCTCAATGTACCATCCCTTGTCAGCTCACATATAACAAGCACGCCACTAACATACACGGAAATGAAAAAGAATTATTACGTCTTTAAAATATCAGACATTGATACCACAAACGAATTTATTGTTGATAGAGTCAAATTTATTAGCCCTTCCCATACTGAGAATATTACTATTCTTCCACAAGATTATTATCACGTGGCAGACGATGAGATTTATATCGATTCCACTGTTGCTACCAATCCATCAGTGATTCCAACCAGCCAGCTTACCGCCGATTATTCTTATATCTATGATAGCTGGGAAGAAAATGAATATGTAGATACCCAACCTTACGTCCATAATTTTACTATATCAACAGCCCAACGATTAGAAGCTATTTCATTTATGACAACCTTTACTGAAATCCCCCAAATCCAATCGTGGTTCTTTGGGACAACTGAAGAAGAAGCAAATTACAAACAATTAAGTAATCAACTCATAAAAGATGTGAACCTTCTTGATATCCAGCTCTTTGACTACGCTTCTGATTCATGGGAAACTGTTAATTATGTTGTCTATGATCTTGCTGATAGGGATGCCAGAACGTTTGGATTTTTCATTGATAGAAATGCTATTGACTTTCTAAAATATGATGGGCTCTCGACCAATAATTTGATGTACCAACTTAAATATCGATTTAAAATAGAGCAAAATTACTTTGATGAAGATTATTCTACTAAAACATTTTTTGATATTCAAGATTTAAAGGTCCAAGTATACTATAACCCTGGTAAAAGTGTAGTGTCTCTTAATCCTCAACTAGAATTTTCAGCGGATCTTTCTGATATCATTCATCCTAATGGTGATACAAGTACAACCGCCCATATTAACGAGTTAAGCTTTGATATTGATTGGAGATATGGAGTTAGTGTAAATGATGCTCCTGTTGATGATATTGATATTAACGAGGTATTTAACAATTTTACGCTTTATTCAAATTATGTGAATCTTTCCGTATTTGATAAATTTGGGACCAAAACCTTACTAACCAAGGCAGGTGGTAAATATTACCTAAGAAATTCAAATACTGAAAACGTCTATGACTTCATAAACGATAAACATGGGAAACAATATGTAGACTTCCTCTTAGATTATAAATGGGAACTTCGCGGGCTCATTAGTTATATTTATGGCTCCATTTTCGACCTGGAAGCTTCAATTGAGCTTACAAATCTTAAATTAAGAGCTAAAATTACCACTGTTGAAAAAGAGTTGATTACCCCAATTTCTATGCCGGTTAACGGCTCTATATATGTCGGTGATATAACAGGAGATTCTATAAATGATATTGGTTTCATGGGTGGTTTCCTAGAAAAGAAAGAGAATAATGATCGGTTTTACGTAAAATACGACTTTAGCTACTTGTATGATGCCGATGATGATGATTTATTCAATAGTACCAAAGATCCTCGAGTCTACTTCGCACAATACATCCAAGATATATCCTTTAGTTCTGCTGATGTCGAAGGGTTCTTGTATTACGATGGGGAAAACAGTAATAAGACTCTTATTATCGGTGATGAATTTCTCTTCAATCTTACAACTACGGGCAATGTAGATGAGGCGTATCTATATGTTGATCTCGGAAGCAGTGAAGTAATAGGGTCAAATATCTATAATGTATATGCCAACATTTCATATGAAGATACAACAAGTGGAAGTTTCACTTTAAATCCCACCTCGACTACTACTGTAGATAGATCTGGGACTGTTAACTGGACGACTCCAGATAATGCAAAAGCACAAGACGATGCTCTAACAAATGCTTCCATAATTTTAGGAGGAGGTTCTGGACAGTATGCTATGCCCACTTCTAGTAATTTCACGTTTACAGAAGGTAACCTCATCTACGGTGATCTAGAAAACGTAGATGCCGCATATACCAACCTTACTCCAGGTTTTACGGCCGGAGGTGGCGGAGAACTAGAAGGTACCTTTGGGTATACATCCACGGGTTCCAATAAACACGGATTGAATAAAGATAATAAACAAGGTACGATATTTTCCTTATCACAGGATGGAAATGTCACTAAGATTTCCGCCTATGCCAAGACTGGCGGTGGAGCAAAGAATCCAAAAGTAGCAAAAGCAGTTATATATAGTGTCTCAAGTGGTTCCCCAACTACCCTATTGGGTGTTTCTGATGAGCTTATATTAGACAATACCTTGCAATGGCGGGACTTCACCTTTAGCCTTGAGGTTGAACTTACCGCAGGAGATTATTGGATTGGGCTTATTCATGGAACAAAGATAGACATATACAGTATCAATGACATTGCTTATGATCGAATATATAACTCTGATGATTATGGTGATAATCCTGATTCCACGTTCGGTGCATTTTCAAATGAAACCGGTAAGAAACTATGCATCTATGCAACCTACAATTATACTATAGGAGGACCAGATTCGTACGATTTAAATACTGAGATCGAATGGGCTCCAAGCGAAAGCGTAAGTTCAATGGATTATCTACGATGGAATTATGTTAATAGCACTCCTATCAATTTCTATATATATAATTGGGTAACTACCGATTATGAAAACTTTACTTCAAGCATAAGTCCCTTAACCTTAGGGGGTAATTATAACAGTTCTGACAACAGAGTTAAGGTTAAATTTAACAAAACCGATACTTCTTCATTTACAGTAGATATCAATCAACTACGAATTGAATATTCCACTCCCGTACTCCCATCTCAAAGTGACTGGCTCCGTAGCACCGATTTTGGCTTTATTATTCCAGACGGAGCTACCATAAATGGTATTATGGTTGAGTTTGATAGATACTCCCCTCAAACAGGTCAGAATTCCATTAGAGATTATTCAGTAATGTTAAGAAACTCTTCTGGGCGAGTAGGCGACGATAATGCAAATACTTCTTATTGGAAAATGGTAGATGATGACACTTATAACTCATATGGAAATTCCACATATTTATGGGGAACTTCATGGACAGTAGGAGAAATAAACAGCGCAAGTTTTGGCGTTGATATTGCAGTTCAAAACGATGGAGTGTCTAATACGGCTTATGTAGATGAGATTCGCATTACAGTTTATTATACGGAAGCTCCAGCGCCATACGATGGAATTATTAGACCTGACGGAGATATCACAGCCGAGTGGGAGACATCAAGTGGTAGCAGTCATTTTGCGTTAATTAATGAAGTTACATTAGACACCAACAATTATATTTACACATCCAGTATTGCCTCATCAAATATTACTGATACTTTTGATATGAGTTACTTGGATATCGGTACCGGGTCTATTACCCAAATTCAAGTCAAAGTATATGGTGATGAAATCGATATCGATTCGACAATTAACGTATATTGCGGAACTTGGCTGGGAACGAAGCAGCTAGGCATGACCTCTGAAGGTTGGTATACTTACACATGGACCGGATTAAGCCTTTCCCAAGCCAATTTAACTAATATGCAGATTAAATTTGAGTCAGCTCCACCACAAACTATTAGCGGTCCAGTGTTAATTGGTCAGTTTTCAGCTATTGGGGGTACATCAAATAAATTCTCATTTAATTGGTCTAGTATCGAACAATCTATGGCTTATACTACAGGCGATGAAACGGATGTAATTGTCGAAATTATTGACATTGATTCTGGAAGTAGCTTAAACCTTACTTACACAGTTTTGCTTGATTTTGAAGATCCTACTTCAGTTATATCAATAGGAGATGGAGCTACCGATTATTCATTAAACAATTATGCTGCTCCATGGACACTATTTAACATTTTTACAACTGATAATCTACAAGGCATTATTAATCATACTAACTATTATTATACAGACGAAATTTCCGTTGAGTATCAAATAAATGTATTCGATATGAGTAATATTTCTCTATACTTTTCTGGATTTAGTCCAATAAGTGGAACCGAGACCACATTATTTGATTTAGGAGTGCCTGTAAACAATTTCGAAGACCATACTAAGTATTATTATACTATTGAATTCAGAATAACTGATGCTGCAGGTAATACTATTACTAACTCCAGTTATCTTGGTGATTCATACAACTATGATGCGACAATACCACGAATTCTAGTATCAAATGAAGTTACTATCCAATTTGATAATAATCTAATTAATGTCAATGAAATTTATCAAGGAATTGGAACTATCGTAAATTTCACATTAATCGGTGCTGACAATAGTGAATTACAAAATAATTGGATTAAAGTCAAATCAGGCAATTATTACTTGGAAATTACCTTATGGAACGAAGCCTCACAAAGATATGAAGTTAGATTTGATAGTCTTGACGATTTAATTTTATATTCCGAAAATATTTTTGAAAATACATTGGTATCTAATTTTCCTCTTGACTTTCAATTAAACTGGGATGCAACTGGAACAGATTATTATGCATTTGCAAAACACGCTTCCCAAAAAGATCCGCTAGTCCTTTCTTACTTCTTACAAGAAGAACGGACCTCAGTCATGGAGATTTCTGAGTGTGAAGGATTTAGGCTTCTAGATTATATCAATTATTCAGAAGTGTTTAGCTACCTCTATAATGGTGAAACCGGAGAGTATGATATTAAACACAACTTTGATGAAAATGATTTTACTGTGTTTATCAACGGCTCGGTCTCATGGAATGTAAATTTCAGTCAATATAACATTGAGGATAATCTAGTGTTTTTTAATTATTATGGTTCGGATTATGCAGAAATCATTAAAGACACTCAAAAAGACGGAATGTTCCTCAAGATTTTAGTTCCAAATATTTATTCAACTCATGGCACAATTGAAAGACTTCAAATCATCTTTACTGATTTTGATGATAATCGGTTTGTGTATAGCATGGATTCACTTGATTTCGATAAATACTTCAAAGACGCATCACAGTACAAACGTGTTATTTCTGGACTGTCTGAACTACTTGAAATACCAATACATATCGATTTTTCACGACTTTCTGGGACAAACATGGAAGCAAATTTTGATATCACAGAGATTTATTCTATTGACTTCATAGTAACTGATGCTCCAATATGGCCTGGCAGTGTTTCAATGTATGATCCTAATACCGGATTTACCATTATTAACTTCCCTTATCAAATATTCGGTATTTCACAAATGAACTTCTATGATATTTTATCAAACAATTCTGCATTAATGGTCTATTTTGATGAATTTAAGTATAATTTTCTGGCCGATGAAGGCTCTACAATTGAATTAGATCAGTTTGATTCCGAAATTACAGATATGGAAGCTTTTACCGAACTACAACCACTATCACTCACTCAATCCAATGACCTTTATTACACAAGTATTATTGATATCTACTTTAGGGTGAGTTATGCAACCACGCCATTTCTATTATATGATATGGCAACTCCAGTTCTACTCATGGTTGACAATTTAACTGGTACCACACTTGGATTTTCATTTTTAGAGTGGGATAATTCCATTGATAAATTCCATTCTAAATTTAGTATCACAGAGGAGTTGGGAAATTATGAACTCATCTTTACATTACTTCCAACTATCACTGAAGAGACTGTAAATTCTACCGATTCTATTGAAATTGAGTTGATCCCGCAAATTTTATCACAAATAGTCTTAAAAAACGAAAGAGAAATTGTTTTCAATCCTGATTATACATTTACTCTTAACACGAAATTTAATATAGATTTTGAAGAAGAATTGAATTTAATGGGCTATATATTAGACAATTCTACCTATTATAGAGACCGCGAAATCATCCCCTATAAGGCAACCGATCCAATTGGAGAATTTACGCTTACTGAATACGAAATTGACCTAAATGGACTCATCGGAGAATCTGAATTCATTGATAAGGATAACTTTAAGCTTGAATTTATCGATCGGGAGAATTACAATGAAATAACTCTCTTGTTTGAAGTGATAGATGGTCAAATTATATATAATATTACTAGTTTAATTGAAGGGTGTTGGATTAGCTATTACGCCTACTATCGAGTAGATCATCCCAACAAGTTCATGTTAATTATAAATTGGACCTCCGATAATTCACAATTGATTCCTTACGATACTGACCTTCTACTCACCTATAAAGTCATCCAAGGAAAAATAATTACACCAGTCACCTTTGAAGATATTGAGGATGTGGTTATTCCCGTTGATTTTAGAATGTTTAGCTATGATACTTTTGAATGGGAGAATACCAAACAAATTGACAGTGAGATTCTCGAGACAAATCCAACGTTTGAAAACAGTTCCTTGTTTACTTCAGTGAGTCAAGGGCAATGGAGATTAGTAGATAATTCTTCCACCGGTGCAGGGATAATTACTCTTAAAGACGTGTGGAAAGAAGTGGGAGGTGCGTTTGAACTGCTCAATGAGAGCCTTTACACCTATAGTATTAGGAATGAGAGTGGGGTTGATGCTCTTAACCTAACCTATACAGGTTCCGGTTCAATCGACTTTAAGATTGAGTATGGCTACATTCCAAAGCAGAAACTTACTCACTATGCAATAAACAACTTCTTGATTAATTCTACTATTAGTATTAGAATAAACAATTCAGTTACCATAACGAACATGACACATGGGATCGGGTATGACATTACAGGCACCACCAATAATTACATAACTTTCTATACTTTTTACAGTTCGGTTACTCCGGAATACAAGGTAGGGGATGCCTATTTCATTTCTTACTATGGATATCTTACTGAAGAAATCAATCTCGTGAATAATATGATCCTTGAATTTTTGGATTCTGATGGATTCTGGATACCAATAACTAAAGTTCCGATTGGAGCTGATGGTAATTTAGATCATAGTTTTTTCATGGGCGAAGATGGATTAGAATTTCCATTAAACGAAGAAATAATTATGAGGATAGTCTATCTTCCTTCCAGTTTAACCAATTACAATGATCAATCTTTAGGAGTTGATTATTCTGGATTTAATCCGGTCTATAACACTACCTATTCCATAAATGAAATGTTTACTTTAACTGTCAATGGAAAACAAAGCAAAATCTCCTATATACCTACCGAATTTTCACGCACCTTCGACCAATGGGCAACAGTTCAAGACAGAATTTATACCACCACCACAAGTCCTTATGAAACTTTACAAGTTGGTAAGCCTTATACCTATTTTGACTTCCACAGGACCATTACAGATAATTATGAGTTCCAATTTGAATTAACTGACGATAGGGGCGAATTTCTCGCAGACCAGTTAGTGTGGATGGAAATCGGTTTCAAACCGAAGGCGGGGCTTAATTACAAAATACTTGACTGGGAAGATGAGGATGGAAATTATATCGATTCTGAAGCGTTAGGTACCGCTTGGATTACTGAGCAAGGGCAAGAAGGAGTGCGTGGTCCAGGGGTATTGGATCCTACTTATTCAATATCGCGAATGTTCACCCGACCTGAATCATGGGAGTACCTAGACTCCAAGACAGGACAAGTCGCTGAGTACTCAAGCCTATTCTGGGATTATCAAATAACTGATAATACAGGAATTGTTTCTTTCAATGTCAGCTTGGATGAAGATCTAATAGAAGACCATCACCGCATTTTCGATGAATCACTTTTCAGTAGTGGAAGTGTAACCTTTGACTCGCTTGATGATTATCGGCTATATATTCGCGTATTCCATGCCCCTGTGTATGATATAGGTCATATGGCTTTTGATGATGCTTCACAACTTTATATGTCGCAAGACAATAATGTATTTGACCTTGGTAGAGTATCCGAATTAGACGGATATGATTATAAAGACACTACATTCTATTCAGGAGGGTACGGAGAGGGTTTAATTACAATCCATCCCGAAGATCTTATGCTTGGAGTACCAAATCTCTTAGTACACCAAATGGGTTCGGAACTAAACTTTTCATTTAGTGTGGAGATTGCAGAGGCTGATGTTGTACCTGATGCCGAATTGATGACTATTGCCAAATTAGAGACCAGTTTCGAGACTAATAACTTGATTCCCGAAGATAGTCAGAATATCTATTTAATAAACGGAATGCCAATCATAGCAATGATCACTGATTATTCAGGTGAAAGTGTATTTGAAGAGGGACTTGTTCAATTTTCTGCGTATGTTGATAGTGACGGAGTAGCAACCTTCAATATCAATGACACTTATTTAAACCAACTGATTCCGGGAGTATACCAAGTCAACATTTTCACCTTACCAAGGGAGTACACTAAGGATGTATACCGTTTCATCAGCCTCGAAGTGAGACCTGAGAATTGGATGAAATTTGGAGAACCTACCATGACATTAGACCTTCTCAACTGGTATGATTCCGGATGGGGTGGAGCATACTTCGGAAACGATTATGCGTTCTATGAAGATATATATCCACGACTCACTGGGTATCTTGCAACCTTACATAGCGAAGAAGGCATTTCTGATTATATCAACTTCAAAGTTTCAGCGAAGGCAAGGGATATCGGAGATACTACTGATTGGAGCGAATTTTCATGGATTGAACTTGGAGATGAGGATCTTTTCATTAGTTCACTCGTCTATGACGGTCTTTATTACTTTGAATATCCTCTAGGGCAGGATGGTGATATGTTGATGGGTAAAGAAGTTATTTTGAACATATCTGCGGACGCCACCTACAATCAGACAGGAATGATTGCCGATAATAGAGAGCAAAAATTATTTATTCTAAACCTTACTCTTACAAATTCCAGTATTAGAACTGATTCAGTGATACTTGATTCTTATTCTGATTCAGATATAGGAGAGTTCTGGATAGGAAATCTTGCCGAAAACTATGGTGTAGAACGATATTTTGAATACACGGATGATATTGATACTTATGGAATTGATTCTGATGATATTTTATTAAACCTTAATGGATACACCGATATTATTGATATTGTAGAAGTGAGAGGAATATATGAATATGATGAAGTAATTCTGATAGAGGGCGCCGGTAATAATTATACGGTTATTGGAGATTATAGTATAGTAATTAACAGTGGAACCACTTTAGATAACTACTCCGATTTAGTAATTTCATACACGGTTAAACTTGAGGAAAATAAGGTTAAAACATGGACATTCTCTGAGACCAATGGATTCGAGTTCTCTGAAATACTGTTTAATACTGACACAACTCCACTCCAACTAGATCATGATAATTATTTAGGTGTATATAATTCAAAATTTAATGAATCTTATACATTAGACGTTTCCGGGATGGCTAATCTAAACGTTGGTTTTATAGATAGTGATATAACCCTAAAAGATGTAAAAATCTACAATATTACCGATAACACAGGGCAAAAAATTGAAGATTCATATGAACTTAGTATTATAAATAATAATAAACAAATTAGAATTGACGTTGATTTAACTGGCCCAAAAGACGTCTTCATTAAATATGGTGTTGCTTCCTATAAGCTTGATCGAGGATATCAACGAATTGATATGAATATGACAGATGCTGTCAGAAAACTTTCAAGATTCCGTGATTCACATAAATTATACAATCACAGTTCTAGCACCGATATTAATCTACTCACCATTCCAGACGATCCCCAAGATCCACTCAATCCAGGTACACCTAAGATCTTAATCCCCATTTTAGAAGATAATAAAACTACTATCTCATTCAATTATCTCGCTTTGCTCTATGACAGCATTCTCAATGGTTCATTTTTCTTAGACGATGCTGTACTTTATGGAAACGTGTCAAAGCTTAAACCAATACTTGCAACATTTACCTTTACTACCGAAGATGGAGAATCTTATTTCGATTATGTATCAATCGATCCTTCCACCGGAGAAAATAGGTTTGATTTCGAGATTAATCTCCAGCCTATGTATGCGGTTAAAGGTTATACTACTTATGATATCGAAATCGATTTTCTTACCTATGGTAATAACATGAATATTACTCAGTATGTTATTTTCGATAAATTTGAGCTTACTGCTGATGATAGGATACTTCAGGTCATCGATAAACCGATGAAAAATAAAAGGAATGAGATAAATGTAGCCCAGACGATAAATACGGCACATTACGCTCAAATTTTCACTGATAGACTAAATGAAGCGTATGATGTGGTTAATGACGCATGGGTGACGATTGCAGTTGAAGGCTTTGATGATTATGGTGAATTGGTTAAACTATACAAGGACGAGAATAATTATGATGAACTTACGTTTGAAGTTATTGACAACAATTCATATTCCTTTAAATCAGAACAATCTCAAGATTATAGGCTTACGGAATCATTAGGACTTCACATTAATGCTTACGACCTTGAGCTTCCTGAATATATCGAAGGAGAAGTTAATCTTTATGCTGGAAAAGGCACAGAAGCTTACGGAGAGGTGTTTGTTGATGCTAAAGAGTTTAATATGACTTGGCAGTACAGTGATTATACCGTAGATGTTAGTCAATTTGATGACAACATTTACAATACCCAAAATTTCGAATTATCAACTCAACCCCTCACCAGTCAATATATGTATGTTAACGGGGATTTATACCTACATCATCGAGTTGATCTTACTGACTCGAATAACATTATTAGTTCAGGGTTACCAAACGGAGTTCAATTTGCTGTAGAAATTCCAAACGCGACTACTAGAATTGACTATGTTGATATAAACACTATTGATAGGATAAGTACTCCTTGGGACTGGGTTGAATCATGGCAAGGATTTGCTTTAACGCAAGATGATTATATTGTATATAACCCCGATAATGCTGACACTTACACACCGTCTACAGTTGTCCTTACAGAAGGAACTCACTATGATTTGGTTATTACTGAACAAGGGGAGAATCAGATTCACTTTTATGAAACAAAGGATGACATAATTCTACTTCTTACCAGCAATACCATCCAAATTGATTTCCATGCTGACTTCGAATTTACGGAGTTTGATTATAGCATAGATGAACCTGCAAATACCTACAGTCCTACCCTTCATTGGAAATTCCCTGATAGCTCATATCTTTTCTGGGATCAATTTGAGTATCATCCCGATTTAACTTCAGCCACCACCTTTAGTGCTTCATTTTATCATTTGAGCGAGTATGCCCCTATGAGTGCTTTTATGTCCTCTACCACTGAAGAATTTCAATTCTATCCAAATGAATATAACTTTACCGAATTTATTTTTACCGGATTTGATGATAGATTTTATGAAGTCTCACTGAATTTAACTAACGGCGGAGAATTTGACGATATTATACAAGACAAACAATGGGATAGAATAAACCCATTTGGTATTACCATCCAGACCGAAGCAGGTGAGCGATATGTAAATGAAAAATATATGATCTCTTGGTCACATGATGTTAATTATCCCACTGAACCCATTTACACATTTACAATGGTAAAGGAATATTTTGAATATCTTAATATTCTCAATGACACCGAAGTTTTAGTGACATATAATTACATGAAAGAAAGTTCAAGCTATTACACTAAATATGATGATATTCTTTATGGTAGTTCTTATACATTCACTATTAAAGATTCACTTGGAAACATTATCCAACCGGTAGGAAATATATCCTCAATTCAAGGAAACAATATAACGTTCACGGATAGCATTAAACAATATTTAACCATTGGGGAGAATTTTACTATCGAGTACTCATTCAAAACAAAGGGCGGCTTACTGGACACCAAACACTTCTTTATCGAAATCCAGCCTTATGAGATGAAGTTCTATAATAATTATTACCCATTCAGCGGTTCCAGCATCGTAGCGCCTTTATACTATAATCTATCAGCGAATTATCAATATCAACTAGCACTTAATTATCGACTCCAAGAAAAAACATTTCTAACATTCTCAACTGAGTTAAGCGATTATGAAGCTACAAGTAAGACTGCTACTATTGAATTAAGTCAGAATGATCCTCTTGAAGATAAAGATGGTTTTGTATTGGTCACTTACTTTATTAACTCATCAGGTCAAAAGGAAATAATTGAAGATGAATATGTTGATTACAATAAACTGTATCACAAGGTTATTATCAGTGATTTTGATGCGTTTACCGAGGGAGATACACTTGTTGAAGGAGATAGTATTTATGCCATGATCATGCCAGAGCTTCTCAACAAATACCAACCGTTCCATTATGTCGAGACTGATTTAAGTAATAGAGCCTTTACCCTCACTAACTGGAAAGTTTCTCAAGATACTGATAATACTTTGATGGCCAATTTCGATTCTAATAACTTCATTTATGGTGCTACTGCCTACGAGCCAATTACTCCTGGGATGGTAAAACAGATCTATGCTATTCTAAATAGCACCAATAACCTCACTTATTATCTTACCGACGAATTAAATGATGCTTTCAATGGCTGGAAAGATTTTGATACCCTTATTATGAAAATGGGATTCTTAAATCCAGATGTACTTGAATATCTAAATGTTTCGTTCTACTATAATGATGACACATACATAGGCTATACAAATGTGACTTTAGACATGCTCGACGATGATTCTGGTTCTGTTTACATTAGACTTCCCGACTCAACCGACTTCCAATATTTCACGGTCGCTAATAACGCCCACATCACCTTTAGCCCCGCATTCTATCAAGCTGATGATTATCTCGGATTTTTCTATGAACAAGGGGTTCCTACCTACCAATCAGTAGAATGGGCTCTTGACGATGTAGTAAACGGTTATCTACCTATTGATTTAGATAAAGAAGCCTTTTCACTCAATGAAAAAGTATATATATTTAATGATCAATATGAATTCCTTTATGCAATAGATACTGGGTTAAGAGAGCAAAAAGAGGATTCTAATGGACAGATTTACACTTTACAATATAATAACGTTTCAATCCCGAGCTCATATATAATAGGTGGAAATCCAATGCAAATGAAAGATGGAGACCTTCTCTTTCTAAAATATAACGCATCTTTAGAAGAATCAATTGGAATAATCGTTGAAGATATGGTGCTTCAGAAGAAACCTTATATCTTAAATTATGAGACAGAACTAAATGACGTACCAATTGCTGAAATTTCTTTATTAGGGATTAATAATGACGGAATAACCTATACAACTGAAGGTCTTTATGAGAATCGAGATAAACTCGTGGCATGGAATACCCCCTTAGGCTTAACTCCTTTTGAAAACGGATTTTATAATGAATACAAACAAGCAATTATCAATATATCTCTAAGTGATATTTACTCTGATTTCAAGACAGTAAACGCTGATAATATCGAATACTCTTATATAACCGATATTTTAATCACATCTAACGACCCACGCTATGAGTTAATCGTCGATTCGATCTTTCTATTTGAATTTGATGAAAATGCAACCCTTTACGATTCGGATATTTTCGATATTTTTGATAACAATCACATGGAGAAATTCTATGTTGGTGATTATGCGCATATTTACAACGAGGTCTTAACTCTTGAGGCAAGCGAGTTTCTACCGCTATATCAAGATAATAGTGCAATTAATGAGACCTACTATTTCAACGCATTTGATAATGACGGGAACTATTATTATTTTGACGAGCACTTAAGTGGTCAAGAAACGACTTCAGGAATTTATGATATTACTTGGAATTCTCAATACAGCGAAGAATATTATTATGCCTATCGCGACCAAGATTCAGATCTTCAAGACTTATTTGAGTATTACAACCCACACATCGACACTTTCAGGTATCTTTATATCTCATGGGCAGACCAGAATGCATGGAATGAATGGCACACTATTGAAACTCCAAATGTAAATAGCAGCACACTTGATATAACCTTTAAATGGTACGATGAAGTCTTAGAGGAATATCAATCCGTATCATATGATCAATCCCTAGACGAATTTGAAGCAAGACATATTGCGATTGAAAATATTTACCCATACAACTCAGGACCGGTAGAAACATTTGACTTATCACAAAACTATTACAACGCCGTAAACCTTGAAATCATGCTTGCCAAGGGATATTATTTTAACGAATCTGAGGTTAATTTTGATCTAGGAAATGTTATTTTACAGGGTGATAAAAAATCGATTCAAATTACGGAACCAAATGGCTTTGAATTAAATAATTTCGAGAAGATAGTTGTATATCTTAACTTTACTGAGGGTGCGTACTCCGATTATACTCAATTTAGACTGAAGGACAATGGTTTTATTAATCACCCAGAAGCACCATTGTGGACCAAAAATGACAGCATTTATGTTAATTATGAATACAATGATATTGATTACTTTCTACTCATGGAAGATTATGCTGTCGGTTCTGATGATTCGCTTTTTGAATACTCCGAATATGTGAGAAATGGTAATTTTGTCTCATATAATACCTTAGACTCTGAATATGAAGTCCTTAAAGATATGCAGCTTGCAAACTTCGACAATTTTACTGGAAAAGAGGATAAGAGAAACACTCTTGAATTTTACGATTCAGATCTTGATGGTACACATGAACTTGTTATTCAGAAAGAAGATGTAGACGTTGACGGAGTTTATGATGTGTTTAGATATGGTGAGGTAGATCCCGCGGGAGAGATTGTGTTTCATACGACTCTAATTACAATCGAGTCATCTAATACAGAGACACAAAAGGCCAGTAGTGTAAAGCGGAGTAATTATTACAAAATCGCAGGGGATGATTCAATTTTTGGTGATAGTCTCCAAATCATGATTGCTAACGATGGTGACTTTGCATGGTGGTGGGCTGGTACTTTGTTCGGGCGAAGGACCATGATAACCGACACTACCACAACCACAACGACCACCACAAGTACCATAATGGTGCAAAAGGACCTCGATTTGGACGGTATTATCGATAAGGATATTACATTCGAGTCAATAAACACTATTTCAGTAGCATCTACCTATACTACAGAGATCCTTGGGTTCTATCTTGATGATATCTTCAGCGAGAATCATATGTTTGAAGGCTCGTTGATAGAATATCGCAATTCAACAGTAGAAATGTCAGATAAATCTCATACATTTACATTTAGGGATTATAAGAACGGTGAAGTAAGTTCCACTCGAATTTACGAAGACATATTTCCAAATGAGCTTTCAGATAAATACAATCTCAACAATTATCTTACTACCGTCATTAATAATAACGACGATGAAGATCCTTCAAATGACTTTGTTCTTCAAGCTCCCGCTCTGGAGAGTTTATTGACCTTTACCCACGCAACCGATAATGTCCCTGCTTTATTTGATAGTAAAACTACTATAACCTCCTCGATAGCCATGTATAATATTCTAGCAACTCAGAAAACCGTATCAATCCCAGACTCACGAACTAATCTATATAAGACATCCTCTGTACTAGACATTATTCAAGTGATTCCTGTTGACGGTAAGGTTATAGTTGATAGCAATCCTCGGTACAGTCCTAAGGAAGTGAGTATCAACGGTGAATATTGGTATTACTCTAGCGGTCAAGACGGAATTTTCGACACAGTTTTTGTCGTAAACGAAGATAAAGAAGTGTTAGCTATTGGTTTTGACTACGATTATAACTCTCTATTTGTACCAAATAAGAGAATTAAAAGTGAAAAACACCTCATAAACACCGTAGTAGGGGGCGGACATGACTTTTCATCATTAGGTCCTCAAAATAGAGTATATTTGCGAGACACCAATTCTTATGACGGAAATTTCATGGATAATACATTTTCCGATTCTCTCTACGATATTTGGAAGATGCATTATACCTCAGAGACCAGTGCGTTGATGAAAGAGATTTCCGCTATTACATCACGTCAATTTGTTCAAACTGTGACTCCCAGGGTAGTTGATGACGTTCTTTGGCAAGTTGGTGCAGGATTATTTGCGACAATATTTATGATTACCTCAAGTACAGGTCCTCTCGGATTTTTGCTCATGTATGGAACCCTTCAAGCAGCTCATGCTCGTGAGGTTGCGGAGGAGAACCTACAATTGATCGCTTCGCAGACATTCTATAATGAGGACTTCGAGGCGGAAATAACTCTTTCAAGTAAGAAAGCGTATGACGAGTTATGGGGGGGAACAATCCCTAATATACTTGGGGGTAGTACTTCCGGAGTATATGCCGGAGTGTATTTAGAGACTGATAGACATATTTTTAAAGGAGATCTTCTGCTTGCCCCACAAGGAATCCAAAAGACTGATTGGATGGGTAATAACGTTCCGATCTCCTTAGACTATGCTGCACAGACACGAAGTTATTCTGGATACTCAGATATAAATGATACTCGTCTCAACGCACATTTATTTACCTACGAGTACCCTGAAGGTCATCATAATGAGCCTGGTGCGCTTGACCAAGTAATTACTGAAGCCGGTATTGATATAAGCGCTTACAATTTGAATTCAGTAATGCATTTAGAGAATGCAATTTCCCAGGAAACAGGTGGTCAATATGACACACTCTACCCATATATGTTATACGACAATAATGTTTTTATACCAACTTTCCAATTTGCCGGCATTGACAACGCATTTCCAGTGCCTGACTTCTATCATGAATATCCAATATTCGTAGATCTCCAATCCAGTAGTGCAACCCCAACTTTTATAGTTTCTGACCTTTACACCATCTACAAAATATTTGATATCAACAGCCCACGGGATATTGATATTGTTCCTGATAATGGAGTTCATATGATTTACAGCGATGTTCAACGAATAGACGTCTATCAATATACGACAGCAGACCTTGTTATGGGATATGACCAAATCGTTTATGACAGAAAGTTTATCGGATCATACTATAATAATAGCTTTTCATTTAATAAAACGCAAGGAATTCTCACTATTGATAAAGATGTCCATTCTTACCTTGTATCACAAGCAGGAGCATTAGAAGTTGCCCACCTTGGGGACCCCGATTATGAGGTGTTTTATGTGTTTGAAATTAAGATTGCTAAATATCAAGTCTTAGATCCTGAGGACAAAAAAGAGAGTCATATTGCCACCATGCAAGCCGTCGAACAAAACATCTTAGAGTATTCTTATCAATACACACACGCTCAAAACACGCAGCAAGGGTTATCGGAGATGTTTTATACCGTTTTTATTACCACGATAAGCACCATAATTACTGTCGGTCTTACTTATGGGATTGGCTCGTTTTTGAAACCAAGTACCGGATTTGTATGGGATGGCACCGGTTGGACTTTTATGGATACTCTTACAACCGATGTTGGCGTAAGTACATTAGTAAGTCATTTTGCAGGGGTTGCGAGCCAGATGTCAAAAATAAGCGTTTTATTTTCCCCAATTAAAGAGTCTTTACAAGAAATATTTGTTGATCCCTATCTGGAGACTATAGTATCTGATATCGTCGCAAGTCTTGGTGGAGGCATCGCTTTACAAGTGCTATTCAGCAGTCTTGTTGAAGGTGGTCGTGAAAGCATTACTGGGCCGTTATCACAATTCATATTCGGTGACAGTCAAGTTAATACTCAGAGCTTAGTGACCGAACAACATGTTATCAATGTCATTTCACAAGAGGAAAGCGTTGTGGAGAATGCCATCGAGAACAAAAAATATTCACTAAAATACAGTCCACAATGGAGTTCAATTTTCAAAACCGGAGCTTCTCTGATTCTTGGTGCAGCACTCACAGCCATCGGCGGACCTATGTTCTTTGGTGGCACTCTTGCCAGCGGATTTGTTGCCCTCCAATCGATTTCCCAAGATGTGAAGATACAAAAGACTATTATTCATAATATTGTATCTCAAAGTTTCTCAACTGACTATAATGCTAAAAACAACGCCGAAGAGATCGAAATTCAGGTACGTGCTGCGGGAGTACATCCTGATATTGCTCTTCAAAAGATTTCCGCCTTCTCAACCCAAAAGGTTAGAGATTTACTTCCAAAAGTTTACAGTGCTTATGAATATAATCCTTTATTAAATATTTACCTTGTTGCAGGCCACACAGTTCTCGATCCAAATTTACCATTATCAAAGATCCACTACAGGAGACCACTTACTGTGGTGGCTGATATGGTAGGTGGTGCTACATCTACTCGGATTGACGCAACAAGTATTGTTAATGAAATGGCAGAAGCATTATATGCAAAATTAGTTGCAAAAATTCCACAAAAAACTCTTGGAGATGCGATTCTTGCTACTTTTTCGGAAGATGCTCTAAGGCAATTACTTGCTGATAAAGGGATTTATAGAGACAAGTTAAGATCATGGATAACTAAAAGCCAAGAAAGTTTTAATGTACTTGTTGAAATCGCTACTGAAGCTCACATTTTGAGAAATATTATTTTTCAGCGAAGTAAGATGTTTTCATTTACTTCTAAATTGACTGAAATTTTTAATGAATTTCAACATCCCTATTTATTCACTGAAGGATTTAAACGACATTATTTTACAAATCGATTTGGTCGAGGTGCTGATTTTAAGGCAAATATGATTGAGCAATTTCAAGATTTTTTTATAAGTGTTCAAGACCCAGATATCACATTAGAGAGTCGAAACCGTCTTCTAAATATGATGGATATTTATAGTGCTCAGAACAATTTACCAAATTATCGTCAACTTAGGGATAAACCAGTATATACTTTACTGGAAGCGGCTAGGAAGGCTTTTTCAAAGCAAGAGGGCAGTTTTATACCGATGAGTAACTTCATACGACGTATTGTTGGTAGTGGAATGACACAATATTCAATGATAGTACAAGACCAATTTGGAGCTATAAAGGTAAGCAATCTTTGGGCTTATTGCAAAGAAAATATTTTAAACCAAGATGATAAAGCATATATTGAAGGACTTGTAAAGGCTGCAGGCTTTTATCTTGATAGTATTATTTTGACAGATTCTGATTCCCTCAAGGCTCCCGAAATTGAAATTGTTGCTAAGCTCCAAGACAAACTTAGTGTTTTAAATAGATGGAAAAATAGTAATCCTTCTGTGAGAGAGCTGACACAATATTTCGGAGTAGATTTTAGTAGAGTTATGTCTGAATACTCTCATGATCGGTTCAAAAGAGTATTTTTTGACAATGAGATTCAAATAATAAAGGGCAAATTACATTCTGACCTATTAGCTATAAGTCCACGAGGTTATAATGATATTATCTTTATGCTGAATAAATACGATTCAAGCAATAGAGTTAGAGAGATTGAGCACAAGTATAAGACATATCAAGGATGGATAAATAATCGAGATCGTAAGATTTATGGAGATTCTGATACTGTTCATCCTAAAGTCTGGAATAAGCCCAAGTTTCGGGAAGCAATACGGAAAGTTCTCTTTCCGAGACAGGGAGGGCATGTTACAGTTGAGAACGGTGAGAGCGTCTATCATATATTTGATGGTTTTACAGGGGAAGTCTTTACTTGGAGAAAATTAACATTAACACCACATAAGGATCTTCAGTCAGGAAATGTTGTTTTAGTAGCTACTAACGAAGAAGGTGTTGAAATTGCCATTATTCATCACATTGATTTTAATAAAGAGAATAATCAGCTTAGTAATTACTTGTGGATACGTAGTGAGAATCATAAGACAAATCTTAGAGATGATGCCAAGAGGAAGTACATAGCTCAAGGAAAGATAGCTTCCTTAGCATTTGAATATGGTTTAGCTCCGAGATTCTGGTCTCACGAAGCACAATTAAGATTTATTGAAGCAAAACGTACTAATAGTGGATTATTTCCTTCAGGGGATACAATTATGATAGTGGGGGATTCTACCAACCAATTAGGCTTGGATCATTTCTTAGGAAATAAGTAATTTTTATACCACTATATTTTTTTATATGCATATTTCCATATAATAATTGTTTAAAGTTTTGAGTTGGATTAAAAACAAATTTGTTTTATCTTCGCTAAGTTAATGAGTAATAGAATAATTTATCCTCATTTTAAGAAAAATATTGTTCGGCTTAGTAGATATATTTCTCTGAAGTTAGAGGATACTAGAACTAATATTTACATCGATAACAAATTGTTTATGCAATGTAAATCGTTAATTGTTCATATCTCAATAGATAAATTAAAGAAATATGATGATCTTACTTCCATTGACGATTTAGAGCAAGAATTTCTTAACTCAAATCACAATCAATCAGAGCTAAGTCCAGAAGATGAGTTTTGGGGTCATTGCTCGAATATTCAAGGTTGGATAGAAAGTGATTATGATGCGAGGATCTTACATCACAGTTTAGCTTTCCCTCTTTTAAGAACATTGTATAACTTAGGGGATATTAAGGCCAAAAGAGCTTTTAAGGCTGAGATAATTTCTCGATTCATAAATGGGTCAAAACAAGTCAAAATTTTTTTACTTGAGGAAGGTTTTCTATGTAATTTTAGCTTAGAAGAGCGGGAATTAATAAATAAAGGTCTTGATGAGCTTTATAATACTTCCTATTTTGCTAAGACTTATTTTTCAGAAAATGAAATAGCATTACTCTTTGATAAAGATGAATTAAATGTTATTCAAGAAAAAATTCGCCCGAAGAATTTTTCTAAATCTTTTACACGCAAATATAACCATTTGAAACCCATTTACGATATATTTGAGATCAATGAACTCAGGAAGCTTACGGATATCACTAGTTTAGCCCTAATCCAGAATTATATTGCTGAAATTAGAGGAATTGAGGACTTTACATATTTAAGAGAGCTTTGTTTAAATATGAATGAAATTAAAGAAATTAAAAATCTTGAAAAACTCAAAAAACTTCGACAACTATCACTACCAGGAAATAATATTTCTGAGATTAAGGGACTTGGGAATCTTACAGAATTAGAATTCTTAAGTCTTGGTGATAACCAAATAGTAAAGATTGAAGGCCTCGAATGTTTGAAAAGATTAAAGGTTTTAGACCTTTGGGACAATAAAATTAAGGATATTGAAGGTCTTGAGAATCTTACTGATTTGAGACAATTAGCTCTGGGAGGTAATTATATTTCGGAAATTGAAGGTTTAGAGACTCTTAAAAATTTGAGGGTGTTAATACTTAATTCTAATAAAATATCTGAAATAAAAGGTTTAGATAAACTGATTCACCTTAAAAAAGTTACATTCTATAACAACAATATCTCAGAAATTCATGATTTTCCAAATTTACCAGAATTACAAGAGGTTAGTCTTAGGAGAAATCCAATTAGTAGTAAAGATATTAAGGATATTCAAAAAATTTTAGGTACTAAAGTTAAAGTTTATTTTTAATCCGTTAATCCAGTTGTTATTTCTTAGGTCTAGTTATGACATTCAAAAAATCACCTTTACACTAGAATGGATGACAATGAATTAAAATTTAAAACCAATAGAACTAATTATATAATAATAATAATAATAAAATATTACCTAAAGAATTAGAAAAAGTTGATTTTATGGTAGAGATAAGTTCGATAATCGTTTTGATTACATTTTTTGTTATATTTATGGTTTTTCTAGTGTTTGACTTGTTCGGTCGGAATGAAAAATACGGTTATATTGCCTATATCATCGCTGTGCTTCCTGTTAATTACTATTGGA
Source organism: uncultured archaeon (assembly GCA_964486045.1). Classification (GTDB taxonomy): domain Archaea; phylum Asgardarchaeota; class Lokiarchaeia; order Sigyniarchaeales; family SOKP01; genus Loki-b32. Next base: position 30,247 of record CAZALK010000007.1, read on the forward strand.
GCTTAGGATTCGATCCTCTCGGCGCGTATATTATTCTTTTTGTTCTATGGGATATAACATTACTACGAGATACCATAGCAGTATATCTTAAGAGAGATAAAGAAATTAATGAGATTCTTTTATATCTCTTTCTCGGGATCATAATTCAACTAATTTTGACTGCGATATTACCAGAGATTATTACAAGTCTACAAGGTTTCACTGACCAAGTATGGTATTTCTGGTTACCAAATGTTCATACTCATCCTATTGAGACTATTGCTTTAACTTTTAAAATTACTGCGACTTTGATGATACTTTTAGTTATTTTTCCACTAATTATTGATATAAAAGATGAGGAAGCAACATTACCCATTATCATTGTATTTGTTGCGATATTTATTGTTCCATTTCTATTTTTAAGTTTTGTATGGCTTCCAGAGGCAATGGGTGTTTTAACATTTCTATTTTCGGTAATCCTTTTTGTGGTACTATTGTTGATTACTAGATCGGGGAAAGAAACATAAATCAAAACAATTTCTATAATCTTTTACCTACTTTTTATTATTATTTTTATATTTTCCCCACAACATAATATTACACAATAAGGAATTCATATAGGAATAATTCTTTATATTCAATAATGGCCAAAAAAAAAGGAAGTAACGATCCCAATAATGAAGAACTTGACTCCGGATCAAAATCTCCTTATAATTTAAAGGATTTACCAGGAGTCGGGGATGCAACAGTAAAAAAATTACAGGATGCAGGGATAATTTCAATCAGAACACTTGCTATGTACCCCTTAAAAAAATTAACAGACGAAGTTGGATTAGGAGAAAAAACGGCCAAAAAATTAGTTAAAACGGCGCAGGATGTAGAAAAAATGGGTTTCAAATCTGCTGATAAAATTTGGGAAAAAAGAAAATCCTTAAAAAAATTAACTACTGGAAGCCAGAATCTAGATGATTTAATTGGAGGAGGAATTGAACCTGGAGCTGTAACTGAGTTTTTTGGTGAGTATCGTACAGGAAAAACGCAAATAGCTCATCAGCTTTGTGTAAATGTCCATTTACAATACGAACAAGGAGGTCTTGAAGGAAATGCGCTATACATTGATACTGAAGGTACTTTTAGACCAGAAAGAATAATACAAATGGCAAGTGCTATAGACGTAGATTATACTGAAATTTTAAAGAATTTAACTATTGGCAGGGCTTATAATAGCGATCATCAAATATTATTAGTAAGAGAAGCTCCAAAGATAATTGAGGAAAAGAAGATTAAATTAGTAATAGTAGATTCCTTGATAGGTCACTTTCGTAGTGAATATATTGGAAGGGGTACACTAGCAGTGCGTCAACAGACATTAAATTCTCATATACATGATATGTTGAGATTATCAGAATTATACGATGAATTAGCTGTGGTTTATACAAATCAAGTATCTGCGAGGCCTGATGTTTTCTATGGAAATCCATTGATACACACGGGTGGTCATATTGTAGCCCATGGATCAACGATTAGGATATTTTTAAGGAAAGGTAAAGGAAATCAAAGGGTTGCCAAGGTTGTTGATGCCCCAAACATTCCAGAAAGTGATACTGTTTTTTCTATTATTGAAGATGGAATAAAAGATTGAGAAGATAAAAATTAAAAATTAAAGAGAAATTAGAGATCAACGATTACATTCACATCTATTCCTTCTCTTATTGAAGCAGTTATAGTGCAATATTGTTCGAACATCTTCTGACATTGAGCAGCTCTCTTACGCATTTCGGGAGAATCGATTTTTGGATTTATAGTAACATCAATTTTCTTTACCCGTACAAATCCTTTTGCATTTTTAAAGATCGTGACTATTGCTTTTGCTTCTAAATCTTTAACTGTAAAATCTCTCTTACTAAAACAAAATACATAACTTGAGCTTAAACACCCTAACACAGCCATGGCTAGTAAGTGAGCAGCATTAGGACCTAGCATATCAGACTCAATTTTGTTTGTTTCGTCAATAAGACAATCTCCTAGTGTGATTTCACCTAAGTCGCATTTAAAAATCATATCTCTTTCTAACTTTACTTTTACTTTAATCATTCTTTCTTTCAATTCTTTCACTTCCAACAAAAATAGCTACTTGAGTTTATTCTAAACATATTGTTTATCATTAAATTACTTTGAATAAATTATACACTTTTATTTTTTATAAAGATTCAATTTTTTTTAATCTAAAATGACGATATACATGGAATCCAAGAAAAAGGAAATAAATCATCACAACTAAAAAGTACTCAAGGGCAAGGAATGTTATGAATAATATCATTAGTATAAAAATTAACGTTTCTAATATTAAACACGCACTACATCCGTAATATTTTTCATCAAAAAAGGATTGTTTTTTTTTATATTGTGATAAATAATTAGATATATTATTGAATTCTTCCTTTGAAATTAATAATCTAAGACCTACTAGTTTTTTTTGAAAGTAAAAGAAGTTTGTTCCCCAGTCAAAGGTATCAATAATAATATGAAGAAAATAGCTAAGACCACCAATGATAACAGAAATTGTATTAAATAACAACCCTAGAATAATAATTATAACCCCAGGAATAATTGAATGTGTGATTAACATCCTGTGATTATTATTGAGGGCATATTTAGAGAGAAAAACATCAAAATCACACAAAAATGAAAATAGTATTACTAAAAAAAATTCAATAAAACTAAAATCGAAATAATACTTAAAAATTGATGCAATTATAACTCCGACTCCATAATGAGTGTTAATATGAATTAATCTACACCTTTTTTATTTAATATAATCCTTCTTAGCAATCCTTTTCAATACCTTCTTTTTTACAGCACATCCATCTAACCCTTTTTTTTCTACTAAGAAAGAGGCAGCCGCAGAAGCTAAATTAGCAGATTTTTCAATTGCGATCCATGATTTATCAGAACAGAGAAATTCATATAAAAATATGGAAATATAAACATCTCCTGCACCTGTTTCATCTATGACTTTTTTCGGTTTAAATGCAGGTATTTTCAACATTTTATTTCCTTTCTGATAAACTAATGACCCATTTTCTCCCATTGTCATAATGAATATTCCATTTGTTCCAAATTTCTCAAAAAAATTCATAATTTTGTGGTGATCATTATATTCGTTTGAAAGTAATTTCATTTCATCTTCAGATCCTTTAAGAATTAACTTATCTCCAATTAATTCTATTATTTTAACCATATTAGAGATAAGTTTTTCATCATGATTATAGGAAACTATCCCATAATCATCAATATTTCTGACGAATCCTTGTAAATCTATTCCTATGTAGATCTCGGGATAATATTTGGAGATTTGTGAGATATATTCAAAAGAAATTTCATTGCACAACGGTACTAATACAATTACATCAGGAGGATTATCTAGATACTCTTGTGGAAAATTTCTAAACATGAGTGGGGGACTTTTAGACTTCAGAGTTAAAACCCTCGAATGGTTAAAATAGTCTAGGACAAAGCTCGTATTATTTACATCTGAATATTTAATTCCTTTCAAATTAATATTTTTATCATTAATAAAATTAAAGAGGGACTTATCAAAATTTAAGTTCCCCACATGGGAGATAATACTTATATCAACGTATCGAGCATAAGTTCTTAAAGCTAAAGAACAATAAGAAACACTCCCCCCTAATGTGGGTTTGCTTAAACGTTTAAACCTAACAACAGTATCGACAGCAAAATGTCCAACAAATAATAAAGAGGTATTGTTTTTATTTTGATTACTCATTTATTATGATTTTAATTTTTCAATTATAATATTCTTTTCTTCTAAGGCTATTTTTAGTTTGTTTATGTTATTTTGTAATTCTCTAACTAAACCAGACATTGGACCTGTAGGTGCTATTATTTGAGTTTGTGGTGATGTTTTCAATTCGGTTACTAATTTATCTTTAAGTTTAAGTTGTTCTTTAAGATCTTCAATTAACCTTTCTGCTTCTATAAGGGAAAGAGTTTGAGGGGTGACTTTAGTTTTTTCGTGTAAAATTTCCTGCAATTGAGAGAGTTCAGTTCTTATTTCTTCATTTTCTTTTTTAAGTTCCTTTATCTCTTCTGGTTCAAGTTTAAAACCACCACTTTCAATAGTTTCTTTAAGTTCAGATTTTTCTCTACTCAAATTTTCTACAATGCGTTTATATTTATTTAGATCTGCTTGAAGGTCTTGGCATAAAATTTCTAAAGTATCAGACGGTGTTTGAGAGGGTTGAGGTTTTATCACAGGTGGTTCTGGTTTGTCAACAGGAATAACAGAATCAACTGGTGATTTGGGACCTTTTTCAATTAGTTGCTCATTTAATACTCTTATTTTTGCTTTTAAATCTTCAATTTTACCTTCTAATTCTCCAACTTGGGATTTATTTTTTAATAGCTTTGATTGTAAATCCTCAATTAAAGCTTTAGACACTTCAGGGTTATCTTTAGGGGGTATATCCTCCTTAAATTCTAAGGCAGACTTTGCTTCGCTCAATTTAATTGTCAATTCAGATATTTCGCTCTCTTTAATAGCTATTTCATTCTCTTTAATAGATAATTTATTATCTTTGAGAGAGATATCATTGTCTTTTTCCGTTAGGCTATTTATTAAACTTTTAATCCTATTGGACAGATCAAGATTTTTGTTTTGAAGTTCTTTAACTTGATTTTCTCTTATTAGAGACCCTTGTTTTCTCTCCTCTTTTAGTCTTTTATTTTCTTCAATAGTATTCCTAACAATTTCCTCTGTTTTGCTAATTAATTCTATGTTTTCCGCAATTTTATTCCTCAAAATCTCATTTTCATTTTCTACTTCTTTAATATGATCCAACGTTCCTCCTATGACATCTGGTTTTTTAGGGTCATCTATCATCTTTTTACGCCACAAACTTATAAAATCTTCTACTTTTTCCTCTTCTTCTGGCATTTTTCTTTCACTTGCTTTATTATTTTATTAATATTAAATTATTATTTTCATTTCTGTGATAAAAAATTATTTAATCAAAACTCCTGAAAAGTATCCTACGCAATATCCACCGATACTTCCACTTTTTTCAGAACTAGTATAATATTTCAATAATTCACCCTTTGTTGCGTTTAAATTTTCTGAAATTAACATAAGTGTAGTAATCGTTTGAGGTCCACACACTGTGGTTTTTAGCGCGTTTTCAAGAGTGTTTCTTGAACTTAAGTTTTCAAATTCTTGAATCACTGCCAAATCGATCTCTTTAAACATATTCAATTGGTTAGAGCTGTTTACTTGTTTATGCGACATATCTGACGATGCTAGAATAACTACGTCCTTTTCTATTGAATTTATTGCCTCAGTTATATCTTTTGCTATTTGATTAAGTATTTTGAAATCTTTAGTACCCGCGATTTTAATTGTGACAATTTTCACTTCTTTATCGAAAGAGCAGTACTTAATAAAGGGTAGTTGAATTTCGATGTTATGTTCTTGTTCAGCTTTTAATCCAATAAAAAGAGCATTATCATCTTCAATTATATTACTATTATCTAAAATTAGTTTTGACAACCTGTCATCTATCCTCAAATTACCTAAAGGTGTTTCCCATTCTCCTTTTTCCATCAATGCGATTTTGTGATACCCTACATGATCAGTTCCTAGTATTATAACTGTATCCGGTATTCTTTCTTTAAACAAGTTTAAATATGTAAAAGCAGCACAGGGTCCTGAATATGTCATTCCGGCATGTGGAGAGACTCCCCCTATAATGGTTCTCTCAGCTTTATTCAACGGAGAGGGCAATTCATTAGGTCCAAATTCTTTATCCATGAAATATCCTTTCAATGCTTCAAGCAAACCCTTCTCTGAGCCGGGATACCAGCTTCCCGCATGAGATGCTTTTCTAAGGACCATTTTATTAATCACCAATCAAAAATATCTCAATATTAAAATTATTATTTTCTAAGCTTAAATAATTTAATCTAATCGTCGAGGATTGTAAGAATTATTAAGTTAGTGTTAATACCTCTTAAATAATGAATGAAGTAAAGGAAAATCAAATCTCTCTTGATGACATTGATTTACCAGAAAAAATCCCTACAAAATTTATAAATAATCGAGTTATTGTTTTTAATCCACTTTTTGCATCATATTTATACGTAAAAGGTGTAAAGGGTCAACGTTTTTTTGGCTCACCATTAGGAATTAATAAGCCACGTTTAGAATATTTTTCGAAACCTTCGGAATTATCTCTCATTGAAGGCCTTTATCTACTAGAGGAAGAACATATCACCATTTTTGACGTAAAAGAAAATAAATATTTAGACTCAGAAGAATTCCATGAAATAGCAAAAGCTGTTCATAGCAAGTTTGAGGAAAAATACATAATTTACAGAGACTTGAGAGAAAAGGGATACATTCCGAGGCCAGGCCTTAAGTTTGGAGCAGATTTTGTTACGTATAAAAAAGGCCCCGGATTAGAACATTCCCTCTTTATGGTTCATGTTTTACCTCATGATTCTGAAATTACTGCAATAGATATGGTTAGAGCGGGTAGGCTCGCAACTTCTGTGAGGAAAAAGTTTGTAATCGCAAATCCATTGACGAAATCATATTATTTCTTTGAATGGTTCAAACCGTGAGGGTATTAGGCGAGATTTCGTATTAGGAGCAAGATCAAAAGCAACCTATTAACTATGTCTAATAAAATTATGAGTATCAGTAATTTAAGGCATTTTAATTCTTAAAGTCTTTACAAATTTGCTAAAAAAATCTTTCGACTGTCAATAATTTTCTAGATAGAATTTTGCAGTTGTAGGGTCATTGAAATTATCTAAAAAAGACCGAACGATATCATTTGGAGTAACTTCACCATTGGGACCAGAGCCAGGATTCTGAATTAAATATTGGATAATGTTTAATAATGTCTTTTGATCACCGACAGGAACTTTGCTATCATATTCTTTATGTTGGCTAGAATAAGTTAAAATAAGGTCTTGCAAATATACCGCGAATTTTCTTCTAGGGTCAATATGGTGACGATTAAATGACTAAGTCCCTTTACAAATTTAACTGAGGTTCTCTTTAACTAGTATGACAACTAAAATTTTTGAATGGTTTAAGCCTTAATGGGAATGAAACCTAATACGAAAAGTCTTTCTGGTTAACTTTACAAGTTTCTAATAAATTGGTTCTCCTGTTATTCTATCAATCCTAGTATGCTTAAATCTTGCTCTTGACCTTGACTCAATATCACTAGCTTGTATTTTATCTACGACTTCTTGCGGAAACATAAACTTAGCTAAATGTATAATCATCTCCTTAGTTTCAATACAATTGAATAGTCTTAGAGATTCGCAAGAATAGAAAACCTCGCTGATGAGATCATGACTCATATCAATTGAAAAATCAAGGATTTCAATATTTCTATAAATTCTTGATATTATAGAATTAAGAATATCATAGTTTTTGAGTTTATCAAGAGAATCGTTCATATAAAGATAAAATAAAACATAGTATGTTGCTTCAGAAGATACAAATCCATCACGATTTTGTTTTATACCATTAACAGTAATTCTGCTTTCTATTTCATCTTTTAGAGCTTTAATATTTTGAGGGTCAATCCGGTTGAGAATTCCAAGAAGACTATAGATTTTTAATATAATCACTAGTTGAGAAGTTTCTAATTCTCTTAAATAGGTAGGTTTAAAAAATCTTTTCTCGGCTTTTAATATATCATTAATTAATTGATCCGAGACTTTTAGGTTTGCCATTTTTACTGATTTAAAGTAGTAATACAATCCATCTGTTGCTTCCAATATTGGAGCTTCAAATTCGTCTCTTTGATCTTCATAAATATCTTCAAGGAATTGCTTTATCTTTTCTCTGTCAATATCAATTTTTAAATGTTGCGAGAGGTATATACCGCAAAAACATAAATCAGGATTCTTTAATGTGATCAATGGAATATCTTCGAGACAATCTTCAAAGTGTTCCTTTAGATATTGTGTGATATGAGAAAAATCAAAATAAGATTGTATTTCATAAAAATCTATAATCCTATAAATTAAATATAATAATTGTAATTTATCTTGAGAATTTGTTAAATCCTCTAGACTTTCTATATTAGTCTTATTACTACGGAATTTTTTGATAATATTATCTCTTATCTTTACATATTTTCTTAAATTTTCCATTTTCTCAGGTGATTTTTCAAAAAGCGTCCTCAAATTTCTTAACTCAATCATAAATTCAAGTAGAAGAAATCCTCCACCACCATTCTGCTCTCCTTGATGTCTATTACCTCTAAAATTTAACAAAATAGACGCTGCCATTGGATCTACTAGATAATAGACAATTTGTTCTAATAAGATTTCATAAATAAACGGAGCAAGTTTGATTCTGTATAAATCATTTAAGGTAGAAATTTGTTTTCTCTCGTTATCATTGAGTTCTACTAAATGGCTTGAAAATCTATTTTCAACATTTGATTTTTCTAATCCAAATCCTTGTAACCGTTCTATAAGGAATGATACAACATCTTGAAGAACTTTGTCTATATTATCCGAGGTGATTCCACTTATTCCTAATGATTTGGAAATTTCCTTCTGTAAATGAAAATGAAAAAATCGATCTACATCATTGTAGAATAGTTCTGTTTCGGTCAAGAACAAATCGAGAATATTAAAAATTCCTTGAAGAATCATTGTAAAATAGAAAATATTACTTAATATAAATAACAAATTTAAAAATTAATATTTTTTGATTTACTAAAACTAGTAAAATATCTTGTTTAAGGAACTACAAGGACAGGTTTTTTTGAGGAATTTGCTACTCTTTCAGTAATGTTTTCAAGCAAAATTTCAGAAGTATGTTCACTATCTCTTAATTTTATTATAATCAAATCGTAGTAGGCAGCCATCTTAATTATCTCTTCTTCTGGAGTGCCAACTATCATTTTACTTTCAAGATTAAAATCGAGACAACCGCATTTTTTTGCTTCTCTAATTGCTTTTAGGCAATTTTTTTCACATTCCTCAAGATATTTAACATAACGTGAATCTACTTTCTTTCCTTGGTGGAAAAAAAACCGATCTAAATTTTTCTTATTCACAACATAAAGTATCATTATGGGACAATCTTCAAAGATCTTTGAAACTTTAGAAGCATATCTTACCGCATCATAACTTTTAGGAGAACCATCGATTGGTACCAATATCGATCTAAAGCTTAATTCTTCTAACATATAAACATACCAAAAATATAATTTGTACCCAATAAATAATAGAGTAAGTTCAATATTTAAACTTTTATCTTAATAATTGCTTCGATTTTGAACTAAAATTAAAGATAGAGTTTAGAAGTAAAATCATTGATTAATTTTTAATCTTTGCATGAGATTGTTTTTTATATTTTCAATTTGTTCAAAATCTTCATTTGGAACTGTTCGGCTTATTCGCATTATCCGTGTTATAAATTCTGTATCCAAGAGTGATTCAATTAGTTTTCCACGGTTTAGAAGTTTTTTACCTTCATTATATATTAAAAGGATCAATTTCACTAATCCGAGTAGTTTTTTTGGATCAGTAAAACTGTCGATCTCATCAAAAGCACTCTGAACCAAAAATCCATTTTTAATTATTTTGGCAGTAAAAAGCAGTAGTTGTTGGTCATCAGGGAGATTTTTTTCACCTAAAAGCTGTGTAATATATTTTAACTCTTGTTCTTGTGAAAGTATTTCGTTTATTTTTTTTCTACACACTGACCAATCAAGATCAATCTCAGGCCATTCTATATCTCTTTCACTCCACCAATCTTTGAGAGATCCTGGATAGTTAGAATAAGAATTAAGCCAACTGATAGCAGGATAATGTTTTAAATAAGCTAAATTAGAATCTAAAGCCCAAAATACCTGAACAACGCGTTTTGTTGTTGCAGTAACTGGTTCACTAAAATCTCCTGCAGGAGGGGATATTGAACCAACAATAGTTAAAGAACCCGTTCGAATTTTTCCTAAATTATCACTTCCAAGTGGTTCTACCACACCAGCCCTTTCATAGAAACTAGATAATTTTGAAGGTAAATATGCGGGATATCCTTCCTCTGCGGGCATTTCCTCCAACAGCCCAGATATTTCTCTCAAGGATTCTGCCCACCTAGAAGTGCTATCTGCTAAAACAGTGACATCATAACCCATATCTCGATAATATTCAGCTATAGTAACTCCTGAAAACAAGCTTGCCTCTCTAGCAGATACGGGCATATTAGATGTGTTTGCGATTACAACGATATGATCTAATAAAGGTCGTCCATTTTTACGATTTTTTATTTCCGTAAATTGTTTTAATATATTTGCAACCTCGGACCCCGGCTCGCCGCAACAGATATACACAATAATATCGGCATCACAAAATTTTGCTAGAGATTGTTGTATAATTGTTTTTCCAGTTCCAAAACCACCAGGAATTGCAATAGTTCCTCCCCGAGCTATAGGAAATAATAAATCTATAACACGTATACCTGTGATCAACGGTTTTTCTGGATTTTTCTTCTTACCAAAAGGTCTGCTCTTAGTGATTGGCCATTTTTGTAACATCGAGAAGGGTTTTTCACTCCCATTCGTTGATAAGGTATAAACTTCCTCTATAATAGTATAATCTCCTTCGGGAGCAATTTTTGATATTTTTCCTGATGCTTTAGGGGGTACCATAATTTTATGTTCTAAGGACAATGTTTCTTGAACAGTTCCAATTATATCACCACCACTTACATCATCGTGAAGTTTTCTTAAAGGAATAAAATGCCATTTTTTAATTCTTGATAAAGGTTCAATTTCAACACCTCGTTCTAACCCACCGGATGTGAACTTCTGAAAAACTTTTTCTAAGGGTCGTTGAATTCCATCAAATACATTAGAAAGTAACCCAGGACCTAATTCCATTGAAAGGGGTTCATTTAAACTTATAACCTCTCCATATAATCTTAGATTTTTGGTATCTTCAAAGCATTGAGCGACGATATAATCAGAATATATTTGGATAACTTCTCCTAAAATTTTAAAATCAGATATCTTTATTAAATCGTGAAGGTGGACAAAATTTTCTAAACCTTTTATTTTGACTAGAGATCCAACAATCTCAGTTATGTATCCACGTTCAACCTCTCTCGTTGATTCTATCATTAATCTTTCAACTATTGTTTTTATTTCATTTCCATATTATTTCATAGCTTGCTTACCACAAAAAAGACACTTTTTTACAAATTTGGGCATTATATTTCCACAGTTTTCACATTTACCTATTAGTGGTGTAGAATAATTAAAATCAAGGCTTATGTGCTTAAAAACTTTTGGTTGGGGCTGTCTTGGTTCTTTTATTTTAAATTTATCTTTTCTCCTTTGAGTATTAAGAGCTATCCTTTTCTTTTTATCTGGAAACATCCTAGAATAAAGAGATTTTTTACGGTGTTTTAAAAAGGGACCCGCAGATATTAAAAATAGAAACACAAGTATAATTATTACAACAAAAGGATTTACATCAAATCTATTTATTATTGTAAAAATAATTATAAAAGCAGATAAGTAAATAATTAAAATAATAAATTTGAATATAATCCTTTTAGGAGTTGGTTCTTTAGGTTCATTATCATTAGTCATTTATCGAGTTTTATAGCTTTAATTTAATTCGAATTATTTCATCTATAGGTTTTCGAAATATAGTCAACAGCCTTATTCACATCCTCCTTTCCGGACTTTACCTCAAATTCCTTATCAATTTCCTCGGAAATAATATCTCTTTCAGCTCCAACTCTAAAGGAAATTGTGGAGTAATCGTCATCTAAATAAAAAGGAAAAAAATCTATGCCAGAACCCTGATAAAATTTTCCTAAAAACTCATAAAAATGTAACCTCATTGCATTTAAAAAGACTAATAATCCCTCTAACAAAATAACAATCAAGTTCCCAAAAATCGACCCTATAAGTTGTACAATCTCTATACCTATTCCTTCTCCTTCAACAATATTGACCATGGCGTTGATAGAGGTCAAGAGAGCAATATGAGCAAGTGCTAGAGCTAATAATCTAATATATGAAGCTACATTGCTCATAACGGATAATACTGTATCAAATGCCTCGATTGATCCTTCACCTATTAAACTTCCGATAGATTCTTCTTGTAGGTATGAAATCTTGAATATTTTTCCTAGAGGTTTTAATAACAATAATAAAAGCCCTGGTATCACCGTTAATAAGATCGGAAAAGGAGGTGCAATCCATACATAAATGTCAAAACCAATTCCTAAAATCAAAACTGCCCCACCAACTAGTAAAAGAATCTTAATGAGAGAATCACTAAATGCTAGATATTTCCTTTTTTGTTTCCAATAATTCAGGAATTGAACGAACCACCCCAAGCAAATGTGAAAAATACCAATTATTACAGTAAATTTGAATACAGTCATAATTTCATTTAAGGGATTAACCCACAATGGTTCAATGTGAAATAATGTAATTCCGAAAAATTCTATCTCCCCATGCAAACCAAAAAACTCTCCGTATAAAAATCCTACTAAGAAAGCCGCAATGCCGCAATAAAAAATAATCCAACACATATTACGAGTATCTCTGCTTCGCTTCCTTAAAATAATGGTCCCTAATAATCCAGAAATGATGAGGACTAAACCATGCCCAATATCGCCAAACATCAAACCAAACAATATTGGAAATGTAATAGCTAAGAACGGTGTAGGATCAATCTCAGAATAGGTTGGGGTTCCATACAATTTTAATATTGTTTCAAAAGGTCTAAAGAAAAATGCGTTTTTCATAACGGTCGGAGTTTCATTTCTTAAATCTTCCTCTTCCTCGTGTTCCTCAGATGATTCATCATTGTCTTTATCTAAAATTTCTCCTTTTTTTATTCCTTTTTTTAATCCTTTTTTTAATCCTTTTTTTAATCCCGATTTTTTTAAATCAGTTTCATATATGGGTTTATTTTTATGGATATCTAACGTTTCTATTACTATGTTATCTTTGAAATTCGTAAATAGAATTTGCTCAATTTTCTTCTTTTTTGATGATGGTACAAAAAAATTAAGTATTAAACGATTGGATAATGTTCTTTCAAATTGATGATCTGCCCAGTTGTATTCCTCAATATTTTGTACGATTTCATTAATTCCTGCGAATTTCAGCATATTTATATCTATAATTCTCTGTAGTTCCTTTCGATATCTAGATAATTCTTGTTCTCGAAAAGATAGTTCACCTTCAATTCGTGTAAAATTGATCCCTTCTTTTGACAAATATCTTCTCATTATTGAGACTTCTTCAGAATGTATTAAGCGGATTCTCCCATTAAACTCATCTTCTTTATCTTTAGGGTAAAAAATATAAAATCCAATACGATCCTCAGCAACCTCGAATGTTTCATAAAAGTTAGGGAATTCAGAGAAATCAAAAAGATTGGTTAAATTGTTTAAATTCTTGGAAAACGTTGTAAATACTCTAAAATTAAAGTGATTTAAATTTGAGATATTTTCTCTATTTAGCATTATTTTTTCTAAATATAGGTAACTGGTTTTGATAACATGTAGCTTTTCTAAATCAATTAATTCTTTTGAAATGTACCTATTTAATTCAGTAGAGCGATTGGTATAAAACTCAATATCCTCTAAGATATGGTTAATTAAGTCGTTAATATCGTTTGCGACAAACTCAGCTCTATCTTTTTTATCAACTTTTAAATCTACAAAATCATATGGGTTAATGTTAAGCTTCTTGAATAAGTCATCCAAATTTTCTCTTAATTTTTTAATTTTTTCTAAAAGTGGCTCTTTTTCCTCAAGGTTTTCTTTAATTTTTGGCTTTTTTTTTTCCTTGATATGAACAGAATTTATATTTGAGAGCTCAATCAATAGTTTATCCTTTAGATTATTACTTATCTCTGCTTTCATTAAAGTAAATATTTTTTCACTACTTTTTCCCAATATAATAGCCTCTTATTGTAAGTGTTTACTATCTAATTTCTAATATTATTATTTATGTTCGATTATTATATCTTTAATCTTTTTTAAGCGAACAAAGTTTTCTCGGTCCACTTCTTCAAGTATTGCCTTTATGTGTTTGACGTTTAACTTCAATCTAGGTATGATTACATTTTTCAATCCACTTATCCTCCTGTTAATTTTCTTAAAGTTAAGAGCATGCTTCAACATTAAGTCTTCGATTTCAGAGAAATGGAAAAGATTAATGAAGAGATCTTTTAACATCCTATTTAAATCATCAACATAATGACTGGTATTTTCGAAAGTATAAGCGGGAAGTTTTTCTTCTTGCTTAAGTTCGTATGTTATTTCTGGTACAACAATCCCGATTTTCTTTACATATTGAATATTTATGGTTGGCGTAAATTGTAATTTACTTAATTTACTTATTAAAGTTAAATTTCTTTTACCCATTTCTTTATAGGTTTGATATAATTTTTTTAAAGCTTCTGTGTAAACTTTGATGAATTCTTTTCTATAACCTAAATAATCTTTATATAACTTTTTAATCTGAAATATTAATTGTTCTCTTTTGAATTCTAAAAAATTTTCCCCTTTTTCAGCGAAAACCAATCTTTTTCGCAATGTCATTAAATTTGTTTTAGTTGGCTTAATATCTCTGAAACTTATATCTTACACCTTTGAATGATAATGTTTATCGATATAATACTGATGAATTCGAAGTAATTGATTTTTATTTAAGTTAGAGAGTACGTCCCAAGCAAGATTCAATGTACTGTTAAAATCTCTATTTTCGTTTGATTTTTGATCCATGAATTTTTGTTCAAAATCATTACTAAATTTTAGTAACTTTCTTTGATCAAAATTAAGACCATCCTCTCCTACGATTGAAATAAGGTCTCTCACTTCAAGAGAGTTAGAATATGAAGCTAATAATTGGGAACTCACATCAGCATGATCCTCGCGAGTATTTTCTTTTCCAATTGCATCTTTCATTAATCGTGAAATAGAAGCTAAAACCTCAAACGGTGGGTATACTCCTTTCTTATGTAAATTACGACTTAGAACTAGCTGCCCTTCTGTAATGTAGCCAGAGGTGTCTGGAATAGGGTGAGAAATATCATCGTTGGGCATCGTGAGAATCGGGATTTGAGTTATCGACCCTTTCTTCCCTTTAATTTTTCCTGTACGCTCGTAAATTGAAGCAAAATCAGAATATAGATAACCGGGATATCCTTTCCTACTAGGAATTTCTTCTTTCGCTGAACTCAATTCTCTTAGAGCTTCCGCATAATTAGTCATATCAATTAAAATCACAAGTACGTGCATGCCTTTCTCAAAAGCAAAATATTCTGCAGTGGTTAGTGCCACCCTTGGAATTATTATCCGTTCTATAATTGGATCATCGGCGAAATTTATGAAAGAAATGATATTTTGGAGGTTCCCACTCTCTTGAAAACGATTCATGAAATAAATTGCTTCATCTTGAATAATCCCAATCCCACAAAAAATGATCGCAAAAGGTTCTTCCGACATAACCTTAGCTTGAGTAACAATTTGAGCAGCAAGTTTGTTATGGGGCATCCCTTGTCCGCTGAAGATTGGGAGTTTTTGGCCTCTAATCAATGTAAACAAACCGTCAATTACAGAAATCCCCGTTTGGATTACATCAACAGGATACTCTCGTGCAAAGGGATTAATTGGCACTCCATTTATGTCTCTCTGAACATCAGTTAAAATTTCAGAGTTAGATATTGCTTTAGTCTTAATATCAATTGGTTTTCCCATTGAGTTAAAAGTTTGCCCAAACATATCTTTTGAAATTTTTACATTGAAAGTTTCATCAGTAAATGTAATTTCAGCATTTTCAGAAGAGATTCCAGTTGTGTCTTCAAAAACTTCAACCACTATTACATCTTCAGTCATTTTTATGACTTGTCCAGTCCGATTTTGGCCATCGGTCGTTTTAATTTGGACAATTTCCCCATATTGAACATCATGTAAATTTTCTAAAAATAATAACGGTCCAATAATTTGGTTAATTTTATTATATATTACGCTCATTTTCCTTTAAAAGCTCCATGTAATAATTTTAAAGTTTCAATTTCATTGAGTAAATTCTTCTTTAAAGTTTCAATTAAATAAAAATCTTCATTTCGAATAACATGATTTATTCTTAAAATACCATTAACTATTTCTAAATCTTTGACATCATCCATTAAAAAGCCTTGTTTAAAAAGTTCTTTTCCTTCTTTGAACAACAATAAAATAAGTTTAATTATACCTAATAATTTTTTAGTATCTGTATAATTATCAATATCATCAAAAGCGCTTTGTATTAGAAAACCATTTTTAATCAACTTTGCTATAAATAAAATTAATTGTTGTTCGTCTGGTAAATTTTCTTCCCCAATTAACTGAGTAATATAGTGTAATTCATGATCATAAGATAAGATTTCATTTACTTGCTTTCTACACCGAGACCAGTCAAGATCTATTTCAGGCCAATCAAAATTTCTCTCAAGCCACCATTCTGTAATGTATTCTGGATAATTGGAATATGAGTTAAGCCAGTTTATTGCTGGATAGTGCTTCGAATATGCCAAGTTTGAATCCAGAGCCCAAATTCCTTGAACAAAATTTTTGGTTGTGGCTGTCACAGGTTCGCTAAAATCTCCAGCGGGCGGAGATATTGAACCAATTATAGTTAATGACCCTGATTTTTCATTACCTAGCTCGTCAGTTCCAAGTAATTTAACCACACCAGCTCTTTCATAAAAACTCGAGAGTTTAGAGGGTAAATAAGCAGGATACCCTTCTTCTGCTGGCATTTCTTCTAATAATCCGGAAATTTCTCTCAAAGATTCTGCCCATCTTGAAGTGCTATCTGCCATAACAGCAACATCATATCCCATATCCCTGTAATATTCAGCGATGGTGACTCCTGAAAAAATATTTGCTTCCCGTGCGGAAACAGGCATATTTGAGGTATTTGCAAAAAGAATGATACGTTCCAGCAATGGACGGCCAGTTTTGGGATCAATAATTTCGGTAAATTGTTTTAAAACGTCTGCTATTTCATTTCCTCGCTCCCCACACCCAATAAACACGATTACATCAGCGTCGCACCATTTTGCCAAAGATTGCTGAATCACAGTTTTTCCGGTTCCAAATCCTCCTGGAACACCGCAAGTACCTCCCTTTGTTATGGGAAATAATAAGTCGATGACTCTCATCCCCGTTATTAGTGGTTCATTCGGTAAATATCTCTCCTTAAATGGTCGAGATTTGGTTATTGGCCATTTTTGTAGCATTGAAAAAGATCTTTTATCATCTCCCACTTTTACTTGATAAATATCATCGATTATTGTATAATCTCCCTCTTCTACTATATGAATTAATTCTCCTGAAATCCCAGGAGGAATCATAATTTTATGAGAGATAACCTGAGTTTCTTGGATTATTCCAACTACATCTCCACTATTTATGGTTACTTTTACCTTTTTTGAGGGAATAAAATGCCATTTTTTTGTTCTTGATAATGATGGTATCTCAAGCCCTCTTTTTAATCCACCGTCTTTGAAAATTTCAAAAGCTTCTTGAAGAGGTCTTTGGATTCCATCAAAAATGTTTCCCAATAACCCTGGAGCTAATTCCATTGAAAGTGGTTCGTTTAATCCTTCTACCTTATCACGAATTCTTAAATTTATAGTATTTTCAAAACATTGAGCAACTACGTGATCGGAATAGATTTGAATGACTTCTCCTAGGATATTATGATTAATAATTTTAATTAGATTATGTAGTTTTATTGAGTTTTCAATCCCCCTGATATGGATTAAAGATCCGTTGATAGCTGAAATATAACCTTCCTGCAAGGTTGAATCAGATTTGGATTTGATCATATTTTCTTAGAACTTCTGTTATTTTATTTTTCTGAATCTGAATAAAATTATCTAACTTATTTTCTATTGATTTCATCTCGATATTGTCAATAATCTTCGAGATTTCCATCTGTATATACACAGAGTTTTTGTCTATTAAATTCTTAATTGTGTAATCATAAGATATCAGCCCTCCACTGATCCTAACTTTAAACCCTCCAATAAACTCTTGTTTATCTTCGTGAATTTCGACCGGAACATCAAAAATCTTTTCTAATTTACTATAATTCTTCATAAAGTAATCAAAATCTTTAGAATTAAGAAGAAGTTCAATATCTTGATGTCTTTTAATGTTAGGATTGACTTTTTTTGTTAAGTCTATTAAATATTTGATATAATTTTCGTAATTTTTTTTTATTTTCTCACTTATCAAAGAATTTAACGTTATTTTTAGATTGCTAATTAATTCATTTTTTGTATTCAAAGCGATTTCTTTTCCTTTCAACAGGGTAGAAGATAGAGATTGATTTAAATAATTCGTATAGTTTTTTGCGAATCGTTTTCTAATTTTTGAAGACCTTTCTAAAGTCTTATCAATGTATCTTTTTTTAATTTCAGCTTTTTGAAACAAGGTTTGTTGATTAAGATCTTTAATTTCTTTCTGCGCTTTTTCAATCATAAATAATCCTAAATTTCCAATTTTCCCTTTCTCTTCAGAAATATTTATTCAACTCACTATTTATTTATATAATATCTGATACTGCGCCTAGAATTTTATTTAAAATTAAATCCTCTTTGTCTACATCAGTTTTAAATAAATCAGGCATGATGAATATGAATGGTCTTCTATTATTTATCTTAAAATCAATTATATAATTCGAAATATCCTTTGGCAATTCAAGAGCGATGAGAATCATTCCGATGGATGGCCTTTTTATTAGATCTCTAAATAATTTTAAAAATTCTTCACTTTTTTCAACTATAATGCCTTCTATTCCCAACATTGCGAGCATTAGCACATGCTCTTCGCTCCCTATAATAATTACTTTTTGATCAGCCACTAAAAATCAGTACCTAATTTACCTATTATAAGCTTCTTTAAATCATCAACATTTTCTTGATACGAGCTTTTGATCTCCTTAATCGCGCTTTTCAGTTCCTTTTCAAATGATTTGATGTTAGAACTAACCTCATCTGAAAGTACAAGGAGAGTGTCATTTACTAGCTTTTTTTTAAGATCAAGCAACTCTCCTAACACCTTTTCTTGTGAATCACGAAATTCTTCAATTTCTTTTAGATTTGCTTCTCTTGCTTTATTAATTAAATCGTCATAAACCTTTTCGATGTCCTTTATCCAGTTAAAAATTTCCATGATTTCCCTCTTTTTTATTTTTTCAATAATTTGAATTTACGCTGCAGTAATTTCACTACTTGTGGTAACACATACAAACGAATTTCATCGTCTTTTTTAATAAGGACTTCTAAGATCCTGTAAATAGTCTGATAATCAATGTCATCAATTTTAATTTTAAAAGATTTAAAATAATAATTTACATATATTTTTTCAATCGACCAAATTAAATGTTTTGGATCCAGTGTTGAAGATATAAAATAAAGTCTAATATCCTTGATTTTCCTATAATATTGGGTTAGATGTAAAATAAAATCGTCAATGTTTGTTAAATTAATTAAATTCTCCAATTTATCTTTGTCTAAAAATAAAAAATTATCAACCAAAAATTGGGATAACAATTTTGGATCAATCTTGTTAATGATGCCTCTATATATCGTATTTAAATTATATATTTCTGTAGTATATTTGACATATAAAGAGATCATCTTTTTTTCTTTTTTGTCCAATACCTTTATTTCCTTCTTTAAATTTTCGTAGTATAATTGATCTAAAAATGCTTCTAATACAAAAACTTCATTTTCATTTTTAAAGTAAAGAATTCCTTCTCTTATTGCTCTATTATACTTAGTGTCTTTCAAATATAGTTGAATTTCATCTAATGAGGAAATTTCAGTTAATCTTTTAATAAAATCCGAATTATTCAAGTATTTCTCTGCAGTTTGGTTAACCATTGATAACTTTTCATCTGCATTCATCTCTAATATAGTCCCTAAAATGATATTCTTAATATTCCTAATTTCATATTTCAGTAAATAATTTCTTAGAAACCTCTTCATGTTTATTGGAGTATATGATAAAATTCTTCCTATTAATTTAATATACATTTCAACTAGAGCAACTTCGATATCTTCGATAGTGTATGTATTAATGCTTAATCCTGGGTAATACATTCTAATAAACTCAATAAGTTGTTTGATTTCAGTAATTTGTTTTAACTTTTGAAGAGTTAAATCATCTATAATTAATTGTTTTAGAAAAACAATTTTAATGTAAGTAAAAGCGTAAGAATTTACAACAACACTCATTTAAGAATTCACCAATGCGAAGGGATAAATTGAAGATAAACTTTAAGAATACTCATCACTCCGATATCTGCATCCTAGATAAATCTTTTTGAATAATCAAGTATAAAGATTTTTGCATTTTACGCTGGACTCGGTATTTTAGTCCATAATAAAATCGCTACGATTAATCCGTATACCGCTAATGCCTCACATAATGCCACAACTAAAAAAGCCTTAAAAAAAGCTTCTTCTCGTTCGGATAGAGAAGAAATTGCGGCAGTACCAACAGTTCTGATAGCCCAAGCGCTTCCTAATACTGCTGAACTTACCGAAATCGCAGTAGCTATCGCTAAAGATATCGTTGTCGCAGTATCATAGTATGCTAAATTGGGGTCTGTTTGAGCGGCTACAAATGAAATGATCCCGTTAGATGTAAAAATTACTAACAAAATCAAAACGATTTGGAATGATCCGAGTAATACATAAAATTTCTGTTTACCTTTCATACTTCTTACATCCTTGTTTAAGTTTAATTTAATTTATAATTTTAAATTTGAATAATATAATTTAGCGTATAAATTTTCTCATTTCAAGAGAAAAAATGTAGAACCAATACTTAGCTCTAAAAATTAGTAAAAAAAATTCTATTGGTACAATAAAATTCTTATTAAATCAGCAATATCATGGATTTTGTCGCACATACTCTCCAGTAAAACGATACTGTCTCTAATTCTGAGAAGCTTTCGTATATCTAAGCTCTCGTCAGAGTATAAGTGTTCTAGAAACTGTCGATATATTATATCAACTTCATTTTCAATCTCGTGAATCATTGTAGTGTTGTTAAAAACAATTTCGGGATTACCTGAATCTCTAAGGCTTTTTATTGTAGATTTTAAGACGTCACCCATATTAATGGTCTTATTAATTAATTTTTCATACCTATTCTTTATATCATCATCCTTTCTGTCGTCTAATTTAATTTTAGGCAGCATATCAACAAACTCAAGTGGATAATTTATCACGTTGTCCATTCGGAGAATCAGAGCAACATAGTCTCCTAGTCCATGAGCACCAGCTTCAGCATAATTCTGGATCAATTGAATTTTAATACCATCTGCATCCTCTTCACGTAATTGCATTTTTATTTTTTTCTTATCTAAGCTCTCTTTGTTAGATTCATAGTCTTTCGCCCAGGTTGAATAATAAACACCCATATCTGATATCGTAGAGTACAATATTCTAGAATGCTCAATGAGCATCGAAACAATTTCGTCTTTAATTTTGTTCATAAGAAATTTGCAACTATATTTAATTTTCTTCTATTAACCTAAATGATTAGATAAATAAAAATATAGGTTTGTTGAAAATAAACGGTAATAAGCCCATTATTGCGCCTCACCATCAATTTTCTAATTAGTATTTGAATGATAAATGATTTTTAAACATAAAATTACCTTTGATTTTAGAATTTAATAAATTAATGTGGATAAATATGGAATATAAGCATCTTTTGATTGAAAAGCGTGATGATCATATAGCTATAGTTACACTTAACCGTCCAGATCAGCTCAACGCACTCAATTCAACTTTAATGCGTGAAATTGAACAAGTAACAGGAGAATTTCAAAGAGATACAGAAACTCGTGTAGTAATCTTTACCGGTGCGGGTAAGTATTTTAGTGTGGGAGCAGATTTAAAAGAACAAAGAAGTCCTTCTACATTACTTGAACAAACAAGGGCCAAACAAATAGGACCAAGAATGATACGTAAAATATTTATGATTGACCAAATTACGATAGCTGCCATTAACGGTGGGGCTCTGGGCGGTGGAGCATGTATTGTTTCCGCATGTGATTTTCGAATTGGGGCTGAAGGTTGTATGTCAGGTTTTCCAGAATCTAGGTTAGGGATGAATTTATCATGGGTTTCTGTCCCTCTAGTGGTTCATTTAATAGGACCTACGTTTGCAAAAGAAATGATTATATTGGGTAAAAATAATGATGCCCAAACACTTCTTAAGTGGGGATTCATAAGTGAGATAGTACCAAGGGAGGGATTGTTAGAAAGGGCTATAGAGATTGCAAGAAACTATGTAGAAATGCCACCTATTCCTGCTCAGATGATAAAAAAAAGCATTAACCACATCATTGGTGCTCTAGATCAAGCAATAATGCACATGGATGCGGATCAACATTCATTGACAATGAAAACAGAGGATTTAAGAGAAGGGATTGCTGCATTCTTTGGCAAGCGTAAAGGCAATTATAAAGGAAATTAAGAAGAATTATAGTTACAATATATTTTCCTTATTTTTTTTATTATATTACTTCAATTAGAAATCGATTATTCAAATTAAGAGACAAAAAACATGAAATTTTATATTTGAGAATAAAATATATTTAAAATAAAGAAATTATATAAATAATTAAATTGTTAATGTGATTTGAATAATCTTAACCAGAACATTTCTACCTAAATTACAATTTATTTTCGGAGAGGAAAATTGAAGAGCATCCGGAAAACTATAAGGAATTGGAAACAATATGGAGAACTTTCAGATTTAGGTGAAATTTCTCGTCGTAAGTTTTTTAACAATTGCTTTGATGGAGCATTAACTTGTGCTGGTATTGTTAGTGGTATATTTATAATATTTCTGGGTCCAAAATCAGATCTATTTACCCCTCAAAATGTCTTGATTACAGGCATTATGACGACCATTGCGATTGGTCTCTCTGGGTTGTGGGGGGCTTTCCTGTCTGAGGAGGCTGAGCGTAGGAAAAAGTTATCAGATATGAAAAGAGATATGGCAATCATTGAGGATACAATTGAGGTTGCTGAAGAAGGTAACGGTAAGAAGAAAAATAAAGTTCCCAAAACGCTCCTCGAAAAAGCTGAGAGTTTTGCTACTATTGTTGCATCTCTGGTAGATGGGGGTGCTCCTGCCGTCGGTAGTCTGCTTCCACTAATTCCATTTTTCTTTGGGGCGACGTTAACGATTATGCATTTTATGTTTTCCTATGTTATTCTTGCGGGGTTACTCGTATATTTAGGAATATTTTTAGGAAATATTTCGGGGGGAGGAAAATTAAGATATGCACTCCACTTAGTAACTGCTGGGGTAGTAACATTGTTAATTAGTTTATTGCTTGGTCAAATAACTTAAAAATACCCCATGTAAGATTTTTTATTTTATTATTATATTTGTGAATAAAAGGAACGGTGGATATAATGGACAGAGGGATACTCTTCTTGGCTAATGAAGTAGCATTAGACGTATATAGGGGAGCTATGAACGGTCTAAAGAGAAGTTATTTAAAACGGGGGTTTGTTTTAGTAGAATTGTTTGATACATTGGTATTTCGTGGGGATTTAAGCGTATTAGGGAACTTTACGGAGGATCATATGCAATCTTTTGATGAGAAACAGGCTCTTGGGAGAGAGTTCCTATTCGTAATTGGAGGTTCTCTTGATGATGCGTTAAGAGAAGAACTTAATAAATTTCCTATGTTTAATTATGGATATTGGAAGATCTATGATATACCAGCACTCATATTATTAATTCATAAAGGTTCCAAAACACAAGACTATAATAACATATTAAGACAATCTGGGGCCAAAGAAATATTTGAATCGTCATATATAATTAATAGCAATGTTTTAGAATTTATAAACCAGCAGTTTGAGGTAGAGGAAGATTCAAATACATGTTTTACAACATTCAGATGCTATCCTATAGGTGGAGTAGTTTCTGTAGATACATGGAAAAACTCTTTCTATAAAGTTTATTAGATTATTTAGACTCTACATAAATTTTTAGATGGTTCTTAGCTTTTTTTATTTGGTAAATTTTATCTTTTAAGTTTCATTTTTATTATCATAATTAAAGAACGACGAGATTAGATTTGAAAGCATTTATAGGAATAGATATTGGCTCATTAGCAACCAAGATTGCTTTACTTGATAATGAAAATTTGTTGGATTTCCGAACAGAGAGATCTACCTACGACTTTAAGAGAATAGGGCTCAATTTGTTTAATGATATCCTAGAAGCAAACAATCTAAGCAGAGATGAAGTTTTTGTTATGTCGACTGGCTACGGTCGGAACACAATCGAATTCGCTGATGATCGAATTACTGAAATAACAGCCCACGCAAGAGGAGTACAGTTCTTCTTTCCAAAGACTCACTCTGTGATAGACATTGGCGGTCAAGATAGTAAAGCCATTTTGATATCAGAAAAGACGGGGAATGTGATTGACTTTCAGATGAATGATAAATTTAGAATTTAAATTTTAAAGTCAAAATGCGCTGCCGGCACAGGCAGGTTTTTGGAAGTCATGGCAAATGCCCTTGAAGTCCCCATTGAGGATATTGGAGGATTAGGTCTACAATCAAATAACCCAGCGTCAATAAGTTCTACATGTACAGTTTTTGCTGAATCTGAAGTTATTTCACTTTTTGCAAAAGGAACCAAGAAAGAAAATATAGCCTCAGGGATTCATAAATCCATTGCAAGAAGAGTTGCAGGCATGGCTAAACGTATAGGTGTAGCTCCTTTACTAGTTTTTTGTGGAGGTGTAGCCAAGAATATAGCTGTTAAAAAATTCCTAGAAGATGAGTTAGGATTTGAAATAGTTACTCCTGATCAACCAGAACTGACTGGAGCCATCGGAGCAGCCTTAATTGCTCAAAAAAATAATGGTGACTAAATTTTTTTTGCATTTATTCTTTATATCAAGAAATTTTATGAGCAATTAACTCCTTTTTGATTATTAATTCAACATTATTTTATTTATGAAAATGGCCAATTCTGAGCTCTTATCGGAATATTATATATACCTTAAGGAAAAGAAGGAAAAGGGTAAAAAAATTGTAGCTTTTATGTCTCATGATAATATTCCTGAAGAATTAATAGACGCTGCGGGATTTGTTCCCTTAAGGATGATTTTTGCGGGAAATGATGAATTAATGGATGCTAGTCATGATTTCCTCTCTCCGTCAACTTGTGCATTCGCTCAATCTTGTATAGGGGCGTTTTCCATTAAACCAGACAAATATAAGTTTGTAGAATTAATTGATTATTTTATTGTCTCAAATCATTGTGTTTCAGATATATGTGCTTCTGAAGTTATAGCCAAATACTTTAACATACCCCGCTTAAATTTTTATGTTTCATACACTAACACTGAGAGTAGTTTAAAATATTTTAAAATTGAGTTATTAGAATTAAAAGCACAACTTGAAGAGATAAAAGAAACCAAAATAGATGCTCAAGATTTAATAAATAGTATTAAGAATTATAATAGTCTTAAGCAAAAGTTATTAGAATTAAGCAATTTAGCAGTGGAGGGGTCTCAGAAGTTAAAGATTTTACAAAAAGCGATGTTATACGGACCAGATATCCTTCCTGAATTAGAAACACTTATTCAAGAAAAGAAAAATATCCATAAACCAAGCCATTCCAAAGATATTTTACTTACTGGTTGTTCTATTTTCATTGATGATTACTTAAATGAATTAATTGAAGAGGGTGGTGGCAACGTGATCTTTTTTGATACATGGGTTGGCTTTAATTATTATTCCCAAATCTTTGAAGAAAATGTGCTAGATTCTTCAAAAGATCCGATTGACTTAATAACCCATCGATTTAAGAGAAATATTTATGGAGATCATTCAGTTCCTAACTTTTTGGAGAGTAAGATTTCACAAATAGAAACATATTCGAAGAACTATACAAATAAAACGGGAAAGAAAATAGGTGTTATAAATCACATTATTAAGTTTTGTGACCATATGTCTATTATGTCCTCACATTTAAAAAACCTATTACAGGAAAAGGGTATTTCAGTATTGAACCTTGAACGAGATTATTCTAGAGCCAATAGAGGACAGTTATCAACAAGAATAGAAGCATTTATAGAGATGTTGTGAAAAAGATGAGTTTAGTAGCGGATGAATTGATAAGATTTTCCTCTGTTTTAAAGATAACCCATAATCTTTTAATGGGAAGAGATTACCTTAAGAAAAAAAAGTTTAGAGAGAAAAAGAAGTTAATAGCCGTAGCCTTACCTCTTTCGGACTTAGTTTATTCTTTCCCAGATTTAATTCCAATATTACCAATACGAATGCATGAATTTGATGTTCAAAAATATTTCAAATATTTAGGTTCTGCTTCAAATATTGTTGGGTGGGACGGTGTTTCTAGCCTTTTAGGTTTTTTGAAAAAACTAGGTTTAAAAAATGTCAGCCAAACCATCGATGATACAATTGAAAATGTAATCGATGCCATAACCAACAAATATAATGAAATGTATGACTTAGGTGAAGAAAGTGGAATCCCCACGGATTTTTGTTACGGTGTTAAAACGCTCTACGGAATGAATGTATCAAAAGGAAAGAACTGTGCTGCGAATTTAAATTATACTATACGATGTAGTGCTTGGAATAAATATTTAGAATCATTAAAAACAATTGGAAATCATTCTAAGCAAATTTGGATTGAAATTCCTCCAAGGAATATAGGAAATACATTAGAACTTTTTATTGATAACATAAACAATGGGATAAATGAGTTAGAGAAAATTAGCGATCACGGTTATAGTGATAAAGTCTTTAGAGATCATCTACAAACTGCCAATCAAATACGTCAGTCTTACAAAGATATTATTTATGAAATAAGTACTTCGGATTTTTATCCATGCAATCCAGCAACCTTTAGTGAAATTCTCGCGTTATTAAATATTAGCTTTCATGATTACAATTCAAATGCTACTCGATTTAAAGATAATATTGCTTCTTTATTAAATGAGATGAGAGGGAGGGTAAGAAAAGGCATTGGGATGGATGTTTCCGGAATGCCCAAAATATTAATTACACCCATGTTCGGTGGTTGGGAACCGAAGACGCATCGGATAATCGCGGAGAAGAATGGGAGAGCTTTGTACGGAGACTGGGATATGTTAGGTTTCTTAGACCATGTCCCGATAACAAATCGTGTTGATCCTGTTGAGGCTTATGCGAGATTTTTGATGGATATTACTGCAAACGGAATAGGCTGTGACAATAACACGCTTACAGATTCATATGTAAGATTAGCTAAGAACCTAAATGTAGATGGATTGGTTTTTGTGCAGGTCTTTGGGTGTCACTCTATATCAAATTGCTATCCCATGCTAAAACAAAAAATTCATTCAGAATTGGAGATACCAACAATATCCTTGACTTTTAATAAAATGGGGGAAAATTTAGAGCAAGTTCGTACCAGACTCGGTGCATTCATGGAGATGTACAAATAAATCTCTACCATATTTACAAATTTATTCCGGAGTGAATCAGCAATAATAGAGATTAAAGCATTTTTTCACTTTATATAACTTCAGTTTGTAGTGAACTTTGGCTCAAGATTTCTTAAAGACATAAAGGTCTATAAGAATTTCACTCTTCTTCAAATCTCTTTCTTTTTCAGAAAATTAGTTTCCAAGAAAATAAGTATAATCCTTGATGAACTTACTTTTTAATGAAATAAGCCGTTAATTAGCTTTCAGAATTTTGGCTATATAATTTAAATAAATCTATAATACCCTAAAGAATAGTAAAGATTTGTAATACTCATAAAAATATAACTAATTGCAACTAGATAATTTAAAGGAAAAATTTATCATTAACTCTTGAAGTTAACTAAAAAAGATATGAGCCTCCTAAAGACTTATTGATTAAATAGACAATACTTGGGCTAAGGAGCAATTATATGAGAACTAATTAAAATTAATTCATCCCCAACTAATTTAATACTCTTATCAGATACTCGATATTTATAGTGAAAAAATCGATAGAACGAATCTTCTAATAACTCCTCCTCTTCTGGAGCCGGTTTCTCCCAACTACTTGAATCATAAAATAACACATCACCCTTTACGATAGTATAATCTTCTATTAAATCTTTAACGTCTATACCATAATGATCATTCCAGTATTTAGCATCTTGTTCTGGGATTGAGAATAATCTTGCATTGCTCTCATCGATACCAAGGTCATCAAATAAATATTCTAGACGAGATATTATATAATTTTCCAAAAACTCTCTATTTTCAATCTCAGGAGTGACTTTTTTTAATGCTAAAATAACGGACGACGACAATTCGACGGGCAAGATAATTATTTTTCAGTCAACTTTTCTATTTTGCTTTATAGGGGGTATAATAGTATTATAACTTTTAAATTATATGAAATAGAACAATTTACCTTTAAAAAGATTTTCTTTAATTTTTAATACTTGTCATTTACTTTTTCTTAAGTTCACTAAATAGTGAATCAAATTTTATTAAAAAATTATGAAAAAATTCTAAACTTTAACTACTTTTATAATGATTAAAAAAGACTAAAAATAGTTTTGCTTTATACTCTTTGATGACTTGAATTTTAGAATGGACAATATAACTAATGACTTTAGAAAAGGAAGAGCCTTGTACGGTGACTGGGATATGCTACGATTTTTGGATAATATTCCAATTTCAAACAGAACCGACCCAGTTGAAGAATACGCTAAATTCTTAATGAACATAACTGCAAATGGAATTGGGTGTGACAACGATACATTAACTGATTCATACGTAAGATTAGCTAAGAATTTAAAGGTTGATGGGCTTGTATTTGTACAAGTATTTGGATGTCATTCTGTATCAAATTGTTATCCTATGTTAAAAGAAAAGATACGTAATGAATTAGAGATACCAAGTATATCCCTTACTTTTAATAAAATGGGAGAAAATGTGGAACAAATTAGCACAAGGCTCGGTGCATTCATGGAAATGTACAGATAAATTATTCTTTGGTTAATTAGGCACATAAAAGCTTGAAAATGGAGAATTATGACAAATGAAATAAAAAGAAACAAAAAGAATAATCCCATCTATATAATTGATAATTTTTCAGTTAACTTTCAAACAGATCGATTAAGAAGCTTGGTGGAAATTTTTAGTCAAAAGATCCCTGATACTAGTGTGAAGGTTATCCATTATTCTCAAGTCAATATGGATATTTTGAAGTCTAGCAGTGGGATAATTCTCACAGGCTCAGAAATCAATGTATCTGAGTTTTATGACAATAAAACCTTACGAAACAAATTTAAATTAGTGCTAAAACTAATTAAAAAAGCTAAAAACATACCAATATTAGCAATTTGTTTTGGTTTCCATTTAACTGGCTTTGCCTTTAATGGGAAAGTATATCGAATGAGTAACCCCCACGATGGTGGAAGAATCATCCCACTTTTGTTAAACAAAACTGATAAGTTGATTGGGCATAAAAAAATATGTGTAGATATTCAACACCGAGACTTTATACCCCCAGATGACCGTCAAATACTAAAGAAATTTGAAATAATTACAACTAAAGTTCTTTATGGTTATAATACAATCCAATATATGCGTCATATAATTAGACCAATTTATTCAGTTCAATTTCATCCTGAAACTCACCTTGTAAATCATACCTATAGAAATCAAGAGGATGTAGAAATTATTGAAAAAGCACAACAACACGGGGCAGAAATTATAATAAATTTTGTAAATATCTGTAATCAATAAAATATAGCAAAAACTAATGTTTTATTGGCACGATTCTCAAAAATTTTAATACCAACATATGATTTATAAACCAATGTAGAATCTTAAAAAACAGTATAATCTGAACCTTTTTGGAGATTTTTATAGAATGAGCATATATGCCGATGATGTTGTAAGTTTTACTTCAGTGTTGAAAATTGCTTATAATTTCTTAACAGGAAGAGACTATTTACAAAAAAAAAGGAATAATGAAAAAAAAAAGTTAATTTCGGTGGCTTTAGGCTTGCCAGACCTAGTTTTTGCGGCAGATTCCATTCCCGTATTTCCAATTCGATTGGAGAAATTTAAACTTAATTTATATCTAATAGCCCTGAATACGGCAAAAAACTTATTTGGGTGGGATATAACAACAAACCTCTTAGGTATTGCGCGTCAACTTGATTTCTTAAAAATAGTTGATACGATAATAAATGATGTAATAAGCACCATAAATGTTAAATACAATAAAATGTATGAGTTAGGAATAAAGGATAGCAAAGCTTCTGAATTATGTTATGGCGTGCACTCTATTTATGGAATGCATAAATCTCAATATGAGAATTTAGATGCAAACTTAAATTTTACATTGCGGTGTGATGAATGTAATACTTATTCTGGATCTTTGAAAACTATGATACCAAATCAAATTTGGGTTAATATTCCACAAGAGAGAGATGGAAAAGTTTTAGATATAATGAAGAATAATATTGAACAGGCTATAGTTGAATTAGAGCTTACTACAGGCAATATTGTGACTGACAACAGTTTAAAAAAACAATTCCGTATTGGAAACCAAGTTAAGAGATATTATAGAACAATTCTACATGAAATTGGTGAATCAGACTTTTATCCTTGTAACCCTGCGACATTCGCTGAAATTCTAGGGCTTCTTACAATTTCATTTCAGGATTATAATTCTAATGCTCAGAGATATTTAGAAAACTTAAGTCAATTAGTAAAAGAGATGAGAGAAAGAATAAAGAAGGGCATAGGTATGGATGTTTCAAACACCCCTCGACTGCTCATCTCCCCAATATTTAATGGATGGGAGCCAGCAATTCATGAAATTATATATAAATTTGGTGGTAGATCCATTTATGCTGATTGGGATGTTTTAGGATTACTGGATGAGATTCAAGTTTCGAAAGATTCAGATCCCATAGAAGACTATGCTCGATATCTTTTAAATGCTTCATATAAGGGAATTCAATGTTTAAAAAATTGCGCTACACTAGCTAATTCATATTCAGGATACATTAAAAAACGAGGGTTTGATGGAGTCATTTTCAATCAAGTCTCGGACTGTTATTCAAATTACTCAAGCTGTTATGAATTATTAAAAAATAAAATAAGGAATGAATTGAGAAAACCGACAGTTGTAGTAAAGTTTAAGAAAATAGGGGAAAATATAGAAGAAGTAAAGACTAAATTGACTCCTTTTATGAATAGGTTTACAAAACCTTAATTACATGCCAAAGAAATCTGATGGTTTTAACAGATGTTGACCCTCTTCCTCTTCCTTTTTTCTTTTATCTATTTCTGCTTGGTCACTGGGATCAACCCATTCTTCCTCACTACCTGCTGCCTTTGCACCACCAGGACGTTTAAGACCTGGGGGATTTAAGTTGGTACCTGCGGAAATTTGTTCAGGTTGTTGTGCAACAGATCCAGCTTGAGTAGGTACATAAGTTATTCCTCCAGATTTCAAGAATTTTAATTCACTCATAACTTTTTCTAAATTCATTGTTTGTACACTTTTATTCATCGTATCCATTATTTCTTTTAAGGATTTTGACGTTTCTCGTAGACCTTTTGGGTTAATTCCTGTTAATAATGAATCTAAATTCGCAGTGATACTTTCATTTAACTCACCTAACGATTCCAATACAGTGCTCCAATGTTTATTCATCTGAGATTCAATGGCGCTAATCATCTTGATAGTTTCATTCATGAAATTCGCGGGATCACGAAATCAGGCGTAACCCTTTCACGTGCGCCTCGTATCTCTCCTCGTCCTTCGCACGTAAATCTGATATCAACATTATCAGTTTACGTAAAGCATCTTTCTCTTCACTCATAAATATTCACTTTTTATCATTTCTAATAATAGTAATAACAATTTTATAATTTATATTTATGTACTTCTATAGATTCTTTACTAGTGCATTGGGTAGTGAAGAAATGAAGAGGGCTTGAATATCAAATATTAAATTTTAGACCATGATATATGTCTAAAGAAATATGTTCTGAAATCTGGGCTTTGCTAAATAAACTCAAGAAATTATAAATTAATCAATATTTTGCTTATTTGATACTTTAAAACTCACGTCTATTAGAGTTTAATTCTTTTTTAATTATATTTATTTTTTCTAACAGCTCCTTAGTGATTACTTCTGTCTCTATGACTTCTTTCAATTTATTAAGATTCTTTAGCGATTCTGGCAATTTGTCTATTGGGTTAAAGCGAATATTAAGAATTTCAAGTGACTCTAGCGTCCCAACTGAGATTGGTAATTCAGAAATATTGTTTAGAGATAAATCCAGTTCTTTTAAAATACTCCCCATAATAGGAGCATTAATTGCTTTAATTTCAATATTCACACCAGCCACATTAAATATTAGTGGTGATAGGACGGTTTATATATGGATGACTCAGTTAGCTGTGGAAGTTATATAATTGATCATATTTCCCCTAGGATGAGTATTGACGTCAAGCCTCATTCTTTAACAATTTTCAAGTTTAAAAAAGAGTAAATTAGCAATTTCAACTATTTATTTCGAGGAGCGAATTAAGATCTTTCCAAATTTAACAGAACAAAAAGAATTTATTTTATAAGCTAAGAAATCTAATTTCTATTCATCAGTTTAACAAATTAAATGAGAGCCCAATGGAAAATGTCTATAAAACACCAGCCATGGCAACCCAATCCAAAAATATATGAGATTAACACTTGGCCATGGCTTAAATACCTATCAGAAATATATAATAAGCCTGTTACTCTACAAAACATCCCAGAAGAGATTTACCGTAAAAATATTAATTTATTTGACGCGATATGGTTAATGGGGGTATGGGAGAGAAGCCCAGCAAGCAAGAAAATTGCTTTTGAAAATCCTGATTTACAGAATGAGTACCATAAAGCTTTACACGAATTTCGGGATGAAGATGTAATTGGTTCACCCTATTCTGTTTATTATTACCATGTAGATAAGAGTATAGGCGGATTTGAAGGCTTGAAAAAAGTACGACATCAATTATCTGAACAAATTATTAAGCTATTACTTGATTATGTTCCTAATCATATATCTATTGATTCACTCTGGACATTAGAATCTAATCTATTTATCCAAGGAACATTGGAGGATCTTATGAGAAGACCGAATGATTTTTTTAGTCTTTCAGGAAAGATTTTTGCTAATGGACGAGATCCCAATTTTCCTGGTTGGTCCGACACTATTCAAATTAATGCCTTTTCAAAAGAAGCACGGCAAAAGACGATTAACACATTATTAAGTATTGCTGAAATATGTGATGGGGTTCGTTGTGACATGGCAATGCTAATGATAAACAAAATTTTTAGTAAAACTTGGGGTGAAAAAGCAGGACCCATACCCGAAAAAGAGTTTTGGGAGGAGATCATAACAGCTGTTAAGAATAAATATCCGGATTTTTTATTTATTGCTGAAGTCTATTGGGATATGGAATGGGAACTACAACAACAAGGTTTTGATTTTTGCTATGATAAACGTTTGTATGAAAGGTTTGCTCATGATAATGTAAATAGCATAACAGAACATCTTAAGGCGGATATAAGCTATCAAAATAAACTCGTTCGGTTTATTGAAAATCATGATGAGATTAGAGCAGTGGAAAAATATGGAGCAGATAGATCACGTGCAGCAGCACTTATCACACTAACACTTCCAGGAGCACGATTAATTCATGAAGGACAAATGGAGGGTTTTAAAATAAAATTACCTGTTCAATTAGGAAGGCGTCAAACTGAAGAAATTAATCAAAGTCTCCTTGAATTTTATCAAAAATTATTGGAGCTCATTCCTGGTAATGAATTTTCGAAGGCTATATGGTCACTAAGTAGATTAGAGTCTGTTGATTCTGAGGATCACTCCTTTAATAATTTAATTTCTTATCTTTGGTGGGTAAATGAAAAATATCGATTAATTGTAGTTAATTTCAGTCCATATTTCTCAAGAGCTCATATACGACTGGATCCTTTAGATTACGGTTCAGTTGAATGGGCTTTCAAAGATTTGCTTTCTGGAAAGGAATTTCATTTTGAAGGAAAAAATTTAGCTAAACACGGACTTTATGTTGAATTAGAAGCATGGAAGGGGCATGTTTTTAATATTCAAAAAATATATAATTAATACATGAGAATGAGTGTATGAATTATGATAGACTATAGCTTAATTAAAACAATTGTAGCAAGTATTTCAGTAATAATCGCTTTAATTGCAGGATTTTTTGAATTACGTTTAAATCCAAAAAATTGGTTAAACAGATGGTTTGCTTTGTTTTTTATCTCGACAGCTATGGCATTTTTTATTTATGCGTTCTATCATTTAATATACAATACGGATTTTTACATTACTCAGGCAATTGTTATCCCGATGTTGATAACAGCCCATTTTTTATTTAGTTTTGCCACTATATGCTTGGTGATGACAGTATTCATATTAGAAAAGTATAAAAAGATTGCTTTTAATTATAAACATCTTGGACTAATGATGGTTTTGTTAATAATTATGAGTATTGGTTATTTTTTACCTGGCTTAAGACCAATATTGCTCCTAGATCAACATCTCCTTGGGTTTATTGACACTTACACACCTAGTGCGCTGTTTTGGTTTGTAAATATTATCCGGTTAGGATTATTATTTTATGTTCTATTCAAATATGCTATGATTACCAGAAAAGTTGAGGAAGCCACCAAAAAAAGAATACAATGGTTTATTGCAGGAATAATTAGTATTATCGTTGGGATTGTTATCAACTTACTCGGGGGATTTGTTATGCAACCATTAATTGAAATATTTGCATTAATTCTATTGGATATTGGCATAATTCTAATAGTTAAAGGTTTTTTGATTTAACTGAGTATCATTACAATCTCTTTGTTTTTAACAATTAAGAGTAATTTTATGTAAATTCCTTAAATCAGGGTAATTGAGTAAAAATTACTTTCAATTCTTAAGTACTTTTTAATATAATCATCAACTAATATCTAATATGAAAGCGGTTATATTAGCAGCTGGAAAGGGAAAAAGGTTAATGCCAATAACTTCCTCTCGTCCTAAACCGATGATTCCTCTCGCTGGCAAACCGTTGTTAGAACATACAATCTTAGGGCTAAGGGATGCGGGAATTGATAAAATTCTATTAATAGTTGGATATAAAGAGGAAAATATTAATAACTATTTCGGGGATGGGCAAAATAAGTTTAATATAAAAATAGAGTATATTACACAAGAGGAACAGTTAGGAACAGGTCATGCTGTTAGCTACGCTAAAGATTTTGTAAAAGATGAACCCTTCTTGTTAATTTATGGTGATCTAGTTACAGAGCCTCTAATTTTTAAGGAAATTATAGAGAAATTTAATGAAACTAAACCTAAAGGCATTATTTCTTTATTAAAGGTTCAAAATCCTCAGGATTATGGAATAATTTCACTTAATTCAGATGGTTTTGTAGAAAAAGTTACTGAAAAACCTGCTCCGGAATTAAAGTTAGGTAATTTGGCAAATGCGGGGATATACGTTTTTGATCCTTTAATATTTGAAGCTATTGAAAAAACAGAGAAATCCATTAGAGATGAATATGAATTTACAGATTCAATGGAAATTTTAATCTCTCAATTAAACGGCAGTATACTGGGATATAACATAAAAAATTATTTTTGGAACGACATTGGTTTGCCATGGCAATTGTTTGAAGCAAATCGATTTTTGTTAGATCGATTAGAAGGGAAGATATTAGGTAATGTTGAGCAGAATGTTCAAATTATCGGAAAAGTTTTTATTGGAAAAGATTCAAATATCCGATCAGGAAGTTTAATTGAGGGACCGTGTTATATTGGGGAAAATTCTTTGATTGGGCCCAATGCATTTATAAGACCTTATAGTTCTGTTGGAGATAATTGTCATGTAGGGTTAAGTGAAATCAAAAATTCCATAATTTTTTCTAATTCAAAAATTCCACATTTCAATTATGTAGGAGATTCTATTTTATGTGAAAATATTAACTTTGGTGCAGGTTCAAAAACCTCAAACTTACGTTTTGATAACAAGAACGTGTGGGTCACGATAAATGGTACGCGAGTAGATTCAAGTCGTAGAAAGTTAGGATCCATTATTGGTCCGAATGTTCAAACAGGGATCAATGCAAGTATTATGTGTGGGAAAATTATCGGGGAAAATTCAGTTATTGGTGCTCACACATTAGTAATGGAAGATGTACCGCCTAACACACTTTATTATTATGACCCATTTGAAGGGATAAAAAAGAAGGATAACTTTTTTTCTTAAAATTTAATGAACTGTTACAGTTTTAGCGAGATTTAAAGGTTGGTCAGGATTTAAATTATGTTTTATGGCGGCATAATATGATAAAAGTTGTAACGCCGGAATAAAAGTTATTGGGCTAAATAGACTAAAATATTTTTCTGAGGGTTGGGGTATTCTAATAGTTAAATCACTTAAATTAGTGATTATTTCATCATCTTCAGCGACGACTGAGATAATTTTCCCCCCTCTTGCCTTAAATTCCATAACATTACCAACAAGACGTTTGTAAGTCTCATCTGGAGGTGCAATAAAAATGATTGGAAATCCTTCTCTCACCAAAGAAATTGGTCCATGTTTAGCATGAGCAGCAGAATAACCTTCTATAAAACGGCAGGCAACTTCCTTCAATTTCAAACCCCCTTCTTTAGCGGTTGCAATTGAGATCCCCCGTGCTAAGAAGAAAAAATTATGACTCGAATTCAAGCTGTTAACAATTTTTTTTATCAGATCAATATTATGATCTAAAAATTTCTCAATAATATCTGGAGTGGAAACCAATGCTTCGTTGTATTTATGGATTTCATTTTCAGAAAGAATTTTATTGAATTTGGCAATTTCTAACCCTATTAAGCCCATTGTAAGAACTTGGGTGCAGTAAGTTTTAGTAGCTGCTACTCCTATTTCAGGACCTGCTTGGGTGACAATAACGTGATCAGAAATTCTAGTAAGAGAAGATTCTACTACATTTGTTATGCATAAGACTGTTATTCTATTATTCAATTTCTCTTTTGCCCATTTTATAGCCTCCACCAAGTCAATCGTTTCACCTGATTGACTTACAGCTATAATAACAGAATCTTCCGGGAGTGAATTTCCTAGTTGGATTTGAAATTCTGAACATTCTATGGCTTCTACATATTTTTCTAAAAATCGAGTAATCATGAATTTACCTGCTAGGCAGGCATAAAATGAAGTACCTGCTGCAGTTATAAATATATTGTTAGCGTCATATAGTACTCTTGAGAAATCCTTAATAATATCAGTTGATATTTTTAGAGTTCGTCGTAAAGCTGCAGGTTCTTCATAAATTTCTTTTAACATGAAATGTTCATATCCACCTTTTTCTGCAGCATCGATACTCCATTCTATATGCTTCAATTCCTTCTCAATTGGAGCTGAATTATTTTTGATATTTAAAAATTCAACTTCACCTGGTTTTAACACAGCCATTTCGTCATCGTTTAATATATAACAATTACGAGTATATGGCAAAAAAGCAGGGATGTCAGATGCGCAATAAGTTGTTTTACCCTCTTCAATCCCGACGATCAAGGGAGACTCCTTTCTAACAACGATAATCGTATCAGGATAATCAGCATGGCATATCGCAACACCATAAGCGCCCACACATTTATTCATCGCATTTGCTACAGCATTTTCAAAATTGAGCCCATTTTTCATATTTTCTTCAATTAAATGTGATATAATTTCTGTATCTGTCTCAGATTTGAAAATATGCCCTTGTAAAGTTAAAATTGTTTTTAATTCAATGAAATTTTCAAGAATACCATTATGAATGACAGCTATCTTATCGGAACAATCTAAATGGGGATGGCTGTTAATCATTGTCGGTGCGCCATGGGTTGCCCAACGAGTGTGGGCAAGAATGAGCTTTGAACCGAGTGGAAATTCATCTAATTGTAATTTTTTGTGGATTTCTTCAATTTTCCCAGCATCTTTCTTAACATATAATTTCGACTTGTATTGTGATACCATACCACAAGAATCATAACCTCGATATTCTAAACGCCTAATTGCCTCAAGTGCTATTTTTCCTATACTTACATCATCTTGATTTGTAACAATCCCAAATATCCCACACATATATAATTTCCTGCTTATTGTTTATTCTTTTTAAATTTAGACTCAATTTTACTTAATTAATTAAAAAGTAAAAATTTTATGTAATTTTTAGAAAAAACTATTTTCCTAGATTAGATTCAGATCTCTCATTTTCTCTTCTGCTAATTTATTTACCTTTTTGGTGGATTCTAAGTTAATACTTGATTCTCCTGAAATTCGTAAATAAGGGCTTGTCCCTGAGCGTCTTATTAAAAGCCATCCGCCATCGTAATCAATTCTACATCCATCTAATCGATTAATATTTTTTACATCTTTACCGAGTGTTTCAAAAACATTTTTCATTGTGAGAATAATATCATTATAATCATCATCAGTAAACGGTATATCTAATTTTAATCTAAATTTATTAGCATAGTATGGGTAATTAGGAATATCTTCTAATAGTTCCGTTAAATTTTTTCCAGTAGTAGTGATCATCCGTAGTACACTGGCTATCGTTACTATTGAATCTGGTCCTAAATGAAATTTAGGCCAAATGTAAGTACCAGAAGTTTCTCCCCCCAAAAATCCACCATATTTCTGTAGAGCAAGAGCCACTTTAATATCTCCCACTTCGGTTCTTATAACTTCGCAACCAAGAGGATTTAGTACATCATCAATTAAACTAGAAGAATTAACTGGTGTGACTACTTTCATTTCTTCTTTTTCGACTTCATTTTCTGTAATGTATTTTTTTGCCATCAATGCAAGTAGACGAATCGGGTCGATAATTTCACCATCTTCCTTAAGGAATATAACACGGTCAGCATCACCATCTAAAGCGATCCCAATATCTTCTCGATCAGAATTCTTGAGAAATTTTGAAATTTGAATTAAGTTTTCCTTATTTGGTTCAGAATGGCGTCCTGGAAATCGACCATCCATCTGAGCATTTATAGTCATTATTTTACAACCATATTGACTTAGAAGTTGAGGTACTATATCTGAAGCCGTGCCATTACCCGGGTCCACAATCAAATTTAGTCCACTCCCATCAAAATCTATTTTATTTGTTATTTCAGATATATGAATATCATTCATGTCATTTATCTGAGTAACTTTTCCAATCATATCATATTTAATATTGAGAAAACTTTTTTCTTCATAAACTCTTGAGATCTCATCTTCTTGTTTGGGTGAGAATCCGATACCGGATCGGTTCCATAACTTCAATCCTATGTATTCAGGAGTGTTATGGGAGGCAGTAATCATTACAGCAGCATCAGCATCAATCTTATTTGATGACATGGCTAAGGTGGGAGTAGTTACAACTCCAAGAGCCTTTACATTACAGCCAGTGCTGATTATTCCAGAAATTAAGGCATACTCTATAGGTAAGGCAGACATTCTAATATCTTTTCCGATAGCCACACTACCCTTACCTTTTAAATACGTTCCTAATGATAAACCAACATCTAAAGCCATTCGTGGTGTAAACATAAGATTGGATTCTGAGTAGCTACGAAATACTCGTCTAATACCAGAAGTTCCGAAAATCGAATTAGTCATTGGTAATTTAGAAAGATCAGTAGTTATTTGAATAATTACTTAGTTAAGCAATATAAGAATAAGAAGATTTTCTACTTTTTATACTTATTTTCTGATTTTCTTCAATCTCTTGATATATTTGGATGATAAATAATATGACAAATCATGGTGTGTGATTGGAAGAAGATAATAACTTTAATTTTAATCTTAGAAACTAAAAATTATAAATTAAATCTCAACATTTTACTATGATAATAAAAGAAACTTCTGATTTTGATGAATTTAAAAGATTTTGAACTTATCTATAAGGAAAACCGTATCAAAATTAAAGATAAATCGAAAATTGAATCTGAACTGGTAGGAATTTTAGGTGAAAACAATGTTTCAACAAAAAAAATTGATCTTCTCGCATATACAAAAGGCTCAACTCTTATTGGTTTTAATTGGGATATAGAGGGTAAGCTTGCTGGATTTGCTGATTTTATCACGTGGCCTGAAACGAGTGAACACATTAGTGAGATTTTAAAGTTAGCAAACTTGGAAAAAATTCCGATAATCCCTTATGGTGAGGGTTCCGGTGTAGTTGGAGGCGCAATTCCACTATTTGGTGGAATAGTCCTTGATATGAAAAAGTTTAATAAAGTAATTGGGATAAACGACAAGAATTTAACTGTAACCGCCGAAGCAGGTATTAACGGTATGAATTTGGAACGTTATTTAAATGCCAGAGGATATACTTCTGGTCACATCCCCCAATCATTATATTTTTCATCTTTAGGCGGTTGGATTGCACATCGAGGAGCGGGACAATTCAGCACAAAATATGGGAAAATTGAAGATATCGTTTTAGGAATGGAGTTATTATTACCACAAGGCGAAAAAATTAAGTTTAAAACAATTGCAGGGGCATCAACAGGACCACAATTTGATAAACTATTTATGGGAGGAGAAGGGACTCTTGGTATAGTTACTAAGGCAACTTTAAAGATATGGCCAGTGCCAGAGAAAAAATCCCTAATTTCATATGGGTTTCCAACAATTGAAGATTCACTGGATGCAGTACGGAATATTTTAAGAGAAAACATTTATCCTGCCGTGATCAGAATTTATGATAAATTTGAAACCACTCGACATTTTCCTAATATCGACAGCTCTCAGAATAAAGTTATGGCAATATTCATCTGTGAAGGAAATGCAAAGCTTGTGGAATTAGAAGAATCAATTACGAAGGAAAAATGTGAAGCGAATTTAGGAGTAGAATGTGGTGAATCTCCAGTAAAGCATTGGTTAGAGACAAGATTTCGAGTAACTGAAACTTCTTCAATGCCACCTTACAAAATTGTGTTTGATACACTTGAAGTAGCTTCTTTATGGGATAATGTGTTGGATATCTATTACTTAGTGTTAGAATCAATGAAAAAAGTTAAAGGAATCTTAATGATTACAGCCCATGTCTCTCATTTTTACCCAAATGGGGTGGGAATCTATTTTTCATTCGGTGGTGTACCCCCAAGGGGAATATCTAATTTAAAATTTTATCAAAAGTGCTGGGATACTACGATAAAAGCTGTTTTGGAAGCAGGTGGTTCAATTGGTCACCATCATGGAATCGGTATTAATCGATCACACTGGATGGATGAAGAATGGGGTAGGGGTATGAGTACTTTAAGAAAAATTAAGAAATTGCTTGATCCAAACAATATTTTAAATCCAGGTAAAATTTATGTAAATATTTGGAAACGCGGTGATAATTAAATGGGTATTGAAGAAACCTTAAAAAAGTATTCCTGGCTAGCACCTTTGCTTCAAAAAGCGGATAGAGAAACTAGATCCACATTAATGAAGAATCTAAGACGAAGAAAGAAGAATTTTTTCCCTCAAGGTGATTTTAAAGCTGATATTGATAGTTTGATAAAATGTATGTTATGCCCAAATTTGTGTAGATTCGATTGTGGAAGTCTTGTAGCTGCGAGTACTGAAAGTATGAGTCCTGCATATAAATCAAGAATTGGTTATTATCTTTCAGTAGGTAAACTAGATCCTACTGACCCTACTAATAAAGAATTCATTGATTTAATGTACAAATGCTCAAATGAGGAAAGTTGTAAAACTTGGTGTCCTTTTAATTTTTCAGTTGTGTCTCTCCTTGAAACTGTAAGAGATGATTTAAACGCAAAAGGTCTAATGCCAGATTATGTAAAACCAATTTTGGCAAATCTTCACAAAACTAATACAGTTGAAGAATTTGATGTTTTCAAAACCTTTAAAGAGAAGGGAATTGATAATATTGAAACGGATGGTAATGATGATGTATTTTTTCACATTGGTTGTATATCCATGAGGTTCCCATCGATGATTCAATCTTATATTGATATATTAAAAAAAGCTAAGGTTAAATTCTCAACAAATTTAGAACAAAAAGCATGTTGTGGGGCACCTGCATTCACGATGAGAGATTTAAACACTGCGAAAATCTTAGCTGAAAAAAATGGGGACTTAATCGAAAAATCTGGTGCTAATCTCGTAGTAGCAGACTGTCCGGGGTGTGCTTCAACAATGATCGAAAAATATGATGAGATTGGAGTTAAAATTAAACCAAAAATTATTCATATAGTGAATTATATTGCACAGCTCATCGAGGAAGGGAAATTAAAGTTTGAAAATGAAATTCCTACAGAACTCAGTAAGGTAGCTGTTCATGATCCATGTCACCTTTCAAGAAACTTGGGTGATTTAACATCCTTAAGAGCAATTTTCAAAAGCATTAAAGGTCTAACTTTGTTGGAACCTATATATAACAATGAATATACACATTGCT
This sequence comes from uncultured archaeon, assembly GCA_964486045.1. Taxonomy (GTDB): domain Archaea; phylum Asgardarchaeota; class Lokiarchaeia; order Sigyniarchaeales; family SOKP01; genus Loki-b32. The sequence continues at coordinate 72,869 of CAZALK010000007.1, forward strand.
GTGGGTGGAGTGGAGCGTTACATTGGGCAGATAAGAATATAGCACTTACGGAAGCATCTAATAGAGTTAACGAACTAAAAGATACAGGAGCAAGTGTTTTTGTATCAGCTTGTCCTTTATGTGAAGTAGGTTTAGATAAAGGCCTTGGAAAAAATGAAAAAAACAAAATAAAAATATTAGATATATCTGAATTATTAATTAAAGTACTGTAATTAGCAATTAAAAAGTGATTTTATGGGTGATTTAATATGTGTATTTGATGTTGGAACAACTGGAGCGAGGACTATTATCTTTGACATCAATGGAAAAGAAATTGCGAGAGATTATTTAGAATATCGAATACCTAAACAAGCAGTTGGCATTTCTGAGCAGGATCCTCTTATTTGGTGGAATGCAATTAAGAAAACTTGTAATATGGTTTCACAAAAAGTAAATGTGAATGATATTGTGGGTATTTCAGCTGCTTTTTTAAGAGGAACACTGACATTTTTAGACGATAAAGGAGATGCTTTACATCCAGCATTAACATGGATGGATGAAAGGGGAGAATCAAGTGCGAATGAATGGGTTGAGCAAGAAGGTGCATTCAGAAGGGCAATGCCTAAGATTTTATGGATCAAAAAAAATAAACCAGAAATATTTGAAAAAACTTCAAAAATTGCATTTGTAGACACTTTTATCTTGAATAAATTGTGTGAAATATTTGTGACCGATCATACTAATGCATATTGGGGAATACTTGATTTGGAAACGTTAAACTGGGATCTAGAGTTAGCAGAAGCATATGGTGTTCCATTAGATTTATGGCCAGACATAAAATTCCCTGGAGAAGTTATTGGTGAGTTAAGTGGCACTGCTGCTAAAGATCTAAATTTACCAAATAATATACCAATAATTATGGGTAGCGGAGATCAGCAATGTTCAGCTTTAGGATTAGGTGTAATTGAAACGGGTCAAGCAAAAATAACAATGGGAACCGGAACTTTTGTTGACTATGTTGTTGATAAACCTGTAAAACCAGCGGGAGGAATTCCTATATTTTCTATCCCAACACCTATCAAGGGAAAATGGAATATTGAAGCTACTATGCCTGGTACAGGAACAGCCATGAAATGGTTTAAAGATAATTTTTCTCAATTACAAATCCAAGAAAGTATTGAGAAACAGATAAACGTTTATGATATCCTAACAAGAGAGGCATCAACAATATCACCAGGTAGTGAAGGTTTACTTGTTCTTCCTTTATATATGTTTAGAAAAGGAACAATTCACGGCTTAGGATGGAATCACACGAGAGCTCACTTGATTCGGGCAATAATGGAGTCTGCAGCTTTAAGTGCTCAGATGTATCTCAATATTATTGAAACTTTAGGTGGAGCAAAAGTCTCAGAAGTTAAAGCAGATGGAGGTGCAATGAAAAGTCCTCTATGGGCACAAATCCTTGCAGACATAACATTAAAGAAAATTCTTTTACCTGAAGAAAAGGACGGTGCTGCCATGGGTGCTGCAATCCTTGGGTTTTATGGTACAAAAATATATGACAGTTTTGAAAAAGCTATTTCTAATATGGTCAGATTTATCGATACAAAAGAACCTATCAAACAGAATGTGAGAACCTATAAAAAATTAAAAAGGATTTTTATGCCAGCATTATTAGATCTATATGAAAAAAAAAGGCTAACTAAAGATCTATAATTCATATCTTTATTTTTGTTTATGTTCAAATTTAATTTGGGTCACTACTTTGATTTAGAAAAGTATTTTTTGAATCTTTTATTTCAAACATTATAAAATGGAATAATATCTATGGTCACATGCCTTATTTCAGAAACCAAGAGGGTTATAATCTATATTATGAGAACATCAACCCTGATTTAGCGGGGTGTACCATCATTTTACTTCACGGATTTGCCTCATCTGCTTCATTCTTCAAATCACAAATAAAGATGTTAAAGAAAAATTATCGTATACTAGCTTTTGACGCATTAGGACATGGAAGAAGCGATCACCCAAAAGATTTGAACCTTTCTAAGAATTTAAGGTATGAAATAATCAGAGATTTAGAAGATCTACTAAAACATTTGGATATCAACGACCATTACGGAATTATAGGTCATTCTCTGGTTGGGGGGATGATAGGTCAGCTATTTACAATGAAACATCCTGAGAAGATTGATTTCCTCATTTTAATGAATTCAGGATTTATAATTATTGACAATGTAATAAGGAATATCTTCTATAATTTGCTTCCGTACGACGTTCGTATGAATTTTCTTGATATTGTTGCAAATTCAATCGAGTATATCTTAGATAAAACAATTCCATTTATAATTACTGCTTTATCAGATTCCCTAGAAGGTATCAAATTAACTAAAGACGAATTATTCATGAAAATTGAAGAACAAATCTTCAATATGATAAATGAGATAAATGAATATGATCCTTCGCATATCAATTGTCCAACTCTGATAATAGGAGGAAGGTTAGACAATTTCGCTCCTCAACAAATGTCTGAAGAGTTACATAAAAAAATACCTAATTCCATATTGAAGATCATCGACATGGCTGGGCATTTCGCCCCAAATCAACGTTCCGAGAAGGTTAACGCGTTTATCGCAGACTTCATCAACGACATTGACGGGTTTAAGATAATCTCTTGATTAAGTCAAAATAATATTAATTTAGGAACTCTGGATTGATAAAAATTTATATTTATTATATTTGTATTGTTATAATACTTAATAGACAATTAAAAATGAAAAGAAAGAAGACTATCACACTTAAGGATACACGCTTAAGAAAAGTACGTACAGAGCTTAGGTCTTTATTAATTCTAGCTAAGGAAGGAAGAATCTCTGAGTTGTATGACCAGATAGAGGCGATAGGACAAGATAGATCTTTAGACCTCGAGACCAAGATCCGTAGGAAGAATCGTGTTACTCAGAAAATTAATTCTCTTGACTTTGCCTTCAACCATTCTACTCTTAGATGCCGCTTATGTAAAGGGGTAGACCTCGACTTGACATATAATCCTGGGGATGATTTATGGTATTGTGAAGAATGCTACGAGTTTAATCAGTCCTACTATAAACAACATCCAAATGAAGCTGATTGGAAAAAACTCTACCCTTAACCTTTTTTCCATGGTTGAGAAAATTATTCAAAATTTATCCTAAAAAATAGGTTAAATTTATTTGTGTGGACAAGTAAAATAACTTTACTTTATTTCTTTTCTTGCAAGTTCATCACATTATGAAGTTTTTAAAATTAATATAAAATTAATGAGGTATTATAGGGATGTTGATTTCTTTTCAGATCCCATTTTTCTTTTTTTTTTTTTTGATATTAAACTTATCTTTTACACAAGAAAATGATAATCCAGACACTCAGAACTAGGTTGTAGTAATGAGTCCACTATCTAATGAACTTACCATTATTATTATCTCAAATTATTCTCCGCAAAAATATTAGATTTTATTTCAGAATTAGTTTTGTAGTAACTTATTTTACAGTTTATCTTACAGCAATCACGAATGAGACTCCCTTTTGATTTAATATATTCTCCTAAAAATTGTTATTAACAATTTAATATACTAGTTAATTAGAAATTTAAAGAGAATACTACATATTAATAATTTAAAGCAATACTGGTTTGGAAATATAATGAACGAAAATCATGATAAAAATACAGCAATTTCATTTTTCAAAGAAGATGTAAAAGAATTTACCAAAGGACGGGATTGGGTCAAATACCATACTCCTAAGAATTTAGTACAAGCAATAAATTGTGAGGCAGGAGAGCTTTCTCATTTATTACTTTTTAAGGATTATTCTAAGAATGATATTTGGGGTAATAAAAACCTCATTAATAACATTTCTGATGAAATTGCAGATGTATTTATATACCTCATTGGGCTTATTAATGCTTTAGATCTGGATTTAACCCAAGTTTTCATGAATAAAATGAAAAAAAACAAAAAAAAATATCCAACTAAAGAGTTTAACAGCGGGATTTATTATAAAAAATAAGACTTTCTTTTTTTAATTTTAATAAATCACTCCCTTTGGCACTATGTGGTCTTTATTGCAGTATATGGATCATAAATATTTTTAGAAATAAAAACTATAATAGCTGTAAGATTCCCCTTGATGTAGTTTGTACAATTCAATATTATTTCATTAATAAAAAGATTATTTAGGATTTTTTCTACTATAATAAAATCATGGTAGCAAAAAATATTGATGATATAATCAAAAAACAATTAAGTCATACACTAAGCGAAACCAACTTTACTCAATTAGGAAAATTATATAAAGGGAAGGTTCGCGATAATTACATAAAAGAAAATAAAAGGATAATTATTTCAACTGACCGATTATCCTCTTTTGATCGTGTTATTACCACTATTCCCTTCAAAGGTCAGTTGTTAAATCAAATTTCTTCCTTCTGGTTTGAAAAAACAAAAAACTTAGTAAAGAATCATATTATAAGTATACCAGATCCAAACGTCTCAGTGGTTCATCAATGTAAAACCCTCCCTGTTGAAATTATTGTTCGAGCTTATATTACAGGTACTGCATGGCGCAATTACTTAAAAGGAGAACCTACTTCTGGAATAGTGCTACCGAAAGGATTAGAGAAAAACCAGAAATTAGAGGAAGTTCTTGTTACTCCCTCGTCCAAAGCAGAATCTGGACATGACATATATCTTTCTAAAGAACATATTATGAGGAATAAAATGGTGGAAAAAGATATCTATGAAGACATGGAGGAAGCAGCATTAAAATTGTTTAGATTTGGTCAAAAATACTGTAAGAAAAACGGTCTAATTATGGTAGATACTAAGTATGAATTTGGGATAAAAGAGGGAGAACTTATGCTGATTGATGAGCTCCATACACAAGATTCTTCGAGATTCTGGATTGCAGAAACTTACGATGAGAAAATAGGTAAAGGAGAAGAACCCGAGATTTTAGACAAAGAAATATTTAGAGGATGGCTCATGAAAACCTATCCCGATATTTTTCCTGATATTAAACCTGAAGACGACATACCACCAATATCAAATGATATTAAAATTGAATTAGCAAAAAGATACATGAAAAGTTATGAAAAAATTACGGGATTTGAATTTAAAGCTAATGTTATGGATGTTAGCCAAAGGATTCTCGAAAATTTAAAGGAAGCAAATTACTTATAGGAAGGGAGAAAAATTTAAATAAGAAACAAATGTATTTTATTGTATCATGCTAGATTTAATTCTATTATTTCTTAATTTTCCGTTGTTTATGTTTAGCTTTATATTTTTAATACTTGATATGAAAAATTATAAGGAGAATAAGTATAAAGATCTAGCAACGAATAAATTACCGAAACGAAGTTCTTACAGCCTATTATTTGGTCTTTTAGCATTGATATTAGCCGTAATTATTAGTTTATAAGAGTGATTTCAAGCATTCCTATAATTTCCTAAGCCTATAACTAGATTCTAATTCCGTAATTTTAAGGATAATTAAATCCTACTTATCTTCCTTAAATTATTCAGAATAAATTTGGTAGAATAGCTCGAAAAATTTAAAATAACAGCCCGTTCTTATCGTTTTTGTCGAGGGCAATTATTTTTAAGTTAATAAGAACTAATAAAAATATATACACCTTCCTTACTCACAAATGGATCCCTTAGATTTTATTGTGGAAGTTGTTCTTGAAAATAAACCAGCCGCGCGCGATCCCGTCGGACAAACCATTCAAAAAGATCTTTTAGCAAAAAAAGGATATGATATGGTAACTAAAGTTCGGTCCGGGCAATATTTACGAATTTACTTAAAATCTGCTGGAGAAATAGAAGCTAGAGAAATTGTAGATAAAATGTGTAATGAGCTTCGAATTTTTAATCCTGTTACTCAAAATTTAACTATATTAAAAGTAACAAAATCATGAGTATAAAAGTTGCCGTTATTGATTTTCCTGCGAGTAACTGTAATTTAGACGCTATACATGTTTTAAATAATGTTGTTAACGTGAAAGCAGATTTAGTATGGCACAATCATTTTAAGGAATCTAATTATGATGGTGTTATTCTGCCAGGGGGTTTTTCCTTTGGAGATTATTTAAGAGCGGGGATTATTGCTGCTCATAGTCCTGCAATTGAAGAAGCAAGAATTATGCTAAATGATGGAAGACCGGTAATAGGAATTTGTAATGGTTTTCAGATTCTAACAGAAGCCCAATTTCTCCCAGGTGCCTTATTGCGTAATGAATCCCTTAAGTTTATTTGTAAATGGGTGAATCTTAAAGTAGAAAATAATAAAACTGCCTTTACAAATAAATTGAAAGTAGGAGATGTGATTGATATTCCTATAGCTCATGGAGAAGGACGTTATTATACTGATGATTTAAAGGAATTAGAAGAGAATGAACAAATTGTATTTAGATATTCTAATGAGAATGGGGAATTCAGAAAAGATACTAATCCTAATGGTTCCCTAGATAATATTGCAGGAATTTGTAATTTAAACCAGAATTGTATTGGATTGATGCCCCATCCAGAACGCGCTTCAGAACCTATTTTAAGCCCCAAAAAAACAGATCATGGGAAGTTAATATTTGAATCTATGGTTGAATTTATAAAAGGGAGGTTATCATAATGACGAAGGTAAGCCTTGACGGTGAAGAGATTAGTGTTGAAATGACCAATGAAGAATTTAAAAAGGTTAAGGAGTTATTAAATAGAGAGCCAAACATCACGGAATTAGGGATGTTTGATGTGATGTGGAGTGAACATTGTTCCTATAAATCATCACGCCCAAAATTAAAACTATTCGAAAATGCCGAAGAAAATTATGATTATGTTTTAGCTGGCCCTGGTCAGGACGCGGGTGTGATTGATATCGGTGAAGGTTATGCATTAGCATTCAGAATTGAGTCTCATAATCACCCTTCAGCCATTGAGCCTTATCATGGCGCTGCTACGGGGGTTGGCGGCATCCTTCGCGATATTCTGAGCATGGGCGTTCGCCCAATCGCGCTATTGGACCCGTTAAGATTTGGGTGTTTAAGAAACAATCCACATTCACAGTGGTTATTTAAATATGTTGTGAAAGGTATTGCTGATTATGGAAATTGTACAGGAATTCCCACTATTGGAGGAGAGGTTGAGTTTGATGATAGTTTTGAAAGTAATTGTATTGTAAATGTAGCCTGTATAGGTTTGGGAACAATAGAAGATTTCAAACACGCCCCAAGCAGAGCTTATAATCCTGGTGATTATGTAGTTTTAATGGGAGGATCAACAGGGAGAGATGGAATCCATGGGGTAACCTTCGCTTCTCGTGCGCTGACAGAGATGTCTGAAGCGGATAGACCCGCTGTTCAAATTGGTGATCCTTTTACAAAGAAGATGATCATTGAAGCTACTCTAGAAGCTGTTAAATCTGGATATGTAAGAGGCTTAAAGGATCTTGGGGGAGGGGGTTTGACCTGTGCAACAAGCGAATTGACTGGTGATGGGAACACTGGGGCAAAGGTGGATTTAAGGAAAGTATTTACCAGAGAACCCGATATGAATTCTTATGAAATTATGCTTTCTGAATCACAGGAGCGAATGACTTTTATAGTCAAACCTGAAGGATTAGAAAAAATTATTGATATCTTTAGAAAATATGAAACAACTTTTGCTGTAATTGGTAGAACAGATGATTCAAAAGTTCTGAAGGTTTTTGACGAGGAAGAACTGGTTGTAAATATTCCTGCAAAGGCACTTTCAGAGTCCCCGACTTTTAAACGTGAGGAAAAACGACCATCCTACCTAAATGAATTATTGACTCAAAAAACTCCTGAAACAAATTTGAGTTTAGAAGCAATAATTTATAGGTTAATCGCATCAGAAAATATTTGTAGTAAAGAATGGGTTTATCGACAATATGATCATGAAGTTGGAGTAAGATCAGTAGTTAAGTGTGGGGAAGGAGATTCCGGCGTTCTAAGGATCATCGGAACGAATAAATTTATTGCTGCTAGTGTAGGAGTGAATTCAAAACATTGCTTTTTGGATCCTTATGAAGGAGCAAAAGGTGGACTAGTTGAAGAATGCGGGAATATTATCTCAAATGGAGCAAAACCAATGGCAATGGTAAACTGTTGTAATTTTGGAAACCCTGAAATTCCCGAATCGTTTTGGTATTTTTCTAAAGCTGTCCAAGGTATGGATGACTTTTGTAGAGCTCTAAAAATACCTATTGTAGGAGGAAATGTATCATTCTATAATGAGGACGATGTAAAAAAGATCGCGATCAAAGCTACACCAGTGATTATGATTGTTGGAATTATTGAAGGTGAGAATAATATTATAACGCTTCCATTTAAAGATTCCGGCAATGAAATTTTTCTAATTGGAGAAACTAAAGCGGAGTTAGGAGGATCTGAATTCCATTCTGTTATTCATAACTTGGAAGGTGGTAAACCTCCAACTGTAGATAATGAGAAAATAAAAGCTAAGTGGGATTTCCTATTTGAATTATATGATAGAAAAATTGTGAAAGCTAACCATGATGTAAATAAAGGAGGAATTATTATTACTGTTTCAGAAATGGGCTTCAAAAATAAATTAGGAGCGGATCTTGACTTTAGAAATTGTTATGATGAAAATTTAAGGGATGATGAATTTCTATTTAGTGAATCAGTTGGTAGATTTATTATTGAAACAAGCCCAAAAGATCATGGTTTAATACTCGATCTTGCCAAACAATTTAGTGTAGTTATTAACAAAATTGGGGTAGTAAATTCAAATCCGATAATTAAGATAAGTGGGTTAAAATCAGAAAATTTTAAACTTGATGTAGAAAATATGAAGGAGTTATACGAATCTACAATTCCAAATTTAATGGAAATTTAGTTAAGGTTTATTTGCATGAATATTATCGAATTTCATTGACTTTTAATCAAAAATTGTTCATTTTAAAACTTTATTTCAATATTGTTCGTCCCTCACGAACAAATTAAAATAAAAACCAAAACTTTGAAATAATTTCCAAGTTTAAAATAATATTGAAGGATAAATTAGAGATAGGAATTATGAGTCTTCGTTGTCGTGCTTGTATCAAATGCAAAACATATTTAGTTATTCATGCTGATAATCCCATAAATCAAGTTGAAATAAAAAATTTCGAAAGAAAGCACACAAGCCATATGATTATGACAGTTGAATTAAATGAAGTGAAAGGAGTTTACAGCCCATTTACAAATAATGGTGGTACTAAGACAACTGAAGAAAAGGATTAATATTCTTTAGATGTTATCAATTTCACGCCTATTTTTATATAGATGTTAATTTTTCTAAAATTGATTAAATTTTAATATGAAAATCATCATGGGGATCTAGAAAATAATTAAATCTAATTTGAGCGATAATTATACTTTGTAAAAATCTCTTTCAAAATGAGAATAGGTACCCAATTCAAAAAATTACACAAAAAGATTGAAACTGGAAAGGAGTTTAAGCAAAAATCATATAAAAAAAGATCAGGAGGATATTTATATACTGATTCAAGAAGAAGGAAACCTAATGAAAATAAAATGGGGAAATTAATAGAAAAACTAAATTTTTTAAAACTCTTAATGAATATTATAAATGAAGGAGCCACTGGATTTGAATTAGCTTATGAAGTTGAGAAAAATCAAGAAGTAAAGAATTTAATTTACGACGGTATTTTGTTTTACAACACTTTTATAGAAATTGGTAATAAGAAATTTTTAGATGCTCCTGATAAAGTCAAAGTAGATTATCGATCTTTTAAAACAATTGAAGATACTGAAAAGTATATATTTATGATATGGTTGAAAGATAAAATCACCTCACTTGAGAAGAGATTTCAACCTAAAGAGAATTATGCGAAATTTGTTGTGGCTAAAAAAACTCATGAGATAAAGGAAGCATTGAAGAAATTACGCGAAAAACTGACTCATTGTAAAAATTGTGGGGCACGGATACAAAGTATAGAACAAATATTATGTGAGGAATGTGGAAAAAACCTTATGGAGAGTATTTCACAAAAATAAAAATCAGACTTCGGGATTAAGAAACTCAGTTTTGCTCAGCAATTAATTACATAAAAAGAAAAAAAAAATTATTTAAGTTGGAATGTTTTAATTTTCAATCTTAGTACCACACCATTTACAAAATTTATCATTTCCAGTAAGTTTACTGCCACATAATGAACAAGTTTTTGAGTTTGTCGGAGTAATTATTTTGGAGCTAACCGTTTGTCTTCCTTCTACCTTCCCCCCACATTTAGAACAAAACTTTGAATCACTGTGTAGTGCAGCTCCGCATCTTATACATTTTAGTTCCGTAGTTGGAACTTTCTTGTAAGGGGATCCTTTAGTTCCTTTAGATGGGGTTTTCTCAGGTTCCTTGAGCTTGAGCTTTTTCTGGCCTATTCTTGATATAACTGCTGCGATTAGGACAATCATCGCGACTACTAAGATAATAATCAATATCCATTGTATATCAAGCCATCTATCACGAGCGCTTATACCTGTATTATAGGTCACATCAAAGGTAATCGTAGTAGATTCTTCTGGGGCATCCATTGGATCAAAGTAGACAAAGAAATACCAGTTTCCTGAATGAGGAACCGACCAAGAATTCACAATATCTGTTTCAGGGGATGAAATTATTCCATCAACCCCATCTGTTATGACACTAAAATCTGTTACATCTGCAGCAGTATAATTTATAGTGTAGTCAATAGTTACTGGTGAACCTCCATCATTGTACCACACAAGATTATAGTCGGCGGCTGAAGTGATTGATTCTAAACCACTACTTTGATTTGTGCTTATTTCACCCGTAAAGAAAGTTCCTGGATTCCACCAGTAAAAATCATAACCATCAGCTATAAAGAAATGAATCTGACCACTTGCATTAAACTCATATTCTATTGATGATCCTGGTCTTAGGAACAACCATTCAGTCCAATATTCATTATTTGGTAAAACTTTTGAACCGACAACCGGTACATCAACTGTAGTTGTAGGAAGAGATTCAAAAGGACGATCCCATATAGCAAATGTGATTACACTAGACGTAGAATGGATTGAATAAGTGATTTCATTTAATGCGTCAACATTTTCATATTCATACCAGAATTCATTAAAGTAAAGAGTCTCTGTTGATCGGTAGTTGACAGTTCCGTCTACGTCAGCATCACTGAATGGGTACCAAAATGATATACCTACAATAGGAAGTAGTATCAATGCAAACATTATAAAAAATAGGATCCCTCCACCCATATAGACAGGGCTATAATACCAAGGGCGATTCCAGCGACCTGCCCAATATGGGGAGTACCACCATCGGTAATACCAAGGTCTATGATAATACCACCATGGTCTATAATATCTATGATGCGGCCTATGATAACCATGTGAATAGGGTCCCCTTCTAGATCCTGAAGTTGTACGTGTAGAACCAGTTCTTCCAAAAGGTCTTCCACTACTACGTCCTCCGCTGCGATATCCACCGCCACCTCTGAATCCGCCACCAAAACCCCCGCCACCTCTGAATCCACCGCCACCTCTGAATCCGCCACCAAAACCCCCACCACCGCGGAATCCACCGCCACCGCGAGGCATTTTCTATCTAGTCACCTCAGGGGTTTTAGCTTCAGAAACAGATTTTCCGCGAAACATATAATCTCGGCTGATTGCTAATAGAAATAGTATCATCGAAATGATAGACATCGTTAATCCAACGGGATCAATTGTAATACCAGGCTGAGGAACTTCAAGGGCAAAAGCTATCCCGAATAAAATCCAAACAAAAGACATAAAGAAAACAGCTAGTCCTGGTATAATAGTTCTTATGATCCATCCTGTTTGCAAATTCCTTGTGTCGGAAAAACTTGTATACACAATTGAGAACAATCCTACTACTCCAAATATCAGTGTCAAAATACTAAATATGTCGATAATAAGCCAAATCGGTCCACTTTTTGCAAATAAGTTAAGGAAAGGTACCATTACCCCTAAACCGCTTGCATCAAACAAACCAAATGTCACTATTGGATCTCCTACGACAGGCGCGATACCAAGTAAACTTAGAAGTCCACTTTGATTACCCGTGAAAAATCCAAAAATTCCCGCAAGAGGTAAAATTATACCCAATGTAAATCCTAAAATTACACAAACACTTGCAAACCAGAATTCAGCTGCTTTTGTGTTTTTTACAGGAATAAGGCCGATTTCATCTACAGTTTGATCGGGGATGAAACTCCAACAGTCTTGAATAGTACATACTCCCACAAGTTTTTTATCCTTAATCACAGGTACTACATTTACATTTAAATCTCGCATTCTGTTAAATGCATCAGTAACAGGTGTTTCTAATGTGACTGGGCTAATTTTATACATTGTTGATAGAACCTTTTCAGTTTTTGTATCAGTGCCTTCAGCAACATCATTCTTAACGATATCAAAATCAGCTATAACACCAAGCACTTCTTGAGTTGATTCTTCAATAACAACCAAATCTGGTACCCCTATTTCTTTCATTTTCTTAGCGGCTTCTTGAATTGTTGCATTTGAGTCAATTACACCATATTCATCGTCGATGACAAGATCTTTTACTATATACTCTTTTATTGTCATGTATTATGCATCTCATTTTTTTTTTTTTGTTAAATCATTTTCTATGAATCATACACAATATAATATATATAAATGTTTTTGTTAATCTGAATGACTCAAGGAAAAAATAAGTTTCTTAAAAATTGGTCTATATATCCTTTAAATAATCCATTTAGTAACTTAGTTATTCTACTTTAAAAATTGAAGTATTTATTTGTGTTGCTAATCCAAAAGTGTATAAAAAAAGAAAGTTAAAAGAATCTTTTAGGGACTTAAAAAAAGAAATTTTTGCTTTATGTTGAAGAATAAATATATAAAATCATTAAAAACCCCGTTTTTTCGATACTTAGAATAGATTTTTAATTCTACTTTTATAGTTTCCAAGATAATAGTTTTAGTTCACTATTTAATGCACTTAGCTAATTTCTTTTAAGATTTGAAAAAATGAGGTTTAACATTCAAGATTATCTCACAATCACAGTGTCCACCTAAATGCTCACATAATTCAAGAAATTGTTTCTGAGTCTTTTTGTCAACACCTAAATGTGCTAAAATCCTTTTAGACGATTCATGCCCATGGCAATTTGACCCAAAACGAGTTAAATTAATGCCATATTCCCCCTCTAATAAGTTAAAGAATTGGTTAATCTCAACTCTCGTTAGTTCTAAATTTTCTTCCAATTTTCTGAAGTAGACCCGAGTATGATTACAACCTATGCATATCCACTGTTCTAAATCAGGGATGAAAATCATGTCTCTATCGCTCCTTCCGCAAAATGAACATGTGCAAATCGACCTGCGATTTAACAATTTTAATTGCGTAATTTTTTTTTTGACTTCATCAAACTTCTTATCATCTCTACCAAAATAGTAATCACGTTCATCCACAAGAGAAATGTGAATGTCAGTAAGCCATAGTTTTAAAATGGTCCCCAATGCGTTCCTAGTCTTTCTAAGCCGAGGATCTTTTATTATGATAGCCCGTTCTTTCTTCATAACTTATCTAAAAATAAAAAAATTGATTAATATTTAAAGTTTAACCGTATCCTTTAAATTACCTAGTCTCTAATTTAGTTATTCCTCTTAGCTTTTAGCTTCTCAATTCAGAAAAGAGAATAGAAGACTAGGTTATAACTCAGAAATACAATTAGAATAAATCTAATAAAGAGCTAAAGGAATCAACTACCATAGAGGGCTTAATTCGAGATTTATCGGATTTATAATATTGCCCTTTCCCCGTCCTTACTAATATCCCTTTAATACCCGCATTAATAGCTCCATGAATATCAGATTCAGGATCATCACCAATTACAAGTACTTCGTCTGACTTAAGACCGATTTTTTTTAAAGCTTGTAGGAAATATTCTTTTGAAGGTTTACCAACAATTTTAGGATCGACATTTGCTGCATAGGCAATCAACTGGACAAATGATCCTGTATCCATTACAGGTTCTCCATCGCGATCAAGGTAATATTTATTACCCTGAGTTCCAATGAGCGTCGCCCCTTTTAAAACATATTTAAATGCTTGATTTAACCGATTCATATCCCAATTGTCATGAAAATCTCCTATTATGACAAAATCGGGTATTTCTGAATCATCATTTTTAATTTTAGGAAAATTTTTAAATTCTTTTTCAACTTCTGCGGTTGTAACAAAGAATGATTGCTTTTCTCGGTGTTTGTTTAAAAATTCTTTTAATGTTATGATTGGAGTGAAAATCTCGTCCTTGTTTATTGTAAATCCATAATCCAATAAAATTTTTAGAACTGTTTGGGGAGATTTACTGTCTGTATTTGTGAAAAAAAGAAATTTTAAACCTAATTGGCGTAGTTTTTTGAGTGTTTCGACAGCTCCAGGAATAGGATTTCCTTTGAAATAAAGAGTTCCGTCTATATCTGCTAATATTCCCTTAATATTGGAAAATTTAATTACCTTAACCATTATTCCATATTAAAAAACTGTATTTTGATATCTTCTCTAATTATTTGAAGAAAATAAACGTTTCAAATTTATAAAACTTTCATAAGCTTTCTCTCGTGGACGAACTTCAATACATAAATCCATAACTTTAGATATATTCAATTTCCTTAAGAAATACTCAAAATCAATAATGCCAGAACCAATTACCTTATGAGATTTTCCATAAGAGTCAATATCATGCAGATGAATTTGCTTTATTGAATTTATGTTAGAAACAAAAAAGTTCTCTATTTTATCATCTTTTTGAAGAGAGGGATTATAGGTTTTTGCTAAATCCCAACAAAGATATATCTTCTGCTGTTTTAAATAGGGCTGCAAAACTTCAAATACTAATGATTCAAAGCGATAATTTTCTATACAAATAACAAATCTATTACTAGCGTGGGTTAAAAGATTCTCTAAATTTTTTTTTAGTGTATTTTTATAGATAGTGAGATCTTCTTGGGGTAAATTTGATACATAATCGTTATCAGTTGAAAATTTAGTGATATTACCAAGATGGATGGTGATTAATTTTGACCCAATTTTCTCAGCAAAACTAAAAAGTTCTCTGTAATATGCAAAAATTCCCTTTTTTAGGTGTTTATTGATCGTAAATAATGAAGTTATTGCGTCAGGTCCATGAATTGAGATGAATAACTTATGTTTCTTACAAAACTGCTTTACTTCAGAACATAACCTATCAGAGTAGTGCTCAAATGATAAGTGGGGTGTTTCAATAGCTAATTGAATTCCAGCAAATCCACTGTTTTTAGCATAATTTAACGCTTCTAAAATAGTATTATCGTAGACGGCATGAAAACTGATTTTTTTTATAATTTCATTCAAAATTTGTACTTTCATGCAAATCAATCCAACTCCTATAATTTTATGAGACTTTAGATATGATATCTTCTACATTTATGAGGTTATGAACTTTTATTGAATGTTCCTTCTCAAATTCTTCCAGGTTATCTGAAGTTCTGTCAATAAAAACAAAAAGGTTTTCCACATTTGCACCTTCTTCTCTCAGAGCATTTATTGCAAAGAGTTTACTAAAACCACTCGATATTAAATCATCAACTAATAAAATTTTTTGGCCCTTTTTGATTTCTCCTTCAATCAATTTTTTGAGCCCATGCTTCTTTGGTTCTTTTCTTAAAATATAGAAGGGTTTGTGAAGTTGATTGGCAATTAAAATGCCAAAAGGGATGCCAGCAAGTGGGATCGCAACCACACCTTCAATTTCAGGGCAATTTTTATGTAAATATTTAACTGCAAATCTAATTATTTCTTCAAATGCTCCGGGAAAATTAGGAATGACTCGTAAATCAATATAATATTTTGATTTTTCTCCTGAAGCTAATGTAAAATCACCAAATTTTAGCGCACCTGTCTCTTCTAGAATTTTAATTATTCTTTGCTTAATTTTGCTTTAACCTTCAAATTGAATTTATCAAGTTTTTTCATCTATTATGGGTATTTAGTATCATTTCTTATTAAAAATTATCAAATCTAACAATAAAAAATGGATAAATCTTCGTGAAAGACTTGTTTCACGAATCTGTTTTAGAATAAATGTTCCTTCCCAAAGATAAGAATGAAGGTTATTTAATCTATTTCTCAATATTTCTTACTTTTAAAGGAGGTCTGGGAGGAGCTCGAGGATAATTTACAGCAGGATATCCGAGGGTCATAACACCTAATATGTAGCTTTTAATCCCGGTTAGTTTAACTCGGATTTCGGAATTTTCCATAAGAACACCATGAGCATAACCTATCCAACAACTACCTAATCCCAAAGATTGAGCGCTTAGCATTCCAAATGTCATGGCAATAGTCGCATTCCTTGTATTCCATTGATTATTTGAGTAGAAGATCACTACAATAGGGGCATTGTAAAATATCGGATCAATTCCCAAGTTTCTTTTTGTAACTAAATTAATATTAGGATTTTCTTGGGCAATGAAGTCAATAATAGAATCGGATAATATTTTTATTCTCGTATCATCTGAGATTATTAAACATTTTAAAGTTCGAATATTAGCACCTGTACAAGCATATCGCATGGACTCCAGGACTTTATCGATTACATCCTTAGGAACTTTTTTGTTTTTATATTGACGAATTGATCTTTTTGCTCTTAAAAATGGATGTAAACTTTCATAAGATATCAATGTGGTTGGATCTTGATTTTTCTCAAAATCTAATGCTTCACCTTTCATATTTTGATATAAAATCGCATCTACAGGACAAACAGCTATGCAATGACCGCATAAGATACAACCTTTAGAATTATCGAACGAGATTTTATTCAACTGCTTATCCTCTCCAAAACATAAAGCAGGACAGTCTCTTATACATAGTTTGCATTGGGTGCATAAATCTAGATCTATTCCTGAAATAGGCATAATTTTCTCTCTTTATTTAAAAAATCTTTAATTTTAAAGGTGGACGGGGTGCTGACCTCTTAAATGTGACTGTTGGATATCCTATAGTCATAATACCAGAAATTTTTGTTGATACACCAAGAATCTTTTTGGTTTTCTCTTTATTAGCAGCTAAAAATTTCTGTATACCCCCGATCCAACAAGACCCTAAACCCATTGTTTCAGCATATAACATTGCATATGTAATTGCTATTGTAGCGTCAATTTCGCTAAATAAGCCCCTCGAATGGAGAATTATTAGATGAGGAGCGTTATGAAAAAAAGGATCTACACCGATTTCCCTACCTTTTTTAAGATTGTTTCTCTCTTCTCCAGAATATATTTCATCAATAAGAGAATCGATAAATTCTCCCATTTTCTGTTCACCGGAGATCAATATACATTTGAGAATCCTCAGATTTATCGCAGTTGGTGCATATCTCACACTTTCAATTACTTTCTTAAGTGTTTCAATCGGAACTTCTTCCTTCTTATATTGTCTGATAGATCTTTTAGAAAGTATTAATTTAAACAGAGATTCAGGGGACACAGAATCATTGGGGTCTTCAAAGTCTATTGCAATATCTTTAAAACCATCATAATTTATTGCATTTTCAGGACACACGGCTATACAATGACCGCACAAGATACATCTAGACCCTACAAAGCGAGTTTGGCCTAGTTCTTTATCCATAATATAGTTTCCAGTAGTGCACTCTTTAATACAAGCTTGACAGTTTGAGCATTTGTCAACGTTTATTCCTTTAATGGGCATGATATTACTGAAAAACAAGAAATCTATTTTTATTTTATGGTTTGAGGGTTTTTATCGGAATTACCTAATTTTCACCCATAAGTTTAAAAAGGTGTATCGATTTCGATATATTAGAATATATCGATTTCGATATAGTAACATTATTTTGGTGATGAATTATTTTTAGTACATATAGAAAAGGTACTCGAACGGGTTTAGAGATTTTAGTCTTAAAGATTATCCAAAATAATGGATCAGGAATTACTGGATATGATATTATTCAAAAGATAACTAGTAAACCCAGAGGTTTATGGAGAGGAACAGCAGGATCGATATACCCATTACTTAAAAATTTAGCAGATAAAAGTCTAGTGAGGATTGAGGAAATCTTTGATAATAAACGAGTTAAAAAGGAGTATTATATAACTGAAAAAGGTTCTAATGCACTTAAAGATGCTTTGAGTAAGAATATTTATCCCAGCATGCATTCATTTATGGATTCTATATTCACTCTTATTGGAGATATCCCGAGAGTCAAAAGAAATGTTGAAACAATGTTTTGTAGTTTCCCTCATCACAGACACATGGAAATTGATGAGAGTGATTTATCCCTGGATAATATTCAACACATACAAAACTTTATTAAAAGATTAGAAGCTTCAAAGAAAGAACTTAAACAAAGAATAGAAAGATTAGATGAGCAAATCGTAACACATCAGTCTTTATTAGTTAAACTTGAAAAAGAGCGCGAAAAAAATTCTAAACCTATTGATATATTCGGTGAAGATATGTATTCTTGATTTAAACCAAAAATTAATTTATAAAATTTTAAAAAAAAAGGAGGAAATAAAAACATGAGTAGTGAAGGTCCTCATGGACACGGTCAAGGTCATGGTCGTGGACATGGGGGAAGAGGAATGGCCGGTTGTTTTCCATTCAACCCTCAACAAATTCAAAAAATGAAAAGTATGGCTCATCATTTTATGAGGGGGTTTATGGGTAACCAAATACCTCACAATATAGAAGATCTTGGTGAGAGTTATTTAATAACTGTCCCATTAGCAGGTCGGACTAAGGAAGAAGTTAAGGTTTCTTTAATTAATAAAAATCTTAATATTAAAGCTGAAAAACCAAAGATTCCTGAGAAAGAGAGTATAAAAGAAAAAGCAGAAGAAGAACAGTCTGCTAATGAATGTTGTACTCCAAATTTCGGGAAAGGTTTTACATTTATTGATGTAAACATGGATATTCCTTTACCGGCTGATGCAGACACAGATACAATTGTGTCTAAAATGGCTAATGGACTCTTAAAGATAACATTTGGTAAAAAACCAGCCAAAAATATTGACGTGAGTTAATGTAAATTCAAAGTTTAGAATTTAAAAACAGGCGCTTAGGATTTACAGCAATATTTTCCCACTCGGAGCAATATTGTATAAAATATGTCTAAGCACCCTAATAACTAATTATTTTTTTTTATTTTTTAATTTATGCATTTTGCTGATTTGTTTATTTATTAATACTCAAGAACTCCTGTGTGCATGATCAATTTCCAATCTTTACCGATCTTAGAATAAACTTTACAAGTTCTTCCCTTCCAATGATTTTGAATTCCATCTTTATCAATCCATAAGGTATCAATATCAACTACAGCAAAAGCCCCATCTTTTTCTTTTGAAATTTCAATTTTTTTAATTTCTCTATGATTATGTTCTAACCTATGTGTATTAAATAGGTCTAACCACCCTTCCTTCCAACGATTATAATCATATCTGCCCCATTCTAAAACCCAATCCATCGGATCATGAGAATGAGGGGTTTTTGGCCAAGGTCATACCATATCCGGATGGAATATTGTCATCAACAAATCGACATCCTGAGTATCCCAGGCTTTGGTTTCCCTATTCACTATTTCCTCAATTTGGTTTTTTATTTCTTCCATTTTGCTTACTTCATTTGTTGTATTTTCTGTTAAAATCCAAGCTTTTAGATGATAACTTTTCAGCTTTTAGAAAACCCTCCGTGATGAAATTCAATTTTAAAGTGAAGCTTCAATTTTTCACAATAAATTTTAATCTCTTCTTCAAGGACATCCCAATAACTTCTATCTTTTTGAATTTCTTTATATTTTGAAAGAAAATCGGGGTAATATTCTTTTATTATTCTCATAATTCTATGAATATTATGAGGTCTGAAATTTAAGTTTTCAAAGCTATATTTATTTGTATAGTCAACCGTTTCTCTAATTATAGCTTTAAAGTCTGTAATTTCAGGAAAAAAAGGTGAAATAAAAATATACGTTTGAATACCACTTTCGTATATTTCTTTTATAGCTACAAATCGGTCCGAAGGTTTCGATGCCCCCCGCTCTAAAATCCGGGCAAAATCATCATTTAATGTGCTGATTGAAATTCCTACTTCGATATTTTTGAATTTCTTAAATAAATCAATGTCCCTTACTACTAACTTAGATTTAGTGAGAATTATAACTTCAGCACCAGTTCCAATAAGTTTTTCTAATATTTTTCGAGTGTTTTGATATTTTTTTTCCAAGGGTAGATATGGATCTGTTACAGAACTTAGTAAAATCCTCTTATCGTTATACCTTTGAGGTTTAATTTTATCTAACTCAAATTGTTTAATGTCTAAAAATTCCCCCCATTTGTCCCCTTTATGATTCGTAAATCTAATCATAAATTCAGCGTAACAATAGACGCAACCATGTTGACATCCTGTATATGGATTAATAACATAATCAATCTGAGGAATATTACTTTTTGTTATAATACTCTTCGCTTCTCGAAAGTTTATTTTCATCTTTTATTTTCTAAATTTCTTTAATTAAACAGAATTCAAAGTATTTACAGCGATTTTAAATAGCGTTTGGAGATGTTCATCTGTTAAGTGAAAGTAAGGTTGCCACTCTCTTTCTCCTACATAATCACTTATTGTAAAAATCGCCCCAACATCAACATCTAAAGTACTAGCTACTGTAAATACTGCTGAAGCTTCCATATCCACTGTTAACACCCCTTCTCTTTTATAATGGTCTATTTCTTTAAGTGTCTCTCGATAAGGGGCATCAGTTGTCCATGATGTACCTAAATTATATTCTACTCCCATTTTTTTAATTGTTTGCATAATTTTTTGATTTAAAATTTGAGAAGGATAAGAATATTTCTCACACTGAAAATAATGATGAGAAGTCCCTTCGTCTCGAATAGCTCGTTCACAGAGGACAACATTCCCTATTTTTAAGTTTTTTTGTAGAGCTCCTGCGGTTCCAATAGAAATAAAAAATTTCACATCAAAAGCCGAAAGTTCCTCCAACAAGATTGCTGCGATGGGTGCGCCTATACCAAAATTACCACATATCCCAATATTTCCTTGAGTTTGTTCCAATATGTAGAATTCTCCAAAAACATCCTTTATTTTTTGTACGGGATAATTTTTTATTATGTGAGTCATTAAACTAGGTTGAAAAGTAAAAATTACTCCTTTAGGAGGGGTGATTTCGGGATATCTTCCAATTTCTTTTTTATATTTCCAAAAATCCTTTCCATTGATTATCGAAGTTTCATCATATTTATCTGGAAAATTTGGGAAAGTCATGTTATATAATTTTGCTTATTATTTTTAAAACTTTTAGAAATTGATTTAGGAAGGGTAAATGACTAATAAATAAAATCTAAAATAAAAAAAAATATAGAAAACTTATTTTTTGGATTTTCTTCTCTTAACAATCATATAAGTGATTAATCCAGCTCCGCATGTCGCTAATATTATTAAAATAATGAAAAATATCCACTCTGAGTTCGAGCTTATAATTTGAAAGATTATGCTCTCACTAACGTCTTTTACCGTAAAAGAAGATATGGTTCCTTCTTCCCCATATGATAATTCAACAGTGTAATTTGTTTCACCGGATCTTTCAAAGATAAGAGTTCTTCCGCGTGAAGAAGCATTTTCACATCCAAGTTCGTTTATCAGATCAGTTAAATATGTGGTCTGTGGTGCTGCAACTGCAAGTCCATTTAGAGCAAGTTGCCATAAAAAGTCATCTGAGGTTACATTAGCAAAGCTATAGTTCATTAGCATTATTGAAGGAATGATGTTAAGAGCAGCTACTATGGTATTAAAATCGTCCAGAATGGTTTTTAAATCTAAAGGATCTTTAAATACCAAAATACCTTCATTATAACTTGGTTGTTCTAGATGAGCGCCTGCAGTAAAATTCCATACTGCTCCTACACCATACCACAGCCTATAACTATCTGTATAATTTGCATTAATAGTAGTTTCATTGTATCCAACACTATTCATAATTACCAGATCTTCAAAACTAATGTATTTTGTCAAAAATAGAGATGTGAAAACATCCCATGTTTGCCATACAATATCATTCCAACCTAATATAGTAGTTTTGCTCTTCGCACCTGTGATGTTCGCATCTCCTTCAAACCAGTAGCTAGGATTTGTAGAAGTATTAACCGTAGTTTTCCAAGCAGCATCATTGTAATGATTCACTAATAAATCGTCTGTCCCTTTCGCTAGAGTTAATTGATAGTTTGGACTCGCGGATACCGTTGTAGCAAACATCCCACAAATAATTATCCCAAATAATATTAGACTCAACATGTTGGTCTTGGATTTGTTCTTAAGTAATTTCATCTTACAATTGCCTCCGTTTGAATAAATAAGCTGCTAAGATAAAGAAAACGACTATATTTATCAGTAACAACGTAATTCCCATACCAATTGTTGGCGTTACCCACTGTCCAAAAGTAAAATCTCCTCCGGGACCAAATGGACCGCCACCCCCACTAAATGAGAATTCAACAAACCTTGGATTTGGAAAGGGATTACTAAGAATTTCAGAGATAAGGGACCCTAAGTAAGCTAGGGAGTATAAAGGCTCAAAAGCGTCTGCAAATATGATTGTAACGATTTGATCTGCAATATTAAATCCAATAAGAAGAAGTACTAAAGTAGAGATGATAGTCAGGTTTACACTTCTCATAAATGAGCTAAAGAATGTAACAAAGCTACTTAAAGCAATAACGTATAGTATAGCAATACCATATGAATGAAACAATCGGATATTAATTGGTCCACCATAATAGAAAAAGCCTAGAAGCCCCAGTATAAAATAATAGATTGAAACAATTGAAATAACTAAAACTAGATTTCCGATGTATTTTCCTAAGATCAATTTGTATTTGTTGATTTTAGGAAAAACAATAAATCCTGTTTTTTTATCAAATTCAGAACAAATAATTCCCGAGAAAAATAAACAAGCGGCAAATAAAGTTAAAAATGATATAAATTGTAATCCTGAGCTAAAATACTCTGCTTGTGTGTTAGATAAAAGAAAGGAGGGTATTATAGGCAGGATATAACCGAGTAAAAAACTTATTAATATTGTAATTGCTAAAAAGAAATAAAACTTTTTTTTTTGTTTTTTTAGCTCAAGAACAATCGTATAAACAACCGGTTTTACGGTTGTAAGTTTTCCAAATCTATTTCTCATTTTTTATCAACCTCTGTCATTAGTTCGTTGTTATTTTTTACCATTTCGGTATAAACTCTCTCCAATTGGGATGTTTTTGGTTGAGTAAATGAGACTACAGTAAAATCTGATTCGAACTCCCTTATTAGTATTTTTAAGATTTCTCCTTTTGATTCATTTTTTCCATCATAAAATATTTTCAATCTTTGGTTTTCAGGCAAATATTTTACGGGTATCTTTGAGATATCAGGATCCAAGTTTTTATCTAAAAAGGGATTAAGTTTCTCTGCCAATCTATTTAATAATGGTTCTAATTCACTCGCATTAAGCGGTTTAAATAGTTCAGCGTTTAATTCACTAGTTTTCAAAGTAAGTGCTAAATTCTCGACTGTATCAAATCCTATAATAGATCCTAAGTTGATTAGGGCTATTTTGTCACACACTTCGGAAATTTCATATAACATATGTGAGGCTACAAATATTGTTTTTCCTTGAGCCTGAAGCTCCCGAATATATTTCCGGATTTCAACACGAGCTAATGGATCCAAACCAGTTTGAGGCTCGTCTAGTATAATAATTTCAGGATTATGTATAAGGGCTTGAATAATACCTACTTTTTGGGTCATTCCTTTAGAAAAGTTTTTAACTTTCTCATGTTTCCAATCAGTAAGCTTAAAAAGTGCCAGTAATTCATCGATTCGCTCATTAATTTGACCTTTTGGATAATTTTGAAGATTAGCAAAATATCTAAGGAGTTGATTAGCTGTCATATTGTAAAAGCTTGGGATATCAATCAAAAATCCAATTTGTGTAGCTGTATTAGAAACATGCTGTAAATCTTCTAATTTATTGTTATTTGTTCGGATTAGGATTCTTCCTGAATTTGGTCTCAATATCTTCGCAATCATTTTAATAGTAGTCGTTTTTCCTGCACCATTAGGTCCAACCAATCCTATAGTTTCACCTCTATGAACTTCTAAGTTAACTCCTTTCACGGCCGTAAAATTCCCAAACTTTTTAGTTAAATTTTCAAATTTTATTACAATTTCTGACATTGTTTTCATTTTTTGATTAAGATTTTTTATTTAATTTTATGTTCAGATTTTATTTCTGAAATCTTTTTATCGATGTCTGCTAAACGTTGAGATAAATGCTCAATCTGTTTACTAATAAATAATTTCTGGATATCTAATATATCTAGTTGTTCTCTTCTAGATTTATCTTCTAGTCTATTCATGAAATCACCTTTAAAAGGTTCTATAAAATGATTTTTTTCTGAAAGTCCTTGAAGCAGCGCTCTTTGAAAGGGATGGCCTTTAAGAACAAGATCTTGGAGATCTCCTTTAAGAAAATCATCACCAACTTCAGAAGTAGAGAAAATTATTGTCCTCATTGATTCTCTCATTTCTCTCTCTCGTTTCAACATTAATTCTAATGTGTCTTTACCTTTTTTTGTAAGCTCATATACTTTTTTAGAATCTTCGGGATCTTGAGTTTTTTGTTGTTTAATCAAGTTCTTATCTCGTAAATCTTTAAGAATAGTATACATAGTGGAGTCTGTTGGTGACCATACTCCTAGTGTACGTTTCTCTATCAGCTTTTTGATTTGATAACCGTGTGTTGGTTCTTTATTTAGGACCATAAGCACAAAAATGTTGACAAAACCCTTTTTCATGGTTTTTTCGAATTTGTCTACTATATTCTCAACCATAAATTTGAACCATTGATTTATTACTACGTTTATCGATACATCGACAACGATTGTAATATATCGGTAACCGAAGTATATAAACTTTGATATTTTAGACTTCTAATTAAAAGTTATCGAAGTGTGAAACCTACTGCGGTTTATCGCGGAAACTGTCGTTATTAGAATTTTGGTTTCGCTCTTAGGCAATTGATGGGTAAATTATTGAAATATGTACATATTTTTATATCTGCTTTTGTATTACAAGTAATGTAGTATAATTAAAGTAATCTAAGTAATAATTTCAATAGGGAATGTAAAAATGCCAAAAAAAAAGAATAAGACGGCTATGAAGGAAATTAGAAACAGAATTAACGGAATATATGAATCAGAAATAGTCGATGAATTTATCAATAAGATATCGGGAATAGGATTATCAAAATTATCAAAAGAAGAATTAGAATTGATGTTTGAGAAATTTAAGAATAACATACCTAAAAAACTTAGAAAAAGAATTAAGTTGGATTTAGAACATAGAGATGATTAAATAATTTCATTCAGTTTAGATCTTCTATTTAATTTTTTCGACTTCTTTAAATTTCTGTATATCTTTTTTCTCTATCTTCATCACTATAAAGGCACTTAAAATGCTTATTCCTGCCTTTACAGAAGCACGTATCCCTAATTTATCATGCGCAGTTTTAAGTAGCCACCCTAAGATGATGTTAAATGCCACTACGGCTATCCATATTGTATGGTAAGCACTTAACTGTCCCATAAAAAGCACGAGTAGAACATTATGTCCAAGAAAAATGGTAAATGAGTAGTAAGAATAGTAATAGAGAAGGTTATAGCTCTTTTTTGTTTTAATTACCTCCATTATTTCTATCACGATAAGTATCGTTAGCGAAGCTATTATAAAACCTAATGAATAAAGAACAGAGGATATGGAATTAAAGATGAGAAAATTTGGAAACAGAAATACAATACCAAAAATATAAACGGATATACTCACAAAAAAGGAATAAATAATTGCTCTATGTGTAAATAAAAATTCTTTTTTCTGCTGATCCTTAGCATTTCCCAAGTCAAAAATAAATTCTCCTATAACTGAACCAATAATTACAATTCCATAATAGTTTAAGATAGCATATGATGTATCTATGGGATTAAATAATAGATGACAAAAGATACCTAATAAATTAGATTGGCCATTATATGGGGAAAGAATTGTCAATAGGATTTGGTTAAGAATTACTACTATAATGGCTATACATACTCTAAATACTTTAGACGTTTTTAATAAAGGCCACAAAAGTATTAATGCAATTGCGATTGTTTGCAACGCATTCCAGCTCCATATATCTGTTAGATCACCACCACCGAATACCATAGCAACACCAAAGTTGAAAAAAAGTGCTATTATTAATATGAAAAGCCCTCTCAATAGAAATATATTTCTCATAGTGTTCATGTGCACTTTCTGTGTTTGTAGATTATTTTTATAAGCTAATGTCGAACTTACACCTGAAATAAAGAGAAAACCTGTAGCACCAATTGGTGCCAGAAATGCATACAACCAGTATTTAAGCAAGATATCTTCTGGTCTTATCCAGAACTGAAGCATGTGCCCATACACCATAATCCATATAGAAAAACCTCTTAGAATATCAACACTCTTTATCCGTTGCAATTTCCTAAAAAATGGTATATATTTTTTATATTTTAAATTGTCAAAGAAATATATAACATTTTATAACATTTCATAAAAACAGATTTTTTAGAAAACTAACTTATCAATTCTCGAAGATTTATGTCAGAAAAAACTGTAAAAAGGTGAAATAAAAAAAAATATAAAATTAATTACATCTCAATCCAAACTTATTCAGAGGAACGAGCATACGATAGAACTTGGGCAATAATAGCTATTTGAGAGGCTCCTTTTGTTTTTTTTCCTCCCATTTTACGAATCCATTTACCAGATTTCCAGTTTCCTGCTTCAGTCAGTGTATTGGTAGTAGGGAACTCCCACCAAGCCCATGCGCGAAGTTTTGTACCTACTTTTTTAATATCAAAGTCAGGATCCTTTTGTATACCTTCAACTGTAACACAATCATCAATAATAGTAATTAAAGCAGCCCATTTTGGATCTTCTTCATTGTTAAAAAGAACCCGGGTCTTTTGTGATTTAACGAAATCCTGACATTCTTGTTTTCCCATGGCTATATTAACTAAACTTCCCATAAACTTAGCAAAACCTTTGAGTCTTGGTTTTCTAGGTTTTTCGTTCGACATTTTTTATCTCGTGTTAGTTTGATTTGTAATCTATAAATTTAGAATAAACCAGCTTTTTTAAGACCTTTGACCATGTCCTCTTTTTCTTTTCCTTCAAGAGTATAGTATTTTCTAAATACCTGTGACATCACAACGAATAAAATACAAGGAATCACTGCTCCCATAATTATTATTCCCGCCTTAGCTGTCTCAGTTTGAGTTGGAGCACCAGGAACATAAGTCACCATAGTTAATACTATAAAGAAGACTATTGCCTGTACGAGAAATGCCATGCGGAAGAAAAAGTTCCGAAGCCCCACGAATGTGGCATCACTGCGTTTTCCTAATTTGAGTGCAACTTCGTCATAGGTGTCTGATGCAACCGGCATCAGCATAGTGACCTCACCTGCGTAAAATATATTCATTATAAATAAAAATACCGTGTGCAGTGTAATAAATGTTGATGATCCGAAAGGTATAGCTAACATAGCCAGAAATGGTAGAAATAAAAGACCATGCATTAAAAACGCTACCCAATACGTTCTCTTGAAATTACCTTTTCTTGTAAAATTAGACCAGAACGGGATCGAAGCTATAGCAGCTATAATACTAAGCAATAGTGGTATTCTTTGTGCATCCAAACCTACTCCATAGACATCAACAAAAAAGTAAATTTGAGCCGCATTCCATAAAGTTGTCGCTGTTACTTGAACAGTGTACCCAACGAGCGAAACCCGGAAGTTCTTTGTTTTAAGAGCTTTTTTTGTTACTTCTATGAAACTGGCTTTGTCAGCAGATTTATATTTTTCAATGAACATTGATTTCATTTCTTCTGATTCACCAATTCCAAACTTTATAGTAGGAATAGTGAAAATGATCAATAATACCACCATTACTATTGCATTAATGATATACGATGACTGCGCATTCTCATCTCTTCCTATAATAGCTGTTTGCAGAACCGACATAACGATAAGCGTTATAAACAACATTACTGTCATTAACATAAACGATTTCCTACGCTCGAACTTTGATGGAAATTGGTTAGTGTATCCGCCATATAGATGGTCATTGTAAATTGAGAAAAACGTATCGAATATACATACAATCAAAACCATGTATATAAATTTAGCACTATCATCCACTCCTGTTGGTACCGTCCAGATAAGTATGAAAAATATTAACATAGGAGCAGTCATAAGTACAATCCAAGGTGCACGTAATCCCCATTTTTTAGTCCATTTCAAGGGTTTATCAGTCAAATAGCCTAATAATGGATCATTGAGCATATTCCATAATGCAAAGATAATCATAGACCATAGAATTAATTCGGCACTAATACCAATTACAACCCGGTAAAAATAGTCCATATTTGCTAATCCATACAGTAATAAAAAATTCACAATGATATAACCGAAGCCATAACCAGCCATTTTCTTTGTAGATGCTATTTCCCACTCGGAAAGATCTTCTTTTGTTGTGATTTTTTCTTCTTTTGTTGCCATATTTAATCCAATTTTTTTATTTCTTTTTTATTTAAAATGAAATAATAATTATTATTAACTAATATCCTTATGATTATATACTTAATTAAACACAAATTCAGATGAATTAAGAATATTTCAGGAGGGAAGTGATGGCTAGCACGTTTGGATAAAGATGAAGAGCCATTATGCCATTATAAGTTCTTAAGATATCAATATATAAAGATTAGCAGTATTCCTTATGGTAAATGGCGCGGGGGGGTTTTCACCTAATACTATGACAAAGGAGCGATTCCTAAAGGAATTTGAAGCTTATAAAAATATATTAAAAGCTTGGAGTGTGGGTCATGTTATTAAAGGAATTCAAATCTATGAGATGGTCAGCTTTAGATTAGGAGAATATATTTCTGAAAAGGTGGAGATTTTGAAAAATTGCTTATTGCAACCACATGGTTCCTATGATTGGCTAAAAGACTTAGACAGACACATAAATCAGAAAAAAAGGGGATACTAGAAAAGATACTATCAGGATCTTTATTTTTTTTATTCACCTCAATATTACCCTTGTATTATATAGAATAATATATCTAAGAAAGCTTCAAAACATTAACGAAACAAGTTTAATCAAATCAAAAAGGGGTTTAAGATTAAAATATGAAACTAATAACTGTTCATATACCAGAAGCCTATCTTTCAGGAATAGAAGAGTTAGTTAACATGAATTTATATCCTAATCGTTCTGAAGTAATTCGCGTAGCAATACGAGATTTGCTAAAAACTGAACTTAGTGTCATCTTGAGGAGACCGGATTAATTTAAATACATTTTCTTCCTTTCTTTTATAATTCATTCATGTTAAAAGAGAAAATCTATTCTCCTAATATATTTTGAATTCAGGATTTACTCTCTTACTTATGTCTTCTAAACTATAAATAAAAAAAAATAGAATATTTAGAATTCCAATTATTATTCATAATTTTTAAGAGATATATGTTTGTACTAGTAATGTACTGGAAAAAATTGTATTGCTGACATCACTTCCATATATACCAATCGAAATATTATGAGCTCCAGCGGAAATTGTTTCTAATGCAAGGTGAAATGATACAGGTGCATCTATCCTAGTCCCCCACGTTTCCAAGATCCTCTCAGGATATTGAGGACTAGACAATATACTACCATCTAACAAAAAATTAAATAGTATAAACGAAGGTGCTCCCGCTACTACTGTTGCATAAGTACTAAAAAGAAAAAATGCTGATTCTCCAGCATTTACAGTAAAATTGATTAATAACGAATCAACTGGTATTCATGCGTTGAAAGGATTAGTATCCACAGAGGAGTAATCTAAATCAGACCACGTATTTCTTATTCCAGAAACCGCATCTACACCATCCTGTCCAGGAGGTCCTTGAGGTCCTTCAGGTCCCTCAGGTCCTTTAGGTCCTTCTATTACTTGAAAATTCACCATAGTAAACGCTCCGAGCCCCAATCCACCTGCGCCTATAATAAGAGCAAATATAGCCAAACCAGTTGATTTTGCCATTGTTTCATTCTTTCAATTTTTTAAAATTACAGTTAAGATTCTTTTTGTAAAAATATTAATTAAGTAAGTATATGGACAAACTTCAATAAAAAAGTGCTATTTCTAATTTAAAATTTTAAAAATCCTTTTTCCTTTTCTTATTTAATGCCCTTTACTCATAAAGATTTTGAATTTATCGATGCCCACAGTCATTTTTTCCCTCCTCAAATATTTAAGGCAATTTGGGAGTTTTTTGAGAAGACAGATGAGAAAGGTAATATTCAACGCTGCCTTACAATTATAATTCAGAATTTACTCTCTTACACATGTTTTCAAAGCCACAAATAAAAAAAAATTAAGTTATTTAAAATTCTAATTTTTATTGATAACTCCTAAGAGAAATATGTTTGTACTAGTAGTGTGCTGGAAGAAATTTGATTACTGATATCATTCCCTAATATGTGAATCGAAAGATTGTGAGCCCCCGCAGAAATTGTTTCTAACATGTAGTGAAAGGATACAGGTGCTGACATTACACCCCCCGGATTTGAAAGTAACCAATAAGGATGTAGAGGATCATTTAATCTAACACTGTCCAACGCAAATCTAAATTCCATAAATGAAGTTGCGCTTAAAAATGCAGAAGTACTAAAAAGAAAAAATGCCGATTCTCCAGCATTTACAGTAAAATTGATTAATAGTTGATCGACCTGTATCCATGTGGGATCCATAGGGTTAGTAACCACAGAACCTTCATGGAAATCAGACCACGCATTACTTATTCCAGAATCCCCACCTGTAGGTGTTGGAACAAAAAACACTTGATAAGCTCCGAGTCCTAAGGCACCAATTGCAATTATAAGTGCAAATACAGCCAGACCAGTTGATTTTGCCATTATTTAATTCCTCAAATTTTTTAAAATAAAAGAATAGGTTTCTTTTTGTAAAATTATTAATTAAGTTAGTATATAGACAAACTTCAATAAAAAAGTACGATTTTTAATTTAAAATTTTAAAAGTCCTTTTTCTTTTTCTTATTTAATGCTTTTTACTCACGATGATTTTAAATTTATTGATGCTCACTGTCATTTTTTTCCACCTGAAATATTTAAAGCAATATGGGACTTTTTTGAAAAAACTGATGAAAATGGGAACATACAAGGCTGGTCTATTAATTATAAGCTTTCAACAAAAGAGTTAGTCAGGGTATTAGACACAAATAATGTGAAAGCTTTTACTACTTACAATTATGCTCATAAAAAAGGTGTTGCTAATTTTATAAATGAATGGATTAACCAATTTTGTAAAAAATACAAAGATGCTATACCATTCGGCTGTGTGTGGCCAGAAGATAAAGATCGTGTTGAATATACCCAGAAAAATCTTGATGAGAATAACTTTTTAGGAATAAAAATCCAACCTCTAGTACAAGAATTTTATCCTGATGATGAAAGAATGTATGAAATTTATGATTTAATCCTAGACCGAGGAAAATGGATATGTTTCCATGCTGGTACAGCTCCGTATAGAAACAAATACGTTGGTTACAAAAACTTTATAAAATTTTTAGATAAATATCCTGACATAAATGTAATAGTAGCTCATATGGGTGCCTTCAAATATAAGGAATTCTTAGGGCTTCTTGATAAACATGAGAATCTCTATTTAGATACTGCTGTAATATTCATTCCTGATAATATTTTTCCTGAAAGAAAAATTAAACGCACAACCCCAGAAGAATTAACCTCATATCAGGATCGTA
The DNA here is from genome assembly GCA_964486045.1 of uncultured archaeon. Lineage (GTDB taxonomy): Archaea > Asgardarchaeota > Lokiarchaeia > Sigyniarchaeales > SOKP01 > Loki-b32. Next base: position 104,883 of record CAZALK010000007.1, read on the forward strand.
TTTTATTTGGGAGTGATTTTCCTAATATTCCTTTTGAATACCAACGTTCTACAAAAGGATTGTTAGAGTTTGATCTCTCTAAAAAATTTTACGACAATATTTTTTTTAATAATGCTAAGCGATTATTTAATTTACCTTAAAATAGTCAGAGATTGAAATATTTAAGTACTATATACAATTTTTGTTGATAATATGAGAAAAGTCACTGATACAGACAAATTGTTTTATTTTGAGAGAAATTTTGTCACATTAGACGGATTGTGGATGCTTGAAACCGAAAAAGTGGTAGGATGGGATAAGGCTTTAGAAATAGATAATACAGTATGGATTAGGCTATTAAAAATTATAGTGAGAAGAATTAAAAATTATTTGAGAATCGAGACAAATATACTCAGCGATCTGGTTGAGATCATTACTTTTAGGTGGTCAATTGAGGGTTGGGATTACACTTTAAACGAAATATCAGATTCAGATATAATAATTGAAATTAATAAATGTCCTTATAAATCTTCAATGGATAGAAATGAAAGCCGGCATGATAAAATACCCTTGATATGCAAGAATATGTGTAAAATCATTTATACACAATTAACTGAAGATTTCAATCCAAAGATTAGATTGGAGAAAAATAAATCCATGGGATTGGGGGATAGTTTCTGTGAATTTCACTTCAAACAATCTTAAGGATGATTAAATGAGTGAAATTGAGGAAAAATGGAGCTACATAAATTATTTAAAGACTTTACCAGCAGTTATAATAGGGATTGTTATTTTTTATTTTTCCTCCTTGAGTAATCCTTATCCAACTCCTGTTCCGGTTCCTGAAGAATTTGCACTAAATTTAAATCCAATTATGCATATGGGTGAATTTGGCTTATTATCGTTTCTACTCTTTTTTGGATTCTCTTCTAAAGTAAAACCAATCTACATACTTATAGTTGCATTTTTTTACGCGTTTTTAGACGAGATCCACCAATTTTTTGTCCCTAATCGCTATTTTGATATTTTTGATCTAATTATTGATATGATAGGAGTGATAATTGGGGTTTTATCCTACTTTTTGGTTAAAAAATTGAATATAAAATTTAAAACTAGAATATGAATAGTGAGGAATAGGTTTTAAGAGTAAATGTTATTAAAATGCTTATTATGACTTTTTAATTCAGAGATTATTAATTGTTTCTCATTTTCTGAAATTGAATATATTGTAAAAATTGCATTATCAATTTCTTTTAATAAATGCTTAGCTCCTTCATATGACTTATTATTGCTCTCTCTAAGTATAGAATTTATTTTATCTACTTTATTAGCAAGGTTAACCTTGATTTGATCATCTACATTTACAATAGGCAGATGTCGTATCATATATTGATTTAAATTGATAGTAGTATTCTTTTGATTATTGATAGCATACATGCAGTAAAATTGGATTAAGATTGAGTTAAATATGGAACACAAAAATTTAAGTTCATTTGAATCATCGTGAAGTAATGAATAGATTGAAGAAGTAAAGCACACATTTTCTTCGGTATAGATTGCCTCTGGAATGATGTTATTATGTTTTATTAACAATTTTGGGGAGAGATAATATTCAAAATTTCTACCTTTTAAACTTTCAGCTTCAATCTCTTCAATATTGAAAGATTTATTTTTGTTAATGAAAAAGTAACTGAAATCATTCCGAGCGCTAACAAAAAAACAAGTAGCTTTATCATGGTCTTTCAATTTTTCTCTAACGAGTCTTAAACCTTTGTCTTCTTCACCTCTTATCAACTTTGGGAAAGTTATAGGATTTAAATAATTTAAATCCCCTTTTTTTTCAATTTTATTGATTAATTTAAAATAAATAGGATTAGGTTTGATCCTAATACGATTTAGTGTTAAAGTTTTTGAACTACAATATGGACAATATTTTTTGAATGTATAAGCATATAATTTCTTAGATTTCAAATAATGAGAACACCTAGCATTCATACAAATTTTTAGTGAATCAACATTTTGATCCTTGTAAGTGATTATTTTGTTTTCAGGATAGTCATAAATATTTAAGTTTCTGTGATTATTATTGGACTTGTTTTCATAGAGTAGTATTTGAACCTCATTTGTAGCATTCTTAAATAGCTTAGAGCCCATATCGATAATCTTTATCAAATTAGCTCTTGCTAAGAATGAATTTCGAAACGCGATGTATCCTTGTCTAAGTAGAAAACTTTTTGGAACTAAGAAACCTATTATCTCATTACTCCAACTTAAGGCTTTAAAGATAAAAGTACAATATATGTCATTATAAAAGCTCTCTTCTCCCTTTAGATATTCTTTTTCAACCTTATTTAAAATATTTCCATAAGGAGGGTTCCCAATGATAATATCATATTTACCTAAATTTGAATCGATTAGAGAATTTTTTAGTTTAAAGTTTTCTCTTAATTGGGTAATGATTTCACTAAGACTAGTCGTTTCTTCACCAAAATACCATCCAAATAATTTTAAAATTGATAAATCTATTGCTTGATCGTTGATATCATATCCATAAAGATTGCTAAGTATTTTTTTTTTGATCTCAGAGTTATCAACAGCGGGGGTCAATCTTTTGATAATCTTAAAAATAACATCAATTGAACTCAATAAAAAAATACCTGAACCGCAAGCAGGATCACAAATGGTTGTGTTCAATAGAATATTACTTATTTTTTGCTTAAGTTCAGAATTTAAACCGTAAATCTGATCAAATTTTTGAATCATTATAAAGGAATCGTATTTAAATCTTAATTTTTTATTAATCAAAAGGATTAACGTTTCACGTACAATAAACTTAGAAATTTTTTCATCAGTATAATATACACCGTCTTTTTTTCGCTTATCATAATTAGATAAAAAATTTTCTTCAAACTTATCAATACTAGAAATAATTGACTTTAATTGGTGGAAATTTTCAGAATTGATTCTCTGAATAAGTTCTTTGAGTATTTGATGTTTCATCTTGAAAGGTAAATAATTTTGTTCAGAAGCATTGAAATTTTGTTATTATTCACCTAGATTTTTCAATCTAAAATATTTTGTTGTTTATCTAATTTTTTCTTTAGGTTTTTATAGTTATTTTTATTTTATATTATTGAGATTATGACTGATAAAGAAGAAGAATTAGATTATCACGGTGTTGCGCCTATTAGATCGATCATAAAGAAGATGAAAAAAGAGTACGATAAAGATTCTAAAGATTGGAGAGTTATTGGTTCAAAAGATCGAGATGGGAACTCGGATACAATCATATCAAAAAAGGCCAATCACTTTTGGTTAAAATCAAAACAATTAAGCCCCTTTTCAGCCTTATCTATGGGTTCAGTAGTACGAAATCTTGATAGAGATATTGATGAAAAGATGGGGAAACAGATGTCTCCAGATGAGATGCTCCGTTTCTTCGGGATGGTTGTTCCACTTAAAGAAAATAAAAATATTATAGCAACTGGAATAGAAAAATATTCGCAGGAACAAGGGGATTATCTAAAAAAAATTATTAAAGAAAGAGATTCGAATTTAGATTATCAACTTCGTCATAGAATTGATAAAGAATTCATTAAAAAACATCCTCAAAGAAAAAATTTATTTATTTAAGTGTTAAAAATCTTTACCAAACTTAACCCAAAGTCTTAAACTTTTTCTTTTAAGATATTGAGTTGATCTTTACTTTTAATAACTGGAAGGTTTGCTGAATACTTATCTGAATTATTAATTAACTCTGCTACAATAGCGCTCATTTTTTCAGTCCCAGATTTTCCTTCCAGGGAGTTAGTGAATTCTTTCAACAATGCAACCTTCAAATCTTCCACATAGAACGTTACTCCCTTTTCAACCTCTTCAAGAAGAAACTGAAATGAAAGGTCAGCATTTCTTTCAGTTTTAAAAAAGGGCTCATCAGGATCCTCAAAAGTATAGGAAACTTCAATCCAACGATCGTTATCGGTAGGGACCATCCCAAAAATGTAATCTTTTGTGTGAAGCCAAAAAGGGGTTCCTTTATCAAAAGATGAATCTACAAGTGCTTTAAATTCCTCACTCATACCAAGTTATTCCTCTAATTTTTATTTAAACTTTTTCTTAGATAGATTAATGAAAAAGATTTTTTTAATGTTATAATTTTAAAATTTCTTTTTTAATCTTAGCTTTTAGATTAGGTTTAATAAAAAGAATATTAAATGAAAGGAAAATTGAGAAATATTATGCGTACTTTAGATTACGACTTAACAATTTCAACAATTCAAGAATGGATAAACGATTATTGCAAATCTGCTAATGCTGATGGAATTGTTGTTGGGATAAGTGGGGGTATTGATAGCGCTGTAACTTCAACTCTCTGCACTAATGCAATAGGAAAAGATCGCGTAATAGGTTTAGGTTTACCTTGTTTATCAAATCCTAAAGATTTGACTGATTCTAAATTGTTAGCTTCCCAATTAGGGATAAAATTTTTAGTTTTTGATTTGTCATCAGTTTATGAAGAATTTATGAAAAAAACTATAAATATTATTAAATCAAATAATCTCGCGACAGCAAACTTAAAAGCTCGATTAAGGATGGTAACCGGGTATTTTATGGCACAATCTGAGGGAAATTACTTAATAGGAGGCACAGGAAATAGAACAGAATTAGCAATTGGATATTTTACAAAATTTGGAGATGGTGCAGTTGATTTTGAACCTATCGGTGGATTGTATAAATGCGAGGTAAGGAATATTGCAAAAAGGCTAAATATTCCAGAGGAGATTATTAATAAACCACCTTCAGCTGGATTATGGGAAGGACAAACAGATGAAGGAGAAATTGGTATGACTTATGATATAATGGATGAAATAATCTACAGAATTGATCATCATTTAAGTTTAAACGATTTAAACAAAAGTGATATAGAAAAAGTTAAAGTACGGATTAAAAAGTCAAAACATAAGAACAATTTACCACCAGTTTTTAAGGTAGATTAATTATTAAACTTTTCTCATTAATAAAATTATTCTTTTAACGGAATTTGAGACTCAATTGGTAAATATAAGGAAATGAAAAGACCAGGACCATTGGGTTGACATTGATATCGATTTATGTGTTGGTGCAGCTGATTGTGGGGCATGTTTAGACGTGTGTCCCACAAATGCTATTTTAAATCATTTAGCTTGGTAAATCAAGCTCTTAATCTTGTTTTAATTCAATAATAAAATATGAAGAAAGAATGGGTATAAACTTTATATAAATCGAAAAGTTATCACATTTTGAAATAAAACAGCAGTATAGATTTACATACTCGCGATTATTCTTCTAATTCTATTAATTCGCGAAGTTATTTCATCTTGATTATTCTTAAAATCTTCACTATGGTTTTTATATTCAACCTCAGAAATCGATCCCCCATTAAAGTTTCTTTCTAGCTCTTTAAAGCTTTTTTCCAGTGAATATCTTCTCCCTTCAAGGGCAATTAGTTCCTGATATAAAGAATCTTTATCTTTAGGTAGCTCGTTAGTGCTAATTGATGTATTTTCTTCGGCAGTACTAGTTTGCGGTTCGGTAGAATCAAATCCAACAAAAGGCATTGTTTCAATATCTTTCTTTTTCTTTTTTCCCTCTTTTTTCTTCTTTTCTTTCGCAGGTTTTAAGCTTGGAAATTCCGATTGAGGTGCTATTTTCTCAGCTCGTTTGCTCCCAACTGAAGAAAATACATCGAAAAGTTGGGTACCACTTGATTTAATGGGTTCAGACTCAATTTCTTCAACACTTACAGAAGAGATTTTGGGTGTTTGTGCCAGGAATGGTGCTGGTTCCTTTTGATCTATTGTATCTTGAATAAGAAATGGTGCCGGGGTTTTTTTTTCTGCTGGTTCTTCTTCGATGAGTGTTATTTCAGTAGAAATTAAAGGTTTTTTTTTTGGTACGGGAGTTTTGGGTTCTATGATTTTTGGTTCTTCTTCTTTATATTCAGATTCTTGTTCATCTAATATATCTAGAATTGATGTCGATTCTTTTGGTAAATTTTCATCTATTTTAGGTTCAGGTCTAATTGGAACTGGTTTTAGTTCTTCGAGAAGATTCAAAATTGTTTCTTCTTCTTTTAATTCTACTGTATCTTTCGGTATAACGTCGAGAGACGAAGGAGGAGGTTGAAATCTAGGGTGTGTTTGAGGTGGTTTGGGTGGCGGAGGGAGAGTTATTGTTGAAATGGGTTTTAATTTTTCAATTTCTTTTTCTATCTTGACTTGAACATCTTCAATCGACTTAACTCCTATTTTTTCTTTTGGTTTTTCCACGCCTGTTTTAATTTCCCCAAGAATGTGAGGTGGTTTTTTAGGTCTTTTAATGATGGGAATTTTAATCTTTGGAGGAGGTAGTTTTGAATTTTTCTTGGGTTTAATTTTTATAACTTTTTTTTGAGTAACCCTTTTAGATGTCTCATCTTTCTCGTCAATCTCGTGTTGTAAGAAGTCTATTTTTTGTTTAAGATCATCGATCTCACCCTTAAACTTATCTGAGACTTGGTTTACTATCTCTTTAATATCAATTTGGGTTGGACTTGATTCAACTTCCACTTCTTTTTTTGATATTAGTTCAGATTCATCTTTAACTTCAACATCAGGTAGTTTATCGGTTAAATTGATTATTTTTTTAATATAATCTGGTACTTCAGATTCTGTAAACCATAATTCAAGTGTATCCCAATTTTCTAAATTAGTAAGAACATCTTCAAATAAGCGCATATTTGCTCCTACGTCATAGAAATTTACCTTTATTAAATTTTGGATTAACTGGATGAGACTCAAACGCGCTTCGATTTCATCCTCTGGAGTTGGTTCTCCTTGAATTAAGAATAAATGAATATCTTTAATTTCTTGAATTATAGTTTTAAATTTTTCTTCTTCGCTCATGAAGGATTACTTGATTTATTTTTATTACCTTTCAGCTAAATATTTCTTTTTAAGTAATTAAAAACTTTTCGCCAATATATTTTTATGTGAAGTTTAAATTGATTATAGATTATGAAACTTTTGGTACAAATACTTGAGTACTAAATGTTTCATCTGACTTATTCAATTGAAGAAATTAAAATTAATATCCAAAAGGTTTGGTAAATATGAAATTAATACCCCATTTTATGTTCTACCTCAGAAAAGACTGTATCAAGAATATGGTAAGCTTTTTCAGTTTGGTCGTACGTCACCTCAAGTGGTGGTTGGATTCTTATAACATTCCCGTCAATTCCACCCTTTCCTATAAGCAATCCATTTTTTTTGCAAATTTCCATAACTTGTAGCATTTCTTGAGTAGCAGGTTCCTTTGTATTTTGATCACGGACGAGTTCTATCCCTAACATCATTCCTTGTCCGCGTACATCACCAACTAGTTTATGATCCGCTTTAAGATTTAGAAGTTGATTCTTAATTGATGTACCAAGTTTTGTAGCTTTACTTAGATACTGTTCTTCTTGGATAATTTCAATTACAGCTATTGCCGCTGCACATGAAAGGGGATTACCACCAAAAGTTGTAAAACTATCTGTTGTAGTATACTCTGCAGCATATTCTGGGTGCGTTAGAATCCCACCTATTGGAATACCGCTACCAAAACCTTTTGCTATAGTAATGACATCTGGTGTTACGTTTGATTGTTGAATGCCCCACCAACGATCCCCAGTACGTCCAAATCCTGTTTGGACCTCATCAGCAATGAAAAGACCGTCAAATTCTTTTACGATTTCATAAGTGATTTGGAAAAATTCGGGAGGAGGTTGAACAATGCCGCCAACTCCTTGGATCGGCTCAACAATGAAGGCAGCAATGGCGTTATTAGTCTGAGTTCGGATTACTTCACGAAGATAGCGAGCACACTCAAAATCACAATCAGGATATTCCTTCCCAAACGAACACCGATAACAGTACCCATAAGGGGTAAAGCGAACACCGGGAGGGTGAGATTCAGGTACCGTACGCCACCCTGCGCTAGAAATCTCACGAGTTAATTGAGTACGTCCATGATAAGCATGAGTGCATGCTACGATATAAGGATTTTTTCTATATTTTCGAGCCATAAACAACGCAGATTCATTCGCTTCCGACCCACTATTTACAATAAAAGACTGCGATAAACCTGTAGGCGCAATTTGAGCTAATTTTTGGGAAAGTATAGCGTATGGGATAGTTGAATACAACGTACTAGAATAAATTAGGTGTTCTGCTTGCCATTTGAGGGTTGCAATGAATTTTGGATGGTTGTATCCAGTAATTTTTGTGCAAATGCCGGAGAAGAGATCGATATATTGCTTACCCAAATCATCTTCTACTATCGCACCTTTACCCCCCACAATTAGGATTGGATCCTCAAAATAATGAGTGACTGCAGGGATCATGTGTTTTTCTTCAATTGCAAGGATCTCCTTACTTGTATAAGTTTTACGAAGGTCCTTGGGTACAAGTGATTCATCCATTTATTTCACTTTAGGTTTATTAATTGTTAATTTAGTTATCTAATGATGTTTATTATTGAAAACAAATTTGAAAAAGCATATAAATATTTAATTGTTTTCCAATTTTATTTTCTACATTAACTATTTTACTTAAAGAAAAAAAATTTTGATTAGTACATGAATATCTTAAAAAATTACATAAATGGAAAGTTTGTAGAATCAGAAAGTAGTCGATTCAACGAATTTATGAATCCTGCCTTAGATGAACCCCTTGGTAAAGTCCCCATATCAACAGAAGAGGAAGTAAATAAAGCTGTTGAAGATGCTAAAGCTGCATTTCTAAAATGGAGAAAAGTACCGGGAATTCAAAGAACTCAACCCCTATTAAGATTGGTGAGTTTAATTAAAGAAAATGTTGATTCTATCGCTGAATCTATCGTAATAAATCATGGGAAAGAATGGAAGGCTGCAGCAGGAGAAGTAGTCCGAACTTACCAAATGATTGAAACCTCACTTGCGGTACCTGAGTATCAAAAAGGTCAGTATATGTCTAATATTGCATTGGGTATTGATGAATATTCTATTCTTGAACCTTTAGGAGTCTTTATCATGATTCCTCCTTTCAATTTTCCAGCGATGGTTCCATTTTGGTTTTGGCCATTTGCTGTTGCTGCTGGGAATACATATATAATAAAATCAAATGAGCAAACCCCTCTGGCTTTACAAAATATTTTTGAATATATCGATAAGGCAGGCTTTCCACCAGGTGTTATCAATTATATCCATGGTGATGTAGAAGTTGCGAATTTTTTAATTGAACATCCTAATGTTGTAGGTATATCGAGTGTAGGATCAACTCCAGTAGCTCAAGCTATTTACAAAAAAGCAAGTAGTTTATGTAAACGAGCTCAATGCCATGGAGGAGCAAATAATTTTCTGGTTATTACTGAGAATGCCAATATTGAGAAAATAATGCCTAATTTAATGAATGGTCTCTTTGGTAACTCAGGGCAAAGATGCTTATCTGGGGCTGTAATTATGATTGTTGGAAAAAAAAGTTTTTATGATAATATCAAGAAACAACTCATAAAAGCGACAAATTCACTTAAAGTCGGATATAGTATGAATAGAGATACGTTTATGGGACCAGTTGTCTCTAAAATATCGCTGAATAAACTACATGGTCAAATTCAGAATGGAATTGATGAAGGAGCATCATTAATATTAGACGGGAGGGGAATTAAAGTACAAGGATATGAGAAAGGATATTTTCTAGGACCATGCTTATTTGAAAATGCCAAACCTGGGATGACAATATATGATGAAGAGGTTTTTGGCCCTGTTGCATGCCTTGATCGGGTGGACACTTTAGAAGAAGCGGTGAAAATTATTAACCTAAATCCAAAAGGAAATGCAGTGACAATCTATACCGAAAGTGGGGAAGAAGCACGCTTTTTCCGGAGTGAAATTTTCAATATACAAATCGGTATAAATATCGGCGTTGTAGCACCTCTTGCGTGGTTCCCATTTGCTGGAGCGAAAGATTCCTTCTTCGGTACACTTCGAGCTCAGGGACGTGAAGCAATAAAATTTTTTACTCAAGAACGTGTAATAATTGAACGATTCCATGGGAGTACAAAAATCGAATGGGATTAGTTGGAAAAAATTAAAAAAACCTATGGTTAGATGATAAAAATGGGAAAAAAAGAAGAAACCAAATTTGAAACTGCCTTCACGATGGCTACATCTAGTATCAAGTATGGTCCAGGTGTAACACGTGAAGTAGGGTATGATATGAAAAAGCTTGGAGCAACTCGCGTGATGGTGGTCACAGATCCAAACTTAACCAATAGCGAACCAGTGTCAGTTACACTTGAAGCCCTCCAACAGGAAAATTTAGAAGTAATTTTATATGATCGAGCTCGGGTTGAACCCACCGATAATTCTTTCAAAGATGCAATCAAATTTGCTACTAAGGGTAACTTTGATGGATTCCTCGGAGTTGGTGGAGGCTCTAGCATAGATACCGCTAAGGTAGCTAACTTGTATTCATCTTATCCTAAGGATTTTTTAGCTTATGTTAATGCCCCAATTGGCCAAGGACTTCCTGTACCTGGCCCTTTGAAACCTATGATAGCAATTCCAACAACAGCAGGGACGGGAAGTGAAACGACTGGAGTTGCAATTTTCGACTTGGTAAAAATGCATGCAAAAACGGGTATTGCACATCGTGCATTAAGACCGTTTATGGGAATTATAGATCCGAACAATACTCGAACAGTGCCAAAAATGGCTGCTGCTTCATGTGGATTTGACGTTCTTTGTCACGCGTTGGAATCTATTACTGCACTCCCATATAATAAGCGACTTGCCCCTGAAAGCTTAGAATTACGTCCAGCTTACCAAGGAGCAAACCCAATAAGCCATCTTTGGGCATCTAAGGCAATTGAAATGGTTTCAAAAAACCTTGTACAAGTCGTCAAAGATCCCTCCAATGATGCTGCACGATCAGAGATGATCCTTGCTTCCACATTCGCAGGTATTGGCTTCGGTAATAGCGGCGTGCATCTTGCGCACGGAATTTCGTATCCGGTTTCGGGAATGGTACGGGAATATATCCCTGAAGGTATTAAATCGGAGCACCCAATCATCCCCCACGGAATGGGTGTAGTCACCGTATCCCCAGCTGTGTTTCGTTTCACAGCAGAAACCAATCCAGAGCTACACTTATATACCGCGAAACTAATGGGTGCTGATATCTCTGGTGCGAAAGAAAAGGATGCGGGAGAAATACTTGCAACTGAACTGATTAAACTGATGAAAGCCACGGGCATGCCTAATGGTCTAGAAGCGCTTGGCTTTGGACTAAACGATGTGGAGGATTTAGTACAAGGAACCCTACCCCAGCATCGAGTCACTAAGCTTTCACCCCGTCCGGCCAGCGCTGAGGATCTCCGGAAACTTATCACCGAATCGATGACTCTATGGTAATAGAAGATATTTCTTAAGTTCACTTGCCTATGAACTAAATATTTTTTTTTTTATTATTATTCTATCATTCTGCGTAAAATCTTTAATTTTAAACATTCAAAGATGGTAAAATTTTAATAATTTATTCATCTGACAATATTTCTATTGCGTATTCGTAAAAATCTTCATTTAAATTGATTTTAGAGTAGAAAAAAAAGATTAAATTAAGGAATATTTCCTATAGTTAAGTTCACAGTCGGATGAACTTAAATCAATTAAGATAGTTAAAAAGTTATTATCAAAATTGTTCTAATTTTTTTATCATGGTGTTTTAGTAAACCTCTTCTCCCCTTATTATTATTAGAATATGTGCTATAAAGAACATCGTGTAAGTATTATGATTATTACTTAGTGCGATCATGCATAACCAATTTGGTAAAAAAAGGGTGTCTATTAAGCATGTGCGTGGTAATCCTTCAAGTTATGCTATTTCAAAAGAATTTCTTCTGATCTATGAGGATCTGAAAGTTTTAAGTTAGAGCTAAGATTAATATTGTATTAGAATAAAATCTTTATTTGATAAAGACGAAGATAGAATTTTAACTAAACTTTTTGAAATTAAATGAGTTAACGAAAAATGAAAGGATTTAGAGGTGCGACAATTTCTCAATTTGAAACAGATTTTCTTCAAGAAATAGAAAAATTAACAGAAAACAAATTTTATTTCAGGCGAAAGGACGAACTTTCGTTTTCCGATATGTACTTTGCAACGGAAAATAACGAGATTATAGAATTAAGAATTTTTAAATGCGGATTATTGATTCTCCCAAAATCAATAGGTAATCTCACCTCTCTTAAAAAACTGAATTTAGTAAATAATGAGTTAGAAAAGCTTCCAGAGTCGATAGGAAACTTGACATCTCTGAAAAAATTATATCTTACTGGTAATCCATTGAAACACCTTCCAGAGTCGATAGGAAACTTGACATCGTTAGAAGAAATTCTTTTAGATTGGGAAAAAATAACTCATTTTCCAAAATCCATGAGTCACCTTAAAATCCCAGAAAAACTTTATTTACCTGACAAAAATTTAATGATTCTCCCTGAGTCTATAAGCAACCTCTCCTCGCTTAGAGAACTTTTTTTATCATATAATAATCTAAAATCTCTCCCAAAATCTATAAGGAATCTCATATCTCTTAAAAAACTCCTTCTTGGGAGTAATCCGTTCTTAGTCTTCCCAGAATCAATTATAGAACTAAAACGCTTAGAAATGATAGATTTGAGTAATGCTAAGTTAAAACTTCTTCCAGAGTCGATAGGTAAATTTAATTCCCTTAAAAGACTATGGTTAAGGGGTAATAAGCTAAAAAACCTCCCAAAATCAATAGGTAACCTTACTTCTTTGGAAGAACTATATCTTGGGAGTAATCGATTATCTAGTCTCCCAGAGTCAATAGGCAACTTTACGTCTCTAAAAATACTTGATTTAAGCAAGAACAATCTTATAACTCTTCCAGAATCGATTGGTAACCTTAGTTCTTTGGAAGCATTGTATCTTGGGGGTAATCAGTTATTAAGTCTCCCAGAATCAATAGGTAACCTTAAATCTCTGAAAATACTAGATTTGATTAGCAATCCGTTAAAAGACCTCCCAGACTCGACAGAAAATCTCACATCAAAGATCCTATATCCCTCTCTAAGAGAGGATGTTTTAAGAAGACTTGAGCAGTGCGATTTTAACGAGATAAAAGAGTTCTTGCATACTGCCGAATCAAGTCCCTTAGGAGAAGAAGGCATATTTAGCCTTTTTGAGAGAATTAAGTCTATTAGCGTTGGAAGTCAAAATGGGGATAGATTTGAAGTTTTGGATTTATTAATGGATAACTTACAATTCAATTATGGAGTCGAGTTCACCCTATCTGAAATAGCAAATTTTCGCTTATGTGAGAATGAGAGGAACCCCTTTCTAGGGATTATGAATACTTCTACTTATTCGTACGAAGAAGGCAATTTTGAAGATGATACAATTCGACGGAGATATTGGAATAATAAACTCTATTATAATATTTTTAGAGGACATGTTCTGAGTATAGAACTACTTTGCGATACTTCTCCTTCTGTCTTATTTTATAACAACCTAAAAAAAATATCCAGTTTCTCATTCTTAAAAGATTTAAATTTACTCTTTTTTTGCGAATATAAATATGATCACATAAAGAAAGATATTAGAGATTTAGATTTTCTTAAAAGAATAAAAGTATACGAATTTTATAAATCTTTTACTCAGCCATCTTTAAGAACTATTCTCAAGAAGTAGTATGAGAAATGTTTACTAGATATTATTATTAAAAAAAATTTATATAAAAAAATAATTAAAAAATTTAAGCAATGTCATAATTTTCCTAAAAAATCAAACTTTAACCATGGAAAATTTACGTCAAAATCGTCGTTTAATGTCTTTAAACCACTCCTAAATTAGTTAATTATTCTTTTTGAGAAAATTTATTACAATTCTATATCTTTTATTTTTAAAAAAGACATTTAGTTATCAATTTCAATTTTCTTTTAAATGAGACTTAGTGGTTCAGATGAGTAGAGATTTAAAAATCGCGAGACCCCAAATAGAAAGATTAATCAACATGTACAAATTAGATGAAGCCCAAAAGAACCTAATATTTCAAGAATTCACTAAATTTAAGCCCCAAACATCAGTTAGACAATTTATTAAAGAATTTTCTGCAAAAACTGAGTTTACGGAAGACGTACTTCAAAAATTTTTTTGGTTTTCATTTGATACTTATTCAGTTTTCTTAGAGAATGGTGAACCGTTCAATCAAACCTTCAATGATATCATAAAATCCCCGATTGAAAATGAATTTCCTGACTTGGCAAAGCAATTTAAAGATTTTGACGATTTAAAAGATTTCTACTCACGAATAGTTAAAATAGTAGATTTTGAATATTATAAAGTTTTTACTATTGAGGGTATCAATCAGATTAATATAGGATTCTCTAACATTGTTAGTTTATATATTTTTACCATTAATGATAAGATTGTTCTCATCGATGCGGGTTATTCAACAAAATATTGGCAAAATGCTTTTTTTAAAGCCTTAAATGATCTAGGGTTTAATCTTGAAGATATAGATTACTGTATTGTAACTCATGAGCACCCTGATCATGTAGGATTGATTTCTAACCTAAAGAGAGCAAATCCAGATGTTAAAATTTGTATACATAAAACCGCCAATGAGCTAGGAAAACTAAGGAAAGAATTAATGGAAAATACTAACTTGGGGGAAAAAATGGAGGAAAGAGGACAATTACTAGTTAGTTACGGTCTCAAGAAGGAGGAAGTCGCTTTAATGATGCAAAGATTTGGTAGAGGGGGAATGAGATTTGAATATATTGAACCCGATTTATTACTTAATAATGATGATAAAATCGTAGGTGGTGAATTACAAATTGTCCACTCTCCAGGTCATTCAGTTGGGCATATATGCATATATTATCCCAAAAAAGGCATTTTATTCTCTGGAGACCATATATTAAGTAAGATTACACCACACTTGGGCACCCTGGTAATTCCAGGTGCTGAAGAGTTTAACAAAAAAAACAACTATGAAAACATCTTAGAACACTATCTCAGATCTCTGGATCGAATCGATGAGTTGAATGCAAGAATAATATTGCCCGGACACGAACAAATCATCTACAATCCCCATGATAGAATAACGGCAATAAAAAATCATCATCAGAATCGCCTTTATGAAATATCAAAAATCATTCAAAATAATCCAATAACACCCCTTCAGATTGCTCTTCATCATTTCGGTAACGATTTGGACCAAATGAATCAAATCCTTGCAATTAGTGAATCAATAGTTCATTTGGATTATTTAGAAGTTCATAATAAGGTATACAAAAAGAAAGAAGACGGATTACTTCTTTACTGGTCTGATAATCCATGGGAGAAAATTGAATATTAATTTAGATTTGTGTCTTTTGATATTTAAAAGCTATTATTAGACATTTAAAAGGTTAAAAACATTTAGTCTAACTATAAGCTAACTTAGATTTTTAAGTATAATTTTGAAGAAAATACAAATTATGGTGTAAATATGACAAATTTTATGGATATAGAAGAACCAGGTGTAGCAGTAATCACTGGTGCGAGTTCCGGTATAGGTGATTCTTTCGCACGTATCTTAAGTTCTCAAGGTTTTGATTTAGTTATTACTGCTCGAAGAAAAGACAGATTGGAAGCTCTTGCCGCAGAACTGAAGCAAAAAGATGGAGTAAAGGTTGAGATTTTATCAGGTGATCTTTCAAAACCTGAATTTATGGAAGAAGTTGCTTCGTATATCGAAGGCATTAAAAATCTTGATGTTTTGGTGAACAATGCGGGATTTGGAGGTTTAGAAGATTTTATCAGTAAAAATTCCAATATCAAAATTTTTATGACAATGCTCAATCTTCATTGTGGTGCCGTAGTTCGTTTAATGCATGCAGCACTGAAACAGATGCGAACTAACGACAGAGGAGCAATTTTTAACATCTCTTCTATAGCATCACTAATATTACACGGTTCACGAGAACCAATGTATCACTCTACAAAAGCATTTGTATCAGCTTTTACAGAGATGGTACAGCTCAAATTAAACTTCATTAAATCAAAAGTGAAGCTTAAAAGTATTTGTCCAGGAAATACCAATACGGAAATCTTCGGTCCTGCGGCTATTGCTACACCTGGAAAGTTTGGTGGACCGATGGACCCTGAAGAAGTAGTAAAAATTGCATTAGATTCATACAAAAATAAAGATACTATAGTAATTACAGGCGACCATAATATAGAGGAAGTAGTGGAGTGGCGTGAATCAGCGTATAAAAAACCAGGTAGATACTTTTCAAAAGAATTCTCAAAATCAGGATTATACAAGAAATTATAAATCTGTCATTTCATATTTTAAAATTCTAAAGCAATATCAGAATGATTATTAATGCCTGTCGAACCTAAATTGGCCGCAACTGTAATTTTGTTACGTAAGCGAACACCAGACTCAGAATCTGAAGATGATTGTGAGTTTGAGGTATTCATGGCTAAGCGACATGAAAATGCCAGATTTATGAGCAAACATCACGTTTTTCCTGGAGGTAGTCTAGATAAACAAGACTTAACTGAAGATTCAAAAACAAGAATAATAGGACTTGATACAAAGGTCATTAATAATTTAAAAGAAGTATGTGAAGATCCGTGGAATCTTTGGATTATCGCAATCCGAGAATTATTTGAAGAAGCTGGGATTTTAATCGCTACTAATAAATCTGGAAAGTCAATTGGAAAAATTGAGGATAAAACTGGGAAATTAAAAAAGTATCAAGAGGAACTTCAAAGAAAACAATTAGCGATGACAGATGTTTTGATCAAAGAAGATCTTTATTATAATGCAAACAAATTAAAATATTTTGGAAGATTGATAACTCCTGAGATATCTCCCATTAGGTTTGATACTCAATTCTTTATATGTAAATTTCCTAAAAATCAGAATATTAATTTGTTTAGTGATGAATTAACCGAATGTTTATGGGGAACTCCAAAACAATTATTGAAGCAATATAGAAAAAGGCAAATCAAATTAATTTTTCCTCAATATTCCTCACTTCAACGGCTTCAAAAGTTTAAAACAATTCAGGACGTACTAGATAATTCGAAAGAAGTTTCTAGCCACAATCGATTGGATGATATATGAGGGATATTTTTCTCTGTTTATTAAGAAATTTAATTAAATTTTTCAGAAATTTTTCTTTATGGAAGTCCAACTCCAGGTATTTCAACTTCCACTATTTCAATTCGTCCTTCTAATCGGTCAGATGTAGACGTAGCTACAAAGAGAGTACGGCGATCAATTCCTCCTAACATGCAAGCAAAGGGTTGGCTTGAAACCTTAATTTCATGAGTCACTTTACCACCTTCAAGAACTCGAAAAATCTTACCTCTGCCTGGTGAGGCTATCCAAATTCTTCCTTCTGCATCAAGACAAATCCCATCGGGAGTCATAGAATTCAAATTTGCCCATATTCGTCGTCCTTCCAATAGACCGTTATCCAAAATATCAAAGGCAGTCAGTTTACTTCTAAAAGTTTCGGCAACAATAAGAGTTTTATCATCTGGAGTAATAACAGTGCCATTTGGAAAGGCCAATTTATCAGCAACAATTTGGGCATTACCCTCCGGGGTTACTAAAATAATTTCTGCTGGTTTGAATTTCTCACTTTGATAATCAAACCCAAAATTTCCAACATATGCTCTTCCTTTCTTATCTACAACCATGTCATTACATTTAAAGGTCGCTAATGAGCTTAAATCTGCGACTTCTTTTAATCCGTCAGGGGTAAGTTTTAACAAGCGCATATCATCCATTGAAACTATTAACAAAGTACCATCGGGAAGCCAACCCAAACCAGAAGGAGAATCTTTCATCTCAATAATAGTCTCAGTATTCCCTTTTAGATCAACGGTCATAACCTTTTTCATGTCCATATCGGAAAACCATAATTTTTCCTCTCTCCAACGTGGTCCTTCTGGGAACTTTAAACCCTCTAGAAATATTTCCGTTTCTAATAAATCTGGTTTACTCATATCTCATCAAACTTACTTAACAATTGATCGTTATTCTAATTTAAAAAATAAGAAGGAACCTGAGATAAAAATTTTACTCAATAAAATGAAATTTTGATTTTAGTACATTACAATACCAGTTTGTTGAGTTTCATTAAAAATTTCATTAGCTTTTACATAAATATAAGAGGTTTCCCATAATTCAGATGTAACTCTTATAATTTTTCCAATAACTTTTATGGCATCCCCAACACTTACATGACATAATTTTGAGCATTTTACCACTATAACTGAGTTTGCTTTTAATATTTCCCCTTTAGCTTTCTTAAAGCGGACTTCGAGATCTTCAGCAAGTACTATTGGGAATACCAATCTATGGCGTACATAATCTCCAGGGGAAACAACTGCATATATGGGCTTACCTTTTACTAAACCTTTTATAATTATTCCCGTTTCCTTACTTACTTCTGCAACAGACATACATCAATTTCACTACTTTTCTAATATTATATTTATCGATATTGTATAAATCAATTACTTTTTTTTCAGAAAATACTGTATATTTACTATTTTTAAAAGGATAGTTACTTCAGCTATAAAAAGATAGTTTTATTTAGTGTCCAATTCAATTAGTATAGAAGGTGAATTGTTTTGACGCTAAAAACGAATATTACAGAAATGTTTGGAATTAAGCATCCAATCGCAAATGCGGCTATGGGCCCTTTTAGAACAACTGAAATGGCAATTGCAGTCTCAGAGGCTGGTGGACTTGGCATGATCTCTCATGCAAACCAATCTATGGATGGTAGGGAATTAGATGCGATTGTTGCTATGAAGAAAAATCTTGATTACGTCGTTGAACATACTGAGGGAATTTTTGGATTCAATGTAAGAACTTCGAGATTAACTATAAATTGTGATAAATTGATTTCCGAAACCTCAAAGCATATAATAGAAAATCCCAAACTGAAAGAACAATGCCTATACGCGCTCACTAGTGCAGGTTCAGCATCAAGAATGCCCCAAAACAAAGATTTTCAAAAATTACGGGAAAATTCACAGATTAAACACTTCCATGTCGCACCTGCACTTTGGTTAGCAGATAAATGTGTGGCTGCGGGATGTGACGGGCTTGTTGTCACCGGTTTTGAAGGTGGGGGACACCAATCATATGAAAAAGTCGGTGGCATGGTTTTATTATAGCAAGTGCAGCAAAAGCACCCCGATATCCCAAAAATCGCGTGTGGTGGGTACGCCACGGGAGATGGTCTGGCGGCAGCTTTAGCGATCGGCGCTGGAGGCGTTGCTATGGGATCGAGGTTCATCGCGTCGAAGGACGCCGAATTTCACGAAAACTACAAGAATGTAATACCACCGGCTAAAGCTCAGGATACGATTATAAGAACGGGAGGTTTAGGAACCATTAGGCTCTGGAAAAACAAATTTTCTTTAGCAAAGGGATTAGTAAAAAGTAAAGAAGAAAAAATGACTGAGGAAAAATCACTACGGGATCACCGAACCGAGATCTCAAAGGAAGATCTTGCTGAAGAATTAAGAAAAGATGCAATCGCAGGTTTTGCAGCTTATGAAGGAGATGTAGAGAACGGTTATGTGTTATTAGGTCAGAGTATTGGTGTTATAAACAGTGTCGAGAGTGTTTCTGATATCATCGAAAGTGTTATTTCAGGCGCAGAAAAAGCTTTAAAAAAAGCTATAACTTATGTGGGATAACTCCCCTCGTTTATACCATTTAAATTATCTTTTTTTTTATTTTATCTCTTATTTCTCAATAAATGAATTAATTCACTCCAATCTTCTCTTCCATGTAATGGTTTAAGTAATTTATTTTCAAGAAGCTGATCCTCCTCATTAAATCCGCTCTCAATAGCTTTTCTCAGATAATCAACTGCTTTTTTGGAATTGCCTATTGCAGAATATTTTACGGTTCTAGCGGGATTAATACTAATGTCTCAAAAATCTTCATTTCAAAAACATTTTAACTACGGGAAAACTCCAATAATTATGACAATTGACGGTATAGATCAAGGAACTTGTTCTAATTGTTATTCATGTATCAATGTTTGTCCAGCTACACTCTACAAAAAAATGGAAGATGGGAGTGTGAAGTTCCTTACTAATCGGTTTTGCATTAAATGTGGACATTGCGTGAGTGCGTGTTCAGAAGATGCGATTATTAGAAGTGACATGGATGACGTTGAAGAGTTCCCCGTAGGGAAAAAAATAGAGGATTTCGTGGAATATGGGGATTTAATGAATCTTTTTCGAGCAAAACGCTCGTTAAGACGATATAAAAAGAAGAAAGTTGACGAAGATTCATTAAATAAGATTTATAAGGCTATTAGATACGCTCCATCTGGAGGTAACAGCAGAATGTGGAAATTCGCGCTTGTTTCCGATCAGAAAAAGATAGAAATCCTCCGTGAAAGGATTATAGAGGAAGTATCGAAAGTAAATCCTAGGTATGGGAAGGGTTATTATGTGAAAAAAAAGTTAGGGATGGACCCTATATTTTTTAATGCACCCCATCTTTTAATTCTTTATTATCCACCTAATTCACTATCAAGCGGGATAAATACGGGGATTGCTTTGACTTACGGTATGTTAGCAGCCGAGAGTATTGGTGTCGGAAGCTGTTGGATAGGTGTGGCTCATAGACTACTTGCAGCTAATGAAGATCTAAGGAATTTGGTTAACATCGATGGAGTGGTAGGTGGTGTTATAACTTAGGTTATCCAGCTATTAAATACTACAGGTTTCCGTCCCGTTCACCCCTCAAAATATCAAAAATAGAATGATATAAATTATAGTCAACTCCTTAATTAGAAATACAAAATATGAAATGGAATATAATGGAGCTAGTGGCACTATAGCTTATAGTGCCTTCAATAGTGGGAAACTACAACACCATTACAGAAAAGAATGTGCTTTATAATAAAGGGCACGGGATTCAAGTGGAAATATAGAATTATGAATTTTTAATATTATTAAACACCCAAATATTATAAAAAAGGTTTAAAATTATTATAGTAGAAAAATATAAAAAGTAGAGTTTTCTATTTTTAATTATGGCAAATGTAAAAATGAATAACAAAAGTCTTTTAGAAAAGTTACAAGCTGAAATTACATTAAAAATTGGGAGGAAAATGTCTCAACAAGACATATTGGATAAAAGTATTGAATTTACATATAATCGACTTGAGGATTTTATAAAAGAAAATATTAACCATCCTCCAATTACTGATGAATTAATAAATCGATTAAAGAATAGTGCTATTGATGCTCCCTTAGTACATCAAGATAAATCCGATGATGAATTGTTATACGGATTAAAAAGATGATGATTTAGAGAGTGATTCATCATAGTTATTATTCTTGATTCTAATTTTCTATTCGCAATTACTTTTAAAAGAGATAAAAATTTTCTAAGAGCTTATGAACTATTTATGGAATTAAAAGAAAGTAAAGTCCAGCCCTTACTTACAAATAATTTAGTTTTAGAAGAAACCATAAATCTAGTAGTTGCGAGATTTAATGGGAATCTTTTTCATTTAGATAAGATTTATAAGTTATTTTGGGGAGATGATAATTTTTTTCAGACTGAATATTTAATGCAAGATGAGTATAAAACAGTATTTAATGACCTAAAAAAATACACAACCCCTAAGAGATTATTGAGTTTTATTGATGCTTCCTTAATATCTTTATATCAAAAGTATAAGGGAGATAAAATCCTTTCTTTTGACAGTCATTTTGATAATATTCTTGAAAGATTATATTGATATATTTTATTAATAGGTTACCTAACCGTAGTTGTTATATTTGATATCACATTTCCAAATCTTCCAGCATTCAAAACAACTTCCATAATTAAACCCAAATATACATTAGATGCAAAATCTACAACGTTTCTTCAAGCTGAGAAAGAACAAATAATTAAAAAAATGAATCTCGATTTATATTTTGATATGGTAAAACTGAAAATCGACATAGGAATTAAATTTATGAAACAAAAAAAATTCGATGAATCGATACAATTATTTCAAATTGCTTTAACTCTTGTTAAAGAGAAATACAACACTTTACCAGAAACAATAACTACCAGATTTTACGAGGTTATCAAAATTAGAGAAATAAAAAGTTTAATTAGTCAATCTGAAATCAGGAAATTAAATATACTAAATAGATTGTGAAATAATAATTCATCATAACCTAGGGCGTGAGAGGAGGAGGAGGAGAATTTAAAAACTTTGAGATCATAGATCGAAGTTTTGTTTTTAGAAATGAATTTTAAAAAATAATTAAGGAAATAAATGACATTAAATTATATGACTATTTCTCAATTGGTAAAAAACGTTTGAAGTTTTTATCTCTAGAAAAAGTTGAGCCGAAAATTATTTATTTGTAGAAAATTTTTTATTTGAAAGAATGAATTCGAAGAAGAAATTCCTTGAAATAGAATTGATTAATATTCAACCTAGTCAATTATATATTAGCAAACAGAAACTTGCTAAAGTCAGGGAAAAATTTAACCCTAAAGATATATCGACATTAGATGTAATACCCATTAAAAAAATAAATAGCATTATTTTTTATACTGATGGTCATACTAGGGCATTTGCAGCATATCAAGCAGGTTTTACAAAAATCCCGGTAATTTGGGAAGATGAAGAGTTAGATTGGGAGCTATATCAAATTTGTATTAAGTGGTGCAATAATGAAGGTATATATTCGATTGCTGATTTAAACGATTTCATTATTGATCAGAAAAATTACGAACTTCTTTGGTATAGACGGTGCGAAAATCTGCATAAAGAATTAATGAAGAAGAGGGTTAAGAAAAAAAATTGATCTTGGATCCTATTGTACCGCTAGACTTGCCCCAGGAATATAAACAACCATGGTTTGGAAATTCGAATTAAAAATTAAGTATTGTTCAACTGTTAGGTATTGAGATTCCCAAAAATTATAAGCAAAATTATATTTTAAATTCATTTTAACTAGAAAAATATTACTTAATATAATCGTAGAGTTATAATTAACAGTAGAGGGTATTTCTGTAAAATTTGTGTACCAATCACCAGACCAAAATGAAGGTCTATCTCCCGTGTGAGTCCACTCAGCGGCAAATATCTCTGTGTGGTTGGCATACTCTGCTTTAATAATTGCATCATTGTTGTAGTTCAGATATATCAAAGATTCATTGGTAACTTCTAATGAATAAATAAAATTCTGCTGATGATAAGGAAATAAATGGATTTCTCCTTTATCTTTATCAATTTTCAGCTTTAAGGATTCTATGAATTCTCTGTCAATATGATATTTATAATTATGAAAAGATCCACTTAAGTTTTGAATTTCACCCCAAATGTCGCGAGATTTACAATACTTTAGATAATCAAACAATTCACTTTTTTCTACTATGCTCTCAAAATTTTGAATGTTTGCTCCATAAGTTATCTTATAGTAGATTCTAATAAGAATTAAGGAATTATTAACAAATAACGATAAAGGGGTGATTGTACCTGTTAGAAAGATTATTATGATGGTAATTATAAGTTTTCTTTTGATTTTCACTCTCACCTCTTTTTGGATCTAATAAAACTAGAGAGATTTCAGAGTAATTGATCAAATTAATTGGTAATTACACTCTTCTTCCTCGATGTCCACCCTTTCTGCGACAGTGGTCATGGGATTTAGGCGTTACTTCTTCAATTCTTCCAACTTGTAGACCAGACCGCGCGAGAGCACGGATACAAGCTTGAGCTCCAGGCCCAGGAGTTTGCGATTTATTCCCTCCTGGCGCTCTTACTTTAATATGGATGCCCCTTATTCCTTTATCTCTGAGGTCATTAGCCACTCTGAACCCGCACTGCATTGCAGCATAAGGGGATGATTCATCACGGCTGGCTTTAACCACCATACCAGCGGTACATTTAGCGAAAGTCTCGGCTCCGCTTAAATCAGTAGCAGTTACAAGGGTGTTGTTATAACTCGAAAAAATATGGACAATTGCCCATTTTCTATCATCTTTTCTACTCATTATGCTTCACTTTTGGTTGTAGTTTCTTTTGGTTTTGAGAGAGGGCTATTAGGGGTAAAATCAATAAAATCTTCTTCTTTCAGTTTAACGAGATATGAAGGTGCATCAATTTTTTTTCCTAGGACTTGAATATGGCCATGAGTGATATATTGTCGTGATTGGTGTACTGAGCTTGCTAAACCTTTTTCAAATACAAGTGTTTGTAATCTTCTTTTTAGAACGTCTTCTACAGTTAAAAGAAGGATATCTTCGAATTCTGCTTGTGAGCCAATGACGCCTAGCTTGTTTAATTTTCTAATTAATTCTTGTTGAGCCTCGACAGCTCTCTCTTTCATTAATCTTCTAGATTTTCTGGCAATGTTTCGCCAATTAGCTAACAAAGTTCTAGCTTTCCAGTATTCTCGTTTATTTCTAAGACCGTATTTACCCAGAAATTCAAGCTCTTCCATGATCCTTTCTTTTTGGAATGGATGTTTCGGTTTCTTAAACTTCTTCTTTAAGCGTCTTGGATCTCCCATATTTTCACCTTTCCTATGGTGCTGGTTGTCTTTTTTTCCTTCGCATAACTCCAACTACAAGACCATGACGTCCGGTACTTCTTGTTCTTTGACCACGAACTTTTAATTTTAGATGATGGCGAACTCCTTTATAAGACTTAATTTTTTTCATCCTATCTATGTCTCGTTTGAGGGAAATATCAAGTCTATTTCCTAGAATATGAAGATCTTCACCAGTACGCAGATCTTTTTTTCTGTTGACCATCCAATTTGGAATACCACTTTTAATTGGATTTAAAACGATTTCTATAATCCTATTTAAATCTTTTTCTGCTATTGCTCCTACTCTAATATTGGGATTTATTTTTGCCACGCGTACTATTGCTTGAGCAAATCTCTTCCCAACACCTCTAATTTGCGTTAATCCATATTCGATTTTTGCATTTCCATCTACTTGTGTGCGGAGCTCACGTAGGAAAACTTTTTCACGAAAATTTTTTGGTCTATGCGGAGATACAGAACTCATTCGAACTCAATCGATAATTAGTTTATTTAAAGTTTTGATTTAATGTTAGTAAATTCAGAGCTTAATAATAAATTTTTGGTTTTCTCATAGAATAAGCAATTTTCGCTTCTTCTATAAATTTTGAAAAAAAGAAAATTTTTGGGATTTTTAAGAATAGCCATTAAGTTTCAAATTTATTTGATTTTTATGCTTTTAGGATGGAAGTACGCTAGTAGCATCATTCTCTTTAATAGCCCCAAAAAGTCGGTTGTTAAGTGCCGTACCCAGTTCAACTGCCCTTGGATCACTCATATCCAACTGTGTATAACCAAGGGGGGGTAAATAGGCATAAATCATCAATGACTTTAAGTAATCATACCATGCCATATCAAACTCATAGCTCTTAACTCCTTTTTCTTCCAGCCGTTTTAGATAAAGCTCGAGCATTTCTTTTTCGATTTTTCTTCGTAATTCAATTTTTATACTAGTTCCTAAAAGATATGCTACATCCAAAATGCTTCTACTTACTAATGGGGATCCCCAGTCAATAATTATTACAGGATTTTCACTATTCTCAGAATCAAAAAACATATTGTCTGCTCGATAGTCAAAATGTGCAATGCTCAGATTATCATCGGGGACATCATTCATCAACCAAGAAAACTGTTTGTATATTTTTTCTCCAATCTCTAAGCCACCTTCCGGGATAAATTCAGTAAATCCTTCTGATTTTATTGCTAAATCCCATGAATCATGAAAAGTATCGATGAAAGCCATTACTGTTTCATCCCTAGGTTTAGCCATCCAATCAAAAGAAAAAAGATCTGGAGCATCCCACCATCGTGCATGAAAATCAGCAATTGAAATTATTGCTTTTTTGGTTTGTTGGTAGTCTAAACCTTTAACTTGATCAACCATCTTATAACATTCACAATCTTCAAGAATAAGAATGTATCTTTTAGCTTCTGAATCAAAATCTGAATAAATAAGACCGAGAACACGTATGGGGCTTTTTGGTGCTACTTCGTTGTAAAACCTTATCTCTTTTTCATAAAGATTATATTGAAGTGCAACCACTAAGGCTGTTCTAAAGGTTGTTGGCATTTTTACAACCATTGTTTTTGGTAGGTCAGGAGATTCTTTATCATAAGTAATAGTTAATCTTGCCATATCACTTACAAATCCTTCCCCTATACCGCATGCTTCTCTTGAAATTGATTCAATATTGACATCCTTAAGGTATCCAGAGTTGTGAAGAACATCATTAAGATATTCAGAACTTATTCTTTTAGTTCGTTTGGGTATCATTACATTCTTAGATTCCATTTTTGTATCGCCCTTAATATTACATAAAAATAAAAATTATCATTATTGAGTTTTAGTACATTTAAAAACTTTTGTTAAATTTGGTACATAAATAAATGAGTAATATAATTCACTAAAGGGTTTTTTGAGTGTTTAAGCATGAAAAAGGATAATGAAGAGTATTTTTATATTAATGGCATGCATTATGATTTCATGATTAAGAGCAAGAATGCTTTTTCCACAAGAATTAGATGGGTTACTTCATTATAACGGTCTCATTATTGACCATAAACATGGATCTTTTGAGGAAGAACCCTTTAATTCGGAATCAAACTGGCAGATCGTAATTTGTCATAAAAAGTAATTTATGATAACCTTACTCGTGAGATTTTTTACTAAAAGATCATTATTATTTAATATTACATAACAAGTGGATTCAATGAAGGAATGAAATAATAAATTTCATTTAACTAGCAAAAAGAGGAGTATTAAAGTGCTTGATATAGAATTATTTCGGAATAATCTTGAGGAAATTATCAAATCAGAAAAAAGGAGATTCAAAGATCCTACAAATGCTGAAAAAACTTTAGAGTATGACAAGAAATGGAGAGAAGTTTTACAGAGAATACAGGATTTACGTAAGGAAAGAAGTGAAGTCTCTGCTCAAATAGCTGAATTCAAAAAAAGTGGGGAAACAGAAAAAGCTGAAAAAGCCATTAGTGTATCAAAGGAGACAAAATCAAAAATTGATGATTTAGAAAAACAACAAATAGAATTTCTTAAACAAAGAGAAGAATTTCGCTATTCTGTAGGAAATATATTACATGATTCCGTCCCGACAGGGGAGACTGAAGAATCTAATGAAATTTTGAGAACTGTTGGTGAAATAAAAAAATTTGAGTTTGATCCCCTCTCCCATGTTGATTTGATTTCTCTAATTGATGGGGCTGACACGAAAAAAGCATCGGAAGTGGTGGGATCGAGATTCTTTTACCTTAAAGGAGATATTGTACTAATGAATTTAGCACTGTTAAGATTTGCCTTAGAAAAGATAGTGAATAAAAATTTCATTCCAATGTGGACTCCTTTTTTCACTAAACACGAAATTATGAAAGCAGCAGCAGAATTAGCAGATTTTGAAGACCAACTTTATAAAATCGAGGGGGAAGATCTTTATATGATTGCTACTTCTGAACAAACCTTAGCTGCATATCATTATAATGAAATTATTAACCCAGAAACTTTACCACTTAAATATGCAGGAATCTCTTCGTGTTTTAGAAGAGAAGCAGGTTCACACGGAAAAGACACACTAGGAATATTTAGAGTTCATCAATTTGAGAAGGTCGAACAGTTTGTTTTCTGTAAACCTGAGGATTCTTGGAAATATCATGAAGAATTGTTATCCAATTCTGAAGAAATTTATAAAGAATTAGGAATTCCTTATAGAGTTGTCAATATAGCTTCTGGAGAATTAAATGATAATGCAGCTAAAAAATATGATCTAGAAGCTTGGTTTCCTGCTTCAGAAACATACCGTGAGCTAGTATCCTGTAGTAACTGTTTAGATTATCAAGCACGGAAATTAAAAATTAGAATGGGTAAGGTTGGTGCAACTCAAGCTAAAGAAATTCTACATACCCTAAACTCAACAGCAATTGCAACTGAACGTACAATCTGTTGCATTCTAGAAAATTATCAAAATAAAGACCATTCAATCACTATACCGTTAGCTCTTCAAAATTATATGAATGGGAAAAAGGTTATAAAACCAGTTAAATAGATCTAAATGGGGTACAAAATGATTGAAAAAGATTTGGAGGATTTTGAAGAATTTTATACTGAAAAAATCAATTCTATTTTTTCAAAAGTAAAGAGGGCTTCGAAAAAGATACTTTTAGATATTAGAGGTAATTTAATCGAAGTTAAGGTATGCTTGGATCATTTTAGTGAGGTCGGAAAAGAAAAAATTGATCAGAAAGCTCAAAAATCACTCAAATTTTTTTCAGAGAGAATTAGAAGAGAAATAGATGAAGTTGAGGTCCCTGAAGAAGAGATAAGCTATGACAACATATTGGACTTATTAAACTCAATAAAGAAACTTTTTACTAATATTAATGAAATTGCCAGAAAGTCCCTCCCTAAAATTCAGAAAGATTTTCAACCTCAAATCAAAGAATTGAATTATATCACGAGAAAACTAGGAAAAAAACAAGGAATTTTAGATGAATTTCTGAGGAAAAAATATACTGAACTTAAAAACGCTGAATATTTATTAAAAAAATTACCAAAAATTTTTACTCTAAAGAACAACATAGAACACTCAAAAACAGATTTAGAGCAGTTCGAAGTAGAGTTAGAAGAGAGAAAAAACACAGAAGAGGATTTAAATAAAAAATTAGTAGAGCTTGAAAAAAATAATTTATTCAAGGAACTGGAAATTGGAAAGGACAAATTATTTCAATTACAATTAAAAATTAATGATGAAATTGGTTTTAAAAAAGCATTAAAGAAGTTTAAGTTTGAATTAGAAAAAAATACGATTCATGTTCCTAACGTAGATTTAAACTATTTAAGGGATTTTCTTAAAAATCCTATAGGAGTGCTTATATCTGAGAGAAAAGATTTACCAAAACTCACAAGTTTAATGGTTCAATTAAGGCATGCATTGGAAGAAAACAGGTTAAATCTTAAATCTGACACAAAACAAAAAACAATCGACCAAATTAATGCAATCTTTGAGGAAAAGCTATTACAGTCAAACATCGAAAAGTATTTACTATTTCGGGGAGAAATTAAAAATATTGAGGGAAAAATTGAAGTTGCCGGATTAGCTAAACAATTAGAAGATCTGAAAAACAAAATCTCTTCAAATGCAGTTAAGCTCGACCATATTGAAAATGACCATAATCGGAAAAATAAAGATTACCTACGATATCTAACTGCTTTAAAAAGTGACCGGGAAGAATTTCAAGCCCTTGTAGAGGAAGTTTTAAATGAAAGTGTGAAAATTAATATAGTATTTGCTTTTTAATATCACTTTCTTTCTAACATCTCAAAGCTGCGATTGTTATTTGCATTATTCTTCTTAAGAGAGAGTTTTAAATTATTTTTTAAGAATTTAAAAACATTTGTATCTCTTAAATTAAAAATCTTTAAATATTCATACGCTAAAACTAGATCTTGCTTAACATCCATATCAAATCCAGCTCTAAATGAATCATATATAACTTTTTTACTTATCCCATTCTTTGAAGCATTATTAAGTAATGCAACTAAGGAAGGAGTGTTCGGATCTGAAAAAAAAGATGGAATTATATCCGGAGGATTCCTACTTAATATTGAAATCCCTGCGGAATGAATATCAGGACAAACAACTAACTGGTTTTTTTTAATAAGGGCATCAATTTCATTAAAGTTTTTTGCTGTTATCAATATCAAATCTAAAAAAACGAGTGTTGTTTGTTTAGCACTGTATCTTTCAATAACAATTTTATTGAATTCGCTGATGACATCATCAAAAAGCTTTGGTTTACCTGAAATATCTTCTTTGATACCAATCAAACCATTTTCTTCTGCAAGATCTAGTATTTCTGTAGTATTACAATACACAATTTTATATTCATAACAATTTACTCCATTCAAAGTGTTTATTAGATCTTTAAACATTGCAATTGTGAAATCTTTAAGTTGATCAGCTGAAAAACAATCCTGTAAACGAGATTTTGTTGCTGAAAAGGGGGCTATAGGAATTAATAAAGAACTCATAATCTTCGAAAGTTCAATCTCTTATAAATATTAGATCAAGTTGTTAAAGTCAAAAAGAAATTTTTATATTTAAGATTATGTAGTGTCTATTTTAAATTATTTAAAATCTGAACTGACAAAGATTCAAAAGCTTTATCAATATTTTCTTTTGATTTTGCGGAAGTTTCCATATATTGTACGTTATAGGAATCTGCCTTTTCCTTTCCCTCCTCAAAGGTAACCAATCTTTCATCCTTTTTATCAATTTTATTACCAATAATGATGTACGGAATATCACCACTTAACTCTGTGAATTTAGAAATCCAAAAATCTATGTTATCGAACGATTCTCTGTTAATTACATCGTATACAACAAATGCACCAACCGCTTGAACAAAATAATATTCATTGCTAAATAATTTATCATGTTGGCCACCTAAATCCCAGAAATAAAGCTTAAATCCTTTATCTTTAATATCCTTCCTCAGAATAGGATTTTTAATATCCAATTTGTCAATAACTTTGCTTAATTCAATTTCCTTTATTAAAAAATTAGCTCCTAATGTTTGATTATAGTCATCACTAAACTGGTCATCTACATAACGGGCTAGAATACTAGTTTTTCCTACGCTTGGGTCCCCGCACAATATAACCTTTCCTCGATACGACATACATTTTTACCCCTTGTTTTTTAAATTTAACAGTTTGCAATTATTTCCTAATTTTTGACTTATAATCTGTTACCTTGTTGGTTAAAATATATATTTTTTTGAATAATTTACTTTTTCATATTTTTTTTTAATAAATTAATTACTAAATGCTACTTTTTAGTCGTTGTCAATTTGATTAATTTACATTGGCTAGTAATAAAGTATCTAAATAAATGTTCATATCCTATAATCTGCTTTGGCATTCCGTTCTCTAGCCATAATCCTGATGTGTATTCTGGTGCCTCTTTTACTTGATCTAAGGTTGTCAGCAAAAATTCGTTATCCGAAATTAACAAACCGAAGGGAATAACATTGTCACCTTCTATTGAATGAATTGTCATAGAGACTTTTAATAATTTTTTGATTTCCTCTTTTAAAGCTTCGTAATATTTCAATGCAATAATAAGTTGGATATTAGTAGAAAATTTCTTACTCCATAATTCTTTTAATACCCATTCATATCCTCCTAATTCATTCATAAGCAAATCTGGAGTAATAATGAAAAAAATGCGTGTTTCTGCACTACTAATTAATTCTTTTATCTTTTTTCTTATTTTAGATCTCGAATTTATGGCCCAAACACGAGGTTCTGATTCTTCTTTTGTTATCTCTAAGTCACTAATGATTTTTTCTAGTACTAAAGTATCTTCAATCCTCTCCTTATACTGGTCGCGTATAGTCTTGAAAATCCTGGGTATTGGAATCACTTGATAATTCGCACCCCTCTTAATGGGTTCTTTTTGAATAAAACCCTTATCTATTAATCTATTTAAAGAATCATACACTCTAGCTCTATCTACTCCGGAATGTTTTGCAATATCCGCAGGGCTTAATATCTTATACTTACATAGAGTAAGTAAAACCTTCGAATCATTCTTCGTGAATCCTAATGATTGGAGTGCTTCCTCAATTTCAGATTCTTCTAACTCAGGCATACTCAGGTTTCAAGAATTTAAACTAAAATTATGTCAGTCTAATTTTATTATTATAATACAATAGTCAAATATCTTATATTTTAATTTATTTTTTTAGTAAAAATTTAGAGATTTCAGATTTCATTTTGATTTTTGATACATTGCAGTTTTTCGCTCAATAAATTAACTGAAAGGCGGACTATTGTTATCTTTTTAAAAAAAAAAAAGTCATGGCGTGATTAAATAGATCATGAAAATGTTATAATTCTGCTTTCAGCAAAAATTTAACAACTATTAATATTGGATCGTTTAAGTTTCAAAAATTTTTATTGAAACATTAATAATAGGTAAAAAACAATAATTTAAGAGTACAAGCTTTTATTTCCGACAAAATCAAAAAATAGTTTTTATTAGAAATTAATATCATATTAATAAACCGATCTAATTTTCGAAATTAACGATTCGAATTAAAATATCATCTAAAATTATTGATTCGAATCATAATATTTATATAATAGAAATGTGTAGTAATACTTAATTAACATCTAAATTACAATCTTATATAAATAAGTTGGAGGAATAAAAATGGCTAAAAAGAAAGCTCCTGCAAAAAAGAAGTCTGAAGGATATATTGCCAAAAACGTCTAAAATCTATTTTTTCGTTGGTATGCTCCAATCCGCAGGCTTATGAAAAAAGAGGGTGCAGATTTAGTAGCAGCTGAAGCCCTTGATAAGCTAATTGGCTTCTTAGAAGGCAGTGCAGCGACGGCAACAAAGGAAGCTATAAAAGTCTGTAAAGAGGATAAGCGCAAGAGAGTAACTGCCGCAGATATTCGCGCCGCAACCCGCTAAATAACTTTAGATTTCAAATATTAATGATAATTTTTTTTCTTTTTTTAATTTTCTTTCTAAATTGTGCTTGATTTTCTTTTACTCACTAATAATGGAATAGGTGCACTAGGTGGTGAATCTAAAGACAATTTTAAAAAAAAGAAGGCTAAAAGAACATTATAAAATTAGTGCATAGGGATACGTATATGCACTTAGTCTTTCCAATAAAGAGGATTTGTCTTTAAAAAATTATCAGAAATGTCTCTTTTATTGAAAATTAAGATAGTTTTTATCAAGTTAAATAAAATATTTGTATAAAACTAAAAATTAATTTTAATCAACCTTAGGCATATAATTGACTAAATTATTCAAGACTAAAAGAGGGTATATTTAAATTACTAAATCACTTTCTATTGTATTGAGAGTATAAAAACCAGATCAATTATGAAAGAGTTTAAAATTAATAAGTATTTATCATTGAGATTAGAAGATGAAAAGACAAATATCTATATCAACCAAAAGAAAACCGACAATGTAAATATTTATTAATTGATAGAATCAAATACGACGAAATACCAGAATTGGTTGAAAACTTTGAATCTGTGGATGAAGCAACACAAAACTCAGATCATTCTTTAGATAATAAGAAAGACGTGATACCACCAGAAACAGAATTTTGGGCGCACTGCTCGAATCTTCAAGTATGGGCGGAAAATAACTATGATACACGCTTACTTCATATGTCAATAGCGTTTTCATTATTAAAAGAATTAGCAGAAGCGGGGATACGATGGCCAAAAGAGTATTTAAGGAAGAAATTGCTAAACGCCTAGGAAGTGGCTATCCTGCCGTCGTTGATTTTTTAATTCTTGAAGGATTCGACATATTTTTGACTCATGAAGAACGAATAACCTCAGTTCTAGCACCGGAAGAAGCAGATGTCATCTTGAAGTTAGAGGAATTGACGAAAAAACCCTTTTTTCAATATTCTAACCTTGATGAAAGCTATTCAGATGAAGGTCCCTTTGAACAAAGGTTTGTCGTTAAAAACAATCATGTTATAGGTATTTGGATTCATTGGGCAAAAGAAACTCCTAGAAAACTCCCCGAGTGGATAACTAAATTAAAACTGCTTAAAAGGCTTTATTATACAGGAAATAAAATTAAACATATACCGAAGTTAATATTAAAACTGAAAAGACTCGAGGTCTTACAGATCGATAGTTTTATTCTAGAAGAAATACCAACGACAATTAATAAGCTAAGATTACTCAAATCTCTAAATATACGAAGCGGTAGCTTGAGAATGATACCAGAGACCATTGGTGGACTTTCCCACCTTAAATCTCTTTCCTTAGGCAGTAATTTGATTGACTTACCTATCTCAATTGGGAACTTGGAGAAATTAGAAGAATTAGATTTATCTCATAACAAACTTAACAATATTCCAAATTTTATATTCAACCTTAAAAATCTTAAGAACTTGAACATCAAAAACAATAATTTAATAGCTCTTTCAGAGTCCATAAGCAAACTAGAAAAATTGGAAGAGTTAGATTTTAGTAGAAATCCAATAAGGAGTATTTCAGAATCACTTGTTGATATGGTAAAATTAAAATTTGTATCTATTGATAAAATTCCCTCAACTGGTTCTAATATATCTATAATAAAAAAAATGAAAAAAAGAAAGAAAATTAGTGTTTTTGGTTATGTTGGTAATTGATTGTCAATACTTCTTGTACCCTTAAGACCTATTCCTAAGATGCGTTAACGAAGCCAACCCCATAATTATTCAGCAACACCAATCCAAGATCAAAAAGTTAAAAACATTTATAATTAGTTATACAAGCAACATTTACACGCCCATAATTAAAACGTATCAATCTTTAAAAGAAAGTACCAATTCCAAATTAGAACAGTTTTATTTCAATGTTGTAGATGCAATCAATACAAAGCTTGAAAAGGTTGCTAAAAAATTTGAGATGGATATTAGCGAATTATATTTTGATGACGGTTTAGAACTTAAGATAACGGTTAAGAACAGTCCATTGAGTAAATTCCCTCTTAAAAGCCTTGATTTTGACGATCTGGAGACCACACACAAGAAAGTAATAATTCGGATCCTCAAAACAGATATTCGCGCTGCTACAAGATAAACTTTTCAGATTGAATACCAAAATTCTTTTTTTTTATTTTATATTTTTAGTTTAGAAATTTTCAAAGAATTCTTTATTTAAGTAGTTGTGTATATTCTTTTCAATTTTCTTCTTTACTGCATTTAATCCTTCAGGAAGAACACGAGTTTTTCCTACTATGTCAATAAATCCAAGTTCAGATCCGTATCTGGGAATTATATGAAAATGCAAATGGTCAATACTTCCACCTGCATCTCTTCCCTGGTTAATTCCGATATTATATCCCTTAGGGTTATATAATTCGTCTAATAATAACTGAATTCCTTGAATAGCTCGATTAATGTGAAGTATTTCTTCTTTTGTCAAATCAAGGAACCTTGTTAAATGTCGTTTAGTTACGATCATTAGATGCGCAGGATTATACGGATACAAATTCAAAATGATAAAACAAATATCATCTTCGTAAACTTTTAGAATTTCAACGCGTTCGTCATTATCCCTTACAGCACATAGTATACAATCTACTCTTGGTCTAGATTTGCCTTGAACATAATCTAATTTTCCTAAAGCTTGTAACCAATCTCTAAAAATTGGATTTCACCATTATTCCTGTTTTTAAATTATGAATATAAGGAAAAATCAGAACCTCCCGTAAAATCTTTACTTTTGAGAAAGTCTTCTGGCTTTATTTTACCTGAGCAATATTCCCCTAATAATATGTGGCTATATGCAGCACCATCAAATACCCGTCTTATTGACTTGAAAAAAGAATTTTTAGAAACAGTCCCATTATCCTTAAAAAATATCTGATCGTTAATCTCATACCTATAATTATTGAGATCGATTCGATAAAATAAATCCTTAACAAGGAAAAATTTTCTTAAATCCCAGAAAAATTGCATTTTTCTGTTTTCCTTTAGTGAGTTTAATGCGTCTATATGTGGTTTTGAAATTTGAGTCCCGAGTGATATAATGATTAAATCTTTATTTTTTGGTCTTAGAACCGCCATTCTTCTTCCAACTGGGCGTCCTGTAGGATCATTTCCTGGTGGAAAAATAAATTGGAAACCAAAGTCAATTTTAGGATCAGATATTTTTTCTCTTAATAATCCCTCATCTAATAGGTAATCATGAATTAATTGATTTATTTTACTTTCTTTATCAGACATTATTATTCGGTAAGGTAAAGAATGAATTATTTAATATATTTTTTTATAAGAAGTTGTTCAAGCTAAAGAGGATAATAATCCTAAAAATTAGAATTTTCTTAAAGATTAACATATGTTGCAAATATTGAATGAGAGTGAATACCGTGGATCTGTATAATTTAAGGAAAATTAAAATGAATAAAAAGTAGTGATAATTAATATTTTGTTTAAGTGTCTTTTTTCTCATAAATAGAAATTTCGTCAACAGAATGAATTGCACAATTCAAGGATGTCAATTTTTCAGTGATAACTTCAAGTGACAGGTCATTTCCGGTAATATGTATATGCAGGGAAGCTGTTTTTTGATCTAACTCATCTAATTTAACTCTAACGTCTTTCACTCCATTAACTTCAACTAAAGCACGAGCTACATAGTCTATACTGGGAGAGTGGGGTTTAAGGACATCCAAATCGTATTCAAATCTCATATTTTTCTTTTAACCTTTACAAGTTATTGAATTATAATAGTTTAAATGGATATTTTTATTTTATATTTTCATTATCTCTTTATTTCTTTATAAAAGTTTCTTAATTTCTGTTATTAATTTTTGAGGAATTTCACTTTCCCTTACAATCACATCTGCTTTTTGAAGGGTTTCTACTATGGCTAGTTTAGTATGAACAGCGATAGAACGAGCGCCAACATTAATAGCACCCTCAATATCTCTGTAATTATCTCCAATAACTAAGATTTCATTCGTGGTAACACCGAACTTATCACAAATAACTAGAAGATGATCTGGATGCGGTTTAGGATTACTAACGTTATCTCTACCTATTATTACATCAAAAAAATTCAGTAATTTGACTTTTTCAAGAGATAATTTAGCATGTTCATATTTATTGAATGTAAAAATTGCTTGTTGAAGATTATTGGTTTTAGCAAAAATAAGGACTTCTTCGATTCCTTTTATCTTAGTTGCATTAAGAGCAGCTATGTACTCAATTTTACTTACTTCTCTCTCGACTTCTTGTAAAATTTTAATTACGTGGTTTGGATCATTCCCTTTTTGCTGAAATATTTCTTTAGATGTGTTTATATTATCCAATATGCTTTTTTGAATCGAAAGTTTTGTTTTATCTATGCCATACGACACAAAAATACTAATTGCCGCTTTACGGGCTTTAGTTGATTTAATTTTGAAGTGTATTAGAGTCCCATCTAAATCCCAAGCAATTGCTTTGATAGGTTTTTTACTGTTCATTTAACTGAGGAATATATCTTTAATATTCTAAATCAGAATACTGAGGCCCTTGAGGGGTTAGCACGGATTTTTTAAGCTTAATTTGTTTTACGTTAAATGTTCCAAATTCCAAGCTTTTATTCTCATTCATGAGTTTCTTAAAAGAATCAAATGTCTTGTAGTTTATTTTTCCTTTTTTTAATCGTCCAATGGTCAGGTGTGGTTTAAATTTAGTTCTTTTATCCCGATCTATTTTTAATCTGATATTCAATAAATCTTCGACTGAGTTCTTGATGGTCTGTATAAGGGAGATATCTCCTACAAGCTTTATCCATAAAACTGAAAATCTGTTGAACTGACCTACGCCTTTGAGATAATATTTGAATTCTTTTCCTTGAATGATTTTTTCATTTATTTCTGACTTTAATAATTCATATATTTTTGGAGCCAATAACTCAGAAATGTTTCCTAAGAATTTAACTGTCATATGTAGGTTCTCTGGTCTCACTAATTTCAGATTTGGCTGATTTTTTTTCAGATGCGAAGTGAACGAGACGATATTCTCAATCGTAGATTTTTCCGATAATTCAAGAGCGATGAAGGATCTAATCATTTTTTCCCCCAATAGTTAACAATTCTCCAATCTTTATCTTTTAGCTGTTTTCTATGTTCAGGAATAATGTGGACTTCATTCAAATCCTCTAATGATGAAGATTTTATTATTTTAATTATGTCTTGCAAAAATAGTATATTCATTTTACCTCTAGTATCCGCATCAGCCGAAGCATTATGGGGAATAAGAATTATTCGAATTTCAGGTCGTTTTTGTTTGATCTTCTTAAATCTCTCAATGGTTTTATTATCAAGTGGTTCTATTGGAAAGACATCAAAAGCTAAATTTATTCGAATTTCGTTTGTTTCAAGCAAATCAAGAAGAGATTCCAAATCCAACACTGATCCTCTTGCTGTATTTACTAACAAGGCATTTTTTTTCATAAGTTTTAATAAGTCCCGATTGACCATTTTTTCAGTGTGTTTATTTAAAGGAACATGAATAGTAACAATATCTGATTCTCTGAAGACATCTTCTAAATGTTCTTTAAACTCGAGGGAAGGGAAACCTTGTTCGAAATCATTCATTTGTTTGATATCAAAATAAAGAATTTTAATCCCCCAAGGGTATAATCTCCTAATTAGTTCCTTTCCAATTTCGCCCAATCCAACAATTCCGACTACTTTACTGGTGATTAAGGAAGAAAGAGATTGATCTAAGTCCCATTTATCATCAGGGGTCCATTGGTCATCCCATATATAATTATGAAGATCTACTAAATTCCTTAAGTTTGCCATGATTATGGCTATAGTATAATCTGCAACTGTTTCATGAAGAACTCCAGGAGTATGAGTTATAATAATATCATCTTTTTCCGTTCTCTGAATATGGTTATATCCGGCTGTTGATGTGGAAACTGCAAAAATATTTGATTTTTCCAGAGTTTCTGAGATTAAAGAATGACTTAAGTGACATCCTATGATATCTGGTTTAAAATTCTCTACGCTTTTGTTAATTTGATCGTCTGAGGGAAACCTCCCACTGAATACCTTTACTTCTGATTTTTGATTTAGTTCTTGCCACAAATTTCTAATTTCTTTTCGAATGCTTTCAGAAATTAATTCATTCGATCCAATTTCCTCATCTGAGAAAACATTTGAGGTGAGAAATACCTTAGGTTTATAGGTCATATTCATAACCAGTATTTTTGTTCTTTTGAATTTTGTGATCATTAATTTCGAAATTCAATTTTATCTAATTATCAAAATTTATTAAATCAAACTCTATCTTATAATTAAAACTAACTGGACAGGTGGTAGAAGATAGCAAAAGTAAAATGTCAAGAATGTAAGAAGGAAATTGTAGGAGGGGCTAAAATACAGGAGTTTGATATGAATGAGCCCACAAGTATGCATGTCTTCTGTTCTGAGACGTGTAAAGAGAAGTGGCTCGCCACAATAAGTTAAGAACAAAAAAACTGTTAATACCATTTTTATATTTCAGAATTTCCATTTAACACAATTCCCTCAAGAAAATAAGTAGAATTTATCAGCCTAAGAAAAATTTAATCTTTTTCATTATCTTTTAATTTTTTCAGGAAGGTAGAAATCATAAGTTTTCTTAAATAGGTTGGTTTTGATGTATCTATCAATTCTCCTAGCATTTTGAAAAATCATCCAAATCATTTTATCACTTTTATAATACTTTTGCACTTCGACAAAATTAATAGGTTCCAGTTCAAATTTACTCGCTTCTTCATTTAAGAATTGATTTACTCTTTTTATTAATCGAGGGATGATTTCAGGCATTTGTTCTTTAATAAAATTGGCAAGTAAGTCAATAATTACTAACCTCAAATTATAATAACGATCTAACACATCTTGAATGAAAAATGCCTTAATTAGGAATTTTAAGAATGAAGGTGTACTATTTAAGAACAATTCTGCTTCCATTGATTCCACTCCATTTTTTCGAAGCATGGGAGTACTTGTATCAAGATATAATAGTTTAGAATTTTCATTTACAGTAGGATTCTTTGAATCATAATCCATTACAACAAAATTAGAAATTTGGCCATCTAACCCTATTTCTAGAGCTGAATTTTCCTTATTTAATTTCCATACTTTCTTTAGTTCTCGTAAAACAAGCAAAACCAGGATTTCTACCTCATCCTCATTCACCTGGTGAATAATTTTGTTACCAACGGATTCGGGATCAATTTTAGCTTGGATGCTGTAAAACTGAATTTTTTCCTTATCATCGAAGAACCAAATAACCTTATGTTCAGGAAGAATCATGCCTACATCTTCCTCTAAAATTCTACAATACTTATTATAAGCCCAAATATGCCTTTGAACTTGTTTTTCATTTTCGAATATTGGAATTCTTTTATAGGCTAATTTTTCTGGATCACCAATGATTTCAAAAACTAGACTTATTTCTCCGAATCCAAGTATTTTTATAGGGATTTTTCCCTTCTCAGGATGAATTGTATCAATTGTCTTTTCAAACTCTTTTAACAAATCAATATCGATTTTCATAAATAATCAAATAAATTATGCTATCTCTCTCAAATTTAGTTTAACATTATATTTTTATGCTAATAAATGTTAATCAATCGCTTACAAATTTATAAATAGGTTTATTTAAAACAGTACATTGAACAAGTAGGATATTCGAAAATGATGAGAAATGTGGTATGAGTAAACAGAATTTTTCTATGATCATGGAGCAGAGATCTGAGTTTGAATATCTTTTTCTTCATTTTATTGATTTTTTAATGAATAACTCTCTTTACGATCAAGAATTTTTTTAACCATATCTTCTCTTTCTGATTCTTGGAGTCTTTGAATATATCTTTCCAATTGATCCCTCGTATGGTATGGCCCACCTTCAGTTAACACGATTTCCATTGGATCCTTACTAATTGGAAATTTCTCTTCCATTTCTTTATACCATTTATCAAGAAGTTTTAATCCCTTACGGATTACTTCTGGTTTTTCCTCTGCCACATTTTGCAACATATGAAAATCTTTTTCATAATCATAGAGCATTAGTTCTGGGAAATTCTTTAATCCAGTATGATAAGTCTTAATTAATGTCCAATTTTCAAATCTAACAGTGCGTTGACAACTCCATGCATTCTGACTAATAACCAGGAATTCCCTTCCAAATTCTTCATTATTTTCAATATTCTTAAAGAAGCTTTTGCCATCCCAAAATTCAGGGATGTTCAACCCTAAACCTTCTAAAACTGTCGCTGCTACATCATTTTGATAGATTAATGAATTTTGTTCCGTTTTCCAATTTTTCTCAGGCCATTTTATTATCATTGGAACACGATTAGTTACATGACAGGCAGTAGCGTGATCACCGTAAACATTTAGTTCCCCTTGATTTTCTCCATGATCAGAGCTTATAATTATCAATGTATCCTCGTAGATACCTTGATCCTTCAGAATTTCTATTATTTTACCAACGTATTCATCCGAATAGTTTATACCAACATCATATCCATCAATCCATTGTTTAAAATCATTAATATCTCTAATTTCTTTGAGATTTTTCAATCTAGGAAACCACTGAGAAAGATCCTGTCCTACAAATCCAGATAAATCACAAGCAGAATGCGGTCCATAACTTTTCC
Organism: uncultured archaeon; assembly: GCA_964486045.1. Lineage (GTDB taxonomy): Archaea > Asgardarchaeota > Lokiarchaeia > Sigyniarchaeales > SOKP01 > Loki-b32. Next base: position 146,208 of record CAZALK010000007.1, read on the forward strand.
TGTGTTCATCTATGATTTCTTGTGTTAACCAGGAAGGTGCAGGTTCATTCTCAAAGGTATTTAAAAATTCTAAAGGAGTACGGTAAGGGGTGTGAGGATCCCAGAAATTCACGTGCAAAAACCAGTTATTTCTTTTTTCATTATCTTTTAACCATTTCTCTGCATAAGTAAAAATTTGTTCCGCTCTCTCCATCCCTCTTTTTCCAGGGTTATACATTTCTTTCCATCCAGAATTGAACCAAAAAGCAGAATGCCGTTCTGCGAATGGTGATATAGAGACAGGATATATCCTCGCTCTTCTGAGCATGCTGATCCAGTTAAAACTTAGAAATTGATCTTGAAATCCTCGTGTTTTACCAGTTAACTGTAAATCTGCAGCAGTACCACCATGCCCAACAACACCAGAGTGTATACCAAATCGACCTGTAAAAAGAGAAGCTCTAGATGGTAAGCATGGGGCATCAGATACATAACATTCTGTAAAAATTGTCCCACTTTTTGCTATTTTATCGATATTAGGGGAGGTATTAAGATGATATCCATAACACCCAAGATGATCAGGTCTTAAGGTATCGATATCCAGATAAATAATTCTCATATTCTTAAGTTAAAACAAATTGTTTTTTAAGTTTTTTAGATTTTTAAATCCAGATCTAGATAATAGTAATTTATGATATAAAATGCAAGAGAGATTAGATTGGGAAAATGCCGAGATGATCGGCCAAAATAAGGAACCAGCTCATAATACTCTTATTCCTTATAAAGATCTAAAAAGGGCATTGAGTAGAAAACGTGAAAATTCTAAATTTTATAAATCTCTAAACGGAGATTGGAAATTTTATTGGGTTAGAAAACCAGAAGATCGTCCTCATGATTTTTATGAAATTAAATATGATATTGATAAATGGGACGAAATTCCTGTACCAAGCAATTGGCAGATGCATGGTTATGGAATTCCAATTTATCTAAATGTTAGATATCCTCGTAGTATAAACATAAAAGAAATACCTAAAATAAATCATGAATACAATCCCGTAGGATCCTATCGAACTGAATTTGAGGTTCCAAATGATTGGAATGATCGGAATATGTTTATCCATTTCGACGGTGTTAAATCCGCATTTTACTTATGGATAAATGGGGAAAAGGTTGGCTATAGTCAAGGATCAATGACACCAGCAGAATTCAATATTACTAAAAATATTCAAAAAGGTGATAATATTTTGGCTGTGGAAGTTTATCGCTGGTCTGATGGTAGCTATCTTGAGGATCAGGATATGTGGAGATTGAGTGGTATTTATCGAGATGTCTACTTATTTTCAGTTCCAAGGGTACACATTAGGGACTTCTTTGTTCATTGCGTTTTTGATGAGGAATTTGAAGATGCAATATTAAAAATTCGGATAAAGGTGCGAAATTTTAGCTCAATTAATGTTAATAACTTTAAAATCGAAATATGTTTATTAGATGAGAATAAAAATTATTTTGGGTCTGAAGTACTGATATCAGAAACCATCAGTATTGAACCGGATACAGAAAAGGAAGTTAAGCTCCAACGTAAAATTGAAAATCCTAAGAAATGGTCTGCAGAGATACCAAACCTTTATGACTTGACTTTAAAACTAAAGAACTTTAAGGATGATGTCATTGAGGTAGAGCATTGTAGGTTCGGATTTAGGCAAGTAGAAATTAGTGATGATGGTGGATTCTATGTCAATGGGCAGTCTATTAAGTTTAAAGGAGTTAATAGGCATGAACATGATCCTGATCACGGACGGGCTATCCCTTATAGTAGAATGCTACAAGATATTATATTTTTAAAGCAAAATAATATTAATGCAGTTCGTACAAGTCATTATCCAGACCATCCTAAGTGGTATGATTTGTGTGATCAATATGGAATATATATTATTGATGAATGTAATTTAGAAACTCACGAATTAAGGGAAATTGTACCTGCTAGTGATCCTCAGTGGACTACTGCCTGTGTTGATAGAATGGTAAGTATGGTTGAGAGAGATAAAAACCACCCATGTATAATTATGTGGTCACTTGGGAATGAAGCCGGTATGGGAGATAACTTTAAAGAAATGAAAAAGTCTGCTCTCAATATCGATTCTACGAGACCTATTCATTATGAGCAAGATTTTGAGAATGAAGTTTCTGATGTTATTAGCTATATGTATTATCCAAATTTTGTACTTAAAAGAATGCTTGAAAATAGGGAGTATGGACGAGTTGGTAAACTTGAAAAAGTTGAAGAAGGAACAGAAAAGCCATATATGCTTTGTGAATATGTTCATGCGATGGGAAATAGTTTAGGCAATCTTCAAGATTACTGGGATGTTTTTGAAAAATTTCCAAATGCTATTGGGGGATTTATATGGGATTTCATAGATCAAGGACTACGTAAAACCTCTGAAGATGGGAAGGAATATTGGGGGTATGGTGGGGACTTTGGTGACCAACGTAATGATGGTAATTTTTGTATCAATGGAATTGTCTTACCTGATCGAAAACCTAATCCTGCGTTGTTCGAAGTCAAGAAAGTTTACCAAAATATAAAAGTAATTCCTGTTGATTTAATGATTGGAAAAGTAAAGATTCTTAATAAGTATAATTTTAAATCACTAGATTTTGTAGATATAGGATGGGAACTAACTGCAAATGGTGTAAAAATACAAGAAGGCAAAATGGGAAGATTTAATATAAAACCTAAGGATTCCTGGGATGGTGTTATACCTTTTATGCATCCTAAACTCTCACCTAATACAGAATACCATCTTAAAATTAGTTTTCTTCTCGGAGAAGATACGTCTTGGGCAAAAAAAGAGCATGTTTTAGCATGGGATCAATTTATGATACCTTATGATATTCCTATTGAACCAGAGATAGAAATCGATGAATTGGAAAATATCGAACTTGATGAAACAGAGAATAAATTAGTGATAAAGGGAGAAAAATTTAAAGTGATCATCGGTAAGAATTCTGGGGTAATTGAATCTTATTCGTTTAATAAAAAAGAATTAATATCCAACGCTCTAATCCCCAATTTTTGGCGAGCTCCCACTGATAATGATAGACTTTTTTTTCAAAGAGCTGCATTACCGAATTCTGATAAAGGTTGGAAAGAAGCGAGTAACAAAAGAATAACAAGAAAAATTGACTATGAACAAATAAAACCACAATTTATACACATTAATGTTGAATTTGACGTAATAAACTCAAAAGGACCTCTTATTACAGAATACTCTATTTATGGAAATGGGGTTATCATAATAAATAATAAATTTACACCTACTAGGCGTTTGATACGCTTCGGTATGCAAACTTTCATTTCCAAGGAATTTAATAAAATTACATGGTATGGAAAGGGTCCCCATGAGACTATGTTTGATAGAAAAACAGGTGCTGCTATAGGAATATATTCTGATTCAGTAAAGAATTTAATCCATCCCTATGTTAAGCCACAAGAGAATGGAAATAGAACTGATGTAAGATGGGCAATGATGACTGATAATGAAGGAGATGGACTATTAGTATCTGACATAGGAGGAACTACCCTTAGTGTTAGTGCTTATCCTTATTCAATGGAAGATATAGAATCGGCAGCACATAATCACCAATTACCGCGCCGTGAATTTATCACGTTTAATATTGATTACAAACAACGCGGTGCAGGAGGTTTCTGGCTCCATAAGAAATACATGTTGGAGGGAAATAAGAAATATAGTTATAATTTTCTCATAAGAGGTTATACTAATGATATGGGAGATATTAACATAGTAGCTCGAAAAAAAACCCCAATAGTTTAACCTCTATGTGAGAAGTTATCATTTTAACTTTTATTTATATAATAAAAATAGAAATAATTTCAAATAAACTGGTGTTAGAATGGCACGACCTTTATGGTTCGTTACATTATTAAAAAAAACGTTCCCAAATGTTAAATTTATAGCAAAACTGACTAATTTACCGATTATAGGGAAAATAATTGATCATCTCCTCTTTGAAGGCGACCATCTCATTTATCTTCCTCAAGATAGAGTCATTAACATCGATAAATCATTAGGAGAATACGATGAGGCAGTTTTACCATCCCAAATATTAAAATATTTTATCAATAAAGCTAAAAATCACTGGATCATGAATTTTTGTATTTGTAGAACAAGTATGAAATGTGAAGATTATCCTCAGGATTTAGGTTATCTGTTCCTTGGTGAAGCTATACTGGATATAAATCCACAGTTAGGGAGATTAGTGAGTAAAGATGAAGCTCTAGATCACATAAAGAAGTGTGATGAAGCAGGTTTAGTTCACATGATTGGAAGAAATAAATTGGACGCACAATGGCTTGGTGTAGGTCCAGGAGACAAACTATTAACAATATGTAATTGTGATCCATGTTGCTGCTTATGGCGTACAGCCCCATTTTTAACACCAAAGATTGGATCGAAGGTAAAGAAAATACCCGGCGTTAAAATCCATGTGACAAATAAATGCACTGGGTGTGGGACCTGCAGAAATGGGATATGTTTTGTTGATGCAATTAAGGAAATAAACGATAAATCTTTTATAAGTGAATCCTGTAAAGGATGTGGTCGTTGTGTTAGTATTTGCCCTCAAAAAGCAATTGAGTTTATAATTGAAGATAAAAACTATATAGAAACATCTATTAAAGAATTAGACGAAATACTAGATGTTTCTTAATCATAAATATTCTGAGCAATTTTTCCCAAAAAAGAAATAGTTACGGAAACAGCTTCAATAAAATAGTTTTATTCGCTAATTTTTAACAATATCCTTGAAAAAATTAACAAATGCGTTATAGTCATTATTTAAAATTTGTATATCAAATGGTTTATGCTTTTTAAGTCCAAGCATATAGTAGGGTAAAATAGTTTCTTTTATCGTAATTGGTTTAAATATAAAGTAGTTTCCCGATTTTTTCAATAAAATCTGATCTTCTTGGTTTTCTAACTCCATTTCTTCAAATACATCGTTAAGCGAGAGAAAATAAGCGATTGTGCTACTCAATTTTTTTTTTGAATCCTCATCCTTAAAAAAGGAACCCAAAATTATCGAGTTTTTCTCGACGATAATTAAACCCTCACAGTCTAATTTTCTTGCATATTCTTCGATAGTTTGTTGAATTAATTCCGATTTTGGGAATAATTCCAATAACATCTTTGACATGGCACTCATTATTGTATATGGAGAGTAAATTGAAGTTCTATAAAATTTTATCATTCGATAATTTGCAGTCTCAATTATCTCTTTTTGTAGTTTTTGTATTTCATTTTCTATTTCATTTCTAACGTTTTGAATTAATTTGGGATCATATTTATGAAAGAAAATATAGATGGGTGGGTTTATTTTCAATTCTCTAAATTTCTCAATCACATCATAAAAATAACTCAATGACTCAAGCACGCGAGAAGTATCTAATATATCAATAACATATATCGCGATTTCAGTATCTTCAAAATATTTACTAGGATTTTTTAAATAAGATATACGGTAACTTTTTTGACCTCCTAAATCCCATTCACTTATTTCTTTTCCTAAAAACTTAAAATTAGTTCTTTGAGCACCTCTTGTTGGCTCAAGTAAAGCGATCTTTGATAATTCTTTCTGCAAAGCCAATATAATGCTTGTTTTGCCTGCAGCATCTAAACCTGTAAAAAGGATCTTGTAAGTTTTTTCCTTAGACCTTCCTTCTTTTTGAAAAAACAGTAATGAGTCTTCCAAATGGATTTCACCTTGGTAAAAATAAATGAATATTTACGCCAAGAATTGTACAGATATATTGTTATTTAAATCTATGTTAGTAGGAAAAGCTCAGAAATCAAACACTTTTCGATTTATTCCATCGAGTTTTTATTATTTCTAGTATTAAGTATTGATGAACAGTTTTAACTTTTAGATTTTAAGAGCTCTTACGAATAATTTAAACTATTGTCTTATCTTTTTAACTTCTTTATTTTAGATATTCCCCTGCTTATTCGATATAATATATCTTCAATTTCTGTGGGTTTTACAATTAATGGGGGCATTAGGATATGAGTGTTTTTTTTGTTTCCACAGTAATTCAATAAAACTCCTTCTTTTATTATGGAAAGCATCCCTAATCGGCTATTTTCTTCATCAAAAAATTCCATACCCCACATCAAACCTCTTCCCCTAACTTCTTTAATAATATCAGAATTTTGTTTCGCAATCTTTTCCAACCCATTACCAAACATCTTTCCCATATCCTTAACATGATTTAAAAATTCTGGGTCTGATTGTATCTCTAGCATTTCTATTGCTACAGCACATCCAAGATCCGACCCTCCAGTAGTAGAGATATGAATAAAGGCATCTTTATTAAAAACTGCTTTTTCTATAAATGGTTTATAACTACACGTTGATAAAGGATAAATTCCAGAGCTCATACCTTTCCCGCATACAATAAAATCAGGTATAACTTTTTCTTCTGGATACAAACCCCCAATGATTGCCCAAAAATGCCCAGTCCGCCCCAATCCTGCTTGAACTTCATCAATAATCAGCATTACACCATTTTCATCACAAATCTCTCGAACTTCGGGAAAATAGTCCTTAGGGGCAATTATAACACCTCCAGTAGCAGGAATTGTTTCTAAAATCACACATGCAACTTCTTCATTTACAACTTCCCTCAAAGCATTCACATCTCCAAAAAGTACTTGTTTAAATTCAGGCAGGTTCCATAAAAAGGGATCTTTAAAATCAGGATCACCAGTTAATAATGCAAACCCCGTATGACCATGATAACCTCCTTTCGCTGATATACAGCCTTTTCTTTTAGTAAATGCTCTTGAAAATTTAATAGCTGTGTCAACTGCCTCACCACCACTAACTCCAAATGTTGTTTTGCTAATCTCACCAGGCATTAGTTCTGCTAATTTTTTTCCTAATAATGCTCGTTGTTCTGAGAGTAGCATATGATCTCCAAGATCTAATCCGCCATTTAATGCATTTTTAAGACTTTGTAAAATTCTCGGATTTCTATGCCCTAAATTAAAGACTCCTCCAGATGATCGGCAGTTATACAACACTATTGGAGGTTCACCTTCTCTTAATCCTTCCAATGTTCTTAGTTTTATCCCTTCTCTTTTACCAGGAATTACTCCTAGACCAAAACCTTTAAAAGTTCGCACTTTCGCAGCATTTACATGTTTTGAATAGAGTTTTAGCAATTTTTTTTGAGATAATGAACCAATATACTTTTTTGATTTCTCCATAATTGTAATTATAAAAGAATAAATTTATTAAAATTATGAATTAACGTAGAATTCGAGAAAGGTTATTGATTTAATTTTGAAGCTTCTTCAGCAACTAAATTATTTGAAAACATAAAATTTTCAAGAATAAATGCTCAATCAATTGGTAAGAAAATAATTGCATACAAAATTGTGAAATACCTTTATGAATTTTAATTTTAGAGATGATATTATGAATTCTTTATATTATCCACTTAATATCCAGATATTTCAGAAATCTAAAATAAAAAGAATAAAGAAAAAAAATTGCAGACTTGTTTATTAACTCCGCCAAAATAGCGAACTGGCTAACTTAAAATTCGTATCCACATTTCTTGCAGACCTGTTCTTTTGCATACATCGGAATATGTCCAATATAGCTTAAAACATTACTTTTATCTTCAACGAAAGATGAAGCTTTATATAAATATAATTTTTGCGAATAAATCACTTTTCATTTTCGCATGATGCCCCCTATCAATAGCTTAAGCTTATTAGTAGATGTAAAAATAATTTACTTAGTTGAATAAAAATCATACCGTTACCACTTGGTGGTTGGACTGATTCATAAACTTGAGCTAACCATCTATACTAATTCTTGCAAGGAAGAAGCATAGGATTGGGAGATATTATTTCCCAGAGTTTTGATAGAAGAGAAAAATCTTCAGCAAAACTATCTCTGATTTCATTATTTGGGACAAATACATAAAATTTTATATAAAATAAAGAGAAATGAAAAAAGAAATATTAAAAAAAAAGTTCAGAACTCGTAGCCGCATTTTTTGCAAACTTGCTTCTTTGCATACATCGGGATGTGGCTAATATAACTTAAGACTTTACTCTTATCTTCGATTTGCTTGATATCATGGCCAACTGCGCCACACATTGGACAAGTAATTCTTTCTTCACTTGCAAAACCGCCTGTACCTATATCAGGAGGTTTCAATTCTTCTAACTCAGTCTCTACTTCGCTGAGGTGAACAGATGCGGATTCAATTTTATGGTCTCTTTCTGATACAGATTCACTTAGTTCTTGGACTTGTGTATCTCTTTGTAATAAAGTGTTATTTATTTCACTTAGTTGTGAGGTTAATTGGGTAACTTCTTCTTGAGATGCTGAAATTTTAGAAGTTAAATCTTCAATTTCAGATTTTAAATTACTAATTTCCCCTTGATTTGCAGAACTGGAGCTATTGGCTTCATTTAATTGTGCTTCTAAACCTTCGGCATTTTGTTTAGCAGTTTCTAAAGCTGAAGTTAAATTTGCTACATTTTCTTCTGTTGAACTTATTTTAGAATCTTTTAGTGCAAGGTTGTTTTCAAGGTCACTTATTTTAGTCTTGAATTCTTCTAATTCAGTACTTAGAGAAACATTTTCAGTAGTTAAATTAGTAATAGTTTGATCTTTTTCTTTGATTGTAGCTTGATCATCTGCAAGGGTTTTTTCAAGTGTATTCTGAGTATCAGCAAGGGTACCTTTTGTTTCATCAAGATTATTTTTTATATCAATCAGTTCAGTTTCAGTTCTCTTTTGATGTTCTTTTGCTTGTGTTAATTCAGTTTTAGATTCATTTAATTGTTTTTCCAGATCATTTACCTTAGCTCTAAGATCTAATAAGAGTCTACCTTCTACGGCCACTTTCTTATCTGGCTTTGATTCAGCTTTTTCCCAGTCAATACTAATAACATTTCACCTTTGAGTATTTCAAATATCGATAATTTTAAAATTAGTTTATTGAATTGATTTGATTATTAATATATATCATATTGAATTAAGCTTTTAATTTTTTTTGACTTTAAAGTTTAAAAAATATGTATCAAGTATTATGATAATTATTTTTAAGGTTATAATAAATTATAATGAAATAATAAGTGAAACTGGATAAAATAAATGGACCAACCAGACAATCCACGAATAAAAATTGAATATATTTCTACTTCGGGAGTATTTAAAACACCTTTTACAATAATAATACTTTTTCAGTTGTTTTTTGGGTATTTTGTCGCATTCTTAATAAATATATGGTTTTATAATGACTTGTATTTTCTTCTAACAAAAAAAAGTTTTTTATCTTTTGTCTTGATTGGGCAATGGTGGGAATGGCTTTTGCTTCCACTGAATCTTTATGGAACCATCTATGTGTTTGTTTTTTCTATCATTTTATGTTCAGGAGGGATAAATAAGATTTTAAAACGATTATGTCCGCTTAAAGAAGGGGTATTCAAAAAGGGAAGTAAAGAATGGAAATATACTCATCGAAGATTTTGGAATGCCTATTTTCCAATTTGGCTGGCAAGAGCAATTCCAATACCTTGGTCAGATATTTTTGTTTACAGATTATTTGGTGTTCCAATTGGGAAAAATGTTGTTGCTTACGAAGGATATATTGATCCTGAGCTTGTAGAAATCGGAGATTTTACCATGACTTCATTAAACATATGCATCTTCTCACATTTACTATACCATGAACACATTATTATCAAGAAGGTAAAAATAGGTAAAGCATGCGTTGTAGGGCCTCAATCAATAATAAGCCCTGGTACTATCATGCAAGATGGAGCGATTTTAGGAGCAAATAGCTATACATGGATAGATCAAGAATTAAAGGGGAATTTAATTCATGTTGGAACTCCTGTAAGTACGAGCTTTCCGATTCAATCAGTAGAAGAGTCAAAAGAAAAAGTAGAAAGAATAAAGGATGACATTTACGAAAATATGGAAGGAGGTGGTAAGAAATAAATGTTCCAACCCGCGAGTTTAAAGGGTGAATCTCCTACACCGATAGATGAGAGGTTACGAAACAAATACATAATCATTTATTTGATTATTATAGTCCTTAGTTTTATCCCTTGTTCTATATTTGAATACGTTTATATTTTATTATTGTGGGTGGAAGATTTTCATTTATTATTCTTTCTTTTACTACCATTTAATTTCATTATTTTTATTTATTTGCTCCAGTTGAGTGCGATATTATTTTCCGTATTATCTTTAACTATCATTAATCTTATTAATTCACCGAAAGAAGGAAATTTTTCTCGAGATATTCATGACAAAAATTATCTATTCTGGAATCTAAGAAACATTTCAAAAAAATGGGCACTGTTTATTACAGCTTCAAATCCACTCCCCTGGTTAAAAAATCGGTTTACACTTAAATTTTTCGGTGTAAAGATTGGTAAGAAATGTTTATGCTACACATGTTGGATTTCTTCTGAGTTTGTAGAAATTGGTGATAATGTTATAATTGGAATGGGAAGTACTCTTTTGAGTTTTGGAATTGAGCAAGATAAATTCTTTTTAAAAAAAATTCAAATAGAAGATGATGTAATAATTGGGGCTAAATGTGTATTATTGCCTGGGACAGTTCTAAAAAAAGGAGCAAAATTATCTGCTCATTCCTATACAAAATATAATGATATATTAGCTGAAAATTCAATTTACAAAGGTCATCCAGCAAAATTAAAAGAAGCATAAGTTGATATGATAAAAGAAAATAATGTCAAATTAAATCCAAAACAAAAATTTGAGACAAAAAAGAGATTTGTAATTATCTCTGATACCCATATTAGTCGATCGGGGGGTGCTTTTAACCTTCATACCTTCAACTTAGGTATAGAGCAAATAAATAAAGTAAAAGATGTCGATTTGTTTTTGCATTTAGGGGATATCACCCAAAATGGTACTTTATTGGAGTATGAGTACGCATTAGAGCAATTAGAAAAATTTCAACCTGTTTCTAAGTGCCCATTAATATATCTTATTGGGAATCACGATGCTATGAATGTAGGGTACCTCCTTTTTGAAGAAATGGTTGGAGAAAGGCATATTGAATATGAAGATGATGAAATCTTTATTATAGGAATTGATAGCACTAAACCTGACCTTCCTGGGGGAATAATTCACCATAACATAATAGAACTCGTTAGGGCCGAATTAATGAAGAGAGAAAGAGAAGATAAATTCAAAGTTGTGTGTTTTCATCACCAACTAATCCCAATCCCTAATACTGGGAAAGAAAGATCTGCTATTGACGATTCAGGAGATATGCTTCAAATGCTTTTAGAAACAAATGCAGATTTAGTTTTAAATGGGCATCGACACACGTCAAATTTATACACTTTAAGCAATAGTGAAAAAGACCTTTACATATTTAATGCGGGTACATTCTGTTGTAATAAAACTAGATATCGTGATTTATTTACGTATGCAATTATAGATATCGAGGGATGTAAACTCAACTTTAAAGTGATTCCTGTATTAGATTCTAACTCATTGCAAGAAATAATCGTGAAGTCAATTATTATCTTCCATTAGAAATAGAAAAAAGCAAAAAACCATTATGTAGGTTAATTCAATTGTCACACTCAATGATAACCGAAAGGATGGAAAATCAATTCACTAATTTCGATAGGGCGATTGAAAAAATCAACACAATTAAAGATATTGATTTGGTCATACACACTGGTAACGTTACTCATAATAGTTATAAAGAAGAATTTAGAATAGCTAAGGATAAAATAAATAGATTAATTTATCCATATCTAGTCGTTCCTGGATATACAGACTCAAAACCGCCTTACTGGGAATACTGGAAAAGATATTTCAATGAATTTGATCCAGTCTTCGAAAATGAGAAGTTTTATTTTCAAGGATTAAATTCTACTACTAGAGATTCAACAGAGGGTTTCATTGGGAGAAATAGAATGAATAAGTTTATCGAAAAAGTTTTAACAATTAGCCATCAAAAAATATTAGGAGTTTGCTGTTTTCATAGTCTAATCCCTACACCTTTAAGTGTCTGGCGGACTGAATTAATCGATTCTGGAGATGTACTTTCTCAATTTGCGCGATCTCAAATAGATCTCTGCTTAAATAGCTCACCAAGTATAAATTTTAATGTAAAGATTGATAACACGATATTCACTAATGGTGGATCCCTTAATCCTGAGAGGTTTAACGAGTCTTTTATCGAAATAGAGATTTTTAAAAAAGGGTTTGTTATACTCAAGGAACACGACTTAAAGACGGGGCAAATAAAAGTAGTTGGTACATATACAATAACAATTTTCACATAATTGATGAAAATGAATTCTTTGGGAATTCAACATATTTCTTAACTTAAAACAAACTTAAAAAGTGTTTTTTTACTAATAAAACTAAGGTTAAACACTCTAATATTAAGATTTTTTAGAGTATTATATTAATTTTAATTATTTTAAGTTATTCTAATGGCCAAAATCAAACTAAATTTATTAAATATTTTCCAGCTGAGAACCGATAAGAAATTTATTGAGTACGAAGGCAAAACAGTAGGTGACATTATCTCACAGTTTCTAGTTGACCATAAAAGTAAATTAGATGGTGAAATATTAAGTAAAAATAAGAAGAAGTTTAATTCTCAAGTGCTTATACTGTTAAATGGAAGGAATATTAAATATCTGAAAGATTATAAAACAAAACTTAAAGAATCTGATGAAATGTATCTTAGTTTTGCTTTAGCTGGGGGATAAAGCAAATATATCGAGTTTGTAAACGTTAACCTTAAATATTAAAATAATCATATTTTTTTTACTAAAAGCGATTCTTTATTAGTAGTTTTAAATTTTGAATATATTAGGATAGAGCTTTTAGAAATACAATTGTACTATTACAAAGGTGTATATTATTGAGGAAAATAGCATTTCTTGGTCTAGACAATGCGGGTAAGACCAGCATAATTACTGCAATTTCGAAACGATTTGGATTTGAGGATACTGTGGCTAAATTAATGCCAACAAGGAGAATCGCTCGTGATACTTTCAAATTTTTAGGATTGGAATTTTCCAGACTAGATTTTGGTGGTCAGAGAATTTATCGAGATGATTATCTAAAACATCCTGAGAAATTCTTAAATGGTATAGATTTAATCTATTACGTTATTGATGCTCAAGATTTTGATAGATATATTGAAACAATTGATTATTTGGATCAAGTACTGCTCTTTTTTAAAGAATCCCAAGAAGATGTTATGGTTTCGGTTCTATTTCATAAGTTTGATCCACAACTTGTTGATGATGTCGAAATAAATAAAAGAATTTTAACATTAAAGCAAGCGTTAACAAGGTATTCTAATCACTTTGATATATTTTTCTTTGAAACAACGATATTCGATATTAAATCGATAATGGATGCTTTTTCTAGTGGTTTATCAATGTTATTTGATAAAATAGAATTGGTTTCTAATCTTTTTTCCGAAATCAGTAAGAACTATAATTCAATTTTGATTTCCCTTTTTGATGCTAAAGGTATAACCATTGGGGAGCACCATCGCCCACACTTACAGCTAACTCAGAAATTAAAGATTTATGAAATTTATTTGGATTTACAAAAGCGTATTATTGCAGAAAATAGGAGGTTATTCGAATTTTCTGATAAGTTTGAGAGTGGGGAAAGATTCTCAGGTATAATTGAAGTACTTAAATTTGGAAATTTAGATTTTTATCTTTTGTTTATCATAGAAGAAGATGAAAAGGATTTAGAGAAGACTGTAACGGTTTTGGATAAAATTGAATCAGCAAAACCGCAAATGGAAAATTTGATTTTACAGATTATTCAATAAATTATAAATCCACTTTTAAATTAATTATGAGTTTTTTTTATTAATTTAGCCGATCTAATTATAATTTTCTGGTTTTAAATAACGCAGATGGAGGGACTCGAACCCCCGAACGCTTTCGCGCACCAGCTTTCTCGAATGATAAGAAAAATACTCGAAGCTGGCGTCTTACCAGCTAGGCTACATCTGCTTTATGTTAATTTCATTCAAAATGTGATGATGTATACAGATCCATATGAAATTTAAAACTTCTCAAACTTAAATTACTTACTCTTTCAATCCAAGGAGCGTAAATGAAGAAGCTAATTTAGAAATTATGATTAAAATTTATTGAGAAGTGGGAACATAAATTTTAAGCTTTAAAGACGGATTATAAAGTTTTATTAATCCTTCTTCTTCATATTGCTTTAATAATAATTTTGCTGTTGAGACTCTTATATCGAATTTTAACGCTAGATCAGTTGCTAAAATTGATTTTTTCTTTATGATCGAATCTCTGATTTCTTTCTCAATTTTTTTTGGAACAAAAGCATCTCGTTCGACGATAGTGATTTGCTTTGTTCTTCCATATTTTCTCCTAAGAGATATGGTCGCTTTCCTCACAACGAGTTTCTCATCTTTCTCAGACATAATAAGGCAAGTTTATTGAATTACAGAATTAAAAATTAAATAGAATGAAATTATAAATATTTAGAATTAAATAAAATTTTTGGTTTATTATTTAAAACCTACTGGATTTTAATTAAACAATGCGTTAAATCAACTGGTTAATTTATGATGAATTTGGACGGAGATTTTGACTTCGACGTAAAGAATAAACGACCAGAGGAAGAATGTGAAAAAGTCTCTGATTATTTTAATGGAGAAATCCTTAAAAAGTATGCAAGCTCAAAGACTATAATAAGAATTCAAGAAAAAATTATTAAACGAGTCTTAGAATTATTGGATCTTAAAAAAAAAGATGCCCTAATCTTAGATGCTGGTTGTGGCCCAGGATTTGCTGGTATATATTTAAAGGAGATAGGATACAGAATAGTAGCACTCGATCTAATCTCTGAATTCTTAAATTTTTATGACATTAATGATATAAATCCCATTAACTCAGATATGTGTTTTATGCCTTTTAAGCCTAATATATTTGATGCTATAATTTCTATTTCTGCATTACAATGGGTATTTAGAGATACTAATAATAAAAATATGCATTTTTCACTTAAAAATCTCTCTAAATCTTTTTTTCACATTCTAAAGCCAAATTCCCGAGTAATTTTCCAATTTTATCCTAAGAACAAAGTGATTATGGAAGCTATTGGCAAAATAATAGCTAATAATACTGGATTTACAGGAAATTTCATAATAGATAATCCAAATCACCACAAAAAAAGAAAAATCTTTCTTTTATTAGACAAATAAGTTCGAAATGAAGAATAAAAATTAGATGTTTTGTTTATATCACTGACTAGAATTGTTTCAAATTATCTGCGATACATAACGTTATATTTAACTTTTTTCATATTATTTTTAAAAATGTATTTATAATCAATTTTGGATAAATAAATAAAAAAATAAAAGTTGAATGATTTTCTATGAAAAATACATCAAGATTAAAGTTTAAAATAAAGGCATTAACGTTACTTTCAATAATATTAATCACTAGCCTCTTTGGGATGTTTTTAATGAATTTTATTAATATTCCTTCTAGCTTAGAGGGGAGTACGATAAAAAACGATCAAGATAATGAATTATTTGAAAAGAATAAACCAATCGCAAGTCTTGGTACTCATAGTTGGTGGGATAAATCTTTTCATTCAAGACGAGTAATAAATATAACAAATCCTAATTCAGAGACATTTTATAATTACGGAGTAAGTATATCTTTTAATTATACCACGGACGTTTTGAATGGAGATTTAAGAGCAGATCTCGGAGATCTAAGAATCATTGAATACGATTCTGGGGGAGATGCTTTTCAAAGAAAATACTATTTTCAAAAAGATTACCCTCAAAGTGATATAGTTTCTGTATGGTTTGAAACAAATATTACTGTCAGTGATGGTGATTCCCAATTAGACACTTATTTATATTTTGGTAATGATGCTGTTGGAATCAATACAACTTATTTTATGAATGAAACAACTTCAGATTCGGTTGCTAATAATTTTGGATGGATCAGAAATGGAAATTTTGAACAGGATCCTGGAGTAGGTGGTCACGCAATTGATGGGGTTTTTGGGTGGTATTTTGCAGATGATGTACCTGATGACGTCAATGGTGCCTATACTCCAAATACACCAGATCCGGATTATTATCAACACAATTTAAGTACAATGGCTTCAAATCAAGAACTAAAGAATGAAGGAGCTTATACATTTAAATTTGGTGATATTAGTCATGATGTTTCTAGTGGTTCAACTGGAAAAGATATCGCTGGAACTTTATTTTCCGCTCCTTTTGTTGTTCCTACCGTTTCGGGAGGATCAAACAAAATTTACATAAATGCTTGGCGTAATTTTAGAACCTTTGATGATCAGAATTCTAAAAAAATAGGAGTTTATGTAAGAATTGCTCAATATTACGATGATACTAATGTCAATTCACATGGAGCATATGGTGGTTCGGTATATACGCAGGGTTATGTAGAATTTTGGGATTCTTTTATAAGTGAGTCCTCGTTAAAAACGTGGGTAGAAGATAATTTTGGTATATTGGCAGATAAAAATACGGCAGCAGGCCAATTGACAGGAGATCTTTTAATTGATGTATCTGATTATCAAGGTGAGGCTATCTTCTTAGAATTTGGGATGCTTCACTATGATATTGAGGCGGCTAATAAATTTAATGCATTTGCTCAAGTCGATAATGTAACCTTTACTTATAATTTCGATGTATCCTTAGATTCTGAAGCTGAACGAAGAAAATCAGATGTTACTATTATAGTTAGAGATATTGATGGAAGAATTGTCCCTAATGCAGAAGTTTCCCTAATAAATAGTTCTAAGCCAGTTGCAGAACAGATACAGTATGGACCGTTAAACACTTCAGAGGAGGAGGGATCAATAACCTTTACAGGGGTTACTTACTCAACATATAATTATACAGTAAATTATACGATACCTTCTACAGGGTATGAATTTGTTGTGTTTAATAGTAGCTCTTATCCGTTGGTTTATTTTAACATAACAGAATCTCAGCAGACTTTTACCATTTATATAGATATATGGACCATCGATTTTGAAATTGTTGATTATGATAAGGAATCATTAAATTATGCATATATCGCAGTTTATAACGAGACCAAAATGGGGGTAAATTTAGAAAATATAACGCTTAATAGTGATGGAAAAGGTACGTTCCGTTGGAGGAATCAATCTAGTTATTATTATGAGGTATATTATGATAATATTGATTATAATCTTAACCCTACAGCATTGAATGAATCATATGTAAAGAGAGCTACTTATGATCAAGCAAATGATAAGTATAGAGATCATTCGTTTTTGATAAATGAAACTAATGCAGATCCAGCAGGGAACCCAACTTTTGCCGTAAATGAACTCATTTACACCAATGGTTCGCGAACAGAATTGGGAAATAAAAAAATACTGGGTGCAGAGGTAAATATTACATTTCAAACTTCAGATGCTTATCTTACTTCGGTTTCAATTTATTATATAGATAAAAACAATTATACCGATGACAATTATTTGATTTACTATAATAATAGCTATGATGCTGATTTTTTAAATAATCGTATTAATATGGATATGAGATTCCCCCAAATTACACCCTCTAGTTTAATAACAAATAATTATGAAGTTTACGGTTTGAAAATTGTCGCTATTGGAGCAAATACAACTAATTTTAATGGAGTTTTTAATATAACATTAAATGAAACGACCAACATCTATAATGTTACAGATTTGAGTAAGTTAAATATTAGAGTTGTTAATGAAGCTGGCGGCGGTTTAGTTGGTGGTATAGTAACAGTAAATAGTTCAATAGGGATTCAAAACTTTCAAGTCAACTTGACAGCAGGATATTCTGCAGTTGATTACTTAAACGGATATGCATATGGAACAACAAATAACTTATTGCCCCTTTGGTATTTAAGAGGATATGAATATAACATCTCATTATATTATGCAGGGGAATATAGACAACTAAATGTAACTGTCCCCGATCCTTTTGATCCTCAATATCCTGGTATAGATTGGAGAGATGAGTTTAATTACACGCTTAATGGAAAATCAAATTTTACAATAGAGCCCAATTTAGGTGGAGTTGACCCTAATTGGTTTCAACTACAATTTAATAACATTGAATTAGTTGATGTGGTAACATGGGGTAACAATTTTAGCGTTCGGATAAATTTTACGCTTACTGATGATAATTGGGCAAGTTCAGTACCAGTGACCCTTCCAGCAACTGTAACTTGTTATGTTAAGAGTACTGGACCCTCAAGCACTATTGTATCAGTAAAAAGTATGGTGTTTGAAGGCAATGGAATGTTTAATACTACATTTAATTCTTCTATCTTTTCAGCTGGTGGAGGAGGAGAGCTTTATAGTATTATTATTTCTGGAAATAAGCCAAGTTATAATACACCCTCAAATTTTACTGATACTATTTTTGTAGAATCTGTTCAAACTACTCTTTCTATGCATGATTATTATAATTCTTTAAATATCATATCTACAGACTCACAAATTTATGGTGAATCCTTAAATTTAACATTTAGTTTTTACAATGTATCTCTATTAACAGGTGCCACATTAACTTTTGAATGGCTTAGTTTTGACCCAATTCAATTCTATGGAGATCCAGTTAATGATGGATACTACACAACAACAATAGATACATCACTAGCTGGGTCATGGGGTGCTAAATCAATCAAAATTATTGCGATGTTAGAAAATTATACCACACAGATTATTTTTATGACTCTCAGTATTACAGAAAGACCAACGACTCTTAATGAAGAGATAGGCTTGGTTTATCTCAGCTCGCAAGTGTGGGTTCAGGATCCTAATCCTTTCAATTTTACATATACGGATGTACTTACTAATGGGAGCATTGGTGATTTAACCTCTGCTACTTATGTTTGGGAACAATTATATCCAAATGGAACTAGAATTCCTGGAACGCAAGGTTCTGGAATCTTGGTTCAAAACAATGTGACAGATCATATTTTAGATTTTAAAACGGAATTAAAGGAGATTGGTAATTACTATTTATATGCTACTTTACACAAACAAAATTATAAACCAAAATCAGCTCTTATAAATTTAGAAATTTTGTCAAGAGAATTTAGTTATACTTTACAACCAGGAAAAATTGTTGATGGTATCATGACGATCGAAAATGGAGATTCTATAGATTTATCTATTTCACTTCAGGATTTAACTAGAAATATTAAATTACAAGGAGCTACAGTATCAATGAGTTATCAAAGTGCTACTTACAATTTTACTGAAGGGGGAAGCGGATCTTATTCAGTAAATATAACAGATTACACTCGATTAAATGAAGACGCGACTTCTGACACTTCAACAACTTCGATTATTATTTCTAAAGCAAATTTTACAACACAGATAATTGAAACTACAATAGTATTAAATAATAGAAGATTTGATATAATATTTTCAGATGAGGTTAATGAAAATCTGGCTAAAATAGTATCTGGGAATCGTTTAACTTTTATTGTTACTCTTTTTAATTCTAATGATCAATCTCAAGTAATAGATGCTACTATTACCCTTACAATCAATGACCAACCATACGAGGATCTGATTATTATTAATAATGGTGATGGAACATACACGTTTGAATTTCTCTCTTATCCTAC
Source organism: uncultured archaeon (assembly GCA_964486045.1). GTDB lineage: Archaea > Asgardarchaeota > Lokiarchaeia > Sigyniarchaeales > SOKP01 > Loki-b32. The sequence goes on from CAZALK010000007.1 coordinate 165,938, forward strand.
AGCATTTGTTACGAGTAATACTCTTTCTGGAGAAATATCAATAGCGAGGACTAACTATAAAACCGAAAATATCCCTATTACAATTCAGATAAACATGGAAGAAATTTTTCCAGGAATGCCAACATTCTACTTCATACTGATTACTGCGTCAATTATTGGAGTTGTAGGAAGTATAGTCGCATATAGAGTCGTTCAACAAGCCAGAATTCCTAAGCACGTGAAGAAGATAAGGAAAATTAAAGGACTTATTAAATCAAAGAAGAAAATTCCCGAGACGATTTCGATTCATTCAAAATCAGAGACGATAGCAAAATTATTCGGAGATGACTGGAGAGGACTCGGTATTTCAATTAATGAAGCGTTGGGAATTAAGGATTTAAAGAAGAAATTACCAACAATAGCGATGCAAGATAAAGAACAGAGAATTTCAAAGCAAAAAGTGCAGAAAGAAAAAGCAGAGGCAAAATCTATAAGAGATAAGGAAAAACAAATAAAGAAAGAAGCAGATGCTAAAATTAAAGAAGAAAACGCCAAGAAAGCAGCTGAGCTAAAAGCCATCAAAGATAAAGAAAAACTAGCCCAGAAAGAAGCTGACGCCAAAATTAAAGAAGAAAACGCCAAGAAAGCAGCTGAGCTAAAAGCCATCAAAGATAAAGAAAAACTAGCCCAGAAAGAAGCAGAATTAAAAGCCAAAAAAGAAAAAGACGAAGAAAGTGCAAAGAGAAAAGCGGAGCAAAAAGCTAATAAAGAAAAAATAGACAAAGCAACACTAGAGAAAATTCCAGAGGAAGTAGTACCAGAAGAGAAAATTCCAGAGGAAGTAGTACCAGAAGAGAAAATTCCAGAGGAGAAAGTACCAGAAGATGAAATACCAAGAGATGAAACAAAAGAAGAAAGAGGTGAGAATGACTAATGCCAATAGGATTAATAATGATGCGATGGGATATCAAGGTAAGTACAGAAATTCTTGCTAAATACCCCGATGAGCTCGTGATATCTGAGGAAACTTTAATGCAAATATATGCGGCTCATGAATATACAGGAGAACCGGGAATGATTAGTTTACTCGTTGGGCCATTAAATATTGCATCATATTACACCGGTCGAGAAAAACCTCTTTATATTATTCTACTTTTAAACCTGGACGAGGATGCTGATGCATATGAAGGTGGATTAGCAGATATATCAAGGGTTATCTTCCAAAATTATGAAGATAATGCATATTTAGAGATGATTCCTTTCTTATTCCAGCGATTGTCAACCTATCCTCATTTGAATGAGGAGCAAAGTTTAGCTATTACATACCTTGATAACGTAAACAGATTAATCATCAATAGGTTAAGAGAAGAAGGCGTTATCTCAAAATCAGAATTAAAAATTTGGTTAAAAGATGAATATAGAGAAGGATTTTTCGATGTGGATGCTATTTTAATGGAATTAATCAAGAAAGAAATAATAAAGGAAGCCTCTGTTAAGGGGATGCCTTCAGAATTAATTTTTCTTATCAATGATTTATTAATGATTCGACGACCACCAATTACTTTGCTTAAAAATCCTCCAGAGCGAGGACTTCCTGAGCGATTTGTAGAAGAATATAATATAGCTGTTAGAAAATTCTTCCAAAAGTATCGTCCATCAGAGGAAGACAGTCTTAAAATTTTAGATAAAGTAATAGCAGATCCTCAAGTTTATGAAATTTTGAAATTACTTAGAATCTCGATTGTCACTAAAAATGTTCTAGAGAAACTTAGAAAAAAGGGTGTTGATGATATCGACGATGGTCTAAAGAAACTATGGGACAATCAAATGATACACGTATTTCAAGATGCTAAAGGAAATGAATATTACGCGTTGCTCACTGATTTTCATAGCTCCTTGATATACCCTAAATACATAGTTAATATAATCATTCATCAATATGCTGTTAAATCAAAATCTAATGCAGTACTCATTGAGTATCTGAATGTACTTGACGATACTTATAGACATACCAAAATAGTAGTAGAAGAAGAAGATTAAATTAATATATATTTTTATTTTTGTTGTAAGTTAAAGAAATAGAAGCTGATCTAGCAAAGCAGAGAATTTTAGTTAAGCTGACTACTTTATTAGTTTAAGTAACTTTTCAACTTCGTTGCTTTTTCAGAGAACTCCTTGTAAAGTAAGTCATCTCCCAATTCAAGACAGAGATCTGCTATTTTTTCAAAATGTTCTGCTGTTTGTGCAATTTCTCCATTTTCCAGGGAAATTCTTGCTTTATTTATCAATTGATCTCTATCAAATAAAGGCTTTAGTAAAGGTGAAGCATCTGTACTAATTTCTAATATATCTGCAATAATTTGTATCATCTTCCCACGGTTGGCAGAATCTATTGCAACCATTGAATAAGCTTTTACACCTAAAATTTCTTGAATTTTTTGAACACTCAGAGCTCCTGGTAAGTCTTGTTTATTCCCAATTACTGCAGCATGCGCATAAGGTGCACGTTCCTTGATTAGTTCAATAAAAAACTTGGTTTTTTCCACATTTTCTAAAGTTGAGTTAGTAATTACAAGAACAGCATCACTCCCAAGAATAAAGTCATTCCATAAATAGCTAAATTGCTCTTGTCCTGCGAAATCCCATAAGTGAAAATAAAGTTTTCCGATTTTAACCGTTGATATCTTCCCAGTGATAGTAGGAATATGTACAGAAGGAATTTCGGAAGCACAAATCAAGTTGGTCGACGTCGTTTTCCCTACTCCCGAAAATCCCACTAGCGCGATTTTAGTTTTGAGATTTCTATGGGTTGTGTCTAAAATTGGGTTAAGTATTTCCATAAGTTCCGGATCTAGGGCTTCTAGATTATCTCCAAAGGTCTCTAAAAACTCTTTATTAAGTTTTTCTAGCTCTCTTTTAGATCTATCTGTGTCATCATTTATGTCAGTTATGAATATAAACGCTAATTTATCATTTTTTACTAATGAATAAACAATTTTATATTTAAAAAAATCATAACTATCTAAATTTGTTCCTTTTTCTGTTTCTTCTAAAATCTCTTGGTATAATTTCTGAAAATCTTCAACTGAAAGTGACTTCCCATAATTCTTGTTATACAAAATTTTATCGTCTTTTAGAATGTACACTTGTCTTAACATTATCCCTTTCCTCTTTAATAAGAAATCCAGACTAATGGAAGATTAATCTATATTTAATTAAAAAATGATAAAATTATGCATTTTTTCCTTGAATCTTCAATTAAAATTAGAATATTTAAATTTTTAGGAATAAACATTTAGGACAGCCAATAGATAGAATTACTTAAACTAATTTTTTTAAAGAAAAAAGAACCAGATATATTATTAAGGTTAGATTGCTAATGATATTCAATATATTAAGTGAACTTTAAATTAAGGTCAAGTTTATTTATTTTTCTTAGGAGAATAGGATATGGATAACACATTATACTAAAAATTTTGATATAGCAATGGTTTTGGTTATCATTAAGTTTGATTCTCTCGATTTATTTCCCGAGATAAAAAATTAAATACTTAGATTTGTATAATAAAAGATAATAAATATAAATTTATTAAAAATAATGAAAGATTTTGCTAAAAACGGGTAATTATGTATGACTAAATTAAAACAAATTTCAACACGTTTAATTTCGATAGGTTTCCTATTTATTATTTCCTTAAGTTCAATACTCACCTATTTGCCTTTAAATTCTATGAATTCACAGAGTATTAATGAAGATTTTAATGAAAATACTAAAAATGATTTAAACACACCGACTTTAAATACAATTGGTAGTGCTCAATGGTGGAATAGAACATTTGAATTCAGAAAGTTAATTAATATAACAAATCCTCATAATGAAGCGTTTACAAACTTTATAGCAAAAGTTGAGTTTAATTATACTGAACTAGTTATTGCTGGAAATTTGAATCAGAGCTTAAAAGACATTAGAATAATAGAAAATGGGAACTTAAGAAATTACTATATAGCGCAAGACTTCCCTAGTACAGATTTAGCTACTGTTTGGTTTGAAACTACCATTTCTGCCGGTCCGAACCAATTAGAGCAAGATACGTATATGTATTATGGAAATATTAATGCTACTTTCGCCAGTAATTACTTAATGGCAAATAATCCTGATGGTTTTCTCTGGTATAAATTTGAAGAGATTGTTAATGGAGAGGTTATTGATTATCAGGGAAACCATAATGCTACCGTGAACGGTGCTGTTTTAGATGTCGATAGTGTCGTTGGAAGTGGTTCTCTTTCATTCGATGGAACAGATGATTGGCTAGAAATCCAAGATAAATATTATAACACGCGAAATGGACTTACAGAGTTTACAGTAACTGCATTCTTTAAAACACCTGGAACTGGGGGTTATTCTAGTAATTGGGCTATCTTTGATTACGATCGATCAGAACACTTTAACTTTTATGTCAGAGGAGATGGAGGATTAGGTTTTTCTTCGTTTGCTTATGGCTGGGATGAGACTTTTAACTGGGATCCAAATGAAGATCCTTATTCGGATAATAACTATGATGATTTTAACACTGCAACAACGGGTTTGAACGACAATCAATGGCATTTTGGAAGTGCAGTTTACGACGGTACTGATAAGATACTGTATATTGATGATGGTGTCGAAGATGCCAGAAACGATAATGCACATAATGGATTAGGAATAGGTGATAACACTCTACGTTATGGGATTATTGGTGATGGTTCAGAGGCTAGCCAACAACCAGCTAGACCAAAAGTGAGTGGAAACTCTCCAGATTTAAATGATATCCATTATCAGGGGTTACTTGATGAGATTAGATTTTTTGAAGAGTCGCTCTCATCAGAAAGGATAAAATGGATTGCTAAAGATTATAATCTAGTAGTTGTGCTAAATGAAGAACAAGAAAAAAGAGCCTCAGTTGTAATAATAGCAAATGATATTGATGGTAGAGTCGTTCCAGGTTTAGAAATTTATATGTATAATCCGGATTTTCCCCTGAATGAAGATTATTTAGGTACAACAGGAGAACAAGGACATCTTGAATTTCCAGATGTTAACCGTACAGAATATATAATTACGGCTAATTATTCAATTAGCACAGGAATCCAAACATTTGAAGAGATTGTATTTAATAGTACCGATTATAGTATTACATATGATTTTTTGGGGGATTTCCACACAGTATATATCAATGTAAGTCTGTGGAGTATAGATTTTGAGATTGAAGATTGGAATGAAGACCCGATGGGATATGGGTATGTCTTAGTTTACAACAAATCTGATTATACTGAGTTGATAGCAAATATAACTTTAAACAAAGAATATGGGACCCAAACCTTCAGATGGAGTAATATATCACAAGACGCAGTATATTATTATGAAGTATATTACGATAATGAGGATTATGTTCAACAGCCTAATTTCATAAATCGTAGTCTAGTAAATCGTACTGTATATTTAAATAATAATTTACACATTATGCCTACCATACTTGTAAATGAAACGAATATACATATAGCACCAATTCAAAAATATGCTGTAGAAGAGAGGGTTTATGCCACCGGATCAAATTCAAGTGAAATTGGAAATATAAAGATTATCAATACTACCATTATGTTGAATAATATGGATGACGACTTGGATAAATTAGACATTTACAGTATTGATGTTAATAACAATGTGTCTGCAAGCCCAATTTATAGTGAAGTATATACATCGGAAACTACGGATACTATTGAAGTTAATATTTCAGAGTTAGTGGATGCATATGGCCTACTAATTTATGTTGAAGGAACAAATTCAACTAATTTTTGTAATGGAACTATTGACATAATCTACACTGAAACATACAACCAATACGTAAAGGCTAATATGTCGAAATTAGATATCAACGTATTTGATGATGCTGGTAATTGGAATCCTACGTATGGGAATGTTTTTGTTAAAATTATAAATGGAACTGTAGGAAATCCTGGAGATGATATTGTTACTTTATTAACAACTGATCTAGGTGCAGCAAAAGGAGTGAATAACCCTACATTAAGCTTCTGGTATTATAGGGGTACTAGATACAATATTACTTTAGAATATGCTAGTACTATAAGGGAGTTCAATGTGTCTTCTGACCAATATACAACAGCTCCAGGTGTATTTCTTAACCGTTTTAATTACACTTTAGATCTATTCACCACGATCGAATTTAGAATACGTCTTAGTTTAGCTAACTTTAAAACAGAATTTCAAGAACTTGTCACCGAGGGAACTAAAGAGTGGGGTTCAAATTTTACGTTTAGCGCTAGATTTATGAGCACTGAAGATGCTCTGAATCCGACCCCCACTTGGCTTCCAGTAATTGCTCCTGATTTTGTAAATTGGGAAATTACTGACCTACTTGGAGATGTAGTATTTGGTAGTGGCTCGATGGATTCAGAAGGAAGTGGGTATTATAATTATACAATAAATTCAGGATTTTTGATTGGAGGACAACAATATTATTTTGCTGTTAATGGAGAAAAAACGGGATATCAAGACCCAGCACGGGTTCAACTTCTATTTACAGTTTCTCCAAAAATAACAAACCTTGGTGTATTTAATACAAGCGATCTTACAAGCCTCGGGTCAAATGTTACTCTATATTATGGCGAAGAACTTAATTTGACAATTTTATACAACTCTTCAGACGTGATGTTGGAAGAGGCAGTAGTGACTTATGATTGGCAATTTGTTAATGATCCTGTTATAATAAATGAGACTATGGCAGGCTATTATTCATTTACACTTGATACTTTTATTGCAGATGTTGGTACATATCAGGTTAGGATAAGCGCTACAAAAGAAAATTATTCTGCTATCCAGAGCTATAGATTTGATGTTGTTATTATTAATAGACCCACTTCTCTTAATGGAGACACATCACTACATCATATATCAAAAATATTGTGGGTTAGACAAGCTTATAATTTCACATTTGAATATACTGATATCATATCTGAACCATATTTGAATTTAGACAATTTAGATCAAGCCTACTATCAATGGTATGAGGTAGCTGCCAATGGATCAATTATTGGTGCAATTAGTAATAAAATTGATTTACTAGAAGGATTAAACTCTACATATATTTTAGATTTCAACACAGCTTCAAAAGACGTCGGAGATTATGCTATTTTTATAACAATGCAAAAGAACAATTACGATGTAAGGACCGCATTAATTGATCTAACAATTAAAATGAGAAAAATAACATTGAGTTTAACAGCTACAAATTTAATTCAAAGTCAGATAAGAATTGATCAAGGTAGGAATATTCTTTTTGAGCTCTCCTTGATAGACTTAACAGAACCTTCAAATCCTCAATCGATTACTGATGCCACAATTGTACTTACAATTGGTTCTCAACAATATGTGCTAACGGGTACTAACGATACTTACACATATACGTTTACAACAAGTAATATTAATACATTCTTTGCACAACAAGTATTTACTGGAGAAATTAGCATTGTTAAGGACGACTATGTTTCAGAATCAATCGCTATCACAATTGTTGTAGAAATGGTTGAAATATTTCCGGGATTCCCATTGTTTTATTTTATAATGATTGTGACTTCTATTGCAGCAATCGTTGGAAGTCTTGTAGCATATCGTCTAATTCAGTTATCAAGAATACCCACATTCATTAAAAAAGCGAGAAAAATGAAGAAAGAAATCAAGGGAAAGAAAACTATTTCAGAATCACTTTTATATCCTTCTAAAGATGAATATATTGTGAAGCTGTTAGGAGATAGATGGGATGTATTAGGATTATCTCTGCAAAAGATTTTAGGTATTGAAGATAAAAAAAATATAAAATTGCCTGAATCAATATTAGAATCGAAGAAAGGCAAGAAAAAGAAGAATACATCCGAACCATCTATGGAAATTGAATATTCTAAGGAGGATGAATCCTAAATGCCGATTGGACTTGTCATTATGAAATGGGATGATAGGGCTGGTACGGAAATATTGGCTAAGTATCCAGAGGAAGTTGTACTAACTGAAAAAACGTTGATGCAAGTTTATAGTACTCATGAATATAGTGGTGAATCAGGGATGATTAGTTTAATGGTTGGGTCTTTGAACATCGCGTCTTACTATACTGGTCCAGAGAAAGGCTTCTATATTCTCCTCCTTTTAAATTTAGATGATGATCCAGATTCGTTTGAGGAAGGATTAATAGACATTTCTCGGATCATATTAGGAAGCATAGAAGATGATGCCTATCTTCAAATGATCCCATCACTATTTCAAAGATTATCAGTATATCCTACACTCAGTACTGAACAACAACTTGCAATTACTTATCAGGATGAGATAAAACGTATGATAATCAAACGTTTAAGAGATGAAGGAGTAGTTTCAAAATCTGAACTGATGATTTGGTTAAAAGATAGGTACAAACAAGGTTTTATTGACGTAGAAGGAGTTTTGATGGAACTTATCAAACGTGAAATTGTCAAAGAAGCGTCTGTTAAGGGTATGCCTTCAGAATTGATCTTTCTAATAAAAGATGTAGTACTTATGCGCGTTCCGCCAGTAAAAATATTGAAAGACCCATCAGATCGAGGTTTACCAACTCAATTAGTAGAAAACTATAAAACCGATGCTCGGAATTTTTTTAAGAATTATCGACCTTCAGAAGGAGATAATCTAAGAGTTTTAGATATTCTTACCAACCCACAGGTTTATGAAACTTTACGACTTTTAAGATCTGCCGTAGTTACGAAGAAAGATCTGGCGAAACTTAGAAAGAAAGGTGTTGAAGATCTAGATGATGTATTAAAGATGCTCTGGGATACTCAAATGATCCAAGTTTTCCAAGATGATAAAGGAAATGAATACTTTGCTCTGCTTTCAGATTTCCATTTAGATCTAATATTTCCGAAATATTTAATGAATGTTATTAAAACAGTATATAACCAGAAGTCTAAAGCAGATCAGGTTTTAATTGAATACTTGACAGTTCTCGAAAATTCTTACACTAATTTAAAAGCTGCATCGCAAGTAAAAGCTGAGGATTAACTTAGTTATATTTATTTTTTCTATTTTTTATATCAAAATATTTTTGAATTGATTTGTATTAATCTCACTTAACATAATCAATAAATTAATGGGATATTCATATGGAAAAAAGTTGTGAACAATATTTAGACACCCCTGAAGCGATTGGTTTAGATGGTATCGACTTAGAGAAATATATAATAGCAAGTTTCATCATAAAAAGACCGAAAGGACAAAATGTGAATTATTTGTCAAGATTTGCAGCAATTGAGCAATCTACAGGAACATGGGTCAGAGTCCCAGCTGAAACTGCTGAAGTCAGAAAGAACCATGTCGCAAGAGTATTAGGTGTTTATGAGATTCCTATGTATGAATATATGGTTCCAAAGGATATAAAGGAAAGGAGTTATTTCGTACAAATAGGGTTTCCTGTTATTAACGTGAAGAACAATGGTATACCAATGCTTTTAACAACTGTATTAGGAAATATTAGCATAACATATGGACTAAAATTAGTGGATCTCGCATTCCCAAAAAGTTATTTAGAAGATTATAAAGGTCCTAAATTTGGGATAGATGGACTTCGTTCACTATTGAAGATTCCTAAACGACCTTTACTTAACAACATGATAAAGCCATGTACAGGGCACACCGCGGATGTAGCTCGAGATTTAGTTTATAAGGCAGCTGTAGGAGGTTGTGATATTGTAAAAGATGATGAATTAATTTCCAATGCCATTTTTAATACTCTAGAGGAGAGAATAACTAAAGTAATGGAAGCAGTTGACAAAGCTGATTCAGAGAAGGGTGAAAAAACATTATATACAATAAATATCACATCTAAATTCCCCGATATGTTTGAATACGCTGATAAAATGGTTGAATTAGGCGCAAATGCATTAATGATAAACTATTTAACAACTGGCTTTGAGGCGTTAAGGCAATTAGCAGAAGATCCCTCAATAAAAGTTCCAATACTAGGACACATGGATTTTGGAGGGACATATTTTGGTGGGATATGGACAGGGATGACAAGTATGTTAACTTTTGCCAAGTTACCAAGGATTTGTGGTGCAGATACCGTCGTAATTCCGGCACCCTATGGTAAAGCGGACATTTTAGACGAACGGTATGAACAGAATTTGAAAGCCCTTCGATTTCCGCTTCAACATATTAAACCAACTCTACCTATGCCATCTGGGGGAATTACACAAGGAATGGTAGAAAAATGTATGAAGGAAGCGGGTAATGATATTCTTATAGGAAGTGGGGGTGGTATTCATAGTCACCCAGACGGACCTATAGCAGGAGCAAAAGCCTTTAGACAGGCTATTGATGCAGTAATGCAGGGAAGAAAAGTAAAGGATGTAGCAAAAGAACATAAAGAGCTAGGGGTAGCTCTTGGAGTATGGGGGACCGGGAGAACAAAATTGATAGAATAATTTTTTTTTTCTTTAATAATGGTATTCTAGAAGAAAATGTAGGTTTATTTCAAATAGTTTAATTTTTTTACCGATTTCAATGGATATTCCTGAATTGAATTCACATTATTATTTCTAACCTAATTTGGTTTTATCATTAGATTAGGAAAACTCAAAGGGGGGAAATTTACGTCGTTTTTTAAATTTATGTTCTAGGTTTACTCTTAATTTATTAAAAGGCTTTAGATTTCCTGAAAACGAGGTTTTCGTTGCTTCTTTAATTTTATTTTCTAATAGTTTCTCTACTTGCTCAACTTTTCCTAGATTTCCTTCTGATAATAAGGAAAGAAAGTAATCGTTTTGATATTTTTTAAATGTTATAAATCTATACTTTTGAAATCCAAGTTTTACCGCAATCCAACGAGGGATAGCTCCAGTATTTCCTTGAGTATTAGCTGCAATTGCCTCCATTCTTGCTGTTATCATCGATTCCTTCATCTCTCTTGCTTCTTCTGGGCTTTCAAATTCCATTTGTAATTCAGTAACTAACTCGTCTCCTAGTAATAATGATATTACTCCTATCGACATAGAAGATAAGCCAAGATAATCAATACGAATAGTATCTTCAACATATGGAATTTCTTGATCCGAAAATACTTTTTGTAGTTTCAGATATTCACTCAGAATAAATTTTGCTCGCTTCTTGAATTCTAGTTCAATTTGATACATCTCAAGTTTATCTAGCTTATTAACATCCTTACCTCTTGTTATTTCAGCATAATTATTTGACATTTGTTCAAGCAGCCATTTTCCTTTTTTATCAGGAAACCTTCCATATACAAGGTAAATTATTTCATTTTTGACAAAAAATTGGCATTTTTCTTCAATATTTTCTTCTTCGGTTATGAGGTGCATTTTATCAAGTTCACCACCTAAAACCCCTGTCGCAATTAGATCTAAGTTGTTTGTTAATTCAAGCAAATATTTTAGATTATCATTACTACAAAATAGTTGTGTTCTATCTGTTGAAGTAATTCCCAGTAACTTTATATACTCACCCATAGTTAACGGGATGCTATCTCCCTCTAAAGATATATCTAATGGTTTTTGTTTTACTCTGACTTTACCTTTGAATTTTGAAGATAGAGTAGTCGTTTTTGTTTCAAATTGCTTAGGTTGGGATTTATCAGACTTACTTACTGTCAACTCATACAATTTGGCCAAAAATTTTCGACACTTAGGGCACAAGAAATCCTTAGGAAAAGGTTTTATTATTGTATACCCACAAAATTGACATTCAACTTCATTTTTTGCTTTATCTGAAGAGAATAAAACACTGGGATTCATTACCAACTCGCCTAAGTTTTTAATTTTATAAATTAAATAATATTATTACTTTAAATATTTGTTTGCTATCTTTTGAAAAGCAGCTAAAAATTTATTATTGTCTTCAACGGATCCAATAGTCACCCTAATATAGTTATAAAGACCTGGTTTGCTAAAATGTCGAACGAGTATTTTCATTTCTTTTAAATCCCAAACAAATTTAAGAGTTTTTGATTTATCTTCAAATTTTACAAAAATAAAATTAGCATCAGAAGGTAAAACATCAATTCCTTCAAATGTATTTAATTTATCAGACAGTCTTTTTCTTTCTTCAATAATTTTTTTGTTTCTTTCAAATATTTGGTTATTGTGTTTAATGCATGACAAAGCAGCAATTTGCCCTAAATAATTGGTATTATACGGTAATTTAACTCTATTCATTTCTTTTATAATGCTAGCATCGGCAAGAGCAAATCCCATTCTCAATGATGCTAAGGAAAAGCTTTTAGAAAATGATCTATTTACAATCAAGTTCTCTACCTTTCTTAATAAGGGAAGGCACGTTTGGCTAGAAAAATCAGCATAAGCTTCATCAACAACGACAATACCTGGAAAGTTCCCACATAATTTAAGAATAGTAGCATTACCAATTGATTTTCCGTTGGGATTATTGGGTGAATTTATAAACATAAGTTTACCATGAGCATCATAAGCTGAATCTGGGATAGTAAAATCACTGTTTAACTGTATTTCAGTAATTTTGGCATCATAAAGTGTAGCTGTTACTTTATAAAATCCGTAAGTGGGGTAAAAAATAACTACTTCATCTCCCGGATCAATAAATACTTTAAAGATGACATCAAAAATCTCATCAGACCCATTACCAACAAAGACGGAATTTCTATTTGTTAAGGTATTTTTATCTCGCAGCAGTACATTTAGGATTTCTTTACGTAATTCGAATGATGTAGGATCAGGATAAAGTCTTATATTTTCATTAATTGCATTTTTAATATCTGTAATTGTTTCTGGAATTGGTGGGAAAGGGTTTTCATTAGTGTTTAATTTGAGCCATCCGCTTTCTTTAGGCTGTTCACCGGGCTCATAGGCGGAATATTTCCTTAAATTTTCTCTTATTAATTCATTTAAGTCCATGTTAGTAACCATTAATTCTAAAAACTAGGTTTAAAGAGTGATTTTCTTAAAATCCAATAATTTAAGTATTTACATAATTAAATTTAATTTTTATCTTTTAATCTTTCTTCGATTGATCTTTTATGAGAATAGAATCCTTCAAATTCTGATAATTTAATTGCAGTACTACTGAGTTTAACCAATCCATCTTTTTCACATTTTAGAACATCAATAGTTTTTAAGAAATCATACAAATTTAAACCTGAATAAGTTTTCGCACTTCCTCCCGTTGGTATCACATGATTTGTTCCAGCACAATAATCTCCTAAAGATACCGGTGAAAAAGGTCCTAAGAATACCGCTCCGGCATTAACAATTTTTTTTAATAAATTATTTGGCTCTTCTATCAAAATTTCAAGATGTTCTGGAGCAATTAGGTTACTAATTCTCATACAATCTTCAGTATCTTCGGCTTTGATAATTAAAGAATTATTGAATAGAGCCTTCTCAATAATGTCTCTTCTATTTGAATTTACTACATAATCTTCAATATTATTTTTTATCTGATTAATTAGATCTACAGAATCAGATACTATAATTCCGATATTGTCTGGATCATGTTCAATTTGAGAAAGTAAGTCAACTATTACATAATTCGGATTAGCAGATTCGTCACAAATAATTAATATCTCAGAAGGTCCTGCGGGACTGTCAATAGCAATGTCATTTGATAGAAGTTGCTTTGCCGTATTAACCCAAATACTTCCTGGACCAATTACTTTTTGAACCTTTGGTATAGTCTTTGTACCATAAGCCATAGCGGCTATTGCTTGAGCACCCCCAACTTTAAAGATTTTTTTAATACCACATTCATTTGCAGCGACAAGAATTGCAGCTGCAATTTTATTATCTTGCTGTGGGGGTGAACACATGATAATTTCATTAATCCCTGCAACGAAAGCAGGGGCAGCAATCATTAGAACAGTACTGGGGTAAACTGCTCTACCCCCAGGGATATATATTCCAAGAACATCTAATGGTCTATAGATTTGTCCGGCATTAACTCCTTTTTCTATTTCAATCATCCAATCCTCTCGAGCTTGAGCTTTATGAAATTTAATAAGATTTTCTCTGGCATATTGAATTGCCTTTATCAAATCTTCATTTATTTTTTCATACGCCTCAGAGATTTCATAAGCCTTGACTTGAATCTGTTCTGAAGATAATTCTACATTATCAAAATCTTTAGTAAATTTAATAATTGCATCATCACCCCTTTCTTTCACCTCCTGAATAATTGAACTAACAGAATCTTGAACAGATTTATCTTGAGTAGTAGTGCGCTTAATATATTTTGTCAGAGTTTCCTCGTTAATTTGGTCTGAATTTATTACTTTAATTGAGGTCATTTTAATCAATTTAATTATTGTATATCTCCTAAAGGTAAAATCTGACGTGGCTCATGAACTACAAGGCCTTGAGCATATTTTCGTAACTGTGGAATTAAGCCTAAAAATTCATCTTTTTTAATAATAGTATTTACAGCAAACCATCCTTCACTTCCAGCTAATTTTGAAATTGTTGGGCGTTTTAAGGCGGGAAGTTCTAGGAGAATTTTATTTAAGTTTTCTTCCTTTACATTCATGAAAATATGTAACTTTTTTCTTGCTTCTATTACTCCTTTTAGTAATACAAGAATATCTTTAATTTTTTCTTGTTTCCATTTATCCAACAAGGCATTTTTATTAGCTATTAAAACGGCTGTAGAGGTGTCGATTACTTCCACGATTTTCAAATTGTTGTCTTTTATCGTTGTTCCTGTGGATGTGTTGTCAATTATTACATCAACCTCTTCTGGTGGCTTAGCCTCTGTTGCTCCAAAAGATAGGAAAATCTTAATTTTTTCATTTTCCCCCCATGATTTCCATGGAGTAATGACTAGAGGTGTTTTTTCACCGTAAATTTCTTTATATGTCTCATTTTCCCTTAAATAATTCATCGAAAGAGTCAAATATTCTGTTGAAATCCTCAAGGTTCTACCATCCTCATAAAATTTTTTTATTATTTCATCTAAAGAATTCATATTCTCCCAATTACTAGGAACACAAAGGACAATCGAAACAGCACCTATTTCTAAATCTAATAGGATTTCTACATTTGTATTAGTTTCTTTAACCCAATCAATTCCTGAGATCCCAAGATCAAATGTATTTTCCCCTAAAAGATAATTCGGTATCTCTTGGGGCCTAAGTAGTTTAATAGATATTTCTGGATCCCCAACAGTAGGCCGATAATCTCTTTTTGATGCGAATAAAAGTTTTAAACCAGCTCTTTCAAAAAATGAAGCTACTGTATCTTGTAAACTTCCTTTCGGGATTGTAAATTTTAACACTCTTTCATTCATTAAACATCTATAAATATCGTATATATAATAATTTATTCATTGAGTTTTTGAAGGAGTGTGAGAATAAAAAATTCAGACAATTGATATATAAATATTGTCGTAAAACTCAATTCTTAAATTTATGAAACCAATTATATTTATAGCAAAAAAACATGTATACTTAAAATAATATCTAGAGATTAAGGTTAAGATTTATTATGTCGCAAAATCTCGCGCTTATGTTCACTGTAAAAACCGGTGGAGAAACTGAGGCAATTAATTGGAGTAAAGAATGTTTTATGGCGAATACTTCAATAATTGTGCTAGATGAAAGTTCTGAGGCACTTTTTTTATGGCATGGCGTTCAACAAGGATTAGTTGCTCGAAGAACTGCTTTAAGGCAAGCTGAGGCATTAAAAGGTCATGGATACACCGTAGGAAGAAGCATTATTGGTAGGGACATCAAAATAATAAAAGAGATTGATGCAAGAAAGGTAGGGAAAGTTCCGGAGGATACTGAATTAAATAATGAACTACAAGGAGTTTTGGGGAGAAATTTTACAGCATTAGACAACAATATTGTTACATTTCAAGCAGGCGCTAGTGCACCGAAAGTTGTAAAACAAAAGGTAAAAGAAGAACCGAAACCCAAGGCAAAAATGGTACAAGCATCACCAACCACCAAGCCTGTAGTCCATGTAAAAGTTGCTACACCATCAAAATTTGCTGATGTTGGTTCTGAATATGAAGAAACAGAACCATTGCCTAATATTAAGCCTCAACATAATCCATCTAAGCCAATACCCGCAATTCAAGTGTCTAAGTCAAGCTTGAATACTGATGCTAAGATATCTTTTGTCTTTAGCGCCATTTTAGAACATTTTAATGATATTTGGATTTCAAAGAAGTCTGATGGAAGTTTTTCTGTTGAAGAGATGGATGGGCCAATCTGTGTTTTTCACCTAAAAGAAGGGAACAAAATTAATTTTACTGCGGATAGTTTCAATAATTTGAATCCTAGCATCAAATTAGCTATACAAAAGAAATTTATCGAACTCTCAAAACTAATTTGAGAGCTCTTAAAACTAATATTTTTTATTATTATCCTTTTTATTATTTATTAGATTTTAGAATAGAACTAAAACGTAATTTTAGAATTCTATGATCAATTATGAAATTCAATAAATTAGCACAGCTTTTTTCAGAACTAGAGAGTACTACAAAAAGGTTGGAAAAGATTGATATTCTATCAAAATTTTTTAGAGAAATTAAGGAATTAGGAAAATTCGAAGATTTAGATAGTATTGTTTATCTTTTACAAGGTCAGTTAGTACCAAATATAAAACAATTTCCCAAAATGGGAATAGCTGAAAAAATGATAATCGAAGCATTATCGATACACTCTGGATTAGAAAGTAAGGAAATTAGAGATGTGTTGGTGAAACAAGGAGATATAGGAGCAACTGCTGAACTACTTTTATCGAAGAGAAGAAAACAAAGATCCCTTTTTGATTATGATGAAAAAAATACAGCACCTTCCTTAGAGCTTTCTGATTTATACTCTGAGTTAAAGAAAATCGCTTTAACTGATGGTGTAGGCTCACATGATAACAAGTTAGGAATTTTAAGAGGATTGATGAGAAAAAGTTCCCCTTTAGAAACGAAATATGTATTACGAATCATAACATCTACACTAAGAGTGGGTGTTCAATCATCAACAATTATCGAAGGTTTAACTCATGCATTAACAGGTTCTAGAGGAAATAAAGAATTTATTGAAAGAGCTTATAGTTTACATCCGGATTTGGGCGAAATTTCAAAAATTTTAGCAGAGCAGGGTTTAGAGAAAGTAAAAGAGATCGATATTGAATATGGAACTCCTATTCTTAGCATGCTTGCCTCACGAGATAATTATACTGAATTTGTTAGTAGATTGGGAACGCCTTTTATCGCAGAGTATAAACTGGATGGAGAAAGACTTCAAATACACAAAGATGGAGAAAATGTAATTTTGTTTTCCCGGAGGTTATTGGATATTTCAGAACAGTATCCTGATGTATGTGAAATTGTTAAAGAAAGTATAAAAGCACATAAAGTTATTGTTGAAGGGGAAGTTGTTGCCATGGACCATGTTTATGAAAAAATGCTTCCATTTCAAGTTTTGAGTAAAAGAAGACGGAAATATGATGTTGAAGATATTTCTAAAGAAGTTCCCGTTTGTTTATTTGTGTTCGATCTCTTAAAATTTGGAGAAGACTCATTTGTAGATAAAGCCTTGCCTAAACGTCGTAAAAAATTAGAGGAAATTATAGAAGAAAGGGATGAGTTGCGCCTAGTTAAATCGGTAACGATTAATTCTACTGATGAATTGCTGGATTTCTTTAAAAATGCGAGATTAGAGGGAAATGAAGGCATCATGGCAAAATCGATTCAGGATGATGCAATTTATCAAGCAGGTAATCGAGGTTTTTTATGGATAAAGTTGAAAAGTCTAGAAGGAGGTAAATTAAGAGATTCTATAGATGTCGTCATAGTAGGAGCATTTTATGGAAAAGGTCGACGAACTGGGGTATTGGGAACATACATAGGTGCTGTGTACGACCCAGAAATAAATAAATTTATCGCTTTTACTCGATTTTTTTCCGGTTTAACTGATGTGTTATCAGTATCTTTAACTCAAGACATGGAAAAATACAAAACAGATAAAAAACCAAGTAATGTGATATGTGAAGATAACCCTGATTTGTGGCTTCAACCCAAAATCGTAGTTGAGATAACTGGTGATGAATTAACAAGAAGTGACAAATTCGCTAGCTTAGGTTATTCTTTGAGATTTCCAGTTTTCCAAAGATTACGTTACGAAAAAGACCCGAAAGATATTACTACAGTTGATGAAATTAATGAATTATACAAAACACAATAGTCTAGAACTATTACATTATTTACAATTAAAGTTTGATAATTAGATTATTTTTCCTTTCTAAATCTTTTAATGACGAGGGTAGATGCTCAATTTTATTAAAATTTAAGTCTAGAATTTTTAATTTTGATAGCGAGGTAACTGAATCTGGGAGGGTTTCAAGCCGATTACCCCATAGATTTAATTCTTCCAAAGCTGATAAGGCTCCTATCCATATTGGAAGAGTCGTAAAATTATTCCAGCTTAGATTTAAGCTCTTAAGTGAGCTTAAATTTATTAAAGAAGATGGGAGAATACGTAATTCGTTATTTCTCAAATTTAATCTTTCTAGTGATTTAAGTGAACCAAATGATTCTGGAATTTCAACCAAGTTATTATCATACAGATCTAATTCTTTGAGTGAGGAAAAAGAACCCAACCAAGGGGGAAGATTTGATAATTTATTACCTCCTAATCCTAATTTTTCTAATGATGAAAGAGGTTCTATGGCATGAGGTATTATTTTAAAATTATTCCACCCTAGCTCTAGCTCAGTTATTGAATTACTCAAATTTACCGCTATACACCTCAATTTATTTCCATGTAAATCTAGAGTTTTTAAAGAAGAAAGTGATTTGATTGATTCAGGGAGATGTGATAGGACATTGTTTCTTAAATTTAAATGCTCTAGTGATGATACTGATCCTATAGATTTTGGGAGCTTTCTTAATCTATTTGATTTAAGATTTAAAGTTTTTATTAGCGTAAAATTGTGAAGATTAGGAAGATTTACTAATTTGTTATAACTTAAATCCAAATACTCAATTGAATTATTAAACGTTTCAGGAATCTTAGTTAGGTGATTAAAACGCAGGTCACACATTTTAAGTTTTCTCAATGAAAAAATTGGTTCAAGGAAATTTTCAAGTTTATTAACTCCTGAACTATATCTCTCAATATTTGATAGATCTAATACACGGATTAAACCATCTTCATTATTCTTAAATTTGAAGTAACCAAATTTTATTTTCAAAAATGAAATAATGTGATAATTTATTAAAATTTCTGCAAGTTTAATACTAGAGAAGTTTCTTATATTTTCCTTTTTAACAAAACTCTTCAGGATAGAATTAAACTGTTTTTTTTGAAGCTTCTTTAATTTACTAATTAAAATAGATTTAGATTTTTCATTATCTATACTTGCTATTGTTGAAATAATTGTTGTCAAACACTTTAAAGATTTTTCATGTTCCAGAGCCCATATCATTGGATCTAGAGCTTTATCCTGATAATGATTTTTTAAAACCTTACAGGTTAAATTTCTAACGTCTTCATTTAATTCAGAAATTAGTAAATGTTCTAAGAATTTAAAAGTTCTTTCATCATTAATTTGTATTTTATTCAATATTTTAACGCTTTCTATTCGTGTTTCAACAACATCAGCATTTTCAATTAAAGTTAATATTAATTCAATAGCAGATGACTTATCTAAATCTTTATTCTTAAAATCTTGATAAATAGCATTTGGAGTTAAAGGCATGAATCTGAAATTATCATATGTATATGTGTTTTAAATTCTTTCAATAACCATACCACCCAATCTAATAGGACCACCTGTAGCGTTGTATATTTTTTCTGCTTTTCTCAATTTAGATTCACTTTGGGAATAGATTCTAAACACTAGATCTCCTTTCTTAATTTTTGCTCCTTGTTTTTTTATAATTTCTACGCCAGACATCTTGGAACTTGGACATCCCGCAGTTTTTGCTATTTGGTTGATTATTGAATTATTCACTTCAACTATATAACCGTCTTTTTTAGCAAAAAATTCTTTTAGACTTGGACCAATTTCAATATCTTCTGGCTTAACATTGGGATTTCCCCCTTGGATTTCGATGATTTTTTTCATTTTTTCATAAGCCTTACCGGAATGTAAAATATCTTTTGCTAAGGTTTGACCTTCACCTTTTTGAGCTTTTCCACTCATTTCGAGAATCATTCCAGCTAAATCGGTGGATTTTTCTATTAAGGAATTAGGTCCAGCTTTGTAATCTCTAAGCAATATCAAAGCCTCTCTAGCTTCTAAGGCAGGTCCAACAGCATGTCCTATAGGTTGGTGAGCTAATGTTAGTGCACATTCTGATTCAATACCTACATTAGCTGCGATTTCTTTAAATAAATAAGCGAATTGTTTTCCATTCTCTGGAGTTGGAAATTTAGTACCTTCTCCAACAGGAATATCAAGAACCAGTTTTTTAACACCCAATGAAAGTTTTTTAGTGAGAATTGAAGGTATCATAAGACCCACAGGATCCATATGTAGGGGACGCTCAATTTCAATTAGGACATTATCTGCGGGAGCTGTTTCAAGCGCCCCACCCCAAATTATACATGCATTTTCTTTGGAAACAATCTCATTTAAGTCGTGGGGGTTAAAAGCAACTGGTGCAAGAACTTCCATAGAATCTGCCGTTCCTGATGGTGATGTTATAGCTCTCGTCGAAGACTTTGGTATAGTTAAACCCGCTGCTGCAACAATTGGGACAATAATGAGAGAAACTTTATTACCAGGGACGCCACCGTTCAGCAAAAATTACTAACTGTAAATTTTTGTACTGTGTTTATCAAACACATCCATCCCAAAATAAAATATTTCCCCACTTCTAGTTTCTGCTAATGTCAGAGCAGTCATTTCCTCGTTGTCCATCCCATTAATTGAAACTCCTGTTATAAATGCTGCCAGATCAATTCTAGATAATGATCCAGATACAGCGTCAGATACTATACTGTTTATTTCTTCACTTGAAAGTTTTTGTCCTTTAATCTTCTTTTTAATATGCCTGAAAGAATCTGGAGGTTCAGCAGGTTTTACTGAAACAATCGTCTCATTTTTTAAACTCTTTTTTTCTCGTAAAATATCTAGAAAGATCCCAATTTCCCCAGAATCTACGACTGAGTTTGAGTAATCTATTTGGATAATAGCTGTCCAAAATTTATCCTCTAAAGATCGTGATTTGATATTTTTAATAAAAATACGTTCTCCTGCTTTTTGTCCTAATTCTTGAGCATCTTTAACATTTAACACAACATCTCTTGTATTTCCAGTTTCAAAATTTATTTCTTTTACTTTCAGTTTCATATTTTCAACCAAACTTTATACGATATACAGATATAAGAAATTAGTGATTAATAATTTTATTAATTATTTCTTAGTAGAAAATGAATGCTCTTTAAAAAACAAAGAAAGAGAAATAATATGATTAATTTTTAAATGAGAAATAAAAATTAAAATATACAAACAAATAATTAAATTAAAAAGATTAGTAGAAATTTATTGGGTAGAAAAATGAATAAATTTGAAAAAGCACAAAAAGTTTTAAAAGAATTAAATGGAGACGGTTGGTTAATTGTTTGTAATGAAGATAGCGATGTAAATTCTCGATTTTTACTTGGTGTACAATCCCATGCTCGGCACTACATATACGTGGCGGCAAATGGAGATCATAGAATTCTTGCTGTTCAAATGGAAGCACCAATGATCGAGAGATCCCTAAAAAATAACGGCGTAAACGCTAAAGTTGATTCTTTTAACTCAATGGAAGACTTAGTATCAAAACTGAGCTTAATTATTAATAAACCACGAATTGCTCTTAATTATGGTGAGGACCTTTTTAGTCAAAAAGGGACTGGTTTTGCTGACTTTATCCGAGTAGGGGATTATTTTTCCTTAAAAACTCTATCCCCAAAAACTGAATTCTTCTCAGCAGCACCAATAATATCTAAATTGAGAAGCATTAAATCCCAAGAAGAATTAAAAGATTTACGTAATGTTTGTAAAGCAACAATTGAGATTTTAGAAACCATTCCTGACTGGGTCAAATTAAGAATGACCGAAAGGGAGATCAGGGCAGAAATTGAGTATAAGTATATGAAACTTGGTAGACCTTCATTTCCAGCTATTGTGGGTACAGGAACTAATGCTGCAGACCCACACCACAATACTTCAACAAAAAAAATTGATAAAGGTGTTCTCTTAATAGATACAGGTTTACAAATTGATCAGATGTGCTCTGATATAACTTGGACTTTTTGGGTAGGTAGCAAACCTTCAGAGGATTTTCTTAAGGCGTATAGCGCACTTTATGAATCAAAAGAGATAGCTAATAAATTTTTTGTTGATAATGCTCCAAATTGTATTCCTGCCAAAAAATGCCGTGAATACTTATCTAATATGGGGTATGATCATGAAAGGTTATTTTTTCATGGTTTTGGTCATTCCCTTGGCTTTCAAGCTCATGATGTCGGTGCTAGAATAAGCTGGAAAGTGTCTGATGATTTTATTCTTAAGGAAAATATGGTATATACAAGTGAACCAGGTTTATACTGGAAAAAAAAATGGGGAGTTCGATTGGAAGATGATGTGATTATTGGAAAAGAAAAGTGTGAGAAATTAACATATAATCACAAAGCACCAATTACAATTTAATGTCTGGTCTCTGAAATTTTGGTTAATTATTTTGGTGAATTTACTTTTTTTTTTGATATTTATAACTTGATGGGATAAGGAAATTCCTTTGTGGTTTTAATAAGCTTCTGATCAGGATCATTGAACGTATTTTTAATTTTAATGACATAATCTCCCGCTTCAATAGGTTTAAGATTTATTTCCCATTTGATACTTTCATTTGATTTAAGTGAATAAATTTGTTTGGTTAGAGTTCCTCTCATTATTTTAATTTGTTCTGGAAACTCTATTTCTATATTAAGATTTAAGGCTTCCCCTTCACTTTTATTCTCGATCAGAACTTCAAGTGGAAAAGATTGATCGATGAGAGGAGGTCTTAGATTTTTTATAGATATATCTAAGGATGGGGGAGGAGATATTAGATTTGGTTTTAAAATTTGTGGAATTTCATACATAAAAAATTGCTTCCCATTTAATTCAAAATCTAATGAAATTGGACCAATAAAAGAGTCTTCCATTTGAAAATGTGGTTTTATTAAAATGGTAGTTTGTTTTCTATGACTAAATTCTATTGATATTGGAAGCTTTGGTCTTCCCTGAGAAGTTAGATTATCGGAAAGAGTAATCCCAATTTTATTCATCTTCAGTTCGTTTATATCATAATTATAAAAATTTTGCTTTGAAATCTCGATTAAAGGTTTTAGATCGATTGTTAGAGATAAATTTATTACTTCATTAGTAGTATATATTTCTTTATCAAGACCTGACTCAATTTTTATCGACGTATAGATTTCTCCTATAAAAAGTGCTTGTTTTACGAGCAGAATTTCAGCTCCTCGGAGCTTAAGATTATTAAAGTCATTTTTTATTCTCTTAATATATTTTTCATTCTTTTCTTTAGTTACTATGGTCAAATTTGTAATTAGACGAATTAATGAATTTTCTTTAAAATATTTGTCATTAACGAAATTTTTAATCTTTTTAACTAATTTCAAACCTTCCTCTTTTTCCCCCTTAACAAAAAGACATAGAAATGATAAACATGAAAATAGAACATAATTATGGTTTCGATCAGAAGTACTTCTCAAATTAGGAACATATTTTATTGCTTCTCTAAAGAACTCGTTTGCTTCTAAATATTCATTGTTAAAAAGGGATGCATTTCCAGCCTTTCTCAAGAAATCTAGCCCGATTAAATACTTATCTTCTTTCATGGAACATTTGGCAGAATCAAAATAACAATCTCGAGCAAATTCAAAATCACCTGACTTTAAATAAGAATCTCCAACAAAATCATAAATTTTTGCTGCTCGTTTATATTGCATTGCTTTAAATAGTTTTTCAGCTTTTCTGAATTGTTTTTCGATGTCTTTAGCCATATTAATCCCATAAAGATAGTTAGTTTTACTTTTAGTAATTATTTTTTAAATTAAAAATTAAGCAATGGTTAAGATTTTAAATAACTAATTTAGAAAACAGAATAATTCAAATGAAAATTATTTTTATTCACAATAAAAATATATTCCCGATACCATTACATTATGGTTTGTCATCCCGTGACTAGCATTTTCTCACAAGATTCATTCAATCGGTTTAGTCTTTTTTTTTTTATTATCCAAGTCTTTGTTCTTTTGATTGGATTTTGTAGCTTCTTTAAGAGGGTTACTACCTAAATCTGCGATTTGTTCTGAAATTCTAGTTACCTCATTTTGAAATCTCTGTCCTTCAGCCGCACTACAGTGAAATATCTGGACTCTCTCTGGTGAGATTCCAGTTGTCTTTAAGATTTCTTTAACATATTGTACATTTCTTTCAGCTACTAAATTTCCAGTTTCGTAATCGCATTCCCCTCGATGTCACGCCCCAAGCACCACAGCGCTCGCCCCTTTACCTATAGCCCGCATCATTAATGATGGAGTTACCCGTCCAGTACAATTTATTCTGACAGGCCTCAACGTTGCAGGATATTGAGCACGAATTGTGCCAGCCATATCCCCCGCACCGTATCCTCATTTCCAGCAAAGGAAAGCTAAGATTTTTATTTCGTTTATTGGTTCACTTGCCACTTTTCACACCTCTCTATATTTCCTCAAGAATTGCATCTATCTGCTTTTCGTATTGAGGTTCTCTATAATATCTTAAAGTTATTGCCTCAGATGGGCAATTCGAGAGACAAGCGCCACAACCTCTGCATAATATTTCATTTACTTCGGCCCCGTCATCTTGTACTGTTATGGCATTGTAAGGACAATTTAATTCGCATAACCCGCACTTTGCACACTTTTCTTTATCTTCAACAGCAGCTCTAATTAAAAGTATGCGATATTTATCATTGCTCATTAACCGGGCTACTGAGGATGCTGCAGCTCTCCCCTGTGCTATTGATTCTACGATTGATTTTGGGCCTTGGCTCGTTCCCGCTAATGTGATCCCGGGTATTTTTGTATCGATCGGATTTAATCTCGCATGAAATTCCTTAAAAAACCCATCTTGGCTCAATTCAAGTTTTAGTAATCTCTGGATACTCTCGACGCCTTTAGCAGGTACCATTGAAGCAGAGAGCACAACCATATCGTATTCTAACTCTTTTAAGCCGCTTGAACTTAAAGTATTTTGCATCACTATTTTTAGGTTGTGAGTAGTTGGGTCTTCTTTTATTCTACTGATATTAGTTCTTATGTATTTTATACCTTCTTTTCTAGAGGCAGTAAAATACTCTTCATAGTCTTTCCCAGCTGCTCGCATATCCATGTAAGCTACCGTAATGTCTGAGTCTGGTGAATATTGTTTTATTAATTTACTATTCTTGATGGTAATCATACAACAAACTCCAGAGCTACAATACGTATTCATATTCAAATCTCTTGACCCTACACACTGAATAAATAAAATTCTTTTAGGTTCCTTTCCATCTGACGGTCGGACAAGATGCCCTAAAGTAGGGCCATTCGGTGCAAGTATTCTTTCAAGTTTTAATTGAGTTATCACATTAGGAAACTTGTCATAGCCTAGATATCCTTTGGGTGGTTCAAATTCATCCCAACCAGTTGCGACTATAATTGTACCAATTGTTAACTCAATTAATTCATCAGTTTGATCAAAATCAATCGCGTTTACTTCACACGCGACCTTACAGAGACCACATTTAATACATCTATCCATGTCAATTTGAGCTAAAGCAGGAACTGCTTGTGCGAATGATGAATAAATTGCTTTCCTTGAATCCAATCCTTCATTAAATTCATTGTATCCAAACGCAGGACAAACCTCCCAGCAAGCTCCGCAACCATTACAATCATTATTTACATATCGAGCCCTTTTTCGAATTTTCACATTAAAATTTCCAACGAATCCTTGTACATCCTCTACTTCACTATAAGTGTGCAAATTCAAACTTTGTGTTCTCGCTGATTGAAGCATAACAGGTCCTAATATTCATATACTGCAATCATCTGTAGGAAACGTGCGATCTAACTGTGCCATTTTCCCCCCAATTGTAGGTTTTGTCTCTACTAGATGCACCTCAAATCCTTCTTCAGCTAAATCGATCCCAGCTGATAAACCCGAAACTCCTCCACCAATAATCAAAACTTTTTTTGTTATATCAACTTCTTTAATCAGTATCTTCTCTAGTACTGCAGCTCTAGCCACAGCAGATCTAATCGCATCTTCAGCAACTTTTTGAGCTCCCTGTTTATCTTGCCTATGAACAAAACTAGAATGTTCACGAATATTTGCAAATTCTAAATAAGAAGGGTCAATATTCATCGATTCTAATACACTTTTAAAGACTGGTTCATGAGTTTTTGGTGTACACGCGACGACTACAAGTCTGTTTGCGTTACTCTCAATCATTTTTTGTTTTATAAACTCTGCTCCGGGCTCAGTTCACATACTTATGTAATCGAATGCATCAACAACATTGGGTAGAGTTTTTGCAAATTCTGCCAAATTTTCAGTGTCTATAATTTCGGCTATATTTAAACCTCATCGGCATACAGATACAGCGATTCTTGGTGTATCATCATCTTTTTGAACTGTGTCATTTTTAGATTCTACCATTGCATATATTACCTTTTTTTTTTATAATTTCCTCCAATAAATTATTTTATTATAATTTTATTAGGTATTTATCTATACTAATTAAATAAATTTAAAAAAAATATCTTTTATAAAAGATATAAGAAACAATAAAAACTATTTTGAAAAAAAATATAACTTAACCAGTTTTCATCAAGTATAATTAATAAGTGATCTCTATGTTGTTTCAAACAATAGATATTATTCCGTACATACCATTTATTATCGCAGGGGTGTTGCTGGGAAGTGGTGTTCTAATTCTAAAGATTGGTTTGGCTGTAACCAAAGCGGAATCAAAAACTAATATGAAATGGGTTGTTGGTAGTTTCTTTATTCAATTTGGTGTCATTCTTTTTATTAGCACTCCAATGTTTTTCGATATGTTTTTACACCCGAATTTTGGAACACCAAATTTTATTTATCCCATACCCCCATCAGTAATAACTATGATAGTTATTTTTTCTATTTTTATAGTGTTAAACTTGATTAATACTATCCATAAGCCAGGAATTATCCGTTCATTTGTTATAACGTTACTGATTTTGGGTCCTATTATAATAAGTAGTTATTTAATTTTTAATAATATTGGAAATGTCCTTTAACCTATGTTGAGCTTTGACTTAGTTATTTTATTATAACCCAATTTCTTTATTAATTCTTCTATTCATTTCAATAATCTCAGCTTTAGCTGCTTTGCTAAAGTCTTCTTGAGAATATTTTTTATTTTTATTGTAAGCGTAAATTATTCCTCGTGAGGAATTCACGATCCCTCCTAAACCATTATTATTAAATCCATTTTTAATATCACTCGCTCGAGCTCCTTGAGCACCATATCCGGGAAGTAAGAGGAATGAATTTTTTACAATTTCTCGAATCTTTTTTAATTCAGCAGGGTATGTTGCACCAACTACAGTTCCTAAATTTGTGAAATCATTAAATTTCTTTAATTTTTTACTCCAGTCTTGAATTAATTCTGCCATCTGAATATAATTTCTTTTTAATTTTATAGTTTTCATTGTTATTTCTGTTGTATTACTAGAAATATTGTTCACCCTGGCACTAAATAAATCTTGAAAATCAGAACTGCTTGAATTTGAGGTTTTTGCGAGAACGAATACTCCTTTCTGTTTATAATCTAAAAATGGCTTTACCCCATCGATTCCTAAATATGCATTGATTGTACAAGCATCAGAACCGTAATTTTTAAACATTGAATCAGCATATGCTTTAGAAGTAGATCCAATATCATTTCTTTTTGCATCCAGTATAACTAAGATATCCTTTTTGTGGGCGAACTTTATTGTTTCCTTTAAAGCATTTAAGGCCTCATATTTTTCATAAAAAGCAATCTGAGGTTTAATAATAGGAATTAAATCAAAAACTTCTTCGATTAAAATCTTGTTAAATTCTAAAATTATTTTGTCTGGTTGATCCAACTCATCAATTAGATATTGAGGAATTTCACCTTCTTTATCCATTCTAGGATCTAATCCCATAGAAACAACGCTTTGCTTCTCTTCTATTAATTGAATTAGACGCTCAATAAAAAACATGATTTTTCTAATTTAATTGTGTATTTTAAATAATCTTGGAAATGCACTTAATAATTATTGACAATGAATGATCAAATTTTAGAAATTTTTGGCAATGATATTATATTCTTAAATCTCACAAAATTCTCCATCTGAATATAAGTAGGAAGTGGTTTCTAAAAAAATTAGCGTTTGGAGTGTCTTCTTATTGAAATCAAATTTTTCAATTAATAATCAACGATTAGACTTAAAAATCTTCTTAGCTCAAATCTTCCATTCGACATTTAATCTCTCACACCTTCCTGTAATTCTTCTTAATTGATGAAATTCTTTTCTAAAAAGATGATACAATCCATCCAATCCAACTTACTCTTCAAACGTGGAAATTTTTTTACTTTCAAGTAGCAGTTTGAGGACAAAACTGTTTTTAAAATACCATTCTATCCTTATAGTTGTTACTTGTGTATCGCACTCCCATTAATTCTCATCCCCTTCCTTGATCCTTACAGTATCATTATTGGTTTCTCATGGTTCACCCTTGGAGTACTAATTCACCTTTTCAGGAGTAAAAGAAGAAAAAGAAGAAAAGCTTAGGTACCATTCTTCAATTAGTTCCATTACTATTCTTACTTTATTTCCCTACTTCTACTTCAGGCATTATTTACGTTAGTGATTCTCCGAAATTCTTTTTTTTCTCATTTAAAATCTATGTGATTATGCTTCTCATTTCCGAGTTCTTCAATCTGGTTGAATAATGAACCATTTATCTTTTTCTTTAACGCTACAGCAACACAATAGTTTTTAATTATTGATCTCCTGTTCATTAGATTTAACCTTTTCTTTAAATATGGGTCTAGAAGTATCTATAACTCCATTGATAAAATCTTCCGTTAAACAATAAGCCTCATCATCTGTATATTGTATAGGAGGGTGTTTTGTAAAGTAAGCAGAAGGAGAATATAAAACACCTCCTTCATTTCGATCAAGTGCTAATTTACAACATCTTATGGCATCTATTACAGTCCCTGCAGAATTTGGTGAATCCTCAACAGAAAGACGGAGTTCTAGGTCGATAGGAATATCTCCAAAAATATTACCTTCCATTCTGAGGAAACAGACTTTATTGTCTTTTTGCCAAGGAACCCAATCACTTGGTCCTATATGGATATTTTCATCACTTAAACGATCTGCTGTTTGTGATTGAACCGCCTCTGTTTTAGAAATTTTTTTGGAGATCAATCTATTTCTGTCAAGCATGTTAAGAAAGTCTGTATTTCCTCCTGTATTGAGTTGATATGTTCGCTTTAGTTTTACTCCTCTCTTTTTGAAAAGATCAGTTAAAACACGATGAACTATCGTCGCTCCTATCTGAGATTTGATGTCATCTCCAATTATTGGGATTCCCTTCTTTTTGAATTTAATGCTCCACTTAGAATCACTAGCAATGAAGACAGGAATACAATTTATAAAACCAACTTCTGCTTCTAAAGCACATTCAGTATAAAATTTTGCAGCTCTTTCAGAACCGACGGGTAAATAATTTATGACCATATCAGCCTTAGAATTTTTAAGCTCTTGAATTATTTCTTTCTTTGTAGATTCTTTTTGAGTAGATAAAACAAAGGTTAAATTTTTATCATGACTTCCCATATGTTCAGCATAACCATCTAAAACCTTTCCCATTTTTACAATAACGTTTGTTTTTGGAATTTCGGGGTAAAATATCTTAGTACAATTTGGTGCTTGAAAAATGGCTTCTGCTACATCCTTTCCGACTTTTCTTTGATCTATATCAAATGCGGCAACAACCATAATATCTCCAGGCTTATAACCTCCTATATCCCAATGCATCAAACCAATGCAATTATTTTGATTTTTACTTTTATAGTATTCAATACCTTGAATTAAAGACGAAGCACAATTACCAATTCCAACAATAGCTATTTTAATTTTACTCATTACAACATCTCTCCTTAAATTTTTTATGTTACTTTATTTAAATTCAAATTATCTGATTTTTTTGATATAATAAATATAAATTTTATTCCACTTTTATTTAAGATATTAATATTTCTTTCTAAAATCGAAACGCCACATAACTTTTTCATATAAAAAGGTTGATCTTTAATAAAAAATGGATTATTTGGTAAAACAATAATACCAATATTAAAAAAATCTTGATTTTCTGCTTTACTTTGAATAAAATCTTGTTTCATTTTCACATTCATTTCTTTTTTCCTTTATATGAGATATGTTTTGAAGGGTACAAACCAAAAGGATGTATATTAGAAGAATCACCAAAAAGTTCTCTTAGCTTTTGATATATTGAAGAATTATCTACATCTAACCAAAAGACATTTGGAAAATCAAAATAACTTACATCAAGTCCAGATTCAATAGCTAAAAGAATAACATTTGTTACTCCAAATTTATAAGTATCTAATTTTATTTCCTGACAAATATTACGAATAACTTTCGTCCTTAATAGAAAAGCTCCCATATCTAATCGGTTATACTTAGGTATCTCTTTACCAATATTGGTAATAAAAGA
This sequence comes from uncultured archaeon, assembly GCA_964486045.1. Classification (GTDB taxonomy): domain Archaea; phylum Asgardarchaeota; class Lokiarchaeia; order Sigyniarchaeales; family SOKP01; genus Loki-b32. The sequence continues at coordinate 196,769 of CAZALK010000007.1, forward strand.
ATTAAGTCCGTATATTTTAGTAGCATCTTCTAATTTATAAGGGTCTTTTAAATTTATGGGATCTGTAGCTAAGAGAATATCATATCTGTGATAATTCATTACCAATTGAGAAAAAATGTTTTCTGAGAAAATGTGGTCTGCCATTGATAATAATGTATATTCAGAGGAGATTGCTTTTAAACCTAAAAAAAGACTATAACCGTTTTCCCTTTTTGGAGTTTTATTTTCAATTATATTTAATTTAAAATTTTTAAAATCAATTCCCAGTTTTCCTATGGAATTTAAGAGAATTTGTTTATATTTTGATTTATTTGAAATTTTACTAGCTATAATATTAATTTTTCTAATTCCAGTTTTAATCATTCCACCAATAATATAACTTAGAATATTCGAATTATTTACATTTAATAAATATTTTTTAAATGCATTATCCATCGAATTAAATCGATTAGAAAAACCCGCTGCGAGGATTAAACCCTCGATTTTTCTATTCCTCATTTTTAAATATGTTTGGTGAAACCAAAACCTTTATTATTTTATTTAGAACTTTTTTTACATTACTATATGAAAATTTTAATTAAATTAATTACCCTTTAAGCTAAATGATCAATAATTTAGGACGTTTTAAAGGATTATTAATAAAAATATCGGTGAATATTAATAAATTCACGAAACTTTTGGGGTATTCAATTTATTTATGAAATAATATAAATCAACTTTAATTAAAAATTTTCTCATAAAATACGTTATTTATTTATATTTAAAAGAGATTATAACAAAAAAAGAAATCCAAAGTTAAGAAATTATCTACTTGATTTAATGTACATTGAATATATTTTTTGATATCAGAAATCGACCTTGATAGTATAATTTAATTGAAGAGTTGCATAATGACTTGCTAATCCAAGAGATTGGACTCTCTCCAAAATACCTTCTACTCTGTAACCGCGAGGGAAATTCCACAAGTCTTCATATACATCGGTACTAGAACCGCACTTTAAAAAAAATATTCTTCCCTCAGGAAAAAAAACGACTTTTTCAAGACGATCTACTCCAGGTAATTCATGACCACCTCCATGAGAAACCATATTAAGGTTTAAAAGGTAATTATAAGCCCATTCTTCAATTGATCTTGAACCAAAGCATTCTTCGATTTTTTCTGAAGAAAGATTCTTTTTACCTTTAACTAGATAAGCTCTATTAATTAATGATATCACAGAAATTTCTCCCTCTTCAACCACATCACAGCCAATAATTGCTTCATTAAGTCCTTTTAAATCACAGTGATTATGGTTTGCTATTATTTCACCATCAAAAATCTCTTCAAAGAGATTCTGACGTTTTCTTTTAGAAAAGTCGCTTGCATACTTGCAATATTTTTCATATTTCTTCGCATCTTTTCCTCGCAAAACACGTGTTATACCAAGGGATGTTTCTATTTCTTCACTCCTCTCTCGAACTAAATCTTTTAATTGATTCCGCATTTTATTTGAAGATGTGTGTAAAACTGCAACTTTTTTCTGTAAGTCTAGGTTTTTATAGTTTTTAACATCATATACCTTCAAAAAATGACTTCCTGGCCAAAAATAAGATCTTTCTATCTCTATATTATCGATTTCATATTTTTTTTCTCTCATTTCATATAAGATGTTCAAAATTCTCTCAAGACTTAAATCATCTTCTACTATGCCAACTAGCATACCACAAAAATCTATATCTAAGCTTGCTGGAACAAAATCATATGTATTATCTCCCCATGTGAACCGTGCTCCTTCAGGAATTCCTCTACGAAATTTGTCAGAAGATGTTTGGAAAGTGAAACCAGGTGCTCCGACGACCATAGCTTTTTTTTCATACCCTAACTTTTCTTGAATAGAATGTATATTAGCTATGAACCACTTTGCATTCTCTCTACCAATCTCTTCTGCTACATCTTTTAGCCCCAAACTGAAGAGATTTTTTTCAGCAAAACTCATTTTTTCATCAAATTCTTTTCTTTTAAGTGGAAAATTTCTCAATTCATATTTCATCTAATCACTCTCATCCATCTAATAGAGGTAATTTATCTACTGAAATTAAAGATTCTGCAAGTTCTATATGTTTTAAGGCCTGATTCTCCCAATTATAAGTCCTAGCATACTTGCTAGCTCTTTTCTTCATTAAATCTTTAGACTCAGAATTGGCTATAAATCGCTCTATTTCATTTAGAAAATCTTTGTAAGTGTTCAGCGCAGGATAACCACACATTTTAAGAGTTTCGCCTACGCCCTCGACTTTTCTACCAATAATTGTGGCACCAATACCAATAGCGTGAGCTAGTTTTCCACTCTGCCTGCAATCTTCTTGCCACATATGAACTACGTCTAAAGCCCTTAGTGATTTCGCGAATAATCTTTCAGGCACATAGGTTTCAAAGAAGTAGAAGTTATTCACAGGATTGTGTAGATTTTTAAGTCTTTGTAGATAGCTAATTTTTGGTTTAGATTGTAAGCTTAGAGTTCCAATATATAAACCAACTATATTCTTGATAGGGAATTTTTTTTGAAAAAGTTTTATAGTAGAATGGATATTAGTTGAAAGTTTTCTATTTTCTATGAACCCTACATCTCCAAATGTAATAGTAATCTTTCTAAAAATCTTTGAATTTAAATCTTCTAGGCTTTTTTGCCAATCTTGGTTTAATTCATTTTCACTCTCAAGCCAACTTAAAATATCTTTTTTAGCATTCTCCTGACTTATTCGAGGATATGACGGGACACCATGTCTAATTAAAACCGTCCTATCTTTATACTCAGGGAATGCTTTAGTAATTGCCATATAAGCCCCATTTGTGAATACAGTATTCACATCTATATAAGGTAATTCGTTTTTAAGTAATTCATATTGCCATTTTTTAAGACCATATTTGGTTTCGGGACTCTGAAAATTAAGAGTGTGATGTGTAACGATTATGTTTTCAACTTTCTTCTTCTTGAAAAATTTCAACATCTTCACAAATTTTGGACGATTTCTCCAAAAGCTATCACCTTGTTGTATCCACAAAACATAATTATCTCCAGATCTAAATAATTTAGTTAAACTGTCAATGATCAGATTGAAATTATAATCATTATCGCTAGGGATGATATACAGAACTGGATACTCACATTCTACTTTTTTCTCCTTCATTATAGGAAATTCACAAGCATTAGGATCAAAACTTATTATTGCACAGTCACAACCTTTTTCATATAAAGCATCCATTAAATACTTGGTATAAGATCCTATTCCATGTATCATTGGCGGAAAAGCAGACATAAAGATAATTTTAGTCATAGAACTATTTTTAACCTATTCATCATGTTTTAATTAATATTTTATAAGTATATTTAAGCATGTATTTTTACTCAAATTAAATCTATAATTGCCTAGAAAATCTTTTAAGCGATTATTCTTAGTCAATATATTTATCGAATTAATTATTTTAAAGATTTGGTTAATTCTTAATAAGGTATATATTTTTTCTAATAAAACAATAATTTCTATCAAGTTTATTATTAGATTAAAGTTTATCTATACATACTCATGAAGATTATCTTATACCTAAGGCAAAGGTTATGATCGACCTAACAATATTGGCAATACTTATAATTGCTGTAATAATGGGAGTAACAGACTTTATCGGTCATAGAATTTCGGGTTTAGCTGCAGGACATCGCGATTCTGTTCTGAGTTTCAGCGCAGGATTGCTCATTTCTCTATTATTTCTGATTTTGGTGCCCGACGTTACTTCTAGGGGATTTTCTGAACTTTTATTTCTTTTCATGCTGGTTGGTTTTTTACTAATGCACCTTGCTGAGAAATACATATATAAACATATAATGAATAAGCAAGAACTATTAGAAGACCTAAAAGTAGTACACATTATTGGATTTGGTTTAGATAATTTTTTGGTAGGATTCATTATTGCTTCATTAGTCGAATTAGATTTTTTCCTAGTCCTCAATTTATCAGTTCCGTTATTTCTACAGATGTTAACCTCCTCCATCTCCTTGGATTCAATAGATACTCGGTTAAAAGAAAAATATAGCAAAATCATTCTTTCAGTTTTACCTATATTGGGTGCTATTTTAGGACTTGTATTAGAATTTGAGCATTTGGTAACAAATTATGTACTGGCATTTGTTTTAGGAATACTATTTTATATGATAGTTCGAGACGTTCTTCCTCAAGGAAGAAGGGGAAGCTCTGTTTTGTTTATTTCCGGTAATTTAATTACAATCTCCCTTTGGTTAATTCGAATTTTAGTTTGAAAAATTTCATTTAATAAAACTTAAATTCTTAGAGAAATTGTTATTGAATTTGCTATATTATTCATTTCTAATTTCCTTGAAGTAAAAGTTAAGCATGAAAACTCTTTAATGAAAAATTTACTCCTATTTACCCTGATTTAATTAAAAAGAATTGAGTTTATGCTAATTATTAAGTTTAATAAATCTCACCAGTAATATAGTTTAAATAGGTATGAGTAATTTAAATCTACGACAAAAAAATTATATCGTATTGTTTGAGTACATTTTCGATTTTATATTCTAGTTTAAAATTGGATTCATCATTTTTTTTTTTTCTCCTGACATATTATTACCTAAAAGAAATAATTGTTAATTAAGCATCTTTAACCATTTATTTATATTTATAGAATTTAAAATTACTATTAAAAAAAATTAATGAGCTTCAATTCCTAACTATAATATCTTAAAAATAAGAATAAATTATTATCGGTTAAATTACGATTCCCCAAATTCATCAAGAATTGTATAAATTTCATCAATTATATCTTCGAAATTAATCGATTTTTGCTCTTCGGAAACCATATTTTTGATTGTTACTTTATTTTCTTCCATTTCTTCAGGTCCGATGATTAAAACAATAATAATACCAAGCTCATTCGCTCTTTTTAGCTGATTTTTTAAATTTTTAAACTTATATTCAATTATGCAGGCAAAATCCTCATCTCTGAGACTACGAGCAATCTTAATCGTATAAGTTGATACTTTTTCATTAATTGAGGCAATATAAATCGTGTCAGTGTGATCTTTTTCACTCGCGTCTTCTGGAATTAAGTCATACGTTTTTAGGAATAATGATAACATCAAAACACCCATTCCAAAGCCAATCCCAGACACTTTTTCATCAGAAAAAATGGAGAGTAAATCGTCGTAACGCCCTCCTCCAAATATTGATCGAATATTTTCTTTTCCTGTATCAAAAACCTCAAAAACAATACCAGTATAGTAATCAAGACCTCTTACTACACTTGGGGAAAAAGTACAATACACGGAGAGCCCTGTCTCCTTTAGTAAACTCTGAAATTTTACTAATTCATTATAACCTTCTGTATTATATATTTCTCCTGGGATATCGGAAAATTTGTTCAACAAATCTTCAACATTTTTAGAATCTCTTAATTTAAATATGCCTTGTATTACTGAATTTTTTTGAAAGTTTTCAGTGACTAATTTTTCGAATTCACTATCTTCCATTTTATCAGATTTATCTAAGATTTTGTAAACGATAGGTATTTTTTCTTCAGGAATTTTCAGTATGATTTTACATACCATATCAATAAATCGACGGTTGTTATAATAAATTTGGAACTGTTCTTCTGTAGCTCCAAATTCCGTGAAAATGTCAACAATAATATTAAAGATTTCAAGTTCTGCAAATAAACTGTTTTCACCCAAAATATCAAAATTGAATTGCTTAAACATCCTACGTCTGCCTCTCTGAGGGCGTTCATACCTAAAACAGGTAGGATTTGAAAACCATCTAATTGGTTTTTTAAGTTCCTGATTTTTTTTAGATATCATTCGAGCTAAAGAAGGAGTGAGCTCTGGAATGAGGATTAGTCTCTCACCCTTTTTTTTCTCTATTATGAAAGACTGTTCATTTACAAGCTCATCAGATGATTTGGCTGCGAAAATTTCAACTGGTTCTAATTGAGGGCTCTCAAATTCATCATAACTATATAGTTCAGCAACATATTTAATATTTTCAATGATCCAATTCATCTCACGTAAATCAGAAGGGTAGAAATCCTTCATACCCCTTAATGGTTCCTTTGAAAATTTCTTTGACATAAAATCACTAATATACTGGTTTTATTTAGATAATAATTTAAAAGCACCTAAGCAAATATTTTTTTCTATTCAACAATAAGGTTTTTCTTATTTCTCATATGATTTTAATAATATTTTTTACCAAAGTTAAAAATATCATTTTTGGTTTAACTACATTTTAGGGGAGGTTTGGTTGTCTCAAGAACAAGTTTATAAAAATATGGTTGATTCCATCGTTGATTTAGACGAAGAAAAAGCAATCGATTTAGCAAACAAAGCAATAAAAGATAATTTGAATTTAGTTGAAGTTGTTGAAAAAGGATATGCTGCGGGAATTCGAAAAGTAGGAGAATTGTGGGAAGAAGGTGAGTATTTTCTGCCAGAATTAATGAGAGGGGCACAAATTATGCAAAATTGTTTAAATTTAATTATTCCTCATCTTAAGAAGGGTTCAGAAGAAGTTTCACAAGGTAAAGTTGTGTTGGCTACAATAGAGGGAGATATTCATTCTATCGGAAAAACAATTGTTGGGACAATGTTAAGAGCTTATGGTTATGAAGTTTACGACTTGGGAGCCGATGTCCCCGCAGAGAAAATTGTTTATCTCCTTCGCTAAATGTACTCTTACCTCTTTTAGACTTCCTAATTTTTCATATAATTTTTTCCAATAAATATAGTCTTTTTTATTATATTTGTAAGGTTCAGTTTTATGATATCTTTCTACCCATTTATCATAATTTTCTCCTAAGATACGATTCATATATTTTTTTAGATACTCCCTAATAGTCGTCTCAAATGGTCCAATAGGATCAAATTCTTCTTTAATAAAACTCTCAACTTTTTTAAAAGAATGTAATGATTCATAAAGGTTTTTCCATAAACGGGCATCTTCCCATGAGTATTTACCAGATAATTGATATTTCTTATGCCATTTTTCATATTTATTAAGAAGTAAATCTTTAAGCTTTTGCCTGACCGTAAAATCTGAGACGAATTTTCCTGTATATTCTCTAAATTTTTCTACAACTCTTGTAAAATTTCCATATTTCTCAAATAAAATTTTCCAATACTTAACATCTTCTTCACTGAATTTACTAATAGGAAATACACCCATTTCGTTCAATTTTAGAGTTTTTACTTCTGATTTTGCTAATAGGCGTGAAGACGCTTTACAGCAACAAAAGAACTATGAAAATACCCCCGAAGGCAGAATGGAAGAAGCGGAACATCATAGACAGATAAATTTAGAACGGGATAGAGAGAGGGGGATGACTGACGAAGAAATCGAACAGAAATACGATCAATCTAATTGGGGAAAGCCTTATACATTATCAGGCGATCCAAAAAAACATGTAGGAAAATGGAGGGTTTAAAAATGAATAAGAGAATAATTTTCGGTTCAATACTTGCAGTAATAGGGGGAATAGGATTTACATACCTTCTCAATAAATATCTGAAAAAGAAAGGATTTGGAACATCAGATTTTCCACATAAAACATATCCAGAACATATTACACAAACGGTTATTGGTGAAGCATCTCACCACGACATTCAAGGCATACAATCTTTCAGTGCAGATTGGATAACAACATATTAAACAACTAGGGGGGGCGTTAAAATCCTTCATAATGATTCAGCTCCCAAAATAATACACCATATTATTTTTCCCCCCCCTAGCCCTTATAGTTTACATAGAAAATCGGTTTAGGCATTAATCTACACAATGACCCACATTAATAAGGCTGAATCGTTTATTATAATTCTATTAATTAACTTTCAACAGAGAAGCATTTTTAAGAATTCCAAAACTCTATGTGCTGATATCAAAGTGATATTAGCTTCATGTCATTAAAACCAGTTCAGTTTCTCGTGAGCACATAAAATTAATAAATTTAGGATTATTCATTCCTTACTATGATTTTTACAGTCAATTTTCATTTTCGGGAACCATTCATACCGGATATAATTGCGCTTATCTCTTTTATTTTATTTTTAGTTGGGAGTATATTGTTGAAAAAGGATCAAAAAATTAAAGGGGTAAATCTCCTCATTATTGGGGGTATTATTTTTAGGAAACCTTTATTACCTAAAAAAAAGATAATAAAATATCAACTAAAACTATTATTGTGTAATTAAACTTAAAAGTTTTATAAAATAATGAAAGTAGGGTATTATCTCGACGTTTTAAAACCCCGCCAACCCGAAGTTGATTTAGTAGCTCGTAATCTTTTGAAAATTAATGGAGTAACAAAAGTTTGCATTAAAGTTGATGAATTAGATCAAGAAACAGCTTCTGTCTATATAAACCTTGAAGGGACTAACCTTAACCTTAACGAAATAATTGGAATCTTGGATTCAATGAATTGCGAACTCCACAGTGTTGATCAGGTTGATATAGAAAAAGAGGACTAATAAAGGAAGTCTTTCTCTGCCGAAGTAGCCAAATCGGTCAAAAATATTGATACTCATCGATTGTCAAATGATCATAGGTCCCGAGTGTTGTCTGCATTCCCCAAACGATGTAGGGTGTTATAGTGTCAGGATAGGTTGTGCTGTGAAACTCTTTCCCTGTATAGATATTAAGAATGTCTAAGTTAAAAAAGTTCCTCTGACCTGTATATCTTAAACTGTAGCAAACTAGGGAATAATTATTGAATATAAAGTTAAGTAGATTATACTAACTCCAATATGTACTAAAGTCATCATAGAACCATATTTTAATAATGATTTATAGTTAAAATCTGATACGTCATTTTTTTCTGCTAGATTTAAGGTTATTAAATCACTTGCAGCTCCTTGTGGTAAAAAATTAGAGCCAATATTTATCCCAAGGATGATTGCCATAATAACAATGTTAGGGACTTGCTCTATACCATAAATATTTTGCATTAATGTGATAAATACGAGAGCAGTTGGAACTTGGGCTAAAAAGGCAGACAACACACTTATCATCAGAAAAATTGTTATAGCCGCAATAAGAGCATTATCCGAGATAAAGTTATTTATTAAATCACCAAGAATTATAAAAGTTCCATTTATTTGCATTGTACCCATAAGGAGGAATATTCCTATAAAGAATACAATAACCTTTAGATCAGTTTTAACAAGAATTTCTGTAAAGTTTTTTCGATTTAAAAGACACATTATAACCGCACCAACAACAGCGACTAAATAAGCTTCAGGGATAATGATTAATGCAAAAATTATACCCACAAAATATATTGAATTGAAAACAAATTTCTTTTTATTAACAATAATTATGTTAGGATCCATGATATCAAGAAGAATTTTCTTATAACTTTCAGGAGGGGCTTTTTGTTTTCTAAGCATGGTAAAATCTATAAGGAAAAGGGTGTAAATTAGGGTTGGAATAACTATCAGAGAAAAATTTAATAGAAAGTAAATAAAATTAAGTGAAAAAGCATTTGCTATAAGAATATTCTCAGCTGAACTAAAAGGAGTATAAATAGACCCTATATTAATTGTAAAACTAAGACCAAAAAGATAAGGTGCTGGATTTATTTTCAGGATTTTACAAGCTTGTATGACGACGGGTACAAAAATAATTATTACTGTAATATCAGAGATAAGTGCTGATGTCATACTTGCCATAAAACAGATCAAAAAGAAGAATTTTCTATGATCAGCTTTCGTCCAATGAATGGTTTTTAAGACGATCCACCTAAATATGTTTTGTTCTTCCATAATGGCAACTATAATTTGCATACAGATTATAAATATTATCGGTTCAAATTCGATATAGGCTATAAATTCTGTAAACCCAACATCAAATGTAATACCTGCAATAAAAGACGCAATAACTACTGATAGTAATGTAAAAGAAATATAATCTAACCGTTCCTTTGTAAAAATTACCATTATCGCTAGAAATAGGACAGCTGAAGTAATAATTGATACAATCGCATCCATCTTAGGCTGATCCTCAATTAAATCAAATAAATCTAACTAATTCATATTTCTGTAACTTCCTTATTAAGTTTTGGCGATTAAGATTATATTAATTAACACTCATGATCTTACTACCATTCAAAAATTTCGTACTAAAGATGCGGATTCGCAAACAGGTATATCAAGAAGGGGAGTAGAATTTCCTAAACTCAATGATGATCAAAATATATTTGTTCTTGTTGATGAAGCTCATCGTTCACAATATAAAGTCTTCGGTATGAATATGCGAATGGTATGAATATGCGAATGGGAATACCAAATCCACACTCAATAAATATTAGTATTATAGTTAGTATTTACTTTTATATTAATATTTCAAAAAATGTCAATTTTAATCGCTAATATAGATGAAAAGGAAGCTATAAAATGAGTACAGAGGGTAAGATGGATTTCGAAAATTTATTAAAGATAAATAAATTTACTTCAGACATAGTGAATTTATTGCTATATGCTTTTAAGCGGTTTTTAATTTCAATACCAGTCTTATTGGGAGTAATTACTATTGTTTTCTTCATCAGTCGGCAAATTATGGACGCTGAAGCAATTGTTCTTTCGAGGTTACATTTTCCATTTACCGATGAACAGTATCAAGCTATGTATCGATATTTGGGTTTAGATAAACCCATTATTGTTCAATATTTTATTTTTATTATGGATCTATTTACTGGAAATTGGGGGGTTTCTGTAACAATTGTTCGGAATTCACTTGTATGGGATATAATTATTCAGAGATTACCTAGAACATTAGAAGTGACAATATTAAGTATGTTAATCGCGATATTAATAGGTGTAAAACTAGGCAAAATAGGAGCTGGAAATCGAAATAAAAAACTAGATTTAAGTACTAGAGCAATATTCTATATCATTTCGGGAATACCAGTTTTTATTTTCGGGCTCTTTTTACTTCAATTTGGTTTAAATACTGGAATTGTGTTATTCCCCGTTTATGGATACAAGAGCCCAGGTATTGGAGATCCACTGGTTATTACTTATTCACGTATTATTGATTGTATTATTTCAGGAAGATACGATATCTTAGTAGACTATTTATATCATATTCTTATTCCAATTTCAGCTATGATAATAATACAATTATCATTTATTCATCGACACACTAGATCAAGTATGATATCTGTCCTTCAAGAAAATTATATACAAACAGCGAGAGTAAAAGGCATTAGTAGGAGAAAAATTCTGAAAAATCATGCACTCAGGAACGCTGTTCCTCCCGTTATTACCATGATAAGTATGAATTTTCCAAGAATATTCGCGGCGATGATTCCATTAGAAGTCGCGTTTAGAATGCCTGGTATAGGTTACCTTTTCTTTGATTCTATGCAAAGGCTTGATTATGGGATATTTATCATATTGATTTTTATATTCGCTCTAATTGTGATAATATTCAATCTTATAGCAGATATTTCCTATGCAATTCTTGACCCTAGAATACGATTAAGGTAACTTTGTAAAATTATACTTTGAAAGATATCCCATGTATTTTTTGAGTTTCATAATAATGTTTTTTTTGTTTCACATATGTAGTTAATTAATGTTTTATTTATTGTTTACAAAATATTGTTTTTACACTTAACTATTAGGAGATTTGTATTGACCAGCATTTATAATGAAATATCAAGATCAATTGTTAATTTAGAGGGGGAAAACGCTATTGAATTGGCAAATAGAGCGATTAATGAAAACTTAAATTTACTAGATGTTATTGAAAAAGGATATGCGGCAGGGATTAGAAGAGTCGGAGAATTATGGGAAGAAGGTGAGTATTTTTTGCCAGAATTAATGATGGGTGCACGAATCATGCAAGATTGCCTGGATCTCATCATCCCTCATCTCAAAAGTGGAACAGAAAGATTTTCTCTTGGCACGATTGTAATAGCCACAATAAAGGGAGATATTCATTCTATCGGGAAAACAATTGTCGCTACTATGCTACGAGCATATGGATTTATAGTTTATGATTTAGGAGCCGATGTTGAACCAGAAAAAATTATTGAAGTCGCAATTGAAAAAAACGCAGATGTGATTGGAGTTTCTGCTCTCTTAACAACAACAATGTTTGGGCAGAAAAAAATCATGGAAATTCTAAAAAAAAGAAATCTAGAAAACAAATTTAAGGTAATTCTTGGTGGTGCTCCCGTTACTAAAGCTTGGGTAGAAGAATGTAAAGCTGATGGATTCGCTGAAAATGCTATAGATGCTGTAAAATTAGTTAGATCATTATTAGCTAAATAAAAAACTAAATTTCGAGGTGATATAAGTTTGTCCTTTCAAGATTGGTTAAAAAATAATTCCAAAATTGTGCTCTTTGATGGAGGATTTGGCACAGAACTTATAAAAAGAGGATTAGCTCTAGGAAAGGTACCAGATATTTTAAATGTCGAAAATCCAGATAGTATTGTTGAAATCCACAAATCGTATTATGATGCTGGTTCTGATATGTGCCAAACAAACACCTTTGGCTCCACCCCATTAAATTTAAGACGTCATAACCTTGAAGATCAAATCCAAGAAATTATAGAGAACGCTTTAGTTAATATCAAGAAAGCATGTCCTACCGGACGTTTAATCGTTGGTGATATTGGTCCCACTGGTGAATTTCGCCCACCAGTAGGAAATGCTACTAGTGAAGAATGGCATTCAAGTTTTAAAATGCAATCAAAACTATTAGACAAAGGAGTTAACCTCTATCATGTTGAAACTATTTCTGATCTTGAGGAAATATTGACGGCAATCCGGGCAATAAGGGAAGTCTCAAATAAACCAATTATTGCATCCATCACATACAAAAAGACAAAAAGAGGGTTTTTCACAATCATGGGAGATTCTTTAGAAAAATGCATTAGAGCATTAGAAAGTGAAAAAGTAGATGTCATTGGGGCAAATTGTACCCTTGGATCAGAAGATATGCTAGATTTAGTAACACAAGCTATAGAAATGACAAATATTCCGATTTCTGCAAAACCAAATGCAGGCCAACCCAGAATTCAAGGTTCACAGACTTTATATGATCAACCAATTGAGGAGTTTGTTAGTGATATCCAAGAAATGATAAATTTAGGAGTTAAAGTAGTTGGTGGCTGCTGTGGGACATCACCAAAGACTATTTATGAAATTCGAAAAATAATAGATAATTTTTAGATTAGAAGGAAGGATGTGAATTATATATGACAATATTAAGACCTAAGATTAAGGTATTGGATGAAAAACACAAGGAACAAATTTTAGAGGAGGCAAAATTAATATTAGAGACTCAAGGAATTTTCATTGAAAATCAAGAGGCTGTTGAATTGTTTGAGGAGAAAGGATTAAATCATGAAGGAAGACGGTATCTTATTCCCCCAGATTTGATCAGTAAATGTCTAGATTCAGTTCCTAATGAAATTACCTTGTTCGATAGGGAGGGAGATAAAAGTATTACATTAAAAGATGATAGGGTTCACTTCGATCCAGGGTCAGCAGCTATTTTTATTCTTGATGAAGATACGAGGGAAATAAGAGAAGCTTTTTCAAAAGATTTTATCCGATTTTCTAAAATCGTTGACCAATTAGATTTTATTGAGTCCCAAAGTACGGCTTTAATTTATCACGATGTTCCCAATGAAGCTCAAGATTGGCATCGTCTATATTTAGCATTATCACATTGTCATAAACCAACAGTGACCGGAACATTTCGTAAAGAAAGCTTCGCAATTATGAAAGAAATTTTACTTGCCTGCAGAACTTCTGAAGATGATTTAGCTCGAAAACCACTTGCAATATTTGATGCATGTCCCAGTCCTCCTTTAAAATGGTCTGATCTTACAACACAATCGCTAATTGATGCAGCAAAAAGCATGATACCTTCTGAATTTGTATCAATGCCATTAGCAGGGGCCAGTGCTCCAATAACTTTAATAGGATCAATTACACAACATTGTGCAGAGTGTCTAGCAGGAGTTGTAATTGTTCAACTAGCAAAAATAGGGGCTCCATTAATTTGGGGTGGCTCTCCTGCTGTTTTTGACATGAAGCACGGAACTACTCCGATGGGTGCAATTGAAACAATGATGATTAATCTTGGAGATGTCGAGATGGGAAAATTCTTGAATTTACCTGTCCACGCCTATATGAGCTTAAGTGACTCCAAAATTCCAGATGCTCAAGCTGGTTTTGAAGCAGGTATGGGAGCATTACTTGCAGGTCTTGCGGGAGTTAATATGGTTTCCGGTCCAGGAATGCTTGATTTTGAGTCGACTCAAAGTGTGGAAAAGCTGATTATCGACAACGAAATTATCGGAATGGTAAAAAGGCTTCTTAAAGGTATTGAGGATTACGGGACACCTTTTGCTTCAGATATTTTAAGAGATTACGGTGATAAAGAAGAATTAATATCTCATCCATCTACATTAAAATATTTTAGAAAAGAATTATTTCTTCCTAGTGGGATTATAGATAGGATGACACGTAATTCATGGAAGACAGCAGGTTCTAAATCAGCAAGAAAACGAGCAAGAGAGGAAGCAGTTAAACTATCAAAAAAAACACCCGTGAAACCTATTGATAAAAGGTTAATGGATGAATTAGATAAAATCACAAAAACTTATTTATAATTAGTTTCAGCAAAAGATTCTAAAATCATTTTAGGGTTCATACCAATCTTCGGTACTTCTGAGTTTAAGAACTTACAAATTTATATGCTAAAGTTTCATCAAATATTACCTTTTTACAAATAATTAGAAAAAGAAAAAAATATGGTGTACTACTATTGATTATTTTATTTATTTGTTAAACTACTTAATTTTTGTCTAATCTGAGATCTCATCATTCTGCTTTTTTATGAACAAAACGCTCCACAAATATCCAACCAATAAAGAAATAACTCCAGCTAATTCATTCCCTAAATATCCGAAGGGAACACTACGAAGCATCGGAAATATAGCCCCCAAGGTAAAAAAGAATGCATAATATCTGCTCCTATCTTTTACAAAACTATATAATGAGCCAACAAGTAAAACTACACCACCTACTGAAGCTAAAACGATTGCATAAATCCTAACAGAATATGGATATCCCCCCGAAATAATTCTAATGTTATCTCCAAGATCACCAACAAAAGTTAATCCAGTTGGGAATGGTTCGATACCTAGAGCTATTAATAATGCTACTGTAAAAATTATGACAAATGCTAAGAAAACATGTGCAAATTTATCCTTAACTATTAAATAGAGTTGACCTGCACCTAAAAACCCAACTAGTGACGTTGCGGTTACATAAAAAACACCAAAAATAAATGGATTACCCAGACCAAGTATTTCTGTATTCATTAGCAGTTCCATTAAAGTAGATAATCCATAAAATAACAAAGCTATTGTCCATAATAATTGATGGATTTTCCGTCTTTGAATATATTGACGAACCAAAAGAGCTGTAAAAACAAATGATATGATTGATGTAAACAATGGAATGATATTCATTTTTTGATCACCATTCTTTTAATTTTTATAATAGATTGTGTCGATTTTAGTAAATTATATTTAGTAATTCAAAGTGTTAAAAAAAGAGTTCTTTTTTCATATTGCCCTCAGATACGGTAGAATTTTTAACCAATTATCTGATTAAAATTTAAAATATTTTAGCTAAATAAGCGCCATTCTTTTCTTTTATCAAAATGTTACATGCCCAACCTATTTCATTAGCGATGTTCGTTAGTGTAAGCGGATCAATATGTAAAATTTGAAATTTTTCTCCTAAGTGACCATTATATTCTATTTGAAGGTAAATTTCCCCAACATAACGTCCTAATCTCAAATTTTTCTCTTGGTATCCCAAATGGATTTGATTTGTAGTTTGTTTAACATCCAGGGAGTCGAGTAATATTATTCCTCCAGGTTGTAAAAGATCTTTACAATAAATCAGGAATTTCTTGAGACCAGACAAATTTTCTACAAATCCAATCGATCTACCCATCAGTAAAATAGTATTAAAAGTTTCATCTTTTAAATCGTAAACACTTGAGCACGTCACGTTTAAGACACCCCTTTTCTTCATAATTTCACAAGCAAGAGGAGAAATATCAATAGCTAAAACATCAAATCCATTCTTCTGAAGTGTTAAGCTGTGAGATCCAGCTCCTGCTCCGATATCAAGTATTCTACCCTGACATAATTTATTGGCTTGTTTTTCTATTGATGTGAAGTTATTCTCATTTCTGAAATAAAAATTCAGTAGGGTTTTTTCTGTTAATCCATCATCTCGATGAAAAATCATCTGAACGTTTGTGTTCCCATTATAAAAATCTTTTAGTGCTAGACCATAAAGTTCCATTGATTTCTGGGATATTGTGAATATATGCTTTCTAGCTTTGATGAATCTTCCTTTAATCTTTTTTACTTTATTTTTAAAGTTTGAGAAAAGCTTAATACAAATTTGATTGAAATTTATAATTGTTAAAATATTTCCTAACAATAATTAAATAAATTGAAAGTTGATAAAAAATTCCAAAATTAATTGAAAATACAGAAAAGAAATTCTCATTATTTTTAAATAAGGATCGTTGTGGTGGTTGTAGAGCTTGTATCGTTGTATGTCCTACAGGAATTTTGGACCTTAGTGATGAATTGAATTACAGAATTGCCTATGTTCCAAAAGTTAAAGATGGTAAAGAAAATTATTGTACCGGCTGTAGACGCTGCGAATACTGCTGTCCGGATTGGTGTATTTATGTTTTGGGAGAGAAAGAAGGATATCAATCTGAAAAAGCTAAAACTTAATGAGGTGAAAGAATTGAGTGTCAAAAATAATAAAAGATTTTTACCAGAAGGTAAATATGTAATGATGGGAAATGTAGCTATGGCAGAAGGAGCATTAGCTGCAGGATTGGATTTTTTTGGGGGCTATCCTATAACTCCTTCAACAGAAACTCTTGAACACCTTGCTAAAAGGTTACCTGAGGTTGGGGGATGTTGTATGCAAATGGAAGATGAATTAGCATCAATTAATTCAGTCGTAGGTGCATCTCTAGCAGGTGCAAAAGCTATGACAGCAACTTCCGGGCCAGGACTTTCATTGATGACAGAAACAATTTCTATGGCGGCAAACCTCGAAATCCCATTTGTGTTTTGTGATGTTCAACGTGTGGGACCAGGTAGTGCAGGCCCTGTAACTGATCCGCATCATAACGATATAGGATTAATCCGTTTTGCGGGTCATGGGGAATTTCAAGTTATTGCATTAGCACCAATGAACTGTCAAGAACTCTTTGATTTAACAATAACAGCATTTAATTTTGCAGAAACTTATCGATGTCCTGTATTTGTTCTCTCCGATGCATATTTGGGACATCTTCATGAAGCAGTTTATATTCCTCCTAGAGAAGAAATAGAAAAAAGAGTTATTAAACGTGAATTACCCCAATCTTTGAGTAAAAAATTCTCATATAAAGATACTAGCACGGGTACCTATGTTATCCCAAAACCCCCAATAATAGGGACGGATCATTGTCCAATGATGTTTATACATTCACCTCATAATTCTGATGGATTTCCTGGCGGTAACGCATTAGAATTTGTGGAAGTACTGATTGAAAAGGTAAAAAGTAATATGGATAAGATCTCTATAATTGAAGAATATAAATTAGATGATGCCGACATAATTATTATTTCATATGGTCTTCCCGTGAGAACGAGTTATCGTGCTGTTGATATAGCTCGAAAAGAGGGAATCAAAGCTGGAATTTTAAGATTAGTAACATTGTGGCCTTTCAATGATGAAAAAGTAAAAGAAAGTACTAAAAATGCAAAAGCAATTTTAGTGCCTGAATTAAATTATACTGGATTTATAGCGGAACAAGTAGAAAGAGTATCAAATCCAGGAATCCCACTAATTAAAATTCCAAAAGTTGGTGAATTTCATCATCCCGATGATATTTTAAAAGTGATAAAGGAGGCGTCTAAATAATGTCAAGATATCCAGCAGAAAAACCTGATAATCCATACATTCAACATTCGTGGGGAGGAAAAGTATTGGGTGGTTATTTTTCCGCATTTTGTGCAGGATGTGGTTATGGTATAATAAGTCATATTTTCACTCGCATTTTTGAGGATGAAAAATTAGATCCAAAATCATTTCCATTAATCATTGGGATTGGATGTTATAGTCAAATGCTAACTCTAGTTCATCATGCTTCTCAAAAATTTTTAACACTTCATGGTAGAGCAGCACCAATAGCAACTGGGATAAAAATGGCAAACCCTAAATTAAAACCTATAGTATTTTCTGGTGATGGAGATAGCTACGGGATTGGAGGAAATCATTTTATTCACATTTGTCGTAGAAACCTTGATTGTGTTATATTAGTTTTTAATAACAGTATCTATGGTATGACAGGAGGACAAGGAGCTCCAACAACATTATATGGTGCATCAAGTACAACCACCCCATATAGGATGTTTGAAAATAGAATTGATGGTGTGAAATTGGCATTAGACGCAGGAGCATCATATGTTGCAAGAACTACGGTTGCACATCCACGTACGCTTATGAAGTACTTTAAAAAAGCCTTAAAGCATAAAGGCACTTCTATAATTGAAGTAATAACTCCTTGTGTTACTTATTTTGGAAGAAAAAACCTAGATAATTTAGGAATAGAATATTTAGGAATACAAGGTAAAAAAATGGATAACACAGGAATTATGATTGATTGGATAAAAAGAAATAGTGTGCGTATCAACCAGGCAAAAATCATGTCAGAAAAAGAATTATTAAATAAATATGTGATTGGAGAATTTCGATTCGATCCTGATAAACCAGAATATTCTGAAGAATATGCGAAAATAAAGAAAATAGCAATGGAGGAGAAGTAAAGATTGGCAAGATATGAAATACG